>NZ_JAERRF010000039.1 GCF_016741875.1 Streptomyces coffeae | reverse complement strand
TGGCGAACGCGATCACGTCCACCTGCTGATCGACTACCCGCCGAAGGTTGCCGTCTCGAAGCTGGTCAACAGCCTCAAGGGGGTCTCCGCCCGCCGGATACGGCAGGAGTTCACCGGCCGGATCAACCGCGCCATCATGCACGGACACCTGTGGTCGCCCTCGTACTTCTCCGCATCGTGCGGCGGAGCACCATTGGCGATCGTCCGCCAGTACATCGAGCAGCAAAAACGTCCGCTCTAAAGTGCACGTCAGAGCAGCCTTGAGATGCATTCATCCCCGGCGTGAACGCCGGGGCTTTCTGCAAGAGTCCCGGTAAGGCCGTAGGGCAAACGGACACGACCGGTTGCCGACGGAGGCGGTGCGGCGAGCGAGGCGCTCGGCCGATCACCGCGCCGGACTCACCTGTACTGGGCGATCTGGATCAGGTTGCCGCAGGTGTCGTCCAGCACCGCCGTGATGACGGGGCCCATCTCCACCGGATCCTGGGTGAAGTGCACCCCGAGTTCGCGCAGCCGGTTGAATTCGGTGTGTACATCGTCCACGGCGAAGGAGGTCGCCGGAATGCCGTCAGCGACCAGCGCCGTCGTATACGGCTTCACCGCGGGGTGGCTGTCGGGCTCCAGCACCAGCTCGGTGCCGTTGGGGTCCTCCGGCGAGACCACGGTCAGCCAGCGGTACTCACCGAGCGGGACCTCGGTCTTCTTCACAAAGCCCAGGACATCGGTATAGAAGCGCAGAGCCTTGGCCTGGTCGTCGACGAAAACGCTGGACAAGTGGATCTTCATGGGGTGCTCTCCGGCGCATCGGGCCTGAGCCACCGGGTCACGATGCGCTCAAGCGGTTCGGTGTTCAGGTCGTGGAATTTGTAGCGGCCCTGGCGTCGCGTCTGGACCAGACCCGCGGCTTCCAGCACGGCCAGATGCTGGCTGATCGCCTGGCGGGACAACCCCAGACCGTGCTTGGTCGCCAGCCGCGCGCAAATCTCGAACAGGGACTGGCTGCCCCGTTCCGTCAGCTCATCGAGGATGCGCCGGCGAGTGGGGTCAGCCAGCGCCTTGAAGACATCTTCCGCCACAACCACACTATAGGCAAGTAGCCACTTGCCTAACAAGGGACTTCGGTGAAGCCCAACCGGCGCGGTATGGCGGCGCTGGAGGTGTTGGCCAAGTCGCGCGAGATTTCCAGGTACTCCACGTCCGGCAGGGTGAACATCTCGGTGACCATGGCGCTGTCGCCCTCGTGGCGATGCCCGGGCCGGTGGCCGCAGGGTGCAGCCAGTTACCCCATGCGCCGACCCTGAGGCTCGGCCCCACGGCAGCCCTGGCACATGCCGATGAGAGTGCCGCGTTGGGCGATGGCGTAGTTGTACACGTCACCGTTAGCCCCATGCGATTCTCACTTCGCGAGGAAGTCTCGGCTGTTTTCCTCGCTGTGCCGGGCGACCCACGGCTCCCAGGGGCGGCTCGCGGCGATCGTGTCCTGCCCAGCCGGACTTCGGGCTCCGCGGCGACTGTTTCCGTCCAGGTCCTGGTGCACAAACGACAGAAGGCGATCACTCGGCTGCTGGACAGCGGACGCCAGCGCGATGTGCGCCCTTCTGGAACCGTGCGAGGTGGTGTATCCAGGATCCGGGACACCACCCCGTGCGGTTCCCGCGTCGATGTCTCCCCTGGGGTGCACGGGGTCGGTGACCCTCAACTGCGGTACCACCGCTGTCCTGCTACGCAGTACCACCCCGCTTCTCCCGACCCTCCGGCCACGGGGACGCCTCTCCACCGCGGATGAGGCGTACGCAGGGCCGAGGCCCAGCTCAGCGAAGGCTCGACGCTCTACCCGTCCGTTTCCAGCCCGACGCCGGTTCGACCCGCACGGAAGGTGATCAGCATGGTCACAGCGCACACCCCCGCCACCGAATGCCCCTACCGCCTCGACCCGACCGGATCCGATATCCACGGCGAGGCCTCCGCCCTGCGTGCCCACGGACCGGCCGCCCGCGTCCTGCTCCCGGGCTCCATTCCCGCCTGGTCCGTCACCGACCCTCAGCTCATCAGGCGACTCCTCACCCATTCCGACATCTCCAAGGACTCGCGACACTGGCCCGTCTACACCAGCGGGGAGCTGCCGGAGGACTGGCCGCTGCGGCTCTGGGTCGACACCCGAAGCGCCCTGACCGCCTACGGCGAGGAACACCGCCGCCTGCGCCGCCCGCTGGCCGCCGCGTTCAGCCCGCGTCGGGTCCGCGCGCTGGTTCCCCAGATCGAGGCCATCACCGAGACACTGCTCGCTGACCTGGAGGCCGTCGGTCCGGAGGAGGCCGTGGATCTGCGGGCCCGGTTCGCCTGGCGCCTGCCGCTCCTCGTCGTCAACGTTGTCCTGGGCGTGCCCGAGGAACTGCACGACGCCTTCCGGGACGCGATCGGTGACCTGTTCGCCACCGATCTGACGCCGGAGGCAGCCGCGGCGTCTCACGTCCGGGTGTACGAGCTCCTCAACGAGCTGATCGACCACAAGAAGCGGCGCCCCGGTGATGACATCACCTCAAGCCTCATCGCCTCGTGCGACGATGGCCAGATCACCGGGCAGGAGCTCACCGACAGCCTCATGCTCCTCATCGGCGCCGGACACGAGACCACCGTCAACCTCCTCGACCACGCGATCGTGAACCTGCTCGTCCACCGCGGCCAGCTCGCCCGTGCCACGGCCGGTGACGTCACCTGGCCCGAGGTCGTGGAGGAGGCGCTGCGCCACCAAGCGCCCATCGCCACGATCATCATGCGCTTCGCCGTACGTGACGTCGTCGACGAACCCACCGGCCTCACCTTCGCGCGGGGCGACGCCGTCGTCATCAACTTCGCCGCCGCCGGGCGTGATCCGGGCGTTCACGTCGCCCCGGACAGGTTCGACATCACCCGCGACGCGCACGACCACCTCGCCTTCGGGCACGGACACCATCTGTGCGTCGGCGCCGAACTCGCCCGCGTCGAAGGCCGTATCGCACTCGCGGCCCTCTTCGGCCGCTTTCCGCGGATGCGCCTCGCGGTCGACCACGACCAGCTCCGTCCCCTTCCCAGCTTCATCTCCAACGGCCACCGCGCACTCCCCATCCGCCTTGGCCCCGCGGTCCCTCGGGCAGGAACCCGTGCAGGGGAGTCGCCGGTGGGCCGTGGACCTGTCGGGCGGCTCGGTGTTCCGGACGTGACTCAAGATCGATACCCGAATGGTTACGCTACTCAGGAGTAAGGTAGCTTCGGGTCACCCCACAGCCGAGCGGGCCATCAGCCCGTTCGGCATTTTGCTCATGTACCGGAAGGAAACCTCTTGGCTCGCCCCCACCTCCGCCGTCTGATATCCGCCGCGGTCGCTCTCACCGCCACGTTCACCGCCTTACCCGCCACCGTCACGGCCGACCCGGCTCACGCCGCCGACGCTCCGCCGACCCCGCATCTGGACGCCGTCGAAAAGACGCTCCGGGAGGTCTCGCCCGGCATGGAGGGTTCGATGTGGCAGCGCACCGAGGGCAATCGGCTGGACGCCCCCAAAGGCGACCCGTCCGGCTGGCTGTTGCAGACTCCGGGCTGCTGGGGCGACGCGAAGTGCACCGACCGCTCCGGGACGCGCTCGCTGCTGCGCCGGATGGAGCAGAACATCGCGCGGGCCGAGCACACCGTGGACATCTCCTCCCTGGCACCGTTCCCGAACGGCGGCTTCCAGGACGCGATCGTCAAAGGGCTCAAGGCATCGGTCCAGGCGGGTCACCGCCCCCGGGTACGCATCCTCGTCGGGGCCGCGCCCCTCTATCACCTCAATGTGATTCCCTCGCGTTACCGCGACGAACTGATCGAGCAACTCGGGGACGCCGCCACGTCCGTCACCCTCAACGTGGCCTCGATGACCACCTCCAAGACCGCCTTCTCCTGGAACCATTCCAAACTCCTGGTCGTCGACGGCCGGACCGCGGTGACCGGTGGGATCAACGGCTGGAAGGACGACTACCTCGACACCGCCCACCCGGTCTCCGACGCCGACATGGCGCTGAGCGGTCCGGCCGCCGGGTCCGCGTCCCGGTACCTCGACACCCTGTGGGACTGGACCTGCGACAACTCCCGGAATCCCGCCCGGGTATGGCTTGCCACCTCGGGCGGCGCCTCCTGTATGCGCACCCTGGAGAAGGGAGAGGACAGTCAGGGCGGTGGTCGAGCGGCGGAAACGGCCGGTGACGTCCCGGTCGTCGCCGTCGGAGGGCTGGGCGTGGGCATCAAGGACAAGGATCCGTCCTCCCACTACTCCCCCACCCCGTCCCCCGCGCCCGGTGTCCGGTGCACCGCCGGACTCCCCGACCGCACCAACGCGGACCGCGACTACGACACGGTCAACCCCGAGGAGAGCGCGCTGCGTTCACTCGTGTCCTCCGCCACGTCCCGCATCGACATCTCGCAGCAGGACCTCAACGCCACCTGCCCGCCGCTGCCGCGCTACGACGTGCGGCTCTACAACACCCTGGCGGCCAAACTCAAGGACGGCGTGAAAGTGCGGATCGTGGTGAGCGATCCGGCCAACCGCGGCGCCTTCGGCAGCGGCGGCTACTCCCAGATCACCTCCCTGTCCGAGATCAGCGACGCTCTGCGGGACCGCCTGGTCAAGCGCACCGGAAGCACGGCGGAGGCGGACGCGGTGATGTGCCGGAACCTTCAGCTCGCCGCCTTCCGGAGCTCCCCGGAAGACCGCTGGGCCGACGGCAAGCCCTATGCACTGCACCACAAGATCGTCTCGGTGGACGACTCGGCGTTCTACATCGGGTCGAAGAACCTCTACCCCGCCTGGTTGCAAGACTTCGGCTACATCGTCGAGGACCGTGACGCCGCAGTGCAGTTGAAGGAGTCCCTTCTGAACCCGGAATGGAAGTACTCCCAGAAGACAGCGACGGTCGACTACGCCCGGGGCGTATGCCCCGGATGAACCGCCCCCGTGTTCAGCGCCCGGGGCGCTGAACACCGGACCAGGGGACCGGCCCGGCAATGCTTCTCCCACCTGCCGGGGCCGGTCCTCCACGTGTCTCCCCATACTTTTCCGCCATGCCGGGCTCCGCACGCCCGTTCTGGCGTCCGACGGGTAATCAGGACCCTCCTGAGGGTGTTATCGTTGAGTGTCGGTGCACGCATGAAGCGGTAAGAAGCAAGCCAGAGTCAGCCTTGGTGGAGCAGGAATTCCGACCCTGCACCCCGGGCCGCATTCCGGCTGGTCCGTGAGTTTTCCGGACCAGCCGTACAGCACAGCCGCACTTGCCTGACCAGCAGTTGAACCAACACCACCCCGCAGCGGTGTTCGCGTTTCATGGACACCGTCGTCCTTCGTATGCCTCAAAGCAGGAATTGATGCCCGTTCAATCACTAGCGGAACTCATTCATTTCGCCCGGCGCAACTCGGGCTTTTACTCGGCGCTCTACTCCGGTTTACCCGAAGGCGTCACGGAGCTGACCGCACTGCCGGTCATCCCGCAAAGCGAGTTCTGGCAGGCCAACACTCCCCGCGATAACACCCTTCTGACCGGGCCGCTGGAAGAAGCCGTCGTCTTCAAAAGCGGCGGGACGACCGGATCACCGAAGTTCTCCTTCTACACCCGGGAAGAGTGGCGGGAATTCACCACCGCTTTCGGTGCCGGACTGGCCGAAGCCGGGCTCCGGCCGGGGCAGCGGGTCGCCGACCTCTTCTACGCGGGGGACCTGTACGCCAGCTACACCTTCATCCTGGACAGTCTGGCGCGCTCCCCGGTCGCCAACGTCCGCCTCCCGATCGGCGGCGCCGCGCCCCTGGCCTCGACCGTCGCCACGTTGGAGCAGTTCGGCGTGGAGGTGATCGCCGGAACCCCGACCACGCTGTGCGGCCTGGCCGAACACCTCCGGACCGAAGGGCGCCAATTGCCCTGCGTCACCATGCTGTTCTTCGGCGGCGAGAGCATCTTCAGCGACCAGCAGCGGCTGTTGTCCACCGCCTTCCCCGCCGCCCGCGTGGCCTCCATCGGCTACGCCGCCGTGGACGCCGGGCTCGTGGGCCTTCCCGTGCCCGGCGACGATCCGCGGCTGCACCGGGCCCCCGCCCCATACAGCGTCGTCGAGATCCTCGACGAGCACACCGGAGAGCCGATCACCCGTGCGGGCGTCCCCGGCCGGGTTGTCGTCACCGACCTGCGGCGCCGGCTGATGCCCATCCTGCGCTACCCCGTGGGTGACCGCGCGGAATGGACCGATGTCGCCGCCGGCCGCTTCCGCGTCCTCGGCCGCGCCGAAGAAGGCGTGCGTGTGGGTCCGGTGGCCCTGCACACCCAGGACATCCACGACCTGGTGCGGGACGCCGACGTCGCGGGCCGGATCACCGGTGTGCAGCTCGTGGTGCGCCGCTGGGCGGACCGGGACGGCCTGCTGCTGCGCCTGGCGTGCGACACCGGGTCCGGGGAGCTGTCCGAACTTGCCGCGGCCGTCGAGAAGGCGTTCCACGCCGCCCGCCCGATGTACGCGGAGGCGGCCGCGGCCGGGCATGTGCACCCCGTCGCCCTGACCTGGGTGCGCCACGCCGACCTCGCCGTCAACGCCCGCTCGGGGAAGCTCATCCGCGTCCTGGACGAACGGCCGCTCGCGTGAACGCGCCCCTAGCCCCCGGATCGTCCGCGTCCGCGCCGCTGCCGAAACGATCCGCCACCCGGCTGCCCGTCGTCCTGCGCAATCCGGCCTTCGGCGCCGTCTGGATCGCCCAGGTGCTCACCCAGGCCTCCGCCCGGATGTTCCAGGTCGGCATCGTGTGGTGGCTCATCCAGTGGTCCGCCGGATCCGAACGGGGCCTGGCCTCGGGCGCGTTCCTGGCCGTGAGCACCCTGCCCGCGGTCGCGCTCGCCCCCGTCGTCGCCACCGTCATCGCCCGCCACCCGTACCGCACCGTCATGGCGGCGGCCGCCGCCGGAGCCGGACTGGTCGCCGCCGCCACGGCCGCCTGGGCGTACACGACGCCGCTGCCGATGGGCCTCGCCTACGGCGCCGCGCTGCTGCTGGCGGGCTGCCAGGCGTTGTTCGACCCGTGTCTGACGACCTCGTTGCCCGTACTCGTCGACGACGCCGACGTGGAGGCGGCCACCGGCTTCGAACTGGCCACCCAGTCCATCGCCGGACTGGCCGGCGGCCTCCTCGGACCGCTCGTGATCGACGCCTGGCAACTGCCGGGCATCGTCGCCGGATGCGCCGGGGCGTACCTCCTCGCGGCCATGCTGGTCGGTGTGACGCGGTTCCCGGCCACCCCCGCCGCCGAGGACACCGGCACCACCACGGCAGCCGACCCGGTCGGCGGAGCATCCGCCGCCCCACGCCGCACACTGCGCCGCATCCTCGCGGACCTGCCGTTCATCCGGCGGGTGCTGCTCTGCTTCGCCGCGGCGAACGTGGTCACCACCGCCGTCTTCGTCGTCATGCCGATGTACACCGCGCTGGTACTGCACCAGGACGGCTCGACCGTCGCGCTGCTGGAAGCGGCGCTCGGCACCGGCACGCTGGTCGGATCCTTCACCGGTGGTCGGCTGCCGGGCCGTCCGGTCACGACCGGCACCGCATGCCTCGGACTGATGGCGGCGGCGCTCGCCGTACCGGGACTCATCACCGACCGCACCGCCTACGCGGCTGCCATGGCCGTCGCGGGCTGGTGTGTGGGCACGATCGGCGTACGGTTCGTCGCCCTGTTCCAGCGGCTGGTGCCCGCGGCGGACAAGCCCGGCTTCTTCGCCGTCATGCAGTCACTCCTCGGGGCCACGTTCCCCGTCGCGTCACTGCTGTTCGGAGCGCTCGGGGACCAGATCTCACCGCGCACCCTGTGCCTGGTCCAGGCCGTGGGCCTGGTGCCCGTCGCCCTCGCTCTGTGGTGGACGGGCACACGCGGCGACGCCGCCATCGCCGCCGCGCCGCACCCTCCCGCCGACACCACACCCGCCACATCCAACACGGACGACGAGGCCGACGCGCCCGCCCAGGAGACGGCCACCGACACCACCGCCACCACCGGAGGAGGAGCACGATGAGCGTCACCATCACCCCCGCCGTCCTCCAGGACATCGCCGACCTGCGGCAGCTGTACTTCGACGTCTACGGCCACGGCTACCCCGTCCCACTGGGCAGCGACCCGGCCGAGATGCGCCGCCTCATCACCGATCCGCACACCCACTGGCTGGTGGCCCGCTGCCCGGACAGCGACGAGCCCGCCGGTTCCGTGGTCGTGCAGACCGACCCCGGCACCCGTATCGGCAAGCTTCTCGGCCTGGCCGTCCATCCCGCCCAGCGCCACGGCGGACTGGCCGGCCGGCTCACCGCCGCGGCCTGCGCCGACGCCCTGGCCACGGGCACGGTCAACTCGGTGTACGCCACCGTCCGCGTAGTCACCGAAGGCCCCCAGCACGTCGTGGTGCGCAACGGCTTCCGGCCGCTCGGGCTCCTGCCCAACGCCGTCGAAGTCGCCGGATGCGAGAGCCTGGCCCTCTTCGTCCGCTACGCCGACGGCGTGCTGGAGCAGCGCGAGACCGTGGCACACGTGCCGGAACCCCTCGCCCCGCTCCTCGCCGCCGCCGGGCACACCTCGGACGTCGACTACGCGGCGGCCCGGCCCGTCGAGACCCCGGGCACCGGACCGTCCTCGGGATCCTCCGTCCCGGCCACCACCGCCATGGAGATCGTCACTGCCCGCTCCTTCGTCCGGCGCCGCTTCCTCGAACAGTTCCCCGACCCCGCCGACCGTTTCTTCCCCCTGCACTCCCCCAACGCGATCCTCACCCCCGAGGACGGCACGTTCGAGGTGTACGCGGACCTGGACCCGGCCGCCCGGAGCTGCTCGCTGATCGCCGTGCACCCGTACCCGGCGGCCATGGCCCACGCCCTGGAACCACTGATGGCCACGGTCATCCGCACCGGCGCGGACTACGTCGAGACCCTGCTCCCCCTGTCCGACACCGCCGGTCTCGGCGCGTTCCTCACCGCGGGCTTCGTGCCCAGCGCGCTCTATCCGGCCATGCGCCGCATCGGCGACCGCTTCCACGACTACGTGGTGCTGTCCCGGACCAACCGCCAGATCGACTTCCGCACCGCCGCCGTCAGCCCGCTGGTGCGGCCGTACCTGAGCGCGTACCTGCGGGCCTGGACCGCGACCTACCTTCCCCTTCACGAGGTTGTCTCATGAACCCCCATCTGCTTCCCGTCGAGGTCCCCGACCCCGGCGCCCTCCCGCACGTCCAGCGGCTGTGCGACCTGACCGCACCGTACGAACGGGGACCGGAGGCCGACGCCCTCTTCGCGGCCGCCATGGCCGAGAGCAACGCCTGGCACGCCGAACGCTCCCCGTTCTTCCGCTCATTGCTGGCCGACGAGCCCGCCGCGCCCGCACCGAGCATCGGCCGGGACGTCCGCACCCCGCTGGTGCACGCCAACTTCTTCAAGCGGCACGAAGTGCTCTCCATCCCCCGGGAGGAGGTCCACCTCCACCTCACCTCCTCCGGGACCACCGGCCAGAAGTCGCAGATGTTCTTCGACGAATGGACCATCCGCGCCGCCCAGCGCATGGTGGCCCGGATCTTCGACCACTACGGCTGGATCACCCCGGACCAGCCGGTGAACTACCTGCTCTACAGCTACGAACCGGCCCCCTCGCTCAGGCTCGGCACCTCCTTCACCGACAACTACCTCTGCGACTTCGCCCCCGCGAAGGACACCACCCACGCCCTGCGGCACACCGGAAGCGGCCACGAGTTCGACGCGCGCGGCTGCATCGAAGCCCTCCAGCGCTACGCCGATGAGGGCCTGCCCGTGCGGATCCTGGGCTTCCCGGCCTTCCTCCACTTCACCCTGGAGCGGATGCGCTCCCTCGGCGTTCCGCCGGTGCGCCTGCCGGCCGGATCGCTGGTGGTCCTCGGCGGCGGCTGGAAGGGACACACCGACCGGCAGATCAGCAAGGACACCTTCTACGCGCAGGTCAGCGAGCAGCTCGGCATCCCCTCCGAGCGGATCCGCGACACCTTCGGATCCGTGGAGCACTGCGTGCCCTACGTCGAGTGCGAACGGCACCGGCTGCACATCCCCGTGTGGTCCCGCGCCGCCGTACGCGACACCGCCACCCTGGCACCCCTCCCCTACGGCGAACGCGGCTACCTGCACCTCGTCTCTCCGTACATCACCTCCGTCCCCGCCCAGAGCGTCCTCATGGGCGACCTCGCCTCCCTGCACCCCGGCGAGGAATGCGGCTGCGCCCAGCCGACCGAGTGGTTCACCGTGCACGGCCGGGCCGGGATCAGCCGCAACCGCAGCTGCGCCGTGGCCGCCGCCGAACTCCTGAAGGGAATGTGATGACCAGCGCACCGACACCCGGGACCGCCACCGCGGGGAACGCCGCACCGGCCCCCGGAACACCCGGCGGCGAACACCACTGGTGGCAGGGCGCGTTCATCGACGAGGCAGAGGTCACCGAACACCTCGCGGACCTCCCCGCCCTCACCGACCGCGTCCTGAGCGAACAACTCCCCACCGAGATCGTCCTCGCTGCCTGCGACCAACTCTCCGGCGCACTGCACACCCCCGGCGACCCCGTGCACACCCGGCTCACCCGGTGCCTCACCGACGACGGCACCGAGCCCGAGGAGGCGGCGGCACTCCTCGCCGACCTCGCCACCGCCCTCGCCCGTCCCGCGCTGGAGCGCAAGCTCCGCCGCGAACTGGGCGGCCCGCACCCCGAACGCCTCACCCGGCCCGACGCACGCGAAACCGTCTACGAGGCGTGGGCGCCGGTCGGACTGCTCGTACACATCGCCCCGGGCAATGCCGCAAGTGTCGCCCCGCTGAGCGTGGTCGAGGGCCTGCTGTCCGGCAACCTCAACATCCTCAAGACCAGCAGCTCCGACACCCCGCTCGCACACCACCTGCTCGCCGAACTGGCCGCCGCCGACCCGACCGGCACCCTCGCCCGCCGGATCGTCGTGCTGAGCTTCCCCTCCGGCCGACGCGAGTGGCTGGAGCCGCTGTGCGCCGCAGCCGACGCCATCGCCGTCTGGGGAGGTGAGGACGCCGTGGCGGGCACCACCGAACTGGCGCGGCCCGGCTGCCGCCTCGTCGAATGGGGACACAAGATCTCCTTCGCCTATCTGTGCCGCGACTCCTGGTCCGACCCATCCGTCCTGTCCGCGCTCGCCGCGGATGTCTGCCGCCTGGAGCAGCAGGCGTGTTCCAGTCCGCAGGTGGTCTACCTCGACACCACCAACGCGGACGAGGTCTTCGCCTTCGCCGACGACCTGGCCGGACACCTGGCGCAGGTCTCCGACAAACTGCCCCGCCCGGCACTGGGCCTCGCCGAGCACGCGGAGATCACCAACACCGAGCTGGTCGCACGGCTGGAACAGCACCTCGGGCTCACCCGCGTCATCGCCGCCGACGACGGCTCCTGGCGGGTCCTCGCCGACACCCGGCCCGCGCTCACCGCCTCGCCGCTCCACCGCAGCGTCTGGGTCAAGCCACTGCCGCGCCACGACATCACCGCCACCCTGCGCCCGATGCGCCGCTATCTCCAGACCGCGGCGGTCGGCGGCCACCGCACGGACATCGCCACGCTCTCCCGCGCCCTGCTCACCGCCGGTGTCACCCGGGTGACACCCATCGGCGACATGCTGGAGAGCTACGAGGGCGAACCCCACGACGGCGTCTACGCGCTCCAGCGCTACAGCAGGCGGGTCGCCGTCCGCACCGACGAGCGGTTCACCGCGACCTCCTGCCTGGACGACCTCGTCGCCCCGCCACTACACCCCGCACCGCCCACCGGCCCCCTCCTCGACAAGGCGGGTGTGCAGGACCAGTTGCGCCATCTCGCCCCCGAGCACGCGCAGCTGTACTTCCGCAGTGGCGGCACCACCGGGGCGCCCGCCCTGTCGGTGTTCACCAACGCCGACTACGACACCCAGATGCGCGCCGCCGCGCACGGGCTGCTCGACTCGGGCTTCGACCCGGCTCGCGACCGCGCCGCCAACCTGTTTTACTGCGGCGGGATGTACGGCAGCTTCATCAGCTTCTTCTCCATCCTGGAACGGCTCAATGCCACCCAGATCCCGCTGGCCGCGGGCGACGACCTCGCCGCCGTCGCCGAGGCGCTGGTGGCCTACCGCGCCGACACCCTCTTCGGCATGCCGTCCTACCTGTGGCAGCTCTTCCATACCCAGCGCGAGACCCTGGGCGCCTGGGGCGGGGTGCGGAAGGTGTACTACGGGGGCGAACACTTCACCGGCGAGCAACGCCGCGTCCTGGAGGAGGACTTCGGCGTCGAGGTGATCCGGTCCGCCGCCTACGGCAGCACCGACCTCGGCCCGCTGGGCTACCAGTGCGAGCACGCCGAGGGCTCGGTCCATCACGTCCTCACCGACCTGCACACGCTGGAGATCCTCGACATCGAGGAGGACCGGCCCGTGACACCCGGCGAACCGGGCCGTCTGGTCTTCACCAGCCGTGCCCGGGCCGGGCAGCGGCTGGACCGCTACCAGATCGGCGACCTCGGCCGCGCCCTGGAGTGCGACTGTCCCTGCGGCAGCCGCACCCCTCGCATCGAACTCCTGGGCCGCCACGGCGACGTGGTCCGCGTGGGCACGTACTCCTACCACTACCGGCGCTTCGTCGAAGCCGCTCAGACGCGTCTGGGCTACCGCGGAGAAATCCAGGTGGTCCTGACCGGTGAGCCCCTCTGCGAACGGCTCACCGTGCGCCTGGACGCGGTCTACGCCCCGCCCGCCGAAGAGGCTCGCGCCGCCTTCCTGGCGGCGATCCCGGAGCTGCGCTCCTCGGTCGAGCAAGCCGGCGTGCTGACACTGTCCGTAGAGATCACCGATGTGGCGTCGTTCGAACGGGCGGCGACCAGTGGGAAGCTCCGCGCGTTCGTCGACCGGCGGACGACGGGCTGAGCCCCGCGTGGGCCCATGGCGGCGACGGTGAGCCGTCGGGGGAGGCACATCTGAGCGTCCGCCATGGGTGGTCTCCGCGCGAGCGGAGGTGAACCGCGCGGTGGCGCAGGGGGCCGATCCGCACCGGCCGTGCTCTCCGCGCAGGCTGGGAGGGTGGGCCGGGGCCATGCCGCGGCTCTCAGGACCGCCCGCGGGGAGCGTCACCACCAGCCGGGGCCGGGTGATCACGTCACGGAGAACGGGGTCGGTGAGCAGGACGACCGGGGTGATGCGGTTCGTATCGTCGGGGCGCCGGTGTCGTGAAGCCCTCCCTGAGGGCCTTTGAACCCCATCGCTGTCTGCGCTCCGTCATGCGTACGCCGGCCGAGCCGCTCGAGCGGTGACGCAGCCACGGTCCCGGTTTCCACTCCTCCGTAGCGTCCCAACGCCGTTCGGTACCCGCAACGAACGGGGCCGCGCGCGAGCGTCTGGCGATCACCTGCGGGCCGATGGAGGTGACTCGGGCACGTGAAGCCCATGCTGCCCCTCCATGTCTGGGGAAATACCTGGAACCTCCCCTCTTCAATTGAACTAGCAACGGATGTGGTTGTTCATTCATGTTCCAGATCAGATCTGGCTCCCCGATACATTCACGCCAAGGACCACAATGCCCTCCACCTCACCGGCCACCGGTGTCCGCGGTCGTCACCGCAAGCCGCGAAAGATGACCCCGGCAGCTCGCCGCGCGGTCATGTTCGCGGCAGCTGCCCCCGTCGCGGGAACGATCCTGACCGGCCCGTCCGCCTTCGCCGCCGAGAAGGACACCGCGAAGACGTACGGCACCACACTCGACCCCGCCGATCAGAAGATCGCGGATAACCTGAACACTCGTGTCCAGGACCCCCGACTGGGCACCACGCTCAGCGGTGTTGTCATCGACTCCGAGTCGGACAAGGTCATCTGGGGCCACGACGCGGCCACCGCGCTGATGCCCGCGTCCAACACCAAACTCGCCACCGCGACCGCCGCGTTGACCGTCCTCGGCCCCGACCACAAGTTCACCACCAAGGTCGTCTACGGCGACGGCACGCTCACCCTCGTCGGCGGTGGCGACCGCACCCTCACCAGCGCCGACCTCGACGCACTCGCGAAGACCGCCGCCGACGGGCTGAAGAGCGCGGGCCTGACCTCGGTCAAGGTTCGCATCGATGACAGCCTCTTCCCCGAGCCCACAGCCGCCACCGGCTGGAAGCCCGACTACTACCCGGACACGGTCGCCCCGGTGCGGCCCCTGGTGGTGGACGGGCACGGCGTCAACGACACCTCCCTCGACGCGGGGCAGGTCTTCTCCCAGCGCCTCACCGACCAGGGCATCACCGTGAACGGTGACGTCACGCGCGGCGCGTCCGGTCCGGGAGACGTCCCAGTGGCCCAGCACACATCCGCGAGTCTGTCCACGATCGTCGAGCACATGCTCACCGTGAGCGACAGCAACACCGCCGAGACACTGCTGCGGATGACGGCGCTCGGTGCGGGGCGGCAGGCCACCTTCGAGGACGGAGTAGCGGTCGTGAAGGAGGTACTGAGCCAGAACTACGGCGTGTCGCTGGAAAACTTCCAGATGCACGACGGCAGCGGTCTGTCCCGCGACACGCGCATCCCGGCGCAGACCCTCGCCGACATCCTCGATCTGACCACCGACCCGCGCTACAGCCCGACCCTGAGCTCTATCAAGGACGGCCTGCCCGTGGCGGGCGACGACAATGGCACCCTGGGGCCCTCCTCGGGCCGGTTCGACACTCCGGACTCCAAGTGCGCCGTCGGCAAGGTCATGGCCAAGACGGGCACTCTCACCGGCGCCATCGCTCTGAGCGGCTTCACCAAAGCCGAGGACGGGCGGTGGAAGGTCTTCTCGTTCATCGAGAACGGCTCCACCGCTGCCACGGATGACACCAGGGACGCCATGGACGGCCTTGCCGCGACCGTGAACGGGTGCTGGGCGTAAGCCCTGGAATCGGAGGGCGGCGTCGGTGACGACGCCTGCGTCGTCGACGTCATCCCCCGGCGAGTTATCCGCAGGACCCGTCCGCCCTCAACAACGCGCCGCACGCGACACCGCGTGCGGCGCGTTGCCCTGTTTACAGGTGGGCGGTGAACGTGTCGTGGTCCACGGCTCAGGTGGCGAAGTCGGGGCCATGGGCGGTACGCACCGCGCACGCGGAGAAGACCGTGGCGAAGCACTTCGGCGACCCCGCCCACCCCGCCTCCCCCTACGCCGCCTACGGAGCCGGCATGGCCAGATGAGGTCGGGCTCCCGCTGAGCGGAGGTGCGTCGTCGACGTGGGACGAGTGAGCGTCAGGCTGACGGAATGCGCCAATGCGCCCTACCGAGCGTCTCACCTTCAGGCCACCATTGACCCTCACCTCGGACAAGGAGAGCGCGTGGGCAAACACAGCGGCAAGCAGGACCCGGCGGAGAGCGATGGGCACAAGCCTGACAAGCCCATCCCGCCGCCGGATCCGAAGCGGCCGGAGGCGCCGAGAGGATGACCCGTCCGAGCCCATCCGCTCTCGCCGAGCAGCTCGCCGGGAGCGGGCACCTCCCCGCCGGATGGCACACCCCCTGCACCCACGTCGACCGGGCCCGGTTGATCCCGGACCGCATCTGGATCCGCGGAGACGACGGATACCAGCCCCTGGACCGGGCCGACGACCCCGACCGGTGGCGACAGCTGGTGTACAGCGACATCCCGCTGGTGACCCAGGTGGAGGACCCACCGGACACTGCCGTGGCCCGTACGCCGTCGAGCTCGGCGAGCATGCCTCGCATCGTCCTGGCCATGCTCCAGGCCCTTGACATCCGCGAAGGGCAGCGAGTCCTCGAGATCGGCACGGGCACCGGCTACAACGCTGCTCTCCTCGCCCACCGACTCGGTGACCACCTGGTCACCACGATCGACGTCGACCCCGATCTCGCCGATCAAGCACGCGCCAACCTCAAAACGGCCGGCTACGCACCTGCGGTCGTCATCGGCGACGGCGCCCGAGGCTGGCCGGACGGCGCGCCGTACGACCGGCTCATCGCCACCTGCTCCGTCCACGACGTGCCCCGCACCTGGATCGAACAGACCGCCCCCGACGGACACACCGCGAGCGGCCCGGTCCCCGGCGACACGGCCTTCATGTGGATGCGCGCACAGGCCCCGTCCCGGGATGCCATGGCCGTTGCCCGCTCCGGGGGTGAGGCCGCCGGAAGCCGTACGACGCTGGATCCGCACTTCTTGGGCGACGACGACGCGTGGTTCGCGGCCGGGGATCTTGTGCCGGGTTGCCAGCAGGTCGTGGGCCACGGCCCGGACGGCGCATGGACCCTCTGGCTGGCCGACGCGGCAAGTGGCTCGTGTGCGTCCGTCGACTACGAGCCGGAAGCCGCCGACTTCGAGGTGGAACAGCACGGGCCACGGCGGCTCTGGGACGAACTGATGACGGCACACGCCTGGTGGACGGCTGCCGGGCGGCCGGCCCGTACGCGGTTCGGCCTTACGGTCACTCCAGCCGGTCAACGTATATGGCTCGACCAGCCGGACAACACCCTCCCCACACTGGCCTGAAGGGCTCCTCAGATCCAGGACTGACTGTCTGTCCACCCAAGGAGGTTCCGTGTCAGCGGAGCAAAAGATGTACTGCTACACCTGCGCATCTGACGAACAGCACCGTCGCCTTTCGGCCGAGGAGAAGGTCTGGCTCAAGAACCGCACGGGCCGGAAATCCGTCGAGGAGTTCTTCATGTGCACGGCGCCGGACTGCCGGAACCTGCGCACCGGCTTCAACAAGCACCCCTTCGACCCCGTCATCCGCGTGCCCCTGCCCGACTGACCCCGCACGACGGTAGCCGCCGTCGGCGATGACGCCATGCACCGGCGGACCGGCCTGGGCGTCGCTGACCCGCCAGGACCGCCGGTGCAAGGCCGGCACCCGATCCGATCGGCCACCCCAGGGCAAACCAAACTGGTCACCGACGCCCTGGCCATGGCCATGGCCGGGCCCCTATCGGTCCTTGGTGACCGAGCTGAGGCCGCGGTCCAAGGCGGCGTCCGGCAGCAGCCGCGACAGCGTGGCTGCCGCCCGCGCATCGGTGCCGACGCAGTAGCGGGTCCGGGGCCGGGGGGCGGTCAGCGCCCGGAAGACGGTGCGGGCGAAGTCCTCCGGTCGCGTGGTACTCGACTGCGCCCGTTGCTCGTTCATGCGCAGGAACTGCTGGAAGGAGGCTCGGTAGAGGTCGGCGATGTCTTGGGGGGCCTTGTTCAGGATCTCCTCGCCGGCCTCCCGCACCTTGTCCCAGATCGGGGTCGCGATCGCGCCCGGCTGCACGACGGAGACCGTGACGCCGAAGGGCCGCAGCTCGCGGCGGAGCGCGTCGCTCATTCCCTCCTTCGCGAACTGTCCCGCCGCATATGCGCCGAGGTAGGGCATCACCAAGCTGCCCAGCCCCGAGGAGACGTTGACGATGCGCCCGCGGCTCCGGCGCAGCTGCGGCAGGAAGACCTGAGTGACGGCGAGCGCACCGACGACATTGGTGTCCAGTTGCTGCCGCAGCCGTTCGGGCGGCACGCACTCCAGGGGGGCCGAGACGCATGTACCGGCGTTGTTCACCAGCGCCCACACGCCCTGCTCACCCACGGACTCGGCAACCGCGGCAACCTCGGCGGCAGCCGCCCGCAGGGACCCTTGGTCGGTCACGTCCATGAGTACCGGCCGCAGCCGCGTGGAGGACGCCTCGGCGCGCAGCCGCTCGCCGTCCTCGGCCTTGCGTACTCCGGCGAAGACGCGGAAGCCGCGCTGTTCCAGCCGGAGCGCGCACTCCTTGCCGAGCCCGGAGGAGGCGCCGGTGATGACGACGGCGCGTCCGGCCGGAGACAGGGGCTTGGGCTGGCGGGTTAACAATGTGCTCTCCTTCTGTGGTGGGATACACGGCTGACGAGCGGTCAGCCGAAGGCATGGGATATGCCGTACTCAGCCCGCCGACACCGCGGACAGCAGGGTGCGCAGGGACGCGTCGGCGATGTGGTGGGCGCGCGGTGCCGGGACGATTCCCTCGATGTAGCTGAAATTCCAGGCGAGCTGGCCATGGGCGGTGAGAGCCGTTGCCACGATCGCGCCGGTCACCGAGATGCCCGCGACGAGCTGGGTGTCGGAGACGCGCCAAGGGCCCACCCGGTCGGGGAAGCCGGAGCGGCCGAGGTTGGAGAGGCACAGGTTGAGCGGGCCCTGTTCGTCCATGGAGCGCATAAACGCTTCACTGTCGGCCAGTGTCCTGGGTCCCGCCCGGTCCAGCAGGTTGACCAGGGACAGGTGTTCCTCACGCTTCCGGCGGTCCGCGAGGTCCCGGCTGATGGCGCGGGCCATGGGCCACAGCGGCATGCCGGGCCGGTACAGGACGCGGGAGGGAAGGGTGGCCGCGTAGGTGCCGGCCTCGTCGTAGGAGACGGCCGGGTCCAGTTCGGCACGGAAGTCGAGCGGGGAACCGATCGAGAAGTGGGCCGGTTCCGGCGTCCCCGCCTCCTGGGCGACGGCGGTCACCATGGCGGCGGCAAGGGCTCCGTGCACCGTGACCTCCTGCCGCTTGCAGGCGTCCACGAGAAGCTCCAGTTCCCCGGCGGCGAGGAACCTGTGCACCATCCGGGTGCGCCGCCGGTCGAAGGGGACGGAACGACTGGGGGCGACCCGCCGTGGCCGCAGCCGATGGGCCTCCTCCTCGTCACGCTCCATCAGCGCCGTGAGACCGGCGGCACCCGCCTCGCCCCGGTGGTGGCGCGGAAGCAGGTCTTCCGCGGCAGGCAGCGCCCGGCGGGACATAGCTGACGGCTCTTCTCCGGTGCTGAGCTGCGCGGCGATCTCGATCCACTCCCTGAGCAGGGACAGGCCCGTCATGCCGTCGGCTATGCAGTGCGTTGCCGTGAGCAGCAGGTCGTGGACGTCCTCCGCGCGCTCGGCACCCTCATGCGTGATCACGAGGGCCCGCAGCAGCGGCCCGGTGTGCCAGTCGACGCCCTCGGCGAGCTCGTGCTCGTCGACCTCGCGTTCCCATCGGGTATCGGCTCCGGGGTCCGCGGCCGGCACCTGGAGGTGGCGCAGCGGGATCGGCCGCCCGCCGACCGGGCGGAAGGCGGGGGTTTCGCCCTCCTTGTCGCTGATTGCGGTGCGCAGCAGAGGGTGGCGGGACTGGAGGATGTCCAGGGCGCGGCGCAGCAGCGGCAGTTCCAGGTGACCGTGGACCCGGGTCCGGATGACGCCGTTGAGCGGTGAGGTCCGGTCCGCGATCCAGTACCAGCGCTCCAGGGGGCTGAGGTTGCGCCGGACGCGTGGTTCGGGGTCCGGGATGCCGGGGAAGGTGAGGGCTTCCGCGTTCCGGCGGGCGAGCTCCTGCCGGGGCGTCAGCCGGAAGTAGTCGTCGCGGACCTGCCGCTGTGCGGGGGTGTCGGCCTGTTCGAGGTCGCTCATCGACCGGGACGCGGCGACCATGGCCCGGGTCCGGTCGCGGCGGCGGTCCTCGTACGTCCGCAGGGCGAGCGGCAGGTCGTCGCGCGCCCCGGGCTCGGCCAGGGTGTGCGCCAGGACAACGGCGTCTTCGATCGCCATGGCCGAACCCTGGCCGAGGGTGGTCAGCATGGGGTGTGCGGCGTCGCCGAGCAGGGTGACGGGGCCGTCTCCCCACCGTTCCAGGAAGGTGCGGTCGCGGGAGGGCACGGCGAGGATGTCCTCGGGCGGGGTGGCGTCGATCACCGCCCTCACCTCGTCGGCCCAGTCCGCGTAGACCTGGGCGATCTCGTCCTTGGTGCCGTCCCAGGCGTGTGAGCGGGCGGCGGGCATGTTCTTGGTGCCCCACCAGTAGAAGCGGCCGTGGCCGATGTCGATGAGGCCGAAGCGCTGTCCGCTGCCCCAGTAGTGGCGCACGCTGCCCGGGGCGAGGCCGGGGTGGCGGAACGGGACGATGCCGAGCCAGCAGACATAGCCGCTGTCCTCGGACGCCTCCGGCCCGACGAGCCGGCCGCGGACGGCCGAGTGGAATCCGTCGGCGCCGATGAGGATGTCGCCGTGCGCCGAACTCCCGTCCTCGAACCGGACGATGACGCCCGTGTCGTCCGTCTCGAAGCCGGTCGCGGCGGCGCCCAGGTGGAGGGAGCAGTCTCCGGCCGCGTCCAGCAGGGCCTCCTGGAGGTCGGAGCGGCTCAGGCAGACACTGGGCGCGCCGACCTGCTCGCAGACCTCCTTGAAGGGCAGGTCCCTGATGTTCCGGCCGCGGTGGTCCAGGATCGTGAAGGACTCCACGACTTGGCCGCGCTTGTCCAGGCCGAGGTCGATACCCAGCGTGGCGAGCGCGGTGACGGCGTTGCTCATGACCGACAGGCCGGAACCGGCGGCACGCAGCTCGGTGGCCCGCTCGTACACCGCCACCTCGATCCCCACCCGCCGGAGCGCGATGGCGCAGGTCAGGCCGCCGATACCGGCTCCGATGACAATGGCCTTCACAGACCGCTCCCTTGACATCTCGTCAGCTCTCCTCGTGGGCCCCGGACCGGCGGGACCTGATCAGCTCCGCGACCGTCCTGGCCACGTGCTCCACGTACGGTTCTTCCATGATCGTGAGGTGGTCACCGGGCACGCCGATGACCCCGACCGGGCCGTCGGTCATGTCGCCCCAGCCGTTCGTCGGCTCCTCGTGGCGGCTTCCGGCCGCGCCGTGCATCGCGGCGAGGACGTCCGGCAGCGGTTCCGCGGCGCGGATCAGGGTGAGCCCTTGGTCCCCGGCCTCGGGCCGATAGTCCAGCGCCGCCTTCCAGTTGGCCTGATAGACGCGGAAGAGCCGGCGTATGACGGCCCCCGAACTGCCGGCCGGCAGCACGCCGGCATCGGTCGCGAGACGGGCGATGAAGTCGAACTTCTCGTCCAGCGAGATCAGTTCGCCCGGTATGTCCTCCATCGGGGAGTCGCCGCCGCGCTCCAGCCAGAGCAGTTCCCAGAAGAACCATCCCAGCAGCGCGTCGTCGTCATGACGGTGGCGCTGTCCCTGGCTCAGCGCGGTGGTGTCCAGGAGCACCAGCCGGGCCACGTCCTCGCCCGACGCCCGCAGACGGCGGGCGATCTCGAAGGCGACAAAGCCACCGAAGGACCACCCGCCGAGGACGTAGGGGCCGTGCGGCTGCACCTTCCGCAGCGCGGCGAGATAACTGTCCGCGAGCTCCTCCACGGTACGCAGCGGCCTGGTGCCGGGGTCCGCCCCGGCCGCCTGGAGCGCGTACAGCGGCTGATCGTCCGGAAGGTGCCGGGCGAAGCGTACGTAGCACAGCACGTTGCCGCCCATGGGATGCACCATGAACAGCGGCGGGCGGGTGCCCTCCGGGCGGATCGGCACCAGGGGGTCGAACGCGGGAACCGCGCCGCCCGCACGCAGCAGCGCCGCGAGTCCGGCCACGGTGGGGGCCGCGATGAACTCCGACAGCGGGACGTTCACCCCGTAGCGCTGCTCGATCCGGACCACCAGCCGCATCGCGGTGAGCGAGGTGCCGCCCAGGTCGAAGAGGCTGTCGGAAACGCCGACGGCGGGCAGCCGCAGCAGGTCCGCCAGCATCTCGGACAACGCGCGTTCGTAGGCGTCGCGCGGTCCTGCCCCGGTGGCTTCGGCGGTGGGGGTGAGGGGGACCCGGCGCAGGGCGGCGTCATCCCGCTTTCCGCTGGGGGTCTTCGGCAGGTGCGTCACCCATTGCAGATGGGAGGGCACCATGTGGTCGGGCAGCGCGGTGCGCAGCAGCTCGCGAATGCCGGTCAGGTCCGAGCTGGTGCCTTCGCCCATCAGGAAGGCCGTGAGGAGGCAGTCGCCGTTCTCGTGCCGCCGGGCCACGACCGCGGCGTCGCGCAGGCCCGGGAACAGCCCGGCGAGATCGGTGAGGGCCAGCTCCACCTCGGCGAGTTCCACGCGGAAGCCGCGCACCTTGACCTGCGTGTCGGCCCGCCCGGCGTACGCGATCGTCCCGTCGGGCAGTACCAGACCGAGGTCCCCGGTGTCGTAGAGCATCCTCTCCTCTCCCGCGAAGGGATGCGGGATGAAGCGTTCCTTGGTGAGGTCGGGGCGCCCTTCGTAGCCGTCGGCCAGACAGCTGCCGCCGAGGTGGATGGTGCCGCGCGCTCCGGCGGGCACCGGGCGCAGCCGGTCGTCCAGCACATATGCCTCGGCGCCGTCGACGGGGCGTCCTATCGGGGGCAGCGGGGGGAACGCGGCCGGGTCCCCGGTCATGGTGAAGGCGGTGGCGACGTGGGTCTCCGTCGGCCCGTACTGGTTCTCCAGGACGACGTCCGGGAGCGCGGCGCACAGCCTGCGGATCTCCTGGGTGACGCGCAGCTGTTCGCCGGAGGAGATCAGCACCCGTAGGGCACGGGGGACGATGCCCAACGCCTGTGCGGTCTCCGCCAGTTGCTGGAGTGCCACATAGGGGAGGAAGACCCGCTCGATGCCCGCGCGGTCGATCAGCCGCAGCAGCTCCGGCATATCACGCCGCTCGGCGTCGCCCACCAGGTGCAGTGTGCCGCCGGAGCACAGCGTGGAGAAGATCTCCTGGAAGGACACATCGAAGCTCAGGGGCGCGTACTGGAGGGTGGCGCCGCCCACGGCACCGCTCGTGGCGTGTATCTGCCAGGCGACCAGGCCGGCCAGGGAACGGTGCGGCATGGTGACGCCCTTGGGCCGGCCGGTGGAGCCGGAGGTGAACAGGACGTAGGCAGTGCTCTCGGCGGGGATTTCCGCCGGTGGCTCCACGACGGGGCCGGGGGCCGACTCGGTCACCGACGCGGCGGACAGCAGCAGCGACGGGTCGCCGACGAGGTGGGCATAGGGGGCATGGGCGATGACGCGGAAGGGCAGGGCCTGTTCCAGCATCGTGGCCAGCCGCTGGGCCGGGTAGCCGGTGTCCAGGGGCACCACGGCGCACCCGGCCCGCAGCACTCCCAGGATCACGGCGATCGTCTGCGGTGAGCGGTCCATGGCGATCCCGATCCGGGCCTGGGGCGGGGCGCCGAGTGCGCACAGGCGCCGGGCCACCCGGTCAGCCGTCCGGGCCAGCCGGGCGTAGCTCCACCGCTCCTCCCCCATCACCAGGGCCGTGCCGTCCGGGATGCGGGCCGCCTGCCGCGTAACGCGTTCGACGACGGTGGGCTGGGACGTGGCTCGGGCGAGGACCGGCCGGTCCGCGAGGAAGGCGACTTCGGGCTCCCCGTGCGGGTCCTCCACCATCCTCCGCAGGATCTTGCGGTACCCGTCGGCGAAGACGCGGGCCTGGTCGGCGCAGAACCCGTCGCCGTCGCAGTCGATCCGCAGCCACACACCCGCGCCGTCCGGTTCGGTGACCGCGTTCACCAGGAGCCGGAAGCTGGTCTCTTCCCAGGTACGGAAGTCCCGTAGCCGCACGTCCGGGAGCCGGAGGACGTCGGACAGTTGGTGGAAGTGCACATAGTTGAAGGCGGTGTCCAGGACGGGGCCGCCGTGGTCCTCCTGGATGGCGCTGAGCGGGTAGCGGCGGTGGGGGTGACTGTCCTGTTCCTGCCGGAGGGCCTCACGCGCCACGTCCAGCCATGCGGCCTGCGCCACGTCCAGGCGCAGGGGCACCGTGTTCAGGAAGAGTCCGGCGGTGCGTTCCGCGCAGGCGAGCTCGGGCCGTCCGTGGGTGATCAGACCGGTGGTCACCTCGCGGGTGCCGGCACCGGCGAACGTGGCCAGCGTCAGGCAGTGCGCCGCGAAGAGCACGGACTTGAGGGGCAGGTCGTGCTGGGCGGCGAACCGCCGCACCTGTGCGACCAGCGCGTCGGGCAGGTCGGCGCGGTGCGCGGACGGCTCCCGGCCGGTGCCCGGCAGGTGCGCCCGGAACGTCTCCGTCTGCGGGGGTTCGCAGCCGGCCAGCTTCTCCTTCCAGTACCGCCGCGCCTCCGCGGACCCCAGGGCCGCCAGCTCCGCCTGTACATGGCACGCGGCCGAGGGCGGCGCCGTGCCGTCGACGGGGCCGATGCCGAGTCCCAGGCCGTGCGCATAGTCCTGGAGGAGTTCCTGGAGGAGGTTGGCCACACTGCCGCCGTCGAGCAGTGCGTGGTGGAAGCTGAGGACCAGGTCGACAGCCTCGGGCCGGAGATGTGCCCGGAAGAGGTACAGCGGCGCCCGGTCGAAGGCGTAGGCGTGGCGGCGGCGCTCGTCGATGTGCGCGCGCACCTCGGCGTCGGCCGCGGCGCTGTCGAGCGAGCGCAGATCGACGATGTCCAGGCCACCGGGCTCGGGCGCGCCGACGATCTGCAACGGCTCGGAGAAGCCCGCCAGGTCGAAGGCGGAGCGCAGCACCGGATGGCGTGCCACCAGCCTGTCGAACGACCGGCGGAACGCGTCCTCGTCCCAGGGGAGTTCGAGCGTGTACTGGAAGACGTCCTTGTACGTGGCGGAGGTCTCATGCCTGCGGCTGTGGTAAAGCAGGCCGAGCTGGAGCCGCGTGAGCGGCCAGGCGTCCTCGGCACCTTCCAGACGGGCCCGGTCCACGCCGGAGACGAGGGCGAACGGCGCGGGGGCACCCTCGCCCAACGGTGCCGGCCGGCTCTGGACGCAGGTGGCCAGACCCGCCACCGTCGGGTGGTGCATGAGGTCGGTGAGGGAGAACCGCAGGCCTTGTGCCTCGGCCTCGGCCCGCACCTTGAGCATGAGGATCGAGTCGCCGCCGAGCGTGAAGTAGTCGTCGTGGACGCCGACGGTCTCCCGGTCCAGCACCCTGGCCCAGATCTCGGCCAGGGCGGCCTCGGTGGGGTTGCGCGGCTGTGGCCCGGTCGCGGTGTCCGCGGTGTCCGAAAGCGGGGGCAGCGCACGGCGGTCGGCCTTGCCGTTGGGGGTCAGCGGAATGGCGTCGATCCGTAGGAAGCGGGCCGGCACCATGAACGCCGGCAGCGTCCTCGCGAGCAGCTCGCGCAACCGCACCGGATCGATGGCGGCGTCGGCGACGTAGTAGCCGGCCAGGTGGATGCCGCGGGCGGCATCGGTGTGGTCCACCACGATGGCGTCGCGGACGCCGGGGACCGCTCGCAGGGCGCCGGCCACCTCACCCGGCTCCACCCGGTTGCCCCGGATCTTGACCTGGCCGTCGATTCGCCCGAGGTACTCCAGGGTGCCGTCCGCCAGCCATCGTGCGAGGTCACCGGTGCGGTAGAGGCGACCGTCCGGCACGAACGGGTCAGCGACGAACTTCTCGGCGGTCAACTCCGGGCGGTCCAGATAGCCCCGCGCGACACCGGCACCACCGATGCACAGCTCACCGGCGACGCCCACCGGCTGGGGCAGGTCGCCGGGGCCCAGGACGTACAGCCGGGTGTTGTCGATCGGCCGGCCGATCGGGACCCGCGCGACGCTCCGAGCGGGATCGCCCGGGCAGTCGTAGTACGAGACGTCGACCGTGGCCTCGGTCGGTCCGTAGAGGTTCACCAGCCGTACCGGGCACGGGGCACCGGATATGCCGAAGACCCGGTTGAACTGCTCGACCCGCTCCGGCGGCAGGGCCTCGCCGCTGCAGAAAACGTACCGCAGGGAGCGTAAGCCCTCGCGTGCCTCGGGTAATGCCTGGAGCAGGTCGAGGAACGGGCCGAGCATCGAGGGCACGAAGTGCACGACGCTGACGCGCTGTTCAGCGATGGTCCGAAGGATCTCCCGCGGATCGTGCTGGCCGCCGGGCGGCAGCAGGGCCACGGAGGCGCCCTCGACGGCCCACCAGAACAGCTCCCACACCGAGACGTCGAAGGAGACCGGCGTCTTGTACAGCAGGACATCACCATCGCCGAGCGGATAGCTGCGCTGCATCCACGCGAGGCGGTTGACGACGCTGTGGTGCTCCACCATCACGCCCTTGGGCCGGCCGGTCGAGCCGGAGGTGTAGATGACGTAGGCCAGATCGCGCGAGCCGGCGAGCGGCGGCAGCGGGGCACCGCTGCCGTGCAGCAGGTCCTCGACGTGCCGCACCGCCGCTCCTTCGGGCACACCGGTGGCGGGGGCGTCACCGTCCACGATCACCACCTTGGCGCGGCTGTCTTCCAGCAGGAACCACACGCGTTCGGACGGGTAGTCGCGGTCCACCGGTACATACGCACCCCCGGACTTCAGCGTGCCGAGGAGCGCCACCAGCTGCCGCGGCCCCCGCTCCATCATCACCGCGACCCGGTCGTCCGGGCCGACGCCCTCGTCCCGCAGGGCCCGGGCGACCCGGTTGGCCCGCTCGTCCAGTTCGGCATAGGTCAGGGTCTCGCCCGTGGCGCCGATGGCGGCGGTCTGCCGGGGGCGGCGGGCCGCCTGCTCCTCGAACAGGCCGTGCAGCGTGGCCTCGTCCGCATAGGGCACCTGGGGACCGTGGCTGCGCACCGCGGTGAGGTCCCGGTGTTCGACGGGCGTCAGCATCGCAACGGCCGAGGCGGGCCGGTCCAACTCGTCCACTGCGTGTGCGAGCAACGTCCCGAGGTGGCCGGCGACCGAGGCGATGGGCAGGTCCTCGTCGAAGACGTCGAGGGCGTAGTCCAGGTCGATGCGGATGTCGGCCGTGTCGTCGAAGGCACAGACCATGACGCCCAGGGCGTCCTGTTCGTGTGAGGGGGCCATCATGGCCGTCTGCCGTTCGACCCCCGGTATCGGTGCCGGTCGCGACCAGTGCAGGTAGGAGACCGTCACATCGAAGAGCTGGCGGGGTCCCTCGGCCGGCAGGGGCAGTTCGCGCTGGACGTCGCCCAGCGCGAGTCGTTCGTGGCGCCGGAGCGCATAGGTCGCGTCCTGGGTCTCGGCGACCAGTTCCCGCACCGTCCGCCCGCCGGGTGCCGCGACCCGCAGCGGCAGGGTGTTGGCGAACTGGCCGAGGACGTCCTTGTGGTGATCCTCCGGCCGGTTGAGGAAGGGGACGCCAAGGACCACCTCTTCGCTGCGGTGCAGCCGCGTCAGCCAGGTACCGAACATGGCGGCGATATACGCGAACGGCGAGAGCCCGGCGGCGCGGACCCGGTCGGCGAGACGGCCCTCGACGATGAACGAGTGGCGGCCGCGTCCGCTCCCGCCCGCCGTGCGCGTGAAGAGCGCGGGCGCCACGCCGGCGAGGGCTTCCCGGTGGAAGGCACGGTCGCCCTCGGCACCGGCGCGGTAGGCGGCTTCCTCCTCGACGAACGCGAGGTAGGAGGAGGGCGCGCGGCGGCCGGTGGGCTCCTGGCCGGCGCCCGTGGCCCGCGCGTAATCCTCCAGGATCTCGTGGCTCAGCTCATTGACGGTCCAGCCGTCGGCGACGATGTGGTGCGCCTTGATGTGCAGATGTGTGACGTCCGGGCTCTCCAGCAGCAGCGTGGCCTCGACCAGGGCACCACCGTCCGCGAGCGGCAGTGCCGTCGCCATCGAGCGCCGCATCCAATCGGCGCACGCGACGTCCGGTTCGGGCTCCTGGGTGAGGTCGACCGTGCTGACCCGGATGACCTCGCCCGCCACCCACTGAAAGGGCGCCCCCGCGTGCTCACCGAACCGCAGCCGGAAGGTGTCATGGCGGTACAGCGCGTTCTCGACGCACTCGGCGAGCGCGCCGTGGTCGACGCCGCCTCGCAGACGTTCGTGGAGGACGCAGTTGAACTGCGGTGATTCCGGAGCCTGGGAACTGGCGGCCCAGATATCCCGTTGATACGCCGTCAGCGGGCTCCGCCTGTGTTCGTTCCCCTGCGTTACACGGAAGGCTGCTCCGACAGCCGCGGTCCTCGTCATGATCAACATCATGCCTACCCATGAGTAGAACCGCGGCAGGCCCGTACCCCAGCGGGGCAAATCACGCCAGGCACCGCGAGCGTGGCCCCCCCGCACATACCAGATCCGGCAGCGCGACGATCAACCGGAGTGATCTGTTCCGTCAGCCGGAACGCGCAGCCTCCGTCACCCGCTCACCGCCCCGAACCGGAGATTGTCCGAATCCATAAGGGAGGTTTCCGAGGCCGACGGCGAACCGCCGACCGATCGGTGGCCGGTCCGTCCTACAGCTTCGCCGTGCCGAGATCCTCCAGAACGGCGAGGTGGAGCTCGGCCACGCGCTTCCAGTCGTAGACCGGCCGCAGCCGTACGGCCGCCTCCCGGGCATGACGGAGCTGGGCCTCATCCAATCCATCGATGCACCGCCTGAGGTCCTCGGCGGACGAGCCATAGCAGATGCCCGCGTCGCCGAGATATTCCGTCAGGAACGGCCAGGAGGACACCAAGGCCGGCAGGCCCGCACCCACGACGTCCCCGACCGTCCCGGTCGTGAGCATTCCCTCGTCGAAAGGCATCACCAACACGTCGATGGCGGCCAGGCGCCGGTTGTACTCCTCCTGCGGCACATGGTCGTAGGGGAAGGCCACGATGCGCGGGTCGTCCGGCACCTGCCGGCCGCGGGCCGAGGAGAGGACGAGGAGTTCGATATCGTCCCGCGCCGACGCCGCGACCGCCTCCATCACCAGATCGGCGCGCTTCTCGCGCCGAGGTGCGCCGATGACGGCCAGGCGCAGCACACCCGGCCGCAGACCCAGAGACTTCTCGACCTCCTGCCGCTGGATCGTGATGTCTTCGGGGAGCGGATTGCCGGCGTGCCCGTGCGGGATCACCCAGTGCCGGGTGTGCTCACCGAATGCGTAGCGTTCGAGCACGCGAGCCTTCCCGTACTCGCTGTGGTGGATGACGGTGTCGGCGGCCGCCGCCCACTGCGCGTAGACCTCCTCGTCGTTCGGTATCCGGTGGTGCGGGACGAGGTTGTGCTGCGTCCAGACGATCTTCACGCCGTTCTCCTGAAGCAGGGCGATCAGTGCCCGATGAGCGCTCGGCTCGCACGGCGGAATGTGATCCGGCAGCAGGCGGGGGTGCGACGGCCAGTAGAGATATTCCGGCCAGTGCAGGTGGAACTGGTCCCAGCCGTCCAGCGCCGCGGTGTCTCCCCAGTACACCTCCTGGGGCGTCGGTCCGTGTACGATCCGGCCGGCGAGCGGTTCGTAGAGGCTGGCGTCGTATGCGTCGAAGTGGGCCGTCGTCATGATCCGGAGCCGCGGTGAGACCGACCAGCGGAACCGGACACGGGAGGTGGGCTCCAGGTCCACCTGGTGCACCGCCGGCAACTCGGCCCAGCTGCTGCGGTATTCCGTCAGTCCACTGGTGTCGACCGTCGTGACGTGGTCGTCGCCCGTGGTCTCGAACCGGACGTTCAACGGGCGGTCCGTCGTCTCCGCCACCTGGAGGGACAGGGCATCGGGGACCGTGTCGAACCGCAGATCCTCCGCCACCCGTAGCGTCGCTCCCTCGACCTGGTACGTGGCCCGTCGCCGACCGCCGAGCACCGGACGGTCGGCCGGCACATCGAGCTGACCGGCTTGCACCCATCCGATGTGTTCGACCTCTATGCCGTGGGGGACCTTGCGCACCGATACGGGAAGGCCCGCGGGCGTGAAACGGCTCTGGTGGCGTATCGCCATCGGCAGACCGGTGACAAGATCGCTGTCGACCGGGACCTCGAAGAGACCAGGATTCCGCGGGGCGGCGAGATACTCGCTCAGGCTGCCGCCGACCAGCGGCAGCACAAAGGCCAGATCCCTGGACCGGTAGGACCACACCCCCGAGTTCCGGGACTCGTCGAACCACACCAGCTCGTCCCGGTCGGCCGTGAGGGGGGTGCGTCCGGCCAGGCGGTCCAGCGAGTTGGCGGCGTCGGCCAGTTTACCCAGACAGTCCAGGGTCATCTGAAGACGGGCGTTCGAACCCCGGTAGGCGTCGGTCGAACGGTACTGGTGCGCGGCCACCAGACCGCCGGGGAACCAGGTGCGCAGATGGGCGAAAGCGTTCTCGGCGCGCCCGACCCACTCGCCGATCGCGTCCTCGGCGACCAGCCGGTGGCACGCGGCCAGTCCCGCAAGCTCCACGGTCAGGCACAGGGCGAGTGCACCGGTCGAACGGCCCCAGGTGACGGCCGCTCCGTTGCGGCTGATCACCGACTCGACCAGGCGGAGAGCGTTGGCGGCCCCGGCGGTCCAGGCATCGCCGAAACCGGCGGCCAGTGGCTCGGTGAAGAGGTAGACATCCGCGGTGTAGATATCGAAGCGGCCATCGCCCTGGTACGAGTCGTCGAGATAGCCGCGGGAGTTGGCGGTCAGGAGGTCGCGTGTCCGGGCTGTCAGGTCGTCGAGCACATCCAGGTCGATCGGCAGACCCAGCGCTTGGCGGCCCGCTTCACAGCGCGCCAGGACCGCGGCGTAGTTGCGCGGGAGCCCCGCGTCCAGAAGCGGCAGGAAGGACAGGGAGTCGCAGGCAGCCGCTATCTCGCTGCGCTGGGCGGCGGTCAGCTGCGCCAGCAGGGGGTTCCCGTCGAACGGCCCGTAGCGTGCGACGGTCTCCGCCACGCGGTAGGAGGCGAAGGTGTGAGTGCCCTGTCCATCGGTCGGGGCGAGGACGGTGCGCAACGCGTCCTCCACCGGCATGCCCGCGACCCGGGAAACCCCTCCGGTACCCAGCAGCCCAAGGGTGAAGGCAAGATCCGCGCGCACATCGGCTTCGACCTGGTGCCCGCCGAACACCCTCGGGATACGGAAGCCCGGGAGGTGTGTCGTGTGCAGCTCTTCCAGGCATCCCACGACGAACTCCCGCAGGCGGTCGGCGAGTAGCGTCATCGGTTCGCCCCCATGGCGGGAAGAACGACGAGGCCGCGGGGCCGCACCGGCTGTCCCGGGGCGGCCGTCCGCCCCGGAATCGGGCCTATGGGGGTGCTGTGCACATCTCCTCCTGGAGTCTTTCGCACGGGCTCACCCGTGAGCAGGCTTCCCGTCCTCCTTCGGCTGCGAGGAGTCTTATCGGGCGGCGACAGGCAAATCCCCAGCTTCCGCGCAACACCGAGCGCTCCATGGCCCGCGGTATGGAAGGTGAGGCGAGACTGGGGATTTCCGGGCGCGGCGCCGTCTTCACTGGGCGTCAGGCGGACATCGCGACCGGAAAGGGACCGAGGAAACTTGGACACGAAGGACGACGCCACGACAGCCTGGATTCGTCGGTACCACCCGTCTGGTGACAGCACCGCCCGGCTCATCTGTTTTCCCCACGCGGGGGGCTCGGCCAGCTTCTTCCACCCGGTGTCGGTCCGGTTCTCCCCCGACACCGATGTGATCGCCCTGCAATATCCCGGCCGCCAGGACCGGCGTCGCGAGCCCTGCATCGAGGACATCGGCACGCTCGCCGACCAGCTCGCCGAGGAGATCCAGGCGCTGAGCGACAAGCCCACCGTGTTCTTCGGGCACAGCATGGGGGCGGTGCTGGCCTTCGAGACCGCCTTCCGGCTGGAGCAGCGGGGACTCAACTCCCCGCACACCGTGCTCGCCTCGGGGCGGCGCGCGCCGTCGACCGTACGGGACGAGCAGGTGCACACCCGCGACGACCGCGGCATCATCTCCGAGCTCAAACTGCTCAACGGAACCGACTCCGCGGTGTTCGGCAACGACGAGCTGCTGAGCTTGGCACTGCCCGCGATCCGGGGCGACTACCGCGCCATCGAGACCTACGCCGGCGAGCCGGGCCGCCGGGTCCGCTGCCCCCTCACCGTACTGACCGGGGACAACGACCCGCGGACCACACTGGACGAGGCACACGCCTGGCAGGAGCACACCGAAGGCGCCTTCCGGGTGGAGGTGTTCTCCGGGGGCCACTTCTTCCTCGCCGACCACCAGGACGAGGTCAACAAGGTGATTGCCGAGGCACTCGACGCCGCGCGCGCGGCGCGGACCGCCGCCTCACCGTGATCCGACCGGGTTCCCCCGGCACTTTCACACCACTGAGGCGCCACCCAGGTCCGCCCGGCGGCCGGTATTCCCCCTCCCCCCCCAGCCGGCCGCCGGGCCTATGTCCTTCGCGGCGCGACGCAGCCCGTACCCCGCTCCGTAGCGCCGAACCGCAGTGCCCCATCAGGCAGGAACATGAGGAGAAGTCCGTGCCGACATCCGAGGATCTGCCCACGCTGACCACCGAGGCACAGCCCGTGCTGTGTCCCAGTCGTCTTGAGTCCCTGCGGACGAACGCGCCGGTCTGCCGGGTGCGCACCCCGGCAGGTGACGAGGCATGGCTGGTCACCCGGCACGCCGAGGTGAAGCAACTACTCCACGACCAGCGGCTCGGCCGGTCGCACCCGAACCCGCCCGCCGCCCCGAAGTACATCAACAACTCCATGGTCGACATGCTCATCTCCGCTGACGCGGAGGCCGCCCGGGAGATGCACGCCAAGTCCCGCTCGGTGCTCACGCCGCAGTTCTCCGCGCGGCGTATCAACGCCCTGCGCCCGCGGATCGAGGCGCTGACGACGGCCATGGTGGAGGACTTCGCCACCCGGGAGCGGCCCGCGGACCTGCACGCCCACTTCTCCCTGCCGTACGCCCTGCGGATCCTGTACGAGCTCATCGGCGTGCCGGAGGCGGACCAGGGGCGGTGCGCGGCGCTGCTGGCCAGCATGGGACAGGTCGGCAGCGGGGCGGACCCGTCGTCCGGACCGGCAGCGCTGTTCGGCCTGCTCACCGAGATCGCGGCAGGCAAGCGGGCGGAACCCGACGACGATGTGATCTCCCGGCTGTGCGAGACGGGCGTCCCCGACGTCGAGGTCGGCGCACTGGCCGCGGCCCTGATGTTCGCGGGACTGGAGGCCGTCGCCACCCATATCGACCTCGGGGTGGTGCTGCTGTCCGTCCATCCGGAGCAGCGCGACCGGGTACTCCGCGATCCGGCACAGCTGGCCGGCATGGTCGAGGAGGTGCTGCGGTCGGCCAAACGGGCCGGGGCCACCCTGCCGCGGTACGCCAGTGAGGACATCGAGATCGGTGGTGTGACGATCCGGGCGGGCGAGCTGGTACTGCTCGACTTCGCCCTCGCCAACTTCGACGACCGGGCCTTCGCCACGCCCGAGGAGTTCGACGTCACCCGTTCCCCGAACCAGCACCTGACCTTCGGCCACGGGATCTGGCACTGCATCGGCGCACCACTGGCCCGCCTGGAGCTGAGCACCGCCTTCACCACCTTGTTCACCCGCCTGCCCGGGCTGCGCCCGGCGGTCCCGTCCGATGAGCTGGTCACACGGGCCGGAAAGCTCGTCGGGGGGCTCGACGAACTGCCGGTGACCTGGTGAGCGGCGCCGAGGCGCCGGACGCCGCCAAGCGGGTCGACTTCCCGCTGCGGCGGACCGGTGGCACTTTCCCGCCCCAGGAGTACGAGGAGTTCCGCGAACGCGAGGGGCTGGTCTGGTCCACCATGCCCACCGGGGACCGGGTCTGGCTGGTGACGCGCTACGAGGACGTGCGCGCGGTGCTCACCCATCCGAAGATCAGTTCCGACCCCCGGCATGAGGGCTTTCCGGCCCCTGGCCGGACCGGCGGGCCACCCGCCCAGACCCAGGTGCCCGGCTGGTTCGCGGCGCTGGACCCGCCCGAGCACGACCGCTACCGCAAGGTCCTCATCCCGGAGTTCAGTTTCCGGCGTATCAAGGAACTGCGGCCGCGGATCCAGGAGATCGTCGAAGGCTGTGTCGAGAGGCTGCTGGCCAAGGGCAGCCCGGCGGATCTGGTGACCGACTTCGCGGTGCCGGTGCCATCTCTGGTGATCTGCGAGCTGCTCGGGGTGCCGCCGGTGGACCGCGGCTTCTTCGAGTCCCGTATCCGTGTCCTGGTCACGCTGACCTCCACCGACGAGGAGCGTGACGAGGCCACCAAGCAGCTGCTGCGCTATCTCGGCCGGATGCACACCATCAAGCGGCGGCGTCCCGGAGACGACCTGATCAGCGTGCTGATCAGGTCGGAGGCGCTGACGCCGATGGAGACCGCGGGCGCGGCGCTGCTGCTGCTCATCGCGGGGCAGGAGACCACGGCGAACAACATCGCGCTCGGGGCGGTCACCCTGTTGTCGAATCCCCAGTGGATCGGCGACGACGGGGTGGTGGAGGAGCTGCTGCGGTTCTACTCCGTCGCCGACCTCGTGCCGCTGCGGGTGGCTGTGGCGGACGTCGAGATCGCCGGGCAGGTCATCAAGGCCGGTGAGGGCATCGCCCCGCTGGTCGCCGCCGCCAACTTCGACGGTTCCGCCTTCTCCTGCCCGCACCAGTTCGACCCCGGCCGCTCCGAGCAGCACCACATCGCGTTCGGCTTCGGCCGCCACCTGTGCCTCGGGGCCCATCTCGTACGGGCGGAGATGGAACTCGCCTATCAGACCCTGTTCCAGCGGATCCCGACACTGGAGCTCGCGCGGCCGGTCGAGGAGCTGGTGTTCAAGGAAGCCGGGGTGCTGCACGGTCTGGACACCCTGCCGGTCCGGTGGTGAGTCCCCCGATCCGCCCGATGTCACCGATCCGTCCGACGTCACTGACACCAAGGAGCCTGACAATCCCATGGCCGCACGTCTCACCCGGCTTCCCTCCACGTCCGCCGTGAGCGACGTCTGCGCGGCCCTCGACCGCGACGGCGGCGTGATCGTGGAGAACCTCATCGACGCCACGACCCTCCAGGGACTGTGGGATGACCTCGGCCCGGCCCTCGACGCGACCGGGTACGGGGACAGCTCGTTCACCGGGCAGCGGACCAAGCGGCTGTGCTCGCTGTTCGCCCGCTCCCGGCACATGGAACGCATTGCGCTCAACCCGCTGTTCCTCGGCGCCGCCCGTGACCTCATCGAGCGGCCCGCACCCAACTGGTTCGGGCCGCAGCGCGCACTGCTCGCACCCAACGTCCAGGTCAGCATCACGCAGCTGATTCAGATCTGGCCCGGGGAGACGCCGCAGCCCGCACACCGTGACGACATCGCCCATCTGCTCCCCTGCCCGGGGCCCACCAACCGGGTGCAGATCATGCTGGCGATGGACGAGTTCACGGATGAGAACGGCGCCACCTTGGTGTATCCGGGCAGCCATACCTGGGAGGCGGAGCGCGGCCCCCGTCCGGACGAGGCCGTCTCCGCCGAAATGGCGCCCGGCTCCTGCCTGATCTGGGTCGGCGGACTGTTCCACGGCGGCGGGCCGAATCTGTCCGACACCCCGCGCACCGGCCTCACCGTGGCCCTCGTACGCGGAAACCTCCGACAGGAGGAGAACCAGTACCTGGCCGTGCCCAGGGAGATCGTGCGCGAGTACCCGGAAGAGCTCCAGCGCCTCCTCGGCTACGGCATCTGCCCGCCGTTCCTGGGCTGGTACGAACAGCAGGATCCGATGCTGCTGCTCAAGGACGAGGGCGTGGCGGGCGAGGGCGCCTGACACCCCCTAAAGCCGGCGCCCCGGCGGACCGGACGACCCCCGGGAGGGGATATACGGCCGTGCCGCGGGTGCTGTGGCATCCACCTCGGTTGCGAGGACGGCTCCGGCTGGGCCGTGGCCATGGCCGAGTCCGTAGCGCGCTGTGGTGATCATCAACTGGCCGGCGGTGGGATGGAGGCAGACGGACGTCGGCTGCGGGGTGGGCAGGTCCAGGGTGGCGAGGAGGGCACCGCTCGGGTCGTAGCGGTGAACCTGGCCCGCACCCCACACGGCGACCCAGAGGTGGCCTTGGGTGTCGACGGTCATGCCGTCGGGAGAGCCGTTCGCCGGCCGCGTGAACACATGCTGGTCGGTGGGCGTGCCTTCGGCATCCAGCGGGCAGCGGTAGATGATGCCGGCCGAGGAATCGGCGACGTACAGGATGCTGCCGTCGTCGGTGAAGGCGGGGCCGTTGACGATGGTCATGCCGCGCAGGACCTGGTGCACACCGCCGTCGTTGTCGGTTCGGTAGAGGCTTCCGGCGCGGGGTGTGTTGTCGTAGGGCATACTCGTGGCCCAGAACCGGCCGAGCGGGTCGCAGGCGCCGTCGTTCATGCGGGTCGACAGACGGGTGTGGTCCTCGGGACGGGCGAGCCAGGCCCATTGGCCGTCGGCGTCGAGGAGCGCTATCCCGGTGCCGGCCGCTGCTATCCAGGACCCGGGTGCCCCGTGGACGGGCGCGACGGCGCCGAGCGGCATGTCGAGGGTGGCCAGTTCCCGCACCTGGCCCGGTGCCCGGCCGGTGATTTCCAGGAGGCGTCCGGCGAGGATGTCGGTGAAGATGAGGCGCCCGTCCACCCAGCGGGCGCCTTCGCCTAGTTCGCAGTCGCTGTCGGCCAGGATCCGCACGGGGGCGGGCATACGTACGGAGGAGGGCTTGGAGTGCGGCATCGGGGTTTTCCGTTCACTAGGTCCCTAGCGCAGGGCAGTGCCTGTCGGCTGGTCGAGAAGCGTCAGGTCGTCTCTGGTGGGCAGCCCCTCCCAGTCCCCGTGGGTGCTGACGGCGAAGGCGCCCGTCGTGGTGGCGCGTTCGAGCCGGCGCCGGGCATCGAGACCGTCGAGGAGCCCTGAGAGGTATCCGGCGACAAATGCGTCACCGGCTCCGATGGTGTCGACGACGGGGACGGAGCGGGCCGGTGCGGCGATGCTGCCGTCCTCGGAGATGACAGCGGCACCATCGCCACCACGGGTGATGACGATTTCGCGGCAGCTTTGTCGCAGCAGGGCGGCGGTGGCGTCGTGCTCCGTGAGGGCGGGATCGTCGCAGACCAGAGGGAGTTCGTCGGCGGAGGCCACGATGATGTCGGCCAGCCGGGACAGCGGCAGGAGTGTGGTGCGGGCCTGGTCGGCAGACCACAGCCGGGCGCGGTAGTTGACGTCCAGGCAGACAGTGGTGCCAAGGGCCCGGGCCCGCCGGACCGCCGCCATCGTCGCGTCGGCGGCTGTGGGACTGAGCGCCGGGGTGATTCCAGTCAGGTGGAGGATGCGGGTACCGGCCCGCAGCGCCGGGAGGACGTCCGCGGGCCGGATCGCCGAACCGGCTGAGCCGGCGCGCCAGTAGGTGACGCCTGCCAGATCCCGGATGCGTCGTTCGGCCACGAGCAGGCCGGTGGGCCGGCCGTCGCGGTCGATGGCGGTGTGGCTGACATCGACCGCTTCGGCGCGCAGGGTGCGCAGCACCAGTGCGCCGAACTCGTCGTCGCCGACGCGGCCCGCCCAGCTGACGGTGTGGCCGAGCCTGGCGAGCCCAATGGCCACATTGGCCTCGGCACCGGCGACGGACAGGCTCAGGGTGCCGCCCAGGCGGACCGGGGTGCGGGCCCGTAGCGCGCCCATCGCTTCCCCGAAGGTGACGACATCGGGGCAGCCGGGCTGTGGGGTGCCGGTCATCGATGCACCTCTCCGGCGAGTGCGCGGTGCCATGTTCTGGCGCGCAGGCGCAGCGCATCGAGGTCTCCGCCGTCGGCGGCATCTCCGATGAGCGGTGTTCCGACGCCGACGGCGAGGGCGCCGGCGGCGATGTAGGCGCGGGCTGCGGCCAGGTCGATACCGCCGACGGGGACGAAGGGAACGTCGGGGAACGGCCCGCGCAGCGCCGTGAGGTAGCCGGGGCCGCCGAGGCAGCTGGGGAAGAGTTTGACGGCGCGGGCGCCACGGTCCCTCGCGATGATGATCTCCGTAGGAGTGAGGGCCCCCATGACGACGGGGAGCTCGGGCAGGGGGTCGAGGAGCCCTGGTGTGACCAGAAAGCCGGCTCCCGCGTCGGCGGCGCGAGCGGCGTCGTCGGAGGTGCAGACGGTGCCTGCGCCGAGCAGGACGTGTGCGCCCAGTGCCTGGCGGGCTCGCTCGATCACGCGCAGGGCGTCGGGGGTGGTGAGGGAGACCTCGACGGTGGTGATGTCTTCGTCGGCCAGGGCCAGGACGGTCTTCAGCGCGGCGTCGGCGTCGGTACCGCGGACGATGGCGAGCAGGTGGTGCCGTGGTGCGGTGGGGTTCATGGCGTGGCCTTGCCGGGTCGATGGCGTGGACTGCCGGTTGCGGTGATACGGAGCTGCCAGGTGAGGGTTCCGCCGCTGGGGACGGTCGCCGCGTCGGACGGCCCGGCCTCCGCGAGGTCGAAGACGGATCCGAGCATGGGCTCGACCCCGATGCTGCGGTAGGGGGAAGTGGCGGGGAACCCGGCGAGGTTGCGCCACAGGGCGATGGAGAGGGGGACGCCGGGGTCTGCGTACAGGGTGAGGGAGAGCGTGCCGGAACCATCGGTGACCTGGACTCCGCAGCAACCGGTGAGGATCGCCCCGACGGCGCTGCCGTCGTCGGGGCCGAGGCGGTCCAGCCGCAGGCCGTGGGGGGCCGGCCAGCGTCCCGTGAGGTACCGGGACGGATGGGGCCAGGGCCGGCCGAGATGGGGAGCGGCTTCGGGGAAGAGGCGGGTGGGGGTTCCCCAGGGGGCGGTCAGGCAGGCGCTGGGGGTGAGGTCCAGCAGGGCGTGTGCCGCCCACAGCAGCCGGTATCCGGGGTCGGCGGTCAGCTGGTAGTCGGCGACCAGGCCGGAGCCCTCCTTCCGGATACGCCGACGGAGCGTGAACTGCGGACAGTTCACCTCATCGCTGTCACCGGTGCGGCGCCAGGGCCGGGACCAGGCGTCGCCATGGTCCGGAAGGCCGCGGACGGTCGGGACGCACTCCTCGAGTCCGCCGGCGTCGACGAAGGGGGCGCCGGGGCGGACCTGAGCGCGTGCGGGGTCCGGGCGGTGCCACAGCCACTCGTGTCCACCGGCTCGGAGGGAGGTCCATCGGCCCCCGTGAGCCAGGTCGGTGCGCACGGTCAGCGGGAGTGTCACCATTCGGCGAACGCCCCGTCCGCGTGGCGCCATACGGGGTTGCGCCAGCTGTGGCCGTGCTCGGCGGCCTGGCGCACGGCGTCCTCGTCGATGTCGATCCCCAGGCCCGGCGCGAGGGGCCGGTTGGCGTAGCCGTCGGTGAAGCGGAACGGCGACGGATCGAGGAGGTAGTCCAGCAGGTCGCTCCCGCGGTTGTAGTGAATGCCCAGACTCTGCTCCTGGATGAGGAAGTTGGGTATGGCGAAGGCGAGTTGAAGACTCGCGGCGAGGGAGATCGGGCCGAGGGGGCAGTGCGGAGCGACGCTCACGTCGTGGACTTCGGCGAGGGAGGCGATACGGCGTACTTCGGAGATGCCGCCGGCGTGGGAGACATCGGGCTGGGCGACCGCGATTCCGGTGGCGAGCACATCGCGGAAGTCCCAACGGGAGTACAGCCGTTCGCCGACGGCAAGGGGAACCGAGCTGGAATCGACCAGTTGCCGCAGGTCGCGAGCGTGCTCGGGCAGGACCGGCTCTTCGACGAACATCGGCTGGAGGAACTCCAGCAGGGGCAGCAGGCGCCGGGACATCGCAGTGGACATCCTGCCGTGGAAGTCGACGGCGATATCGCGTTCGTCGCCGAGTACCTCGCGTACGGCCGCGACCCGGTCCAGTACCGCCTGTGTGCTGGCGGGGGTGTCGATGGGGGCGAGCTGTGCCGAGCCGTTCATCTTGACGGCCGTGAATCCCGCCGCGATCTGCTCCTGCGCATGCTCGGCCGCGCGGGACGGGGTGTCGCCGCCGACCCAGGCGTACACCCGCACCCGGTCGCGGACATGGCCGCCGAGCAACTGGTGTACGGGCACTCCGTAGGTCTTGCCGGCGATGTCCCACAGGGCCTGGTCGATACCGGAGACCGCGCTGGAGAGCACCGGACCGCCGCGGTAGAAGCCGCCCTTGGTCAACACCTGCCAGTGGTCCTCGATGCGCAGGGGGTCGGTGCCGATCAGGTAGTCGGCGAGTTCGCCGACGGCGGCACGGACGGTGTCCGCGCGGCCTTCGACGATCGGTTCCCCCCAGCCGGTGATTCCCTCGTCGGTGGCGATCCGCAGGAACAGCCAGCGCGGGGCGACAAGGAAGGTCTCCAGCGCGGTGATCTTCATCCGGTCTCTCCTCCATGGGGCTGGGCCAGGACCCGGGCGAGGTCGGCGACGGCCTGGCTCAGCAGGGCCTCGACCGCCCGGGTGGCAGCCGCGGTATCCCGTGCGCGTATGGCGTCGAGGACGGCCCGGTGCCCGGGAACGGAGTCCGCACAGTGCTCGGCCCCGTGGACGATCTGGTCCCGTACGCGCAAGCCGGCCTCGATGACAACTTCCATCCGGGTCAGCAGTTCGTTGTGGGTGGCGGCCATCAGCGCCCGGTGAAAGGCGAGGTCGGCGTCGACGATGGTCGTGGTGTCGCTGTCGGGAGCGCTCATGCGCTCCAGTGCCTCGGCAAGGGCTTCCAGGTCCCCCTCGGTACGGCGTTCGGCGGCCAGGCGGGCCGCGGCCGGCTCGAAGATGGCGCGGACTTCGGCCAGGTTGTCGAAGAAGGTGTCGTCCGGACTTCCCAGCGCCTGCCAGCGCAGCAGATCACTGTCGAGAAGGTTCCAGTCGGCACGGGGACGGACGAACGTACCGCGCTTCTGGCGCGATGCGATCAGTCCCTTGGACGCCAGTACGCGCAGCGCCTCGCGCACAACGGTCTTGCTGACACCGAGCTCCTGCTCGATCTGGTCGGGGTACAGGGCGCCCCCGGGCTGGTACTCCCCGCGGATGATCCTGGTGCCGATCACCTCGACCGCCTGGCGGTGCAGACCCCGTGCGGCGCTGTTCATCGTGTTCTCCTCGGTATGTGGCCCGATGCGCCGACGCGTCACCGGTTGCGGGGCAAGAGTGTTCAGGACGAGGCTTTGAAGATCGACCAGCCCCCGTCGACGACCAGGCTGGTCCCGGTGACGTACGAGGCGTCGTCAGAGGCGAGGAAGGCGACCGCCGCCGCCACCTCCTCGGGCAGGCCGAACCTCTTGACCACGGTCTCGGCCACACTCGCCGCACGATCGGCATCCGCTACGCGATCCCAGGCGCGGGTCAGAATCGGCCCGGGCACCACCGTGTTGACGCGGACCCGCGGGCCGTACTCGACGGCGAGTTGACGGCCCAGCGCGCACAGCGCGCCCTTGGCCGCGGAGTAGGCGGGATGGCCGGGCAGTCCGACCAGGGCGTGCACCGAGGAGGTGAGTACCACCGTTCCGCCGGACTCCTCCAGCGCGGCGGCGAAGGCCCTCATCGCCAGCCAGGACGCCTTCAGGGTGACGGCGAGTTGTGCGTCCCACTCGTTCTCGTCCAGCCGGTGGGCCGGTTTGACCACGACGTGGTAGGCGTTGCTGTGCACCACGTCCACGCGGCCGTAGGTCTGCCGGGCATGGCCGGCGAGCTCCTCCCACACGGCCGCGCTCGCCACGTCGCCGTGCCGGTACTCGGCCTTCCCTCCCGCCCGGACGATCCCCTCGGCCACCTCGCGGCCCGCTTCGTCGGCGATATCGACCACGATCACGGCCGCGCCCTCGGAGGCCAGCCGCCGTGCCGTGGCCGCGCCGATGCCACGAGCAGCGCCGGTGATCACCGCCACCCGTCCCTCGAACCTTCGACATCCGTGTTCGGTCACAACGCAACGGTAGCTCTTCGCATTAATAATTCAATATCTTGACAACGCTGTGCCGGTGGTCACACGATGCCGTGCAGGCAAGCCGGTGACGGCGATGCCCCGCGCCAGTCGTACGTGTGCTGCCCGGCAGCACAGTCCCGTGCAGTGCACCGCGGTATCCGTCGGTGTGCCCCAACGCCGTTGAGTTCAGCGGGAGTCCATCCGTGATCTCGATGCTCGCCCCGGCCGCCCACGACGTGGCCGTTCAGCCCACCTTCGAAGAACGTTGAACGGAGCCGTGACAATGATCCCTGCAAGAACCCGCGCCGCCGCTGTCGTCGGGATCGCCGCCATCCTGACGCTGGGTGCCTGCTCTTCCGGTCAGTCCGAGGTCGGCTCGGGCGAGGTGAAGAAGGCACACGGGAAAATCTCCCTCGCCTACCTCCAGAAGCAGGGCGACCAGGAGTACTTCGTGGGCGAGGCCGAGGGCGCCGAGGCCAAGGCCGCCCAGCTCGGCGTCGACCTCAAGGTCGTCAACCTCGGCAATGACGCCAACAAGGCCATCAGCGAGGTGAAGTCCGCGATCGCGCAGAAGGTCAACGGGTTGATCATCGTCGTACCCGACCCGGCCGTGGGCCCCGAGGTCGCGCAGGCGGCCAGGGACGCCAAGATCGCCCTGCTGACCTCCGACGACCAGATCTGCACCACCGGACCCGACCCGGTCAAATGCCCCAAGGGCGATCTCGTGCCCCGTGTCGGATTCAGCGGCGACCAGATGGGCGGTGAGGTCGGTAAGCGGGCCGCCGAGGAATTCAAGAAGTCCGGCTGGAAGGCCGAGGACACCCGGATCATCTCCGCGTGGAAGCAGGACGTGACCGTGTGCAGCGACCGGGTCAAGGCCGCCAAGGAAGCCTTCACGGCCGGCGCCGGAGCGAAGGTGCGGAACATCGACGTCGCCACCGACAACACCCCCACCGGCGCCCAGGACAAGGTCGCAGCCACCGTCACCGCCAAGCGCGACGTCAAGCACTGGATCGTCTGGGGCTGCAATGACGAGAACGTCCAGGGCGGGGTCACCGCCCTCCAGAACTCCGGCGTCAGCCACCAGAACATCATCGGCATCGGCCTGGGCGCCTACCTCGCCTGCAAGGACTGGGCCGCGGACAAGTCCTCTGGTATGCGGGCCGCCCTGTTCATCAACGGCAAGGATGTCGGCGCGCTGGCCGTGCAGAAGATGTACGACAGGCTCAAGAACGGCACGGAGTTCCCCGCCGAGGCATTCGCCCCAACGAAGATGGTGGACGCATCGAACTGGCGCAGCGCGGGCCTGAAGTGCAGCTGACCGCGTCCCGGGACCGCGCCGGCCGGCCCGGCAGCCACCTCCCCCGGCATTCCAGCGGCCCGCCGGCCCGTCCCGCCGGCCCCTCCCACAGCTCCCGCAGAGGCTCAGGATGACCACACCCACCGTCCCGCCCGGCACCCCACCACCGGGGCTGTCCGCCGAAGCCGTCAGCAAGAGATTCGGCACCGTCACCGCTCTCCACGATGTCTCCGTGCACTTCCCGCCCGGACAGGTCACCGCGCTGATGGGCGAGAACGGGGCCGGCAAGTCGACCCTGCTGCGCATCCTCACCGGCGACCACCAGCCCACCGTCGGCCGCGTCCTGTTGAACGGCACCCCCCTGAATCTGTCCTCCCCGATCGACGCACGACGGGCCGGGGTCAGGATCATCCCGCAGGAACCGGAGATCATCCCCCATGTCTCGGTCGCCGAGAACATCTATCTCGGCGCCCTCCCCCGCCGGGCCGGGCGGCGCCTGGACCGGGCGGAACTGCGTCGGCGGGTCACCGCCGACCTTGCCCGGCTCGGCTTCGACACCGTCATCGACCCCGACCTGCTGGGGTCCGAACTCACCGCGGCCCAGCGGCAGCTGGTGGAGATCCTGCGCGCGCTGACCGGCGCGCACGCCGCCCAGGTCATCGCGTTCGACGAACCCACCTCCTCACTGTCCGAGCGGGAGGCCGAGGCGCTGTTCTCCCTGATCGCGGCGCTGCGCGACCAGGGCGTGGCGATCATCTACGTCTCCCACCGGATGAAGGAGATCTTCCGTCTCGCCGACCGGATCGCCGTCCTGCGCGACGGCGCCCTGGCAGGCGTTCGCCCGACCTCCGCCACCAGTGAGGGCGAGATCGTACGGCTGATGGTCGGCCGCGATCTGTCCACCATGTTCGAACGGCAGCAGGCCGCCACCGGAGACGTGGTACTCAGCGTCGAGAACCTCACCACCGATGATGTGGACGACGTGAGCCTTGAGGTCCGCTCCGGCGAAGTGGTCGCCCTGGCCGGGCTGATCGGCGCGGGCCGTTCCGAGCTCGCCCTCGCCCTCGCCGGCGACAGCCCGGTGCGCTCCGGCACCATCCGCGTCAACGGCCGTGAGGTGCGCCTGCGCAGCCCGCGTGACGCCATCCGCGCCGGTGTCGGGCTGGCGCCCGAGGAACGCAAGGCCCAAGCACTGTTCCTCCACCGCACGATCCGCGACAACATCACCCTGGTCAGCCTGGGACGCCTGCGCCACGGGCGCTTCGTCAGCAAGGCCAAGGAGAAGGCCCTGGCCCAGGACTTCGCCGACCGCCTGCGGGTGCGGGCCCCCTCGATCGAAGCGCAAGTGGGCACCCTCTCGGGCGGCAACCAGCAGAAAACCGTCCTGGCGCGCTGGCTGGCCCGGCGCCCCGAACTCCTGATCCTCGATGAGCCCACACGAGGCGTCGACATCGGCGCCAAAGTGGAGATCTACCACATCATCGCCGCCCTCGCCCGTGACGGAGTGGCCGTCCTGGTCATCTCCTCCGAACTGCCGGAAGTACTCGGTCTCTCCGACCGCGTCATCGTCATGCAGAACGGCCGGGTGACCGGTGAACTCTCCCGCGACCAGGCATCGGAAGAGGCCATCCTCGCTCTGGCCATGGCCGACGATCTGACCGACACCCCCCACCCCGCCTCCGACGAACCGACCGGAGTCGCATCATGACCACTCAGACCAGCCCCGCCTCCGGCAGCGTCGGCACCCAGCTACCACCCCGGCGCGCCGGCCGGATACGCGTCGTCCTGGACACCATCGGGGCACAGAACCTCAGCCTCGGTGCGGCACTGGCCCTGATGCTCCTCCTCTTCGGATACCTCGACCCCGACTATCTCAGCTGGGACAACCTCCAGGTCATCGCGGAAGCGGTCACCATCGTCGGCCTCCTCGCGGTCGTCGAGACCGTGGTGATCATCTGTGGCGGGCTCGACATATCCGTCGGCTCCCAGGTCGGTCTCGCCTCCGTCGTCAGCGCCATGGTCTTCACCTCCGCCGGTGCCAACCCACTGGCCGGCATGGCAGCCGCCCTCGCGCTCGGCGCGCTGATCGGTCTGCTCAACGGCGCCGTCATCATCTACGGCCGGGTCAACGCCGTGATCGCCACGCTCGCCGGCCTCGCGGCTTACAAGGGCGTCGCCCAGCTGATCTCCGACGGCCGGGCACAGGGGTACGTCCTCACCGACAGCGTCTTCATCTTCCTGGGCCGCGGCAAGATCGCCGGCCTGCCCTTCATGGTGTGGCTGCTGATCCTCGTCGCCGCGGCCGTCCACGTCCTTTTGAAGTACACCGACATCGGTCGCAACCTCTACGCCATCGGAGGCAACGCCACCGCCGCCCGCCTCGCCGGCATCAACCTCAACAAGTACCTCATCGCCGCCTACGCCCTCAGCGGCGTGGTGGCCGCTCTCGCCGGCATCCTCCTGACCGCGCGCACCGGTTCGGGCCAGCCCGTCTCGGGCAGCGAAGGACTGGAACTCCAGGCCATCACCGCCGCCGCACTGGGCGGCTGCGCACTCAACGGCGGCAAGGGCACCATCCCCGGAACTCTCCTCGCCGTCGCCCTCCTCGGGGCCCTCCAGAACGGCCTGACCGTCCAGGGCCTCAACACGTTCTGGCAGAACGTTGCCCAGGGCCTCCTCCTCGTCGCCGCCGTCGTCATCCAACAGCGCCGCTCCGGCCGCCGCGCCGTCGGCTTGCCGGCTTAGGAGGCAGCCGGCCCCCCTCGCGCCGGAGCCGGCGTGGGCTTCCTCCTGTCCACCGCGCCGGCTCCGGCCCCAGGTTTCTGACAGCGAAGGCTCACAGCAAGGTCACCACCGCCGTGCTCGCGCACTGCCGACGGTGGACCGCCGTCGTTGCCGGAAGATCAGCCCGCACTGCGGGGACCACACCCACGCCAAGGAGCGTGAAGCATGTCCTCTACCTCCTGCCCACCAACCACCCGGGGCCGTCACAGACGGCCTCGGACAGCAGGCGTCGTCACCGCCGCACTGGCGCTGTGCGTCGCCCCCGTCATCACCTCCGGCCCTGCCGCGGCGGCAACCGCGCCGGACTCGCTCAGCACCCTGTACGCGGCGGCACCGACACCCACCATGGGCTGGAACTCCTGGTACGGCTATGGGGGATTCCAGTTCTCCGGCGCCCACACCGTAGCGAACATCACCGCCAGGAACATCAACAGCACGAAGATCAGGGCCGAGGCTGACGCCCTGGTCAGCAAGGGGCTGAAGACCGCCGGATACGACACGGTCTGGCTCGATGAAGGCTGGTGGGACGGCTCCCGCGACGGGAGCGGAAACATCACGGTCAACACGACCCAGTGGCCCGGCTTCACCGTCGGCTCCACAACCTACGCAGCCGGTATGAAAGGGCTCGCCGACTACATCCACAGCAAGGGACTGAAGGCCGGCATATACACCGACTCCGGGAAGACAGGTTGCAGCGGTCTTCCCGACGGCAGCGCTGAGCACGTCCAACAGGACATCGACGCCTTCGCCGCCTGGGGCTATGACGCCGTCAAGATCGACCACTGTGGCGGCGACATCACGGGCAAGGACGAGGCCCAGACGTACGCGGCGTACCGTCATGCCATCCTGAACAACTCCTCCGGCAGAACGATGGTCTTCAACGTCTGCCGCTGGCAGTACGGCAGTTATATGCCCGTGACGGCGAACACCTGGCGGACGGACCTCGACATCGCATCCGTCAATGCCGATGGTTCCTCCACACGCGGCGACGGTAATTTCACCTTGGCAAAGGTGATGCGGAACCTGGACACCAACGGCAACACACCGTCGGTGGCCGGGCCCGGCCACTTCAACGACCCGGACTACCTCCTCACCGGTCACGACCTCGACAACGTCCCCACCACCTCCACCGATGCCATTTCCAGGTCGCAGTTCAGCATGTGGGCCATGATGAACGCCCCGCTCATCATCGGCACCAAGGCGAGCACCCTGTCGGCCGCCTCCGTGGCCACGTTGACGAACGACGAAGTCATCGCCATCGACCAGGACTCGCTCGGCGCCCAGGGCGTGAAGGTCTCCGAACCCAGCACGGGCCTCCAAGTATGGTCCAAGCGTCTGGCTGCCCCAGGCACCCGGGCCATCGCGCTGTTCAACCGCACGGGGACAGCGGCACATATCACCGTCAACTTCACCGACACCGGCCTGACCAGCACGGACGCCGTTACCCTGCGCGATTCGTGGGGTAAGACCAACCTCGGCAGCAAGACCGGTAGCTACACCACCAGCGTTCCTGCCTACTCCACCGTCATGCTGAAGGCCACCGGCACCGAGTCCGGCAGCTGGACCGACATCGGTGGCACCCAGTCTGCCAGCCCCGCGATCGCCAGCGGGGGCCCGGACAGTGCAGACGCGTTTGTCCGGGGAACCGACGGCGCCCTCTACCAGAAGACCTGGGGTGGTCACTCCTGGACCGGAGCCTGGGCCAATCTCGGTGGGCCCACCGGCGGAACATTCACCGGAACACCTGCCGCTGTCTCCGACGCCCCGGGCCAGATCGACGTCGCCGTCCGCGGCACCGACAACCACCTCTACCACCGTGCCTACAGAGCCGGCAGCTGGGGATCCTGGGAAGACCTCGGAGGAACGATCGCCGACAGCCCCGCGATCAGCAGCCAGCATGACAACCAGCTCGATGTCTTCGTCCGGGGCACAGACGGCGCCCTCTACCAGAAGAGCTGGGACGGCACCGCATGGAGCAGTAACTGGGCCAATCTCGGCGGCCCCAGCAGCGGAACCTTCACCGGCGCGCCGGCAGCCGTCTCCAACGGTTCAGGACGTATAGACCTCGCCGTTCGCGGTACGGACGACGCGGTTTACCACCGTGCCTACTACGCCGGCAGTTGGCACGCCTGGGAATCCCTCGGCGGCACCATCACGGAATCCCCGGCGATCACCAGCGCGAGCACGAACAGGTGGGACGTTCTGGTGCGCGGTACAGATGGAGCTCTCTACCGGAAGCACTGGAACGGCATTGCCTGGGACAGCAACTGGGCCAATCTCGGGGGTGTCACCAGCGGTACGTTCAACGGCACCCCGGCTGCGGTATCGCTCGGCGGCAACCAGCTTCTCCTCGCTGTGCGCGGAACCGACGACCACAACTACGCGCGGATGCTGACCAGTTCATAGTGATCGAGGCATCTCACTCAGCCGCCCGCGCGTCGCCGACCCGAAGGTCGACGGCGCGCGGACTCCGTGTGGCGGTGGCTCTTACTCATCCGGGAGCCTTCCCCCAGGGGTGTCCTGATCCATCAGCCACGCGTGCACCCGTCGCGCGGTCGTCTCCGCGTCCTTCTCGAGCAGGGTGAAGTGGTTGCCGGGAACCTCGGCCATCTCATGGTCCAGCGGCCAGGACGGCCGTACGGCCTCGAACAGCAGCTCGGGGACGAAGTCGGCCGCCCGGACGAAGAGCGTGGGGGTGGTGAGGGGCGTCGGCTGCCACGCGGTGAACAACCGCGCGTAGTGCGCCATCGCGGTGAGCTGGTCGTCGTCCACCGGGATCTCCGGGAACTGCCGCATCAACCGGTACGTGGTGGCCACCATGCCCAGCGCGAGGTCGTCACCCGCGCCGGCGGGAGTGTCCAGCAGCACCAGCGCGGGTGGAGGGGTGCCGATCGCCTCCAGACGGGCCGTGAGGGCATGGGCCGACCACCCACCGGAGGAGTAGGCGACAAGCGTGGGCGGCTTGTTGCCGAACGCCCGCAACACCACCTCCGCCTGCCGGGCGGCGGCGGCTTCGATGTCGGCCGGAAGCGACTCACCCCGCCCGAAGCCGGGCATGGGCAGGAACCAGACATCGTGTGAGCCGTCCAGCGCTCCGGCGAACCGGGCGAACTGGTACGGGCTCGCCGGCACCACCAGCGAGGGCAGACACAGCACGGGCGCCGCCGTTTCGCCGTGTGCGAGGTGCACCGGCGCGCCGCCCGGCTCCGGCTCCGAGCCGCCGGTGTCGGACATCCGGAACCTCGGGCGCGCACCGGCTGCGAGATCGAGCAGATCCAGCCCGCGGTCGTACTGTTCTTGTGCGAGGGCGTGCCGGAACAGGTTCGTGACGACACAGCCCCCCTGCCCCGGTCCGTCCGCCCGTTCCTCATCCGTGTGCCGCACCAGTTCGGTCAGCAGGTGGGTTGCCAACTCCCGCGGAGTCGGATGCGCGAACACCTCGTCGGCCGTCAGGACGCATCCCGTCATCCGGCTGAGTCCGGTGCACAGTTCGCTGATCGACAACGAGGTGAAGCCCAGGTCGAGGAAGGTGCGCTCGCCCTCCACCTCTGCCGGGTCGGCGTGCCCGAGGATGGCCGCCACCTGCGAGGTGACGAGGTCGAACACGGCCCTGTGCCGCTCTTCCACCGTCATGGTGCGCAGGCGGGTGGCATATGGACGACCGTCCACGGTCCATGGCTCGGTGTGCTCCGCCGCCTGAGGCCGGCCGGGCCATTGATCGGCAGTGTGCTGGTCGGCAGTCCGCTGGTGCTCGAAAGGCCGGTCTCGCTGATCGGTCAGCCGGTCGGGCAGCCAGTAGCGCCGCCGCTGGAAGGCGTAGGTCGGCAACTCCACCTGCCGGGCGCCGGTTCCGGCGAACACTGCACCCCAGTCGACCTTCGCACCACATACGAACAACCGCGCCACCGCGGACATCGCCGTCTCGGCCTCCCCGTGGCCGCTGCGCAGTGCCGGGACCGCCATGGCCGCGGCCGTTGGAGACTGCCCAGAGGAGGTGAGGTGAGAGGTGAGTACGGGGTCGGGGCCGACCTCCAGCAACCGGGTCGCGCCCTGCCGGTCGGTCGCGGTCTGCAACGCGTCATGGAAACGCACCGGTTCGCGGATCTGACGTACCCAGTACTCCGGGTTCGCCCAGTCCCGCTCCCCCACGCGGTCACCTGTGACGGTGCTGACCGCGCGTGTCCGGGGACTCCGGTAGGTGACCCCGGCGGCAACCTTGGCGAACTCGTCCAGCATCGGCTCCATCAGCGGGGAGTGGAAGGCGTGGCTCACCCGCAGGCGCCGGACGCGACGGCCGTCCTCCACCGCGATCGCCATCACCCGCTCGACGGCGTGCTCGTCACCGGAGACCACCACCGCCGACGGACCGTTGACCACCGCGATCACGGCCCTGTCCCCGTCGGACAAGCCGTTCAGCATCGCCAGAGCCTCGCTCTCGGGGGCCTCGATCGCGGCCATCGCGCCCCCCATGGGCAGAGCCTGCATCAGCCGGGCCCGTGCCGCGACCAACCAGGCGGCATCGGCGAGCTCGAACACACCGGCGGCCCAAGCGGCGGCGAACTCCCCGATCGAATGGCCCAGCAGCAGGTCCGGCCGCATGCCCCAGGATCGCAGCAGCGACACCAGCGCAACCTGTACGGCGAACAGGGCCGGCTGGGCATAGCCGGTCCGGTCCAGCAGGCTCCCCTCGGCCGAGCCCTCGGCAGCGAACAACACTTCCCGCAGGGGGACTTCGAACCCGGCGGATCCCTTCAACCCAGCGTCCAGATATCCGCAGACCTCGTCCAGAGCCCCAGCGAAGGCCGGAAAGCGGCCGTAGAGCTCGCGGCCCATGGCGGCACGCTGACTGCCCTGACCGGTGAACATCCACGCCGTACGGCCCGTGCTCGCCACCCCGGTCACCATGGAAGCAGGGGAGCGGGGTGCGACGTCCCCTTCTGCCGCCGTGGCCAGAGCCGCCACACCCGCGCGCAGAGGGGCGTAGTCGGTACCCAGCATCACGGCGCGGTGTTCGAGCACGGCGCGGGTCGTCGCCAGGGAGAAGCCCACATCGACCGCGCGGATCGCACCGACGACTGCGTTGGCCGGGCCCTCGGACGAGTGATCCTGTGTGTCGAGATGGGAGATGAGGCGTTCGGCTTGGGCCCGTACCGCGTTCGAGCTGCGGCCGGTCAGCACCCACGGCACCACCGGCAGCGCCGTCGAAGGACAACGCTCCACGGACGAGGGCCGATCCGCCGGAGAGCTCCCACCGTCCGTCCTCACCGCACTGCCCGGTTCGACCGGCTCCGGTGCGGGAGCTTCCTCGATGACGACGTGTGCGTTGGTCCCGCTGATCCCGAAGGAGGACACACCTGCCCGACGCGGACGCGCACCACGTGGCCAGGGACGGGATTCCGTCAGCAGGCGCACCACGCCGGAGTCCCAGTCCACGTGCGGCGAGGGAGCGTCCACATGCAGCGTCCGCGGCAGCTGTTGTGCCCGGAGCGCCATGACCACCTTGATGATTCCGGCCACACCGGCGGCGGCCTGGGTGTGCCCGATGTTGGATTTCATCGACCCCAGCCACAACGGATCGCGACCCTCGCGGTCCTGGCCGTACGTGGCCAGCAGCGCCTGGGCCTCGATCGGATCGCCCAGGCTCGTACCGGTGCCGTGCGCCTCGACGGCGTCCACGTCGGCCGCCGTGAGCTCCGCGGCGCGCAACGCCTGACGGATCACCCGCTGCTGCGACGGACCGTTCGGTGCTGTCAGACCGTTCGACGCGCCATCCTGATTGACCGCGCTCCCCCGGACCACCGCCAGCACCGGGTGCCCGAGCCGCCGTGCGTCCGAGAGCCGCTCCAGCACCAGAACGCCAACGCCTTCAGACCACCCCGTACCGTCGGCGCTCTCCGCGAACGCCTTGCACCGGCCGTCCGGGGCCAGCGCCCCCTGCTGTGCGAACTCCTCGAAAGCCATGGGAGTTGACATCACCGTCGCACCGCCCGCCAGCGCCATCCGGCAGTCGCCGGCCCGTAGCGCCTGGACCGCCAGATGCACCGCGACCAACGCCGATGAGCAAGCAGTGTCCACGGTCACCGCGGGCCCCTCGAGGCCCAGCGCATAGGAGACCCGGCCGGACAGCACGCTGGCCGCCGAACCCGTTCCCACAAAGCCCTCGATGCCGTCGAGCCGGCCGCTCACCGTGTGGAGATAGTCCTGGCCATTGGTACCCGTGAACACGCCGGTGGCCGACCCCCGCAGCGACAAGGGGTCGATCCGTGCCCGCTCCAGCGCCTCCCACGACGTCTCCAGCAGGAGCCGCTGCTGCGGATCCATCGCCAACGCCTCACGCGGCGAGATACCGAACAGCCCAGCATCGAACTCCGCAACACCCTTGAGGAACCCGCCGACACGGGCGTATGACGTCCCTGCGCCGCCCGAGTGAGGGTCGAGCAGTCCGTCACGGTTCCAGCCACGGTCCTCGGGGAACGGCACCAGACCTTCGCCACCAGCGACCAGCAGCTCCCACAGCCCGTCCGGCGAGGAGACCCCACCCGGCAGCCGACAACCGATGCCGACGATCGCGACCGGCTCGCGGAAGGCCGCACGCAGCTGCTGGTTGTCCTTCTTCAGGGCGTCGGTCTCCTCCAGCGACTTCCGGAGCGCCTGGACGACTCTTTCGTACGACGCACTCATCAGGGCCTCGCTCACTCCTGCTCGAAGGGATCGTCGTCGCCGAGCGCCAGCTCCACGAGGTCGTCGACGCTCAGTTCGGCGATCGACCGGTCCTCCTCGGCAGCCTCGTCCCTGCCGGTCCCATCCCGGCCGGTCCCGTCCTCGTCGGAGGCGACCAGTTTCATCAGGGCATCCATCAGCCCCGCCTCCCTCAGCCGGGCCAGAGACACGGACGCCAGCCGGCGCCGTAGCTGCTCCTCGTCCATCACAAGGCCGGGGTCACCGCCCCGGTCGATGGAACCGGTGTCCGCATCGTCGACGTCCGGGAACAGTTCGCCTCGCATATAACGAGCCAGCGAGGTGGGCGTGGGGTGGTCGAAGGCGATCGTGGCCGACAGCCGGAGCCCGGTGGCCGAGGTGAGCCCGTTGCGCAGGTCCACCGCGGTCAGCGAGTCGAAGCCGAGGTCCTTGAACGCGCGATCGGCGTCGATCGCCGCGGCGGACTCGTGACCCAGCACCGCAGCGACGTGTGACTGCACCAGGTCCAGCAACGCCTCCTCCCGCTCGCTCGGGGAGAGGTCACGCAGCCGCAGGATCAGCGCGTCGGCCTCCTCGCCGCCGACGTCGGTAGCCGCGGCCGGCGCGGCCGCCGCCTCCGGCAGATCCGCGATCAGGGCGCTGCGTCGGCCGGCGTACCTCAGCGACGTCACGTAGCGTTCCCAGTCCACGTCCATGACGGCGACGCACGTCCGGCCGTCACCGAGCACCTGGCCGAGAGCCGCCACCGCACGCTCCGGGGGCAGTCGGCGGACCCCGGAGAGACGGAACCGCTGCTCGGCAGCGGCATCGGCGGCCATACCGTCCCCGCCCCACGGGCCCCATGCCACCGAAGTCGCGGGAAGCCCCAGGCCGCGCCGGTGCTGTGCCACGGCGTCGAGGAAGGCGTTGCCCGCCGCGTACGCGGCCTGGCCCTGGCCGCCGAACACCCCGGCGATGGACGAGAACAGCACGAACGCGTCCAGCTCCAGGTGCGCGGTCAGCTCGTGCAGATGCCATGCGGCCTCCGCCTTCACCCGCACCACTCGAGCCATGCGCCGCGGCGTCAGGTCGGTGACCAATCCGTCATCGAGCACACCCGCGGTGTGCACCACGGCCGTCAGCGGAGCGTGCGCGGAGACCGTGTCCAGCAGCGCGGCCAGAGCCCGGCGATCGGTGATGTCACACGCGACGACCTCGACCTCCGCTCCGGACTCGGCCAGTTCCTGCCGCAGCCGCTCCGCGCCCGGCGCCTGGGGCCCCTGCCGCGAGACCAGGACCAGGCGCTCCGCGCCCTGCGAGGCGAGCCGACGGGCGACATGCCTGCCCAGCGCACCCGTACCGCCGGTGACCAGCACTGTGCCGTGCGGTTGCCACCCCTCGCCGTTTTCCGGTGCCGTGTCCCGCGTCAGCCTGGCCGCGTGCACTCCCGAGGGCCGCACGGCGACCTGGTCCTCGTAGGTGTCCTGGCGCCCCGTGGCGAACACTGCCACCAGGCGGGTCAGCAACTGCTGCCCTGTCTCCTCCGGCAGATCGACCAAACCGCCCCAGCTCCGGGGCTGCTCCAGCGCCACCGTCCGGCCCAGGCCCCAGAGTTGGGCCTGCACGGGGTTCGTCAGCTGATCCCCCGCGCCGACGGACACCGCGGAGCTGGTCACACACCACAGGGGCGCCTCGGCCTCGGCGTCGGAGAGCGCCTGTACGAGCGCCAGTGTCATGGCCGTCGCGATCGGTACCGATGCGCCACCGGCGCTCTGCGGGTCGGGAGTTTCCGCGCCGGTCCGGGCACGTGCCGATTCGGCTTCGGGTGCGCTGCCCACGGTGTGAGCTTCACGTGCGGTAGTGCTTTCTCCGGTGTGAGCGTCCGGTGCGATGCCTTCCGTCGCGGTGCCTTCCGTTGCGGTGGCTTCCGTCGCGGTGGCGTCCGTTGCGGTGACTTCCGTCGCGGTTTCGGCCCACGCCAGCAAGGACACCACGCCGACCGGCGACGCCTCGCGAATCCGTCCGGCGAGTGCTTCACGGCCTTCGGTGGGGTCGACGGTCAGCACGGTGACCTGAGCCCCGGCCGCCTCCAGAGCCCGCACACACTGCTCGACCAAGCCGTCCTGGGCAGCGGCCATCCGCTGCGGCGCGGCCATCAGCCACGTGCCCGACAGCCGACCCGACGCGGGAACGCTCACCGGCCGCCATACCACTCCGTAGCGCCAGGCCGACAGCGCCGACCGCTCCTGCTGCCGCTTGCGCCAGGTTGAGAGCATCGGCAACACGGTGTCCAGTGACGCTCCGGCGTCCACGCCGAGCTGTCCGGCGATGGAGGCCACATCACCCTGCTCGACCAGATTCCAGAACCCGGACTCGACCCCGCCCAAGTCCACGCCGACAGCGCTCGCACGCTGGGCCTTACGGTCCGGCAGCCAGTACCGGCGGCGCTGGAAGGCGTACGTCGGCAGACTCACCCGCTTGGCTCGGGTTCCGGCGAACACCGCTGCCCAGTCGGCCTTCATACCGCATACGAACAGCTCTGCCACCGCGGTCAGCACGGTCACGGCTTCGGCACGCCCCTTGCGCAGCGCCGCCACCGCGACCGCCACCTTCCGGCCTTCTCCGAGGCCCGCGCCCCCGCTCCGCCGTTCCCCCATGCCCGGGGTGTCGGCGACGTCCGGGACCCCTGCGGCACCCGGAGCCTCCGGAGAAGCTGCGGTGTCCACGGCATCCGGGGCGTCCGGAGCTTCTGCGGTCTTTATGGTGTCCGCGGCATCCACGTGGGACTGCACCAGCGCGCTCAGCACCGGGTCCGGCCCGATCTCCAGCAGCCGGGTGGCGCCCTGTTCGCCCATGGCCTCCTGGAGCGCAGCGCTGAACCGGACCGGCTGCCGCACCTGCTCGACCCAGTAGTCCGGCGACGTCCAGTCCCTGTCGCCCACCGGCCAACCGGTGACCGTGCTGACCGCGGGGAGCAACGGCCGACGGTAGGTGATGCACGCCGCGATCTCGGCGAATTCCGCCAGCATCGGCTCCATCAACGGCGAGTGGAACGCATGACTCACCCGCAGCCGCGACACCCGCCGCTGCTGCTCGCGAGCCACGGCTGTGGCCTCCTCCACCGCGTTCTCGTCGCCGGAGATCACCACGGCGGTGGGGCCGTTGACCGCCGCGATCGCCACCTGCTCGCTGCGCGGAAGCCCGTGCAGGATCTCGAGGATCTCGGCTTCCGTGCCCTCGATCGCCGCCATCGCACCGCCCTCCGGCAGCGCCTGCATCAGGCGGGCCCGGCCTGCCACCAGACGTACGGCGTCGGTCAGCTCGAACACTCCGGCGGTGTACGCCGCAACCAGCTCACCGATCGAATGGCCGAGCACCAAGTCGGGCCGCACACCCCAGGAGCGCAGAAGTGCCACCAGCGCGGTCTGCACCGCGAAGAGGGTTGTTTGGGCGTAGCCGGTCGATTCCAGCAACTCCGCCTCGTCCGAGCCCTCTTCAGCGAACAGCACGTCGCGCACTCGTACGGTGAACTCGGCGGCACCTGCCAACTCGGCATCGAGGCAGTCGCACACCTCATCCAGGCCCTTCGCGAATGCCGGGAACCGTTCATACAGCTCACGGCCCATGCCGGACCGCTGGCTGCCCTGCCCGGTGAACATCCACGCCGTCCGGCCCTCACCGGCCGCTCCGGACACCACCCTGGTGTCACCGATGGCTGCCGCCCCCGAGGCCACAGCTGCCACACCGCCGCGCAGGGCGTCCCCGTCGGCGCCCAGCACCACCGCGCGGTGCTCGAACGCGGCGCGAGTCGTGGCCAGGGAGAGACCGACATCCACCGCGGCGGTGTCATGCTCGTCGAGGAAGGCAGGCAAGCGTTCGGCCTGAGCGCGCAGGGCCTGCGCACTGCGTCCGGAGAGAACCCACGGAATCACCGGCAGTGCGTCCGACGGCTGCTCTGCGCGCCCGCCGTCCTGGTCGCCCCCGGCTTCCACCTCGTCCGCCAGCTGCTCCTGTCCCGCCACTACCGGCTGTCCCGCCACGGCGGAGGAGACTGGCGGCGCCTCACCCACGATGAGGTGCGCGTTGGTGCCGCTGATGCCGAACGACGACACACCCGCCAGGCGCGGACGCTCGCCCTGAGGCCAGGAGCGGGACTCGGTGAGCAGCCTCACCGCCCCGGACTCCCAGTCCACATGGGACGAGGGCCGGTCCACGTGGAGGGTCCGCGGCAGCTGCTGCTCCCGCAGAGCCATCACCATCTTGATGACCCCGGCCACGCCCGCGGCGGCCTGGGTGTGCCCGATGTTGGACTTCACCGATCCCAGCCACACCGGATCCTGACCGTCACGCTCCTGCCCGTACGTGGCCAGCAGTGCCTGCGCCTCGATCGGGTCACCCAGCTTCGTACCCGTGCCATGCGCCTCGACGACGTCCACATCGGACGCCGAGACCTTCGCCGCGGCCAGGGCTTGACGTATCACCCGCTGCTGCGACGGACCGTTAGGCGCGGTCAGGCCGTTCGACGCGCCGTCCTGATTGACCGCGCTACCCCGCACCACCGCGAGCACCGGATGTCCCAGCCGCTGCGCGTCGGACAGCCGCTCCACAACCAGGATGGCACCGCCCTCGGCCCATGATGTGCCGTCGGCGGCATCGGAGAATGACTTGCACCGGCCGTCTTCGGCGAGGCCGCCTTGGCGTGCGAACTCCTGGAAGATGGCCGGTGTGGCCATCACGGTCGTGCCCCCGGCGAGGGCCATCGTGCACTCCCCGGCCCGCAGGGCCTGACACGCCAGATGCAGCGCGACCAGAGAAGACGAACAGGCCGTGTCCACCGACACCGCCGGCCCCTCCAACCCCAATACATACGACAGCCGACCCGAAGCAACACTCGGCGTACTACCCGTCAGCAGGTAGCCCCCGGTCTCACTGTCCGCCTCATCCTCCTGACCACCGACATAACCATTGGCAGACACCCCCGCAAACACACCCGTCGCCGAACCCCGCAGCGACAACGGATCAATCCCCGCCCGCTCCAACGCCTCCCACGACGTCTCCAACAGCAACCGCTGCTGCGGATCCATCGCCAACGCCTCACGCGGCGAAATCCCGAACAGCTCCGCATCGAACTCCGTCGCATCATGCACAAAGCCACCAACAGCCACACCCTCAGGCAACGACCGCACCCGCCAACCCCGATCAACCGGCAACGCAGACATCCCATCGCCACCAGAACTGACCAGGTCCCACAGCATCTCGGGCGAGGCCACACCACCCGGATAACGGCACCCCATCCCGACAATCGCGATCAGGTCATCGCCCGACGCCACAGATGTGACGATGTGAGTGTCGGTGGGCTGCTCTTCCAACACCCCCAGCAACTGCTCCCGCAGATTCCCCGCAAAAGCGGAGGGCGTGGGATGGTCGAACACCATCGTCACCGGCAGATTCAGCCCGGTCGCCGCATTCAGCCGATTACGCAGCTCCACCGCCGTCAGCGAATCAAACCCAAGATCCTTGAACGCCCGGTTCGCATCAACCGACGCCGCAGACGCATGCCCCAACACCGCCGCAATCTGCGACTGAACAAGATCAAGCAACACCCGCTCCTGCTCAACAGCCGACAACCCCCGCAAACGACGAACCAACGCCCCATCACCCCCAGCAACCCCCCGACCAGCAACACGCCGCTGCGACACCACCGGAACCAACGCCCGCAACACACTGGGCAAACTGTCACGGAACGCCGCCAACGACGCCGCCCTGAAGGCAATGGGCATCAGGACGGGCTCGTTGGTGTGCAGAGCGGTGTCCAGCAGCGAGAGGGCGTCGTCGGTGGGCAGGGGCGGGAATCCCTGCCTGCGCAGGCGGGCCACGTCGGCGTCGCTGAGCCGACCGCCCATACCCTCGGCCTGCTCCCACATGCCCCACGCCAACGACACCGCCGGCAGACCCTGCACCCGCCGCGACACCGCAAGCGCGTCCAGCACACTGTTCGCCGCCGCATAGGCCGCCTGCCCGGCATTGCCCACTACACCGGCAAAGGAAGAGAACAGGACGAACGCATCCAGCTCACTGTCGCGGGTCAGCTCGTGCAGATGCACCGCCGACTCTGCCTTCGCCGCCAGTACACGGGCCAATCGCTCAGACGTCAGATCCGAGACCAGGCCGTCATCGAGCACACCCGCGGCATGCACAACACCGCGGAGTGGGGTCTCTGCCGGGATCGCGTCCAGCACACCCGCCAGAGCCTCACGATCACTGACATCACACGCGGTGACCGTCACCCGGGCGCCGAGCCCCGTCAGTTCCCCGCGCAGTTCCTCCGCCCCGGGAGCCTCAAGACCCCGCCGGGACAACAGCAGCAGATCCCGCACCCCATGCACCGCGACCAGGTGCCGGGCCACCACCGCACCCAAACCACCCGTACCACCGGTCACCAGGACCATGCCCGACTCCGGCCACGCGCCCCGGCGCTCGGTCGGTACCGGCACCCGACCCTCCAGGCCACCCTCATCGGCCCCAACCACATGCACGTCTGCCGCCGCAACCGAGGGCTCCGCCACCGCATCGTGCGGAAGACGCCGGACGCGGGGCAGCCTGAGCTGCCCCTCCCGCACCGCGACCTGACTCTCCCCCTGCCCGACCAGCTCAGCCAACCCCCCGGCCAAGGCCCGGTAGGACGACTCCTCCCCATCCACATCAGCCAGCACAAACCGCCCCGGATGCTCACTGACCGCCGAACGCACCAAACCCCACACACCCGAACCAGCCAAGTCCAACCCACCGTCCTCAGACACCCGCACCGCACCAGCGGTCACCACCACCAGCCGCGAAGAGGCAAACCGCGACTCCGCCAACCACCCCCGAACCACGTCAAGGACAGTGGCAACGACGTCAGTGGTGCCCGAGTCGACCCCGGCAACATCCGGGACCGGGACCGGGACCGGGAGCAGGACGGTCTCGGGAGTGTCGGCGCCACCATCCAGCGCGGCGATCAGGCCCGACAGGTCGGCGTACGTCGTGACCGGAATTCCAACCTCCCGCCACTCCCCGGGCCCGCCCAGCGCAACCCAGGCGCCGCCCTGAACCGTCTCATCAGACCCTGTCGAGGGCGGCGCAGGAGTCCAGTCCAACCGGAACAGGTTGCCCGCGTTCGTAGAGTTGGCCGCCGCGAGGTCCGCGGCCTGCACGGGACGCAGCACCAGTGAGTCGACCTGGGCGACCGGGTCACCCGCGGCATCGGCTACCCGCACCCTGTACTCACCAGAGCCGCACGGGGACAGGTGTGCCCGTACTGCGGACGCCCCCACCGCTGACAGTGACACCCCCGACCACAAGAACGGCAGCAGCACACCCTCAACGGACTCACCCCGCAGTTCCAGCGCATGCAACACCGAGTCCAACAGCGCGGGATGCAGGCCAAACCCGCTCGCGTCATCCGCGACATGCTCGGGCAGCACCGCCTCCACAAACAGGTCCTCACCCTGCTTCCAGACCTCGCGCAGGCCACGGAACGCAGGACCGTAGGCCAGCCCGACCCCGGCCAACCGCTCGTACAGCCCCTCCAGCGAGACAGACTCCGCCCGTGCGGGCGGCCACACCCGCAGATCCCAGTCCACAGCCCCGCGCTCAGCCGTCGCCGTCAGGACTCCAGCGGCATGCAACGTCCACGGCTCATCAGCACCGGCATCCTCCCCACGGGAGTAAACCCGCACCTCACGCCGCCCCTCACCAGACTCCGAAGCATCGACGCTGATCTGTATGTCGACGGCTCCATCCTGCGGCAGCACCAACGGCGCCTGGAGCGTCAACTCCTCAACACGGTCACAGCCGACCCGGTCACCCGCCTGCACCGCTAGCTCGACGAACACTGTGCCCGGAACCACCGCCGAACCGGCTACCAGTTGATCGGCGAGCCACGGGTGCGACTGAACGGACAGGCGCGACGTCAGCACCACCGCATCTGACCCA
>NZ_JAERRF010000038.1 GCF_016741875.1 Streptomyces coffeae | reverse complement strand
ACCCCACCAGCAACACAGCAACACCAAGCTACGCGTGGTGGCCCAGGCTGTCGTGACGGCCGCCACCAGTGAGGAGCCGCTGCCGGAGGAACTGGCCGAGTGCGAAAGCCCAGGCGTGAGCCGGGCCTTCGCGGTAGTGGCAGAGTCGGCGGGGCGGCAGTGGCACCTGGGGAGGTCGCTCGCTGCCGCTCCACCCTCCTGTCACGAGCGAACGCAGGGCCCCAGCGCCGGATCGGCCCGGATTGAGGGCGGCGAAGCGTTGGGCCTGTCCGACGAGTGGCGGGAGGCCGTGAGGTCCGCTGTAGGCCATCCGGGTGAAATACGCCCTCCCCCCTATGCCGCGGCGCGAAACGGTGGGTCAATCGTGCCAGTCCGCGCGATGGGTCGCCCAGCTCTCCACGGCCACGGTCAGACGTCCATGTCGATCCCGGGTGACCCGCCCGCGTACCCATGCATGTGAGCGGCGGCTATGGGCCCCGGTGCCCATCAGCAGGAGGTCGCGCATGCGCCATGTGCTCCAACTGCCGTCCCGCCGTGCCTCCACAAACGGACGGGCTATCACCAGTCACAAAGACGCGGACCTGTCGGCGCAGGACAGCATGCGCCTTCACGCCCAGCGCCTGCCTTCCCTGACCGGTCTACGTTTCGTCGCCGCGGGAGGAGTCGTCTACACACATAGCTTCCTGCTGATGAACCCTGATGTTGAAGACCTGCGGCCCGAAGTCTGGGTGGGAGCGTCTTCGGTATCGCTCTTCTTCATACTGAGCGGCTACGTCCTCACCTATTCCGCCCGCCCGACCGACACCGCACACGCGTTCTGGCGTCGGCGTGTCGCCAAGATTCTCCCCAATCACGTATTCACCTGGTGCTTGGTCGTGGCCGCCTTGATCTTTACCAGCACTGCGGCCACTGTGAGTGTTTCCGGAACCGCAGCCAATGTGTCCAATCTATTTCTGGTAAACACCTGGATTCCCAGTCAGCGCTTCGTATTGGCAGGAAATCCCCCTTCCTGGTCACTGGCTGCGGAGATGTTCTTCTATCTCCTTTTCCCTTCACTCCTGCCACTGGTCGTTCGACTGTCGCGACGCGGCCTTCTCATTGGTGCCGGAACAGCCATCGCCCTCACCTGGACGTGGCCAATGATCTGCACATTCGTCGTTGGTCCTGATGGCACGGCATTCTTCAGCTTCTGGTCCGTGTACTTGCTACCCCTCGCACGCCTACCCGAATTCGTCCTCGGCATGTTGACGGCCCGTATCGCCATGACCGGAATCCAGCTGCCTCGGATCGGAGCTTTCCCAGCCGGGATGAGCGTCATCGGTACAATCATCTTCGGCAGCAGATACCTGCCTGAAACCTGCACGTATGCGGCTGCGACCGTGATCCCGATCGTATTGCTGGTCCACGCGACTGCGGAGCTGGACCGATGCGGCAAAGCGTCGCTGCTGCGCACATCACCTGCCGTTTTCCTCGGCGAGATTTCGTACGCAATGTATCTCGTCCACGGCATGACACTGGCGCTGGTGGTCTTGCCCCTCAAAGGACAGGAATGGAACGGCATCGCGATTTTCCCCGTCGCTCTTCCGCTGGTCGTGCTGGCCTCATGGCTGCTGTATCTGGGCGTCGAGAGACCATGCATGCGACGCCTCTCCACACCTCGTGCCCGCGCAGCAGCAACGCCCTGAGTCCAAGACACGGTACGGACACGGTATTCCAAGCCACGGCGGTGGCGCGTGACCCCCGCTGCTTTGCGGCTGGTGTCTGGGCCAGGACTTCGGGGCCGTGTCGTTGGGTTCTGACCCCCTCGTAGCAGGGACCTCGACCCTGGGCAGTGCTGCCTTGACAACTGACCCAGGGAACGCAAAAGCCATATCGACGGCCGTTTCCAGGACGACGGCGTCCGGCTCCACTTGGCCACGGTGCTCAGCGCGTCCAGGCCGTCGGCGGCGCCGCGGACGGTGAAGCCCTCGATCGCCAGCCCGTCCTCGAAGGCGGCCCGCACCTCGGCACCTCGGGGTCATCGTCGACGACGAGGATCCTCGCCCTCTCGGCCACGTCACTCATCTCGCCCTCGTGAGACTGCGACGGTGAGGCGGCCACGGGCTCGGACGCCTCGCAGCCCGTGGCATGGCAGACGGTCCTGGGCGGCTGTCAATCGTTGCTCTTAACTCCGGATCAGGCCGACCGGCGCCCAGCGCCGCGCCCCGCCGACAAACACCGTCGGCGGGGCCCGGTCCCGCTCTTCGGGCTGTGATGCACCAGATTGCTGGAGCTCACGGTGCACGACGTCATCGACGACGGCTCGACCGTGCACCTGAACCTTGACGGCCACAAGTTGCAACTGCCCCCGAAAGTTGCCCAGGTCCTGCTCGAGCTTGGCGACCGAAGCTCGTCCCGCACCGGGCCTACCCCGGTCCATGGGGCTCGGACCTGCAAGTTCGGCCCCTTTTTTAGCGCGGACATGGGCGGAGTCGAGGACCGCACGGGACAAGCCGACCAGGTCCCGCTCGTCCAGGTGCTGGAGAACCTTCTGATGCAGCCATCCCCAGACCCCGGCGCGGGACCAGATGGCAAACCGGCGATGCACGGTCGACTTCGACGCTCCGAAGCACGGTGGCAACGCACGCCAGGCGCAGCCGCTGACGGCAGATCCCGAGCCTCGCGACCAGCGGGCTCACCATGGGCGCCGTGGCAGCAACGGCGGCAGACCCGCTGGTTTCGACCCGGCACGCGCTGTGCCCGCAGGAACGAAGTCGAGCGGCTGATCAACCGTTTGAAGATCTCCCGGGCCGTGGCCACGCGCTTTGACAAGCGGGCGTACGTCTTTCACGGCACGGCTGGCCGTCGGCCGTCGCCACCTTCGGCGCCGTGCGGTCTCGGGCAGGGCGCCGGGCCGTCGCACGACCGCCTGGGCAGGGTCGCGGACGCTGCCGAGTCGAATCGGTCCGTCGCCCAGGGCCAGGTGTGTGGTCTCGGAACAGCCGACTGCTCAACTCCCCTGCTCGCCGTTGCGTGCCATCGAGCCGAGGGCATGCCGGGAGGCGACCCCCAACTTCTTGATGGCACGGGCCACATGCTGCTCGACCGTCCGTGGGGACAGGTGCAGGGCGCTCGCAATCTCGCGGTTGCTCATGCCGGCACCGGCGAGCTCCGCCGTCTCCTGCTCGCGCGGCGACAGCCGGTCACCGTAGCTGGGACGGCCTGGCGGGCGGCGTCTGGCGCTCGGATGTGACCGCAGTTCCGCTCGTACTCGGGCCACGTCCCATGTCGCGCCAATGGCATACAGCTCGTCCGCTGCGGTGGTCAGTTCCGAGATGCCGGCGGCGGTATCGGTGCTGTCACCCAGGGTGCACCGTCCGACGGCCTCCGCGGCGAGGGCCGCCTCGTAGGGCCGCGGAAGTGCCTGGTAGCGCGTGCGGGCGTGTCGGAAGTGCTCGACTGCTGTGCGGCGTTCGCCGTCCGCCTCGGCCAGTACCGCTCGGCACGACGTCAGTGCTGCTGCGGCGGCGGGTGCCTGTCGGCTCTTGATGCCTGCCGCGAACTCGTCCACCATCTCCCGTGCCGTGTCCAACTGTCCAGCCCGGGCGATTGCTTCCACAGCCCATGGGGCCAGTTCGGCCGCCCATACCCACACGGCCTTGGCCCGCAGTCTGGCCCAGCCCTCGGCCGCCTCCCGGGCCGCGTCCGCCAGGTCCTGGCGGGCCAGCGCGAGCCTGATGCGACCGCCCGCGGCCGCCACTACCCGCGGTACGGGGCCGTCGTCTTCCAACACGCCGGCACCGGAGAGCCAGCTGCCCGCCTGGCACCACTCGCCCCTCGCCAGGGCGAGCAGGCCGAGGACCAGTCTGGCGTCGCCCGCGGGGTACGGCATCTCGTCCGCCTCCGCCAGCAGCGTGCGGGCCCGGTCGGGCAGGCCCGCCCAGTGGCCGGTCATCATGTTCAAGAGCAGCGACGTGCCCCGAGTCGCCTGTGGCCCGCACCGTTGCCCATTGCGGGCGGCCAGCTTCAGTGCCGAGGCCAACAGGTCGTGCGCTCGCGGGTACTCGCCCAGCCAGGTGGCCGCACTGGCGGCGTTGGCCAGACCACGGGCTGAGTGCCGGAGAATCCGCAGGTCATCGTTGTCCCGGGGGAGCTGCTCCAGGTGCCGCCACCCGTCTGGATCACCTACGCTGAGCAGCGCGGCCGCCCGATTCGCCGCGACCGCGGCCTCAGCCACCGCGTCCCCACTCTCGGCCACTGTCGCCTCGGCCCGCGCCAACCAGGCGAGACTGTCCGCCAGCGAACCACGGGGCCAGTAGGGCAAGGCAAGGGCCGACATCGCCCGCGCCGCCAGCGCCGGGGAGCAACTCAACTCCTCAACAACTTTGACGAGTTCGGCACGACCATCGCCGCTCTGCCCATCCTGGTCACACTGGAGCAAAACTAAACCGAGGCCCAGGCGGATCTCGCCACGCGCAGCGGCGGGCAGCGCAGGGTCATCGACCAGGTGTTCCAGGACCTCCACGGTCCGGTCGGAGCGGGGGCCGTGGGACGCACTGCGTGCGAGCATCAAGGCCAGCCGAGCCCTGTCCGACCCCTGGACCACAGGACGTGCCAGCGTGTCCTCGAGCAACGAGATCGCCAGCTGGTGGTTCCCGGCCTCGATGGCCTCATGCGCGGCCTTCTCCACACTCCCCAGCCACGCCGCGATCCGGCCGGACGCGAAATGCTGGCGTGCCACGAGCGCCCATGGCACCGGGCGCCGGGCCACCAACGCCTCGGCCGCGCGTTCGTGCATCTCCCGCCGTACCGGGCCGGGTATCAGTTGATGGACGGCCGCGGCTCCCGCCGGTACGCAGAATCCGTACTGACCGAGTGCGAACTCGTGCAGCACCGCCCCGGAGAGCGTAGCCGTCAGCGCCGTGCGGCCGTTTCCCTCCGGTAGGGCTGCCACGAAGGTCAACTCCTTCTCGGTCGCGGCCCCGTCGAGCACTGCCGCCGCCTTCGCCACGCGCTGTGGCTCCTCATCCAGCGCCGCCATGCGGCCGAGCACCAACTCGGTGAGGCGAACCGGCACCGCAGCCTCGTCCGCGTCCCTGGCTGTCAACCGGCCCCGTCCGACTGGCTTGGCTGTTCCGCCCGCCAGGGAACGGGCCGTCCTCAGCTCCGCGGCCAGATCAGCAACCACCTGCGCGATTCCGCCCGAGCGCTCATGAAGCCGGGTGATGAACTGCCTGGAGCAGAGGTCCTCGCCCAGCGCGTCCACCGCCATCCGGCGGACCTCGGGCTCGCTGAGTGGTCCGAGCCGTAACCGGATGATGGTCAACCCGGCCGGGTAACCCACCCGGGCACCCAACACCAGCCCGGGATGGGCCAGTTCCTCGGGGCGATAGGTCAGCACGGCGAGAAGCCCGGCCGGAGGATGAGCCAACACGCTGCGCAGCGCGCGTGCGTCCTGCTCGTTCGCCCGGTGCATGTCCTCGGCAACCAGCACTACCGGAGCACCGGTGCCGGGCGAGGCAGCCAGCTCCGCGAGCGAGGCAGCCTCGAGTCGAGCCGCCCGTGGCGGCACCGGGCCTCCGGTCTGCGGGCCTCCGGGACGGCATGTGGGCCCGGCCTCCTTCACCGCCGACGCGGCCCCTGCCGGTCGGGTGGGCTCCTGGGCGACGAAGGCGCCTGAAGACGTGAACGTCACTGTCAGGCGAGGCGCCCGGCCGAGCTTTGACTGCGCGAGCAGCCAGTCCACGAACCGGCTCTTGCCCGTCCCAGCCGCTCCCTCGACGAGCACCAGCGCCGGGGTATTCCCCGCTGACGCCAGCGGCTCACGTACTGCCGCATCCCACTCGCGTTCGCGCTCCACGGTCACCTGCCTCGATCGGCGCTGGTGAGCGTCGGAATGGAGGCGGTGAAGCGAGCTGAGGCCGACCCTGCCGGCCGCAAGTGGATCAGCGTGAGGATGGCCACTCCAAGACCGATCAGGAAGCCGACGACGGCGACCGAGGCTCGGGTGGGGCGAGGAACGCGAGTGCGGCGCAGGGAGGCTGCTGTGGCCTTGCCTCGGTGCCTGGGGGTGGTGGTGGCTGTGGCCCGGCGTGTATACGAACGCGCTGCGGGTGCAGCGGCCCGGGCTCGGCCCGGAGATGTGGCCAGGAGCGGCGTATCGCCCAGGGGCTGGGGGGTGGCGGCCTTGGCATGGAGGTAGTGCTGTCCGGTCCACCAGCCCAGCAGCCGTACCGGGAGTTGCGCTGCGAGTTGCTTGTCGAGCCGGGTCACGTCTTTGTAGAGGCTCATGCAGGCTGGGCAGGAGCGGAGATGGTCCGCGGTTTCTTCGGCCGGAGGTGTTTCCGGCCGGGATGTGAGCCATTTGGCCGCGTCCTTGCAGCCGGGGCGCCCCAGCCGCTCGAGATACAGGTCCGTGCGGGCCTGCTTCAGTGCGCTTGCGGCCAGCTCGCATGCGGCCGGAGCGGCATCGGGAGCCAGCCCTGCGATGCGGGCTGTCAACGCGGGATCGTCCCGTTCCACCATCGAGTGCCACAGCAGGCACTGGGTGGTGGCCGGGAGACGCTGGAAGGCGAGGGCCAGCTGTCCGTCCTCGCCCCAGGGCCACCGGCCTCCCGCCGCGACCCAGGCATGGAAGTCCGGCGAGAGCGTGTCGCGCTCCCGGTGCCAGCGAGTGATCGCGGTGGTGCGGGCATTCCCCAGCAACTGGGGGCGCAGGCAGCCGGGGTGACGGGCCTCGACGAAAGGTTCCCCGGACAGCAATCGTTGCAGCAGCTGCTGAAAGACATGTGAGGTCACCTGGTGCGCCTGCCGTCGGCCTGTCACGCATTGGGAGGCGTATGCCTGCACAGCGGCGTAGTGACGGCAGTAGAGATCCTCAAAGAAGCCGGTCTGTCCGTTGCGTACCGCACGTATCAGAACGGAGTCCGAGAGAGGCTGCTCTTGCCGCCACGAGCCCAAGGATAAGTGCATCGAAGAGCCTTCCACTCAAGTCGGGTGGCACCCTGGAAGATTGCCGTCATGGCGGCGCCACCTACGTTGCCGGCCGAGGTTCTGCACCCGGGCAGGCAAGGGATCACGGTGATACTCAGCTGTGGGTGAATCCGGTGATGCGGAGGCCGGAATCGTCTGCGGTGTCCAACGCGGGGTACCCGTGTGGCCGACCGCCGTGGCTCTCCCGCCCGGAGTCGGACCGACCGCTCCCAGAAGGTGGCGCGGTCGCGGTCGGGCGGGACGGCTCCTGGACCGTCGCCGCGTCAGGCTGTCCCACGTCGGCATCCTTCTCCTTTCCCGGCTGTGCTTCACACTTCGTGTCCACACCTACACAGAGACGTCCGGTGCGGCGCTATGACGGGAGAATCCAAGATTTTTCTGGTGCCGCCCCCGCAGGAACCTGCTCACCGGCACCGGTGCGGCCGGAGACGCTGCCGTACGGCGACCGCGCGGTGCATGTTGATTGACCCATCGATTGCGTTACCGCTCTTAGCGTTTGTGTCACTGTGGCGGCGTTGGCGCTGGTGGCGGTCCTAGAGTGGCTTTCCGGTCCGGACCGGTCCGGACAACGGTGTGCACCGAGGCCAACCGGCGTCGGCCTGCCGGTCGGGGCCGGCCGGTCTCGGGGCGCAGGGGCAGTGACTGGAAGCGGGGTCGTCATCTGCCCGAGTCGGAGGCGGCGTTTCTGGTGTTGATCCGGGTGCTGATTGAAGCACTGCCGCGGCCGGGGGTGCTGGCTGGCGGGGTCAGTGGGGGTCTGCTGGATGAGGAGCAGTGGGCGGCGGTGGTTGCGGGCCGCCCGCAGTTTCCCGCCCGATGCCGAGCCCTGGGCACGGCAGTCGGCGGTGAAGCCGGCGGGGAACAACGAGCAGCCCGGGGAGACGGCGATCGGCGACGGGTGGGTGGCTGAGTGCCCGTTTCTGGGGTTGGCGCCGTTCGAGGTGGAGCAGGCGGAGTGGTTCTACGGACGGGAGAAGCTGACTTCGCGGCTGGTGGACACGGTTGCTGACCGGTTGGACCGGCCTGGGATCTTGATGGTGTCCGGAGCTTCGGGGGCGGGCAAGTCCTCACTGGTGCGTGCCGGGCTGCTGCCCGCGCTCGCTGATGGTGAGCTGAGTGCGGATTCGGCGCGGTGGCCGGTTGCGGTGATGCATCCCACCTCCCGGCCTCGTGATGAGCTGGCCCGGGTGCTTGCCAGGGTTGCTGGGCGTGACCCGGGTGCCATCCGCACGATGCTGGAGGCCGATCCGGAGCAGGTGCCTGTGGTGGTGCGGGATGTGGTGGACGCCCGCGCCGCCGGGCAAGGGAGGGCGGCGGTCAGCACCGGTGACCGGTTGGTGGCCCAGCTCCACCGATGCTGACCACTCCCGGGCCCCTGCTCCGGCCGCGGGCCGGCAGGATGGCCCAGGTCCCGGTCGGCATGGTGATCCGGGGTCGGCAGTCCAGGAGGTGGTGGAGGCCTTTGCCGCTCAACGTCTGATCGTGGTGGGTGAGAACACCGCGCAGATCACCCATGAGGCCTTGCTGTATGTCTGGGGGCGATTACGCGGCTGGCTCGGAAGATGACCCGGCCAACCGCGCCCTGCACGGCCAACTGGTGGACGATGCCGCTGACTGGGCGCGACACCACCGGCATCCTTCCTTCCTCTACCGGGGACCACGGCTGACCGCGGTCACCAACGCCCGGCAGCGCTGGGGCGCCGATCCCGAGCGTTATCCCACTCTCAGCAGGCAGGAGCAGGATTTCCTCGACGCCGGTGTCAAGGCCGAGACCCGCACTATGCGTCGACGAAGGGCTTTCACCACAGCCCTCACCCTGCTCCTGGTCCGCGCCATGGTCACTACCTCACTGGCCTACTGGCAGCGTGAAACCGCACGGGCCTCCCAGCGGGAGGCCATGTCCCGGCAACTGGCCACAGTCCGACGCGCTCATCGACACCAACCCCGATCTGGTTTCCCTGCCGGCCATCCAGGCCTACCGCACGAGCCCCACCAGCGAAGCCACCACCGGCCTCTACGCCGTGGCAGACCTCCCCCTCCAACACCGCTTCACCGGGCTGGGCGATTCCGTGATATCGGTGGTGTTCAGTCCGGATGGGCGTACCTTGGCGACCGCCAGCTATGACAAGACGGTGCGGCTGTGGGATACCGCCACCGCCAGTACGCGAAAGGCCCTCACCGGCCACACCAAGGGCGACGTCGGTGGTGTTCAGTCCGGACGGGCGCACCCTGGCCTCCGCCGGCTACGACCAGACGGTGCGGCTGTGGGACATCCCGGCCTTGGCGGTGGTCACCTCGAGGGAGCCGCCAAGGCCGGGCTGAACGCCGGCCGCCCGATGCGGTCGGGCCTCCGCCGTTATCGGCGGACAGGGGATGACCGTGACCACACCGGTCAGGTGTCTCTTGCCCGGCACCGGCCAGGGGAGGTGAACACACGCGCCGCGCCCGCCTGCCGTGGCGGCACCGTGCCGGCTCCTCCTTCCGGCGCGGCGCTGCCTCGGGACGACAGCGCGTCCGGAGGTGCTACGAACTTAGGTTCCTCGCAGTGGAGTTGCCTATCGGTGGTGGCAAATCACGGATGCGTAATTAACAGCGGGGAACTACGGGTGGATCACTCTTCGGGGGACCGTCGCGTGCGCTCCAGCAGGCCGCGCCCAACTTCGGGGAGGGGCACGGGCGACATGCTGCTCACTGTCCGCGGGGACAGATGCAGGGTGGCTGCGATCTCTTGCTCCCGTCGCACAGGGTCCCTGCAGCAGCCGATGCACGACCGCTGCTTCCACGGGCATGCGGAACCCGTAGTGGCCGAGCGGGAGCTCGTGCAGCACTGCTGCGACAGCGTGGCCGTCAGCGCTGCACGGCGGCCCTCCGCCAACCGGGCCGAGGCTCATCTCGGCAGGGTAAGCACCAGGGGTGCCCCATCACCTCGCGGTCGTGCAGCGCCTGGGTTCGATGGAAGCAGAGAACGAGACGCGGAGCGCGTACTCAGCGTCATTACGTATCCGTAAGTCGGTTCTCCTGCTTGTCGCAGGGGTAGTGCGACGGCCACGGTAGGAGCGGTCTCCCCACACAGCTCATCAGCGACCATTCCAGGAGAAACCGGCATGGCCATCATGGACAGCCTTCGATCTGTCACCGCCGACCACGCGAGGCTGGGCTCTGCAGCGCCGCCGCCCGGGCTGAGGCGGTTGCGGACGTTGTACATGACCCGGGCGGTGGCCGCAGCCGTACCGGAGCTACGGCACTTCGCGCGCAGTGCAGCGCAGCGATGGGGCATTCCTCAGGATGCGTGCGACACACTGTTACTCGTCGTCAGTGAACTGGTGACGAACACTGTGCTCCACAGTGGCAGCTCAGACGTGATGGCAGTGATCGTCTTCGACGGCGTCGCCGTGACCGTCGAGATCACCGACTCCGGCCGGTGGCTCGTACGCGACGTCAAGGAGGACCAGGACGCCGACTTCGGACGAGGACTGGACCTGGTCAGGGCCTGCACCAGCTGGTGTGCGGTACACCCGTCTGCTTCGGGCACCCGCGTCGTAGTCCGTCTCCCTGCCGAGTCCGGAGCCGGTCGGTGACAAGTAGGCAGACGGCGACACGGCCGTCACTTGGGAGGGGAATTCACTGCCTCGGACAAACGCCGCCGTGGTGCTCACGTACAACTATGACAACGCCTAGGGCTGTGCTACTTCGCCGAAGGGGCGACGGACAGGTCGGACCGTCCCCCTATGTTCCTGCTCACTCAGCGGCAGCCGGATCGATTCCGTGAGTCGTCGCCGATGGCCGGTGCCTCAGCGGTTCCCACAGACCCTCAGCTGCGCCGAGTGTGCCCAACCCTGCCAACCGACGTGAATGGAAGGCATCCTCGATGCACCCGCTCCTGGGCTTGCGGCCGCCACAGCAGCCCCTCTCCGACGCAGCTCTGATGCTCGCGGTACGCAAGGGAGAGATCGATTCCTTTCGACATCTGTATCGCCGCCATGACGCCGCTGTGCAGGCGTATGACGTCCAGCGCGTGGCGGGTCCACTGCATGCGCAGGAGGTGACTTCGCGTGTCTTTGCCGACCTGCTGCATCAGGTGCTGGCCGGTTGATTCCCCTCGTCGAGCGCAGTTATCCCGGCTGCCTGCGACCCCTCCTGCTCGGAAACGCCTGTACGACCGCCATCACGATCTCGCACCAGGAACCCGAAATCCTGTCACCGGACTTTCATGCCTGGGTCGCGGCGGGATGCCGCTGGCCCTGGGGGAGATCGGACGGTTGGTCCTCGCCCGCGAGCGTCTTCCGGTGAGCACCCAGCGCCTGCTGTGGCACTCCGTGGTGGAGCCAGACGCTCCCGCGTTGCTGGTCCGCATCACGGGACTGGCTCCCCATGCGGTTCTGGTTGCATGCGGACAGGCCAGAAGCGCCCTGCGTCAAGCCCGTACGGACCTGTATCTCGCGCGGCTGGAGCTTCAGGACTGCGACGAGGCGATCAGGCGCCTGGCCCTGCGATCCGAGGCGCCCCCCGTCAAGGAGCTGACGGGCCATCTCCGCACCTGTCCCGCCTGCGTGAGTGTCTACAAGGATCTGGTTCGGCTGGACAGGCACCTCGAAGCGCAATTGCCGGTACGGCTGCTGGGCTGGTGGACCGGCGAGCGGTACCTGCTGGCAAGGGCTGCCATCCCCGTGCCGCTGGGCGAAGCACCACTCCGGCGAGGCTTCTGGAGCGTGCCCGGGCCGATGTCCCCGTGCGGGCTGCTGATGCCTCCACAGAGGCTCCGGGTCTCCTGGTCGGCGCGGGCGTGGGCGGCGGCGTGCTTCTGCTGACCGCTTGTGAGGAGCAGCAGGGTTCTGAAGGGTGTCAATATCCCGCGCAAGGCCGCTGAGTTGGCCGTTTCTGCGGATCGTGAGGCGGTTGGGGGGTGAGGGGGGGATGACGATCGGGCGTCGCCTGGAGCGTGTAGGTCGAGGCTGCGGTGGGCTCGCCCTGCGTTGTCATGCTCGGAGTACGTGGTGAGGACCGTGCGCAGGTGCCATTCGCCGGTGATCAGGAGGCGGTCGGTGCATTCGGTGCGGGCTGTGCGGATCCATCGTTCGGCGCATGCGTGTGACCCTGGCCTTTGTTTGGGATCGGGATGACGGCTGTGCCGTTGTCGGCGTGGTCAGCATGTGATCCGGGCGGTAGACCAGGTTCTCCCTCGCCAGGCGCTGGATGAGCGCGACTGTCTCTTCCGGTAACGATGGCCGACCGGTGTGTGGCGCCACTCCCAGCGCACCAGACGGCGGCGCCGGGTCAGCAGCGTGCCCGAGCCCAGTAGTCGGCAGAAGATCAGTTAAGGCAGTCGCAGGCCCCCGATCGAATCACGCCCATGCTTCGATCACGGCAAAGCCTCTGGTCAGGTAGCTTACGGCCGTAAAGACACCCTTCAGCGGACTTCCGAGGTCAATGCAGTGCTGGAGCTGCCGTTGTGTCGAGGGGCTATCGCTCATCTTCTTTGTTCCGAATCTCGCGAGGACGTTGACATGCAAGAAACTCAGGACGATTGGATGCTGGCAGGACGTGCGGAAGAGCTGAAGGTCATCGACTCTGCCATGAGCCAGGGGAAAGGCGTCCTGATTGAGGGCCTTTTAGGCATGGGCATGTCTCAACTGCTCCGCGCGGTCCTGAGACAGGCCGAAGCCAAGGGCCTGACTGTGTTGTCGGTCGGCGGCACAGGGGGCGCGGCGGGTACCGCTGCCAGTGCGGCGTTCGACACCCTGGACACGTGCCTGGAGCGGCTGGTCCGGATGCGCCGCGAGCGAGGAGCCGTGCCCCCCGTGTTTGGCGTTGACGACGTGCACCTGCTCAATTCCGCTGCCGCCGCGCGGCTTTGCGCGCTGGCCTCTTCCGGCCGGGCCTCCATCGTCGCGGCGGCGACGCGGGAGGCCTGCCCCCCGGTAGGTATCGAGATGCTGTGGCTGGAGCGTCACGTCGAGCGCGTCGACCTCGCTCCCTTCGACCGGCCCGCTGTCGCCCGGGTCCTGCGTGCCCGGCTGGGCGTAGATGTCGGAGCCACCACGCTGGAACGCCTCTGGGCCACCACTCGTGGGCACCCGCTCCTGCTGCGGGAGCTGATCGAGCAGTCGCTCACCGACGGCTCGCTCTGCCGCGTCGGCGGGGTCTGGCGCTGGCGCGGTTCGCCCGGCGCGCCGGGCAAGCGACTGGCCGACGCGGCGCTGCTCAGGCTGCGGGACCTGACCTCGGACGAGCATGAACTCGCGTGCATGCTCGCCATCGCCGAGCCGTTGGAGACGGACCTGGTCGTGCAGTCAGGGCTGGGTGCCGCTGCCGAGTCGCTGTATGCCCGGGGACTGGTGGCGGAGGAGCGGGCCGAGCGTCGGATTCGGCTACGGCTGTCCGAACCGCTCACTGGCCATGTGCTTGCCTCCCGGATATCCGCCTTTACCGGCCGCCGCCTGCGAAGGCAGGTCGCCGACGCGCTCGCCGCCACCGGCGCGCGCAGAGAGGACGACGTGCTGCGCATGGTCACCCTGCGGATGGATGCGGGGCTCGTGCCCGAGCGAGCCCACCTGCTCGGGGCAGCCCTCACCGCCATCCGCCGGGGGAGCCATCAATTCGCCGAGCGTCTGTGCCGGGCAGCCCTCTCCCGCCTGGATGACGACGCAGCCGAGCTGACCCGTGCCCGTCTGCTGCTCGCCCGGGTGCTGTCCAGCACGGGACGCCACGCGGAGGCGGAGCAGGAGTTCGCCGCGGCGGCGGAGACTCCCGTACAGCAGCTCCCGCGGGACGAGTACGTGGACGCCTTCCGGGCCCGCGTGGACAACCTTGTCTGGGGGATGCGCAGGACGGCCGAGGCCGCGGCGCTGGCGGACGAAGCCATGCAGAGCCTCGACGGTCCGTCAGTGAGAGCGCTGGAGGGCTGCCGTGCTGCGCTCGCTCTCCATGCCGACCGGCTCGCGGATGTCCTTGCCATCGCCGACCGCGTGCTGCCGCTGGAACCGCCCGGATCGCCCACGACGCGGGCCATCCTGCCGGTGGCAGCCTTCGCCCGCCTGGAGCGGGGTGACCCGGTGGGCGCACTGGAGCTGTTGCGCTTCCATGGGGGACGTCTTGAGGACTGGGAGGACGACGCTCTGTGCCATCGGGACGCGGTCGTCGCGAGATGCCTGTTCCACCTGGGCGACCAGGAGGCTTCAGCCTCGATGCTGGAGGAGATGGAGCGCAGCACGGACCTCCACGACCGGGCCCGGCAATTTCACACCTCCGCGACGCGAGCATGCCTGTATCGCAAAGGCGGACGGCTCAAGGAAGCGGTGGAGCTGTTGCGCGAGGTCGGAACCGTCCGGATACGGCACGACTGGCTCGACACACACTGCACAGTCGGCTGGCTGGCCGGTGTTCTGGCCGAGGTAGGGGAGCACAGCGAGGCGCTCTGCACGCTGCTGGAGGCCGACAGCGAGGAGAGCGACAAGCCGGACTATCCGATCGTGCGGGACAGCATCGCCCAGGAACGCGCCTTGGTGCTCGCGTACGCGGGGGATGTCTCCGGAGCTGTTGGCCAGGCCATGGAGGTGGCCAAATCGGCCTCCGAAGCGGGGCGCACCCTGGTGGCCGTCGCGGCCTTGCACCTGGTGGCCCGCGTCGCGGATGCCGCACCGCTCACCCGCCAGGCGCGGCGGCTCGCCGATGGCAGCACCTCCGAACTCGTCCACCTCCAGACCGACCACATCGCCGCACTCGCCGCCGCGGACGGCGACGCCCTCCGGGCCGTGGCGGCCCGGTTCCGGGCCATCGGCGCGCTGCCGCTCGCCGCGGAAGCCTTGGCCCAGGCTGCCCGCGTACACCAGACAGCGGGGCAGTTGCGCAAGAGCCAGGCGGCGTGGGCGGCATGCCAGGAGATCCTCACCGCCACGGGGGGCATGCTGCCTCCCTGGGCGGCGCGCGAGGGCTCCGATGAGCGTCCGGCTGCCACGCTGACCACACGCGAACGCGAAGTCGCCGCCCTGGTGGCCTCCGGCCTTTCGAACCGGGATATCGCGGCCCGTCTGGTGGTCTCGGTCCGTACTGTGGAGAACCATCTGCACCGCGTCTACAACAAGTTGGGGATTTCAGCGCGCACGGACGTCGGCCGTGCCCTCGCGGGCCAAGGCGGCGACCGCGCCTCCGCCTGAGATCCGGTGCCGATGCGGTCGCGGCCGGTTCACCGGCAGCGGTGCCCAAGGCGCCCGAGCGGGAGGGAGCCTGCCTCTCCCGCTCGGCCCGGGGCGCCCTCAGGTGGTGGGGCCGAGGTGGAAACCCCGGCGGGTCTTCAACGAACGGATCAGCAAATCTGCGCTGCTGTGGTGGAGTTCGCCGAGGTCTTCCAGGGCTGGGGGCGATGCGGTGTCGCGCCGGCGCGGCAGCAAGGAGGACTCTGGAGCCACCAGGGTTGTCATCTTCTCCAGCGCGGCCCACAGCAACCCCTGCTCTTCGGTCAGGCGGTCGACGTGCTGCCGCAGCCGGTCGATCTCCTGCGTGGCCGCCGTGTCGCGAGCGGGCGGGGCGACGGCCGTCGGTCGGGGTGCGACCGGTTCCGGACTCGGCCATACGCCTGCCTCGTGAGGCGGTCGCGGCGGTGAACTCGGCTGCTGCTCCCATCGGCGCCGCGCGAGGGCCCACTGGTCGCGGAATACCGGCCGCTCAGGGTGGGCGGCGGCCAGTTCCTTGAGCGGGGCGAGCACCTCCTCGCACCGACCGAGGCGGATGGTGACAGCATAGAGATGCTCAAGAGCCCGCAGGCGCTCTTCCTCGAGCCGGGCGGCGATCTGCGCGTACAAGGGACCATAGGAGTCGGCCTGTGGATCGGGGCTACTCCATAGCGCCATCGCACGTTGCAGGAGCTGGGCAGCCGTGTTCGGATCGTCCGCGCACTTGAGCGCCCTGGCCACCAACAGCCGGAAGCGGACACAGTCGAGTTCCTCGGGGCGGACGTCCAGCAGATATCCGGATCCCCGGGCGATCAGCCGGGGTGTCTTGGCGCGGGCGGGCTCGCTCTCGATCAGCAATTGCCGCAGGCGCGATACGTGCGCCTGAAGGGCATTCACCGCCTTGTCCGGGGCGAGATCGCCCCACACCTCCTTGATCAGCGCGGCTGTTGGAACCGGCGATGATCGCCAGGCGAGCAGAGCCCCCAGCAGCAGGCGTTGCTTGGGACTGTTCAACCGGATGGGGCGCTGTCGCGCCTCGTCGTAGATGCCTGGCGCGCCGAGCACTCGGAACTGCACCGCTCACCTCCCCAATGCGGCGCGGCCCCCGCCGCGCCATTGCCTTCGAGCAAAGCACGGGAAATGGGCGAGAGCCTGAGTGCGCAGCACTCAAACCTGACCGTCCCGAATAGGTGTATGCACACCAGGTGGCCCCTGGTCGGAACGACGATTACCGGTGGTAGTTGAGTGATCGCCACTCACTCCTTCCTGACACATGCTGACGAAGCGTCGATCACTCCCTCGCGGATGTCCTGACAGGCGCGCTGACAGCCTTGCGTAAACCTGACGTCAGCGGTCGTCGCTCCGCTCCCCATCATCATGTGCGCAGGTAGGAAAGGTGCTGCTGACCGGAGGTCCGGTCGCCGTCCGTGTCAGCAGCGCCCCGTGCGCCGCCGCTCGGCTGCATCCCTGACGGGCGGGTGCCTAGATTCCCTGCGACGCCAGAACCCCGCGACAACGTAGGAAGGGAAATGCGGCATGCGACATGTATTGGCTGATGAGGCCCAGACGTGGCTGATCGAGAAGATCGCCCACCGGCTCGGGGTCGAGCCCGCCGAGGTTCCGCCGGAGCAGTACTTCGACGAACTGGGCCTGGACAGCACCGAGGCGCTGATCCTCGCCGGCGAGATGGAGAGCTGGCTGGGCTTCGAGCTGGCCACGACAGCGCTCTGGTACCACCCGACCATCAAGGACCTGGCGGCCCACATCGCCGAGGAGAGCGGCCGGCGTGCGGCAGCAGCGTAGAGCGGGCCGCGCGGGGGCGTCGCCCATCGTGCTGCGCCATCGTCAGGCGGTCCCGGGCGCAACCACGGTGTGTGCCGTGCACCCCGGCTCGCTGCCCGTGGGCGTGTGGGGCCACCTCGCCGACGCACTGCCGCAGGACACCGGACTCACCGTGCTCGACCTCGCGGGCGTGCCCGAGTACTTTGAGGCGGCCCTTTCCGGCGACCACGCCGACCTCAGCATCGCCTCGCTGGCCGATCGGCTCACCGCCGCCTACCGCGCCGACCGCGAGGGTCCTCCGCAGTCGCCCGCACCGGTCTTCGTCGGCTGGTCGTTCGGTGGCGTCCTCGCGCAGGCGGTGATCGAGCGACTCGCGCCCGAGGAGCGGCCCGACCGCCTCGTCCTGGTTGACTCCATCGCGCCGACCGACGCCTACCAGCAGCCGGACGACGCGCTCGACGTTCCGCTGCTGCTGCGCTGGTTCGCGATGTACCTGGGCGCCAAGCGCAGCCGCGACCTCTCGACCTGCTTCGACAGCATGGGTACGGACGACCTGGCCACGGGTCTCGAGCTCCTCCTCGACGCCGCCGTCACGTCCGGCGCGCTGCCTCCCGACACCCCGCCGCCCGGCCTGCGCAAGCTCTACGACACATACGTGGAGGGTCTGTTGCGCAACAACCGGCTGACCGCAGGTCACCGGCCGCCCGTCTCGTCCGTGCCGTTGGTCCTGATCAAGGCCGAGCGGAGCCTGATTCCGCAGGACAAGACGCTCGGCTGGACGGAGCTCGCCCGGCACGGCCTCAGCCTGCACGCCGCCCCGGGTGACCACTACACGACGCTGACCCGCCCGGACGCCGCCGAAGTCATCGCCGAGCTGTCCGGCCGCCGCTGACCGGGCCGGACCGCGCGTTCGCCCCAGATCCAGAGAGACTCGCCGTGAAACATCCGCAGGACACCGCTTACGCCACTGGCGCCGGTCTCGATCGGCGCCTCGTCCGTGACCCGATCGCCATCGTCGGCCTCGCCGCTCTCTACCCCAAGGCGCTGGATCTGAGGGCGTTCTGGGACAACGTCATCTCTGCGGCCGATTGCATCGAGGACGTCCCGCGCAGCCACTGGGATGTCCGCGAGCACTACGACCCGGACCCGACGGCGCCCGACAAGACCTACGCCAAGCGTGGCGGCTTCATCCCCGACGTCGCCTTCAACCCGCTGGAGTTCGGTCTGCCGCCGAACACCCTGGAGGTCACCGACGTCCTCCAGCTGCTCAGCCTCGTCGTCGCCCGCGACCTGCTCAAGGACGCCGGGGCCGACCAGCCCTGGTACGACAGGTCGCGCACCGGCGTCGTCCTCGGCATCACCGGCGCCAACCAGCTCACCCAGCCGCTCACCGCCCGCCTGCAGACCCCGGTCGTCAAGGAGGTCGTACGCAGCTGCGGCCTGAGCGACCGGGACGCGGAGGAGGTCGCCGCCAAGTTCGTGAAGGCGTACGCCCCGTGGGAGGAGAACTCCTTCCCCGGCATGCTCGGCAACGTCGTCGCCGGGCGCATCGCCAACCGGTTCGACCTCGGCGGTATCAACATGACCGTCGACGCTGCCTGCGCCAGCTCGCTGGGCGCCGTGCGGGCCGCTGTGAGCGAGCTGCTCGAAGGCCGCTCGGACACGATGCTGGTGGGCGGCTGCGACGCCGAGAACACCATCTTCATGTACGTGTGCTTCAGCAAGACCCCGGCCCTGTCGAAGTCGGGCCGCATCCGGCCCTTCGACAAGGACGCCGACGGCACACTGCTCGGCGAGGGCATCGGCATGCTGGCGCTGCGTCGCCTCTCCGACGCCGAGCGCGACGGCAACCGCATCTATGCGGTCCTGCGGGGCCTTGGCACCTCCAGCGACGGGCGGTTCAAGTCCATCTACGCGCCGCGCAAGGAGGGCCAGATGGCCGCCCTGCGCCGCGCCTACCACGATGCCGACTGCTCGCCCGCCAGCGTCGAGCTGTTCGAGGCGCACGGCACCGGCACCGTCGTCGGCGACGCGACCGAGCTCAGTGCGCTCTCCGCCGTCGTCGGCGAGACCACCGACGCCACTTCGTACGCAGCGATGGGAAGCGTCAAGTCGCAGATCGGGCACACCAAGGCCGCTGCCGGGGCCGCTGGAATGATCAAACTGGCGCTCGCCCTGCACCACAAGGTGCTTCCGCCCACCATCAACGTCGACGCGCCCAACCCGATCATCGACTTCGCTCATGGGCCCTTCTACGTCAACAGCGAGTCGCGCCCCTGGATCCGCGACCCGCGCCGCGCCACGCGCCGCGCCGCGATCTCATCCTTCGGCTTCGGCGGCGCCAACTTCCACCTCGTCCTGGACGAGTACGGTGATGGCGACGACCTCAAGGTCATGTTCCCCGTCGCCCAGGTGCACCTGTGGCACGCCCCGGACCCCGCCACCCTGGAGCAGGCTCTTGCCGACGGGCGGCCCGCGCACGGCGGACCAGTGCCCGAGGGCCACGCGCGCCTCGCCTTCGTCGCCCGCACCGAAGGGGAGCTGGCCGCCCTGCGCGAGACGGCCCTCAAAGAGCTGCGTGTCCGTAAGACCGCCGAGTCCTGGTCGCACCCCAAGGGCATCCACTTCCGCCGCTCGGCCGCCCGCCGCCTCGGCAAGGTCGCCGCGCTCTTCGCCGGGCAGGGCAGCCAGTACGTCAACCCGGGGATGACCGCCGTGCTCGCGCTTCCGCCGCTGCGCGCCGCCTTCGACCAGGCCAACCGGCACTTCGAGGGCGTCGAGCCGCTGTCCCGCGTCGCCTTCCCGCCGCCGTCCTTCGACGCCGAGGGCCGCGCTGCGCAGGAGGCGGCGCTCCGGGCCACCGAGTATGCGCAGCCCGCGATCGGCGCGCTGTCCGCCGGCCAGTTCCGCTACCTGAGCGAACTCGGCTTCGCCGCCGAGGGCTTCTTGGGCCACAGCTTCGGCGAGCTGACCTCGCTGTGGGCCGCCGGGTCCCTCGACGACGAGGCGTACTTCGCGCTCGCGCGGGCCCGCGGCAAGGCGATGGCCCCGCCCGCGGACGCGGCGCCCGGCTTCGACGCCGGCGCGATGGCTGCCGTCCCGGCGCCCGAGGAGCGCGTGAAGGAGCTGCTCGTCAACCGCTCAGGGCTCGCCGTCTGCAACCGCAACGCCCCCGACCAGATCGTCGTGGGCGGCGCGACCAGCGAGGTGACGAAGCTGGTCGCGGAGGCCGACGAGGCGGGCCTCAAGGCGTCGTTGCTGCCCGTGTCCGCCGCGTTCCACACGCCGTTCGTGGAGCACGCCCTCGCCTCCTTCCGCACCCACGTCGAGGCCGCCGAGGTGCGCGAGCCGCGCGGCCAGGTCTTCGCCAACACGCGTGGTGTCGTGTACGGGGACGACATCGCCGCCAACCGCAAGGCGCTCGCCGAACAGCTCATCCACCCGGTGGACTTCGCCACCCGGGTCGAGGAGATGTACGCGACAGGGTTCCGGGTCTTCGTCGAGTTCGGCCCCAAGGGCCTGCTCACCGGCCTGGTGCGGCGCACGCTCGGCGACCGCGAGCACGTGGCGCTGTCCCTGGACGGTGGCCCCGGCAAGGACGCCGACGTGGCCCTCAAGCAGGGGGTGGCCCAGCTCGCCGTACTCGGCCTGGAGCTGAGCACCGCCGACCGGTACGTCGCGCCGGTCCCGGCCGAGGTGCCCACCAAGGGCATGACCGTCCTGCTCAACGGCATCAACTACGTGTCGTCGGAGCGCAGGGCCGCGTACCGGGACGCGCTGGAGAACGGGTACCAGGTGGTTCTGCCCACGGCGCCCGCGCCGGAGCCCGCGCTTGTGGCGGAGCCTGTGGCTGTGGCGGCTCCGAAGGCCGCGCCCGCGCCTGCCCCGGCCCTGGTGCCCGTGCCCGCTGCGGCTCCGGCTCCCGTACCCATTCCCGTTCCCGCCGCCACCGTCAGGGAGACAGCTCACGTGGACAGGGCAGCCACCGCGGCCACCGACCGACTGGCCGAACTGATGGGCGACCATCTCGCCCTGCACGACGACTACCTCACCGGTCAGCTGCGGAGCGCCGAGCGCCTTGCCGCGCTCCTGGAGTGCGCCGCTGCCCAGGGCCGCACGACGGAGGTGCTGCCCGGCGTCAACGCGGTCAAGGAGCACGGCCTTGCCATCGGCCGCACCCACCTGCGGGCCAACGAGATCCTGCGCGACCTGGCCGGTCTGGAGAACGGCATGGCGCCGGTACGGGGGTCCGGCGCGGCCGCGCGCACGGCGGCCCCGATGTCCCCCGCGCCCCCCGAGCCGATGACCGTGGCCCCGGCGGCCCTTCGGCCGGCGCCGACTACGGCTCCGGCCGCCCCGGTCCCGACTGTGGCCGTGCCTGCTCCTGCCCCGGCCGACGCTGTCGATACGGGCCCCGACAAGGCGTTTATCGAGGCCGCTCTGCTCGAGACGGTGGCGGAGAAGACGGGTTACCCGGCGGACATGCTGGAGCTGAGCATGGATGTCGAGGCGGATCTGGGGATCGACTCGATCAAGCGTGTGGAGATCATGGGTGTGCTTCAGGAGCGGTTCTCCGCCGAAGTCACCGCTGGTCCGGAGCAGTTGGCCGAGCTACGCACGCTGGGTGACATCGTCACCTTCGTGGCAGGGCAGGAGCCCTCCACCGCCCTCGCCGCCCCGGCTGCTCCCGCCGCCTCCGGCCTCGACAAGGCGTCCATCGAGGCCGCTCTGCTCGAGACGGTGGCGGAGAAGACGGGTTACCCGGCGGACATGCTGGAGCTGAGCATGGATGTCGAGGCGGATCTGGGGATCGACTCGATCAAGCGTGTGGAGATCATGGGTGTGCTTCAGGAGCGGTTCTCCGCCGAAGTCACCGCTGGTCCGGAGCAGTTGGCCGAGCTACGCACGCTGGGAGACATCGCCACCTTCGTCTCGGGCCAGGCGCCCGGCACCAACACTCCCGCTGCCCCGGACGGCCCGGCGGGTACGGCGACACCGGAGGCCGCCGCCGGCACCGGGCCCGGCCGTATAGGCCGCGGCCAGGCCGCCCTCCTCACACTGCCTACACCCGACAAGCTCGTCGACGCCTACCCCAAGGGCGCCGTCGCGCTCGTTGTCGACGACGGCAGTGAACTGGTCGCCGCCCTCAACGAGCAACTGGTCGAGGCGGGCCTGCGGGTGCACACACTGCGTCTGCCGGGCGTGCCGGAGCGGGGCAAGGAGGCCAGGGGCGCCAAGCAGCACGCGCTCCGCGACTGGCGCGTGACCGAACTCGTCGCCCGCGTCGAGGAGATCCTCGGCGACGGTGACGGCAAGGGCGTCTCCCTCGTCGTCGACGTCGCAGTCGAGGCCACCGGATCCTGGGCCGATGGCGTGCGCCGCCTCGCGCACTCGCTGCTCGTCGCCAAGCACATGATCGAGCCGCTTGCCAAGGCGGCCGCCGACGGGCGCGCCGGGTTCGTGACCGTGACCCGGCTCGACGGGGCGTTCGGGTCGACCGGGGTGGACGAAGAGCTGGTGCCCGCGAGCGGGGTGACCGGGCTCGTGAAGACCATGGCCATTGAGGAGCCCGGCGTGTTCTGCCGCGCCCTTGACCTCGCCCCGGCCCTCGACGCGGACAGCGCCGCCCGCCTCGTACTCGCCGAGGCGTACGACGCGGCAGCGGAGCCCACGCAGGTGGGGCTCGACGGCACGCGCCGGGTCGGCCTCGGACTCGGGGACACCCCCTCGTACGCCTCGGGCGTCGCGGACGCCCCGGATCTCGGCACCGGCGACCTGCTCGTCGTCACCGGTGGCGCCCGTGGCATCACCGCCGCCTGCGTCGCCGAGCTGGCCCGCACGCACCGTCCCGGTCTGCTGCTTCTGGGCCGTACACCGCTCGAGGACGAGCCCGCGTGGGCGCGCGGCGTCGAGGAGACGGGCCTGAAGGCCGCCGCGGCCGTCGCCCTGAAGGCCGAGGGCGAGAAGCCCACGCCGAAGCGGGTCGAGCAGCTCTTCCGGGCGGTGGCCGGCGCCCGGGAGATCCGGCAAACCCTGGAGCGGGTACGGGAGTGCGGCAGCGAGGCCGAGTACCTCACCGTCGACATCACCGACCCCATCGCCACCACCGCCGCCCTCACCCCGTACCGCGAGCGCATCACCGGCCTGGTGCACGGCGCGGGCGTTCTGGCCGACCAGCTGATCGCCAGCAAGAAGGCGTCCGAGGTCGAGCGGGTCTTCGCGCCGAAGCTGGTCGGGCTCCGTTCGGTCATGGCCGCCGTGGACGCCGACAAGCTGCGGCACATCGTGCTCTTCTCCTCGGTCGCCGGGTTTTTCGGCAACCGCGGTCAGTCCGACTACGCCATGGCCAACGAAGCCCTCAACGCCTGGGCGGCGTCCTGGAAGCAGCGCCATCCCAAGGCCCGGGTCACCTCTCTGAACTGGGGCGCCTGGGACAGCGGGATGGTCTCCCCGGAGATCAAGGCCGTCTTCGAGGAGCGCGGTATCACGCTGATCCCGGTCGACGAGGGAGCCTCCCTCTTCGCTGAACAGTTCACCGCCGAGCGCGCCGGTGACGTCGTCACCGTCCTCGGCCCGACCACCCCGCTCCCTGGGCGCGAGCCGGAGTCGCGTGCCGCCGCTGTGACGGTGGAGCGGAGCCTGAGCGGCCTCGTGACCACCCCGATTGTCGCCGACCACGTCATCGGTGACGCCCCGGTCCTTCCGGCCGCCGTGGCGCTCGGCTGGGCCATCGGCGCCGTGGAGCGCGCCAACGGCTGCGAGGTACGCGAGGTGCGGGACTTCTCCGTGCACAAGGGCATCGTCTTCGACGGGAGCCAGCCGGAGACATTGCGCCTTGAAATGACACCGGCCGGGGACACCACCGAGGTCGTCGTGCGGTCCGTGACGAAGGACGGCGCCGTCCGCCCGCACTACGCGGCTGTGACCTCCACCGAGACGCACGCCGCCGCCACCGTCAGTGGGCTGCCGCGGCTGGGCGGCGGCCGGGACGCGGCGGGACTGTATGCCGACGGCACGCTCTTCCACGGGCCCGCCCTGCGCGGGGTGCGCCGGGTGCTCGCCGAGGACGAGAAGCGGCTCGTCCTGGAGTGCGCGCTGTCCGAACTGCGGCCCGAGGGCGGTGCGTTCGCAGGGGCCCGGTTCGCTCCCGGCACCGCCGATCTGCTGTTGCAGGCGGGCCTGGTGTGGGTGCGGCTGTTCCGCGGCACCGCCGGTCTGCCGCTCGCGGTGGCGAAGGCGGAGCTGCACGCGGCGCTGCCGGACGGCGAGCCGTTCCTGGTCGTCGTGGAGCCGGGCGAGAAGAACGCCGCTTCCGGCGGGACCGGTCACCAGCTCACCGTGACCGCCTGCGGGGCCGACGGCCGGGTCCTGACCCGCCTCCACGGCCTGTGCGTGGTCCCGGCCCCGCAACTGGAGGCGAAGTTTCGCCAGTAGCGCGGCGGTCCCGGTCAGCAGCTGACCGACCCCGCACCTGACGAAGCACGAACGCGCCAGTCCGGACGGTCTTCCCGTGTCCTGGCCGTCCAGGACCGGCCACCCTTGAGAAGGGATCCCCAGCTCTCATGAGCACGTACGCCATCGTCGGCCTCTCCTGTCTGTTCCCGGGAGCGCGGACGCCCGCCGAGTTCTGGCGCAATCTCCGCTCCGGCGCGGACAGCCGCCGCGAGGGCGGCCAGGAGGTCTTCGGCGCCATCCCCGAGGAGAGGGACCTCGACCCGCAGCACACCATCTACTGCCGCCGGGGCGGCTTCATCACCGGCTTTGACTTCGATCCCAGCGGGTACCGGCTCGACCCCGGCCACCTCGCCCGCCTCGACCGGCTCTTCCACTGGTCGCTGCACGTCACCCACGAGGCGCTCCACGACAGCGGCCACGCCGAGCGGCCCGACCTCCTCGCCCGCGCCGGCCTGGTCCTCGGCAACTACTCGTTCCCCACGCCGACGTCGGCGAAGGTGAGCGTGCCGCTTGCGCAGGAGGCCGTGCTCGAGGGCTTGCGCCGCGCCGGGCTCCCGGAGCTCGCCGGGCTGCCCACGGGCGCCCCGCTGGTCGACGAGGCGCCGCTCACGGAGGAGAACCTCAGGGTCAGCGGCTCTCCCGCCGGGGTCACCGCCGCCGCCCTCGGCCTCGGCGGCCCCCGCTATGCCCTGGACGCGGCCTGCTCCTCCGCCCTGTACGCGCTCAAGCTGGCCTGCGACCACCTCGCCACCGGCCAGGCCGATCTGATGCTTGCGGGCGGTGTGTGCGCCCCCGACCCGACCCTGATCCACCTGTCCTTCTCCGACCTGGGCGCCTACCCGCGCGACGGGTTCAGCCAGCCCTTCGACCGCCGCTCCGGCGGCATCCTCACCGGGCAGGGCGCGGGCATGGTCGCGGTGAGACGGCTCGCGGACGCGGTGCGCGACGGCGACACGATCTACGCGGTCGTCGAGGGCATCGGGCTCACCAACGACGGCAGCGGCCGCCACCTGCTGGTACCGCAGGTACAGGGCCAGCTCGGCGCGTACGAACTCGCTTACACGGATACGGAGTTCGGGCCCGAGCAGGTCGACTACGTGGAGTGCCATGCCACTGGTACGCCCATCGGTGATGCCGTCGAGGCCGAGTCCGTGGCCCGGTTCTTCGGCGGCGCGGGCAAGGTACCGCTGCTCGGCTCGGTCAAGGGCAACATCGGGCATCTGCTCACCGTCGCGGGCCTGAGCAGCCTCCTGAAGGTGATCGTCGCGATGGGGGAGGGCCATCTGCCGCCGACCATCGGCGTGGACCGGCCGATCGAGTCCGAGGACGGCACGGTCGGCGCGCCCGTCCTGGTCCGCGAGGGGCGCCCATGGCCGGACCGCGGTGGGCCGCGCCGCGCGGCGGTCTCCGCCTTCGGTTTCGGCGGGACCAACGCGCACGTGGTCCTGTCGAACACGCCGTCCCGGAGCGAGGAGGACGAGCCGCGGGCCGCGCCCGCTCTCGACATCGTCGGCCTCGGGGCCCGCTTCGGCTCCCTCGACGGCGTCGAGGAGTTCGAGCAGGTGGTGCACAGCGGAGCCGACGCCTTCGCGCCGCTGCCCGAGCGGCGCTGGCGCGGCCTGGAGCAGACCTCCGGCGGCTCGCTGGAGCGGCGGGCCGGGATCACGCCGGACGCGCTGCCGCAGGGGGCGTTCGTCGACGGCGTCGCCATCGACCCGGTCGACCAGAAGATCCCGCCCACCGACCTGCGTACCTACAACGTCCAGCACGTCTTGGCGACCAAGGTCGCCGACGAGGCGCTGCGCGACGCCGGGTACAGCCGCGCCGAGGGCGCCAAGGCGCCCGCGCCGCGCCGGATCGCCGTCGTCGTGGCGATGGAGACCGAGCCGTACAGCCACGCCCGGCTCACCCGCTACGGCCTCGCCGCGTTCCTGCGCGAGAGTTACGAGCGCGCGGGTCTGAGTCTCACGGAGGAGCAGCGGGCCGCGCTCGCCGCCGCGGCCCGGGACGCGGTGGTCGACCCGATCACCGCCAACGAGGTGCTCAGCTACATCGGCAACGTCATGGCGAGCCGCATCTCCTCGCTGTGGAACCTCACCGGCCCCTCCTTCACGCTCTCCTCCGAGGGTTCCGGCACCGCCGCCGCCCTGGAGACCGCGCGCCTGCTGCTGCTCGACCCGACCATCGAGGCCGTCCTCGTCGGTGCCGTCGACATGACCGGCTCGGCCGAGCAGACCCTGCTCGCGCCGGCGGCGGCCGCCGCGGCGGGCCTGACCTTCGGCGACGGCGTCCGGGGCAGCCGCGTCGGCGAAGGCGCGGGCGCCGTCGTCGTCACGCGCCCCGACGAGGATCGCCGGGCAACCGACCGTGTGTACGCGCGTCTTGAATCCCTGGCCGTGCGGCACGCCGCCCCCGTCGCCGGGGCCGTGCCCACCGCTGACGTCGACATGCTCGCCCGGGCCGCCGGGGCCGCGCTCGCCGAGGCCGGGATCGCGGCCGCCGACATCGAGTACGTGGAGGCCCATGCGGGCGGCGCCGCCGACCTGGACCGCGCCGAGATCGCCGCGCTCGCCCGCACGTACCCGGCCGGCCGGGACGGTGAGCGGGGAGTCGCCCTCGGCAGCGCCGCAGCGCAGGTCGGCACCGCCGGGTGCGCGGGGGCCATGGCTGGTCTGATCCGCACGGTGCTCTGCCTGCACCACGGCTATCTGCCCGGCACGAAGGGCTGGCGCCGCCCCGCCGACGACCTGGCCGACGCCTTCGCCGCCTCCGCCCTGTACGTGCCCGAGGCGTCCCGCCCCTGGCTGCGCCGCGCCCAGGGCGTCCGCCGCCACGCCGCCGTCAACGTCCTCGGCTCCGGCGGCATGTGCGGCCATCTGGTGCTCTCCGCCGACGCCACGCGCGGCGCCGTCGCACGAACCGACTGGCGCCGCGCGGGGGGCCCGGTGCTGCTTCCGCTCGCCGCCGACTCGCTCGACGGGTTGCTCGCGGAGATCGAGCGGCACCGCACGCTCCTGGAAGACGGCGGCGACGGCGCCATCGACCCGTACGCACTCGCCCGCGAGGCCGTTGAGCGGCTGCGCCGGTTCCCGCCGTCGGCGCCGCGCGCCGTCTTCGTCGGTAAGGACGCCGCCGAGCTGCGCGCCCAGCTGAACCTCGCAGTCAAGGGCGTCGCCGACGCATACGCCCGGGGCGGCGAGTGGGCCACCCCGGCCGGGACCTTCTTCACCGCGCGGCCCATCGGCCCCGACGGCAAGGTCGCCCTGGTCTACCCGGGCGCCTTCAACTCCTACCCCGGCCTCGGCCAGGACTTCTTCCGGGCCTTCCCGGGCCTGCTCGATCGGTTCGAGGCGCAGGCCGCCGAGCCCGCCCGGCTGCTGCGCGCGCACCGGCTCTACCCCCGCGCCCACGTCGCCCCGGAACGCCGGGACTTCATGAAGCTGGAGGCGGCGCTGGGGGAGGACGTGCCGTTCATGCTCGCCACCGGCACCAGCTTCGCCATCCTCCACACCGACCTCGTCCGCGAGACGCTCGGCCTCACGGCTCACGGCGGCTTCGGCTACAGCCTCGGCGAGTCCAGCATGCTGCACGCCACCGGCGGCTGGCGGCAGGAGGGCCGCCGGGACGACCTGATCAGCAACACGCCGATTTTCCAGGACCGGTTGTGCGGCGCCCGTCGCACCGTGCGCGAGCTGTGGCGGCTGCCGCGGGACATCCGGGACGACGCCATCTGGGCCTCATACGTGCTGCTCACCGACGCCGACCCGGTGCGTACGGCCCTCGCCGCGTACGACCGGGTGTACCTCACGCACGTCAATACGCCCGGCGAGCTGGTGATCGCCGGTGATCCGGCCCAGTGCCGCGCGCTCGTCGAGGAACTGGGCTGCCCGGCGGCCCGCTCCCCGGTCAGCGTGGTCATGCACTGCCCGGTCGTCGACTCCGAACTCGACGGCCTGGCCGGGCTCAACGACTACCCGACCGGCCCGGTCGACGGCCTTGAGCTGCTGAGCGCGTACGACTACGAGGCGCTGACCCGTGCGGACGGCGGTGTCGTGGCATCCGAAGGCAGCCTCGACCGCAAGGAGGTCGCCCGGCGCATCGCGCACACCCTGCGCTCCCCGATCGACTTCCCTCGCCTGGTGCGCACCGCGTACGACCGCGGTTTCCGCTACTTCATCGAGGTGGGTCCGAGCGCGACCTGCTCGCGCTGGGTCCGCGACACGCTCGGCGACGCGCCGCACGTCGCGGTCCCTGTCGACCGGCGCGGAGTCCCGGCCACCCGGTCGGTCGCCCAGCTCCTCGCCCGCCTGGTCGGCCATGGCCTGGACGTCGACCTGGAGTCCCTGCTCGCCGCACCCCCGCCCCGGCCCGGGCACGGCCGCGCCACCCGGTTCCGGGTGGGCGGCGGCACCCCGGTGCCGGACCGGATCGCCCGTGCCGTCCATGAACTCGCCACCGGGGACGGCCCGTTCGCCGCCCGGTACCCGGCCCCTGTTCCTGTACCACCGGAGGAACCCGCCCTCATGCCCGCCGACCCGACCCTCGCCGAGGAGACGATCGCCTTCGACGGCGAACCGATCTCCGTGCTGCCGTTCGCGCCGACGGCACCCAAGGCCGTGCCCGCGGCGACCGCCTCCGCGACACCCGCGACCCTGACGACCTCGGCGGCAACTCCGCATTCAGGGAAGCCTGTTGAGGTGGCGTCCGCTTCTGTGGCCCGTGCGCGGGAGGCGTCTGCCGCCGCGGATGTCGTGCGTGAGCTGCGTCGGCAGATGCTCGCCACGCACTCCGTGGTCATGGAGACCCAGAGCGTCCTGCAGCTGACTGCGCTCAGCACGACGGAGGCACTGCTCGACGGGGCGGCCGACACGCGGGCCGCCCCGAGCTCGTCCGCTGGTCCCAGCGCGCTCGAGCGGCCCGCGTCGGCCGCAGAGCCTCTGCATGCCGTCGAGGCCGCACCGGCCGCGCAGGCGCTTCCGGCGCCCTCGTCCTCCTACGACAACCAGCCTGCCCCCGCCCATGAGGGCGCCGCCCTCCCCGCGAGCGAGCGCACCGCAGGTGACCGCTCCCGCCCCGATGACGTCGTCTGGGACGAGAAGGACCTCCTCGAGTTCGCCAGCGGCCGCGTCGCCGGCGTCTTCGGGCCCGAGTTCGCCGTCATCGACGAGTACGCCAAGCGTGTGCGGCTTCCCGCGCCCCCGTACCACTTCGTCACCCGCGTCACCCGCGTCGAAGCCACTCCGGGCCAGCTCAAGCCATCGAAGATCACCAGCGAGTTCGACATCCCGGAGGACGCCTGGTACGCGGTAGACGGCGGCGTGCCCCCAGCCGTCACCGTCGAGGCGGGCCAGTGCGACCTGCTGCTCGTCAGCTACCTGGGGATCGACTTCCGCAACAAGGGCGAGCGCGTCTACCGGCTGCTCGACAGCTCCCTGATCTTCCACGGACCGCTGCCGCGCACCGGGCAGACCCTGCGCTACGACATCTCCATCGACCGCTTCGTCCACCAGGGCGACACGACGATCTTCTTCTTCAGCTACCTCTGCTACGCCGACGGCGAGCTGATCCTCGAACTCAGGGACGCCTGCGCCGGGTTCTTCAGCAAGCAGGAACTGGACACGCCGCTGGGCGTCGTCATGTCCGAGAAGGAGAAGGCCGAGCGGGCCGCGCGCGCGGCTCTGCCGAAGAAGACCTTCAAGCCCCTTGCGTACACCGACAAGGACCACCTCACCCCGGACGACCTGGAACTGCTCGCGCAGGGCACCCCCGGAGAGGTGTTCGGGCCGCATCACGCCCAGGACCCGGGCATCAACCCTGCCCTCAAGCTGCCGGTCGCCGCGCTGCGGATGGTCGACGAGGTCACCATCGACCGCACCGGCGGCTCGTACGGCCTCGGTACGCTCAGCGCGATCAAGCGGCTTGAGCCGGGCGCCTGGTACTTCGCGTGCCACTTCCCGGACGACCCGGTGCTCGCGGGCTCCCTCGTCGCCGAGGGCGCCGTGCAACTGTTGCAGATCTACCTGCTCCACCAGGGCATGCACCTGACGTTGCCGGACGCCCGGTTCCAGACCATGACCGACCTGCGGATCGATGTGCAGGTGCGTGGCCAGATCACGCCGGAGCACCAGGAGATCCGCTACGAGGTCGAGGTCACTGAGGTGACACTGCTCCCGCGCCCCTCCGTGGTCGCGGACGTCCTGATCCACCTCGGCGACAAGCCGGTGATCCGGATGCGCAACCTCGGCCTGCAGGTCCTGGAGAAGGAGGGCACCCCGTACCGCCCGGAGGAAGGCGGTGTGCCCGCCTTCCTCGGCCGCCGCAACCGCAGTGGCGAGCCCGCGATGATCAACGAGATGCACCTGGCACACGCCGCCAAGGGCGACCTGGGTATGGCGATGGGCCCGGAGTTCGACATCTACGGCGAGCGCCGCGCGCCCTACATTCCAGGCGGCGACTTCAAGTTCGTCGACCGCGTCATGCGGCTCAGCGGCACCCGCGGCGACCTGAGCCCGGGCTCGGAGATGGTCGCCGAGTACGACTCGGCGCCGGACTCCTGGTACTACCGTGAGAACTCCTTCCCGCACATGCCGAACTGCGTGTACATGGAGTCCTCGCTACAGGCGGCGATCTTCCTCGGCTACTACCTCGGCGCCACCCTGAAGAACCCCGAGCAGGAGTACTCGATCCGCAATCTCGGCGGGCGCGCCACCCTTGTCAAGGACATCGACCTGCGCGGCAGGACCATCCGACACCACTCCAGGCTCCTGATGACGAGCGCGGTCCAGGGCGCGGTGCTGCAGAACTTCTCGTACGAGCTCTCCGCCGACGGCGAGGTCTTCTACACCGGTGAGTCGCTCTTCGGCTACTTCAGCGAGGTCGCCCTCACCAACCAGGTCGGCCTGGACAACGGCGCGTACGTCCCCCCGTGGCTGGAGCGGGAGCTGCCGGACCCCACGCGCGTGCGCACCATCGACCTCCGCGGTGAGGACGCCCCGGCCTTCCGCGACCCTTCCGGCGGCCGGCTGTACCTGCCCGGCGGCCACTTCGCTCTGGTCGACGAGGTCCGGTTGGTGGCCGACGGCGGTCGCCACGGCGCCGGATACCTGCACGGCCGGCGGGTGATCCGGCCTGACGAGTGGTACTTCGACTGCCACTTCCACCGCGACCCGGTCATGCCCGGCTCCCTCGGCGTGGAGGCGGTGCTTCAGGCGTTGCGCCTCTTCGTCATCGAGGAGGAGCTCGCCGACGGCTACGCACGGCCCCGCTTCGCGATGGCCACAGACGTCGAGATGAGCTGGAAGTACCGCGGCCAGATCCTGCGCCACGACGGCGAGATGAGCTTCGACGCGCACGTCAAGGAGGTCCGCCGGGAGGACGGTCGACTCCTGGTGATCGCCGACGCCGAGCTGTGGAAGCCGGGCCTGCGCATCTACGAACTCACCGATGTCGCCATCGAGGTCCGCCCGGACACCGATGCCGCCCACGCCTGACGGACACCCCGCGCACCCGGCCCAAGGAGCAACGCACTTCATGCAACCCCACGAGACCCCCTATCACTGGCACGGGGAGCAATACCCGAGCACCGATCCGGCGGGCATCTACGCCGCGCTCTCCGACCTCGACAAACCCTGCCACCTGACGGTCACGCCACAGGGTGTCGGCGCCGTCTCCGGCGGCGTCGTCACGGCGGGTGGCACCGCCCACGACGGACTGCCGCTGCTCGCCGCTGTCGAGGCGCTGCCGCCGCGCCGCCTCGGCTCGGCCGCATTCCGCACCGCGCACGGAGTCAGCCTGCCGTACATGGCAGGGGCGATGGCGGGTGGCATCGCCTCCGCGGACATGGTGATCGCCCTGGCCCGCGCGGGCTTCCTCGGCTCGTTCGGCGCGGCGGGCCTGCTGCCGTCCACCATCGAGAAAGCCCTGGTGCGCTTCGCGGCCGAGATCCCCGGCCTGCCGTACGCCGTCAACCTCATCCACAGCCCCAGCGAGGAGCGCCTGGAGAGGCAAGCCGTGGAGCTGTTCCTGGGCCGCGGGGTGCGCTGCGTCGAGGCGTCCGCCTATATGAACCTGACGCCGCATGTGGTGCGCTACCGTCTCGCGGGCCTGCGCCGCGGCCCTGACGGCCAGGTCATCGCCGAGAACCGCCTGATCGCCAAGGTCTCCCGGCCGGAGACCGCCGAGCGGTTCATGCGGCCCGCCCCGGCCGCGATCGTCGCCCGGCTGTGCGAGCAGGGACTGATCACCGCTGAACAGGCCGAGCTGGCTCACCTGGTGCCGCTCGCCGTAGACATCACCGTCGAGGCCGACTCCGGCGGCCACACCGACCGCCGCCCGCTGCCCGCGTTGCTGCCGCCGATCCTGCGCCTTCGTGACACCGTGCAGCGCGAGTACCGCTACCCGGAACCGATCCGGGTCGGCGCCGCGGGCGGTCTGGGCACCCCGGTCGCGGTCGCCGCCGCCCTCGCGATGGGCGCCGCGTACGTGGTGACGGGCTCGGTCAACCAGGCGTGCCTGGAGTCCGGCGCGTCCCCGGAGGCCCGTGCGCTGCTCGCCGAGGCGGACATCGCCGACTGCGACATGGCCCCGGCCGCCGACATGTTCGAGATGGGCGTGCAGCTGCAGGTCCTCAAGAAGGGAACATTGTTCCCGATGCGGGCGCGCCGCCTCTACGAGCTGTATACGGCGTACGACGGTCTGGAGGCGCTGCCCGCCGGAGAGCGCGAGAAGCTGGAGAGGCAGATCTTCCACCGCCCCCTCGACGACGTGTGGCAGGACTGCGTCGCCTACTTCGAGCGCCGTGACCCCGAGCAGCTGCGGCGCGCCGAGGGCAGCCCCAGGCGCAGGATGGCCCTGGTCTTCCGCTGGTACCTGGGCATGGCCTCGCGCTGGGCGGTCATCGGCGAGCCCGACCGCGTGATGGACTACCAGATCTGGTGCGGCCCCGCGATGGGGAGCTTCAACGACTGGGTCACCGGCAGTTACTTGAAGAACCCGAGTAACCGCCGGGTCGCCGACGTCGCCCACCACCTGATGCGCGGCGCCGCCTTCCACACCCGCCTGGCCCGGCTGCGCACAGCGGGGGCCCACATCCCCGCGGCCGCCGCGCACTACCTGCCGGTGCCACTCGACACGTCCGTGACCGGCCGTTCGGCGGAACCCCGATGAGCGAGCCGGCACCCGAGGCAGTGCGGAGCGAAAGCACACCCGACGGCGCCCTCACGCCCGAGGCCCTGGAGGAACTGCTCGGCGACCCGGACGACCCCACCAACCCGTACGGCTTCGCGGCCGCCGTCGACCGTGACGAGCGTGACGCGTTCCCCACCGCTCTCTGCCGAGCCCTCGTCGATGCGGGCTTCCACCTCAACTACCTGCCCAAGGAGTGGGGCGGCGGCTTCGAGTCCTTCGACCGCAGTCTGACCCTGGTACGGGCGGCGGCGCGCCGCGATGTCAACGTCATGCCCGGCACGATGTTCAGCATCATCGCCGCGACGTGCCTGCAACTGCACGGGCGCGAGGAGCAGCGCGAGCGGGTCGCCGCGATCCTGCGGCGCGGCGGCGCGGTCGCCTTCGCGCTCACCGAGGCCGATCACGGCAGCGAACTCCTCGCCAATGAGGTGGAACTGGCCGACGGCGTGCTGCGCGGCGAGAAGTGGCTGGTCGGCAACGGCCTGCGCGCCGAGGCCCTGTACGTCGTCGCCCGCACCGGGCCGCGAGGCTCCGGCGCGTTCTCCGCGCTGCTCCTGGACGGGTCACAGATGTCCGACGGCCGCCTGGTGCGGTTGCCCGCGCCGCGTACCGGCGGTATGCGCGGCATTGACCTGGCACGGATCCGCTTCGACGCGCTGCCGGTGCCGGAGAGCGCGCTCGTCGGCAAGGCGGGCGAGGGCCTGGAGATCGCGGTCAAGGCCCAGCAGGCGGTCCGTCTGATGAGCATGGCGGGCTCGCTCGGTATCGCGGACAGCGCGCTGCGGCTCACCGCGGAGTTCGCCGCCGACCGCCGCGTCGGCCGCGCGGCACTCGCCGAAGTCCCCTACGCCCGCCGCGAGCTGGCGACCGCCTCGGCCGCGCTGCTCGCCGCCGACGCGGTGGCGCTCGCCGCTGCCCGGGGCGTCCACGGCTTCCCCGAAGCGTTCAGCGTATGGGGCCCGGTCGCCAAGCACGTCGTGGCGGAGGCGTCCGGCGATCTGGTGCGGCGCTGCGGCGGCGTCCTCGCGACCCGCTCCGTGCTGCGTGACGGCGCGCCCGGCGCGGGCGTCTTCCAGAAGCTCCAGCGGGACACGGCGGTGGTGCGCGTGATCGACGCGAGCCCGCTCGCCAACCTGCGGTCGTACGCGGGGCAGCTGCCGACCCTGCTGCGGGCCCGGGCCACGGCGGACCCGGACGCCCTGCCCGGCGTGCTCCGGCTCGACGCCCCGCTGCCGCCCTACCGGCCCGGCCACCTCGACCTGGTCACGCGCGGTGCCGACCCGCTCCTGAGCGGGCTCGCGGAAGCAGCTGCCAAGGTGCCGGGCCCGGCCGAAGTGGCCGGTCTCATCGGCCGGTTGACCGACGCGGTGGCCGCGCTGCCGGACGAGGCCGACGCCGCGCGCCGCCCCGGCGCCGACCCCAACGCTCTGGTGGACCTCGCCGAGCGGTACGCCTGGCTGCACAGCGCGGCCGCCTGTGTCCACCTGTGGGCGGCCAACCGCAACCGGGCCATGTACGGGGCGGAGCCCGGCTCGGCAGAGTGGCTCGGCGCGTCCGTCGGCTACCTGCTCGCCCGCGCTGGGGGCGTCGACCCGCGCCGCCACGCTGCCGCCCTGGCCCCCGCGTTCGACGTGGTCGCCGCGCTGTGCGACCGCCACCTGCTGTGCACCGCGCAGCCCGTACGGCTCGCCGAAACCACCGCCTAGGAGAAGTTCATGCCCAAGGCCGATATGGCCGCCCTGGCGGCCCGGCTCGAAGCGCACCTCGGCGACCCGCACGCCCCGGCGAGCCGTATGCCGTTCACGCGTGTCCTGGACCTGGACGAGCGTGAGGAGTACCCGTACATGTTCGTGAACATGCTGCGCGACTGGGGCGTGCCCGAGTACTCGCTCCCAGGCGAGCAGGGCGGCAAGGCGGGCGATGTGGAGGCCGGGTTCAGCCTGGTGCGGCTCATCGCCCGCCGCGACCCCACCACAGCGACCGCCCTCATCGTCACGAACCTGGCCTTCATGGCGGTCTGGATCGCCGGGAGCGACGAGCAGAAGTGGGCCGTCGTCGACGCCGTCAAGCGCGGCACCCGCCTGGCCTGGGGCCTGTCCGAGCGCGCGTACGGCAGCGATCTGCTCGCCAACGCCATGACCGCCCGCAAGGTCGAGGGAGGCTACCGTCTCACCGGTGAGAAGTGGCTCATCGGCAACGCCACGTGGTCCGACGCGGTGGTTGTCTTCGCCCGTACCGGCGAGCGCCCGGGCGCCGCCGCTTTCTCCATCTTCCTGATGGAGAAGCGCAAGACCCCGGCCGGCGCGGTCGAGGAGCTGCCCCGCGAGAGGCTGCACGGGCTGCGTGCGATGGACATCAGCGGCATCCGCGTTGATGACGTCTTCCTGCCGGACTCCGCGCTCATCGGCTCCGAGGGCCAGGGCCTGGAGATCGCCCTGAAGGCGACGCAGACGGCCCGCGCGCAGATCAGCAGCATCGCGATGTCCGCCGTCGACACCGGCCTCAGGCTCACCCTCGACTTCACCGAGGAGCGTGTCATCCTCGGCAAGCCGGTCAGCGACATCCCGTACAGCAGGCGGCAGCTGACGGAGGTCTTTGCCGACCTGATGGTCACCGACGCGGTCAGCCTGGGCGCCGTACGCGGCCTGCAGGCGGCGCCTGAGCAGGTCAGCGTCTCGTCGTCGGTCACCAAGTACTTCGTGCCGACGCTGCTCGAAGCCACCATGTCGCAGCTGAGCGTGGTGCTCGGCGCCCGCTTCTTCCTACGCGGCCACCCGCACTACGGCATGTTTCAGAAGCTTCTGCGCGACTTGGTGGTGGCGAACTTCGCCGACGGCAACACCGTGGTCAACCTGCGGAACCTCGGCCACCAGCTGCCGCAGCTGCTGACCTGCGCCACCACTGCGGACGAGGAGGCGCGGCTGGCCGCCGCCGACCGGGCCGCGGTCCTGTACGGCATGGCGCGGGAGCTGCCGCCGTACGAGCCGTGGAAGCAGGAGCTGTCCAGCCGGGGCGGTAGGGACGACACGCTGCTCGCCGCGCCCCACGCGGTACGGCGCCTGCGCGAGCTGGCGGGTGAGGCGGAACAGCAGGAGCGCGGCTGGCTGCTGCGCGCCGCCGACACGGCCGACGAACTGCTGGCGCACACGACGCTGCTGCGCGAGCGCTGCGACGCCCTCCGTGCCGAACTGGGCCGGGAGTTCGGGCACTCCGCCGAACTCTTCGACCTGGCGAAGGAGTACAGCCTGCTGCATGCCGTGGCCGCGTGCGTCCTCACGTACGTGCACTCGCACACCGCGCTCGACGCCCCGCTGCCCAGCGGTGCCGTCCTCCTGCTCCAACTGGAGCGGCTGCGCCGCAAGGTCCGGCCGTACGAGGCGGTCACCGACCATGCCGTGGTCGACGAGGTGATGCGGGTCCTGCGCCGGCTGTATCGGGAGCACCGGCTCTTCTCGCACTGGGCCTTCCCGCTGGCCGAGCCCACGGCCGACGTGTCCGCCGCCCGCCACTGAGGCAGGAGGACGCATTGAGCCCCGTGCCCGCCCTCGGCCCGGTGGATGGTGGCCGCGGACGTGGCGAACACCCTGACATCCGTCATTTCGACCTTCGAACCCTGGAGTAAAGGACATCCCATGCCTGTTGAGCACAAGCCGCGCGTGGCCGTCGTCGGAGCCGGAGTGGCCGGCGTCTCCGCCGCGTACCACCTGCGCGAGCACGCGCACATCACCCTGTACGAGCGCGAGGGCCACCTCGGCGGCCACGCCCACACCGTCGAGGTCGAGGACAACGGCCGCACCCTCGGCATCGACACGGCGTTCGTGGTCTTCAACGAGCCCGCGTACCCCAATCTGACCGCGTTCTTCCGGGAGCTGGACGTCGAGGCCGTCGAACACCCCGGGGGCTTCAACTTCTTCGACCTTGAGTCCGGGGTCGAGTACGGCACCCGGGAGCTGGTCCTGGAGGAGGACGAGGTCGTCGGCCGCTACCCGGAGGAGTTCGTCGGCATCTGGCGCGAGGCCCGTCGCTTCCACACCGAGAGCCGCAAGGACTTCCTGCACCAGAAGACCGACGTGCCGCTCGGCGCATACCTCGACCGGCGTGGCTACAGCCAGGAGTTCCGCAACTCGTACGTGATTCTGCTCTGCGCGGCCGTGTGGTCGGTGCCCGCCGAGCTGGTCTGGGAGATGCCGGCCTCCACCGTGATCGCCTTCTACATGGGCCACGACGAGGGCGGGCTCGGTGGCCGCCGCGTCGACTGGCGCACCGTCGGCGGCGGTTCGATCTCCTACGTTCGCAAGGCGATCGCCGCCATCGGGGCTGAGGTGCGCACGTCCGAGCCGGTCACCGGCGTTCACCAGGATTCCGAAGGGGTCACTGTGCGCACCGCGTCGGGCAGCGAGCGGTTCGACTTCGTGGTGGTGGCCACCCACGCGGACCAGGCGCTGGCCCTGCTGGAGAACCCCACGGAGCGGCAGCGGACCGTCCTGGCGCCGGTCCGGTACAACGGTTCACACGTCGTTCTGCACACCGACGCCTCGGTGATGCCGGCGGACCGCTCGCGCTGGGAGGCGTGGAACTACGGCAAGGTCGCCGTGGACGGCGAGCAGCGCACCTATGTCGCGTACTACATGAACAAGCTGCAGGGCTTCACCGCCGAGAAGGACTACTTCGTCACGCTCGACTACCCCGGCGATGTGGACCCGGCAAAGGTGATCGCCGAGTTCCCCTACAGCCACCCGGTCATCGACGTCCCCGTGCGCGAGCTGCAGAAGGACATCTACGACGTCAATGAGGGCCCGCGAGTGAAACTGTGCGGCTCGTACTTCCACTCCAAGCGGCTGGGCCGGGACCAGATCGGTTCCCATGAGGCGGCCTTCTCCTCCGGCGCCGAGGCGGCGGCACAGCTGCTGCGCGAAATCGGCGGGGGGAGGGCGGGCGAACCCTCGCTGGCCGGTTGGGACATCGCGGCGGCGGACCACGGCGAGTGGATTCCGTGGGGCTCCTGTGGCAAGGCGCGCGCCCGGATCGTGGCCCAGGCCGACGGCTACCACGTCGCGCTGGTCGAGGCCGAGGCCGGCTACCGGACCGACCCTCACGTACACCAGCACGCGGAGTTCCTGTACCTCATCGAGGGGCGGGTGAGCAACCAGGGTCGGACCATCACCACGGGCGGCGCGTTCGCGGCGGCCGCGGGCTCCGTGCACGATGCCTTCGTCTCCGAGACGCCCGTGCGCTACGTGTCGATCTTCAAGCTGTGACGAGGTGAGGAAGGGCGCTTGGAGGTCCGGGCGCCCCTCCCCGTCTCTTCGGGGACGCGGTCAGGCCCTGTGGCGCCTGGCCGACTCGTCCTCCTGCGCGAGCCGTCGCAGTGCCAGGAGCACGGGTTCGAGGAGCACGGTGAGGACCACCGCGCGTTCGGCTCGCTCCAGCGGGTCGTCCGTGTCCCGCAGCTGGTCGAGATCGAGCACGGCGCAGCGCCGGGCCAGTTCCGCATAGGGCAGCAGGGTCCGCCAGCCGATGTCCACCCCCAGGGAGCGCAGGGTCGTCAGGCTCTCGGCGATGACCTGCTTGGCGGGAGCGTAGTCGGAGATCTCCCATTCGACCGCCCTCAGCAGCTCGTCCACTTCGTCGAACGACTCCTTGGTCGGCTCGGCGGCCGCCTTGTCGACCGGCCGTGCGCCCAGGACCAGTCCGAGCACCTCGTGCATGTCGGAGGCGTGCTCGGAGACACCTGCGAGGACCTCCTTGGTCTCGCTCACCGAGAGCCCGCGCACGCCGACCAGGGCGCGGACGAGGCGGAGGCGGCGCAGGTGGAGCTCGCTGTAATCGGCTTGGTTGACGGCGGTGGCTTGCCCCTGGGGGAGCAGGCCTTCCCGCAGGTAGTACTTGATCGTCGCGACCGGTACTCCGCTCCTGCGGCTGAGTTCGGACATGCGCATGCTGGTTCCGCTCCCTTGTGGATAGTGGATAGCTCTATAGTCTACTGTGGAGAGCGGTACTCTCCACTATCCGCATAGAAGGGCGGCACGGTGCCGACACTTCCCTGGACTACTCCGAATCCGGCCACTCCCGGGACGCGGGCGCTGGTCATGGCATCCCGATTCGAGGTGCGCTCGATGCGTGACGTGCCGCGCTTCTTCCTGAAGTCCCTCAGCGCCTGGAGACAGGTGAAGAAGGCACCCGGCGCGCTCGGTGCCTCACTCATCGCGCAGCCGCTGAAGCGCACCTTCTTCACGCTCTCCGCTTGGGAGAGCCAGGAGGCGCTCTACACCTACGCCAGTGCCGAACCGCACCGCACCATCATGACCGGCCTGCGCTCCACCATGCGGAGGTCGACCTTCGACTTCTGGCAGGTGCCCGTCGAGGACCTCCCCGTCACGTGGGACGACGCCAGGCTCCGACTGCGCGCCAAGCGCGCCGTGGACGCCGAGTGCGGCGCGGACGGGGCCGCGGCGGGTTCCCAGAACTGACCACCCAAGCCTCCCGGTCCGGGGGACCCCCGCTCCCGGGCCGGGAGCCCTCTCTGCCCTCCCCGTACCTGCTTCTCCCTACCTCGCCCGGACGAGACCAAGCTGAGGATTGATTGCGCATGACCATGCTGAAATCCGCAGGTGAGGCACCTGCCCAGGCTCCCGGGGGGCGCACCGTCCCTGCGTGGCTGACCATCGTCGCGTGCAGCGTCCCGATGTTCATGGTGGCGCTGGACAACCTGGTCGTCTCCACGGCGCTGCGGACCCTGGCCGTCGAGTTGAAGGCGTCCACCTCCGACCTCCAGTGGTTCGTCAACGCCTACGTCCTGACCTTCGCCTGCCTCCTGCTGACCGCCGCCGGGCTCGGCGACCGCTTCGGACGGCGCAAGGTCTTCGTCCTCGGCATCATCGTCTTCACCGCCTCGTCCGTCGCCTGCGGCCTCGCCGAAACCACCGGCCAGCTCATCGCCGGGCGCACCCTTCAGGGCTTCGGGGCCGCGGCCGTCATGCCGTTGTCCCTGACGCTGCTCGCGGCGGCCGTCCCCGAGCGCAAGCGCGGCCTGGCGCTCGGCCTCTGGTCCGGCATCAGCGGTCTGGCCGTGGCGGGCGGGCCGGTGGTGGGCGGTGCCGTGGTCGACGGCCTGGACTGGCAATGGATCTTCTGGGTCAACGTGCCCGTCGGCGTGGTGGCCGTACCGCTGGCGCTATGGGCACTCAAAGAGAGCTCGGTGCCCGACACCCGGGTCGACCTGCCGGGCATGGTGCTCGCCACCGGCGCACTCTTCGGGATCGTCTGGGCGATCGTCAACGGCGAGCAGGACGGTTGGGCTTCGGGCCGCATCCTGGGCATGTTCGCCGCGGGCGCGATGCTGCTCGTGCTGTTCATCCTGTGGGAGCGCCGAGCCCCCAGCCCCCTTCTGCCGCTCGGCTTCTACCGGTCCCGCGCCTTCGTGCTGAGCAACGTCGTCTCGGCGACCATGTACTTCGGGGTCTTTGGCTCCATCTTTCTGCTCGCGCAATACCTTCAGATCGCCCCTGCGCGCACCCCCCTGCACGCGGGCGTGCTGACCTTGGCCTGGACACTGATGCCCATGGTCATCGCCCCGATCGCCGGCATATTGACCGACAAGGTCGGCGGTGGACGCCTGATGGCCCTCGGTCTTTTCCTGCAGGCCGTCGGTCTCGCCTGGATCAACCTGGTGGCCACCGACGACACCCCCTACTCCAAGTTCGTCACCGCCATGATCCTCGGCGGTACGGGCATGGGCTTCGCCATCGCGCCCACCGCGGCGGTCGTACTGGCATCGGTCTCCAGGGAGCACGAGGGCAAGGCGTCCGGTGCCAACGCCACCTTCCGCGAGATCGGCGGCGCCCTCGGCATCGCCGTCCTGAGCACCGTCTTCGCCAACAGCGGCAACGACCGCAGCGCCCCGGCCTTCGTCGACGGACTGCACCCCGCGGTGTGGGTCGGCGTGGGAGTGGTGCTTTTCGGCGCCCTCTGCGGCCTGCCCATCCCGCGCAAGCCCCGGCCCAACGGGAGCGCCGCAACCACTGAGGAACCCTGCGCCGAGGAACCGGTCAAGACCTGACCGCCCCGCGAACCGGTACTCCAAGGCCGGGCCGCCCCCAGCCGCCTGGTGCGGTTGGGCCTCCGCCGTTACCGGTCGACAGGGGATGACGGTGATCGTACCGGGCGGGCGTCTCTCACCCGCCGTCGGTCAGGGGAGGGTGACCACACGCGCCGCGCCCCGCCTGCCGTGGCGGCACCGTGCCGGCTTCTCCTTCCGACGCCGTGCTGCCTCGGGACGACAGCGCGTCCGGAGGTGCTACGAACTTAGGCTCCCTGCATGGGAGTTACCGGGACTCTTGCAGAAAGCCCCGGCGTTCACGCCGGGGATGAATGCATCTCAAGGCTGCTCTGACGTGCACTTTAGAGCGGACGTTTTTGCTGCTCGATGTACTGGCGGACGATCGCCAACGGTGCTCCGCCGCACGATGCGGAGAAATACGAGGGCGACCACAGGTGTCCGTACATGATGGCGCGGTTGATCCGGCCGGTGAACTCCTGTCGTATCCGGCGGGCGGAGACGCCCTTGAGGCTGTTGACCAGCTTGGAGACGGCGACCTTGGGCGGGTAGTTGATCAGGAGGTGGACGTGATCGCGTTCACCGTTGAACTCCTTCAGCTCCGCCTCGAAGTCCTCGCACACCTTGCGCATGATCTCTTCGCAGCGTGTCAGCATCTCGTCGTCAAACACCCCGCGCCGGTACTTCGTCACAAAGACCAAATGCACATGCATCGCCGAAACAACATGCTGCCCCGCTGATAGTATTCTGCTCATCCAATGAGACCAATCGTAGTAGCATCGTGGATGTGCAACTCCGCTACAACTACCGGGCCTACCCGGATGCCACCCAGCGCCGTGCGCTGGCGAGTGCGTTCGGATGCGCCCGCGTGGTGTGGAACGACTGCCTGCGCGACCGCAAGGAAGCACACGCAGCGGGGCTGCCGTATGTGAAGTCGGCGGAGTTGTCCCGGCTTCGCATCACCCAGGCCAAGCGCACCGCCGAACGGGCCTGGCTCGCCGATGTGTCGGCGGTCGTCCTGCAACAGTCGCTTCGGGACCTCGACGCCGCCTGCAAGAACTTCTTCGACAGCCTCAAGGGCAAGCGGCAGGGCCGGAAGGTCGGGCCGTCCCGGTACAAGTCGAAGAAAGGCACCCGGCAGTCGATCCGCCTCAACACCAACGCCTTCTCCCTTCAGGAGAACGGCACGGTGTACGTGGCCAAGGTCGGCAACCTCAACGTCACATGGTCCCGCCGACTGCCGGCCGCACCCACGTCCCTGACCATCACCAAAGACAGCTCCGGCCGGTACTTCCTCAGCTTCGTCGTGGACACCGAGCCGGACATCCTCCCGCAGGCGGAGACCGACACCGGTATCGACCTCGGCCTGTCCGCCTTCGCGGTCCTGTCCGACGGCCGGAAGATCGACAGCCCCCGCTTCCTGCGCCGGGCCGAGAAGAAACTCAAGCGTCTACAGCGGGCGCTGTCCCGCAAGGCCAGGGGATCGAAGAACCGGGCCAAGGCCCGCATCAAAGTCGCGCGCCAGCACGCCAAGGTGGCCGACCGGCGCCGGGACTGGCACCACAAGGCATCCACACAGATCATTCGCGACAACCAAGCGGTGTATGTGGAAGACCTCGCGGTGTCCGGCCTCGGCCGCACCCGCCTCGCCAAGTCCGTGCACGACGCGGGATGGTCCGCGTTCGTCGGCATGCTCCAGTACAAGGCGGTCAAGCACGGCCGCACCTTCGCCACGGTGGACCGGGCCTTCCCGTCCTCTCAGGTCTGCTCGGCCTGCGGATTCCGGGACGGCCCCAAGCCCCTGCACATCCGAAAGTGGACGTGCGGCGAGTGCGGCACCATGCACGACCGCGACCACAACGCAGCCCGCAACGTCCTCTTCGAAGGACGCCGTATCGTCGCCGCCGGACGGGCGGAGACGCTCAACGCCTTGTGGAGCGCCGGTGAGACCAGGACGAAAGTCCCGGCACAGCGCGTTGAAGCAGGAAGCCCCCGGAAGGGTCAGACAACCCAGGCCGGAATCCCTGGACTTTAGGCCAGGGAGCACGTCAATCTCCGGGAGACCGTCGTGTGCGCCCCAGCAGGGCGCGGCCTGCCCTTGGGCCGGGTCTTTGTGGTCGTGGTGATGAGTTCGCCGGCTGGTAGCCCCGGACTCGACGGTCCACCGCCGCCGACGGACCTCGGCCTCGTCGAGCGGCCCGAGCTGCAGTCGAACGAGGCTCATCTCAGCGGGGTAACACGACCCGGGTGACCCGTCACCCCTAGCGGTCGCGCAGCGTCCGGGTTCGATGGAAGCACTTCATGGTCTTCACGCAGACCTTCGACGCGGGTATCGTGTGCCGCTCCCTGGAACGGCTCATCGGTCACTGCGACCGCAAGGTGTACCTCGTCGTGGGCGGTCACTCCGCCCACTGCTCCCGCGCGGTCCGTGACTGGCTGTCCGAGCACGCCGACCTGATCGACCCGCACTTCCTGCCGTCGTACTCACCAGGCTCAACCTCGATGAGCTGGTATCAACGCCGATCTCCAGCGCAACCTGCCCATGCACAGCAGACCTACACCCAAGCCCAACTCGCACCTGAAACAGGCAAGTTCGTCCACCGACGCCAGCCCCAGCCGCACATCGTCCGCGGCAACTTCCACGGGCCACAGGTCCGCTACGTCCTCGAATGGAACCCCAGCAGCCAGGGAGCAGTGGTGACACCCCTGATCGTACCCGTCATGATCACATTTGGGATATTCCTGCTCGCCATGGTGTTCGTGGGTATCTTGACGTATCAGGACACCTTGACGTTCTCCGACTTCGCGCTGGGCGGGCGTCGGCTGAGTGCGCCGATGGCGGCCCTGTCCGCGGGAGCCAGTGACATGTCCGGCTGGCTGTTCCTGGGACTGCCCGGCGCCGTCTATGCGGCCGGGATCGGCGCCTCGTGGATCGCCGTCGGTCTCGCCATCGGCACCTACCTCAACTGGCTCCTGGTCGCACCGCGATTGCGCACATACACCGAGCTGGCCGGTGACGCGAAGACCCTCTCGGCCTATCTGGAGGAGCGGTTCGAGGACCGCAGCAGAATGCTGCGCGTGGTCTCGGCAACGGTCACCGTCGTCTTCTTCACCGTCTACGTGGCGAGCGGTCTCCTGGCAGGGGGTGTGCTGTTCGAGGAGATCTTCGGTGGCGGCTTCGACTTCGCGCTCACCGTCTTCGCCGTGGTGATCGTGATCTACACCGTGCTGGGCGGCTTCCGCGCGGTGAGTGCGACTCACTCGGTGCAGGCGACGATGATGTTCTGCGCGGCCGCGGCACTCCCGGCGATCGGCATCGCGACGCTGGGCGGATTCGGTGCGCTGCACGGCGTACTGACGCGCAAGACTCCGTCCCTGTTGGAGATGGGGGGCCAGGCCGGATTCGACGGCAGCCAGTGGACTTCCGCCGGGCCGCTCGGTGCGGTGGCGGTGGTCTCCCTGCTCGCCTGGGGACTGGGCTACTTCGGCCAGCCCCACATCCTGGCGCGCTTCATGAGTATCCGCAGCACCCGCGAGATTCCCCGGGCCCGCCGTATCGGTGTGGTTTGGGTGGTCGTCTGTCTGGCGGGCGCCTCGACCGTGGGGCTGGTGGGGATCGCCGCGCTCGACCAGCCGCTGAAGAATCCGGAGACCGTCTTCATCGCGCTCTGCGCCCAGCTGGTCAATCCCTGGGTCGCAGGCCTCCTGCTGGTCGGAGTGCTCGCCGCGATCAAGTCCACCGCGGACAGCCAGCTGTTGGTCTCGGCGATGGCTCTGACCGAGGACTTCTACCGGGCGTTCGTCAACCGGCAGGCCTCTGATGCGTCGATGGTGCTGGCGGCTCGGGCGACGGTGGTGGCCGTCGCCGTGGCGGCCTACGTCATCGCGCTCAGCGGCGGTGCCGTACTGGACATCGTCGCGTACGCCTGGGCGGGCTTCGGCTCGGCCTTCGGGCCGGTGATCCTGCTGTCGCTCTACTGGCCGCGCATGACGCGGGCTGGGGCGATGGCCGGCATCGTGACGGGAGCGGCCACCGTCGTCCTGTGGAAGCACATCGACCCGCTCCTCGGTCCGCTGCAGTCGGGCGTCTACGAGATGGTGCCGGGGGTGCTCGCGGCCACCGTGGCGACGCTGCTCTTCGGCGCATTCGTCGGCCGCCCGCCGCGCCGCACCTGGTCGGGACCCATGGAGCAGGAGCCCACGGCGACGGTGCCGGTCAGCTGAGCATCACCGCCGGAGGCGGCGTGGTGTTCGTCGTCGGCGGTGCGTGCCTGGTGAACTCCTGCCGCAAGCGGGCTGCTTCGTCGGGCACCCACGCGTGCTGACGGCAGGGCGGACCGACTGGTTCGCCCACCCGCGACCGGCCCTGGGCGCCTCCTTTGGGGGGAGGCGCCCAGGGCCTTGAACACGAGCGATCGATGGCGTTGCGGGGCCAGGGATTGTTCGCAGACGCCCTCTGCGGGCGCTTGTACAAGTCGCTGGATTCGTTGCCCGAACAACTGGCACTGCGCACCTACCGCGCTCACTACGCTGAGTCGGCGGCTTTGAGTTGCCCCGCCCTGATCCCCCAGGTCTGCTTGCACTACGACCCGTACACGCGCAAGAGCGGTAAGCAGGCCGGCACGCTGTATCGGCAGCGCATGGACTTCCTCCTCCTGGCCCCGGACCGCGCCTGTCAGCGTGTCAAACGCATGTCAGGTATGGGCATTGGCTGCCCTGATGAGTGACCGCGCATCTTAGGATGCGCATACCGATGGGCAGGGGTTCCAGTCTTTTCCAACCGTCTCGAATGCGTCCTCTGAAGTGTCCCGAAGGAGAAATTCATGGCCGTACTGAATGTGACCCGCAGGGGTGCCGGATCTACCGAGCGGGTGTGGAAGGTGCTTCTGGACTGTGAGACCTTCCCGACCTTCTTGGACGGCGTCAACGAGGTCACCGTCACCGGCGAGGAGGGCGGCGGCCGTCGCACCAGTAGCTGGGTTGTCGAGCTCAAGGGCTCGGAGATGGAGTGGGATCAGGAGGACATCATCGACGTCGAGCGGCTCCGCTGGGAGTTTCGTCAGACCGAAGGGGATCTCGCCCACTACGAGGGATATTGGCAAGTTCTCGAGGACACCGAGGGCGTGGCGCTCCACCTGAATGTGGAATTCGACATCGGGCTCCCCATGGTGGCTGAAATGATCCACCCCGCGGTGGAAAAGTCGTTGCGGGCCTACCAGCAGCAAATTCTCAGCAGCAGCCTGTACCTGTAGAGGAATGGCGAACTCCTGAAGGAGGAGGCATGGTGAGTGACCCTCGATCGACAGCTGCCAAAGAAACATTCAGGCGTGTCAAGCGCCATTTCTCGCCCGCACTCGCGATGGCAGGCAAATTCATGGGGCAGGGAGCCGTCGAGACGTCCGCCGCAGGAAGCCGTGTAACGCTTTCGGACGGCCGGTCGGTACTGGACTTCGGCTCTTACGCCGTCGCGCTGCTCGGCCACCGGAACCCCGCGATAGCCGACGCGGTACGTGCCCAGCTGGACGTGATGCCCACGTCGACCAGGTCCATCCAGAGCCCGGTCCCGCCGCTTGCCGCGGAGAGCCTCGCGGCATACCTCGGTGGCTCGCTCAGCCGTGTCTATTTCGGGTGCGGCGGGGCCGACGCCGTCGAGGCGTCCATCAAGCTGGCCCGGATGGCCACCAGCCGCGCGACCGTGATCGCGGTCGACGGTGCCTTCCACGGCAAGACCCTCGGAGCCCTCGCACTGACCGACAACCCGCGGTTGAAGAAGGGTCTGGATTGGCTGTTGCAGGGCGTCGTGCATGTCTCGCCGGACGATCCCGAGGCCGTCGCGCGTGTCGTGCGCGAACAGGAGGTCGCCGCCGTCGTCTTCGAGCCGCTCCAGGCCGAGAACGGGGCGCGGCCGCTGGACGAGCAGGTCCTGGCGCAGTGGTGCCGGGATGCTCACGAGCACGGCGCGTTCGTCATCTCCGATGAGATCCAGATCGGGCTGCGGCGGTGTGGTGCCCGTTCGGTGGCGCTGGAAGCGGGGCTGCCGGTGGACTGTGTGCTGCTCGGCAAGGCTCTGGGCGGTGGTGTCGTCCCGGTCTCGGCCGCGGTCGGCACCGATCAGCTCTTCGAGCCCCTGCTCGCCGACCCGATGATGCACTCCGCGACCTTCAGTGGTCACCCGCTGGGCACCGCAGTGATCCCCACGGCGCTGGACACGATCGAGAAGCACGCCGAGGACGGCGTCCGCATCGCCACTGCGATGGCCACAGGGCTGGCCACGATCCAGGAGCGGCACGGAGACGTCGTAGCGGAGACGCGCGGTCGCGGACTGCTGTGGGGCATCGACCTCCACTCGCCCGAGCTGGCCGGCGCCATGCTCACCGGACTCGCCGAACGCGGCCTGGTCGTCTCTCCTTGTATGACGCGGCCAACGACGATCCGGCTGCTGCCTCCCATCGTCGCGACCGACGAGGACGTCGATGAGGCTCTGGTCCTGCTGACCGAAGCGGCACAGGCCGCCGCCGTCGGCGCATAGCCGGAGCCGATGCCGGCGGGAAGGAACGTAGACAACTGATGACTTCGCCCACGCTTTCAAAGGTCACCGAGGAATTCGCCGACGACATCAGGCTGCACGAGGACATCACCGGCTTCGCACCACCGGATCCGCACACCGTATCCGACGTGTTCCTCACCGGCGCGACCGGTTTTCTCGGGGCGTTTGTGCTGCGGCAACTGCTGGCGCATGGCCTGACCGTGCACTGCCTGGTGCGGGCCCCAGGCGCCGACGCGGGCCGCAAACGGCTGGAGGAGAACCTGCGCAGGTACGAACTCCTCGACGACCTCGACCTGGACGCGGTGAGGGTGCTGACCGGAGATGTGACCCGGCCCCGACTCGGCATGCCTGAGGAGGTCTACACCGAGCTGGCCGGGCGGATCGGCGCCATCTACCACTCCGCGGCCAAGGTCAACTTCCTCACGATCTACAAGTGGCTTCGCAGGGCGACGGTCGACGCGACCCACGAGATACTCCGACTGGCCTGCGCGGCCGGGGCGACCTTGCATCATACGTCGACCACGGCCGTGTTCGAGCCGACAGCAGACCAGCCGCCGCGGGGGGAGCTCGACCCGACCGGGCCGCCGCAGGCACTGCAACTGGGATACGCCAAGAGCAAGTGGGTCGCCGAGCAACTCGTGCTGAAGGCGGGCCGCAGGGGCGTACCCGTGACGATCCACCGTCCCGGCCAGATGTGGGGCGACTCGCGGAGTGGAGCCTGCCAGGAGAACGACTTCGTCTGGCGGTTCATCAGGGGTTCCCTCCAGGCCGGTCTGTATCCACGCAGGTTCCGGCTGCCCATGAACATTGTGCCGGTCGACTACGTCAGTGCCGCGATCGTCGCACTTTCACGGAACCCGCGGGCGCTCGGCCGGATCTTCCACCAGGTCAGTCCCGATGTGCTGGGCCCTGAGGAGATCCTCCGCCTGCTGCGCAGTGCCGGGTACGAGCTGGCGGAGGTCAGCATCCTGAAGTGGATGAAGGCCATCGCGGCGGACGTCACCAACTCCATGTTTCCGCTGATGCGCGTCATAGCTGAATGGGAGAAGGTCGAGGTGGCGGAGTTCTCGGACGTGGCCACCCGGGAGTTCCTCATCGATGCCGGGCTTACCAGCCCGGACATCGACGAGGAGGTGTTCTCCACGTACGTGGGGTACTTCGTCCGCCATGGCATCCTGCCGGATCCCGCGACGGTCACCGGTGCCTGATACACCGCCGATATCGTCTCGTGCCCACGGCAGTGAGCGCACCTGCACGCGGCGCCTCAGCGGGGGTGACGCCGGAAGCCCTCGGTCACAGCCCCGGCGACATCGGCATTCTGCGGCCCTCGCCGACCGGGTGCGGCAGGTTTGGACGAGTCATAAAAGTATGGAGGGGAAGCCAGGTATGAGGTTCTTGCACCGTGAGCGCGCCGCGTTGGAGAACGTGCTGCCAGGGTTGGACCAGCAGCTGGCCGCGCATCCGCTCGCGGCCCTGGAGAGCCCCGATGGGCCGGCACTGGCCGCGTTCATCGAGGCGGGCGGGCCCGCGCTCCTGGTTCCCGCAGAGCACGGCGGACAAGGAGCCGACCTGCTCACCGCAACGCGCGTGCAGCGCGCTCTGGGCGCCCGCTCCCCTTCGCTGGCCGTGGCCACCACCATGCACCACTTCTCCGTCGGCGCCGTGGTCGAAGCCGCAGCGCACAGCAGTGGCATGGAATCGATGCTGCTGGCAGCGATCGCCCAGGACCGGCTGCTGCTTGCCTCGGGATTCGCTGAGGGCCGCACCGGTCAGGGCATCCTTGCTCCGCATCTCACCGCCCGGGTGGAGGGAGAGAAGGTGTGGCTGAGCGGGTCGAAGAAGCCGTGCAGCCTGGCCCGGTCGATGAATCTCCTCACCGCCTCGATCGCGCTGCCCGGCCCCGACGGGACGCCGCAGCTGGCCATCGCCCTGATCCCGGCCGACGCGCCCGGGATGAGCGTCCGCCCGTTCTGGAGCAGCCCGATCCTGGCCGGAGCCGAAAGCGACGAGGTGGTCCTGGAGAATGTGGAGGTGCCCGCCGACCTGGTGGTGCGCACCGAGGTCACCGACGACGGCCGACTGGACCACCTGCAGACAGTCGGCTTCGTCTGGTTCGAGTTGCTGATGACCGCCGGCTACCTGGGGGCGGCCTCCGCATTGGTGGAACGCACCTTGGCCAACGCCGAGGTGGAAGCGGCGATACGCGCCGAGTCCGCCACCGCCGTCGAGGGAGCCTTCCTCGCGGTCGAGGCCCTGGCCGCATCCACCGAGCCGATCGGGCAGGACACCCTCACCCAGGCGCTGATCTGCCGCTACGCCGCCCAGGACGCGATCAACCGAGTGTCGGCTGCCACGGTGGAGGCCCTGGGGGGAATGGCCTTTATCTCCTCCGGTGATATTGCCTACCTCAACTCCGCCTGCCGTGCGCTGGCCTTTCACCCGCCCTCGCGCCACCGCATGGCTGCCCGGCTGGTGGAGACTCTGGCCGGCGAGCCGCTGCGCATTCTCTGACTCCGACCGCCGCTTCGGGTGCGGGCGGCGAACGTCTTCGCGCCCGACCATCCTCCTTCACTGCCGGTCCGCCGATATCCGCCCGGCAACCAAACGGCTGGGTCCCCCCTGTCACACCATGCGCCGCATCGCCCCGGGCGAGCGCCCGCCCGAAGCCCTGACCCCCGTACGCACAACGCCGCCCACCTGTGAGGTGCTCTGACGTGTCTTCTGCTACCGCCATCCCGCTCACCAGCGCCGACGGGCTTCTCCCGGGGAACCCGACCGAGCACCGCCCGGGCCTGGCCCCGTTCAGAACCAGGCTGGTGGCAGCCGGGCACCTCCCCTACGGCGACAACGCGCTCGCCCCCGCCCCGGTCGACGGCGGTGGTCAGCCGTGAGCCATCCGAGGGCCCTGCACGCCCCTGCCCAGGCCGTGACGTCAGAGGCGTTCCGCGACGTGTTCGCCCAACTGCCCACCGGCGTCACCATTGTGACGTCCAGTTGCCCGGACGGCACCAGCCCCTGCGGGATGACCACAAGTGCCGTGTGCTCGCTCTCTCTTCATCCACTGATGGTGTTGGTCTGCCTCAGCAACCGCAGCCGCACCCTGGCCGGAATCCGGTTCAACGGCGCCTTCGCACTCAACCTGCTGCGCCACGACCAAGCCCCCCTGGCAGAGCGGTTCGCCGACGCCGCGATCAGCCAAAGCGACCGTTTCGCCCGCACCCGCCACCACCAGACCGACGCCCTGCCCGTGCTGAGCAACGCGCTGGCCTGGCTGACCTGCCAGGTCGCCCATATGCATCCGGGCGGCGATCACACCATCGTCACCGCCACGGTGCGCAGCGTCGGCAGTGGGGACAGCCGCAGCGGCAGCCCGCCGCTGGTCTGGCACAACCGTAAGTTCACGGCACTCACCTGACGTCGTTGCCCACCGAAACTCCCACGCAGCAGGAGGACCAGTGCGCAGAAACCTCAACAACACGGTCGTGGCCGCCGCCGGCGGCTGCCGCGGCAGTGGCCGGACGACCGCCGAGCAGCTCATCGATACTGGCGCGGAGGTCGCCATCGCAGCCCCCGACTACGACGTTGCCCTCATGGTCGGCGCCGAGATCAGCACCCATGCCCACCCCCTCGATGTCACCGACCCGGCCGGCAAGAGCTGTTCCCCCACGACCGACCAGCTGCTGCACACCACCGGCTTCCGGGCCCGCACGGGCTACGAGACGCTGGTGAAGGTCCCTGCGGCGGTAGGAGCCAGCGCATGACCTCCTCGACACCCGCACCCAAGACCAACAAGGGCGCCATTCACCGTGGCAAAGCACCGGCCGTCGTCGGCTGGTCGTGGCTGGACAACCTCATCCACGTGCACCCCGTGATCACCGTGGCCATGTACACCCCGGTCATCATCACCTGCGTCTGGTTCGCGGTCGAAGGAGAACAGGCCAACAGCTGGGCGCTGCTTGGATGGGCGGCGGCCGGATACGTCACCTGGACTCTGTCCGAGTACTGGGGCCACCGCGTCGTGCTGCATTACGAGCCCGAGAAGGGATTCGGCGCTCGGCTCCACTACATCCTCCACGGCATCCACCATGACTACCCGCAAGACGTACGTCGCTCCCTTTTGAGCCCGCTGCTGAGCGTCCCGATGGTGGCCGGCACCATCTACATGGCCTCCGGACTGGGCTCGCTGCCCTTGACATTCGGCGCCGGGTACGCCTTCGGCTACCTCACCTACGACCTGTTCCACCTCTATCTGCACCATGCCACCCCGAAGAACCGGCTGATGCGCCATCTGCGCTCGCTGCATATGCGCCATCACTTCCGCGATGACACCTCTGGATTCGGGATCTCAGCGCCCTACTGGGACGAGCTGTTCGGCACCTCCGTCGCCCGCCCATCCCGCAGCACCACGCGGTCAGGACGCCAGACCGCCTGAGTACCAACAGCCCGGGCTCAGAGAGGCTCGGGCCATCAAGGCGGCGTGGGCGCCCACCCGGCGAGGCGTCCGGCTCGGCTGGGGGTCCACTCGTGGGCGGCGCTGCGGTCGAGCCGCACCGCGCAACCCGCCCATCCGGAAACCTCGGTCGCGCTCAAGGCATCTCGAGGTCGCCGATCGACTCGCTTCCCTGACCGAGGAAGTGGGCGTCATGGAACTCTCGGCAACCAGGTGCTCTTCCGGGGCGCCCAGCGGACCGCGTCAAGAACCCCTGCGGCGCGCCGGGGCGCCCCGGAGGCACAGCGGCCGTTCGCTGGCTCGCCCGAACCGAAGGGGTGGATCTCCGGTACCACGGTTGGGGGAGCTCCTGCCCGCCCTCGACGCCGTCACTCCGTTCCGGGACGCCCCGTCGGCCGCTGACCGCCCTGCCTGTCCGGTCAGCACCCCTTCCATAGGAGTTCACCATGTCCAAATCGACCATGACGGCCCTGGCAGTGCGGCTGGAGCAGTACCTGGGCGATCCGCACGACCCGGCCAGCCGCGTGCCCTTCGCCCAGGTCCTGGACCACGACGAACGCGGAAGGTACCCATACGAGTTCCTCAGCCTGCTTCGGCGCTGGGGCGTCCCTGCATACAGCCTGCCCGCTGAGCAGGGCGGCAAGGCGGGCAACGTGGAGACCTCGATCTGTCTGATGCGGCTCGTGGCGCGCCGGGACCCGTCGACCGCGATCGGCCTCTCCCTCACCAGCCTCGGATTCATGCCGGCGTGGATCCTCGGCACCGAGCAGCAGAAGTGCTCGCTGATCGCGGACATCACATGCGGCGGCGCAGTGTCCTGGGGCCTTTCTGAGCGCGCTCACGGGAGCGACTTGGTGGCCAACGAGGTGGTGGCAGAGAAGGTGGAAGGCGGTTATGCGCTCACCGGTGAGAAGTGGCCGATCGGCAACGCGACGGTCGCCGACAAGATCATAGTCTTCGCCCGCACCGCCCGGCACGGAGGTCCGGCCGCCTACTCGCTCTTCATCCTGGACAAGTGGCAGACCGGGGCAGACACCATCGAGGACATGCCCTGCGAAAACCTGTATGGCGTGCGCGCGGCGAACCTCAGCGGTATCCGGATGAACAAGGCCTTCGTGCCGGAGTCTGCGCTGATCGGAGGTGAGGGCCAGGGCCTGGAAATCGCCATCAAGACCAGCCTGACGGCGCGTGTGGTGCTCCTCCATCTGGCTCTGTCGGCCGTCGACACCAGCCTCCGGCTCGCCATGGACTTCGCCGAACGCCGGGTCCTGCTGGGTGACACGATCATCGATGTCCCCTACACCCGGCGCCAGTTGGCGGAGGCGTTCGCCGACCTGATGGTGGCCGACGCGATGGTCCTCGGGGCCGCACGTAGCCTTCAGGTGGTGCCGGAGCAGGTCAGCGTCTGGTCATCAGTGGCCAAGTATCTGGTGCCCACGCTGCTGCAGAAGACAATGGCACAGCTGACCGTGGTCCTCGGGGCGCGTACCTTCATGCGGGACCACCCGCACTATGGCATGCATCAGAAGATGCTGCGCGACATCCTGTTGACCGACGTCACCGACGGGAACACGGTGGTGAACCTGCGCAACCTCGGCCATCAGCTGGGCCGTCTGCTGGACAGGGCCAACGCGTCGGAGGCGGCCACACGCGAGGCCGCCGCCGAACGCGCCGCCACGCTCTTCGGCATGGACCGCGAGCTCCCAGTGTTCGAGCCGGTGAAGCAGGAGCTGTTCAGCCGCGGCTCGGACGACGCTGTGCTGGCCGCGCCCGCAGGGCTGCGGCGCCTGCGCGCCCTGGCCGAGAAAGCCACGGGCACCGAGCGCGACCGGCTGTGTTGTGCGGCGGACCTCGCCGAGGAACTGCTCACCAGGGTCAGTCCCATGAACAAGAGGGCGATCACCCTCACATCCGCGCTCGGCAAGGACTACACGCAGTCGTCCGAGCTCTTCGAACTGACCAAGGAGTACTGCCTGCTGCACGCCGCCGCGGCTTGCGTGCTCACCTTCGTTCACTCGTACGACGTCATGGACCATCCACTGCCGAGTGGGGCGTTACTGCTCCTCCAGCTGGAACGGCTGCGCAGGCAGCTGTACCCGCACGAACTCATCGCGGATGAGGCTGTGGTCGACGCGGTGATGCAGGTGCTGCGCCGTCTCCACGGCGACAACCGGCTGTTTTCACACTGGCAGTTCCCACTCGCCGAACGCGTCCACGACGAAACAGCCGCCCGTCTCTGAACATCACGACGCGCGCCGGCCGCCATCAAGGCCGGCAACGGCGGACCCAAGACCTTCGACCACTTCGCCACCCGCGCCGACATGGGCGCCGGTCCCGCACCGGGAATCGCACCGAGGACAGCCCTGGCACGGACGGCGCGGACGGCGTACAGTCCAGCCCGCGCGGCACGGGATGTGCGGCGGTGGCTCATCCGGCATCACCCGACCGGGCCTGCCGCGTGGCCTCCTCGTAGCGGCGGACCAGCTGGTCGCCCCGCTCGCATCCCGCGAGAATCCGGCACGAGGGGCAGGCCGCGACGTGGCCGATGGCTGCCCGCCACGCCTGATCCGCGGCATCACCCTCATGCTGCTCGTTCGCCGTCGCCGTCACGTCCCGGCCCCCTCGCGGCCGCGCCGCACGGCGTCGATCAGCGTCTCCGCCTCGATGACCGGGAGGCTGCGGGCGTGCGAGGGGCAGGCGTAGATGATCCCGCCGCCGAGGTTGCCCCCGTGTTCCCCGCCGACGATGACCGGCTCATCGGTCGGCAGCTGACAGCGAAAGCACAGCTGCCTCCCCTCGGACCGGGGGCCGAGCTCGGCATGGTCGGCGGCCGCGAGGGCCTCCCACAGACGCTCGGCTTCAGTGAGGTACCGGCCGGGCGCGAGCGGTACACGCCAGTGGGTACGGGCCTTGGTGGTGGGCTCGGTCCAGGTGATCGGCGGTACGCCGAGGTAGTTGCTCTCCCTGCTCCGCTCGGTGAGCACGCGGACTTGGCGCAGGTGCCAGCTACCGCGGGCGGAGCCTTTCGCGATGAGCCAGTACAGGGTGCCGTACGTGTCCTGGATGACGGCGCCGCACGCGTCTCCGAGCAGGGCCAGGGCGCGTTCGCCTACGGGCTGATGGGCTCGTACAGCGTCCCAGTGTTTCCCCACTTGTAACGGCTCGACATCCGTAGCGAACGGCGGCGGCTTCCACGGCAGGGCTTTGGGCGTCATGGTCGGCTCCATGCAACGGTCTGTGTGCTGACCGTCACATCGTGCCGAGCTGTCGGGGTGTCAGTGTTCCCCGATAGGGAACAATGGCACCCCTCGCCCGCTGCTACATGCCGACCCACGCGGCGAGCGACGACAAGGACTCAGGCGCCCGTCGCTGCCGACGTACCAGGGCGCCGATCGTCTCCCGCATCAGAGGGTGATACCGAGCCTGCTGCGGAGCCACCCGGCGCGCCCGGGCCAGGAACCGTTCGGCAGGTTCCGCCCTGCCCATCTGCGCGTAGGCTCGGGCCATCTCGATGTAGTACCGGCCGACCCGCATCCGTGGGTGAGTCTCCGGGAAGTGCAGCTTCTTCGACAGCTTCACCGCCTCGCCGAGCTCGCCGAGTTCCACATTGGTCGCGACATCGAAGTGCCGCACGTTCGTCAGCCCGAACGAGGACCAGTACACCTCCGGCACATCCCGGCCGATCTTCTCGGCCGTCTCCCGCGCGAGGCCCATGTACCCACTGACCGCGTCAGCGTCCTTGGCCTGTGCGGCCGCGATGGCCGACGCCAAGTGCAGACTGCCGCTCACGGCCAGGGCATCCACGCCTTCCGGCCGCTCGACCTGATCGATCAGGTCGTGGCCGCGCGCGATAACCCGCAACGACATCTGGTTATTCCCACGCCGGAGCAGCATGCTGGAGCGCTTGTTCAACCGGATGGCGAGCAGCAGCGGGTCCTGGGCCTGCTCGGCCATCCAGCCCATGCGCTCCAGTGCGATAGACGCCAGATCGTGGTAGCCGACCCGATAGGTGAACTCATAGGCGACCCAGTAGCACCAGCTCAGCGACGAGGCTGCGAGCCGGTACTCCTCACTCGGGGGCAGGAGGCTGACCATCGTGGTGAGCTCGCCGAGGAGGCCAGGCAGTTTCGAACCGATGTCCTTGTACTCCGTGGCGGAGGCCCCAGCGCACAGCGCCTTGACGTCGTCCTCGACTTGGCCGATGAGCCGGGGGGTGATGTGGGGGTCCGGCCCGAGGTCGTACAGGTCGAGAGCCTCGGACAGCGGGGAGATGAGACGGTCGAGGTGGTCTTGTTGGAGCTCCGAGATGTACGGCTGGCCGTTGAGCACGGCGACGTCGACCTGGAGGACTCGGGCGACGGCAGCCACGACCGAGGGTGTGGCCGGCGCCAGGCCCCGCTCGACCTTGGCGATGGTGCTGCGGGCGAGGAACGCGCGCTGAGCGAGAGCGGTCTGGGTGAGCTGGCGCAGTTTCCGGTAGTCCGCGATTCGAGCGCCGGTGTGTTCCTCAATGCTCTGCGGCATGCTGCACTCCATTCTGACCTAGACACTCAGAACGGTACCCGCGGTCGGCTCCGCAGGTACGCCTGATCGGCCCCCGCCTCGGTGGGGGCCGTCGTGCTTTCGGGAGCAGCTGCTCGCCCGGCTCTTCGACGGGCCGGACCCGGTGGAGCCCGGCCTGACCTCGGTCCGCGGCGGCGTCCTGAGCCGGATGGGCAGCCGCCCGCGGAGGTCGACGACTTCGGCGGCGCCGCCCGCAAGCCCTGACCGCCGCACCCGCCCGTTCTCGCCGTCAGTTTCCTTCCGCCGCTTTCCTCCCGTTGCGTCAACCTGCCGGCCCCCGTGGCCCTCTTGCTCTTCGACGGCCCTCGCACACCTGACCGGAGGGCCGGGAACAAGGAGGGGAACTGTGCGTACGCACCGATGGAGAAACATCGCGCTGGCGACCGGGATGGCCGGGGTCCTCGCGTCCACGGGCGCCACCGCCGTCGCCGCAACCGGCACCTCGGCCACACCCCAGGTGCCCGACCTGCGCGCCGATGTGAACCGGGACGGCTCCATCGAGGGCGCCACCGACACGGACGGGGAGAACACCTGGACCAACCGGCGGGGCGCGATCGTGCTGCCGAACGTCGACGACGACGCCAAGCGCTGCCCGGTCAAGGACGCACAGGGCAGGCCGCTTTCGGACGCCAAGCTGGCCCGGTGCAACGACGCGTCGGACGCCAAGGTCAACGGCGCGCGCGACGCCGCCGACCTGGCCCGGCTCAAGACCGTGCCGCTGCCCCAGACCCCGGCGGGCAGCCACGGCACCGTAAAGACGGTCGGCACCGGCGCCAAGAAGTCCCACCTCTTCATCAAGCGCGAGGGCCGCTGGTCCCTGCTGCGGCCCGCCGACCGGCTGACAACGAAGGAGCTGCGCTCCGGCGTCGAGCTGGGCATCGAGGCGACCGACGTGGTGCGCGACGCGCGGAAGTGGAACGGAGAGGTGAAGGTTCGCTTCACGGTCACCGGCAGCGGCACGTCCCGCTCCGACGACGTCGTGTTGCGCACCGCCCCGGTGCTCACCCACCACCACCTCCAGCGGGCCGAGGAACTCCTCGTCACCAAGGTGTCCGGCGGCGGCGCCTACGGCCGCGCCCAGCGAAAGTTCGTCAAGGACTTGGCCGAGCAGGCGAAGGACGCCGGGATCAGCAAGCCCCTGACCACCTTCACCAAGTACGACGACGTCTGGGCGCAGGACTTCGTCGAGCCCGCGTACGCGAGCATGCCGGGTCCGGGCGGCAAGCAGCGCGTGATGCGCGTCCTCATCCGCTCCGCACAGCCCGACCGGGACGCCGGGCGCGAGCTGTTCGAGAGGCTGCGCGGTCCGGACGTGGGCGTGGTCCAGGTCAGCGGGGTGCGCGACAACGAGGAGTGGACGCTCAACTCCATGGGCAACCTGGAGACCATCCCGCCGTACACCCTGGGCGGCACGAGCTACCCCGCCGGACGCATCATCCAGGGCTACCGCGCCGACACCGGCTCCAAGCCCGCCAAGGCGATGCGTACGTTCCTGTCCTCCCAGGGCGCGCAGGCGCCGCTGCTGCTCGACACGTCCTGGCTCTCGGTCGGGCACGTGGACGAGTTCATCCAGTTCCTGCCTGCGGACACCGAGCGCGGCTGGCGGATAGGCGTCGCCGACCCGGCGGCCGGCGTGGAGCTGCTGCGCAAGGCCAAGCGGGACGGCCACGGCGGCGAGAAGATGTTCTCCGTGCCGCGCTCGGCCGACATCCCGGCGCCCAAGGAGACCATCGACCAGGTCCTCGCCAAGCCCAAGTTCCACGCGGACAACAAGCTGGCGGCCGACCGCATCAAGGCGAACCTGGACATCCTCAAGCGCGAGACCGGCATCACCGACGCGGAGATCGTCAAGGTCCCCGGCCTGTACACGCGCGACGGGGACGAGCGTGGCAACCTCAGCGGCAGCCGCAAGCTGCGGCGCATGGGCCCCGACACGCTGCGCCAGTACAGCCAGCTCGGCGGTGACCACAGCCGTACCGACGGCCGTGCCGAACGCGGTGCCGACGGCCGCGCCACACGGCAGGCTGCCGCCTCACAGAACAGCGCCTATATCCCCGGTGCGGTCAACGGCGTCCTGCTCAGCCCGACACGCTACCTCGCGCCCCAGCAGTGGGGCCCGGTCATCGGCGGCCGGGACATCTTCACCGAGTCCGTGAACTCCGTGTACGCGAAGGCGGGCTTCACCACGTCCTACGTCGACGACTGGTACACCTATCACATCGGCATGGGCGAGGTGCACTGCGGCACCAACACACTGCGTGACGCCACCGCGCCGTGGTGGCCCACGGCGTAGGGCCTTGCCCCGAGGGACCGGCGCGCCGCCATGGGCGCCGGGGCCCCGCTCATGCGGTCGGACTCTTCCGGGGGGCCAGAGCCTCGCACGTAACGGTCAAGAAGGCGGCTGCTCGTGAACTCGTTGTGCGCGATGGGGCACCGCGGCCCCGGGGCGGTTTGCCGTGTGCCTGCGGGGTGAGAGGCTCGGTAAAACGGAGCTCGTACCGGCACCGTCGTTCGCGGGCGGCCGCCCGGACCGGCTCGGCGCCGTCTGCGCTTCCCAGGGGCCGTTACCTGCGGGATCAGGCGCCGATATGGGGGAGGGCGGTGTGACAACCATGCGTTAAGTCCATGTTCAGCGGACGCCCAGCGCGACGAGGATGCTTGCCCTCCGAGACGCCGAATGACCGACGGTGTCCTGTGCCTGCCGAGGAGCATGGATGGACCGCATACCCGTGTGTATCCGCGCGGACGATCCGATCTCACAGCTGGGGGTGACCGCGGAGCTCAGACCGCGGCCGGAGGTGCGGGTGCTCGGATCCGACGAGATGGACGAGGCGAGAGTCGCCGTAGTCGTCGCCGGTGCCGTGACCGAGGAAACCCCGCAGGTCCTGAGGTCGGTCGCTGCCCGGATGAGCGAGGCCCGACTGGTGCTGGTCACCCCGGAGATCGACGAGTCCGACCTGGTGCCGGTGGTGGAGGCGGGGGTGATGGGGGTGGTCCGCCGCAGGGATGCCACACCGGAACGCCTGGTGACGGTGGTGCGGTCGGCCGCTGCGGGGGAGGGAGCCGTGCCTCCGGATCTGCTGGGCCGGCTGCTCGATCAGGTCGGCCAGGTACAGCGTCATGTGCTGGGGCCACGCGGCCTGAACTTCAACAACCTTACGGAGCGGGAGGTCCAGGTGCTGCGGCTGGCCGCCGAGGGGTTCGACACCGATGAGATAGCGGCCGCGGTCGCCTACTCCGCACGGACGGTGAAGCAGGTCCTCCACGACTTCCAGAATCGCTTTCAACTCCGCAACCGATGCCATGCCGTGGCGTACGCCATGCGCAACGGCCTGATCTGAGGAGGACGTTCCCTCATCGGGCGGCGGACGTTGCCCCATGGGGCGGATTTCGCGGAACACGAGGGAACTTCGCTGAGCCGTGCCTCTAGTGTTTCTCGGAGAACGCTTCCCGCTGCTGGGATCCGTACGTGAAGCGGCTGGGAGGTGTGTCCGGTCGGGTACGGAGGATGTGTGGCGATGGCGGGGAAGTTGGGGCAGGGCCGGGAGCCGGGGGACTCCGCGGGGTCCGGGTCCGGCGCATGGGTCGAGCAGTGCGACGCGGAACTCATAGTGCGCGCCCGGGAAGGTGACGACAGTGCCTTCGGTGTGCTCTACGAGCGTCATGTGGAGTCGGCTCGTCGGTTGGCCGGGGTGTATGCGTCAAGTCCGGCGGATGCGGAGGAGATTGCGTCCGAGGGTTTTACTCAGGTGCTGAGTGCGGTGCGTGCCGGTGGGGGGCCGCGGGAGGCGTTTCGACCGTATGTGCTGACGACGGTGCGTCGAATCGCGGTCAGGAGGGCGGCGAGGGCGAAGCGGGATGTGCCCACGCCAGAGCTGGAGGACTATGCGCCTTGGGTGCCGTTTGAGGATCCGGTTCTGGCGGATCTGGAGGCGTCGTTGGTTGCGCGGGCGTTTGCGGCATTGCCCGAGCGTTGGCAGGAGGTGTTGTGGCATACGGCGGTGGAGGGAGAGAGTCCGGCTCAGGTGGCGGTGCATCTCGGCTTATCGGCCAATGGGGTTGCCGCGCTGGCGGTGCGTGCCCGTGAGGGGCTGCGTAAGGAGTATCTGCAGGCGCATTTGTCGGCGGAGAAGATGGAGCAGGAGTGCCGTAGGTGTGCTGTGAAGCTGGCCGCCTATGTCCGTGGGTCGCTCGGGGGACGGGCTCGGGTCCGTGTGGAGGCTCATCTCGCGGAGTGTGACAGTTGCGCGCTGTTGCTGCCGGAGCTGCGGGAGATCTCTGGTCGTCTGCGCGGCATTCTGGCTCCGCTGGTCTTGGGACCGCTCTTCGCGGGGTACTTCGGCTCGCTGGCCGACGGATCACCGAACGAGACGGACGACGAGGCGGGGGAGCCGGCCGGTCCGGACGACGACGCCGGACTCGGCCGCGGGGCGGCGGGCGGCAAGGCATCTTCGCAGGCCGCCATGGCAGTGACCTCGCTGGCCGCCGTCGTTGGCGCGCTGGTGGTGGCGGGCACGCTCCTCCTGCCCGCGGACTCCACCTCACGTCCCCGCACCGCGGGCCCCGCCACCGGGCGCGGTTCAACCCCGGCGCCCACCACCGAGCCCGAGGCGCCCGGGCCCACCGCATCCGGCCCGATACCGCCCTTGCCGAAGGAGTCCCGGCGGCTGGGCGATCACCACAGGGCCGGTCCGGGTCCGCAGCCGGCTCCGGACACGTCCGCGGACCGCCTCCCCGGCGGGCCGTCCGACGCCCCGTCCGACGCCCCGTCCGACGCCCCGTCCGACGCCCCGTCCGACACCCCGTCCGACACCCCGTCCAACGGCCCGTCCGACACCCCGCCCAACGGCCCCGGCCCTGTTCCGGACCCCCAGCTGAGCGACGGCGCCTTCGAGTCGCCATCCGTCGGTGACCAGCCCCATATCCCCTACCGGGATGGCCAGTTCATCGGCGGATGGCGGGTCGAGAACTCGGTGAATCTCACTGGCTCCAAGGGATGGCAGCCGGCGACCGGTACGCAGTCACTCGACATGAACGGCGATCAGCCCGGGTCCACGGCTGGAGCGATCAGCCAGGGCTTGGCCACCGAGCCCGGTGCGCAGTACACGGTGAGCTTCTACCTTGCCGGAAATCCCAGCTGCGGGACCGTCGTGAGATCGCTGACCGTCCAGGTCGCCGGCGTCTCGAAGCACTTCTCCTTCGACACCGCCGGGCATTCTTCCTCCGCGATGGGATGGCGGCGCGAGACCGTACGCTTCACCGCGACCGGTGGCCGGACCACCCTGCGCCTGGCCAGTACCAGCGACCCGAGCAGCCCCTGCGGGCCGACCGTTGACGATGTCAAGGTCACTGCCCGTAAGCCGGGACACTGAGCCGTCCGGGCGCGTGGCCGCCGGGTCCCTCACCTCGTCCCGGCCGGGGATGCGGGATCGGCGCGGTGTCTCGGGCGACGCCGGCAGCCGGTTCATGGGCGTCGAGGCCGAGGGAGGCGAGCGTGGCGATGTACCGCCGTCGGGCCCGCTCGGCGGCGGCGGGTGCACCGATCCGGTGGTAGGACCGCAGCAGCAGGTGCCACCCCATGTCGTGGAAGCGGTCGATGGCGAGACACTTCTGGGCCGCGGCCACGGCTTCCTGCGGGTTGCCGGCCTGGAGTTCGGCGGCGGCGAGTTCCGCGGCGGCGTCGGCCGCCTGGCGCCGGTAGATCTCGCGGTCCTGCTGCAGCCATTCGGCGGGGCCGTCCTCGGGTAGCAGTTCGCCGTGGTACTGGGCGAGCGCGTCCCGCAGGCCCTGTACCGCCGAGGCGGTGTCCCCGGTGGCCTTCGCATGCCTACCCCGGGTCAGCGCGGCCTGGAAGGCGAGTGTGTCGAGGTAGGTGTCGGACGGCAGGCTGAGCAGGTACGCGTCACCGACGCGGACCACCAGTCGTGGTTTGCCGCGATCCCGGTCGGGTTCCAGGAGATTGCGCAGGCTGGAGACGGCCACTTGCAGATTGGCCGTGGCCGACTTGGGGGGCATGTCCGGCCAGAGAGCCTCGAAGAGAGCCTCCCGGTGCACGGGGCGGCCCGCACGCATGGTGAGTAGCCTCATGGCGGCGCGGGCGCGGGGACGGACCTTCGTCCAGTCGATCACCAAGTCACCTACGGTCATCCGGAATCCGCCGAAGCACCTGATCGCCACCCGGGGGTGCCGGTCTTCGGTGTGTGTGGGGGCCGAGAGCGGATGCCATCGGCCGACCGGGCCGACCGGGCCGACCGGGCTGATCGGTACGACCGGGCTGATCGGTACGGCGGCCGGCGGTGCGCCGGCGGAGCCCGGCGAGGCGGCGCACCGTGTACTACGGCGCCGCTCGCCGTCGGCGCGGTGGACCACGAGTGGCGTGCCGGCATCCACGGCGTTCGAGGGGTGCCCGCTCCGCACGGCACCGGGCTCGAGGTCCGGCGGTCCCTCACCGGCATCGAGCAGCGCGAGGAGTTCCCGGGCCCAGGAGTGGATCAGGTGGGCATCCGTCGCGTGACGGCACCAGGCCGACGCGGTCAGGTGCTGGCCGCAGCCGTCACAGGAGAGGTCGGCCAGGGAAGACGCTAAGCGGGAGAGCGCCTGGCCGGTGTCCTCGTCGCCGCCGTCCGCGTCGTGGATCAGGCGGAGGGCGATCCGCAGCAACCGCAGCCCGACGTCAGCCTTGGACAGATCGTCCCTCTTTGGGCCGGTGGCGCAGTGGCCGCCTGCGTCATCGGTGAGATGGCCCCTGGGTAAGGGCGCGTCAGGCTGTCGCACGTCGGCATCCCTCTCCTTTCCCGGCTGTGCTTCACCATTCGTGTCCACACCTACACAGAGACATCCGGTGCGGCGCTATGACGGGAGAACTCCAAGATTTTTTCCGGTGCCGCCGCAGGAACCCGCTCACCGGCACCGGTGCGGCCGGAGGTGCCGCCGTACGGCGACTGCGGCAACGCGCCCATCCGGTGACGTGAGCCGGCGGGCGCCCTTTCGTGCGGCTCAACCACCCCAAAATCCGCCCCGGTTGCGGCTGCGGAAGCGCGGCCCGGACGCCGACCATGTGACGGCGGTCGATGCGGCCGGTGACCGCGGAGGAGATGCGACGGCTTCTCCTTCGCGCCCGCCGACGCGCCCGCCATAGTCCGCCCGGCGCGGCCGGTTCCTGAATGGTGGGCGGGAGGAGACCGGTCCGCCGGGCGGCGCCGGTCACTCGGCGGAGCACTCGCTGACGTTCCCCCGACCCCGGGCACGGAACTGGACGCGAACACGTCGGCGGTTCCGTCGCTGTCGCACCCATCGGCTGCGGGAGAACGACACCCATCCACCGTGGGTGAACGACCAACCGGTCCGCACATCGGTCCTGCGCGACGGAGACGGTGAGGAGCCACTACCCATGCACACCGAGACATACAGACCACCCGCTCTGCCGACCGTCGGGGGCTGCGAGTTACAGGCCGCAGGCGTCGACTGGGACGCGATCCGCGTGCCCCGCAGGATCGGTGTCCGCGCACTTGCGGTCCTGGGGCCCCGCAGCGGTGCCGTGATCGAGGACCCGTGCGAGCCCGTCTTCTACTGGTTCGTCCGCGAGGGGGCGACAACCGGGTGGGACGTCCCGGAGACCCGGCTGCTCGGCGTGAGGCAGCACCTCGTCGTCCCGCCGCAGCATCGCGTCGAAGGGCCGGGGCCGCACTGGCGGATTCGGCCCGTCGACGGCCGGCTGATCACCGACGTCCGGGCGCTGCGTACGGCCATCGAGGTCGCGGCAGCACCGTTCCGAGTTCCTTGATCTATGGGGTCTTTGAGGCGAGACGGCTCGACCGTTGCCCCACTGGATCCGAGCGGTTCGCCACCGACACGCCGGGAGTCCGCCACGGCCGTACGACGCACGGCCACGGGCACCCGGCTCCAGACGCCGTCCCTTCCTTTCCCCTAGTGGGACGGCATGGTCCGCCCTTCGCCCGCGGGCGGGCCTCTCCGCCGTCCCGTCCCTCTTCGGTGCTACTGCCAACCGCAGCGGGGCGGGGCGGCCACCGGCATCAACGACCAGGAAATGTGGCGGGTCGAGCAGCGGCTCGTGCGTTGACAACACCGCGGCCCAGAGCTTCTGGGCCGTACTCAAGGAAGAGATCGGCACCCAAAGCAGGACCCAGCCCGACAACAGCGCGCTGCCCGAGGGCTACGGCCCCACCGCGGCCGAACCCCTCACACCACTCCTCGAAGGGTCCAGCCCGGACGGGCGGTGCGCTACCGCAACGCCGCCAGCGCCGTCCGCAAACCCGGCAAGACCACCCGCGCCCTGTACAACCTGAAACCCGTCATCCCTTGTCCGGCACTGCCGTCGACGACTGGTGGATCCGCCAAGTCCACCAAAGCGGCCTCACCATCCAGACCGGCGGCCCTCGGGGTTCTCCAGGCGCTGGACGAAGCCCTCGATGGCGCGGCGGACCCGACGAGAGATCTTGGGCGCCTCGGAACGGGTGCGCAGGCCCTCGATACCCTCGGC
>NZ_JAERRF010000037.1 GCF_016741875.1 Streptomyces coffeae | reverse complement strand
ATGGCCTCATCCACGAATACAAGCAGGTCGCATAGGGCGACACCGTTTCCGGCACCCACACGTTCAGACCAGCTCACCCACCCCAAGCGTAGGGTCGGGGGCTGGCGCGGTGGCGAAGTACGTCCGCTCCGTTTCCAGCCCCCGCCGCATCGAACCGTGCGTGCGGTTCTCCCGCACACGGCTCACCGACGCCGTTCACCACCGGCATTCGGCCTGCCCCGCCGGTCCCTAAAGGGTCTGGGTGCAACGACGGTCCCGTGCAGGGCGACCAGCCCCAACGAGTCGGAGGCCGCGTGGGCGACCACCGACCAGCCGAACTTCCGGCTGCGACGGTGCTTCTTGGCGATGAACCCGCCGATCCGCATCCGTGCGTACGAGCTGATCTGGTCAAACCGGTGGGCCGAGTTCCCGAACCGGAAATACGCGGCCCATCCGCGCAGGAACGCGTTCACGTCCTCCACGATCACTTTGACCGGCCGCAACGTTGTGCGCCGCTCCGTGAGTTCACGGATCCGGTCACGAGCATGCTGCACCGCCCTGTCCGAGGGCCAGCGAGCGAGGAAGGCGATCGGACGCCGCCCGCCGCGAGGCCGGGACGTGACCCACCGGTGGTGGAAACCGAGGAAGTCCACTCCCCCGCCTCCGACCTGCAGGTGCACAATCCTGGTCTTGGCCGCCTTCGGCTCCAGACCGAGTTCGGCCAGCAGAACCTTCAGCTGCCCAAGGGCAGCCTCGGCCTGCTCGCGGGTAGCGCACATCACCACAGCATCGTCGGCATAACGGACCAGAACCCCATGACGACGCACGTCCCATGCCCGGTCCAGCCGGTGCAGATAGACGTTCGCCATCAACGGTGAAACAACACCGCCTTGGGGGGTCGCCGCCACCGGCCGACGAACCTGCCCGCCCTCCATCACCCCGGCCCGCAACATCGCGCGCAGGAGTTTAGAGGACCGACCGGTCGCAGACGCGTTCCTCGACCGCCTGCATCAACTTCTCATGCGGAATCGCCTCAAAGCAGTTGGCGATATCCGTCTCCACCACCCACCGCCTGCCCCGTCATGCCTCATCGATCAAGACCTGGAGGGCATCGTGCGCCCCGCGCCTGGGCCGGAACCCGAACGAGCACGGGAGCATATCGGCCTCGAAGGCCGGCTCGAGCACGATCTTCAGTGCGGCCTGCACGATCCGGTCGCGGACGGAAGGAATCGACAGCGGCCTCTGCTCCGCGGTCGTGCCGGGCTTCGGGATGAACACCCGGCGCGCGGGCAGCGGCCGCCAGCGGCCCTCCTTGAGTTCCGTGACCAGTTCGTCAAGGAGCCGGTCGATGCCGTACTCCTCGACCTGAGCGAGAGTGATGGCGTCAATGCCCGGAGCGCCGTTGTTCCGACGCACCATCACCCACGCGCGCCGCAAGACGTCCCTGCGGTGGACCTTGTCCCCCAGCGCGTGGAACCGCCGTCCGGGATCAGCCTTGGCCGCCCGGTAGAGCGCATGCTGCAAGGCTCGGACCGGATCCACCTTCAGGGATCCCGACGTGGCGGAAATAGCCGATGTGGCACTCACCAAGCCCCTCCAGACAGACTGCGCATCGACGAAGCAGCGGCCCTTCCCATGGCCGGGAGTTGTGTTGTCTCCTCGGCTCATCGCGGTACTACGGCCGCCTCCGACGCCCACCCGGCCCGCGCTAACTTCCCGGGGTGCACCCGGTTATAGGACGCGCAGCAGCTTCCGACGGCAGCTGTCCGCAGGCCGCCGGGGCGGGGAGGGCCTCCCCAGTTCCCGCTGTCACCGTCGCAACGTTCCATGCCCCATACGCCGGGGAGTCCTTCACGGCTGCATCTCCAGGATCTTCGCCGCTTCCATGGCCTTCGCCCTGATTTCGGGGGCTCGGCACTCCCTGTCCCCGCCCCGAAAGACGGGCCTCTAACGACGCCGCAGGCTTCGCGTGATGCTACGGACCGCTGCTTTGCTCCCCCTTACAGGGCTTTCGACACTGGGCTTCGACGCCGAGCGTTTCCCCCCGACGCCGCCAGTCTGCTACCGGGCCTCCTGGCAGCTACCCGGACCGGACTTCCACCGGCAGGCGACAACGAGCTTACGACTCAAGATCTACTACGTCACGAAGACCTCCGAGTCTGCTGGCGCGCGAAACGGCGAGGCTAATTAGCGGTCTGTCGATGCCTCCGGAGCTGGTGACACCACCCCTCCCGGGCCATGCGTTCGACAGGGGGAATCAGTCATGCCAGCTCCAGAGGCCGGGAGCCCCGTTGCGGGGCCACGAAGAAGGTAATGGGGGGGCGGCAGACGTCGCGTTCTCGACGTGCTGGGCCTCGTCCAGCGATCAACGACCAGTTGAAGGGGGCGAGTTATCCGGCGTTGAGCCAGGCGGTGCCGTAGGTGGTCAGGACGAACGCATCCCTGCCGAGCCCGGCGCCCGGCGCGTCGTCGCCCTCGTTGTGCCAGCCGCACTCCCCACCGCGGCAACGCAGTGGCGTTCGTACGATGACGGCCGTTTTCCCCATCGCCACCATGGTTCCACCTGCGGCCCAACGGGGCATCACAGGACTCCATGGAAGGACGACGGCGTGACAATCGGCAGTCTCCACAAGGCCACCGGCCGCATGCACTGGGCGGAGGAAAGAACGCCGCATGCGGAGGCGCGGATCGATCGTGCGGCGATCCGCGACAACGCGGCCCGACTGTGCGATGCGGCAGGTTCCGTCGGCGTGATGGCCGTGGTGAAGGGCGACGGCTACGGGCATGGCATGATCCCCTGCGCTCGCGCAGCGATGGTTGGCGGCGCGACGTCGACCGGCGCCGCCCGCATGCACGAAGCACCGGTACCGCGCGCATCGGGCATCAGCAGCCGGATCCTCACCTGGCTGCCGACCCCCCGTGACGACTGGGCTTCCGCCGCAGCCGAAGGAATCGAGTGGTCAGTTGGCGTCCAGGTGGTCGAGGCGGCGCCACAGGCGGCCCAGGCCGCAGGCCGCCTGAGCAGACGGCGACCTGGAAAGGTCCGGCGTCGCTGGCTGCTCCGGCCGCTGATCTTCTTCGCGCGATTCTCCGAGTGGCGTAAGAGAGCCGCCGGGGTGACGTCCCGCCAGGTGAGGCCGAAGCACAGAGGAGGGGCGTGGTGAAGGTGCCGGGGCGGCTGATCGGCCGTGACGCGGAGACGGCGAAGCTGGCAGGATGGGCAACGGACGCACAGGCGGGCACGGGGCACGCGGCGTTCATCGTCGGTGAGGCCGGTTTGGGCAAGACGGCCCTGCTGGAAGTGACCGCTGGTACCGCCAGGTCGTGTGGCATGCGGGTGCTGTACGGGGCGGCACAGGAACGGGAACACCAGCGCCCGTTCGCGGTGATCTCGGCCTGTCTGGGGGTGGATACGGAGTCGGCCGATGCCTCCGTGGCGTGGGTCGGCGAAATCTTACGGGGCGAGGACCGGTACGGGATGCCCGGCGGGGCGGCCGAATCGGACTTCGCTACCGTCGAGGCGATGCTCGGCCTGGTCGAAGACCTGTGTGCGCAGCAACCGCTGGCGCTATTCGTCGACGATCTCCAGTGGGCCGACTCCGCAAGCCTTCTGATGTTGCGTCAGCTACTGCGGTCGGTTCACCAGCTGCCGCTGCTCCTCATCGGAGCCTATCGGCCGGTGCCTCGGGGGGAAGTCGACCGGCTCGCCCAGAGCCTGGCCGTTCGCAACTGTACGATGCTGGAGCTGGCGCCGCTGAGTCCGGCTGCCGTGTCGGCCGTGCTGGCCGACTTGTGTGGCGGTGAGCCCGGTCCGCGGCTGCGGCGCATGGCCGAGGGAGCGGCGGGAAATCCTCTATATGTACAGGAGTTGGCCGCCGCGCTGCTGCGTGAGAAGGCGATCGAGCTCCGTGACGGGCTCGCGGAGGCCATCGTCGGTTTCCCCGTTCCGTCGTTGACCGCACTGATCACGCACCGGCTGCGGTATCTGCGTGATGAGGTGTTGCAGGCGCTGCGCGTCGCCTCGGTGCTCGGAGCCGACTACACCATCACCGATCTTGCCACGGTCCTCGACCGGCCGACACATGAACTCCTCGGCATCGTCGCGGAGGCCGAGGCGGCCGGAGTTCTCCGGGATGTCGGCGATCGGCTGGTGTTCCGTCACGACCTGGTACGGCAGGCCCTGTACGACGCCGTCTCGGGCTCTGTCCGCGCCATGCTGCATGTCAGGGCCGCGCAGGCACTCGCCGGCGCCGGAGCGGTGCCCGAACGGGTCGCCGAGCATCTGTTGGCCGCGGCGCCGGCGGCGGGAGAATTCCTGATCGACTGGGTCCTGGAATCCGCGGCCCGACTCACGTCCCGGGCCCCGGCCATGGCACTCCTCCTGATCGACCGGGCACAGGCTCTCACCGACCCCGGTGATGCACGCCGTGACCAACTCCGGCTGTACCGCGCCGTGGCGCAGCTGTCCAGCGGCCACTTGGCCGAGGCGGAGGAAACCGCCCGCTGTGCACTGGCCCGGACCAGTGACCCGGGGTGGGAGGGTCCGCTGCGGTGGATCACCGTTCATGCCGCGTTCGCTCGCGGCCGACCCGACCTGGCGCTCGTCGAGATCCACGCTGCGTGCGGCAGCCCGGACGTACCTCCGCTGGAGGTGATCCGGTTCCGGGCGTTCAGCGCACAGTGCCTGTTCGCGCTGGGCAGGCTGTCTGAAGCGGGTGCGGTCGCTTCGGCTGCCCGGCGCGCAGCCGAAGCGATCGACGACCGTGCCGCCCTGGCCACGGCTCTGCATGCACTGGCGGCGAAACGTTTCCTCGAAGCGCCTGGCACCGAGGCCCTGGAACTGGCACGGCACGCCGCTCGGCTCACACCTGAGACGATGCATCCCGCACAGCGGGTCGGGCTCCTACTCGCCCTGGCCAACAGCCACATGGAGCTCGACCGCGCTCATGACGCGCAGCGCATCCTCGCGGCGGTCCGCGAGGCGGCGGAGCGCAGCGGAGGTGTCCATCTGCCCTGGTACCACCTGTCCTGCGCCCTCCTCGCGTTCCATGCGGGCCGCTGGGACGACGCCCTCGCCGAAATCGAGGCCGGGCTCGATCCCGGCGAGCACTTCGCGATGTGCCGAGCGCTGCGGGCGCTGGCGGCGCTGATCTCGGTGCACCGCGGCCGACGGGCCGCCGCCGAGGCGCATCTTGCCGCCGCGGCGGCGGCGACCGACAGCGGCACCGTCGCCTGGTTCTACGAGTACCTGCCGCTGTCCGCCGACGCGCTTGCGGACGAGGCCCAGGGCCGTCCCGAGCGCGCCTACGCCCGGCTCGCCGCCGCTTTCGACCACGGTGTGGGTCACCTGCCGGGCCAACTGATCCTCTGCTTCCTCACGCCCGATCTCGTCCGAATCGGTCTGGCCCTTGGGGATCTCTCGAATGCACGGCGCTACGCCGAAGCTGCCCGGAGACGGGCCGACCACAGCGGTACCCCGTACCACCTCGGTGACGCGCACCGGTGCCAGGGGCTACTGGCCCGGGACCAGGATCTCCTCCTGGAAGCTGCCCGCTGCTACCAGCAGGCGTCGAGACCGCTGAGCGAGGCGCACGCCTACACCGACGCGGCGGAACTGCTGGCCCAGCAGCGGCGCCCGGCCGAGGCCCGCGAGCTACTCGACCGTGCTTGGGAGATCTACACCCGCCTGGACGCCCCATGGGACGCGGACCGCGCCAGGTCCCGCCTGCGCGCCCACGCGGTCCACCGGAACCCGCGCAGACCGCGTAGGAGTGCCCGATACGGGTGGGAGGCGCTCACGGACACCGAACACATCGTTGCCGACCACGTCGCCGATGGGCGCTCCAACCCCGACATTGCCGCCCGTATGTCCATCTCACGACGCACCGTCGAATCCCATGTATCCCACATCCTCCAGAAGTTGGAGCTGACCTCACGGGTCGAACTCGCCACCGCGGTCATCCGCCAGAAGAACCTGGACGGGCCGCCGTCACAGGACTGACGTCCGGTCACGAAGATCCAGTCCCTGTCCACCCCCGCAGTCGAAGCGGTATCCGTGAGCTCACGGATGTACATCCGGCCATCCCTGCCTACGTTGACGGTCCTACGGCGGATCAGACCGACCAGGCGAACGGCGTGACCGGTGTTCGCGCCAGGCCTCGGTTCGAAGGACCGTGACGTGGGCACCGCTCGGGGTCACCTGACCAGGCCCCAGGAGCATGGCTTACAGAAAGTGGAGGCACCATGACCGTTGAGACGATCACCCGGAGACCGGCATCGCGAAGGACCGCCGCGATGCTGGCCGTCCTCCTTGCGGCTCTGGGAGTGATGTTGTCGCCGCCCAACGCGCCGAGGGCGCACGCAGACACCGGCAGCTTCGACCCTGAGATGAGTGTCCGGATAGACACCTTGCAGGCCGACGGCAAACTTTTCACCCTCTTCCGGGACTACGAGTACGCTGACGGGACGGCCTACACCATCGGGAACCCAAACGTGTCCGGCACGGATGATGATTTCACGATCCGGCCCAATGACGACGGAACCTTCCGCCTGGTCAACGGCACGTCCAGCAAGTGCGTCGACGTGTCCACCGGTACCTACGCCGGTAACATCAGCGAGTCGGACTGTGGTGACACCGATGCGCAGAAGTGGTATCTCCAGCCGGAGAGCGACACTGCGCCTTACAATTATCTGATCCGCCATGTCGGCGACAACAAGTGCATGGCCCCCACCACGGACGTGTCCGAACTTGCCACCGTCGGGGTTCGAGACTGCATTGGCGGCAATAGAGCGCAGGTGTGGTGGGTCGGCGCCGGCCTGTCTCATCAGCAAGCTCAGCTGCGCACGATGGCCATCAAGTATGCCCTGACGCAGTTCAACAGCGGGTCCAGCACCATCCCGACGGCCACCTACAAGGTGGATAGCAGTACGACGGCGGCCCTCGGCGCATTCCAGAACGTGACAGCCGAGGGCGGGCGAGTGATCAACGGCACGACCGAAAACATGGACAAACAGGTGAGCTGGAGCCAGACCACGGGCTACACCTACACCGCGGGCGGATCTGTCACCACCACAGGGGGTCTCACCATCGGTGGTGAGAACAGTCCCGTAAAGGCACAGGTGGAGGTCGCGGTCCAGGGGAACTGGTCGAACAGTTGGAAGACGGACAACACAAAGGGCGGATTCGCGACCATTCACATCAGGCCCAATGAGTACGGCTGGTTCATGCGCGCCCAGTTGACGAAGCAGGTGACCGGCACGTGGACAATCACCAACGATGTGGGGAATACGTTCACCGGAACCGGCACCGCCACCCTCCCGGCCAAGGAAGGAACGGACGACAAGAACAGCGACTTGATCGGTTGCAGCTCTGACAGCACGCTCCAGGTCTGCAAGGACCACGACCCCGGGCGGGCGTAGCGCCGTCACCGCCCGACAAGGCCCGCCGGCGCGGCCGGCGGGCCTTCTGCGCTGCTGGGGGGCTCCGCGGCGACCTTGTGGGTGCCGAAACCCTCATCCGTAGGCTGTGACCTGCAGGATTAAGGATGCGGCTGAGAATCACCGGGCTGGGTACGCCAGGGTGATCCATCGTGCTGCTGCGGCTCCTCTACCTCACGCTTACCAACGTGTTCGCTCTCCTACAGCTGCTGCCGATGAGCGACACGACAAGAACGTTGAGATTCTCACCCTGCGCCACCAACTGGCCGTCCTTCAACGCCAGGTCGCCAAACCCGGCTCACTCCGCCCGACCGCATATTCCTCGCCGCCCTGCTCCACCGGCTCCCCCGCACCACACTCCGGCGACTTCATCTGATCGTCTCCCCCGACACGGTCCTCCGCTGGCACCGCGACCTCTTACGCCGCCGCCACGCCAACGCCTCCCGTCCCAAACGGCCAGGACGACCACCCACCCACCGCAGCATCCACACCCTCATCCTGCGCATGGCCCGAGAAAACCCGAGCTGGGGATACAGAAGGATCCACGGTGAACTCGCCACCCTCGGGGTCAAATGAGCCCCCTCCACGGTATGGGAGATCCTCCAGAGCAACGGCATCGATCCCGCACCCCAGCGCGACCGCCAGACCTGGACCACCTTCCTCCGCAGCCAAGCACACGCAATTCTTGCCGCCGACTTCCTCGAAACCCGGACGCTGACCGGACCACCCCTGTACATCTTCGCCATCATCGAACACGCCACGCGGCATATTCGCGTCCTCGCCGCAACCGCCCACCCCACCACAGACTGGACCACACAACTCGCCCGGCACCTCGCCACGGACCTCCACGACGCCGGCGCAACGGTGAAGTACCTGACCCGTGACCGCGACAGCAGATACACAGATGCCTTCGACGCCGCACTCGAAGACGAAGACGTCGCAATCATCAAGACCGGTATCCGCGTACCCCGCATGAACGCAGTAATGGAACGCCGGATCCGCTCCTGCAGAACCGAACTCCTCAACCGCACACTCATATGGAACCAAGCGCACCTCCTCCGCGCCCTCCGCGAATACGAAACGTGGCTCATGCGGCCTCCGGGGGATACGACGGAGCGATTGGCGGAGATCGTCAGCGCAGTTCGTGCCCCTGCCCTCTCGACCCGTGGTGATATCAGCCGTCTCGCGTCCCACGGTCAGTGGCTCACGGCACCTGCGCCATGGCGACGGCGGCCGGGTCCCCGCTTCCTTCCTAGCGGCGGACCCGAATCCTGTTCAGTGGCTGAGGTGATCGGCTGGTCGGGGCAGCGGGCGAACTGCTCGCAAGTGCATCCGGCCTTGGGGACCAGGCAACCTCGACAAGGGCCAGGTCACCTGCTGGAACTCCTGGCACCGCTGGCGCGTGATCACCCTGGTCGCCTACGCCTTCCTGGCCGTCACCGCAGCCCTTGAACGTGCCGCACGGCCCGGCCGGAACGATCCCGCCGAGGCCGATATCGTCTCCCTCAGCAGCCACGAACTTCTCCGCCCGCTATGGGCCCTGGTCCTTTCCTCGCCCCGACGGGCCCCCGAGCACCTGCTGTGGTGGTCCACCTGGCGCCGCCAGCACCGCGCCAGCCGCTGCCACCGGAAACGGCACGCGTACGCCGACACCAGACCATGATCGGCCGGTCGCCAAGACCAACGACACCGTGATCGCCAACGGCCGGGCGGGAGGAGGTCCGTGTGGACGACCTGATCGCCGAGCTGCCCCGGCAGGTGAAGCGCAGCTCCGGCGGGCAGGGGCGCGCGGCGAGCGGATCGGCGACTGGGTCCGGGCCGCGATCCGCCCGGTGCGGGGCGGGGTGCGCGCGGCGGAGGCGGCGCCGATCGTGCTCCACCGACACGGCCAGGCCCAAGCCCGCCGGTCCCACTACAAGGGGCGAGGCTACGCCCCCTCGGACGCGATGGGGAGGGCTGCTCCGTTGCGCAGGAAGAGAGGGATGCGGTCGAGTGGCGCGTCGACGGTGATTGTCTGTCCGCCCTCACCGCCGGTCCAGGCTTCTGTCCAGGTCGCTCCTTCGGGGAGGTAGACGTCCCGGCTCCGGGCTCCGGGGTGGAGCACTGGAGCGACGAGGATGTCCGAACCGAACATGAACTCGTCCTCCGTGGTCCAGGCCGTCTTGTCGTGGGGGAAGTCGACGAGGAGGGGCCGCATCGCCGGAAGGCCGGTTTCCGATGCCTGGTCGAGGTGGGTGTGGAGGTAAGGGCGCAGCCGTTCGCGCAGGAGGACGACGTCCTTGATCATCTCGTAGGCGGCTTCCCCATAGGACCAGATCTCGTTCGGCCCGCCGGTGCCGTTCCAGCCGACTTCCGGGCGCGGTTCGCGGTAGCCGTGGAGGCGGAAGAGGGGGCAGAAGGCGCCGAACTGGAACCAGCGGACGACGAGTTCGCCGTATGCCTCGTCGCGGACGTCTCCGCCGTGGAAGCCGCCGATGTCGGTGGTCCACCAGGGAATGCCGGCCATCGCGATGGACAGGCCCGCGCGGACCTGCTGCCGCAGCGCCTCCCAGGTCGGGCCGATGTCGCCTGGCCAGACGGCTGCCGGGTACTTCTGCTGGCCGGCCCACGCGGAGCGGCACAGCAGGACGGTCTCGCCGTCCTCGGGCCTACCGGTCTCCGCGGCTGCCCGGGCCATGCCGTCGGCGAAGAGCCTGGCGTTGTCGCGTGGGTAGATTCCGGCCACCTGGGCTCCCGGTCCTGCGTGGAAGGAGAGGTTGCCGTGATGGCCTGGCTGGATTTCGGGCTCGCAGGCATCGAGCCACCAGACTCGGACACCGAGGTCGTAGTAGTTGCGTCGTACGGCGGACCAGACGAAGTCCCGGGTGGCGGGGTTGGTCACGTCGTAGAAGCCCACGGGCTGGGGGACGGCCATTCCCTTGTGGAGTTTGGACGCGTGGCGAGGAGCCGGTCGCGGGCAGCGATCTGGACCGGCAGCTGGTGCGGAAGGGCGCGGGCGTTGTCGCACTGGAGGCAGGCGAAGAAGGAGGCCGTACACGGCATGCCCGGCGGCGTCTCGGGGCCTGCAAGGTGATCGACGCAGCCGGCCAGTACCGTGTCCTGCTCTCCGGCCAGCAGCCTCTTCAGGGTCTCCGCGTCGAAACCGGCCTCGGCCGCGGCCTCCTCCGGGTTCGCCCTGGCGATGAAGTCCTGGGTGAAGACCGGGATGTCCATCGCCGCGGGTGCCTTCGCCACTCGTCCGCGGAGTGCCTTGCCGACGACGGACCAGCTCTGCTCCTGGATGGTACGGCTACGCTTGAGGTAGTAGTTTCGCAGCTGTGCGCGGTCGGGCGACGCTTGAGTTCCAGCGCCGTCTGCCGGATCCGTCTCACCTGTACGGCGGGGGCGTCCGTCGGCAACGGCTTTGCGTAGGGAGGGGAAGCCCCGCGTCTGGCTCCAATGCTTCACGTGCACCCCGGTGTTCCACATCCTGGCGAACGCGGTACGGCGCTTCGGGCTGTAGCTGATGAAGGCGCCGGTCTCTCCGCTGAGACGGCGGGCAGTCTGCGCCGGTCGGTACGGGCGACCGAAGGTGCCGGACGCCGCGACCACCGCGCGCGCCGACAGCTGCCCTCCACCTTCCAGGTCGAGGCTGAAGCCGACCGCGTCCGGGCGGATGTCGGCGACGCGGGTGCCAGTGCGGATGTCGGCGTCCAGACGGGCGGCGTAGGAGGTGAGGTAGGTGACGACCTCGTCGCGGTGCGGGTAGCGGCCTGGATACTCCGCAAGGCGGCCAAGCATTTCGCCGGAGAGACGAACTGGTGATGAGCCGCTTCCAGTTCGTTGACGACCACCGGGACACCTACGAGGTGAAGCGGCTCTGCGAGGTCCTGGACGTGAACCGGTCCAGCTACTACAAGTGGGTCGCCGGCCGGCAGGCGAGGGCGGCCCGGCAGCGCAAGGACCGGCTCCTGGCCGAGCGGATCCGCGAGGTCCACGGCGAGTCCAACAGCGCCTACGGCTCCCCACGGATGACCGCCGAGCTCCGGAGAAGGGCCTGCGGATCAACGAGAAGCACGTCGCCCGCGTGATGCGGATGTTCTCCATCACCGGTATCCGCCTGCGCAGACGCGTCCGTACCACTGTCCCGGACTCGGCAGTCTCACCGGTCCCGGACCTGTTCCAGCGGGACTTCACCGCTACCGAACCCGGCCTGAAATACATGGGCGACATCACCTATCTCCCGCTCGCAGGCGGGGAGTTCCTCTATCTCGCGGACTGCTTCAGCCGCAAGGTCGTCGGCTGGTCCATTGCCGGCCACATGCGCACCGACCTGGTCGCTGACGCACTGCGGATGGCCGCCCACACCCGGGGCAGCCTCGACGGAGCGGTGTTCCACTCCGACCACGGGGCCCAGTACGGCTCCCGGGCCTTCGCCGGCCTCTGCGACCAACTCGGGGTCACCCGGTCGATGGGCGCGGTGGGCACCAGCGCCGACAACGCGGCCTGCGAAACTTCCACGCCTCCCTGAAACGCCAAACCCTCCAGGGCGCCCACGACTACGGCGACGCCGACACCTGCCGCAGGACCGTCTTCGCCTGGCTAACCCGCTACAACACCCGCCGCCGGCACTCCGCCAACGGCCACCTCAGCTGATTGCTTGTCCTATGTACAACGAGAAGGTTTCGAGCGGGGGTTTTATGGATGAATGGGGGAGGGGTCTGGGGCTTGCTCTTGGCCGATGTTCAATGCATCCTGTACGCAGTACAAAGCTTCGATTTTGCGCCGCCTGCGCAGAAGAGTCAGGAGGGTGTCTGATGCCTCAGGCGACAACGACTCGGTCCGGCCGGATGCAGCCCGCCGGAAGTCGTCTGATCAAGTTCTTCTTCGGTGAGGAGTTGCCGTTCGTCAGCCACGGGCGAGGTGTTTTCGTGTACGACACGGACGGCCGTCGCTACCTCGACGGATGCTCCGGCGCGGTCACCGCGAACCTTGGCCACTCGGACCCAGAGATCCTGCGCGCCCTGCACGAGCAGGCCGAGCGGATCACCTTCGCCCACCGCGGAACGTTCCACAGCGAGCAGTCCGAGGCGCTGGCGGAGCGCCTGGGCGCCATGACCGGCTACCCGTACGTCTTCCTGTGCAACAGCGGATCCGAAGCGGTCGAGACGGCACTGCGGCTGACGCTGCAGTACTGGCGGGAGCGCGGTGAGCCGAACCGGTCACAGTTCGCCTCGCACGCGGTCAGCTACCACGGCGCCACCCTGGGGGGCCTGTCGCTGTCCGGTCATCCGCAGCGTCGCCGGGTCGCCGAAGCCTTGCTGCACGAGTTCAACGAACTCACCCCGCCCTACGCCTACCGATTCGCCGAAGGCCGTGACGACGCGGAGTTCACCGAGCTCCTCGTCAATCATACGGCCGAGGTGCTGGACGCCCACGGTCCTGCTGCGGCGGGCGTGGTGGTGGAGCCTGTAGGAGGTGCGGCCGGCGGCGCCATCACCCCGCCCGACGGCTACCTTCAGGCGCTGGCCGGACTGTGCCGTGAACGAGGCCTGCCGCTGATCGCGGACGAGGTCATGACAGGCATGGGTCGCACCGGCATGATGCTGGCCTCCCAGCATTGGGACGTCCGCCCGGACCTGGTAGTCCTCGGCAAGGGCATGGGCGCCGGATACGCGCCGGTGTCGGCCGTCCTGGTCAGCGAGGAGATCATCGACGCCATCGCGGCAGGTACCGCATCGGTCACCAACGGGCACACCTACGGTGGCAACCCGCTCGGCAGTGCCGTGGCGCTCGCCGTCCTGGAGGCCATCGAGTCCCGAGGCCTCGTGGCGAACGCGGCAGAGCGGGGCAAGCAGCTGCGGGCCGGACTGGAAGCGCTGGCCAGACGGCACGAGGTCATCGGGGAAGTCCGTGGTCTCGGCCTGCTCCAAGGGCTGGAACTCGTCAGCGACCGGGTCGCCCGAAGCCCCGGTGCCCCTATCGGCTCCCTCACCCGCGCGGCCACCTTCGCGGCGCGCGACCAGGGACTGCTGGTCTACCCGGCGACCGGCGGCATCAACAACGCGATCCTCGTCGCCCCTCCGCTCACCGTCACCGCCGAGGAAATCGATCTTCTCCTCGAGCTCCTCGACGCCTCCTTCACCAGCCTCACCTCCGAAGAAAGTACGCTGCTGTGACCACCACCCCCTCGACGGCCACCCGCAGCCCGGCTCCCGGCACCCTGCTGGAGAGCCTGCTCAACGAGTACCGCGCCCGCACGCAAGGATCCGCCGCCGCCCACTGGCGCGCGGCGGCAGCCCTGCCCGGCGGCGAGACACGGTCGACCACCTACCACCCGCCCTATCCGCTCGCCCTGGCGACCGGCCACGGCTCGCGCCTCCGCGATGTAGACGGCACCGACTACCTCGACTTGGTCAACAACTACACCTCCCTGATGCACGGCAACGCGTGGTCACCGGCCACCCGCGCGGCGGCCGACGCGCTCGCTGACGGTGCGGCCCTCTCAAGCCCGCACGAGCGGCAGGTGGCCCTCGCCGAGCTGCTCATCGAGCGTGTTCCCTCGGTGGAACGCGTCCGGTTCACCAACTCCGGCAGCGAGGCTTCCGTGCTCGCCGCCCGTCTGGCCCGCCACGCCACCGGCCGTGACCGCCTTCTCATGTTCGACGGGGGCTACCACGGCAGCGCCCCGCCGCTGCTGGCCGGCACCCCGGACGTCGTCACCGTGCCCTACAACGATCTCGACGCAGTCGAAAAAGCCCTGGACAACGACATCGCCGCCGTTTTCGCCGAGCCCTTCCTCGGCGCCGGCGGTGTCATCCCGAGCCACCCCGACTTCCTGCCAGCCGTCGCCCGCCTGGCGCACGCCCACGGGGCACTGTTCGTCCTCGACGAAGTCCAGTCACTGCGCAACCATCCCGGCGGCGAACAGAGCCAGCTGGGTCTTCGACCCGACATCACCGTCATGGGCAAGGTGATCGGCGGCGGCCTGCCTATCGGCGCCATCGGCGGCCCTGAACAGCTGCTCTCCCTGACGGCAGCCACCACCACCGGTGGCCTGAGCCATTCGGGAACCTTCAACGGCCACCTCGCCGCCGCAGCTGCCGGCACTGTCACGCTCCAGCACCTCGACGCCTCCGCGATCGACCAGCTGAACCTGGCAGCGCACAAGCTCGCCGACGCCATCACCACGGCAGCGGCCGAAGCCCGGATCCCAGCCACCGTCACACGCGCCGGATCCATCCTCAACGTGCACCTGAGCACAACTGCACCAGTCAACGCAGCGCAAGCCCGAGCAGTGGCAGACACCCCACTGCTTGCGGCCCTGCACCTGGCGCTGCTCCTCGACGGGATCTACACGACCCCTCGCGGAATGATCAACATATCAACCGCGCTCGACGCGGACGACCTCGAACGTGCCGCACAGGCGTATGCCCAGGCCTTCCAGCGGCTCGCAGGAGCGGAGATTCCCACCCTCCCCAGGTGACCTCCGCGCCTTCCTTGATCCGGCGACCTCTCGGAGGCACCAGATGCTCAATAACCCTTCACCCTCGTCCCCGCGGGCCCTCAAGCCCGTACTGTCCGGCCGGCAACTCAACATGATCGCCATCGGCGGCGTCATCGGCGCCGGCCTGTTCGTCGGCAGCGGTACAGCTATCTCCGCGGCAGGCCCTGCCGTGCTGCTGGCCTACATAGGCGTCGGGGCCGTCGTCTTCCTGATCATGCGGATGCTCGCGGAACTGGCCGTGGCCTCTCCGGACTCCGGCTCCTTCGCCAGGTACGCCACCCGCGCCTTCGGCCCCTGGGCAGGCGTCACGGTGAGCTCCCTCTACACCTATTCGTGGGTGGTCGTGATCGGCTTCGAGGCCACCGCCGGTGCCGCGATCATCCACGGGTTCTTCCCCTCAGTGCCACCGTGGGCAGCCGCACTGGTGTTCATGATCACGTTCACCCTCACCAACCTCATCTCGGCCCGCGCCTTCGGCGAGTTCGAGTTCTGGTTCGCGCTGATCAAGGTCGTCGCGATCTGCGCCTTCCTGACCGTCGGCCTCCTGGCCATCGCGGGCCTACTGCCCGGCACCCAGGCGCCAGGGCTGGCCAACCTCACGGGCCACGGCTTCACCCCACACGGCTGGCAGCCGGTCTGGATGGCCTGCCTGGTGGTCTTCTTCTCCTTCTTCGGAGCGGAAAGCGTGACCATCGCCGCAGGCGAGGCCAAGCACCCAGCCGCCGCAGTCCGCCGGGCCATGCGCTCCGTCATCATCCGGATCATGACCTTCTACGTCGGATCGGTGGCCGTAGTCGTCACCCTGCTCCCCTCCGACGACAAGAGCATCGCTAACGGACCCTACGGCGCCGTACTCGCCCACATCGGAATCCCGCACGCGACCGCGATCGTCGACGTCATCGTCCTCACCGCAGTGCTGTCGCTGCTCAACTCCGGCATATACGCGTCCTCCCGCATGATGTTCGCCGCCGCCCAGCGCGGAGAACTGCCCGCCACGCTGGGCCGCGTCACCGAGCGCGGCGTTCCCGTAAACGCCGTCCTCGTCGCGAGCTCCGGCGGCTTCCTCACCGTGGTGGCCAACTACTTCTTCCCCACCGACACCATCTTCCTCTTCCTGCTGCAGTCCTCGGGGACCATCGGCGTCGCCGTCTACCTCTTCATCGCGCTCACGCAGATCCAGACCCGCCGCCGCATGAGCAAGTCAGCGGCACAAGAGCTCCCCGTGCGGATGTGGGGCTTCCCCTATCTGCCCGTGTTCGTCGTGCTGGTCCTGCTCGGCATCGTGGCCGGACTCGCCTTCGACGAGGGCAGCCAGAGATCGCTGGCGCTCAGCGGCCTGGCCACCGCAGTAGCCCTGACCGCCGGCGTGATCAGACAGCTTCGCAACCCTGCACCCCCGGCGCAGTCTCCGCAGACGGACCCCGTGCCAGCAGACCCCAACCTGCCAAGCCCACCGGCCGCAACAGGAGCCTGATCCGTGGTCGGTCAGGCCGGCCACCCGGCCTGACCGACCACACCCGACAAGGAGCACACCCCATGAACGAGCCGGAGATGCTGCGCGCACCGGCATCCGACGTACGCCACACCACGGCCGTCGGTGACTACCTTGCCTGGCTGGAACGACACCGGGGTCTTACCTTCACCGACTACCGCGACCTGCACCGCTGGTCCGTCACAGACCTTGATGGCTTCTGGACGTCGATCTGGGACTGCTTCGGCGTCCACGCGCACACACCCTACGACCGAGTGCTCGGCCGGCGAGACATGCCCGGCGCCGACTGGTTTCCAGGCGCGACTCTCAACTACGCAGAGCACGCGCTGCGCTCAGGGGAGAAAACACCCGGTGACCTGGCCGTACTGGGCCGTTCCCAGACCCGCGGCCCCAAGGACCTGACCTGGGAACAGCTTGCCCACCAGGTCGCATGCGCCCGCGCCGGCCTGCGCCGACTCGGCGTCGGCCAAGGCGACCGCGTCGTGGCCTACCTGCCGAATATCCCGGAAACGCTCGTGGCCTTCCTGGCCACCGCCAGCCTGGGAGCCATCTGGTCGAGCTGCGCACCTGAATTCGGCGCCCGCGGCGTCATCGACCGGTTCTCGCAGATCGAGCCCACCATTCTGCTCACGACGGCCGGATACCGTTACGGGAACAAGGCCATCCACCGACGCGATGAGGTCGCAGCCATCAGGGCGGCACTGCCCACCCTGCGCCACACCGTCCACGTGCCCTACGGGCCGGGGGAACTCCCGGACACGGTCTCCTGGGACGACCTGCTCGCCGGTCCCGCCGAACCCGGCTTCGAGCCAGTCCCGTTCTCTCACCCGCTGTGGGTGCTGTTTTCCTCCGGAACCACCGGCAAACCCAAGCCGATCGTCCACTCCCACGGCGGAATCCTGCTGGAGCACCTCAAGAATCACTCCCTGAGCTGGGACCTGCGCCCGGGCGACCGCATCCTGTGGTTCACCACCACAGCCTGGATGATGTGGAACGCCCTGGTCTCAGGGCTGCTCATTGGCGCCTCGGTCGTCCTGATCGACGGCAACCCCATCCATCCCGACCTCGACTGGCAGTGGCGCCTGGCCGAGGAGACTGGCGCCACCCTCATGGGCGCCAGCCCGGGATTCCTGATGGCCTGCCGAAAGGAGGGCTTGACCCCCGCCGCAGATCACGACCTGTCCCTGCTGCGCCAGATCGGGGCTGCGGGCAGCCCGCTACCCCCCGAGGGATTCCACTGGGTGCGCGAGCAGTTCGGACCCGACGTGCTGCTCAACGTGGGCAGCGGCGGCACCGACGTGTGCTCGGGCATTCTGCAGGGCAGCCCCCTGCAGCCGGTGTGGGCCGGAGCCATATCAGGTCCCTGCCTGGGTGTCGCAGCCACCGCGTACGACGAGGCCAGCCACGAGGTGACCGACGCACTCGGCGAACTTGTCATCACCCAGCCCATGCCCTCCATGCCGATCTACTTCTGGGGCGATCTTGACGGCTCCCGCTATCGGGGCACCTACTTCGCGGCCTACCCCGGCGTGTGGCGCCACGGCGACTGGGTGCGCTTCTCGGCCGCGACAGGCAGCTGCACCGTGGCTGGACGTTCGGACGCCACCCTCAACCGCGGCGGAGTGCGACTGGGTACCGCAGAGTTCTACCGCGTCGTCGAGGAGCTCCCCGAAGTCGACGACAGTTTGGTGATCCACTTGGAGGACTCCGCCAGCGGGCCCGGCGAATTGCTCCTGTTCGTCGCACTGCACGAGGGTGCCCACCTCGATGACGCCCTACGGAAGCTGATCACGACGGCGCTGCGCAACGCCCTCTCTCCCCGTCACGTGCCCGACAGCATCCACACCCTTCCCGCAGTTCCTCGCAACCGTACTGGCAAGAAGCTCGAGGTTCCGGCGAAGAAGATCCTTTTGGGCGCCGCCCCGTCCGATGTCGCGAGCCGCGACACCCTGGCCGACCCCGCGGCACTGGAAACCTTTGCCGCGCTGGCCACGCAGCGCACGTCCAGCGAGGCAACACGCTAAGGTCACCACACGAAAGAGGACCATGGATATCACCACCCTGGACGCGATCGACGTTCACGTCCACGTCGAGCAGGACAGTCACGGCTGCCACTCACTCGACGACGAACTCATAGATGCGTCGGCGTCCTACTTCAAGGCTTCCGCGAACCGTACCCCTACTCTCTCCCACATCACCGACTACTACCGCTCCCGGAGCATGGCAGCAGTCGTCTTCACCGTCGATGCCACCTCCGCGACCGGCCACCCGGCCCTGTCCAGCGAAGAAATCGCCGACGAAGCAGCCTCACACCCCGGCGTCCTCATCCCGTTCGGATCCGTCGACCCGCACGCCGGACAGGCCGCGATCCGACGCGCCCGTCGACTCGTCACGGACCACGGCGTCCGCGGCTTCAAGTTCCACCCCAGCCTGCAAGCGTTCCAGCCCAATGACGTCCGCTACTACCCGCTCTACGAGGCGCTCGCTGAACTCGGCGTCCCTGCTCTCTTCCACACCGGGCAGACCGGCATCGGTGCCGGCCTGCCCGGAGGACGCGGCATCAAGCTGCGCTACTCCGACCCCATGCTGCTCGACGACGTGGCCGCCGACTTCCCCGACCTCACCATCGTCATGGCCCACCCCTCGGTCCCCTGGCAAGACGCCGCAATCTCCATCGCCACGCACAAGGCCAACGTCTACATCGACCTGTCGGGGTGGTCACCGAAGTACTTCCCGCCCCAGCTCGTTCGAGCAGCCAACAGCTTTCTCCGGCACAAGGTGCTCTTCGGATCGGACTTCCCCGTCCTCACCCCGGACCGCTGGATGGCCGACTTTGCCGACCTGAAGATCAAGGACGACGTACAGCCCCTGATCCTCAAGGAGAACGCGGCCCGGATGCTGGGCCTGGCGGCACCAGAGAAAAACACCGAGGAGACGCGAGAACCGTGACGGATATCGTCGACGAGCTGAAGTGGCGCGGACTGTTCGCCCTGTCCACCGACGAGGATGCCCTGCGCAAGGTGCTCGCGAACCGCCCTGTCACGTTCTATTGCGGCTTCGACCCGACTGCGCCGTCACAGCACGTCGGGCACTTGGTCCAAGTCCTCACCGTCCGCCGGCTCCAGCAGGCCGGACATCGACCGCTGGCGCTGGTCGGAGGCGCCACCGGCCTGATCGGCGACCCGCGCCCGACAGCAGTACGCACCCTGAACGCCCCGGAGACCGTCGCCCGCTGGGTGGAGAAGCTGCGCCGCCAGATCGAGCCATTCCTGTCCTTCGAGGGCACAAACGCCGCCGTCATGGTCAACAACCTCGACTAGACCGCGAACCTCTCCGCGATTGACTTCCTGCGCGACATCGGCAAACACTTCCGCATCAACAAGATGCTGGCCAAGGACTCCGTCGCCCGACGCCTGGAGTCCGAGCAGGGCATCAGCTTCACCGAGTTCAGCTACCAGGTCCTGCAGGGCATGGACCTCCTCCAGCTCCATCGCCGCTACGGATGCACACTCCAACAGGGGGCAGCGACCAGTGGGGCAACCTCACAGCAGGACTGGACCTGATCCACAGGCTCGAGCCCGGAGTTGAGGCACACGCCCTGAACACCCCACTGATGGTCAAGGCCGACGGCACCAAGTTCGGCAAGACCGAGAGCGGCACCGTCTGGCTCGATCCGGAGATGACCACCCCGTACGCGTTCTACCAGTTCTGGCTGAACATGGACGACCGAGATGTCTCCCCCTACATGCGGATCCTGTCCTTCAAGTCCCGCGAGGAGCTGGAGGAGATGGAGCAGCAGACGCGAGAGCGTCCGCAGGAACGGGCGGTACAGCGGGCACTGGCGGAGGAGCTGACGACGCTGGTGCACGGCGCCGACCAGACCGCCGCCGTAATTGACGCCTCCAGGGCCCTGTTCGGGCAGGGCGAGCTGGCCGCGCTGGAAGAGCGGACCCTCACCGCGGCCCTGTCGGAGGTACCGCACATTCAGGTGGGTGAACTCCTGTCCGTGGTCGACCTGTTGACCAAGGGGCGGCCAGCCAGTCCGCCGCCCGCCGCATGGTCAAGGAGGGTGGCGCCTACGTGAACAACGTCAAGGTCATCGCCGAGGACGAGATCCCTGCCGAGAGGGACCTGCTGCACGGCCGCTGGCTGGTGCTGCGCCGGGGCAAGAAGAACCTGGCGGCAGTCGAAGGCACGGCCAGCTGAACCGGCACACAAAGAAAGAGGGTGGCATCCCTGGAGTCAATCCAGGGATGCCACCCTCTTTTCATCGCCGAGATCCGCCTGTCGGCCTACCTATAGCCTTCGGGCCGACAGGCCTTGGCCGCACGATGACGCCGGATGACTGGACCGGTGGCGGGTCAGCTTCCCCGGCCCTGCCTCAGCCTGCCCGCCCGCCGCGCTCGGTGTCGATCTCCGCGAGGGTGGCCTCGTTGTAGCGGGGGCCGTTCACGGTCGCGGCGTTCAGCACCCGCCCGGCCGCGTCGAGGACCTCGCCGGGTACTTCGACGTCGAGTACCGAAAGGTTTTCCCGCAGGTGGGCCGTCGACCGGGTGCCGGGGATGGCGATGACATGCGGCCCCCGCGAGACGACCCAGGCCAGGGCCAGCTGCGGAAGGCTGATGCCGGCCTTCTCCGCGAGCCGCGCCAGCTCGGCACGCCGGGCCAGGTTGGCGGGATAGTGACGGGCGCCGAAGCGGGGCATGCCCCGGCGGATGTCGGAGGCCGGCAGGGTCTCCGGGTCCGGCGGGGCGTCGGTGAGGACGCCGCGGGCCAGCGGGCTGAAGGCCACCAGGGCGACACCCAACTCGCGGGTCGTCGCCAGGGTGCCCTCCTCGGGGTCGCGCGACCAGAGGCTGTACTCGTTCTGCAGCGCGGCGATCGGATGCACGGCGTGGGCCCGGCGCAGTGTCTGGGAGGACACCTCCGACAGGCCGAGTGCGCGCACCTTGCCCGCCTTGACGAGCTCGGCCATCGCGCCGACGCTCTCCTCGACCGGAACCGCCCGGTCGAGGCGGTGCAGGTAGTAGAGGTCGATGACGTCGGTACGCAGCCGGGCCAGCGCCTCGTCAGCGGTGCGCCGGATGGTCTCGGGCCGGCCGTCGATGACGCGCCGGCCGTCGACACCCGTCATGCCGCACTTGCTGGCGAGCACGATCCGGTCCCGGTGGCCGGCGAGCACCCGCCCGACCAGCTCCTCGTTGGTGCCGAAGCCGTACAGCGCGGCCGTGTCGAAGTGCGTGACGCCCTCCTCGACGGCCGTCAGGAGCAGGCGCTCGGCGGCCTCCAGAGTCGGCGCGACACCGTACGCGTGGCTCAGGTTCATGCAGCCAAGGCCGACCGCCGGCACCTCCAACGGCCCGATCCGGCGCGGGGCGGCCCGTCCCGCGCCGGTAAAGGTCGGCGCGGTCACGAGCCCGTGGCCGCGTTCAGCTGCTCCTCCAGGGCCGCGAGGGTCCGGTAGCAGGCAAGGACCTGGGCGATGGAGGAGTTCGGCTCGCGACCCTCGCGGATCGCGGCGACGAACTCGCGGTCCTGGAGCTCGATGCCGTCCATCGACACGTCGACGCCGCTCACGTCGATCGGCTCCTCCTTCCCGGTGAACAGGTCGTCGTACCGGGCGATGTAGGTGCCCGTGTCGCCGATGTAGCGGAAGAACGTGCCCAGCGGGCCGTCGTTGTTGAACGACAGCGACAGGGTGCAGATGGCGCCGTTCGCCGCGCGCAGCTGGATCGACATGTCCATCGCGATGCCCAGCTCGGGGTGGATCGGCCCCTGCACGGCGTTGGCCTGCACGATCGGCGATCCGGTCTGGTAGGCGAACAGGTCGACAGTATGGGCGGCGTGGTGCCACAGGAGGTGGTCGGTCCAGGAGCGGGGCTGGCCGAGCGCGTTGAGGTTCTGCCGGCGGAAGAAGTACGTCTGCACGTCCATCTGCTGGATGGTGAACTCGCCCGCGTCGATCCGCTGCTTCACCCACTGGTGGCTCGGGTTGAAGCGGCGGGTGTGGCCCACCATCGCGACGAGCCCGGTGCGCTCCTGCGCTGCCAGGCACGCCTCGGCGTCGCCGAGCGAGTCAGCGAGCGGGATCTCGACCTGCACGTGCTTGCCCGCCTCCAGGCAGGCCAGAGTCTGCGCGGCGTGCATCTGGGTGGGGGTCGCGAGGATGACGGCGTCGATGTCGTCCATCGCAAGCACCTCGTCCAGGGAGGCGACGGCGCGGCCCACGCCCTGCTCCGCGGCGAACTTCCGGGCGCTTTCGAGGTTGCTGCTCACGACGGCGGCTACCTCGACGCCATCGATCTGCTTGAGCGCGGCGGCGTGCTTGGCGCCGAAGGCGCCGCCGCCGGCCAGGGCGATCCGCAGGGTCCGGTCGTCAGTCATGTCACTCCTTCTCGGCGGGCGCTTCGGCCCGGGGGGTGCCCCTATCTCCTTCGTCAAGAGGCGAGTCGGTTGATTAGTGATGTTTCAGGCAGCTTGGGGGACGGCTTGAGGCTCGAAGAACATGCCGTCGCGGAGCATGGCGAACAGGACGTCGACGCGGCGGCGAGCGAGACACATCAGAGCCTGCTTGTGCCGCTTGCCCTCGGCCTTCTTGCGCTCGTAGTAGGCCCGGGAGGCCGGATCGGACAGCGCGGCGAACGCGGCCAGGAAGAAGGCCCGTTTGAAGTGCTTGTTGCCTCGGCGGGACGGGCTCTCGCCTCGGATCAAGGACCCAGCTCTTCGAGTCACCGGGGCGAGTCCGGCATAGGCGGCGAGGTGGCCTGCAGCGGGGAAGGCGGTGCCGTCGCCGACGTCGATGAGGATCCTGGCTCCGGTCCTGACGCCTATCCCCGGCATCGACGTCAGGAGCTCGGAAAGAGGGTGCGACTTGAACAACTCCTCGATGTCCAGGGCGAGTTCCTCGCGCTGGTCGAGCAGTGCGGTGAGGTTCTTGGCGAGTTTGGGCACGATCACCGCGGCCGCGTCGGTGCCCGTGACGACTACGGTCTGCTCGTCAAGCGCGGTGAAGATGTCCTCGACCAGGCGCTCGGCCATCCTGAGCGCCTTGGGCCGCAGCAGTGTCACCAGCCGGCGCCGTCCGGCCGTGCGGATCGCCTTGGGCGAGCCGAAGCGTTCGAGCAGGGTGAGCACGGCCGGGTGCTGGATGCGCGGGCCGAGCACGCGTTCCAGGTGCGGGTGGATCTGGGTGAGCAGGCCCCGCAGTCGGTTCGCGACCCGGGTGACCTCACCGGCGAAGTCGTCGCCGAAGCCCACGATCATGTGGAGTTCGGCGATGGTCTCGTCGTCCAGCTCGGTCGAGCGGAGCGTGTGAAGCATGGTGCGGGCGGCATCCGCGATGATCGCTTCGTCCCTCGCGTCGGTCTTGCCCTGGCCGGGGTAGAGATCCGCGATCCGCCGCATTGTCAGGCCGGGAAGGTAAGCGACCTCGCAGCCCGCGTCCCGGGCGACGGCCAGTGGCAGGGCGCCGATCGAGGCGGGCTGGTCGACGACGACCAGGACGTTCCCGTACTTCGCCGTCGGCTTGTCGAGCACGGCCCGCATCTTCGGCTCGCTGTTGGGCAGCGGCTTGTCGAGGACTGTCTTGCTGTCCGGCGTCATGCCGGTGGCGTGGTTTGCGCCCTTGCCGACGTCCAGGCCGAGGAACACGGCGACGTCGCGGGTGTCGATCACTTCACTCCTCCTGGGAGGCTTCGTTCTTCCCGGCCAAGGCGCGGTACCGACATCCGGCAACCACGTTACGAAGAGCGTTGCCAGCAAACCGGCGCTCTTGCCCCTATCAGGCGATCTACCGGTGCCTCCCGGCCCGGTGACCCCATCCTCCCAGGTCATGGTCGACAGGGGGACATAGTCATGCCGGGCCAGAAGGCCGGGAGCCCCAAGATCGGGCCGCCTAGAAGGTAGCGGGGGGTTCCAGGATCAGGTGCCCGACGGCGGTGTTGGACGCGGGCACATGGTAGAAGCGGTGCTTGACCTCGACCTCGCCCGAGCCGTCGACGTCGCTCATCGCGCCGCGGGCGATCAGCCACATGACCAGCTCGATGCCCTCCGAGCCGGCTTCCTCCACGTACTCCAGGTGCGGGACCTGCGCCAAGCCGGCCGGGTCGGTGATAAGCCTGTCGAGGAAGGCGTTGTCCCACTCCCGGTTGATGAGGCCAGCGCGCGGGCCCTGGAGCTGGTGGCTCATGCCGCCGGTGCCCCACACCTGCACCTTGAGCGGCCTGTCGTACGACTCGATGGCCTTACGGAGGGCTTGGCCGAGCCTGAAGCAGCGGGCGCCCGAGGGCACCGGGTACTGCACCACGTTGACGTGGAACGGGATGACCTTGCACGGCCACTTCTCGACGTCGCCGAACATCAGCGACAGCGGCACGGTCAGCCCGTGGTCGACGGCCATCTCGTTGGCGAGGGTGAGGTCGAAGTCGTCCCGGATGAGGGAATGCGCGATGTGCGCGGCCAGGTCGGGGTCGCCCTCGATGCCAGGGACGGGGCGGTGCCCGTACCCCTCGTCGGCGGTCGGGAAGGCAACGCCGGTGCCTAGAACGAAGGTGGGGATGAGGGAGAGGTCAAAGGTGCTGGCGTGGTCGTTGTAGACCAGGAAGATCACGTCGGGGACGTTTTCCCGCTCCCACTGCCTGGAGTATTCGTACCCGTCGAAGACCGGCTGCCAATAGGGCTCGTCGGTCTTGCCGTGGTCCATCGCCGCGCCGATCGCGGGCACGTGAGAGGTGAAGACGGCGCCGGTGATCGTGGCGCGTTCGGCAGGGGGCCTCGGGTCGGCGTGCGCGGCTTCCAGGACGGCGTGGTCGATGCGGTTGCCCTCGGCGGAGCGGCCACCGCCGACCATCATGGCGCGGTACTCCTCCTCGGTCATACCGGTCATCGAACCGGCCATCTGCTGGAACGAGAAGCCCAGCGTGGCGCCCCACTTGGCCAGGAAGTAGATGTTGCCGCCCTCGCGGATCGCCGCGTTGAGGTCACGTTCGAGCAGGGCCTGCTTCTGCTCCTCCCGCAGCGGCCACGCGTCCAGGTAGGCGCGCTCGTCGGCGAGGTACGCCGCGCGGTTCTCGGCCGTCATGAGAGACATGCAGAACTGGTTAAGGTGGTACCCCTTGGCCGACTGCTCGGAGTCGAAGATGGTCGTCCCCGGTACCAGCTTGTAGGTCTTGTCCAGCGACATGCTGGGGCTCCAATCGAGGAAGGGGTCAGTTGGCGTCGGGCCAGTACAGGCGCGTCGGGTTGTCGACGAGGAGCTTGCGCTGGAGTTCGGGCGTCGGCGCGATGTGCGGGACGAAGCCGACGAGCAGCCCGTCGTCGGGCATGTGGTCGGTGAGGTTGGGGTGCGGCCAGTCGGTGCCCCACAGCACCCGGTCGGGGAACTCCTCGACCACCCGCCGGGCGAAGGGGACGACGTCGCGGTATGCTGCGCGCTCCCCGTCGAGGGCCGGCGGGCCGCTCACCGACAGGCGCTCCGGGCACGTCACTTTGCACCAGATGTCGGGCCGGGCCCGCATGAAGTTGAGGAACGCCTCGAAGTCGGGCCCTTCCGGGTCCTTGGCGGTGTCCGGCCGACCCATGTGGTCGATGACCAGCGGCACGGGGATGGAGAGGAAGAAGTCCCGCAGGTCGGCGAGGTCGGCCGCCTCGAAGTAGACGACGACGTGCCAGCCGTACGGCGCGATCTTCTCGACGACGTCCCACAGGTGCTGCCGCGGCGCTGCGTCGACCAGTCGCTTGACGAAGTTGAACCGCACTCCGCGGACGCCCTCTTCGTGCAGCTCCCGTACTTCGGCGTCGGTGACGTCGGGCCGGAGCGTCGCCACGCCCCGGGCCAGGCCGCCGGAGGCCCGCAGCGCGTCGACCATCGCGGTGTTGTCGGCGCCGTGACAGGTTGCCTGCACCACGACATTACGGGTGAAGCCGAGGTGGTTGCGGAGCGCGAAGAGCTGGTCCTTGGAGGCGTCGCAGGGCGTGTACTTGCGCTCGGGGGCGTACGGGAACTCCTCGCCCGGGCCGAAGACATGGCAGTGCGCGTCGACGGCGCCCTCGGGCAGCCGGAACTGCGGCCGGCTGGGACCGGCGTACCAGTCCAGCCAGCCGGGGGTCTTCTCGAAGCCCGTCGAGCTGGGGGCCTTCTCTGAACTCGTCGCCATCGTCAGTCCTCGTACCGCAGTCCGAGCTCGGCCAGCGGGCCGCGCATGCCGTACAGGTCCAGGCCGAGCTTGCCCGCGCGGAACTGCGCGCGCTTGCCCTCCTCGTTCGCCTCGCGGGCCGCCGACGCGGCGGCCACCTCGGCGGCCCGTTCGCGCGGCAGCACGACGACGCCGTCGGCGTCCGCGATGACCACGTCGCCGGGGCGCACGAGAGCGTTGGCGCAGACCACGGGCACGTTGACCGAGCCGAGGGTGGCCTTGACGGTGCCCTTGGCGTTGACCGCACGGGAGAAGACGGGGAAGTCCATGTTCTCCAGGTCGGTGACGTCACGGACGCCGCCGTCGATGACTAGGCCCCGGCAGCCGCGGGCCCGGAGGGACGTGGCAAGCAGCTCGCCGAAGAAGCCGTCCTCGCTCTCGGTCGTGCAGCCGGCGACGAGGACGTCGCCGTCCTGGATCTGCTCGGCGGCGACGTGCAGCATCCAGTTGTCGCCGGGCTGGAGCAGTACGGTCACGGCCGTGCCGCACATCCGGGCCTTCGGGTAGACCGGCCGCATGTAGGGGCGCATCAGCCCGACCCGGCCCATGGCCTCGTGGATCGTGGCGACGCCGAACTTCGACAGCTCCGCGACGGGCTGCGGGTCGGCCCGGTCGATCTTCGTGTGGACAACGCCGATCTCGGTGTGTTCCATGCGTACTTCTCCTGGGGTCAGCGGCCGGCCGCGGCGAGGCGGGTGGCGAGGCGGGGGTAGACGCGTAGGGCGTTGCCGGAGTAGACGGCGGCACGCTCCTCGTCCGACAGGTGCGGGGTGGCGTCGACGTACCGCTTCGTGTCGTCGAAGTGGTGGCCGGTGCGCGGGTCGATGTCGCGGACCGCGCCGATCATCTCGCTGGCGAAGAGGACGGACCGGCTGGGGATCACCTGGGTCAGCAGGTCGATGCCGGGCTGGTGGTAGACGCAGGTGTCGAAGAAGACGTTGTCGAGCAGCGTCTCCGGGTCCGGCTTGCCGAGCGCCATTGCCAGGCCGCGGAACCGGCCCCAGTGGTAGGGCACGGCGCCGCCGCCGTGCGGGATCACGAACCGCAGTGTCGGGAAGTCGGCGAACAGGTCGCCCTGGATCAGCTGCATGAACGCCGTGGTGTCGGCGTTCAGGTAGTGCGCGCCGGTGGTGTGGAAGGCCGGGTTGCACGAGGTGCTGACGTGGATCATCGCGGGGATGTCGTACGCGACCATCGCCTCGTAGACCGGGTACCAGCTGCGGTCGGTCAGCGGCGGCGCCGTCCAGCGGCCGCCCGACGGGTCGGGGTTGAGGTTGACCGTGACCGCGCCCAGCTCCTCGACCGCGCGGCGCAGCTCGGGTACGCAGGTCGCGGGGTCGACGCCGGGGGACTGCGGCAGCATCGCGCCCATCGCGAACCGGTCGGGGTAGAGCGTGCTGACACGGTGGGCCAGTTCGTTGCAGATCCGCGCCCAGGTCGAGGAGACCTGGAAGTCGCCGATGTGGTGGGCCATGAAACTGGCCCGCGGGGAGAAGATCGTCAGGTCGCTGCCGCGCTCGTCCATGAGCCGCAGCTGGTTGCCCTCGATCGCCTGCCGCAGGTCCTCGTCCGTGATGACGAGATCGTCGGGATCGGGTGCGTCCTGGGGGGAGTCGCCGATCGCCGCCACCTGGCGGTCCCGCCACCGCGCCAGCTGCGGCGGCGCCGTGGTGAAGTGACCGTGACAGTCGATGATCATGGGTTGTTCTCCTGTGGTCGTCGGGGTCAGCCGAGGGCGCTGACAGGCCAGCCGGTGTACTGCTCGGCGAGATAGGTCTGTCCGGCGCGCGTACCCACGACGTTGTCGAGTTCGCCGAGCTGGCGCCGCAGGTCGAACGGCGAGCCGCCGGGCGCCGTGTGCAGCAGCTGGGTCATCCAGTGGGAGAAGTTCTGCGCCCGCCAGGTCCGCTGCAGTGCGCGAGGCTGGTAGTCGTCGAGCGCGGCCTCGCCCGCGCTGCCGAGTGCCCGCAGGAGGACGTCGGCCAGGACCTTCACGTCGTGCAGAGCGAGGTTGAGCCCGCGGGCGCCGGTCGGCGGCACCGTGTGCGCGGCGTCGCCCGCCAGGGCCATGGAGCCCCAGCGCATCGGTTCCTGAACGAAGGAGCGGAACCGAAGAACGGTCTTCTCGATGATCGGACCCTCGTTGAGGCGGAAGCCGTCCTGGCCGGCCACCCGGGCCTGGAGGGTCTCCCAGATGCGGTCGTCCGACCAGTCGTCGGCCGACTCGTCGGGACGGCACTGGAAGTACATCCGCTGCACGGACTCGGTGCGCCGGCTGATGAGCGCGAAGCCGTGCTCGGAGTGGGCGTAGATCAACTCGGGCGCGCTCATCGGCGCCTCGGCGAGGATGCCGAACCACGCGAAGGAGTACTCCTTGCCGTACCGCACCCGCCGGTCCTCGGGCACCAGATTGCGGCACATGCTTCGCGACCCGTCTGCACCGACCACGTACTGCGCGCGGATCTCGTGCCGGGAACCGTCGGACGCGGTGTAGCGGACCCGAGGAGCGCTCGTTGTTACGTCGAGGACCTCGGTGTCCCGGACGCCGAAATGGACGGTGCCGCCGTCGCGGTCCCGCGCGTCGGCCAGATCGGTGAACACGTCGGTCTGCGGGTAGAGCCACACCGACTCGCCGACCAGAGCCTTGAAGTGGATGCGGTGCGGCCGGCCGCCGAAGCGGAGCTCGGCGCCCTCGTGCTCGTGGCCCTCGCGCAGAATCCGGTCGGAGACGCCGGTCTCGACCAGGTCCCGGGCCGTGTCGGCCTCCAGGATGCCCGCCCGCTGCGTCGTTTCGATCTCACGTCGGGTGCGGGTATCGACCACGATCGTGTCGACCCCTGCGCGCCCCAGCAGGTGCGCCAGCATCAGGCCTGCTGGGCCGGCGCCGATGACAGCGACTGGAACCGAGGCAACGGTGTCGACGACGACATCAGCCATGGCATCTCCTGGGCAACTGTGAACGTTCCGAACACGTCGAACGTTGGCACCCAGGGCCTCGGCCAGTCGCTGCCGTTTCCGTCAGGTGGAAGCCTGCCCGGATCTCAGCCAGTCGTGCGCGTACGCCGGGCGAGCTCGTCGGAGATTCCGTGCGCGGCCCGCAGGAGCGGCTCCCGCAGCCTGCGTGCATGGCTTGCGCCATGCGCCGTGATCACGATCCCCAGAGCGGCGCTGACAGGACCCCGCCGGCCGATCCGCACAGGTGCGGCCACAGCGACCGTGCTCTCCGACAGCTGCCGGTCGCTGAGGAAGACCTGTTCGCGGCGGATACGGTCCAGCTGCGCGCGCAGCGCCTTCGGGTCAATGACGGTGTGCGGGGTCCAGGCCCGCAGCGGCGAGTCGAGAACCTCCTCCTGGATCTCCAGCGGTGCGTGCGCCAGCAATACCCGGCCCATCCCGGTGGAGGCGATCGGGAAACGGGTCCCGACCATGGTGAGCAGCTCCACCGACCGGTGCCCGGCGATCCGCTCGACGAACACGAGCTCCGTGCCCTCGCGTACGGCGAGCTGGATGTTCTCGTGGGTCACCTCGTAGAGGTCCTGCATGAACGGCAGCGCCACATCCTGCAGAATCTGGGTACGCGGGCATCCGGAGGCGATCTCCCAGAGCCTCAGCCCGACATGCCACGGGCCGTCCTCGCCACGCTCCAGCACACCCCAGCTCGCCAGCTCCGCCACCACCCTGTGCGTGGTACTCAGGGCCAGCCCCGTACGCTGAGCGATCTCCGACAGAGTCTGCGAGGGGTGCTCACGGTCGAAGGCCGAGAGGACTTTGAGGACTTTCCCGGCTGCCGAGATCTGGGTTGTGCTCACGCGGCCAGTCTCGCAGACCTGCGTTGAGCAGCCCGACTGCCCGCCGTAGCATCTGCCGCACATCAAGGAGGCTATGTGAACCGAGAGATCTCTGGACTGTCCTCGATGGCGACCCGGCCGATTCTGGCCGAGCTGTCCGAGCGCATCCGGCTCGCTCACGGGATTCCGGTGCGATTCGAAGCCGCCGGTGGGGTCGAGACCGAACGGCGCGTGCGAGAGGGCACTGTGGCCGACCTGCTCGTGCTCGCCGATGGAGCGATGGCTGCGCTGGAGAAGGATGGACACCTCCTGACGGGTACGGTGCGCCCGCTGTGGATCTCCCAGGTCGTCGCTGCTGTGCCGGAGGGAACATCGGTCCCAGCGCTCGGCTCGGAATCCGACCTGCGAGCCGCCATCCTGTCCGCGCGGAAGATCGCCTACTCCACAGGCCCGAGCGGGACGGCGCTCGTCGACCTGATCCACAGGCTGGATCTCACCGACACGCTCGGGGACCGACTCGTCCAGGCAGCACCAGGCGTGCCCGTCGGCAGCCTGCTGTCGTCCGGACAGGCCGACCTGGCCTTCCAGCAGCACAGCGAGCTGATGGGCCTGCCAGGCGTTGTTGTCGTCGGGCCGCTGCCGGGCGACACCGCGATCAACTCGATCTTCAGCGCGGGCGTACTCGCCTCCTCGATCCAGCCGACCCGAGCCCGCGAAGTCCTCGACCTCCTCGGCTCCGACACGGCGACGAGGGCTGCGCGTGCCCGGGGCATGCGGACGCCGCGGGACGAATGACCTGAGCCAAGGAAGTCGCCGACACTGTGGGCGACGGTTTTCGTCACGTTTGTCTGTGGTCTTGGTCTTCACGAGCGGCCTGAGACGCATGTGTCAGTAGGTCAGGCGACTGGTACTGCAGCAGAATTGTGCTGTCTGACCTGCGGATTTTGCTGGGCTGCTGAGGCCTAGCCAGCTGCAGGGAGGGGGGACTCAGGGAGACTGCCCCTCCAGCGGCGCCAGTTCGTACAGCTCAGCGCATAGTGTCGTCCTCGGCGGCCACAAACCTGCGTTCCGCGTAATTCGGGGGTTCTGGAGTCCCTCCCGGGCTGAAGGGGCAGGTCAGTGGGTTGGAGGCTGGTGACGCGGGCAGATTTGCCTAGAGACGCGATTCTGTGGATTCGCCCGCGCTGACCTGGAGTTGCTCCGTAAGGTCTGGAGTCGTGTATGTGAAGACGACGAAGCGGGAGAACAAGTCCGGCACGGTCCGGTACCTGCACCTGGCCCACAACGAGTGGGATCCGGTGAAGGGCAGGGCAGTCCCGAAGGTCCTGTTCACGTTCGGCCGTGAGGACGACCTCGACCGGGACGCGGTGAAGCGCCTGGTCGCGTCTCTATCGAGGCTGCTGGAGCCGGGTGAGGCACTGGCGTCGACGGCGGCGGGTGACCTGGAGTTCGTCTCGTCGGTCCCCTTCGGCGGCACCTATGTCCTCGATCATCTCTGGCGGCGGCTGAGGATCGACAGGATCGTCGGGCAGGTCGGGCAGCCCAAACGGGGCCGACGCCGGCACATGTCGGTGACCGAGCGGGTGCTGTTCTCCCTGGTTGCGAACCGGGCCCTGGCTCCGTCGTCCAAGCTGGCCGCCGCGGACTGGGTCACGCACGACGTGCATGTCGAGGGCCTGCCGGCCACCGACGACGACGCCTGCTATCGGGCGATGGATTGGCTCCACGAGGTGACCGACGACCTGGAGAAGCGGGTGTTCGACGAGGTCGCGAACCTCCTCAACCTCGAGGTCGACCTGCTGTTCTTCGACACCACCAGCACCTACTTCGAGCTGGAGGAGGCCGACGAACCCGTCGCCCGCGACGACAAGGGCCGCCTCCTGACGGACGACCGCCCACCCGCTGAAGAGGACGGCGAGCCCGCGGACCAGGCCGGGTTCCGCACCTTCGGCAAGTCGAAGGACTCCCGCGATGACCTGCCGCAGATCGTGATCGGGATGGCCGTCACGAGGGACGGGATCCCGGTCCGCGTCTGGTCCTGGCCCGGCAACACCGGTGACCAGAAGCTGATCCGGCAGGTCAAGGACGACATGCGGGACTGGACCCTCAGCAAGATCGTATGGGTCACCGACCGGGACTTCTCCAGCGAACGCAACCGCCGCTACCTCCGCCAGGGCGACCATGCCTACATCGTCGGCGAGAAACTCCGCTCCGGCAGCCCGGAGGTGAAGGCCGCCCTGTCCCGCCAAGGCCGCTACGGCGAGATCGCCGGGAACATGCGGGTCAAGGAGGTGCGGATCTGTGACACCGAACGGTTCGTGATCTGCCACAACCCCGAAGCCGCCACCCGTGACCAGCACATACGCGAACAACTCGTCGCCCAGCTCACGACCCTGATCGAAGACACCGACAAGCTCAGCGACTTCAAGCGTGGCGAGCTCCGCGGGAGAATCGCCGACAAGCCCGGCCTCAACCGCTACCTCCGCACGACCCCGGCCAGCAAGCTCCGCATCGACACTGCGAAGATCAAGGCCGAGGAGAACCTCGACGGCAAGTACCTGCTGCGATGCTCCGACCCGCATCTGTCGGCCGAGGACATCGCGCTCGGCTACAAGCAGCTCCTCGAAGCCGAGCGGGGCTGGCGGGGCATGAAACAGATCATCGACCCGCGGCCCGTCTATCACCGGCTTGAGGAACGCATACGCGCACACGTCGTCCTCTGCTGGCTCGCCCTCCTACTGATCCGCATCATCGAGACCACGGCCGACGCGACCTGGACGACCGTCCGCCGCGAGCTCGACCGGCTCCACCTCGGCACCTTCACCGGCCCTACCGGCCTGTTCCGGCAAGTCACTGCCCTCACCAAGCCCCAGAGGGACCTGCTGGCCAAGCTCAACATCCCCGCACCGAAGCAGATCGTCGCGCTCGAACCCGCACCCCGCTGACCAGCACGAACACCAGCGCCTAGAGAAACGCCTCTCAGGCGCCCTCACCCATGTCCGCGCAGTTCACGCCCTAGATTCGTGACTATAGGACGCTGAATTACGCGGAACGCAGGCTTCAGGGAAGTCCCTAACGGTCGTGCGCGGCAGACAGCTGCCAGTTCCCGAGCGAGTCCTGAGCCATGCGTCGCAGTTCGATCCAACTGGCATCGAGCGCCGCAGTGTGCGTCTCGTGCTTGGCTACCGACCTGGCTCGCTGAGCCGCGTTCACTATTGCATGGTGCTCGTCCACGGCATCGCGGACGAGGTAGAAGCGCCTTACGAGCCGGCCGTCAGTCATGCGGTAGCGAAAGCCCACCAGCCACATGTGATCGGTTGCAAGGAAAGGAGAGGACGAATCTACGCCTGGGCGGCGGGTGGGCGGCGCAAGAGTCACTCCCTGCGTGGGTGTGCATGCTTCGTCAGCATGCGCCAGAGCGGGGCACAGCTCCTGCAGAGGGTCCATGAGTGGCATCTTCTCCACCTCATCTCCTGTATCGCGTCCAGTATATCTTGTACATGGGCCAAGAGTATCTTGTGCATGGGCCAAGAGCAAGGATGTGTAAGAACGGCTGCACTCGTTCTCGGCGGCGGCGCGCATGCCGAGGACGCTCCGGAGGGCAGCGGGCAGACTCCATCGGTGATCTACTGATGGGAGGCCGTGCTGGGAGGGTGAGGGGCGTTGCCGCTGTGCCTTCTGCAGGCTGTTCGCTCTTGCTGGTCACCCGCTGCGGCATCGCCAGCGGAGAGAGACCGTGCGGGGCGGAGTGATCCGGACGTGCCACCCGTCCATTGCCGGAAGGTCCCGGGGCCCGAGCTCGTACTGCGTGATGCGATCGTGCTGCAAGCCGTCCTGGACGCCAGTATGGGCAGGGCTGACGCCTAGGAGGTCATGCGAGGCGGGTACGCAGGCCTAGGACCAGGGCCTCCAGTGCCGCTTCGAAACTGCTGTCCAGCGGGTTCTCGCGGCCGGAGTCCCAGCGGGTGAGGAACGCGCTGTTCTCTAGGATCCCCAGGTTGCGGGTGAGTGCAGGGAAGGTGTTCGGGTTGGCGGCGCGCAGTTCTGCGGCGTAGTCCTTCTGCCATCCCTCCTCGACGTCCACCGGATTTTTGGAGAGTTCCATGGTGACCCAGCCGAGGACGAATCCGACGAACGCGTTGTAGGTGTGGACCAGGTCCGGTCCGGAGAATCCGGCGCGTTCGAGGACGTCGACGACGCGTTCCACGAAAGGCAGGGCGGTCGTGGTGACGACGAGTTCGGAGCCGATGATCGGGGCGAGGTTGGGGTGGCGGTGCATGGCGTTGCGAATCAGCCGGGCGACATCGGTCAGCCATTCGTCCCAGGGCAAGTCGTGCCGGGAAGGAAGCACGACGTTCTCCAGGACCCGGGCTGAAGTGGCCGCGACGAGCTGTGCCTTTGTGCCGACGTGCCAGTAGAGAGCCGTGGGGTAGACGCCCATCTCCTTGGCCAGGGCTCGCATGGTCAGTGCATCCAGGCCGTGCTCGTCGACGTAGCGCAGGGCAGCGTCCACCACGTCGGCGCGCGAGAGCGGGTTGCGCTCGGGTTGCCGTGCGCGCCGACGGGTTTTGTTCTCGCCCATCGTTTTGGTTCCCTCCCAGTTCACAGCCACTGCCGATCGGGACAACCATAGCCGCTGGACCTGGTCCTCATGGGGAGAGCAAGCGGGACGGGTTCACGGTAGTGATGTGCGTGAACCTCGGCGTCCAGGCCTGCGGCGAGCAGATGTTCACGGAAGGTGGTGTGAACGAAGCCGAAGCCGCCCCCGCCGTGGATCTTGAGTTGGGACACCAGGCAGACGTCGCGGGAGAGCAGAACCTGGTCGGTGTACCCGGCGCTGGCCAAGGCGATCACCATTCGTACCCGGCGGTGGACCTCGCCGGGGTGAGCGGTGTTGATGGTGTCAAACGCCGACGTACGCACCGCGCTCGGCGACCCGGAAGGCGTAGTCGGGCACGGTCACAGTGTCACAGTGGCCGATGGCGATGCGGATCGGGTCCGCCCCCTCGCTAAGGAGCAGATCGAGTTGGAGCGGTCCGACCGGCCAGTGGGCGGCGTGGGTGTAGATGGCTGCTCCGGTGGCGCGCTGGGCGCGAGCGGCGGCGCGCAAGGAACGTTCTTCCGCAGCGGAGATGTACCACTTATCGCAGCCGACTTCCCCGATGAGGCCGACGCGGACACCTGCGGTAGCGGACACCTGCGGTATGGGGGAATCCTTCGGTGAGATCCCGGATGATCTGCGCTGCGATGGCATCGGAGTCGTGCTGGTCGAACCATGCGCGGTCCAGGAACGGATCACGGTGGGGCCTCCCCCTGAGTGGTGGACACGCTGATACTGGATCTGCTTGATCCGGAGGAAGCGAGAAGACCGCCGATGGCGATGAAGGACTACTCGGACGAGTTCAAGGCCGATGCCGTGGCCCTGTACGAGTCCACACCCGGGGCGACCTACAAGAGCATCGCCGCCGATCTGGGCGTCAACCGGGCCACCCTGCGGGAGTGGGTGCTGCGGGACCGCGAACGCCGCGGCGTCACCGCCACGGCTGCAAAGCCGACCGTCCAACCGGAAGCGGCGGTGCCGTCCGACGCTCCGGACGAGCGGATCCGGCAGCTGGAGGCGAGGGTGGCAGAGCTCGAGGCGAGCGAGCGGAAGCTGGCAACCGAGCGGGACATCTCCGTCGAACGGCATTCCCGGCAGAGAGCTGTACCGGGCGGGCGAGAACAGGGTGAGGCTGTCGTAGTAGCGCGGCCAGGAGCCGGCCGCTCGGTCGGATGCCTCCAGCACCACTGGCTTCAGACCCTGCCGGGTCAGCTCGTATGCCGCGGCCAGTCCGGACTGGCCTGAAGGGTGTCAATATTCCGATCAGGCCGCTGGGCTGGGCATTTCCTGTGGATGATGAGGCGGTCGGGGTGGCGTGGCGTGGTACTCGTTGAGCAGTCCGCCGAATACCTGCTTGCGCCTGACCGTGGCGGCGGGTAGGAGGATGATGTTCGGGTCGTCGTCTGGAGCACGTAGGTCGAGGCTGCGGTGAGCTCGTCCGGAGTTGTAGTGCTCGGTGTACCTGGTGAGGACCGTTCGCAGGTGTCGTTCGCCGATGATGAGGAGTCGATCGGTGCATTCGGCGCGGGCTGTGCGTATCCATCGTTCGGCGAACGCGTGGACCGTGGGCTTTGCGGCGGCGTCGGGATGACGGCTGTGCCGTTGCCGGCGAAGACGGCGTCGAACGCGGCGGTGAACTTGCTGTCCCGGTCACGGATGAGGAACCGGAAGTACCCCGCCCTCTCTTCGAGGGCCATGAGCAGGTTGCGGGCGAGTTGGGTGACCCATGCGCCGGTCGGGTGGGCGGTGACGCCCAGGACATGGACGCGCCGAGTGGCAATCTCCATGACGAAGAAGACATAGAGACGCTTGAGGAAGACGGTCTCCACGTGCATGAAGTCACAGGCGAGCAGCGTGTGGGCCTGGGATCGGAGGAAAGTACGCCAGGTCTGCTGAGATGCTCGCTGCGGTGCGGGCGGCAGGCCGGAACGGCGTAGGACACGCCGGATGGTGGCGGCGGCGACCCGATGACCGAGCCGTCGCAGTTCGCCCTGGATCCTGACGTACCCCCAGGTCGGGTTCTCTCTCGCCAGGCGCTGGATGAGCACGACTATCTCTTCCGGTAACGGTGGCCGACCGGGGCTCGCTGGTGCCTGTCGCCATTTCCAGCTCACGAGACGACGGTGCCAGGTCAGCAGGGTGCCGGGGGTGACCAGCCGATTGCGACGTAAGACGGGTGGCAGGTACCGGGCGAGAGCAGAGAGCACGGCATGGTCAGCCCACGAGAGCCGCGGCCGCTCCACCTGCCGGCGAAGCACAGCGACCTCATGGCGGAGAGCAAGGATCTCAGCGTTGTTCGCCGCGGTCGATCGACCCAGCACAAGGAAGCAGCCCAGGAGTCGGCAGAAGATCAGGTAGAGCAGTCGCAGACCCACGATCAGAGATCATGCCCATACTTGGGCGATCGAAAAGATCCAGGTCAACCACCGTACGGAAATAAAGACGCCCTTCAGGGGAGCACATCCAGGAACTCCAGCAGCACCAGCCGCTGGGCGGTTCACCCCCGCGTCGGCGGGGAGCACGGCCCAGTAGCGGGCTACGTCCTCCAGCCCGGCGGTTCACCCCCGCGTCGGCGGGGAGCACCGGGGCGTGGCCGAGGCCGTGAGCCCCGGCCACGGTTCACCCCCGCGTCGGCGGGGAGCACTCCTCGTCGATCTCCGCGACCTGGGCGAGGAGCGGTTCACCCCCGCGTCGGCGGGGAGCACGAGGGCGGTTTCGAGCTTGCGGGAGAGGGTGGAGGTTCACCCCCGCGTCGGCGGGGAGCACGTTCGCCGCTGCTGCGGGGCCCCTGTACCCGTCGGTTCACCCCCGCGTCGGCGGGGAGCACAATACTCGCAGCGGGCGTCGCAGGCGTGATGGCGGTTCACCCCCGCGTCGGCGGGGAGCACATCGACCCGCTGCTGCACGACCACGCCGATGTCGGTTCACCCCCGCGTCGGCGGGGAGCACCTGACCACGGCGTACCAGGACAAGGAAAGAGCCGGTTCACCCCCGCGTCGGCGGGGAGCACCGCGCGCTTCACCGGCGCTTGCGGCGCTTCTTCGGTTCACCCCCGCGTCGGCGGGGAGCACACCACCGGGCCCTTCGTCCGCCACAACGGCCGCGGTTCACCCCCGCGTCGGCGGGGAGCACAGCTCATCTGGCCCGCCGCCCGGTGCCGGGCCCGGTTCACCCCCGCGTCGGCGGGGAGCACAGCGCTGTCCACGTCGGTCTGGAGGCGCTGGACGGTTCACCCCCGCGTCGGCGGGGAGCACAGCCCGAGGGGAGGTCTGTCATCGTCTGCTCACGGTTCACCCCCGCGTCGGCGGGGAGCACAACTACCTCCTCAGCGTCTCCCACAGCGTCGACGGTTCACCCCCGCGTCGGCGGGGAGCACTTCGAGAAATGCCGGGGGGCGCGGAATTCACGCGGTTCACCCCCGCGTCGGCGGGGAGCACGGTGCCGCGCGCGGTGTAAGCCTCGCCCGCGGCGGTTCACCCCCGCGTCGGCGGGGAGCACTCGCTGGTCAGCGGGCGGCCGGACCTGCTCAACGGTTCACCCCCGCGTCGGCGGGGAGCACTACTCACCGAGCTTCTTGGCGTCGCGGACGGTCGGTTCACCCCCGCGTCGGCGGGGAGCACCTGATCGAGATGTCCAAGGGGAGGGGAACCGCCGGTTCACCCCCGCGTCGGCGGGGAGCACCCCAGCGGGCTCGCCGCTCGCTGTAGCAGACGCGGTTCACCCCCGCGTCGGCGGGGAGCACAGCATCAGAGCCTCGGCCCGGCGCTTCTCCGCCGGTTCACCCCCGCGTCGGCGGGGAGCACGGCCCGCTCGATCCGCTGCTGTGTGGTCATGACGGTTCACCCCCGCGTCGGCGGGGAGCACTTGCCGAAAACCCGGGCTGCTTCACCGGTCGACGGTTCACCCCCGCGTCGGCGGGGAGCACCGAGGTGGAGCGCTGCTCCCATGTCACGCCTCCGGTTCACCCCCGCGTCGGCGGGGAGCACTCCCCGTCCCTGTCCGGCACGTGGACGTCCACCGGTTCACCCCCGCGTCGGCGGGGAGCACGAGCACGCGGAGCCGGGCGCCTGCCGGTTCGGCGGTTCACCCCCGCGTCGGCGGGGAGCACACGGGATGGTTTTCCGTCCCTTAACCGCGGGTCGGTTCACCCCCGCGTCGGCGGGGAGCACCCCTCCCAAATCTGGTCCGCCCCTTTCTGTGTCGGTTCACCCCCGCGTCGGCGGGGAGCACTCTTCCCGTGGCGCGGAGGAACGGTGAGAAGCAGGTTCACCCCCGCGTCGGCGGGGAGCACGGTGCGTCGGCCGGGTCGAACGCGACCGGCAGCGGTTCACCCCCGCGTCGGCGGGGAGCACGGCGTCACCGTCCTGCGCGGTGAAGTCGTGTGCGGTTCACCCCCGCGTCGGCGGGGAGCACGCAGTGGAGATGGAAACGGGTCTCCCTCTTTCCGGTTCACCCCCGCGTCGGCGGGGAGCACCCGACCAGGTCCGCGCCGAACGAGGGTGAAGCCGGTTCACCCCCGCGTCGGCGGGGAGCACTCTGGTTCCCAAGCCGTATCCACCGCAGAGGACGGTTCACCCCCGCGTCGGCGGGGAGCACCCCAGAACGCTCGCCTGAGAGGACGTGAGCCGCGGTTCACCCCCGCGTCGGCGGGGAGCACCGGCCCCAGCCGCCCGCGAAGCCGTCACATGGCGGTTCACCCCCGCGTCGGCGGGGAGCACGGGTCGTCGAAGGGCACCTTCTTACGCCGGAGCGGTTCACCCCCGCGTCGGCGGGGAGCACACCGCTCAACAGTTCCGCATGATGATCAAGGACGGTTCACCCCCGCGTCGGCGGGGAGCACTGTTGTGGCGCTGTTGGAGACGTTGGAGACGACGGTTCACCCCCGCGTCGGCGGGGAGCACTCGTAGCACTGGGGGAGCCGCTGGGCGAGGATCGGTTCACCCCCGCGTCGGCGGGGAGCACACTTCGCGAGCTGCGCTTTAGTAGGCGCTTTGCCGTGTCTTTGCCGAGTTCCGTGCGAGGGGTGCCGTCATCCGGATGAGGGTCAGTCCGTCGAAGTCCATGGGGACGCGGCGGCGGGTGCCCGCGGTGCGTAGGGTGTAGCCCTGTTCTGTGGGGGCTGGGTGGATGAGTACGGCAGCTCCGTCGCCGACGACGTCTTGAACGCTGTCCCAGAGTTGGTCACGTACGCGGGCGGAGACGGTTCCGACGAAGATGCCGGGGACTACTTCGGTGGTCCATCTGCTCAGAGCGCCGCGGAGGTGGTCGGGGACTGCGGTGGTGGCGATGACGAGCATGGAGGGCATGTCAGCCTGCCTCCGGTGCGTAGTTGACTCCGGCGGGGATGGTGCCGGTTTGGGGGTCCCAGAGGTGGACGAGGCGGATGTCGTGGCGTTCGGCTGGGTCGTCGTCGGTGGTAGTGGAGCCGGGAGTGAGGAGGTCTTGGAGGTCTCGGACGATGCGCGGCAGGAGCTTGAAGAGGCGGAGGTCTTCGCGGAATTTCCGGCGTGCGTCTTGTTCGGGTTTGGGTGACTGGTGGAGGGAGAAGGCCAGGGGGAGGGTGGTGTCTGCTTTGTAGAGGTCGGCGATGTCGTAGACGAAGGCGTGCTGGGTGCCTGTGTGGACGAAGCCGAGGGCTGGTGAGATGCCGAGGGCGAGTAGAGCTGCGTGGACGATGCCGTAGAGGCATGTGTTGGCGGCGGACAGGGCGAGGTTGACCGGGTCTTGCTGGTGCCACTGGTCGGGGTGGTAGTTGCGGCGGAAGCGTCCGATGCCGTGTTTCTGGGCAAGGAGTTTGTAGAGCGCCTTCATGCGTTGGCCCTCCATGCCGCGTAGTTGGGCAAGAGTGGTACCCGAAGGGACGGTGTCGTCACCGAAGCGCTTTTCGTACATGCGGGTGGCGACGTCGAGCCGTCGTTCGGGGTCGGCCCAGGCCGTGGCTTGCTGTTCGAGCCAGTGGGTGGTGAGGGAGTCGGGCAGGATGCCAGCGTAGGCGCGGACGCCTCCAGCGCCGGTGCACACGACGCTGGTGCCGTGGCGGGCGAGCGTGGTCAGGGCGCGGGTGGTGATGGAGACTCCTGGGCCGAGGAGGAGGCAGGTGAGTGCGGCGGTGGGGACGTAGACGGTGTCTATGCGATTGTCGTCGGTTTTGATCTGGGCGCAGACGCCGGTGTCGTCCTGGACGACGCGGACCATGTCGAGGTACAGGAAGGACAGGGAGTCGGCGATGCGCGGGAGCATGGCGAGGGTAGGGGCGGCTAGGCGTCTGCGGGCCTGGCCGTCTGTGGGGGATGTGGTCATGCGGGGGCGAGGCTGAGGAGGCCGGCGCCGTAGGACTTGGCTCGGCCGATGCCGGTGAGTACGGCGTCGGCGAGGGTGTCGGGGTCTGTGACGGTGGCGGTGCCGTCGTAGCGCACCAGGTGGTGGTGCGGGGGTTTGCCGTCGTCTTTGGAGGGGTGGCGTGCGGGGGCGACGGGGGTGGGCAGGCAGGTGTGGAGGGTGAGTCCGGCTTCGGCTGCGCGGCGGGTCCACCACTGGTCGGCGTCCGGGCCGGTGAGGGGGAGGCGTTGGCCGCGCTTGCCTTTCTGGTCCATGGGGAGGCGCTCGGTCTTGGTGGGGTTGACAGTGATGCGGTAGCGGACGGCGCGGCCTTTGGTGAGGGCGCTGAACATCGGGGTGAGGTCTTTGAGGTCGCCGTGGCCGTAGCCGGCGGGCAGGTGGGCGAGGTCAAGGGAGGTGGCCTGGACCAGCAGGGTGCTGGTGGTGTCGGTTTCGTCGAGGCGGTAGAGCAAGCCTGCGGTTTGGCGTGGGGATGCGCCCAGGCCGTCGGGAACCAGCCGCATCAGGGTGCGATGCATCTCGGTGGCGTCGCGCAGGTCCCGTTGCACTGCGCGGTGCTGGGGGTTGAGGCGGATCCGGGCGAGTACTGCGCCGCGTAGGGTCATGCGGCGGTCTCCTTCGTCGCGTAGTCGATCAGCTGGCGGTGGAGGGTGTGAGGGCTGACGGCCAGCTCGGCGGGGAGGTGTTCGACGGTGCGGTGCAGGCGCCGCCGGTCGTGGCGGCGGCCTTGGGGGTGGAAGCTGCGGGGCATGTCTTGGACGGTGATGAGGTCCGCGCCGTCCGGATGCTGGAGGCGTGGGCGCTCCCAGAGGAAGGTGACGGCGACGGTGCGGTCCTGGGGCAGTGGCCGGGCGGGGTCGGGGCTGAGTGGGACGTGCTGGAGCAGTTCCGCGGCCGCGTCAGGTGTCCGGGGACGGAGCAGGAGCGGTTCGTCCGGGACGCAGGACCGGCGGCCGAGGTGAGGCGGCCAGTGCGGCTGGTGAAGGGTGTGGGCGATACGGTCGACAAGGGTGTCGCGGCCGGTGACGGCGACGACGAAGACGGCGTCGGCCAGGTAGTGGCGGTGGGTGATGACGGCCGCGCCCTTGTTGCTGCCGCCGCTGGTGGCGGCGGTCTGGTCCTTTGGCCGGCCGCCCCCGACGGTGTGGTAGTCGGTGAGACGGATGCCGGGCCGGTCGACACGGACGGTGAACTCCAGCTCCGTGTAGCAGTCCAGGGCCGTGCTGTCGTGGCGGGGGATGCCTTCGGCCGCGGCGAACATGCCGATCATTGCGGAGCGGGTGGGGAAGGGGGCGGTGTCGCGGTCCAGGGGGAACGCCGAGCGTTCACCCCATGACTGCAATGGTCCGGCCAGCCGCAGGACCAGCCCGCTCACGCCTGTCCTCCGGCGGCGGGCAGGGCCGCGTCGAGAGCGGCGTCGATCAGATCGTAGAACGAGGCGTGTTCCGTGCCGAGGGGGGTCAGGTCGAGGGGATCGTCGGTGGCGGCCGGTGCGGTGTCGGTGACCGTGGTGTAGCCGTGGAAGGGGCGATGGCGGTCGCCGGTGAGGCGGTTGAGGTCGCTCGCGTGGCCGGCGAGTGCCTTGCGGGAGGCGCGGGCGAAACCGTCGTTGCTGTGCCTGACCGGTGTCTCGAACGCGGCAGCCAGAGAGAGGGGGCGCTGGGTGCGGATGGCGAGGTAGGCGAGGTCGGGGACGGTATGCGGGGCGGTGCTGTTCTTCTTCGCCTGGGGCAGCGACATCAGGAAGTGTTCGGCGAACGAACCGAGGACCGTGCGGGCCGCCTTCTCGTCCCCGTCGAGGTTGGTCAGCAGGTCGGCGATGTTCACGGTGGCGTAGCGGTAGAAGACACCGGCACTGAACTCGCTGGTGTCGAGATGGCCACTGCCGGTGTCGGCTTCGCCGAGCCAGTCGTCCACCGCTGTGAAGTAGTCCCTCTGGGGCTCGGAAGCGTGCGTGGTGAAGGCGTGGGCGACCTGGGCGGCACCGTCGACGTTGGCTCCGGGCAGTTCGGCCAGCATCCGCCCCAGCAGGCTGATGGACGCGGTGCGCCGCTTGAGGATCTCTTCGACACGGTCGGCGGGCAGGAGCGCGGGGGGCTTCTTCTTCCCCAAGTTCTGCTCCAGGGCGTCGCGGTGCTCGATGCAGATGGCGAGGAGTTCCTCAAGCCCGCTCTCCGGCAGGAACAGCAGAACCGAGGTGTGGCCTTCCTTCTCCGTCCCGATGCCCTTCTTTCCGGCACTCGCGGCGATTTGCGTTCCGGCGAACTCGGCCAGCTCCTCCGGCCAGCCCTGGCACGTGAGGGCCTGGCGGATCTTGATGGGCACCTGCCGGGTACGGGCGGCCTTCTCCCCCAGGTCCTGCTCGACCCCATGCCGGATGACCCGCTTCCAGGACTGGCTGGACACCCGGATACGGGACGCGTTGCCGTAGCGGACAGTCTTGGGCGAACCAAGATCATCACGGTTGAGGTTGGCGGCCGGTACTGACTGGACGGCGTTCAGGTCCAGGTACAACGACATCAGATGTTCTCCTTGTGCTGGTCGGCCTAGCGGGCGGTGGTGTCGTCCGGGGCAGGAGCGTCGTCGTCTTCGTCTCCGAGGGTGCGGAAGTAGCTCTCCAGCCAACGGGTCACCACCCGGTCACGGTCGCGGTCCCACCAGCTGAGGTCTTCCAGTAGCACGGCCCAGTCGACGGCGATGCCGCCGCTGAGCAGGTGCCGGGTCAGTGCGGGCAGGCGCGGGTGCAGGGCGTCGCTGCTCTGCCGGGCGAACAGGTGCAGGTCGCCTTCAGCGGAATCCGACTTGAGAATGCTGGCGTTGACCGCGGCGGCCAGGCTGGCACCGAGATTCGGGCGCGTGAACCACGACGGTGTGTCCTGGCTGCTCTCGGCCCGCTCCGCCTCCGCAGCCCGGGCCGCCCGGGGCCGCGCCGCGATCAGGGCGGCCACCGCGTAGTGGGCACGTCGGCTGTCTCGGTGCATGACCTTGGGCAGGCGGCGTACGAGGTAGCGGTGCAGGTAGTTGCAGCGTTCGACGGGCAGGGCGAGCCCGGTGCGCAGGTCGGACTGGGTCCGCTTGTTCTCGCACAGCGACAGGACGTAGGCCACGAACTTGTCGGAGGCCCGTGGCGCCGCGGATGCCGTCGATGGGGGTGTACTGGTCATGGACAGGACTCCTCGCAGACAGGAAGGCAGCTGATCAGGCGGCGGCACGCAGAAGAGCGCGGAGGGCGGCGCGGGCTCGGTTGCGGGCGCGAGCCACTCGGATGTCGGCCCGGTTCACGGGGCCGATCGCCTCGTCCAACGCCACGAGCGCTGCTTCGATCAGCGGCAGCAGCGGGGGGTTGTCGCATCGTTGCGGGGTGGCCATCCGCCAGAACTCCCGCTCGGCAGCCGGCCAGTATCGCCTGGAAGCTACCTCAGCCCACGGGCCTGGCCTGCGCCGGTCGAGTTTGACCTTGGCATCGGCCGCGACACCGGCGTCGGTGGCCACCTTCCACGCCAAGCGGGCGGCGTAGTCGAGGCGTGCGCCGACGTCCTCGGCCGCCTCATGGCACCGGGCCAGATGACGCGCCATAAGCGGGTCGGCCTCCTCCTGCCACTGAAGTACGGGCGGGGTCGTGGCCTCGAACCAAGTCGTGTCAGTCTGCTTGCCGTCCTGGTGAAAGCCGTAGGCCCGCACGGACAGACGCGAACGCAGCGGCGGAGGGAGATGGTTGAGACTGGGCGGTCGCACGGTGGAGTGACTGCCGTCCATCAGCAGCAGCGCGTCCACGTCCCGCCACACCGCACGCCGCCCGTCGGCTTCCCGGACACGTAACTGCCCTTCCCTGTCACGGTCGAGGATGACGTACGGGTCCCACACGGTATGCCTGGGCTCGTGAGTGGACCAGGTCACATAGGCATCAACCACCGCTGTCCGGTTCTCGGACGGAACCAGCAGAACACTGTGGCGGAACCTGCCGGTCAGCAGCCGCCCCGGCCAGGCTGGTTCTGCAGGCGCTGCAAGCGGGTCCGCAGGGGCCGGAGCTTCCCACGGGCACTCGTCCGACACCTCTGCGTCGACGCCCCGGTCCGGGACGGGGACCGCCAGGACGAGACTGGTGAACAGATCCGGCGCCCACGCATGAAACGAGACCGCCTTGCGCAACGGCCCCGCATCCGTGCTACCGGCCCGCACCTCGGTGATACGGCGCGGGGTGCACTGCCCGGACGGCCCGTAGTACAACTGCGCGATCAAATGCCAGGCCGCCTCCGCAGCCGTAACACTCACCGGATCGCCATCCGTGAAATGACCGAACAACACGGCACCGTTGACGCCGGTGGGCCGCCCGAAGACCAGCTTGTTCACACCCGACGGATTCGGCGCACCCTGCGCATCCACGCACTCCGCGCGCAGCCGCCGGTCCTGGAGGAAAGGCCGTACCGGGTCGAACAGGTTTAAGGACCCGACTGGCACTTCCTCGTCCAAGTACGCGTCCACGGCCCTCGGCCGGAAACACCGGCCTGCCAGGATCCGTCCGCGCAGGTCGATCCACTCGGTGATCTCCTCCGCCGTGTCCCCGTCGTCCAGGCCGACGCCCTGCTCGTCGCGGGCGATCCGCGCGGTCATCGCAGCGAGTATGCGCACCAGCCCGGACGCCGCCGGCGGTACGGGCAACTCCAGGTCGGCGATCTCGTGCGCCTTGTGGAACAGTTCCCGCAGCCCCACCCAGGTCGACGCACCGTCGACCCAGCAGACCGGAATCCACGGCTCATCACGCAGGTCGAATCCGTCAGCCATACTCCCCTTCCTTCGCTCGCCGGCTGCCAACTGCAGGCGGACATGACACAGCCGTGCGACCCTCACCCGGGCGAGGAGTGAGGGCGCAGACACAGTGAAGCAGGCACCGCTGACAACGGCGCCGAGTAAACGAGCAACACCGATCTCTCCAGCAACACCTCGGTAGGGTAGGCAAGTTGTGCGCGTGTCGACGGCAGAGGCGCGCCTACCTGACGGCAAGATAGAAGCGTTAGCCTGGCTTGATGGGCCCCCTTGCGCGCACAGGGCAGCAGCGGCACTCTCGCAGGAACCCGCTTCGCCACCCTCCGAGGAGGACGCCTTGTCACGGAACTCACCAACCGCATTACCGCCCGGGCACCACCCCTGGACGATCACTCTGCTCGTGGTGCTCATTCTCGTGATCCTCTTCGTCCGGCCCACTCCCTCCGCTGCAGCCGCATGTGGCGTCATACTGGCCACGCTCACAGAGGCCCACAGTCGGCTTCGTCGTGGTTCCACGTCCGCGTAGTACCTGGCACCCTTTTACGCTGGCGGGGCGTGCTGAAGTCATGCGCCCCACCGGCGGTCCGCGCCTCATGGTCCTCACCGATGTGGGGGTGTTTCGATAGAAGCGTTCGCCGGGCTTGCCTGGTTGATGCTTTCCCCGCCGACGCGGGGGTGATCACCGTCCAGCGGCAGGACGCCTGCTCATCGGATTAGTCCCAGATCCGAATCCAGGTACAGGTTCTTCCCACACACGACCACGGCCTGTGCCCGCCCGCCGATTACTGGCTGCCGCAGCATCACCAGGTCCCCAAGCAGCGGGTGCTCGCTCCACTCCGTGGGGACCATGTGCTGTTCCAACTCCCCCTTGAACCAGTCGGCGTTCACCGGGATGGTGCGAGCCATCACTGTGCGGACATCCGCAGTCGTCAAAGTCCCGCCTTCAGCTCCTGGCAGTCTCCTGGCGCCTTCTTCGTCCAAGGTGACGGAGCCGTCGGCGTGCGCGTAGACGCAGATCACGCGTACGGAGTCTGCACCGAGCCGCGTCGCCGCTTCCCATTCCTCCTCCGCACCTGTCAGGTGATGCAGATCGTGCAGGCCCACGACGCCGCCGGCCCGGGGGATGACAAGCACGTCCCCGACACCGCGTTCGGCAAGTTCCTTGCCCCGGTAGGCGGTGAAGGCCGCCGACTTACCCGGGTCATCCCACACGAACAGCTCCGCCCGGTGGCCGTGCACCTGCTCAACGAGATCCTGCACTCCCTCCGGAACCGCGATGGGCTCCTCCCCCTGCCGCGCCAACGCCTCAGACGTGGTGGACAGCAAGAACGGCGCATACACCTCTCCCCACTGCACCGGTACCGCTCCCCCGCCGAGCAGCGGATCCAGCACCACCAGCCGCGGCCCAGCCGTCCAAGCGGGACGTGGACGGCCCTGCGGCCGTCCGTGCTTCGACCACCACGCCTCGTGCCTCCAGCAACGCCCCGCCCGCTGAAGAAGCAGAGCCAGCGGAGCCAGGTCGCTGATGACAAGGTCCGCATCAAGATCAAGCGACTGTTCGACCACCTGGGTCGCCACTACGATCCGCCGCTGAGGACGCGGCCCGCCGCGTCCCAGCCCATTGGCAACCGACCTGCTGCGCCGTTCGCGTTCCTCGGCGGGAAACCGTGCGTGCAGCAGTTGTACGTCGTCCCCGCCTGCCTGCCGATGGCTGTCCAGCAGGGTGCGCAGGCTGTTGAAGGTGTCCTGGGCCTCGGCGACGGTGTTGCATACCACCAGCACACAGCCGCCCTCATCCCCGAGCACCGGCTCAAGGAGCCGCTCGATCACCTTGAGCCGATTGCGCGTGCCGCCGCTCGCGCCGTGCACTACGGCCTCCACCTGCACCGCGAGCCGCAGGCTGCGCTCCCGGGTCTGCTCCTTCTGCCGTGTCTCGGAGATCTCGACGGTCGACGTGTCAGCCGCGTCCACATACAGCCAGCCCGGATACGGCGCCGCGAACGTCCGCCCCTTGAGCTGCGACGTCTTATGTCCCGCGCCCCGGAGGTACTCCTTGATCAGCCGGTCGCTCACCGAGGCAGGCAAGGTCGCGGACAGCAGCACCACCGGAACCCCGTACCTGCCCAGCCAGTTCAGCAGACGGCCCAACAGCACCTGCATGTACGGGTCGTAAGCGTGCGCCTCGTCCAGGATGAAAGTCTTTCCGGACAACGCCAGCAGACGCAGCGCGTTGTGCCGCACCGGTAGCACCGCCATCAGCGCCTGGTCCACCGTGCCGACCGCGAACTGGGCCAGCAGCGGCCGCTTCGCTCCCCGCAGCCAGCGCACCGGCCTCATGTCCGCCTCCCGGCGCCCCAGGCCGTGCGCGCCTTCTTCCTCCCCCTCGCACGTCACCACCCGCAGTTCACCGATGTCGTCCTCGGCATAGGCGCTGTTGAGCCATGCCATGCTGTGCGTAAGCGTCAGTCCGGCCCCCTCCCCCGCCTGCCGGGCCACCACCCCAGCCACCCGCATATACATCTGATCGCTGGTGGCCATGTTCGGCAGCAGGAAGGCATACCCTCGCGTGCCGAAGCGTGCCGACAGCACCCGCTCGGCCTGCAGCGCGGTCTCGGTCTTACCGTCGCCGGGCGCCGCCGTGACCAGCATGATCCCGCCACTGCGCCCGCCCGGATCCACCGGGTCTGCGTCGGCGAGGGCAGCGGCGAGTTCTTCGGCCACCGACCGCTGCAATGGATTCGGCGCCCCTCGGATACCGTAGGTCTCGGCGAATCCCTTACGTTCCAACTCCACTGGCAGCAGACCAGCCTGACGCACCAACTCCTCCGCATCCGCGCATGACTGTTCGAAATGCACGGTCAGCGAGTCGTCCAGCTGGCGCTGGCGACGCCGTAGGTACTCTTCCTGGCTCACCAGCCAGTCCGCCAGAATCACCAGGCCCGTCACCAGAACCGCAGCCGGAGCATCAACCGACTCCGGCGCCATCGGCGCGCCCAGCATGTCGAACACGACACGGGCGTGTGCCTCCCGCTGCCTGACCCACGCCCGACCACCCAGCAAATCCAGGTTGGCCGTATGGAACCCCACAACGTCGTGGAACCGCCCATGATGACCGCCGATGATCTCCGCCACCCTGCGCATCGCGCTGTTGACGGACCCGCCGTCCTCCTGAAACCCCAACCCGGCAAGAACCGACCCAGCCGCACGCATCCCAGCCACCTCGTGCGGCATCCGCTCTACACCGATACGGCCCAGATCCCCGCGCAAGGTCTCACTCAACCCCTCACGAGCGCGCACATCACACAACTGAAAACCCGACAGCTTCCCCAAATCGTGCAGACCAGCGCACAGCGCGGTCATCGCACGAGCCCGACCAAGGTCTCGCCCCAAACCCAGCCCAGCAGCAATGCAACGCCTCTGCGACTCCGACAGATACCTGTCCCACAAATGCAGCGCCATCGCAGCCGCATCCAGCAGATGCCGCACCAACGGATACGGCAGAAGCGACGGATCCAGCCCCCGTGACTTCCCCCAAGCGGACTCATCCGCTCCCTCGAACAACACCGCCACGACGGTAGGCTCCTCCCTCACACCAACCATGCCCAACGACCCAACCACACAGCACTGACATCCACCGGGCAGAGATCAATACAGCCCCACCAGAACGCAAGGAAGGGCATCCCGGTGCAAGGAGCGTTCGCAAAGGGATGACAAATCGCCTACCAAAGACCAGGTCAGGAAGTGTGGTCCCCGCCGGCGCGGGGGTGTTCCGATTCAAAAACTCGGAACACCCAGCGCACACAGGTGGTCCCCGCCGGCGCGGGGGTGTTCCGTCCACCCGCCCCAAGAAGCGCACGATCCTTGGGTGGTCCCCGCCGGCGCGGGGGTGTTCCGACCTACAGTGCTCTGGCTGGTGAATTCGAAGAGTGGTCCCCGCCGGCGCGGGGGTGTTCCGAACAAGGCGGCACGGGCGGTAGGCCCGGAGTCGTGGTCCCCGCCGGCGCGGGGGTGTTCCGCAGCAGTACGAGGCCACCGACGGGCTCGGCATGTGGTCCCCGCCGGCGCGGGGGTGTTCCGTCCAGCGTTCAGCGGGTGCTGTCCGCACCCGTGTGGTCCCCGCCGGCGCGGGGGTGTTCCGATCGTGGATGAGGTGAGGCCATGACGGACGCCGTGGTCCCCGCCGGCGCGGGGGTGTTCCGATGACGCATGGAGATCCCTCTCGGTGAGATGTGTGGTCCCCGCCGGCGCGGGGGTGTTCCGCCCCTGTGGCGACCGCGTCCCCCGACGCGTCGGTGGTCCCCGCCGGCGCGGGGGTGTTCCGACGCGGGGCGGCCTCATTGGGGACTGGGTGGCGTGGTCCCCGCCGGCGCGGGGGTGTTCCGCCCTCCTCGAGACGTACATGCCGCAAGCCCTCGTGGTCCCCGCCGGCGCGGGGGTGTTCCGCTGTCCAAGCGGGGTCTGTCTCAGGACCTGATGTGGTCCCCGCCGGCGCGGGGGTGTTCCGCAGGGCATCACCCAGTCGCTCCGGCAGCGCGGGTGGTCCCCGCCGGCGCGGGGGTGTTCCGGCCAGGTCGGCGAGCGCTTCGTCGTAGCTGTCGTGGTCCCCGCCGGCGCGGGGGTGTTCCGGTTCCGAATGTGTAGTTTCCTGACGCTGCCTCGTGGTCCCCGCCGGCGCGGGGGTGTTCCGCGGACGACGACCACCCGGCGCCGGATCGGCGGGTGGTCCCCGCCGACGCAGGGGTGTGCCCCTTCCGTGGACGCGGAGACCCTCACCTCACGCCAGCAGATCACTGTGCTGACGCGCCAACTCGGCAAGGACAAGATCCGGTTCACGCCCGGGGGATCGGGCATTCCTGGCAGCGCTGCTGCACCGGCTGCCACTGCACACCTCTCGGTCCCGGGAGGTCCAGTGACCGTCAAAAGATCTTGACCGGTCCTGTGTGATCTACACCATGCCCTGATGGTGGCCGACCGGCTCACGCCGCGCCTGAACCGGAGACTGTGCCCAACCGGTCAGAGCCGTGCCAAGGGCGGGTCCAGCGGTCAGACCGGCAAAGGTGTCGGAGGTAGACGCGCAACCCCGGATCCGCGTGGACGTTAAGCACGGCATGAATCGATCAATGGCCGCTACAGCGACCGCCGTTATGCTCTTGGTGGCGCCAGTCACTCCCGCTCATGCCTCCGGGAGCGGACACGACGGGCCCGTGGGCATCGGCGTCATCGGTGAGCAGCTTCACGTCCGGGAGGTACGAGCCACGCTCGATGGCCGGAAGCCCGGGGCACAAGCCCGCATCTCCTTGTGGCAGCACGGTGACTGGCGCCGATGGGTCACCGGCTGGAAGCACACGAAGAGCGTTCACGCAGGGGGCCGCACATTCCAAGTCGCCAAGTGGCGGATCAACAAACGGTTCCCGCACAACAGCCAGCTGTGTGCCGCGTTTGCCCACGAGCCCGACCGTCTGGCCTGCGCAAAGATCCACAAGTAGCCCACGGCGTGTTCTGGAGCTGCTCGACAGTGGCGGGCCCGGCACGGTGGGCCAGGCCCGCGGCTGGGTGCTTGGGGTGCTGCATCTCCGCCCACCGCCGGAAGGACTGAGGCGTAGCCCACCACTGTCCTGCGCACCGCCTTGACTGCCCGGTTTCCGTGGATCACCGGATGGTTCTCGCCAGAATGCCGATGAGCTGGACGGTGAACATGGCGGCCGCCACAACGACGCCCGCGAGCACGCATGCGCTTCCCCCGAGTCCACCACCTGCGGCCCAGGCACCAAGGGCACCGAGGGCGCCAAAGGTGGTCGAAAACAGGGCGGCCCGGCCGTGCCCTTGCCAGAAACCTCATCCGCCCTGGTAGGAGCCGGTGCATCGGGTTTCCCGAAATCTGGCCGCGGTCGTCTGAGCCGGCGCTCTCGCGCAGTTGCCGTCAGCACGTCATGATGATCGATCGTGCTGCTGCGACTGGCTTACCTGGGTGTGTCGAACGCGTTCGCGATGCTTCGCCTGCTGCCGATGACCGACCGGGACAAGGACGCGGAGGTCCTCGCCCTGCGCCACCAGATCACCGTGCTGGAACGCCAACTCGGCAAGGACAAGGTCCGGCTCACGCCCAGCGATCGGGCATCGGAGGCCTTATCAACGAGTACGAGCGAGCGGCGTAGACACACAGGTCATCGCAGGTGGCCACGTTCTGGAACCCCACAGGCGCTGTAAGGCCGTTCAGCTGACCCAGATGCCGTCGGGTGAGAGTCGGCGAGCAAGGCGCCGGCCCGCAGCGCTTACGGGAGTCGACCAGGACACATCCGCAACCTCGCATCCAAAGTTGGTGGCGAGTGCCTGCACGAGTGTGGTGCCAATGCCGCGGTGCCGATAGGCGTCTGCTACCCAAATGAGGATGATTCGGGGGCGCAGGGTGGCGTCCTCTACTCCGTACTTGGACCCGTCGGCCAAATCCCAACGTCGGTGCTCGTTGGTGTCGTGCGCGGCCACGTAGCCGACGATGCGCTCGTCCACTTTCAACAGATATGCGCGATAGCTGTCCGAAGTCGCCTCGGGCTCGCCCATGTGGGACCACGACGGGAAGTCGTAGTTGTCCTCCCTCTGCGGCATGCGTGCCACCTGATAGGCCAACTTCCGCCACGAAATGGGAGACTGCGTGGTGACCACTACCAGATCACCCCACCAGTCAAGGCTTTTCGGCACCCGAACGCCTAGCGCCCAATTCGCATGATGTACGCGGTGGACGTTGTCGTCATCCCCCACATCTTGAAGACGCATGCCACACGGGCACTCGCCGCCATTCTCTGTTTCCAACTGCTGGAATTGGACTGGGATCGCACCGCGGCTCAGGTCCTCGTCACTGCCTCCCACCCAAGGTCGGAAGGGTGCATCCTCCGATTCGATGTAACCGGTCCAGCGGTCCACCCACCCCGGATACTGTTCGGGGAACATCTCCCGAATCTGCTTCTGAGCTGTGGACAGTGTGGGGCGAACCCACACGCTGCCAGCCGTCGCCCGACCGTTGAGGCGCAAACCGTACGTAGTGGCCTTGGCGCGCAGGAACTTCAGGAACACCCCGGGGGGGTGAGTCGAAGTCCACTCCGCGGATCAGCTCTCGCTCACCGGGAGACAGCCACTCGTCAAGGGGTAATACGAGCCGATCGGCGAGTGCGTGCAGTCCGCTGTAGTCGTGTTCGAGCTCTGCTGCACGCAACGCTTCGACCGTAGCCTCGATGTCTCGAAAACGAACGCACAAATCGATCCACCGAGGGCCCCGCCCGAAGTAGAAGGCGCCCCGATAGCCGTCATACCGAATGCAGTCCATTGCCGCATCGCGCGCCTTGTCGACTGCCTCTACGTAGTCCGCGGGTAGATCTGGTTCGTCGCCCCGCGAGGACTCGGCATCGACGTAACTATCTCGGTCGAGCTGGACAGCGGCGAACCAGCGTGAGGCCCGAACCCGGACCTTCCTAGTGTCCCGACTCCTCGGATCAGCGACAAGGTGGCAAGTCCGCTCGGTCATGTGCTCTGCTCCATGGCTCTAGTGTCCTGAGTCATTGATTCGGTTCAGATATCCGGCTAGGCGTTCGAGGATCTCGTCTGCGGTTTTGGTCCAGACGAAGGGTTTGGGGTCTTCGTTCCAGGTCTTGATCCAGGTGCGGATGTCCTTCTCCAGGGCCTGGACGGATCTGTGGACGCCTCGCCGTATCTGCTTGGTCGTCAGCAGGGCGAACCATCGCTCGACCTGGTTGAGCCAGGAGGAGCTGGTGGGGGTGAAGTGCACGTGGAAGCGGGGACGGGCGGCCAGCCACCGCTGGATGGCGGGTGTTTTGTGCGTCGAGGCGTTGTCGCAGATCAGGTGGACTTCCAGCCCAGCGGGAACTTCCCTGTCGATACGGGCGAGGAACTTCTTGAACTCCACGGCCCGGTGGCGGCGGTGGATCTGCCCGATCACCTCTCCCGTCGCGGTGTTCAGCGCGGCGAACAGGGTGGTCACCCCGCCACGCACGTAGTCGTGGGTGCGGCGCTCAGGCATGCCCGGCATCATCGGCAGCACCGGCGCCGACCGGTCCAGCGCCTGGATCTGGGTCTTCTCGTCTACGCATAGCACCAGGGCGTGCTCGGGCGGGGCGAGATACAGTCCGACCACGTCGCGGACCTTCTCGATGAACTGCGGGTCCTTCGACAGTTTGAAGGTGTCCACCAGGTGCGGCTTGAGGCCGAAGGTCCGCCAGATCCGCGCAATGGCTGACTGCGACAGGCCCACCTCAGTGGCCATCGAGCGCGTTGACCAGTGAGTGGCGTCTTTCGGGGTGGCTTCCAGCGTTTTGACGACCACCTCTTCGACCTGCTCGTCGGTGATCTTCCTGGGGGCACCGGGACGCGGCTCGTCCGTCAGTCCTTCCAGCCGGTCACGGACGAACCGAGCCCGCCACCGGCTGACGGTGTGCGCTTCGATACCAAGCCGGGCGGCGACGTCCTTGTTCGTCGTCCCCGTCGCGCAATCCAGCACGATCCGGCACCGCAGGGCCAGAGCCTGCGAGGAGGTACGACGCCTGGCCCAGCGGTTCAACGTCTCGCGCTCATCGTCGGTCAGCACCAGCTCGGCCTTCGGCCGTCCCGTCCTCGCCATCCGGCCATCATGCCGAACGATCACCAACTTACGCAGCGAATTAACGACTCAGGACACTAGTCGGATCGTTCAGACTGATCATTCCTGTCGCTGCAAGCCTCGGGAAGAGCGCGGGGCGAAGGGAGTCAGGACAGAGGCGCTGGAGCGACCTCTCCTCGTACATACGGACAGGGCCGCGACGTTGAGGAACCGCCCAGACGAGCGCAGGGCTTGTTCAGTGTCCGGGCTGTCCGACTGTCCGGTTGCCGCTCTGACCTGTATCAACGGCCCGGGCAGGGGAAGTAGCCGGTGTCCGGCCTGCCCGGTCACAAACGGCTGCAACACCCCGAGGTGTTGCAGCCCGTCATCAAAGCTGACCGCTGCGAGACGCAGGCGCCGAAGGCGTCTTCCGCCGGAGGCGTGTAACACCAACTGGCACACACCGGTGCCGCACAGCGACGCACAACCACGGACGTTCAGGGATCGTTTCACCAGCTAAGCCAGCTCACCTTCCGTACGCGGAGGGCTAGCCTTCTTTTCAGGTTCTCGGCGACACCCAGAAGACCACCCATGGACCCAGTTACGGCCCCTGACCTGGTGCTCAGCAGCACCGAGGCAACCAGCGATCGAACTCCTAAGCGGGTGTCGAAGCAGGGAGGCCTCGGGGCGTCCGAGACCTCCCTGCTGCACTGCACACGAGTTGCCAAGCAGAGACGCCGCGGAAGAGACCAGTCGTTCCCCGCAGCACTAATCGGGTGCTAGTAACGGCGAGCCCGTGCACGGACCACTGACCGCCGCGATGGGCGGGGATTCGCCCGCCGTGGTCGACCCGGTGCCGCTGCGCCCGGCGGGCAGTGAGGTGGAGCCGTTGCTGCCCGCCCATTCCCGCGCCCGGGAGGGGCGGGTTGGCAGCCGGTCGTCGCCAGCTCTCGAGGGGGAGGCTGCCGCTTAGGGCGTGCAGATCATTAACCCGTGGCTTTCCGCTCGGTGGTTCGTTGGTCTGGCATGGGCGGGTCGGACGAGCAACGGGTGACACTGGCGGCAAAGTTCGCGGCGATCCTGCCGCATCTGGACGAGCGGCAGCGTCGCCTGCTGATAGGGGCGGAAGCCCGGTCGCTCGGTCGCGGTGGGATCAGGGCGGTTGCTCGTGCCGCTGGTGTCCGTGAGGGCACTGTGTCGCTCGGTGTGCGAGAACTTGATTCCGGTGAGGCTCCGTTGGGACGTGTCCGCCGGGCTGGTGGCGGCCGCAAGCGCCTGGTCGACCGCGAGCCGGCCCTGCGGGATGCACTTTTGGCTCTCGTCGAGCCTGATGTGCGCGGGGATCCCATGTCGCCGCTGCGCTGGACCTGCAAGTCCACCCGCAAACTCGCGGACGAGCTGACTCGTCAGGGATACCGGATCGGCCCGGACACGGTGGGCGACCTGCTGCGCGAGGAGGGCTTCAGCCTGCAGGGCAACGCCAAGATCCTGGAGGGCAAGCAGCATCCCGACCGTGATGCCCAGTTCAGCTATCTCAACGACCAGGCCCGCCATCACCAGGACGCCGGGCAACCGGTGATCAGCGTGGATACCAAGAAGAAGGAGCTGGTCGGCCCCTTCAAGAACCACGGCCGGGAGTGGGAGCCGAAGGGGCAGCCGGTGGCGGTGGACACCCACGACTTTCCCGACCGTGAGCTGGGCAAGGCGGTGCCTTATGGCATCTACGACATCGCTGCGGACACCGGCTGGGTCAACGTGGGCACCGACCACGACACCGCCGCGTTCGCCGTCGAGTCCATCCGCCGCTGGTGGAACGGTGCCGGACACAACGCCTATCCGGCAGCCGACCGACTGTTGATCACCGCCGACGCCGGCGGGTCCAACGGCTATCGCACCCGCACCTGGAAGACCGAGCTGGCACAGTTGGCCACCGAGACCGGGCTAGCGATCACCGTCTGCCACTTTCCGCCCGGCACAGCGAAGTGGAACCGGATCGAGCACCGGCTGTTCTCCCACATCACCATGAACTGGCGCGGAAGGCCCCTGACCAGCCACGAAGTCATCGTCCAGAGCATCGCCGCGACCACCACCAGAACCGGCCTGGCCGTGCATGCCGAACTCGACACTCACCGCTACCCAACGGGCATCCAGGTCACCGACGCCGAACTGGCTGCCCTGCCGATCACCCGTCACCGCTTCCACGGCGACTGGAACTACACCCTTCACCCCCAACCACCACTGGAAGAGACCAAGGCCAGTGACACGACGGACCAGCCGCCAGTGCGCAACCCGCCACCTTTGACGGCGCGTTGCCTGCGGCACCCCGAACTCACCGGCACGTCCGACAAACAACTCAGCGAGCTGATCGACACACTCGTCCCCGAGATGGAGCTACAGCGCGAGCAGACTCTTCGTGCCCGTCGCGGTCGCGAGCGCCTGGTGGCCGCCGGCACAGGTGCCAAAGCCAAGCTCACGCCGGCGGACCGGATCCTGGCCACCGTCCTCCACCTGCGCAAACTGGCCACCATGGACCTCTTGGGCCAGCTCTTCGGAGTCACTGCCATGACCATCAGCCGAGCGAGCCAGGAAGTCCGGCCTCTCCTGGAAGCACACGGTCACCACGTCAACGCTTCCACCGCTCGTTTCCGCACGCCTGCCGACATCGCGGCCTTCCTCAGTCCAGACCTCACCCAAACCAAGATCAAAGAGACGGGTTAATGATCTGCACGCCCTTACTGATCGTTTCAGAATGAGTTGAGTCGTAAGTTCTATGCCCGGTGATCTTCGTGGGCAGGGTGTCCGGGTGCGTGCTGGTCTTGTTCCGGATGACCTGTGGGAGCGCGTGGCTCCGCTGCTGCCGCCCGCTCCTGAGCGGCGCCGCCGCTACCCCGGGCGGCTGCGCGTTCCCGACCGGGCGGCACTCGCCGGGGTCGGCGTTTCTCAGGAGGCGATCGGCTGGGGTCCTTGGCCGCTGCTGTTGTGGCGGTAGCGCTCGATGGAGCGGTGCCAGCGGGTTTCGAGACCTGCCACGAGGCGGGTGTCGATGCTGGCGGCGACGTGGGAGTACACATCGTCGATCTTGTCTTCCATGGTGTGGCCGAGGCGACGTGCCTGGGCGACCTCGGGGACGCCGTCTTCGATCAGCCAGGTCTTGTGTGAGTGCCGCAGCCCGTGGAACGTCAGCCCCTGCCGGACAGGGGCCCATGTTTCGCCGAGGTAGCTGCCGCCGCCCACGGCTGGGGCCCATAGGCGGCGTTGGAAGCCTGAGCGGCGTAGGTGTCTGCCGCGCAGGGTGGTGAAGACGAAGGGGCGGGTGGACGCGGCGAGGTCGGTGGCCAATAGCTGGGTGAGGAAGGGTGGGAGAGTGATGGTGCGGACGCTGGCGCGGGTCTTGGGGTGGCCGAGGCTGAGATGACCGTTGACCTCATGCAGGGCTCCGGCATCGGCAGTGATGTGGATGCGGCCGTGGGTGAGGTCGAGGTTGTCGCGGTGCAGGCCGGCGAGTTCGCCCCAGCGCATGCCGGTGTAGGCCGCGGTGATCACCAGCAGGCACTGGTTACGGGAGGCCAGGCGGAGGATGCGGTGGGCAATGGTGAGGACTTGATGTTCCTCCGCCCAGAGGCGTTCGCGGGTAGGTTCGAGGCAGCCCCTTCCGCGTTTGCGGGGGCGTACAGGGCTGGTTGCCAGGAGCCGGTTGTCCACGGCGTCGGCCATGAGCATGGCGAAGAGTTTGCGGAGGCTGGTAATGGTGCTGGCGGCGTAAGTGGTGCGTAGTCGCTTGAGCCACACCTGGACGTCGGCGGGAGTGATCTGGCCGATGGGGGTGGTGCCCCAGCGGGGCAGGATGTGCTGGGTGAGCAGGCTGCGGTAGGTCGCTTCCGTGTTGTCACCGACGTCCACGGTCTGCCACCAGATCTCCGCCCATTCGGCCACGGTCACTGCGTGATGGGGTTCCGGTTCTTGGGTGGTAGAGAGCGTAACCGCAGGCAGAGAACCGCGTGAGGTTGGTTGCTTGTATTCGGCGGTGGCTGGAGGGGCGGTGGTCAGTTGCTCGGCGTGTGTGCTGGCGGCTTCCTCGGTTTCGAAGCTGCCGGGGACGCTGCCGGCTCTTCCGTCGGGCTTCCAGTACCGCACGCGCCATTTGTTGCCGCGTCGTTCGACCCATGCCATGGTCAGATTCCTTTGGGGTGAGCGGTGAACAGGGGCGACCTGTTGGGTGTCGCCGGGTCTCCATGGACGCTCGGGTGGGCGGTAGAGCGGAACGACCCTGGCGGGTGATTGCAGTCAGGTGTGGTGGCGGTGGCCTCGTGCGCCGCTGCGGATGATGGCGTTCAGGTCATCTGTGGAGAACCTGAGGTGGCGCCCGACCTTGGTGTAGGGGATCTGGTCTGCGGCCGCTTTCTTTCGTAGCCAGGAGGCTGGTACTTGCAGCAGAACAGCAGCCTGTTCTGCTGTGTTCAGCAGCTGATGCGGGTGATGCTGTGGCTTGTGCGCTCCTGAATCGGGAGGGTCGGGAGCGTTCGGGCCAGCTTCCGGATCATCTGCTGAGGAAGCTGCAGCCGGTGGAGAGGGGTAGGCAGTTTCGGGTGGAGGGCCATGGGCTGGGTTGCTTGCACGGGCTGTAAGCAAAGGGGGACGGAGCTTATTGGGCTCGACTGTGTTGTGCGGTTTCTTCACTGTGACCTCGGAGAATCCCCACGGGTGCGGAAGGACTGGGCGCGCGTCCGACTCAAGAGACCGTCACCGGGCGGGGTTGGTTTTGGCCGTGGGTCGCGATCCTGACCGGCAGCAGTCCGGGCTTTAAGACGGGTGTGATCAGCTGCGGTTCTTTCCGTCCGGGTGACACACGGAGGGACATGCGGGTCACCTTGTCTCCGCGTGGCGAGCGGCTGGAGGAGGGCGAGGCCGTGTGTCCCGGATGGTCGGGGGGCTGCGCGGGCTGTGCAGGGACGGCGAGCCGAGTTACCCGCGGCACGTGAGTCCATCTCGGTGCGGCAGGCACTGATGGTGCGCAATGCCATCGGTGAGCAGGTGGTTGAGGGCGTTCCGTCTCGGCGTGCCAGGCGATGTGGACGCCGAGGTCCAGGCTGCCCGCTCTCGGGACACGGACTGCGATCTGCGGGCCGTCACCATTGCCGTGGTCCAGGGGAGGGCATGGTATTGGCTGGCTGCCGCCGGTTCACCGATTGCTCCGTCGGTCGGTCTGACGGTAGCTGCAGCGCGTGGTGGTGCGCTGCAGGGGGCGCTGCGTGCGGCCGGTGCATGCTGTCGGCCGGGGCGCGACGTTGCTGTGCTGGGGACGAGTCAAGACGAGCACGTCTTCGTGCTGTACGAGGTGGAGGGGGATGCCTTGGCGGCGTGCGTCGCGGACGTTCTTCATCTGGAAAAAGGAGGGGCGGGCGATGAGGCGGTTGTTGCGGATGCCGGCGAGGAGGGCGACGCAGCGCTCGGCTGGAATGAGTCCGGCGGCTTGTCCGGCGGCGAGGACGGCGGAGGGCAGGTCGATGAGTTCGCCGCGGGTGCGCCAGGGCCGGGTGGTGACGACGGCGGTGCCGCCGGGGCGCAGCATGGTGTGGCATTGGGTGAGGATCTGGGTGAAGGCATCCAGGAGCTGGTCGGTGGAGACGTGGGCGAGGTTGTGCGGGTCGCGGCTGTAGCGGTAGTGCTTTTTGACCACGCCGTGGTCTCCGGTTTCGCGGGTAGATCGGACGTGGCCGTGGACGGATCGTCCGTATGGGGGTGAGGTGACCACCAACGCGATTTTTCCGCGGTAGTTGGTGTCGATCAGTTGCGTGAGTTGGCGGGAGTCGCCGCACACTACCTGGCCGCTGCCGCGTTGAGTGTGTTGGGTGGTGTGGGCGACGTTGGCGTGCGCGAGCCGGGCCCAGCGGGATTCGTACTCGACTCCAAGAGCGTGGCGGCCGAGGTGGATGGCCTCGACCAGGGTGGTGCCGATGCCGCACATCGGGTCCAGGACCAGGTCGCCGGGTTGGGTGTAGGTGCGGATGGCGTGGGCGGCGATCGCGGGGAGCATCTTGGCCGGGTGCGTGTTCGAGCCGGGGACGTAGCGGTCGGTGCGCTGGGCGGGTGCGGAGGTGGGAGCTGTGTTCCACACCGATTCCCGGAGGGACATGGCGTCCTCTTTCCTTATGCGCTGGTGATCGCGGGCAAGATGAGCAGGTCGGAGTGAATCAGTCCTGGTGGGGCGCCCTGAGGCGGGGTGGGGTCGATGCGGTCGCCGGCGGGGTGGCCGTGGACGACCACGATGTGTTGCAGGTAGCGGAATCCTGCGGTGCGTGCTGATGCGATGAGGGAGCCGAGGGGGTCGGTCAGGCGTCCGGCATCTCGGCGCTGCCTGGTTGCGAGCAGCAGGAGGCCGTCGCCGGACAGGAGGCGATGGGCGCGGTGGAAGAAGCCGGGCCAGCCGTTCTCCATCGCCCCGGGCATTCCGCCGCCGTCGGCGGTCAGCTCATCCCTGGGGGTGGGGAGGGTGTCGGGGTGCAGTTCGGCGAGCAAGACCGGCTTCCGGTTAGCTTCGCTGTCACTGCCAGTTGCGCCGGTATAGGTGACGCACGGGGTGCGGACGTCCATTCCGGGTTCGGTATCGCGGATGGAGATTTTGATCAGGGGCGCGGAGCGGCGGGTGAAGTCGGTGCGGATCTTGTCGATCGCCCAGCTGGGTAGCACGCCGTGCGGGCCGGGGATGTGGTGGGGGTCGTCCGGGTCGGGGAGCCAGATGGTGGTCGGCAGTGGGCGAGAGGTGCCGGAGCGGCTGGGTCCGCGGTGGTGGGGCTCGTGCATTGGCTGGTGGGGCCCGGAGTAGGGGTCCGACCGTCTGGTGCTGACGTGGTCAATAGAGGTTCCGGACGTGCATCTTTGCCATCTCCCACGCACCGTTCGATCTGTCGCGTGCTCAGCCGTCCGCTGAGAGCAGCAGCGGACGAGCTATCAATGGTTCGCCTTGAATCGCAGTTCGGCGCGGGTGCGAGCCGGTCACGAGCCATCAGGGAGCCACCTCGGGCCCGTTCCATCAGAGGGCGTTGAAGGGTCTGGGGACTTCTTCAAGATTTTTTGCGTTCGATTCCTTCTGCTCCTGAACAGCCACCTGTCCTGCAAGCAGCGGGCGGGCCAGACACGAGCCATCGCACACGGCGGACCACGGGGCTGCTTGTCGTCCGGCAGTGGTGCGCCGACGGGCCGGTGGTGGCGCGGCGGGGTGACAGGGCTGGTGGCGGAAGTTGTCCGAACCCCCCTCACAGGAGTCGCGTGATGAACCACCGCCCTGCACACCGCCGCCAGCACACCGCCACCACCTCGCCGTTGGAGGTGCTGGAGGAGTCGTTCCTTGCCTTGGCTCGCGCTGAGGCGCCGCTCACCTTGCCCGCGCATCTAGTCTGCGACGACCTCGCGGAGGGGGCATGGCCCGTGGACCAGATCCGAATCCGGCTGGCTCATGCCAGCACCCGGCCAGAGTTGCGGGCCCGTACGTGGAGCGAGGTCGTGCGCCGCGCGCACACGCTCGGCGAGCCGTGGACCGTGGTGGCTGTGGCCATGACCATTCCGGTGCTGCGCCGGATGCTGGCCCGTCTCTCCCGCCCTGCCCACTTGGAGCGTCAGGAGGTCGAGCAGGAAGCCCTCTCGGCTGTGGCGGTTGCCCTCGCGGAGGTGGATGCGGCGGACCCGGGGCTGGACCGGGTGCTGTTCGGTGCGGCGGATCGCGCCGTGCACCGGCTCATCTATGCGGCCCGCCGCCGCAGTGAGCGCGAGGGCGGCGAGCCGATGGCCCACTTGGGCCGCCTGCACGCCACCGTCGACGCAGAGGGAGACGAGCACCAGGTGCTCCTCCGTGCGGTACGGGCGCGGGTGGTGGACCTGGCTGAGGCGCAGCTGATTGCCCGTACTCGGTTGCACGGTGAGCCGATGCAGCGGCTTGCTTGCGAGCGTGGTGTGAGCATGCGTCAGCTCTACCGCCACCGGGGCGCCGCAGAGCAGCGCCTGGCCCGTCACCTGCGTCAGCATCGCCCCCAGTAAGAGGGGGGTGACGGGGGACTTTCGGTCCTGGGCTGTCAAAATCCCGGGCCCGGATTCTCTATCAGGGGTGAAAGGGGGCGGCTTCTCCCGGGTCGGGAGAAGCCGCCCGGCCTGGGCAAGGGGCCCGTATTGCGGCGTTCTCATGCTTCGGGCCCTGTGCTGGGTGGGGGTGGGCACGCCGTCTCGTGCTGACACCCCGAGACCCGTCCGGTTGCTTACGAAGGAGGCAGCCCCGGGCAAAGAGGTCCGGCTCACCCCCAACCAGCGTTCTGTGTCCGCTTGTTGTCTGTCTGGCTGCTCTCGTGCCTGATGGAGGTGCCCTGCCATGCTCTGCCGCTTCCGTCGGCCACACCGTGCCAAGCGTCGGCCCCTGCGCCGTGGGGTCCGGCTGGTGTTCGTCGCCGTTGTGGCCGCCGCTGTGCTGCTGGCGGATCCGCCCGTGGTGTGGGCGGTGGCCACGATTCCGGAGGTCATCTCGAACCTGCGGGACTATGTCGTGGGTCTGCTCGCCGGACTCGCCACGCTGTTCCTCACCTTCGGGGGTGTGCGCTATCTGGCGGCCGGCGGCGACCCGGGGGAGATCGAGGGGGCCAAGCGTGCGCTGAAAGGCGCTGCCATCGGCTACGGGCTGGCGATCCTCGCCCCGGTCATTGTGCTCGTGTTGCGGCACATCGTGGGCCTCGACGGCGGCAGCGGGCAATGACCGGCACCCGCCGACTCGTGGAGACTCTTCTCCTGGCCCCCGCTGTCCTCTTCATGGGTGCTGGTCCGCTCGTCGCCCAGTCCGCGCAGGCGATGCCCCTTCCCACACCGGCCCTTCAGGCGCCCGCCGCGCCGGCCGATCCGAGGCCGCGGCCTGAGCCTGGTCCTGGAGCAAGCCCGCCGGAACCGGTGGCGCCATCTCCCCGGCCGGGGGCCACACCCGGGGCGAGCCCGGCGCCCGGCCGTCCGTCCGAGGGGCACTCGCGCACGCCGGCTCGGGAGCCGACTCCCGGACCGACGCCTCCGGCCTGTGAGGTCACCGGCGGTGACTGCTCCCCGGTCGGCTGGGGTCTGGACGACCTGATCGACATCCCGGGGATGATCGTGAACGCGATCACTTCGTTCCTGGGGCTGATCGTCGAGCAGATCATGAAACCGCTGCGGGAGCTGCTCGCCGACACCCTCCTCGCCACGCCCGATGTCACCAAGCATGCCGACCTCAAACGCCTGTGGACGGGGGCGATGGGCATCACGGCCGGTATCTACGTGCTGTTCGTGACTGCGGGCGGGGTCACGGTGATGGGGTATGAGACGGTCCAGACCCGGTACGCGCTCAAGCAGGTCGCCCCACGCCTTCTCGTCGGGATGATCGCCTCCGCGACGTCTTTGACCGTGATGGGGAAGACCATCGCCCTCGGCAACGGGCTCTCCCACGCGATCATGGGCATCGGCATGGCCGATGCCGGTCAGGGACTGGTTGAGCGGGCCCTGCCCTTCTCCCTGTTCGGCGCCCCGGGGCTGAAGATCGATCTGCTGATCGTCTCGATCGTCATGATCGCGTTGATCCTGGCCGTGCTGATCGGCTTCTTCGTACGGGTTGCCGTCATGGCTCTGCTCGCTGTCTCCGGCCCGCTGGCCCTGGCATGCCACGCCCACCCGGTTACCGAGCCGATGGCTCGGCTGTGGTGGCGCGCGTTGGCCGGCTGCCTGGTGATCCAGGTGGCGCAGTCGATGACGTTCATCGTCGCGCTCAAGCTGTTCTTCGCCCCCGGGGCTACCGCGCTGGGGATTCCGTACGCGGACAAGCTGGGCACGATGCTGGCCAGCTTTGCGCTGTTCTGGGTGCTGTTCAAGATCCCCGGTTGGACGATGCAGGTCGTATTCCGCGCCACCCCGGTCCACAACCCACACGCCCCCACGGCGGTGCGGATCCTGCGCCATTTGGCCATGTACCGGCTCATGGACCGCTACCTGCCCGGCATGCCCCTGCTCCGCCGCGGGCGCGGGGGTGGCCGCCCCGGCGGCGGAGGCGGGCTGCCCGGCCGTGGAGGCATCCGGCCCCCAGGGCCGGGTCCGGGACCGGGGCCCGGCTGGTTCCGGACACTGCCTGGCCGTGGGCCGACTCCACATCCTGCCAGCGGCTCGGCGAGGGTCCCAGGAACCAGCGCGGCCACCGCCGGTTCAACCGCGCCGCGCGGCAGCCTCTCCACCCCCGTGGCCTCAGGCGCCGACGGATCGGCGCTCGCTCCGGCGGCAATGCGCCTGGCCCAGGGGCCACCGTCTGGCCGTCCACGAGCCGATGCGGCTTCCGCCGCATCACGCACCCCGAGTCTGAAAGGTCCGCGCACGGTGATGCACCCCTCCCAGGCACGCCGCAAGCAGCAGCTGAAGCTGCCTGTGGCCGCGCAGCGTGTCCCCGGCCGCCCGCCACGCCCCGTCCAGACCTGGCTGCCCATCCGATCCGAACGTATCCCGCGCTCGCAGGCCACACCCCCCAGTCCGTCTTCCCCTTCTTCGGTGCGACCGCCGGTGGGGCCGGTTGGCCCGAGGATGCGTGCGCGCCAGCTGGTATTGCCGGTTCCCGCCGAGCGGGTGCGTCTGCGACCCACCCGTCCAGCGCAGCTCAGGCTGCCGCTCGAACAGCCCCGGAGGGGTGAGTGTTCATGACCGATGTGCACGACGAAGGGACAGCTGCCACGCGCATCCCCGCCGACATCGCCCGGCCCGACCGCATCCTGGGCCCGCTCACCGCGCGGCAGGCCGCGACCCTGGCCGCCTGCGCCCTGGTGCTGTACGGCGGGTACTGGATCCTGCGCCCGGTCATGGCACCGCTCGCCTATGTGGTGATGGCCGTGCCCGTGGCCGGGGTCGTCACCGCGATCGCGCTGGGCTCCCGGGAGGGCGTCGGCCTGGACCGGTTCCTGTTCGCCGCCTGCGCCCACGCCCGTGCCCCTAAGCGGCGTGTACACGCCCCAGAAGGTGTACCGGCGCTGCCCGACATCGTGAACCCGCGCCTGACTCAGGCGGCCGGGCCCATGCCGGCGGCGATGCGGATGCCATACCAAGGAGTCAGCCCCGAGGGTGTTCTGGGCCTGCGCGGGTGGGGGCAGGCAGCGCTGGCGACGTGCTCGACGGTCAACTTCGATCTGCGCAGCGGCGCCGAGCAGCAGAGCCTGGTCGCTGCGTTCGCCCGCTGGCTCAACTCGCTGACCGGCCCCACCCAGGTCCTGGTCCGCTGCCACCGCACCGACCTCGCGCCCCTGGCCGACCGGCTCCACCACCACGCGCCTGCCCTGCCGCACCCCGCCCTGGAACGCGCGGCCCGGGCCCACGCCGACTACCTTGCCCAACTCGCGGCAGGAGCAGACCTGCTGACCCGCCAAATGATCCTCGTGGCACGTGAAGAAGCCCTGCGGCACCAGTCCCGACGCACCGCGCGCGGCGGCAGGGCCATCCAGCGCGTCCAGGAAGCAGCCCGGGCCCTTGCCCCCGCCGACATCCACGTCACCCCGCTCGACGCCGACGACACGGCGGCTTTGATCACCGCCGCGTGCAATCCCGAATCCTCCTCCACGCCTGGTGCCGAAGCTGAAGGAGACGACGCGTGATCCGACGGTTGAAGGCCCGCCGCATGGCGGCCGGCACCCTCACTTCCGCCAAGGAGTTGCTTCAACCAGTCGGCCCGGAGGCCGTCGAGGTCCACGCGCGCACCCTCGCGGTCGGCGGACATCTGGCCTCCACGCTGGTGGT
>NZ_JAERRF010000036.1 GCF_016741875.1 Streptomyces coffeae | reverse complement strand
TGGCCACCTCCGCCCCGAGGACGCCATCGCGGCTGTCAAAGGCGATGCCGAAGAGCGAGCGCCTGAACTCGCCCGGCTTTGTGGAGCGCTACCGCAAGGCCCTCGCGGCCTGGTTACGGGCGCAGGTGGGAGCCACGATCGCGCCGTTGCCGGGCGACAGGGGGGAGTGCCTCCCGTTCTCGTGAACATCGGCTCTCCCGGTCGGCGGATGCCTCCCGAGGCTTGTGTCTGCTGTCATCCAATCGAGGCGCTCGACAGCGAACCCAGCCCTTCTCGCTTCCTTGCCAATGAACCTGGTCTTGTGAGGTAAACGTGCTGGGGGTGCTGGGTGTTATCGGCTGCGGTGGCTGCACCCGAAGCCGAGCGGGTCGACCTCGATCCCGCTCCGAAGTCCCAGTGTCCTGTTCCTGGTCCTGTCCCTGATGGCATCCATGCCCGCGCGTGCTACGGCTTGGAGCACACACCAAGGCAAGGGCCGCGACGCCCGCCGTGAGGAGAAACGCGGCTCGCAGGCCATGAAGTTCGGCGTACGCTCCGAGCAGCGCAGGTCCCGCGATCGTGCCCAGCCCCAGGAAGAAGACGGTGACGCTGAAGCCGGCGGAGGGCCGCTGGGGAAAGACGCGGTAGCTCCACACCGCGAGCATCCCGGATCCGGCCATGAAGCACGGGCCGTAGAGCAGGGCGGAGAGGGCGATGGCAGGGAGCGAGCCGGGGGCGAGGCCGAGCAGGGCGACCGCGACGGCGATGCCGAAGAAGAGCCCGGTGTGGACGCGGCGCAGCCCGTACCGCGCGATGGCGTGGCCGGTCAGCGCGCCCGCCGTGCCGGCCGCGCCCATCAGGGACCAGAAAAGGGGCGCGGTTGCGGAACCGGTGCCCGCCGCGTCGGTGATCGCTTCGACGGCGAAGGACCAGTACACGGCGCCGACGAGGCCGTAGATGACGGCGGTGAGCAGGAGCGGCAGTGCGCTGCGGCGGTACGTCGGCCGGCCGCTGCTGCTCTGTATCGGTCGGCCCGAACCCCCGGGCAGCGCACGGGCGTTGTACGCGGTCGATGCCAGCGCCGCCAGTGCGAAGGCCAGCCAGGCGTACCGCCATCCCCTGCCGTGGGCGAGCAGCGCCAGCGGGCCCGCGACCACGACGGCGAAGGCGGTACCGCTGGCGATGGTGCCCAAGACATGCTCGCGCCGCCCGGCCGGCACCATCCGGTCGACCGCGTCGGAGTAGGGAGCCCAGGCCCAACCGGAGCTCGTACCGGCGAGAGTCAGCCCGGTGATCAGCGTCCCCGGCCCCTGAGCGAGCGCCACAAGCCCCATCCCGACGGCGGCACAGAGCCCGCCGACAAGGACGAGCGGGCGCGGCCCGAAGCGCGCGACGAGGGCACCGACCATCAGCAGCGCGGCCAGATAGCCGACGTAGGTGGCGCTGCCGATCAGCCCGACGAGGGAGACGGAGAGCCCGAACTCCTCGCGCAGCGCGGGGAGGAAGAGCCCGTATCCGTACCGCGCGAAACCGAAGGTCACGCCGATCGCCGAGATCCCGGCAAGCGCCAGCCTGTGGCCGGGCGCGGTCAGTGAGTTCCATGCCATGCACCCACCATCCGACCAGCGTCTACGCCACGCCATTGGCGAAAACGTCAGCTTCCCCTAGGTTTACGCCATGGTGCTTCGTGTGGTGGTGACCCTGCTGGAGGAGACCTCGCTCTTCGAGCTGGCCGTGCCGTGCGCGGTGTTCGCGGGCCAGGGGTACGAGCTGACGCTGTGCGCCACCGCCCCGGGAGGCGCACAGCGCGCCCCTGGCGGTCTGCGTCTGGAGGCCGAGCATGGCCTTGAGTCGCTGCGCGAGGCGGATCTGATCGTGGTCCCGGCCTGCATGATGGACGGCTACGAACCGCCGGCCGCCCTGCTCGACGCGTTGCGCGAGGCGCATGCCCGCGGAGCGCGGATCGCCTCCCTCTGCTCGGGGGCGTTCGTGCTGGCCGCGGCCGGGCTGCTGGACGGGCGTCCGGCGGCGACCCACTGGATGTACGCGGAGGAGTTGCGCCGCCGCCATCCGTACGTACGCGTCGACGACCGTTCCCTGTACGTCGACGACGGCTCGATCCTCACGAGCGCGGGCACGGCCGCGGCCATCGATCTGTGCCTGCACATCGTGCGCGGCGACTACGGCATGGCAGCGGCGGCGGAGGTCGGCCGCCGGATGGTCATGGCCCCGCACCGGGAGGGCGACCAGACTCAGTACGCACCGCCGCCGGCCCCTGTCCCACCGCAGGCGGAGGGCCTCGGGCAGGTGCTGGGCTGGGCGCTGACCCGGCTCCACCGTCCGCTGACCATCGCCGAGTTGGCGTCCCGGGCAGGGATGAGCACGCGGACCTTCGGCCGCCGCTTCGCGGCGGAGGTGGGCGTCACCCCGCTGAAGTGGCTCAACCAGCAGCGGCTGGCGCGGGCGCGGGAGTTGCTGGAGACGACAGATCTGGGAGTGGACGCGGTGGCGGAGCGCAGCGGGCTGGGCAGCGCCGACAGCTTGCGCCAGCACTTCCACCGGGCGCTGGCGACGACCCCGGCGGCGTACCGGCGCACCTTCCGGGCCGGCACCCCTCAGAGGCTGTCGAGCAGCTGATCACAGGCGGAGTCCGACTGTCGGGACTCCTCCTCCTGCCATGACGGCAGCCCCGGAATGATCAAAGAATCGGTCACCGCAGACCCAGCACCGGCAAGACCACCCTCGCCCACAGCGTCCCCACCCCGGCCGGGCCCGCATCGCGTACGACCGGGGGAACCGGCAGCCCGGGCGCCGACACAGGAGCGACCGGGCTAACACCGTGTCCTACATGGTCGGTTCGAGGAGGCGCTTGGAGCAGCACAGAGCTGCGGCGAGTCCGACAAAGGCCAGGTAGTTGCGGGGACGGCGCTCGTAGCGGGGTGACAGGCGGCGGTAGCCGATCAGCCAGCAGAGGGTGCCTTCGATGACCCAACTGCGACGCCCCAGTCGATCGCTGGACTCGATGCCCATACGGGCAGCCCTTGTCGGCCGCATCCCAGGCCATCCGGCGCATACGGTGCTTGATCTCGTTGGTGACGTGCGGGATGAAGTGCCGCGCGGGTGTCACCGATCGGATCACGCATGAAGTCCGAGCGGCAAGGAGGCAATCCGTGAGCGCGACCGCGGCCCACGCGGAGGAGCGGACCAGCCCAAGCTGAAGACGCGTATGGCGACAGCTGGATCGTCACAGTCGATGACACTTCCCGCTTCTTCGATGAGCTCATGCGGATGCAGTCTGGGCAACTGGCGTCCGTAGAGGCGTCGACCAGCACAACTCCTACGCCTGGGTAGCTTGACCCCGACCCGTGATGGGTTGTCCGCACGGAGGTGCAGACTGATCCCGGCGGCCTTTCGGGTTCGTGGCCGGAAACGGCGACGGCCCCCTGCTCACAACAGGAGGCCCCCCATGCCAAGTCCTGACCGAGACCATTGGCGGTACACGATCTGCACTCACCAGGAGCGTAAATGATCCCACTGTCAATCCACCAGTGATGATCACCTGGACGGCCCGCCTCTTGGCGCTGATCAGCACGTTCGTCCTAGTGCCGCACGCAGGCTCGCCCGTTGGCTACTGCACGCCGCGGCTGACCAGCTGACCCGCACCGTCGTCAACGCGGTCACCGGCAGGGCGTTGCTCATCCTCGCCTACTGGTGGAACCACCACTGACCAATTCCTCAGTGCTCTCCGGCCGAGCCACCGCCGCCGCCAAGACCGGCGACGGTCCGGTGGAGACGATCCGGATGTTCAAGATGGCCAAGAGCTCCGCGATCAAGTCGCGTTCGCAGGCGATCAACCAGCTCAAGGCCGTCCTGATCTCCGCAAACCCACCGCTCCGGGAGGCGCTGACCGGCCCTGAGCAACCCCAAACTCATCCGCCGGTGTTCCGAGCTGGAACCCGGGGACGGAACCACCCCGGCCGCGGCGGCCCGCCACACCCTCCAGTTGCCGGCCAGACGGATCCAGCACCTCACCGAGGAGATCAACGACCTCACCGGCCGCATCACCACCGCCATCAACGCTTGTGCGCCGAAGCTTCTGGACCGCTACGGCGTCGGCCCGGACACCGCCGCCGCACTGCTGATAGCGGCCGGCGACAACCCCGACCGGATGGGCAGCGAGTCATCCTTTGCCGCACTCTGCGGCGTCAGCCCAGTGGAGGCGTCGTCCGGCAAGACCCAGCGCCGCAGGCTCAACCGTGGTGGGGACCGGCAGGCCAACTCCGCGCTCTACACCATCGTTCTGGCCCGCCTACGCTGGGACACCCGCACCCGCAACTACGTGGAGCGGAGAATCCGCGGGGGCAAGACACGCCGTGAAGCCATCCGCTGCCTCAAACGCTACGTCGCACGCGAGGTCTATCAGGCGATCACCCCGCCCGCGACGGCCGCGGTCACCCACGCGTCAGCAGATTGACATCCAAAGGGGCATCAAGCTCTCCGTCCGCTACGAGGCGACCGTGCTGGGTCGCAGCCGTGAAGGAGTGGCTGTGACCAGCACCGTCGCAACGGCCCTCAGACGACGTCGAATTCGTTGCCCTCGGGGTCCTGCATGGCGGCGGCGTAGAGCCCCATGTCCGGCTCATCCTTGATCCGCAGCACGGCGGCACCAGCTTTGACCAGCCGTTCCACCGTAGCCTTGACCCGCTGTGTGCGGACGTCCAGTGGGACGTCACGGCCCCCACCGACCTTCAGGTCGAAGTGCCACCGGTTCTTGGCGACCTTCGGCTCCGGAACCTGCTGGAACCACACCCTCGGTCCACGTCCCGCGGGATCGATGAGCGACTCCGGAATATCCCCGGCACCGGCCGGCAACTCTGCCTCGGGCACCCCCACCGCCGCCCAGTAAGCACGCCACGTGGCGTGCCCGCCCGGCGGAGGCTCAGGCACGTAGCCCAGGGCCTCGGCCCAGAAAGTCACCATTCTCTGCGGATCGGAGCAGTCGATCGTCAGCTGCACTGTCATCTCCATCCTCGGAGCATCCCAGGCAGGTCTGACAGACGATCCACTCTCGCAACAGGCCCTACTGAGGTTTTCGTTAGTTCTGTGCTTGTTGAGGATGGATCGTCAGTCCCGTGTGGGTGATATCGGAGGAGACCCGGTGAATACCGCGTTCGGCGGTGTCGGCGACATCGGCGAGGTGGTCGCCGGCGAGATTGGCCAGCTCGCCTGTCTTAATCGCCGACCACAGCAGTTCCACCGGGTTGAGTTCGGGCGCGTAGGCGGGCAGCCGCTCCAATGTCAGCCAGTCCTGCCCGGCCACCCAGGCGCGCATCTCCCGGCTCCAGTGCGCGGCCAGCCCGTCCCACACCAGCACCACCGGCTCGCCGGCGTAGAACCATCTGACCTGCTCCAGAACCTCGATCAACGTGACGGTGTCGTAGCTGCCCGGCTTGAGGTGAAAGCACAATCGCGGACCACGCTCGGCGTCGGCGGCGTGGTATCCCAGCGCGGCGGCCATCGAGGCGCGTTTCCAGTTTCAGCCGGTGCCGGAGCGTGGGGGTACAGCCGCGGGGCACGTAGGTGCGACGCACTTGCGGGAGCAGCGACACGCCCAACTCGTCGAAGAACACGATCCAGGCACGATTCTTCACCGCCCCCATTTGACGCGTGGCCACTCATGGGCGACCCAGGGCGATCTCAGACTCGTCCCGCTCGACCGCCCGGCACTGGGGACGCTGCAGACTCCACCCCAGCCGCCGGGTCACCAGCCGCCACACCGACGCCCGTGCCAGCTTCACCCCGGTCACCCACTCAACCACCAGCCCGACCCGCCCCAAGGTCCATAAGTCAGCCTCGAACCCGTGCGCCTGGACGCCCTGCTCCAACGCGGCCCGGGCCGCGGTCGGCCGGGGTCGGGACCCGCAGCGCCTTCTTCAGCCGGGGCACCATGGTGAAGCGGCGGGTGTGGTAGGCGGAGGCGACCGCGCCGCCGCGCGAGCGGCACGGCGAGCCGGGCTGGGCGTCACACTTCGGACAGGCGTGCTGCTCGACGTCGTCCGCGTCCGACCGGTCGGCCGGGGAGGGCTGCTGAGGGTCCGTCATGGGTCCGGATTTTCGCACAATGCAACTCTCAGAAGGGGGTTCGTCCCGCTTTTGAGTGAGAACGGTTTCTGCGAACGAATCCGGGGTCGGCGGGGGTCCCGCGGTCGGTGATTGATCTTGCTCGCGCAAAGGACCGTTTGTGAGATCGGAGAACGGATGGAGCTGCCCGCGTTCTGAGCCACGACGTCACACAGGGGTGCCGCTGCCGACCGCGGCCGTTCTCGGTTAGTCCTGGGGGCAGTCCTCGTCAGGGAGCCAGGAAGCCCGCGCGGCCACCAACGTCCAGGAGGTTGCGGGCGGTGGCCAGGCCCTCTCTGACTCCAGCCGCGGCTGGGCCGAACAGCGAAACTCGTGGGCGAGCAGAAAAGGGACCGATACGGACCTTACGGCGTGGCGATGGCGCCGAGAATGGCGAGCGCATCGACCACCTCGTCGGCGCTGGGAGGCGCGGAAGGGTCGGCGATCCACTGGATCATGAGTCCGTCGATGATGGCGAGGACGACCGAGGTAATCGCGGGGAGGTTCGGCGGTTCGGGGATCCCATGGGGTGCGAGGGTCTGCCGGGTGAGGTCCTGGGCACGCTGGCGGACTCGCGCGTATCCGTCGGCGAGGGCGGCCCGCAGAGTGTCCGATCGCAGCGCCGGCGCAAACGATTCGATGCACGAGTGAATCTCAGGACGGGTGGCCGCGAAACTGTCGACGGTGGCGCGGAAGATCCCGAGCAGCTGCCCCCGCAGGTCGGAGGCGTTGTCGGCGGCGGCCAGGGCGGCCTCAAGCCGGTCGGTCCAACCGTCGAAACACCGCGTCAGGGCCTGCTCGAGGAGCTGGTCCTTGCCGCCGAAGTGGTAGTTGATCGACGCGACGTTGACTCCTGCTGCGCGCGCGATGTCACGGGAGGAGGTGCTGCCGTACCCGCGGGTGCGGATGCACTCAAGTGCACCGTCGAGGAGCTTGGTCTTGTTGCCTTCCTCTTGCATAGGTCACACCTTAGCTTGTAAACAAACGTTTGACGTAAACGATTGTTTACATGAGGAGGCGGTGTTATGACTGTTGTGCGCGGGCTCGTCGGCGTGTTCAACGGCGATGGCGGGGTTCGGGGCGAGTTGGCGTACGCCCTGGGCAAGCTTCGAGGTACGGCCGAGTGTGCACTGTGCGACATCACCCACCGGGGGATTCGAACCAACGCCGAGTGGAAGGACGTGGTGTGCGAGCTTGCAGTGCCGTTCGACCTCGTGCACCGCAATGAACGCTCGGCCGAGGTCGCGCGGCTGACCGGGGATGAGACGCCCGCGGTTGTCGCGGCCACCGACGAGGGCTACCGGCTGGTCATGGGGCCTGCGGACTTCGCCGGCGTGGACGGCGCTGCCGTCGAATTCGTGCGAGTGCTGCGGGAACGAGTCGCGAAGGGCGGGCTGCGATGGGCATGACCTCGACCAAGGCGACGCCCTCCTGCCGCCGAGGCGGCGAACTGCCTGGAGGGCCCCGGCTGCCAAAACTTGTCCAGAGCGTGCTGTATCTGAAGTACCGGGAACGGTTCCTGCCTGCCCTGCAGCGCCGGCACGGGGATGTGTTCGGTCTGCGCGTCCCGCCCTACGCCGACGATCTCGTAGTCTTCGCCGCCCCTGAGGCGATCGGGGAGATCTTCCGCGCCGATCCGCGCCGCCTCCACGCGGGCGAGGGTAACCAGATCCTCGGCTTCGTCATGGGTAAGCACTCGGTGCTGCTGGCCGACGAGGATGCCCACCGAAGGATTCGGGACCTGCTGATGCCCGCCTTCAACGGTGCGGCGCTGCGCGGGTATCGGTCGCTGATCGCCGATCTTGCCCGCACCGAGGTCATGACCTGGCAACCGGGCCTGGACCTCCCCATGCTCCAGGCGATGAACCAGCTCACCTTGAACGTCATTATCGCCGTCGTCTTCGGCGTGACCGATCCGGCGGCAACGACTGAGCTGATTCGTCGCCTGGGCGCCATCATCAACATCCCTGCCTGGATGCTTGCCGGTTACCGTTTCCCCATTCTTCAGCGGCTCGCGCCGTGGAAGCGCTTCGCCGACAACCAGGCACGTATCGACGCGATCTTGTACCGGGAGATCGAATCCCGGCGGGCGGCCACCGACCTCCATGAGCGAAAGGACGTCCTGTCCCGGCTCGTGCACACCAGGGGCGACGCGACCGCACCACTGACCGACGCCGAGCTACGCGACCAGTTGATCTCCCTCTTGTTGGCCGGGCACGAGACGACCGCCGCCGCGCTGGCGTGGACCCTGTGGGAACTCGCCCGCCACCCGGAACTGCAGACCGCGGCGCGTGCCGCCGCGCAATCCGGTGACCACAAATACCTCGAAGCCGTCCTGAAAGAAGGCATGCGCCTGCATACAGTGATCGCTTCGACAGCCCGCAAGCTGACTGAGCCGACAACCATCGCCGGCCGGCAGATGTCCGAGGGCACCGTCGTCAACACTTCGATCCTGCTGGCGCACAACGATCCGCGAAACCATCCGCAGCCACACGAATTCCGCCCGCAGCGGTTCATGGGAACCAACCCTCCGACCAACACCTGGCTGCCCTTCGGCGGCGGAGTCCGCCGCTGCCTGGGCGCTGGATTCGCCCTCACCGAAGGAACGGTCATCCTGTCGGAGATCCTCACCCGCTGGGAACTCACTGCGACACGAGTCTCTGAGGTGTCACACGTCCGCAACATCACCACCGTCCCACGACACAAAGCAGTGGTGCGGCTCGCCCCAACTGCACCATGACGAGGAAGAACGTGCCAGGAGCACGGCACGTCTAAGCTGCTCCCGGGCTGCAAGTAGGAGGGCGCGGGCCGTGATGGACGAGCAGGAGCTGGCCGAGAAGCAGCGGCGGCACTGGCAGGACACCTACACCGTCCACCCGGGGATGTACGGCGAGGAGCCGTCCGCGCCCGCGGTCCGCGCCGCTGAGGTCTTCTGTGCTGCCGGGGCGCGGGACGTTCTGGAGTTGGGCGCTGGCCATGGCCGGGACGCGCTGTACTTCGCGGCCGAGGGCTTCACCGTGCAGGCTGCCGACTTCTCCGCAACTGGCCTGGAGCAACTGCGCCGGGCCGCGCTCGCCCGGGGGCTTGAGGGCTGGGTGACCACGGCCGTGCACGATGTCCGTGAGCCGCTGCCGCTGGCGGACGCTTCGGTGGATGCGGTGTTCGCGCACATGCTGCTGTGCATGGCGCTGTCGACGAAGGAGATCCACGCGGTGGTGGAAGAGGTCGGTCGGGTGCTGCGGCCTGGCGGCGCCTTCGTCTACACCGTCCGCCACACCGGCGACGCCCACTACGGCACCGGCATCGCCCATGGGGACGACATCTTCGAGCACGGCGGCTTCGCCGTGCACTTCTTCGACCGCGGCCTCGTCGACGACCTCGCCGGCGGCTGGGACCTGCGGGGGGTCCATGCCTTCGAGGAGGGGGAGTTGCCGCGGCGGTTGCGGCGGGTTACCCAGAGCCTGACCCGGTAGCGGCCGGGACAGGCTGCTCGTTCATCGGGTGTGGGGCCGGTGCTCGGTGATCCAGTGGGCGGCGAGGAGCCCGGAGGCGGCGGTGAGTACTGCGGCGGCGATAACGGTGGCGTTCAGGCCGAGGGCGTCGGCGACGATTCCGGCGACTAGGGCGCCGGCGGCGTAGCCGATGTCGCGCCAGAACCGGTAGGTACCGAGGGCGTTGGCCCGCCAGGCGGGGTGGGCGTGGTCGGAGATGGAGGCGATGAGGGCTGGGTAGACCATGGCGGTGCCCAGGCCGAGGAAGACCGCGGACAGGATGCCTGCGAGCAGCGGGCGGTCGAGCAGGGCGAGGACGAGGACGAAGCCTGCGGCCTGGACGAGCATGCCGTAGACGATGAGCGGTTTGCGGCCGATGCGGTCGGCGAGGTGGCCTGTGGTGATCTGTCCCAGTCCCCACAGGATCGGGTAGAGGCCCTTGATCAGGCCGACGGCCGCCAGGCCGAGGCCGTGGTCGGTGAAGAGCAAGGGGAAGACGCCCCAGGTGAGGCCGTCGTTGAGGTTGTTGATCAGTCCGGCCTGGCTGGCGCCACGCAGGGAACGGTTGTGCCAGGAGGTGCGGGCGAACGTGGCCTTCGGGCCGGTGTCCTCATTGCTGGGCAGGGGCTTGGCGTGCTGGGCGAGTTCGAGAGCGACGTGGGCGCCGGTGTCGCGGACGACGAGAGCGAGGGTGAGGCCCGCGACAACGAAGATCACGCCGATGAGCTCGGGGACGGGGCGCAGGCCGTAGGAGGTGGCGAGATAGCCGGTGAGCAGGGCGGTGATGCCGACCGCGGTGTATCCGGCGGCCTCGTTCAGGCCGGTGGCCAGGCCGCGCCGGGAGGGACCGACGAGGTCGATCTTCATGTTGACAGTCATCGACCAGGTCAGGCCCTGGTTCAGGCCGAGCAGGACATTGGCGGCGACGATCCAGCCCCACGACGGCGCGTATGCGAGGGCGAAAGGGACGGGGATGCCGAGCAGCCAGCCGGCCACCAGCAGCTGCTTGCGGCGGAACCGGGCGGTGAGCGCGCCGGCGGCGAGGTTGGTGAACGCCTTGGTGACGCCGAAGGCGATGATGAAGGAGAAGATCGCCAGGTCGCTGGTCAGGCCGAAGGTCTCGGAGCCGATCAGCGGGACGGTGGTGCGCTCCAGACCGACCAGGCCGCCGACGCAGACGTTGACGATGACCAGCAGGGTGAACTGCAACCAGTTCTCCCGCAGGCCGAGCCGTACAAGCCGCCCGGCGGCGTCGGTCGTGGTGGCGGTGGGCGTGGTGTTCACGGGCGGGTGCCCTCCGTGCCCTGGGCGAGCTGCTGGCCGTGGGTGGCGGCGTAGTCGGCTGGCCCGCCGTCGAGGACGGCGATATCGGTGCGTCCGGCGCGTTCCAGAAGGCTGGCGGCGGTCATGGCGCGCTCGCCGTGCCCGCAGGCCACGACCGGTCCGGTCGGCGCGTCGCCAGCAGCGGCGGTCAGGCTGCCGAGTTCGAGGTGCACCGCGCCGGGGACGTGCCCGGCGGCGAACTCGGCTTCCTGCCGCACGTCGACGTAGGGGCGGCCGGCGGCACGGTCGGCGGTGAGGAACGCGGTGGTGGCCTTGGGATTGCCATCGGCGATCCAGGCGTCCATGCCGCCGGCGAGGCGGCTGGCGAGACGCTCGTAGCCGATCTTGTACGCCTGCCAGACGATCTCGCCCAGATCCTGATCGGCGCCGGTGACGAAGGCCAGTGGCGCGGTGTCGGGCAGGAGCCAGCCGAGCCAGGTGGCGAACTGGCCGCGCAGCGGGATCGACAGCGAGCCGGGGATGTGTCCAGCGGCGTAGTCGGCGGCCGGGCGGACATCGACGACGTGGCCGCCGTCGGCCATCAGGGCCCGGACCTGCTGCGCGGACAGGTCGGGCAGCGCCGGCTGCGCGGTCAGCACCGCCGGGCCGCGCCGGTTGATCTCGCCGAGGCGGTCGAAGTACGCGGGGTAGGTGCCCAGGCTCGCGATCAGCCGGTCCACGAAGCTGTCCTCGTCGGGCGCGGCGAGCAGTGGGTTGGCCTGCTTCTGGGCACCGATCGTGGAGGTCCGCTTGGTGCCGGGCGGTGCGGAGCAGAACGAGCCGGCGCCGTGGGTAGGCCACACCGCGGTCTCGTCCGGCAGCTCGGTCAGCCGCTTCAGTGACCGGTACTGGGCGCGGGCGAGTTCCTCGGTGCGGTCAGCACCGAGGAGGTCGGTACGGGCGGCGGAGTTCACGATCAGCGACCCTCCGGTGAACACCCCGAGCTCCCGGCCGCCGTCCAGCAGCAGGAAGGACAGGTGCTCGTCGGTGTGACCGGGGGTGGCCAGGGCCCGCAGCGCCAGTCCGCCAAGGTCGACCTCGTCGCCGTCGGCAAGGCCCTGATGGCCGAAGGCGCGGCGTCCGGCGGCGGACGCCAGGATCGTGGCCCCGGTGTCGTGGCCCAGCTGGACGGCGCCGGAGAGGAAGTCTGCGTGCAGATGCGTGTCCGCGGCGAACGCGATGCGCAGCCCGCGCCGCTCGGCCGCCGCCCGCAGAGCGCGCAGGTCACGGCTGGCATCCATGGCCAAGGCACGCCCGTCGCCGAGGTCGAGCAGATAGGCGCTGTTGCCCAGCCCTTCGTCGACCAGCGGTATGAGGTGATCGTCCGCGAAGCCCACGGCGTCCTCCAAGATCTCGGGAACGGGGGCGTGTGGTCACACCCACCAGACTCAACTACAATAATCCATGGATTTATGGAGGATGCCATGTCGAAGCATACGAAGAGCGGGACGAAGGCGCGGCTGTATGACGCGTTCGCGGCCAGCGGAAAGGCGCTGGCCAGCGGAAAGCGCCTGGAGCTGCTGGATCTGCTGGCCCAGGGCGAGCGCACCGTCGACGCGCTGGCGAACGCGGCCGGGCTGAACCTGACCACCGCGTCCGCGCATCTGCAGACCCTCAAGCAGGCCGGTTTCGTCGCGACCCGCCGTGAGGGCGTGCGCATCCACTACCGGCTCGCCGGTGACGACGTGGCCCAGCTGTTCGCGCTGCTGCGCAAGGTCGCCGACCGCCACCAGGCCGCCGTGCCCGCTGCCCGCGACGCCTACCTCGGCGAGGACACCGCCGCCGAGCTCAGCCGTGAGGAGCTGCGGGTCCGGATCGCCGCCGGGGATGTCGTCGTGCTCGACGTGCGGCCGGTCGAGGAGTACCGGGCGGGACACATTCCCGGCGCCCTCTCCATCCCGGTCGAGGAACTGGCCGACCGGATCAACGAGCTGCCCGAGGACCTGGAGATCGTCGTCTACTGCCGCGGCGAGTACTGCGTGCTGGCCTACGACGCGGTACGGCTGCTAACCGACCGCGGACGGCGGGCGATCCGCCTCAATGACGGCATGCTGGAGTGGCGCCTGTCGGAACTGCCCGTCGACGCCGCGGACTTGACGTGACCGGCTCGGGCGGCGACCTCCCGCCGCATCCGGGACTGGACGGCGGGCCGGTCTACCTGGACTACAACGCCACCACCCCGGTCGACCCGCGCGTTGCCGAGGCGATGCTTCCGTACCTGACCGACTTCTTCGGCAACCCCTCCAGCAGCCACCCCTTCTCTCAAGAGCTGCGGCGGGCGCTCACCGAGGCTCGCGCCCAGGTCGCGGACCTGATCGGCGCCGGGCCCGGCGAGATCGTGTTCACCGGATCCGGATCGGAAGCCGACCTGCTCGCCCTGCGCGGTGCGGTCCTGGCCTCCGGCAGCCCACATCCGCACGTGATCACCCAGGCCACCGAGCATCCGGCCGTTCTGGAGACGTGCCGAGCCCTTGAGCGGCTGCACGGCGCGCGGGTGACCGTGCTGCCGGTCGACGGCGACGGACTCCTCTCCCCGGCGGCGCTGGCCGACGCGTTCACCGAGGACACGATGCTGGTGTCGGTGATGGCGGCGAACAACGAGACCGGCGCCCTCCAGCCGATCGCAGAACTCGCTACGCTCGCCCACGCCCGCGGGGCGCTGTTCCACTGCGACGCCGCCCAGGCCGTGGGCAAGATCCCCCTCGACGTCGGTGATCTGGGCGTGGACCTGCTCACGATCGTGGGGCACAAGATGTACGCGCCCAAGGGCGCCGCCGCCCTGTACGTGCGCGACGGCGTACGGCTGGAGCCGGTCGTCTACGGCGGCGGGCAGGAGCGCGGCCTGCGCGCGGGGACGGAGAACGTCGCCCTGGCCGTCGCACTCGGCACCGCCGCACAGCTCGCGGCCGCCGAACTCACCGACGGCACCCCGGCCCGCATCGCGGCTCTGCGCGACGACCTTCACCAACGGCTGGCAGCTGCCCTGCCCGGCCGCGTGCACCTCAACGGGCCGGAGAAGAACCGCCTGCCGAACACCTTGAACGTCAGCATGGAGGGCGTCCTCGGGCACGAGCTCCTGACCGTCGTCGGCGAGATCGCGGCCTCGACCGGCTCGGCCTGCCACAGCGGCACCCACACACCCTCCCCCGTACTGACCGCCATGGGCCTCGATACGGCCCGCGCCCTCGGGGCGCTGCGGCTGTGTCTGGGCCGCTGGAGCACGGCCGGCGACATCGAGACGGCGGCAGCGGCCCTCATCCAGGCGGCTGCCCCGCAGTGACCTACCGCCGATGAACCCCACGAACCACCAGACCCCCACGCCCGGCATCACCGTCGACGGCACCGGCCTGCTCTGCGTCACCCTCCTTCCCCACCTCCGCAAGGAGATCGACGACGCGGAGCCCGGCACCGTCGTCCACGTCATCGCCACCGACCCGGCCGCACCGCGCGACCTGCCCGCCTGGTGCCACATGACCGGCCACCACTACCTCGGCCCTGTCCACGGCGACGAACAGCCGGTGTATGCCCTTCAACTGGCCGCCGACGCGCTGTCCACCCGGGCCGACGCGCCATGGCACCCATCAACCCCGTAGCCGCTGGCACCGCTGTACTCACTCGCCCTCTTCCTGCTCGGCCGTAGTCGGGTCCCGCAGCGGCCGCAGGCCGCCACCGGAGGGAACGGTGGCGCGGAAGCTGTAGCGGCCCAGACAGTTGAGGTTGGCATGCCTGAGCGGGGAGAGGCGGGCGACGTCCTCCTCCCGGACCTCATACTCCCGTTCTTCGGCGGGCAGGGCACGCAACTGGGCGACAGCGGCGTCCAGGTAGCGGGTGGTCCACAGTACGGCGGCGTTCAGGACCAGGCCGAGCGCGCCGAGCTGGTCTTCCTGTCCTTCGCGGTACGCCTGCATGATCTGGCCGCGCTTGCCGTGGCAGATGTCGCGAGCGAGCTGGTGGCGGGACTCCTGCACGGTGAGCTGCCGGTTCATCTGACGGCGGTAGGTGTCGTCGACCGGGTCGACCACCCGCAGCAGGTGCAGGGTCTTGGCGATCCGCCCGTACTCGGCGAACGCCTGCCCCATCGGGGTGGGGCGGCCCTCGCGGCCGAACATCCGCAGCAGGTCGTAGGCGCGGACCTGCCCGGTCACCAGGGAGCCGGCCACTCGTAGCATGTCCGGCCAGTGCGTGATCACCTTGTTCAGGTTCACCCGGTTACGTGCCAGGTCCTCCAGCGGCCCGTACCCGCCAGTGGCCACCCCGGGCATCTCCGCCCGGCAGTTGCGTGACCTGGTCGAGCGGCTGATCGCCGCCGGGCAGTGGCAGGCGGGTGTCCCGGACATCCTCATCGTGGCGGACGCCGGATATGACGCGCCCCGCCTCGCCTTCCTGCTGAAGGACCTGCCGGTCCAAGGAGTCTGCCGTCCGGACTGAACGGGCCGGGTAACCCGTCAAGCAGGCAAGCCGCGACACGGCGCCAGCCTGTGCACAAACTTGAGAATGCCGTTTTCTCGAACGTGTGCCGGCATTCTCACCCACGCCGACCTGCCCGGCGCCTCTTGGCGCCCCGTCTTCCTCGTCAACCTCCCCTCGCCGCCGTTCCTGGCCGCCACGCCCCGTGTGCGCTAAGACCGCGCCCCCGACTCGACCTGGCCGGTACCGCACTGGCCACGCTCGGCAGCGCCCTGCTTTGAAACCCGGAGAGTGCTCTCCGGGCGAGCGGAGGTGAGCCAACCACGTTGGCCAGGGTCTCGCCGCGGCTGGGTGCGCTCCGCATGAGCGGAGGTGAGCCACGTTCCCGGGGCGTGCTGTACGAACAGGCGGTGGCCGCACAACCAGAAGGACGTCCGGCGTCCGCCTGTCGTGGTGTTTTCTGTGCTGGGGCGGTGAAGATTTGTGGTGCTGTGAGCGTGACGCTGACCGGAATGCACCGATGCGCTCTATCGAGCACTGTGCCTTCAAGCCACCATGAACCTTCGCCTCGAACAAAGGGAGAGCTCGTGGGCAAACACAGCGGCAAGCAGGACCCAGCTGAGAGTGACGGGCACAAGCCAGACAAGCCCATCCCTCCGCCGGATCCGAAGCGGCCGGAGGCACCGAGGGGATGACCGTGCCAGGCTCAGCCGCCCTCGTCGAGCAGCTCGCCGAGGACGGACACCTCCCCACCGGATGGCGGGATGCCCTCACCTACGTAGACCGGGCCCGTTTCATCCCCGACCGCATCTGGACCCGCGGCCCCGACGGATACCAGCCCCTGGACAAGGCCGACGACCCTGACCACTGGCACCAGCTCGTATACAGCGACATCCCGCTGGTGACCCAAGTCGAGGACCCTCCAGGCACCGCGGTGGCCCAAACACCATCGAGCTCGGCGAGCATGCCACGCATCGTTACCGCCATGCTCGCGGCACTCGACATCCACGACGGACAGCGAGTGCTCGAGATCGGCGCGGGCACCGGCTACAACGCGGCCCTCCTCGCCCACCGGCTCGGTGACCACCTCGTCACGACCATCGAAGTCGACCCCGATCTCGCCAACCGGGCACACACCAGCCTCAAAAATGCTGGCTACTCACCCACTGTCATCACCGGCGACGGCTCCCAAGGCTGGCCGGACGGCACCCCCTACGACCGGGTCATCGCCACCTGCTCCGTCCACCACATACCCCCAGCTTGGATCGAACAGACCACCCCCGGTGGCATCATCGTCCTCCCCTGGGGCACCACCATGCGCAATGGAGCCCTCGTCCAGCTCACCGTCGCCCCAGGCGGGCACACCGCGAGTGGTCCGGTCCTCGGCGACACGGCGTTCATGTGGATGCGGGCGCAGGCCCCGTCCCGGAACGTCCTAGCCGTTGCCGCTTCCGGGAGCGCAGGCGTCAGGAGCCGTACCACGCTGGATCCGCACTTCTTGAGCGACGACGACGCGTGGTTCGCGGCGGGAGTCCTCGTGCCGGGCTGCCAGCAGGCCGTGGGCCACGGCCCTGACGGGGCGTGGACCCTGTGGCTGGCCGACACTGCTGACGGCTCATGGGCGTCGGTCGACTACGAGCCAGAAGCCGCCGACTTCGAGGTGGAGCAGTACGGGCCCCGGCGGCTCTGGGACGAACTTGAGGCAGCGCACGACTGGTGGACGGCCGCCGGGCGGCCAGCCCGGACCCGGTTCGGACTCACGGTCGCCCCACCCGGACAACACGTTTGGCTCGACCAGCCGGACAACCCCGTCCCAACTCTCCCCTGAAAGCTGGCGCAGAGGAGCCCCTTGCTCGAGGCTCTGCCCCGCAGCCGATAGCCCGAGATGCCTGGGCTCTTCTCATCGCAGGCGGAGGTGTGCCGACATGCGCGGTGGCCCGTGGGATGTGCTCCCCAGACAGGCGGAGGTGAGCTGTGCTCCCACACTGCCCGGTCGGCAGACCGCACCGGCAGCAGCGAGCCGCGGCCTGTCACCGTGGCGGGACGCAGCCCGTGGAATCGAAGGTGAACCGAACAGGCGGGCCTGAGCGGAACGAGGCATTCTCCGCCCGACCGCGCTGAGGAGGCGAGCGATAGGTTGGGTTCGTGTACGAACGCTGCTCCTTGATTCAAGAAGTTGCAAAGCCGTCATAACGCCGCAGGTGTCGAAGGGTGCTCTCCGCGCAAGCGGAGGCCCCGCGACCCGAGGGTCCCTGGAGATGGCCCCGGAACTGTGCTCTCCGCGCAAGCGGAGGCCCCGCCGCTGCCGTGGCCACCCTTTGACTGCCAAATGGAGCGGTTGTGCTCTCCGCGCAAGCGGAGGTGAGCCGTAGCCCCGCTCGACGGCGGAACCGAACACCTCGTTGCAGCGCGCGTGCGGAGTCCAGCCGCACTCGTTGGGCATGCGGAACAGCCGTCCGGCCCGGCCACCGCGTCGATGCGGTAGCCAGGCCCTCGCGGCGGCACGCGGCTCAGACCATCCGCACCGCCTCCTCGAACGTCGGCCTCGGCAGCCGCTCGCGGAACGCGTCTTCGGCCGGGTAGCCGATGTTCACCAGAAGGATCGAGCGCCACCGGCCGTCGTCGAAGAACTCCTTGTCCACGGCCGCCGCGTTGAAGCCCTTCATCGGACCGACGACCAGCCCGGCGGCGCGGACCGCGAGAATGAAGTAGCCGGCCTGCAAGGTGGTGTTGAAGTCGCCGTGGCTGATCCGCAGCTCCTCGTTGGCCTCCGGCATGGACCGGAAGTTCGGATTGGACGGCGCAAGCACCGGCAGTACTCCGGGTACTGGGTGTCCACCGCGATCACGGCTGTGACCGGTGCGGACGCGGTCTGTGCCTGGTTGGGCTGGGCGATGCCGCGCATCAGCCGCTCCTTGCCCTCCGGTGTGCGCACGTACAGTCGCTCGACACAGGCCGGTTGTCGCAGCATCCAGAGGGCCAGTCCCACTTCCAACAACGGTCGGGGGGCCTGTGCCACGCGCGTGCGAGCCAGGTCTTCAACGGTGAAGTGGATGCGTAACGTCATGCGTTCATTGTTCAGCGCAGTCGATGTTCGGTACAGACCGAATCACCTTGCTCGCACACCTGCCTCGGACGGAAGCTGAGAAACGTACGGGACAGCGACCCCTGAAATCCCGGGGAAGTCACGCACTTAACCACCAGGTGATGTCGGCGTCGGTCTCCCCGCTGCGGGGGAGGCAGGGAGACCGGCCCAACACACCACGACAGGCAAGACACCGCGTGCGGCCATCGCTGCCATGCGCGGAGCGCTGTCCCGCTTGGACCACGACACAGGAATGAGAGGTTGTCATGCGTAAGTTCCGAAACGTCGTAGTGGCTTCGTTGATTGCTTCGGACAGCGTTTGTTGATGGGTCTGGGCGGCACTTCTTGATCTTGAGAGGCTGAGATGTCGACGAGTTTCGACGGCGCCTGGAGCTGGCAAACGGCGACTGTGTCGGCGACCCCGCGGTCCAGTCTGGTTTTAGCCGGTAGCGATCTGTGCGTCGGGAACCTGTCTCCCGGGCCCGCGCTTGGGCAAGGTGGACGCCATGACTGTGGGGTTCAGCGGTGACGTTGCCGAGTACTACGCGAAGTTCCGGCGTGGTTATCCGCCTCAGGCTCTCGACGCGCTGCAAACGGCCTTCGCACTGACCACGGACGACATCGTGCTCGATCTCGGGTGCGGGACCGGTCAGCTGGCCGTCCCGCTCGCCTCGCGGGTCGGCTCGGTCATCGGCATGGATCCCGAGCCGGACATGCTTCGGCTCGCCAGGGACACAGCCGCGAGACATGACGTGCGCAATGCGACATGGGTCCTCGGTGCCGACACCGACGTCCCTGCGCTCGGCGAGCTGATGGGGCAGCGGTCGCCGGCGATGGCGGTCATCGGACAGGCACTCCACTGGATGCACCACGGAGAGCAGTGTCCGTCAGCAAGCTGACAGACCCCCATGCAAGATCGAGGTTAAAGATCTCTAGCATGCTTCGGCTCAAGCAGGCGGCGACCTCAAGAAGAAGACAGCACGAGTCGAAGGTCGAATTCCACGTGTTCCAGGTCGGTGAACTCCACCTCCAGGCCATGGGCGCGGCGGCCGTTGTCGCGGAAGTACATCTCGCCCAGGGCCTCTGCTGTGATGTTGCGCAGCTGCTGTTCGGTCGCGCCCTGTTCCTGGGCTTCGAAGAGGCGGGCGGCGTGGCGTGGTGGGAGGGCGGGGGTGAGGTGGCGCAGGCGTGCGTCGTCTGTGGTGCCGGGGGCTGCGGTGAAGCCGAAGTGGGCGCGGGTGTCGATGAGGATGCCGGCGGTGGTGGCCGCTGATTGTTTGGCCTTGGCGCGGATCTGTGGCTGCCAGCGCTTCTTCACCTCTCGCTCTCTGCGCGCCGCGAGGTCTTTGCGGGGTTTTTTGATCTGGTTCTTCACGTAGCGTTCAACGGTGCGCTGGGTGATGCCGAGCAGCTCGGCGACCCGCCTGGTGCTGCCCTTGTGCTGCTTGACGAGGTAGCGCATCTGGGCGCCGACGGTCTTGGGGATGGGGCGGGTGAACGCGCCCTGTACCGCCGCTCAGCCGCTGGTGGTCGGCTAGGTGGTGTAGGTGACCTGGACGTTCAGGAAGGTCGCTAGGCCACTGTCGTGGCCGCGGATGGCGAGCAGGTTGCAGCATTCGATGTCGCTCGCCGGGACAACGACGTCGATGGCGTTTGGCCGGCAGGAGCCGCTGTTGACGGCCTCCACGAGGCTGCCGTTGAAGAAGACCTGCGCGTCGTTGTCGATCGTTCCGCTGATGTGGACCTGCTGCGCGTCGCGCGGGATGTGGACCCAGTGCCGCGTCAGAATGTCCGTATTCGGGGCCCAGCTCGTTTTGACGGTCTCGGTAGTGTTCCAGGAACAGCCGCCGCGGACGCTACCGAAAGCCTCCTGCCCGGTCGGCCAGTCGCTGTCGTCGAAGCCGCGCTTGAAGAACCAGGGCTGGTCGGTCGCGGGCGGCACTTGCAGATACCGCCAGTCGGTGCTGTTGAAACCGAGCGCGACGGTTTCGCTCGCTTGGGCCCGGGGTGTGGATGCCGCACGCGAAACGGACGGGGTGGTGGTGGCCGACGGCGAACCCGCTGCCAGGTCTGCGGGGTGAGCTGCGGCCTGTGCCGTCGCGCTGGTCGCCGCCCAGAAGGTGAGAGCGAGGACGGCCAGAGAAATACCGGTGGACCTCTTGGTGCCCATGATTCTCCATTCCTTCAGGTGAAGCCTTGAAAATCAGGCCGTGGAACCGAGGAGCGACCGGTCGCGCAAACCAGTGTGCACAGTTTCGCTTTTCGCGTCTATCGAAGGGAAAATATACCCAAAAGCCTATTATGTTATCTCGCGCTGCCCGGCGCAGTTCACGGACAGGGCCGCCCGTATCCATGGGGCTCATCGACGCCCTGCCCTGCGTCTGGCCCCGTCCAGCAATGCTTGTCCTCCCATGCCGTGTCTCAGGTACCGGCCATGCGCTGATCCCGCGCTGGCGACCGCGTCATGCGGCTGGCCATCGCCAGCAGAGCGGCTGCGGCCAGTCCGAGCGTGCCGAAGACGAGGATCTGCACCCGGTAATCGAGGCAGGCAACTCTTCCCGTTCCCACGAGCAGAGCAAGCCGGCGGGCGCGAAGATCAAGGTGTCTGTAAGCACTTCTTTGGGGGTCTGGCCCAAGTTGTGTGGGCCGACTACTCGTTGTAGCTGTTGATCTTTGTGGCGGGGGCTCGGAAGTCGCCTTGATTTCGCTCCTCGTATGGCTGATGTGCTCGACCTTCGGTCGCCGTGAACGAAGATCCGCCTCCAGTACAAGAGCTGTTGTTCCCGTCGAACACGAAGGTCGTGATCACGTCCGCCGAGATGGACGGCGAAGCGATACGGATCGAGGCGCGATGCACCGCGAGCGGTTGCCCGGCCTGCGGGGATTGGTCGGCTCAGATCCACGGCTCCTACCTGCGTTTCCCCGCGGACCTGGCCTGTGCCGGACGGCCGTGCGTACTGGCGCTGCGGGTCCGCCGGTTCATCTGCACGACCCCGGAATGCCCGCGGCGCACGTTCGTCGAGCGGGTGCCCGGACTGACTAGGCGCCACGGCCGGACCACCGAGCGTCTGCGGTCCACGATGAGCAAGGTCGGGCTGGCGCTGGCCGGGCGGGCCGGTGCCCGCCTCGCCGCGCACCTGGGCATCGTGACCAGCCGCAATACGTTGCTGCGGCGGGTGATAGACCTGCCCGACCCGCCTGCGACGGAACCGAGGGCGGTCGGGGTGGACGATTTCGCACTGCGCCGCGGGCACGTCTACGGAACCGTGGTGATCGACGCGGAGACGCACCGGGTCTTGGACCTCCTGCCCGAACGGGACGCCGCCGCTCTCGCACCGTGGCTGTCCCGGCATCCGGGAATCGAGGTCATCTGCCGCGACCGGTCCGGGGCCTACGCCGACGCGGCTCACGCCGCCGCACCAGAGGCTCTGCAAGTGGCCGACCGGTTCCATCTGTGGCAGAACCTCGCCAACGCGGTCGAGAAGACAGTCGCCGCCCATCGACCCTGCCTTCGTGACCTTCCCGCCCCGGTGCCCGAGCCCGAACCCGAGTGGGAGACCATGGACGCGCCGGCCGCCGAGGACGACGAGCCGTCCGGAAAGTTCGCCGAACGCGCCCGGGTGCATCACGCGTTCGTCCATGACCTGCTCGCCCAGGGACTGGGGCTCCGGGAGATCGCCCGGCACCTGAGCTGGGGACGGCACACCGTCCAGCGGTACGCCCGGGCCGCCCGCTGGCAGGACATGGTCAAAGGCCGAAAGCGCCACCTTCCCAGCAAACTCGACCCGTTCAAGCCCTACCTGACGCAACCCTGGGCCGAAACCGAAGGGAAGGTGACCATCCTCGATCTCCACCGCGAGATCACGGCCCGTGGCTTCCGCGGTCACTATTCCACCGTCCAGCTATGGGTCCGCAAGGCCCTGCCCGCGTCGAACGGCACTCCGCCCGCGCCCGCCACGCCGTCGATCCGCCAGGTCACCGGCTGGCTCACCCGGCACCCCGCTACCCTCACCGAAGAAGAGAAGATCCGCAGGAAGACGGTCCTGGACCAGTGCCCGGAGCTGGAGACGACCGCTCAGCTGGTCGGCTCGTTCGCCGAGATGCTCACCACGTTCGACGGCGGGCGGCTTACCGACTGGATCACCGATGCCATGACAGCCGGTCTCCCCGGCGTCAGCACCTTCGCCGTCGGCCTGGAAGCCGACTTCGACGCAGTGACCGCCGGACTGACCACCGACTGGAACTCAGGCCCCGTTGAAGGGGCAGTGAACCGGATCAAGATACTCAAGAGGCAGATGTTCGGCCGCGCAAGCTTCCTGCTCCTCCGGAAACGCGTCCTCCTCGCGTGACCCGGCGTCGTCAGCCCACACAACCTGGGCCAGACCCTTCTTTGGGCTCCAGTGCACGGAGTTGTTTTGGCTCCACTGCCGGGGTGGAGGAGGCGTGTGATTTGGCCCCACTTCGATCGGGTGGTTCCGCTGGCCCGGGTAGGGGGTGTTGACGGTAGTTTTGGAGCCTCGGTGGACCTCCGTCAGCGCATCCCCGACAGGTGCGTGGAAGGTTGCCGACCCGCCTCGACTCAAGCCGCGGACCTCCCGGTGGCCGCGGCGGCTGGACGAGAACGGACGATGGTGCGGCCTGCGGGGCAGCCAGTTCGGATGTTCCGCCTCAGTGCTGGATCAGACCGCCGACCGGGACGGCAGCGACGTGGCCGGTCGCCGGAAGCGTCTGAGCCAGGGCGAGGCCGATGTCGACCAGCGATGACCGGCGCATGCGAGCGACATCGGGCATCGGAGTCCAGACCGACTCAGCGATTTCGCCGTTCGGCTCCGACCGCAGCTGGCCGTCGGTGATACGAACCTGGTAGAAGACGCCGACATTCTGATGCTCTGGTCCGCCGGGGATGACACGTTCGGCCGCGGGGATCACCCGGGAGTCCACGCCCAGCAGGCGTTCGACCACCGCATCGCAGCCGGTCTCCTCAGCGACCTCCCGGATCACCGCGTCGAACGGATCCTCCGCGTGCTCGACCCTGCCGCCCGGAAGGGTCCAGTTGCTCTCGCCCTTCGGCGGCACGTGACGGGCGAGCAGTACCCGCCCGCCCTCGATGCACACGGCGTACGCCGCCAGCCGGAAACTCATTCCCCCGCACCTCCCACCGGACCCTATCCCGACGTCCGAGATCCATGCGGCGCCATGAGCGCAGAGGGAGCCAGATCAACTTCTTACGCCTAGAGCCACTTCAGTTCCGTGCGGTGGAGCCCAAAGAAGTGCTTACAGACAGCCTGATCAAGGGTCTGCCAGGGCGTCTTCTGTCCCGGGTCGGCGAAGCGACGTATCCAGGAGGTGAGGGGGCGGTCGATGGCGCACATGCGGTCCAGTTCTGTGCGGGCACAGGCACGCGGTCTGCACAGGATCTGGTCTACGCCCACATCAAGCCTCAGCTCACCGCCTGGGCATGTGTCGGAAGCGCAGTCGAGATGCTGGTTGGTCTTCTGGCAAGCTGATGGCATGCATGAGAGCCTTGAAGATCTGGAGTGGTTACAGCGCTTGCTCGACGACTCGTATGCCGCGGCAGGCCCTCACCTCCGTTCAATCATCAATGAGGAGCGCCGTCTCGACGCCGCGGGTGTAGTCGCCGAGATGGGCGCCATGCGCGTGATGGCGCTGGCCACAACAACGGCCAGGGGCGAGCCCCGGGTGGGTCCAGTCGACGGACTGTTCTATCGGGGACGGCTCCACTTCGGATCGGGGGCCAACTCCCTGCGGTTCCGGCATATCCGTGCTCGTTCTGCCGTCTCGGCCTCCGTCATCGACGGCGAATGGCTGCAGATCACCGTGCACGGCAGGGCTCAAGAGGTGTCCCCGGCAGAGGACCCGGGACTGACGTCATTCCTCATCGATGTGTACGGACGCGAGGCGTGGGACGGCTGGATGAGCGCTCTGCCGTGGGCCCGGATCGATCCCGACCGGATGATCACCTTCTTTAACCAGGCCGCGAAGGAAGGTTAGCCTCAATACCGGTAACTTAGGGGCAATCCGGTCGTTGTTGTTGGTGTGGCAAGAGCGGGTCAACTGAAGTCATCTGGTGAGCGGTTGTCGGACCGGGTCGCGGTCGGTGTGCTGACACAGGCGTTTCCTCAATCGCTTGTGGACGAGGTGTTGGCGGAGACGGGTCGGGTGCAGCGGCGGAACCGGCTGTTGCCGGCCCGGCTGGTGGTCTACTTCGTGTTGGCGATGTGCCTGTTCTCCGGGCAGAGCTATGAGGAGGTCGCCCGGCTGCTGACCGCGGGTTTGCAGGGTGCGCGGCGTTGGCGTACATCGTGGGTGGTGCCGAGTACGGCGGCGATCTGGAAAGCCCGGTCTCGGCTGGGGGTGGCGCCGCTGCGGCAGTTGTTCACGCGGGTGTGCCGTCCGGTTGCCACGCCGGACACTCAGGGCGCCTTCTACCGCGACTGGCGGCTGACCGCGATCGACGGCACCACATTTGACCTGCCCGACACGAAAGCGAACGTGGAGGCGTTCGGTCGTCCGCCCCGCTCCGGGCGCGGTGAACAGGATGTCGGCCACCCGCAGCTGCGCATGGTCGGCCTGGTGGAGTGCGGCACCCACGCCGTCTTCGATGCTGCACTCGGAGCTCTGCGCACCGGAGAGCAGGCTCTGGCCCGGGCGGTCCTGGTGTCCCTGCGGCCGGGCATGCTGCTGCTGGCCGACCGTGGCTTCTACGGCGTGGACCTGTGGTGCAAAGCCGCGGCGACGGGGGCGGACCTGCTGTGGCGAGTCCGCAAAGACCTCGTGCTGCCGGTGCTCGAGCAGTTGCCGGACGGCTCGTATCTCACCGAGATCTTCGACCGGAGCGACATTCACCACACCCGTCGCGGGGTGCCGGTACGCGCGGTGGAGTACACCATCGTCGGCCATGAGGGTGTCTACCGGCTCATCACCACGATCCTCGACCCGGGCAAGGCCCCGGCTGCGGAACTGGCCGAACTCTACGCCCAGCGATGGGAGTTCGAGTCCACCCTCGACGAAATCAAGACCCACCTCGGCGGGCCGCACCTGGTACTGCGATCGCAACACCCCGAGGGAGCCGAGCAGGAACTCTACGGCTTCCTGCTCGTCCACCACGCCATCCGGCACCTGATGCACCAGGCCTCACGACAAGCCGACCGGGACCCCGACCGGATCTCCTTCACCCGCTCACTGCGTGTCGTGCGCCGCCAGGTCACCGACCAGGCGGCGTTTTCCCCCCGGCAGACTCACCCGCGCAGTCAAAGCCACCCATGCTGAACTCCTCGAACGCCTCCTGCCACCACGACGCCACCGGACCAACCCCCGCGTCATCAGACGCAAAGTCGCCGGCTGGCCCCTCAAACGCGCCGCCCACCGAGCCCCGGACCGCCCACCCACCGCGGCCATCACCCTCGTCGGCGCCACCAAACCCAAACGAGTCAAACGCACACCAAAGCCCTAAGTTACCGGTATTGAGGCTAGGCTTCGCCCATGTGGCGAGAAATTGCAGGCCGGGCGTCCTCCCAGGCCGGATTCAACGATCCGGTGGACCCGGTTGACCTGGTTGAGGCCGAACAGCGACTGGGGTGTCTTCTGCCCATTGAGCTCACCAACCTGCTCCGGGAGACCGACGGCATTGAGGGCCCCTACGGGGAAGGCACGGTCTGGCCCTTGAGCCGCATCGTCACAGACAATCTGCACTTCTGGTCGGATACTTCGTTCGCCGACCTTTACATGCCATTCGGAGCGTTGCTCTTCTTCGGCGACAACGGTGGCGGCGACCAGTTCACTTTCGTCCGCACACCGGCCCGACCCGATGTCTTCGTATGGCAGCACGAAGATGACAGCCGCCGGTGGGTCGCACGAGATCTGCAGGACTACCTCGGCCGCTCCTTGGCAGATGACGGCGGAGACGACTGGTACCAGTAGTTGGCCCGCAGGCCATCGGCACGCGTTGTCCCCGAAGAGGCTTTGGGAACCTGCCGAACCCATGGCAGAAACCTCCTCACGCACGCGATTGACCGGTGGGTTCACGGGCACTCCCCTCCAGGAATTCAGGAACCCGTCCACTTCGATCGGCGTAGGGGTGGAGACGTGCGCCGACGGTGCCGTCCGGGATCGCCCGCGACGGCCCGGGCTGGGCAGGGGTGGGTGCCGGGCTCGCTTGGCCGAGGACGTCGAGGACGGCCTGGGGCCCGTGGGTACGGCGGGCGGCGGCCATAGAGCCCTCGAAAGCGATGACGGTCAGACCGCTGGCTTCGCCGATGATGAGCTACTGGGAACGGAGGCGGCCGCGCGTCTTCACGTCGATCCCCCTCGCCCGCATCCGTCGCAGCTGGTAGCTGACGGACGAGGGCGAGGCGAGACCAACCGCGGCAGCGAGCTCACGCAGGGAGAGCGCCTCACCGTGCTCAGCGATCCAGTCTCGAGACGCGCGGGCCAGGACCTCCTGGCGGACAGTGAGGCTCACCTGCCAGCCTCACGTCGGGCGAGTTCCTTGAGCTCCATGCGGGCGGCGGGCGCGCCGGAGGGACCCTGCCAGTACGGGTGACCGGCGATGCGTGCTGACAGCTCTCGCAACCGCTGACGGCCTGTGGCGGTGCTCGCCGCCGGGGCGGCGTCCGCGAGGCACCAGTCGGTCTGCGCCTCTCCCCCAGAGAAGTCGGGTGTCCGGTCTCATCGAAGGTTGGCCGATCTCACCGAACTTTGACGGGGGGCTGCTTGGGGGCTGCTGCCACACCTTGCGGTTCCCCATGATCGACCTTCCTTCAGTACGTTGATTGAAGGACGGCGGACCGCGGTCCGGTGCGTCCCCGGCCCCTCACCCCGACGGCGGTGTGGTGATCGTCTTTTCGAACCAGTGGTGCGCGTACCGCTCGTTGTTGAAGGCGGCGACCTCTGTGAAGCCGTAGGAGTGGTAAAGGCCGATCGCGGCGTTGAGGGCATTGTTCGTGTCCAGGCGCAGTACGCTGCGGCCGTGCCGGGCCGCCTGCGTCTCCAACTCGGCCAGGAGCCGGCGGCCGAGGCCGAGGCTCCGGACGTGGGGTGCGACCCACATGCGCTTGATCTCGGCCGGAGTGCTGGGTGGCAGCTTCAGGCCGGCGCAGCCGACGGGTTCGCCGTGCAGCCGGGCGACTAGGAACAGGCCGCGCGGCGACCGGAGTTCGCCTGCGTCGGGCAGCAGGCTTTGCGCGGGGTCGAAGCCGGTCTCGAAGCACTCCTGCAGCTCCGTGAAGTAGGCGCGCAGGCAGTGCTCGGCGTCGGGGTGGTCCGGGTCGAGCGCATCCAGCGTGACCGTCGCGGCGGTCAGCAGTCGATCGACCTCGGCCATGGCGCCGACCAGCCGGGCCCGCTGGTCAGTGTTGAGCGGCTCCAGCAGTGAGCCGGCCAGTTCGTCGCTTCGGTCATCGAGCATCGCGCGCTCCGCGCGGCCTGCGTCGGTGAGCCGGACGGTGCGCACCCGTCTGTCTTGAGGCTGCGGCTCCACCGTCACCAGGCCGTCGGTCTCCAAAGAGCGCAGCAGTCGGCTCATGTACCCGGAGTCGAGCCCCAGGCGTGCGCGCAGCCGCCGTACGTCCTGGCCTTGCTCGTTGATCTCCCAGATCAACCGGGCCTCGCCGACGGGTCGGCCGCGACCGAGGTAGTGGTCGTGGAGTACCCCCACGCGTTCAGTGACGGTGCGGTTGAACTGCCGCACTTGGTCGATCTGCGCCGCATCCATTCTCTGACTTTAGTCAGAGAATGGATGCGGCGTCCAGGGTGAGACGGGAATCGGTGAGGGCCACGCCGCCATGACTGGCGAACTGTCCTTGAAGCGGTCCGATCAAAGTTCGGTGAGATCGGTCATCCTTCGATGAGACGGGACAGCCCGCCCTACCGTCGGACCATGCGGGCCATCTGGAGCGGCACGATTTCGTTCGGGCTCGTCGCGCCATCCTCAACGAGGAGCTTCAAAGCGACGTCACGCGACGGGGTCTGAACCCCCAGAGAACGGGGGGCGAATCCGACATCGACGAGTCTGTGAGCTTGAAAACGTCGAGGTCCCGCAGGACCAGATCGCCCGCGCGTGGGAGGCCCCCGGCGGGCGTCAGGTCATCCTCCGCGACACCGGCCTCGAAGCCCTCCCCCTGGCCACCAAGCACGTGATCGAAGTGCTCGGCTACGTCGGCACCGACGAGGTAGACCCCATCCTGTACTTGACGCCGTACTGGGTCAGCGCCTCCGGCGCCGGCGCCCAACGCCCATACGCGCTGCTGGTGGAAGCCCTCTCTCGCAGCGGTCGGCTCGCCGTCTGCAAAGTTGCAAGGTATGCCTGGACTCCGTGGCCTCTCAGTACCGCTGGCGGAATTCCCGCGGCGTCACGCCGTACGTTCTGCGGAAGATCCGGCTGAAGTCGGCGCCGCCGGGGAAGCCCCAGCGGGTGGCGAGGGAGTAGATCGGGATTCCGCTCAGGGCTGGGTCAGTGAGGTCGCAGCGTACGCGTTCCAGGCGCCGGCGGCGGATCCAGGCGGCAAGTGTCTCCTCCTCCCGTTGGAAGAGGCGGTGCAGATAGCTGAGAGAGATGTGGTGCGCGTCTGCGACACAGCGGGGTGTGAGTTCGGGATCGTCCAGGTTGTCCTCGATGAAGGCCCGGATGCGTAAGACCAGCGTGCGCTGTCGGGTCTCCATCGGCAGAGAGGTTTCCCTGTCGAGGGTGTGGGCCAACAGCGAAGACAGCAGGTCGACGATGATCGAGCCCAGCCGTGGACCGTCCGCGGGCCCGTACAGTCCGGTGTCGTTCGCTAGCTGCTCCAGCAGCTGCGCCAGGAGGATTCCGTAACCATCATCTCCCGGTAGCCGCCGGGTAAGAAGCACGTCGGCTCTCTCCTTGCGCAGGGACACCAATTTCCTGGGCACTTCCAAACCCACCGCGTGCAGGGCGACGCTGGTGACGCACTGGAACGGCTGCGAGGTATCCACCACATACATCTCACGGGGCCCGTGGACGGCCTCCCGGCCCGCCTGGGTGATGCCGAGCGAACCGGTGATCGGGAAAGTGAGGTAGTAGCACTCCGGATCGGACTGCTGGATCAGACGGGGCGTCCTCCGCCAGCTCATGGGCTCCACGATCGTCGGATACACGCTGACCGGGCCCAGTTCCAACAACCGTGCCTCAGCTTGGAATTGCGCCGCGTGTTCACTGTTCATATCCAAAGGGCATAGAGTCTTCGACATCAGATCCCGCCAGCAGTCGAACCTGCCGGCCGGGTCCACCTCGCCGGTCCGAAACACCGTCGCTCCCAGCATGGAACCCCCTCCTCACCATCCCTCGTTCTGGCTGTCGTCACCGAGACTGACACCACCGTCTCCGCGAAGCACAAGGACTCGCCCCTTCACTCGCGGGATGACCGGAACTCGACCCGACCACGGCTCATGCACTCGGCCGACACCACCACAGGCTCATACTCGCGTAGAGACCCCAGCCAGGCATTCGACCGTCGTGCCTCACTCCACCAGCAACCCGGCCATGTGGTTGAAGGGGTGAGGGGTGTGTCCCGTCTCATTCGATCTTGCCGTAGGGCAACGTCCTGACCTGCGCAGAGACAACGTCGAGTGAGACGCCGACGTCCAGTCGTCTCCCATACCTGTGACGCCGGGCAGCACCGACCAAAGCGCCGAGAGCAGAGGACCGGTTTGCCCTGCTGCGCCCATCGTCTGTGCCCCCGTAACCTGGTTCTCAGGCTGTGCGCCGTGAGGTCTCCGGCGAGGGGATGTTGTCGGCAACTTCGATCCCCTCTTTTCGAGGGGATCGCCGGGGCCGCGGGCATCCTGTGCGTATGTTGGCTGACGCCGGATCAGGATGCCCCGGAATCCGGCGAATCGCCCGACATGCTGGAGAAGCAGCTTGCCCGCGCACCGCGGGCGACGCTCGCGACCCTGCGACGCGACCCGCGCGACCAGTGGCCCGAGCACACGAGGAAGCTGTACGACTTCCTTCTCGGCATCTACGGCGAGGACGACCCGCTGCCGACCCTCGCGGCCTCCTGGATCGCCCACCAGCGCTCGGCGAACACGCAGAAGTCCTACGCCCGCGGCTTCCGCACCTTCGAGGAGTACGCCCGCGAACACGGGACGCACCCCTTCGAGGTGCGGTTCATGCTCGCCGACACCTTCCGCATGCACCTGGAGACCGCCCCTACCTGGGTACGGGTCAAGGGCGGAGCGCGCGGCGAGATGGCTCCCACCGGCAAACCCCGCTCCGATGCCTCCCGCGCCAATGTGCTCTCCATCGCTTCGTCCTTCTACGACTACCTGGACAAGATCAGCGATGACACACGGCGGGAGAACCCGTTCGCCGCGGTGCTGCGGCCCATGGTCGACCGCGACTACTCAGCCACCGAGGGACTGACCGAGGAGCAGACCGCCCTCCTGCTGGCCACCGCCCGCGACCGGCACCAGCCCGCCGCGTACCGGCCTCGGGCCTACGCGCTGCTGCTCATGCTCTACACCGTCTGTCTGCGCATCGACTCCGCCCTGACCGCTCGGGTCGAAGACCTCGGCTACGACAGGGGCCACCACGTCATCAACGCCCGTATCAAGGGCGGCGCCCGGAAGAAGAAGCCCGTCCCGCCCGTCGCCTGGAACGCCCTGATGACCCACCTCGACGGCCGCACCGAGGGCCTGATCTTCCAGACCGCCACCGGCCAGCCGCTGGACGAGCCGCAGGTGTGGCGGCTCGTCCGCTCTTTGGCCAAGCGAGCTGGCCTCCCCCAGGCCGACTCCATCCACCCCCCACGTGATGAAGCACGACGCCATCACCCACGCCCTGGCCAAGCCCGGCGCCCGGATCGAGAAAGTCCAGGACTGGGCCGATCACAAGGACGCACGCACCACACAGCGATACAACCGCCGCCGCGGCCTCCTCGACGACTCCCCCGGCTACGGACTCACCGCCTCACTGCCTTTGGGAAGCGCTACGGGGGGTATCGTCGGATCCACGGCCAGCTCGCGGTCCTGGGGATCAAGGTCGCCGCCTCCACGGTCTGGGAGATGCTCCGCGAGCACGGCATCCCACCCGCACCCGAACGGCAGAGCGCCACCTGGCCGGGCTTCCTCCGCGGGCAGGCCGAGGCCCTTCTCGCCTGCGGATTTCGAAGTCGGCACTCTGACGGCGGCGCGCCGGTACGTCTTCGCCGTGATCGAGCACGCCACCAGGCGCATCCGGATCCTGGGTGCCACCGCACACCCTACTGGGGACTGGATCGTGCAGCTGAGACGCAATCTCCTCATGGACCTCAATGACGCGGGCAGCAGGGCGAAATTCCTGATCCGCGACCGCAGCTGGATACAGACCTGCCGCACCGAACTCCTGGACAGGACCTTGATCTGGAACCAGAGCCACCTCCTCCACGCACTGCGCGAATACGAGTCCTTCTACAACGAACACCGCCCGCACAGGGTCCCGGAACAAGCCACTCCCTGCCCCCGCTACCCACATCCACCACCCGACAAGCCCAGCTCACCCACCTGGAACTCCGCAGACGAAACCGACTTGGCGGAACCCTCCACCAGTACCAGCGAGCGGCCTGAGCTGTGCGGATGATGTATCGGCACCCGCAATCGCGGATCGGCACATGATATGGCTCCGTTCCCGTGGCCCGCGCCGTCGACGGCCTGCGAAGCTCCATGCCGACAAGTTCAGTCACCCAGTCGGAAGTGCAGCACGTGAGCGCCGCCGGTGGCGTAGTTCGGTACGTCGGCGACGACGGCATGGCCCTGTGGCGATTCCATCGCCTTGCCCATGGCCTCCACCGAATCGAATTCGGCCTCCCAAATGGCAAAGTACGGACTCTCACCGTCCACGGCAGAGACGTCGAAGCTGTGACGCATCGCTCTCATTCCGGGGAGCTTCGCGGCGAGCTGTAGATGGACGGAGGTGTAATAGTCCCGGAAGTGGTCCGGGTCAACCGGGTGCGGGTAGAGCACGGTCAGTCTGTGCATGGATTCGTATCCCTCAGTCGTGTCAGCAGGTCAGAGTCTGGCCGGACGACGGCCCGTTACGGCAGAACGGTGCCGTGCTTGGCAAGGAAAGCGCGCGTGCGGTCTGCTGTGGCGACGATCCGCCACTGCCGGTCCGGGTAGTCGAAGTTGTCGGTGAACTCGTCGGCTGCGGCTTTGTTCTCGTTCATCGCGCCCATGAGGCCGAGCAGGTGCGCTGGTGGCGGCTGCAGCATCAGGTTGGTCCATTGCGCGGCGCTGAGAACCACGTCGCTGCGGAGCTTGGCCACTCGTTGACAGAACATCTCGTCGAATCCGAGATCGTCGAGGATCGCCCTTCCAATGACCCAGGCGGAGTGCGAAGCCGAGTTGGCGCCCTGACCGAGCAGGGGATCCACGACGGCGTGCGCATCGCCTGCTGCCAGGGCGAAGGTCCCGCCGGGGAGTTCGGCGTAGTCGGCTCGTACCGTTGGCACGAGTGCGCCCTGGAGCAGGTCCTGCGGGCTGGTGAGTCGGAACTGTGCCGGGTCGATGCGCTCGAACGTGTCTGGGTGATGCTGTGCGACCTTGCTCAACACGGTCTTGGTGAACAGCGCAGGATCGTCGTCATATTTCAAATCGGCGAGGATCGCGAGGTCTCCGCCGGGGATGTTCTCGAAGAGCAACGCCGTGACGTGGCCCTCTCGGGAGAACATGGGAATCTCCAGGAGCTCGCCGTGGCCCGGAGACATGCTGATCGTCACGCCCTTGGGTTCCGACGGGGTCACACCGTGGTACAGGCCTACGCACAGGCGGCGCTGCGGTGCCTCGAAGGGGCTGTACTCCGGACGGCGCGGGAAGAGCGAGGTGAAAGCGCCCCGTCCGGCCGAGACGACCACCAAGTCGTGCTGGCCCGCCACCCCTTCGACGTCCTCGGTCCGGAGGGCGCCGATCCGGAGATCTCCACCGCGCTGCTGAAATACCTCGGTCAATTTGGGCAGGTACAGGCGGTAGTCGATCGCGGAGGACCCGCGAGAGAAATCACCGCGGAAGCGCAGCGGTCCGGAACCCCCGACGTAGTGGTGGTGACAGGTGTAGCCGTACTCCTCCACCGGCCAGAAATCCACGCCGAGATGCCTCTCCCGTTCCAGTGTCGGCGCATGGTGGGCCACACTGTTCAGCAGCCTTCCCGCGGCGATCTGTTGCGGCGTCTTGTCCGTGTAGATCGTGACTGGGACGTCGTGCTTGCGTAGCAGCAGTCCCAGATGCAGGCCGGCGACACCGGCCCCGACGATGCCGATATTCGGCATTCCATGCCTCCTTCAGATGCTTTTGACGGGCCGAGTCAGCCCAGATGGGTCCAGACGCTCTTGATTTCCGTGTAGAGCTCCAACGCGTGCTTGCCCATCTCCCGTCCCCAGCCGCTGGCCCTGAACCCGCCCCAGGGAGCGGCCGCGTCGGTGGGGTTGGGCATGTTCACAAAGACGGTGCCGGCCCGTATTGCCCCAGCCATTCGGTGTGCGGACGACAGGTCCCGGGTCCAGACGGATGCCGCGAGCCCGTACTCGGTGTCGTTGGCACGACGCACCACCTCGTCGGTGTCGTCGAACCGCATGACGGCCAGGACCGGTCCGAACACCTCCTCGCGCGCGATCGTCATGTCGTCCGTCACCGCGCTCAGCACGGTGGGCCGGTAGAAGTGCCCTGTGTCGCCGACGGCACGGCCGCCGGACACGAGTTGGGCGCCCTGCTTCGTTGCACCGTTCACCAGGTGCTCGACCTGTGCGAGGTGCTCGGAGGAGACCAGGGGGCCCAGTTGGGTGCGCGGGTCGAGTCCGGGGCCCACCACCATGGTCTCGGCGGCGGCGGCCAGCTTCGTGGTGAACTCGTCCAGTCGGTCGGAGTGCACGTAGAAGCGGGTGTAGGCGGCGCACACCTGACCGGAGTTGAGCAGTGCTCCCTGCAGACAGCCTGCGACGGCCGCATCGAGGTCGGCGTCGGGCAGGACCACTGCAGGCGCCTTGCCGCCGAGTTCCAGCGACACCCGTTTGAGGTTGTCGGCCGAGGCTCGCACGATCTCCCGGCCGACTTCGGTCGAACCGGTGAAGGAGACCTTGTCCACGTCAGGGTGCGCGACCAGGGCCTGCCCAGTCCGCGGCCCGCCGGTGAGCACATTGACGACTCCGGCGGGTACCCCGGCGTGCTGAATCAGCTCAGCCAGCCGCAGCGTGGTCAGCGGGGTCTGCTCGGCGGGCTTGATCACCACGGTGTTGGCGCACGCCAGTGCGGGTGCCAACTTCCAGCTCGCGATCATCAGCGGAAAGTTCCAGGGCGTGATCAGCGCGCATACCCCGACCGGCTCGCGCCGTGTGTACTGGAAGACTCCGGGGAACGAGACCGGCGAGGTCTCTCCCTCGATCTTTGTGACCCAGCCCGCGTAGTAGCGGAAGTGCTCGGCGGCCGCGGTGACCGAAACGTCACGCGCGATCGACAATGGCTGGCCCTGGTCGCGGGTCTCCAGCTCCGCGAGTTCGTCAGCGTTGGCCTCGATCAGGTCGGCAATCCGCCATAGCATCCGGGCTCGTTCAGCGGGGCTCAGGCCGGCCCATGCGGGGTCCTCCAGGGCTGAACGGGCTGCCGCGACCGCGGCATCCACGTCGGCGCCGCCCGCGTCGGCGACCAGCCCCAGCGGGCGGCCTGTGGCCGGGTCGGTGGTCTCGAACTGCCCCCCGCCACTGGCGTCGGCCCACTCTCCCCCTATGAACAACTGCCCCTTCACGAACATGCTGATCCCCTTGTCGTGCCGCCAGAATTGGCTGATGCGGACCACCATCAGCCCGGGGTCTCCGTGCGGGCTAGCACGTCACGGAACGGGACCTTGTCAGTTCGCGAACGGCCGAGTCGCGTTCACCACTGGGCCTGCTGACGGAAGTCGGTGGGGCTCATTCCGTACCGGGCCTTGAAGAGCCGGCTGAAATGTGCGGCGTCCGGAATCCCCCAGCTGGCCGCAACGGCGCTCACCGGGCGCGAGCGGTGGGCGGCGCTGACGAGGTCGTGACGGCACTTCTCCAGTCGTCGCAGCCGGATCCATCGGGCCACGCCACTGCCGTCTTCGGCAAACAGTCTCTGCAGGTAGCGCGTGGAGACGTGGAGCGCCGCGGCCACGGAGTCCGGGCACAGGTCCGGATCCCGCAGGTTGTCGTCGATCAAGGTCTTGGCCCGCAGCAGGAACGCGCTGGCACCGCTGTCGTGCTCGTCACCGAGCCGTTCTGCCAACAGGGCAGACATGACGTCGACCACGGCGTCGGCCAGTGCGGCGCCGGAGCTCCCGCTACCTTCGCGCAGCGTCCGGGTCAGGCGGGCCAGCAGAGGAGCGAGCAGTGATCCGGTTTCGTCGTCCCGGGCGATGCGATACGCGGTCACACTGCGATGTTGGGCCGGAGTCAGCAGCAGCCGCTCGCGGGGGAACATGAACACCGCCATGCGGGTCGGCTCGTCGAAGGCGAGCGTGTACGGCCGATCCGTGTCGTACAGCGCGAAGTCGCCCGGCCTGATCAACGCTTCACGACCGTCCTGCACGAGGAGTCCGTGGCCCTGCTCCTGTACGCCGAGCTTGTAGTAGCCGCGCGGGAACCGGGCCACGAGTCCCGGCGTCCGGTGCACTGTGTGGGCGTCGGCCTCGACTTCGGACACCAGGACGTTGCCCAGCTTGTGCACACGCATCCGAGCAGCGAACGTGGCGGCCCCAGCGGCGCTGGATTCCAGCGGGGCGAAGGCATGGGAGACCACGTGGCGCCAGTAGTCCAGACGCTCCGACGGCCCGACGTCACCCGTGCTGATCAGCCGGCCGGCCATCGCAGAGCCCACGGATCGTGCGTTGTCGATCTGCTTCACGTCGACCTCCATGGTTCGGTCACCATCCCACGTACGTTCGATGAACGCGCCGATTCGCTGCTGGGTCGCCAGGGCACGCCACTGCCGGTCGGGATGACCGACGTTGTCGGTGAATTCCATCGCCCAGCGCGAGTGCGACGCGCCCCTCCCCCCAGCGGAAGGAAGTCCTCCCGCACCGCGGATCCCGTGGAACAGTCCCGCGCACAACCGTCGTTGCGGCCGGTCGAACGGCGAATGGTCCGCGCGGCGCTGGAACAGGCCGCTGAGCAGCCCGCGCCCGGAGGCGACCACCAGAACGTCGTGCGCCGCCGCCGGCGCGCCGAGGTCGCGCGGCCCCACGGCTCGCGTTTCGATACGGCCGCCGCGCTCAGCGAAGTCGGCGGCCGGTCGCGGCAGGTACAGCCTGTGATGCACGGCACGTGACGGGTGGGCGAAGTCAGCCCGGAAGTGCAGCGCCTCGTCTCCCTCAGAACGTAGTGGTGGGGCTGGTCGACGTAGAGCGTTACGGGCACGTCGCGTTGGCGCAGCAACAAACCGAGGTGGAGACCGGGCACCCCGGCACCGATGATTCCTACACCCGACATAGGAGACCTGTTCTATAATCGAGTACTTTGCTCTTATTTCGTTTTGAGCAACCTAATGAACCGCCATGCGCATCACAAGCCTCGGAACCCCCTAGGTTGCCCCTAACAACACAGAGAGTGACACACGGAGCGCAGAACAGCCCGCGGCAAGGAGGGCATCAGCCCGCAGACCTCGGACCGGGATTGGTCGTGCTGGAGACGATCGCCGGACAGGGCGCCTCCACTGCCGCCGAGGTGTCCGCGGCCACAGGCCTGCGCGCTGCCACCTGCAGACGCAGGCTCGCATCGAGCTGCGGTCCGTGGCCGACGAGCTGGGCACGACCACTTTCCTCACCGTGCCCCACGGTGACGCAGCACTGACCGTGACGACCGTCGAACCACGTACCCACGCGGGACCGGTCGCGTACCGGCCCGGTGCGCGGCTTCCTTTGACCCTGGGCGCACCCGGCCTGGCCATCCGTCGGCACTGCCACCCCGGCTCGACGAGCGCCTGAGGTCACGCTCGCCCGCGAGCTGGAGCACGTGCGTACCCAGGGCGAGGTCGTGCCCGGGATCGTATCGCTCGCGGTGCCCGCGCCGTTGCCGCGATCCGGAGCGGCAAGCGTGTGCGTACTGTTCGCGGCGGGCGGGGTGGACGAGGAGCGGGCAGTTGTCCTGCTGCGCGATGCCGCAGTCTGCCTGGCTGCGGCATCGGAGTGAGCGATCGGGTGCGAGGAGCTCGGAGCAGCTGCCTTTCCGTGACATCCGCAAAGAGCCCGAGGCGCTCGGTGCGCCGCGACAGAACGGGCTCGGTGCCCGTTCAGGAGCGCTGCTTGGCTTCGATGTCGGCGGAGTGGGCGCTGATCTTTTCGAGCAGGCAGATCAACGTGCGCTGTTCGTCCTTGCTGAGAGCTCCCGCCCAGTCCTGCTCCCGAGCGTTGTGGGCTCGGAAGGCTTCGGTAATGGCCTGGTGCCCCTTCGGCGTGAGCCCGAGCAGTATGGCGCGTCCGTCGTAGGGGGCGCGTTCCTTCCTCACCAGGCCGTCGCGCTCAAGCGTATTGACGAGAGCGGAGACCGCGGCGCGACTCATGCCCGACAGCTCTGCGACTTTGCGAGCTTCCAGCGGTGCGGTGAGCCAGATCGCGAAGAGCACCCGGAAGCCCGGCCACGACCACCCTCGTGGGCGGTGGACCGTGGACTCAAGGTCATACACGAGCATGTTCGCGGCGCGATGAAGGCTGAGCACCATCCGCATCGCGAGTGCGTCGATGCCGGGCAGTTCCTTGGTCGTACGGGCGATCGCATGATCGATGAAGGACCAGAAGTGCAGGTCATCGCCGTCGGAATGTTCGAAATCGTCCTGGGTCACACCGGGAGTCTAGGTCGGACGGCCGGCCGCCCTGGGGTGACCGGGCAGGAGCGCCACGGGGCGGTCCATGACGGCACTCTTCGGGATAAGGGGCTTCACAAGCGCGCGGCAGAGGCGTACGGTCCCCCAAGTAATCAAAGCTTTGATTATCTGCCACTGCTCAGCGCTGCCGAGCACCCCGCGCCCCGGGGCACCGGGCATTCCGCCCGCCGGCCCCGCGACGCCGGCAGTGGATCCGTCTGCCTGTGAGGCGTTCCCGGCCCGTTCGCCGTCTCTACGGCCGGCGACCGATCAGAGGGAGTTCCCCATGTCCGAAACGCTTGCCCCGCCGAGCCCAGGTGCCCTGCGGTCGTGCATGTCCCGGTTCGCCACCGGCGTCACCGTCGTCACCTTCACCGGGGACGACGGGCCGCGCGGTGCGACCATGAATTCGTTCACCTCCGTCTCGACCGACCCGCCGCTGGTGCTGATCAGCGTCGCGCGCCGGGCCCGCTGCCACGGCCAGCTGCTCGACCGCCCGTTCTGCGTGAACATCCTCGGGGCGGAGCAGGTGCCCCTGGCCCTGCAGTTCGCCGGTTCCCCGGGCCACGCGGAACCACGTTGGGCGGCAGGCACACGCGTACCGCGGCTCGGGAATCCATTGGCCTGGGTCGAGTGTGATCCATGGCGTGCGTACGACGGCGGTGACCACACGCTCGTCGTCGGGCGAGTCACCGGCCTGGGCCATCGCGACGGCGACGCCCTCACCTACACGTGGAGCCGCTTCGGCACGGCCATGGAGGCCGCCGAAGGCCACGAACACCTCATCTGACCGCCTGCACACCTCACAAGGAGGATTCCCATGGCCGCACGATCCGGAAAAGAGTTCCTGGAGCGCCTGGCTGCTTCCCGCCCCACGATTCACATCCAGGGCGAGACCCTCACCGGAGGAGTCCAGGACCACCCCGCTTTCCGTAACGTGGTGCGCACCTACTCCGAGCTGTACGACCTGCAGCACGACTCCGCCCACAAGGACGTGCTCACCTACACCTCGCCGACCTCAAACGAGCCCGTCGGTACGTCCTTCATGGTCCCCAAGACCCCGGAGGACCTGGCCAAGCGGCGAGCCGCCTTCAAGACCTGGGCCGACCACAGCCTCGGCATGCTCGGCCGTACCGGCGACTACATGAACAGTTCCCTCATGGCGCTCGCCTCGGCCGCCGACTGGTTCGCCCAGTCCAACCCTGACTTCGGCGAGAATATACGCCGCTACTACGAGAAGGTCCGCGAAGAGGACCTTCTGTGCACGCACACGCTGATCCCGCCGCAGGTCAACCGCGCTGTGGCCGGCACCGAGCAGGCCGGCGGCAAGCTGGCGGCGCGGATCGTCAAGGAGGACGACAACGGCGTCGTCATCCGCGGCGCGCGCATGCTGGCCACCATCGCACCGTTCGCCGACGAAATGCTGGTCTTCCCCTCGACCGTGCTGCGCGGCACGCCCGAGGACAAGCCGTACTCGTACGCCTTCGCCATCCCCAACGACACCCCCGGTCTGCGCTACATCGCCCGCGAGCCCCTCGACTACGACCGCCCACGCCACGACCACCCGCTCGCCTCCCGCTTCGAGGAGTCGGACTGCGTCGTCGTCTTCGACAACGTGCACGTGCCCTACGAGCGCTGCTTCGCGCTCGGCGACGCCGAGCTGTGCAACGGCTTCTACTCGCAGACGTCGTCCGTGGTGCACATGACCCACCAGGTCGTCACCCGCACCACCGCCAAGACCGAGTACATCCTCGGCCTGGTGTCGCTGCTGACCGAGGCCATCGGCATCGAGCAGTTCCAGCATGTCCAGGAGGACATCGCCGAGATCATCGCTACGCTGGAGATGCTGCGCGCCTTCCTGCGCGCCGCCGAGGCGGACGCCGTGGTCAACGAGTACGGCGTGCTCACGCCCGCCTTCGCGCCGCTCAACGCGGCCCGCAACCTCTACCCGAAGCTGTACCAGCGCTTCCCGCAGATCTTGCGTAAGCTCGGCGCCTCCGGTCTGATGGCCACCCCGACCGAACTCGACGTCACCGGCCCCGCGTCCGCGGACATCGAGGCGTACCTGCAGTCCGCGGCCCTCTCCGGCGCTGAGCGAGTGAAGCTGTTCCGCCTGGTGTGGGACACCTGCATCTCCGCGTTCTCCAGCCGCCAGGCGCTGTACGAGTACTACTTCTTCGGCGACCCGGTCCGGATGGCGGGCGCGTACGTGAAGTCGTACGATCGCGAGCCGTACAAGGCGAAGGTCCATGCCTTCCTCGACCGCGCCTGACCCGGGGGCCGACATGACACACCCCCTGGGCAATCCCCCCTCGAAGATCATTGCGGTTCATCTCAACTATCTCAGCCGCGCGAAGGAGCGCGGTCGCGTCCCCGCCCAGCCGTCTTACTTCCTCAAGCCGCCCTCCTCACTCGCGGGGACGCAGGAGGCCATCGTCCGGCCGGCCGACTGCGAACTCCTCGGTTTCGAGGGCGAGATCGCACTCGTCATCGGCTCGCGCGCGCAACGCGTGGCGCCGGAGGACGGCTGGTCGCACGTCCGCTGGGTCACGGCCGCCAACGACGCGGGCGTCTACGACCTGCGGTACGCCGACCGCGGCTCCAACCTCCGTTCCAAGGGCGCCGACGGCTTCACGCCGATCGGGCCACGGCTGCTGGATGCACGCCGACTCGACCAGGACGCACTGCGGTTGAGAACGTGGGTAAACGGTGACCTGGTGCAGGACGACACCACCGACACCCTCCTCTTTCCCTTCGGGCAGCTCATCGCCGACCTGTCACGGCTGGTCACCCTGGAACCCGGCGACGTCATCCTCACCGGCACTCCGGCCGGTGCCTCGGTCGTGCGGCCCGGTGACGTGGTGGAGGTCGAGGTCACCGGCGGTGAGCTGTCCACCGGACGCCTCAGGAACCCGATCGCAAAGGGCGACGCCCTCGCCCCCTACGGGGCGACGCCCAGGACCGATGCGGCCGATCGCGAGGCCGCGTACGGAGCGGCGTACGAACCGGAGCCGGTGCTCGACCCTCGTCTCGCGGACGGACTGCGCTCGGTCGCCGTGGCGACGCTGAGCGCCCAGCTGCGCGGGCGCGGCCTGCCCCACATGTCGGTCGACGGCGTACGGCCCGTCACCTCCATGGCCGGGAACCTGGTCGGTGTCGCCCACACCCTGCGCTATTTGCCGCTGCGCGAGGACCTGTTCACGAAGTACGGCACCGGCATGAACGCCCAGAAGCGGGCCATAGAAGAACTGCGGCCCGGACACATCCTGGTGATGGACGCCCGGCGGGACGCCACCGCCGGAACGCTCGGCGACATTCTCGCGCTGCGGGCGATGCGGCGGGGCGCGGCCGGCGTAGTCACCGACGGCGCGGTCCGCGACAGCGCCGCCATCGCCGGGATGGGCATGCCGGTGTACGCGGCAGGCAGTCACCCCTCCGTCCTCGGCCGACGCCACGTCCCCTGGGACACGGGCACGCCCGTCGCCTGCGGCGGGGCCCTGGTCCAGCCCGGCGACCTGCTCGTCGGCGACGACGACGGTGTGGTCGTCGTACCGCCGGACCTCGCCGACGACCTGGTCGCCGACTGCCAGGAGCAGGAGCGGCAGGAGCGGTTCATCGCCGAGCAGGTCGCCGCGGGCGAGAGCGTCGACAGCCTGTATCCGCTGGGCCCGGCCTGGCGGGACGCATACGAGAACTGGTGCAAGGGAGAGTCACAGTGAAATTCCGCAGCGACCCGTCCGTCATCCGCGGATCCATCGCCCCGGTCGTCACGCCGTTCACCGCGGACGGCGCCGTCGACCACGACAGTCTGCGCGGCCTGATCCGCTTCCAGTTGGAGTCGGGTTCGCACGGGATCTCGCTGGGCGGCTCGACCGGTGAACCCAGCGCGCAGAGCGTCGCCGAACGGATCGCTGGCATCCGCACCGCAGTGGAGGAGGTCGGTGACCGTGTGCCGTTCCTGCCCGGCACCGGCTCCCACAAGCTCGACGAGACCCTCGAAATCACGGCCGCCGCACGGGACGTGGGCGCGGACGCGGCACTGGTCATCACGCCGTACTACGCCCGACCCACGCAGGAGGCGCTCTACCAGTGGTACGCCACGGTCTCCCGCGAGTTCCCGGATCTGCCGATCGTGGCCTACAACGTGCCCTCGCGCACCGCCGTGGACATAGCGCCGGAAACGGTGAAGCGGCTGTTCACCGACTTCGACAACTTCGTCGGGATCAAGGAGACCACGAAGGACTTCGAGCATTTCTCCCGGGTACTGCACGCCTGCGGCCGCTCGCTGCTGGTGTGGTCGGGCATCGAGCTGCTGTGTCTGCCGCTGCTGGCACTGGGCGGAGCGGGATTCGTGAGCGCGGTCGCCAACCTCGCGCCCAGTGCCGTGGGGCGCATGTACGAGCTGTGGGAGGCAGGCGACTTCGACGCCGCCCGCGACCTGCACTACCGCCTGCACCCGCTGGTCGACCTCCTGTTCGTCGAGACGAACCCGGCCCCTGCGAAGTGGGTCCTCGCCCAACAGGGGCGCATCGCCAGCGCGTTCGTGCGGCCGCCGCTCATACAGCCGACCGACCCGGGCCTCGCCCGGATCCGCGCGCTGCTCGCCGAGGGCGGCGACCTCACCGCACAGATCGGAGCCATCCAGTGATCCTTCCCGAGAACCTGCCCCCGGTCATCCGGCACTGGATCGGCGGCGAACTCACCGACGCCGCCGACGGCCGCACCTTCGACGTCACCGATCCGGTGTCCAACGCGCCCTACGCTCAGGCCGCGCGCGGCGCCGCGGCCGATGTCGACCGGGCCGTGGCTGCCGCCCGTGTCGCCTTCCCCGAGTGGTCCCGGCTGTCCAACCGAGCGCGCGCAACCACGCTGTACCGCATCGCCGACGCCGTCGAGGCACGCCATGACCGACTCGCCGCCTTCGAGTCGTTCGACTCCGGACTATCGATCACCCAGGCCCGTGGCCAGGCCCGACGCGCGGCCGAGAACTTCCGTTACTTCGCGGACGTCATCGTGGCGCTCGGCGAGGAAGCGTACCGACAGGGCGAGGCCCAGTTCTCCTACGTCGTACGCCAGCCCGTCGGGGTCGCCGGGCTGATCACGCCCTGGAACACCCCGTTCATGCTGGAAAGCTGGAAGCTTGCCCCTGCCCTCGCCGCCGGCTGCACGCTCGTATTGAAGCCCGCCGAGTGGACGCCGCTGTCGGCGAGTCTGTGGCAGGAGATCTTCGACGAGGCCGGGGTTCCGGCCGGAGTCGTCAACATCGTCCACGGCATCGGCGAGGAGGCCGGACAGGCTCTCGTCGACCACCCGGACGTGCCGCTGATCTCCTTCACCGGGTCCACCGACACCGGCCGGCACATCATCCGGTCCTCGGCCCAGCATCTGAAGACCACTTCGATGGAGCTGGGCGGCAAGTCGCCGGTCGTCGTCTTCGCGGACGCCGATCTCGAAGCGGCCCTGGATTCCGTTGTGTTCGGGGTGTTCTCACTCAACGGCGAGCGCTGCACGGCTGGTTCGCGGGTGCTGGTCGAGCGTCCGCTGTACGAGGAGTTCACGCGCCGACTGGCTGAGCGGGCCGCGAACGTGCGTGTCGGGCTGCCCTCCGACCCGGCCACAGAGGTCGGCGCGCTGGTCCACCCCGAGCACTACGCACGTGTCCTGGACTACGTGGAGATCGGCAAGAAGGAGGCCAGGCTCGTCGCGGGCGGCACACGCCCAGCCCATCTCGCCGAGGGCAACTACCTCCAGCCGACCGTCTTCGCCGACGTCGAGCGCGACGCCCGTATCTTCCAGGAGGAGATCTTCGGACCGGTCGTCGTTCTTGCGCCCTTCGACGACGAGGACGAGGCGATCGAGCTGGCCAACGCCACCCAGTACGGCCTTGCCGCCTACATCTGGACCGGCGACCTCAAGCGCGGCCACCGCCTCGCGCACGCCGTCGAGTCCGGCATGGTCTGGCTCAACTCCCACAACATCCGTGACCTGCGTACCCCTTTCGGCGGGGTCAAGGCATCCGGCGTCGGCCGCGAGGGCGGCGCCCGCTCCATCGACTTCTACACCGAATCGAAGATCGTCCACGTCGCCCTCGGCGATGTGCACACCCCCCGCTTCGGAGCCGCCCGATGAACACGCCCGTGCACACCGACGCCCCCGACGTCATCCGGTCCGCATACGCCCAACTCGCCGTCACCGACCTCCGCGCCGCCCGCTGGTTCTGGGTGGACATGCTCGGCTTCCACCTGCAGTACGAGGACTCCACGTCCCTGTATCTGCGCGGCACTGATGAACTCACCCACCACTCCCTGGTACTGCGCAAGGGTGAGCTCGCCGCCCTCGACCACATCGCCTACCGAGTGCGCACCCCCGAGGACGTTGACAAGGCGGAGAAGTTCTTCACCCAGCTCCGCTGCCCGGTAAGGCGGTTGAAGCAGGGCGAGGGGGCGCAGGGCGTCGGCGACGCCGTCCGCGTCATCGATCCGCTCGGCTTCCCCGTCGAGTTCTTCCACGAGATCGAGCACGCCGAGCGCCTCATCCAGCGCTACGACATCCGTCGCGGCGCCGAGATCGCCCGCCTGGACCACTTCAACATCTGCACCCCGGACATCCCGGCCGCCTACGCCCACTACAAGTCGCTCGGTTTTGGCTGCTCGGAGACCATCGAGGGCGACGAGCACGAGCTGTACGCGGCCTGGATGTACCGCAAGCAGACCGTCCACGACGTCGCCTTCACCGGCGGCGCCGGACCCCGCCTGCACCACCTGGGGGTGGCCACCCACGAATCGCACCAAATCCTGCGCTGCGCCGACATCTTCGGCTCACTGCGCAAGGAGCACCACATCGAGCGGGGGCCCGGACGGCACGGCGTCTCCAACGCCTTCTACCTGTACCTGCGCGACCCCGACGGCCACCGCGTCGAGATCTACACCTCGGACTACTACACCGGCGACCCCGACCACGAGACCTACCGCTGGAACGTCCACGACGACCGCCGCCGCGACTTCTGGGGCAACGCGGTCATCGAGTCCTGGTACAAGGAGGCCACCCCCGTCCTCGGCCTCGACGGGCGTCCGCTGTCCGTCTCCGATGCCCTCGTGGACGAGTCGGCCGTACAGGTCGGCGCGGACGGTCTCGGGTGACGACCGCACAACCGCCTGCCAGGTGAAGTGTGACGGGCGGGGTCCGGAGGAGGCCGTCCGGCGTGCCGCCGACGGTCTGCGCACGGCCCTGAGTCCGATCACGTTACCGTGAGTGCCGTGCACCGTGGATCGCCGCAGCGGCACCCAGGCGCGGGGTTTCAACTCCCCGACCGAGAAGAAGGCCGGCCCGGCCAGCACCTGGTCACGGACGATGCCGGTCTGCCACCCGACCCGGCCCTTGTCCTGGGGCCGGTAGGCGGCCGGCACGTCAATGTCGAAGTCGTGCCACGAGAGTCCTAGCTTTCCGAGGCATCTCCCATCACTTGCTTGATCTCTTCTCGGCTCGTGATGTTAAGTTTTCGGTAAACGCTGGTCAGATGCACCTCGACGGTCTTCACCGTAACAAACAGACGTTGAGCGATATCTCGATTCGCGTACCCCGCACCGGCAAGTTCAGCTACGCGACGCTCGCTGGGTGTAAGCGCCTCAGGGCCAGAAAGGCTGATCCTACGCGGCCTGGCACCAGCCATTTTCAGCTCAGTTATGCCACGCTGCACAAGGGGAGGGGCGCCGCATTTCTGGGCCAGCTCTGCGCCCTGGCGCAATGCTTCCTGAGCCTCAGCCCGTAGCCCTGCCCGGCATAGAGCCGCCCCTAGGTCTATTAGCGACTCTGCATACTCAAGACGAGCGGGCGAGGAAGCAACCGTTTCCACCGCCTCCCGCAGCAGTTCTATCCCTTTTGACCTTCCGTGCGCGAGCCCTGCGACTCGCAAGGCATGACCGAGCGCGCGAGCTCCCTTCCACTGACGCGCCAGCTCCACCTCACGATCTGCATACTGACGCGCTTCATCTGTCCTCCCTAGCCCCAGAAGGCAGAGAGCTGATTCTGAACGCCAGGGCACGATGGCAGGGTTCTTCCCCCCGATAGCGCTGAATCGTTGACCGGCCCTGATGGCTACACTAAGCCCTTCACTGTATTCGTGCCGCAATCGGTGAAGGCGGGCTCGCGCGCTCAGAACGAGATAGATTGCACTCGACGGCTGTGCCGGCATATCGCGCTCGGCCCATTCCAAAGCATCCTCGGCTTCTTGCAAGCGGCCCTGCGCCATAAAGAGTTCAGCCCTGAAGGAACCATTAAATGATCTCCCCACTCTGACATCGGCCGCCTCTATTGCGCGTTTGGCCTGAACGAGGTCTGGTTCGGCATCGTTCAAATAGCCCCGCCAAAGCCAACCTAGACCTCTGAAGTCTGATGCGGGGGCAAGCGCCCTTATTGAGCCAATGCGGTGAGATCTACTCATCGCGTCTTCTATGCTGACAAAGGCTTCCACGCAATCCGCCGCCAGAAGCGGTTGCCATACCCCGACGGGAAGGAAGGCTTCCCCGTTCGCCAAATCGACAAGTTGGCCACCGTCGATTGCGCGGCGTGCATAGTAAATGGCCCTTGGATCTCCCTGCAAGCTGCGGACCATGGCGATCATACTGTCCAGAATCCGCCCGCCGAGAGTCTCGGACGGCTCCAACCTCTCGAGTTCATCAGCGTATTCCAGCAAATCAGGACGACCTTGCTCTAGAAAAGTTACTGACAGAACCCCTGCCGCCATGGTCCTTTTGCCGTCATCGTCTCCTTCGGCTTCTCGAATGCCATCCTGATACACTTCCAGCGCCTCACGCGTTCGCTGCAGGTAGAGGAGAGCACCTCCCAGCAGCGATCGAATATTCATTCGCTGTGACCGGTCCGCAGAAATCTGAAGAGCCTGCCGCAGAAGATCGACAGAAGCAGCGATATCGAACAATTGTGCGCACGTCCCAGCATGCAGGAGCACGTCAAGGCGATCGCTTTCGGCTGGCGGTTCAACCAGACATCGCCGTAGATACACGTATGCGCTGTCTGGAGAACCTCTGTGCAGTGCATTCGTGGCAGCCTCGCGAAGCGCTTTGACCGCCTCATCACTTCCAGACGGGGGCGTGTGTATCAGGTGAGCAGCAACGTGCTCAGCATCCGCTCCGTTAGCCATAAGAATATCGACTGCCCTGGAATGCGCCTCAATCAGAGCATCGCGTTCCAGGCTACCGTAAACGGCCGACCGGACCAGCGGATGCACGAAATTCAAGCGGATGATTCCTGCGTCTTCAGGGCGCGCAGGAGACTCTGACAGAATATTAACTCGTTGAAGGTCGCCAGCGATACGAGCCGCAACATCGAACGGGAGACAAGAATGTGCCGCAACATCCCGCAGATTGGCGTCGTTCCCCAAAACAGCTACAGATTGTGCGATTCTTTCTCCATCGCGAGAAAGCTCCCTCAAGCGCACGGCAACATAACGGGCCACGGCACGCGGGCCAAGCTTCACAATCTTCCAGGCATTAGCACTTACGGGCGCCAGTTCCTCACTTACAACGACCTGAGCCAACTGCCTCAAGAGCAATGGGTTTCCGCCTGTAGCATCGTGACACGCGGAAACAAAGGCCTGATCCGCTTGAGTATCGGCTCCCAGTCGCGAGTTTACCAAAACAGCAGCAGCAGCCTGACTCAGCGCCTGCGGACGAACAATGATAATCGCCGGGTCGGCGGATATCATCTCCATGATATGCGCAGTCTCTCTTCGGTAAACTGTGCGCGTAGCGGCTACAACCAGCACTGGCAGCACATCAAGGCGGGGCAGCAGGTACGCGAGAAATCGAAGTGATTGCGCGTCCGCCCACTGGAGGTCATCAAAAGAGAGAACTAGTGGACGGGATTGGGAAATATTAGACGTAAGCCAGTAGAGGCCATGCAGCGTAGCGAAGTCACCCCCTGGTGTCAGAGAAGTGACTGGCCCGAGGACTGCTTCAGCGCTCACCGCTGCACCAGCGAACCACTCCTCCTTTTCTCGGGAAGACGCGGTTGCGAGAAGCGGCTCGAAGAGCTGTCGCACAACACCGAAGGCAAACTGCTGCTCAAGCTCGGTGCCACGCCCGGTCAGCGTGCGGGCTTCCGATGAGGCTCCCATGACTTCTGCCTCCTCAAGGAGGCGAGTCTTCCCAATGCCGGCAGGACCCTCGACAAGTACAAACCTGCCCGAACCGGCTTCCACCGACGCCAGGTTGCGACTCAGGACACGGAGCGCGTCTTCTCGCTCCAGAAGATCAACCGCACCACTCTTCACGCTTTGAGTATCTCTCGCCTTGTGCACCGCGCAGAACTCTGGCGCCGCATCCCCCCGCTGAACTACGCGAGGTGCCCGACCAGCTACCGAAAGCCACGACGACACCGGGGCTGAGCCGAAACTAGTGAGATCCTGGTTTGGTCGTGGAATGGCGACCGGCTCTTACCGCCAGTGACCCATGTCGTAGTCGGAGGAGAATTCCCTATACCGGTATTGCGAGCGTTTCCGGTCCTAGGGCAAGAGTTAGAGTCCTCCCCTAATGCCTGGTTCGGAGGTTCCGCCTAGAAAGGATCACATAGCGGAATCCCCACTCCAACCAGCGGTGATCGCCATGACTCCCACCTCCACGGCACTGCCCGCCGCCTCGGCTCACAGCCTCGCGAGCGTGCCGCACCCGCCCCTCGGCTCGCCTCCCGCGGCAGCCCAGTCAGCTCAGCACCGCCAGTACGAGCTGCCGCACCACCTCACGGCCGCTGCGGTTGCCCGCCGCAAGGCCCGACCGGACCTGTCCGCCTGGGGGCTGGACGAGGACACCGCCTACGACGCCCTGCTGGTACTGACGGAACTGGTCACAAACGCCGTCGAACACGCCCTTCCCCCTGTCGCCCTGCACCTGTGGACCATCACCACCGCAGACGGCCACACCGGGCTCCACATCGACGTCACCGACGGAGGCCCCGCCCCCGAGGACAGCCCCTGGGCCACGAGCTACACCGCCGACGAACACGGCCGCGGTCGGCACATCATCACCTCCCTCGCCAGCCACACCAGCACCCACCACACCGACACCACCCACCACTCAGCCACCTTGGCCCTTCCGTAGTCCGCTGCCAGCAGCGGACCCATGCGGGACCTGGCGGTATGGAACGGCCGCCCCGAGGCGGGGTTGGCCGCGAGCCGGTGTGATCTGGAGGAATTCGCGGAGGATGTGTTCGAGCCGTTCGCGCGGGCGGATCAGCGTCGATGGGGTGCGGTGTACTTGCGGGGTCTGCTGCTGGATGGACGGCGCAAGTCGGTGGAGCCGATGGCCGCGCGCCTGGGCGAGGGCGGCAAACGGCAGGACCTGGCGCACTTCATCACCTCCAGCCCGTGGGAGGCGGCGCAAGTGCGGGCCCGCCTGGCGTGGCGGATGCAGCAGGTGATCAAGCCGACCGCGCATTCCATCCGCGGCCGCACGACACCCCATACAGCTGATGTCCCGTCAGTTTGATCCAGCACCGACCCAGCAGCGGTGCGCAAACAACGAATGACCACGGGTGACGAGACGTCAGTCTATCCAGCACGGATCCAGCAACGCGAACGGCAACGGGGCCGACCCTGCGCACGAACCCCCGCTGTGCAAGTGATGCGTTCTGACGCTACCGACCTCTCTTTCGGCTGCTTAGCACACTATTTCTTCTCCCCTGAAGCCCCTCCCGGATGTCTCGCTACGGCGCTACAGAGCCGACTACGGCCCTGCCCTGGGAGTGCCCCGTCTGCCGCCCGGAGCCAAGGGGCTTTGCCCCGCCTTGATGTGGCAAGCATCTGGCGATCGGAGAGCCCACACGGCGACGACCTGCGGCTACGACCGCCGAATGCCGCCAACGCGACCAAACGTCCCCCGTCACATGGGGAGCAGGGAGCCGTGCTCCCACCTCGGAAGGGGGTCGGGAGCTGTCAAGGGGTTCTTATGCCTCTCGATGGCGAGAGCATCCATACCAGCTGGGTGACCTTGGCGGTCTACGGTTGACGACAGCGCACAGCGGCGCAAACCCGCGCGACAGATCGACCGGATCGAGTGACGGACAAACCGGACAGGGTTGACCTATCTGCGAGTTGGGAGCACGCCGCCATGTCTCCTCCTGCCGACCCAAACGCCGGGACGACCACGCATCGTGCGCTCCATCCGCCTCCTGGTTCTGCGCCTGGCGACAGAGAACCCAAGCTGGGGGTACAGACGCCTGCACGGCGAGCTGCTCGTGCTGGGGGTGAAGGTGGGCGCGTCCACCGTCTGGGAGATCCTGAAGGAGGCCGGCATCGATCCTGCACCCAAGCGGAACTCCAGTACCTGGGCCAGTTTTCTGCGCTCCCCAGCTGATGCCCTGCTGGCCTGCGACTTCATGGAAACAGTCACCCTGTCGGGGATGCGGATGTACGTACTCGTGGTGATCGAACACGGCAGTCGCCGGATCCGCATCCTGGGCGCCACCGCACATCCGAGCGCATCCTGGGTAGCGCAAGCAGCGAAGAACCTCGTCATGGACCTCGAAGACTGCGGCTGCCGGGCACGGTTCATGATCCGGGACAGGGACGGGAAGTTCCCCGAACTGTTCGATGCCGTCCTCAAGGACGCGGGGATCGAAGTCGTCCTCAGCGGCATCCAGATGCCACGAATGAACTCGCTCATGGAAAGGTGGATACAGACCTGCCGCCGCGAGCTCCTGGACCGGACATTGATCTGGAACCAGCGACATCTCCTCCACACCCTGCGCGAGTTCGAGCAGTTCTACAACGGACACCGACCACACCAGGCCATCGCAAACGCCAAACCGTTCCACCACTTGCCCCCGCCGATCGACGATCCCGACGCGTTGGCCCGCCTCGACATACGCCGACACGATCGCCTCGGCGGCATCCACCAACATGCGGCGTAACCTGCACGGATGAGATTTCCGGCAAGGGCAGGGTGGGATGCCGTGCTCGCGAAGGATCTCCCAGACGGGGGAGGCGGCGACCTTGATACCCAGCGCCGCGAGCTCGCCGTGGATCCGGCGATATCCCCATGAGGCGTTCTCCCTGGCCAAGCGTAGGACCAGGGCGCCGATCGATCAGATGGTGCGTGGGCGACCGCGTCGCTTGGGCATACAAGCCGCGGCATGGGGTCGCCTGAGCAATTCCCGATGCCAGCGCAACACCGTGTCGGGGCGGACCAACAGCACAAGGTGCCGCAGCCTGTTTCGGGAGAGGTGGTGGAGCAAGCCGGCGAAGACAGCGCGATCACTGTCGTTGATGGTCGGCTTGCCAACCTGACGCTGTAGGACCAGTAGTTGGTGCCGAAGCACAAGGATCTCGAGGTCCTTGTCTCTGTCGCTCACCGGCAGAAGGCGCAGGAACGCCAGGGTGTTCATCGCGGCGAGGTAGGCCAAGCGCAGCAGCACGACACCTCATGATGCCGCCGATGCCCTTGAAGACGCCATAACGAGCCCAAACAGAGTCAAAGATTACTGATCAAGCCCCCACCTGCATGGATGATTTATCGGCACCCGCAGTCCGCCGATGTACATGTGCACGATCACCTTCGCCGGCGGCGGCCGCCGCAGCGACGCGATCTACTGCGGGGGCACATGCAGGTCCAGGGCTTGGCGCTAGCGAGCGGGCCCACCGCGCGAGGGGCTCACCGTGACGCCGTCCACGATCAAGCTCAAGGCCGCCCTTGTCGACCTCAGGTCGCAGGTGCACATACGCGGCGGGGGGATTGGTCTTGCAGGTATTCCGATCGTTCGTTCCGGGTGAGATCCCGGTGGACGGCACGACATACTTTTCTGATCGCTTCGGTCGGGCCAGGTAGGGTCACATCCCATAGCCGCACCGTCTCATCTTCGTGGCCGGTGGCCAATGTATGCCCATCCGGGCTGAACGCTACTGACTCCACGCTGCCGGTGTGTCCGGTGAGGGTGACCCGTGTCATGCCGGTGGCCACATCCCACACACGCACCATCCCGTCGTCGCTGCCGGTAGCCAATGTGTGCCCATCAGGACTGAACGCCAGCGACTTCACACCGTAGTTTCGTCCGGCGAGGGTGACCCGTGTCTTGCCGGTGGCCACATCCCGCACCCGCACCGTCCCTTCACGGTCGCCGACGGCCACTGAGCGTCCATCGGGACTGAAGGCCACTTTCGACACACCGTGGGTATGTCCGGGGGGACCGGTGAGGGTGGCTCGTGTCTTGCCGGTGGCTACATCCCACACTCGCACCGTCCTGTCCTCGCTGGTGAGGTGGAGAGATTGACTGCGACCGGCGCTGGCAACAGTACGCCCGTCAGGGCTGATGGCCAGTGCGCCTGCGCTTTGGTTGTGCCTGGGGAGAGTGGTGAGCGTCTTGCCAGTGGCTACCTCCCACACCCGCACCACGTTTTTTTTACTGAGGCTGGCACCCGTGCGTCCATCAGGACTCAACACCGTCCTCAGCATGTCTCCCGTAGGTCGGATCATGTGGGTCTTGCCGGTGGCTACATCCCACACCCGCACGATCTCGTCGTCGCTCGTGGTCACGGTGCGCCCGTCAGGGCTGAAGGCCACTGACCCCACTTCGAAGCTGTGTCCGGCGAGAGTGACCCGTGTCTTGCCGGTGGCCACATCCCACACCCGCACGGTCTCGTCGTAGCTGCCGGTGGCCAGGGTGTGCCCATCCGGGCTGAACGCCACCCGCGCCACGCTGCCGGTGTGTCCGGTGAAGGTGGTGCGGGGCTTACCGGCGGCCACATCCCAAAGGCGTACCGTCCCGCTGCGGTCACCGGTGGCCAGGGTGCGCCCATCCGGGCTGAACGTCACCGGCTCCACGCCGCTGGTGTGTCCGGTGAAGGTGGCGCGGGACTTGCTGGTGGTGCGGGTCTTGCCGGCGGCCACATCCCACACCCGCACCCTCGCATCATCGTCACTGCTGGCCAGCGTGCGCCCATCCGGGCTGAACGCCACCGACTCCACGCTGCCAGTGTGTCCGGTGAAGGTGGCGCGGGTCTTGCCGGTAGCCGCATCCCACACCCGCACGGTCCCGTCTTCGGCGCTGGCGACTGTGCGCCCATCCGGGCTGAACGCCACCGGCCCCACGGCGCTGGTGTGTCCGGTGAAGGTGGCGCGGGTCTTGCCGGTAGCCGCATCCCACACCCGCACGGTCCCGTCGTAGCTGCCGGTGGCCAGGGTGCGCCCATCCGGGCTGAACGCCACCGACATCACGCTGTCGGTGTGTCCGGTGAAGGTGGCGCGGGTCTTGCCGGTAGCCGCATCCCACACCCGCACGGTCTCGTCGTAGCTGCCGGTGGCCAGGGTGCGCCCATCGGGGCTGAGCGCCACCGACATCACATCTTGGGCGGGCCCGGTGAAAGTGGCGCGGAGCTTGCCGGTGGCCACATCCCATACCCGTACCGTCCCGTCCTCGCCCCCACTGGCCACTGTGCGCCCATCCGGGCTGATGGTCACTGACGCCACACCGCGGGCTTGTCCGGTGAAGGTGGCTCGCGTCCTGCCGGTGGCCACATCCCGCACCCGCACCCTCGCGTGATCGTCGGCGCTCACGAGAGCGTGCCCATCCGGGCTGAACGCCAGCGATTCCACGGTGCCGCTGTGCCCGGTGAGTCGGCGCTTAAGAGGGAGGGCGGCCGCGGCGTAGATACTGGCGGTGGCTTCCTTCGTCGGATGGGTCTGGTAGGCGTGGACTGCCAGCAGGGAGGCCAGGTCGGGGTTGGTCTTCAGTAAGGTGGTCGACTGGGAGGCCAACTCCCGGGACTGAGCCTGGTGCTGTGCGGTGACGGCTTCTTGTCGTTGCCAGAGGGCAGCTCCGGTGGCGACCAGGGCGAGGATGAGCATGCTGGCCAGGACGGTGTTGATACGTCGGGTTCTGCGAACTGCGGCCTGCTGGTGCTGTTGGCTAGCGCTGAGAAACATCTCGACATCGGCCGGCAGTGGGCGTTGACGAGCCCACTCGGCGCCTTCCGCCAGGGCGGTTCCGGACAGCAGGTCATCGGGCCGACCACTGTCATGATGGCGTGCTGCTTGCTCGGCTGCGCGATGGAGCCAGACCTGGAACCGTCGGTCCTGAGCCACCCAGGTGCGCAGATCGCTCCAGTCGCGGATGAGGGCATCGTGGATGAGTTCCGCCGCCGGTTCACCCGCGGCCCCGCCGGGCTGAGGCGTAGTGCCCGTGGTGATGATGCGGTGGCGGGTCAGAGCAGCCAGCACATCGTCGAACACCGCATCTGCTTGTACTGTCTCGGGTGCGGGATCACGAGCCAGGTCCCGCAGCCGGTCGAGCAGAACCTGTTGGCGTGTCGCCGGGATGGCGTGTGCTTCGTCCGCGGGCCGTACCAGGGCAGTGAGTATGCGACGAGCGGTGGGTCGCTGATCGATGGGCAACTGGTCGAGGGCGGTGTTGCACCACGTCGCGAGGCTGCCGGTGACCCCGCCGATGCGCTGGTAGGCCTGGTGTGTGAGCCAGCCATCGGTGCGACGCTCCCACATCTGGCTGAGCGCCAGTTCCAAGGGAGGCAGCAGCGTGACGGGCGCTTGCTGGTCGGGAGCGGCGGCTAAGACGTCGGTGATGATGCGTTCCGGCAGACCATCCTCCATCCGTGCGCCTGCTCTGAGGACCGGCTGCGTAATGATCGCTTGCAGCTCCGGAACGCTCAGGGTTGCTGGCACGTTGACCACCCCTGGTCCGGCAGCCGTCAGCAGTTTCGGGGCCAGGGCAGCCAGCCTTGAGTAGAAGTCATCGCGCATGACCAGCATCACCGTGGTGGAAACGGTCCCGTCGCACAGCGCCAGGAGCTGCTCCGCTGCTGCTGTGCACCGGTCTGCGGACGAGTTGTGCGCCTCAGGGGACTGCTGGGTGAGAAGTTCCTCGAACTGGTCGAGGATCACCAGCAGGCGGTCGTGGTCCGGCGCGCGGGACAAGCGGCGTTCCGCAGCGGCGAGGAGGCCGTCGGCTTCAGCACCGGGCAATCCAGCCTGCTGCAGCTCTGCGTTGATGTCTGTGCCTGGACGAGCGACAAGAGGCAGCCAGCGGTCGCTGCCGGGCAACCGTCCTGCGGCCAGGGCCGGCAGGAGACCGGCCTGCACCAGGGAGGACTTCCCGGCGCCCGAGGGCCCCAGCACCAACAGCAGCCGCTGCTGTCCACCCAGCGCGGCCAGCACACTCTCCACGGCGGCATCCCGGCCGTGGAACCACTCGGCATGCTCCTCGGTGAAGGGTTCCAGCCCCTGATAGGGACGCACCTGGCACTCGGTGAGTTGCGGCCGGACCTGCCGGAGGACCTCCATGGGGGTGCAATAGGCAATGCCCAGCCCCTTGAGATGGCTATCCGGGGACGTGATCGAGGTGACCATGCCGATCACCAGCCCGGTTACCTCATCCACGACCGGCCCGCCGCTGAACCCGGTGGTCAGATCGTTGGCCCCCGTCAACTGCAGTAGTGGGCCTACACCATCGGGGCCCTGCAGGAGGTTGCCCGCCGTTCCATAACCGAAGTGACCGCCCTGGGGCGCCTGAGAGGGAAAGCCGAACGACGCCACCCGATGCCCTCTGCCCCCTGCGCTCGACCCCAAAGGCAGCTCATGGGCACCTGCTGGGATGCTCTCCAGCTGAACGAAGGCGATATCTTCCCCTTCCGGCGCCCGCCATTGCTCAGCAACGACAGACCCCGCCACGCGTGACGCCTCCGGCAACTGGGGGAAGCCGACCTCGACCCTGCTCTCCGGCCCGTGCCCGGCGGCGGCCACCACATGTGCACAGGTGGCGAGAATGCCCTCCCCGACCAGAAACCCCGCACCGGCCACACCGCCGTCATCGCCGAAAATCTGCGCGACCGCAGTGGGAAACGCACGCCCGCGGGGGCCGCTCCCGGTACGCCCTTCGCTCCCACTGCCCGTATCTAACGGGGGCCTCTCCGAGTCCTTCATCCCCCGTGCCTCACCGCGCGCTCTCTGCGGCCTCGCCGTTCTTCCACATCAGGCGAACCCTCAGATGGACGGCGACGTCGCCCTTGGCGATCACGGCCCCAGCCTTCGCGGAAACGTTGACCCCGAACTCCACCTCGACCTCCTCCGGACCGGCCTGCCGCAACTCCTCCAAGACCGTCCGTGCCGTCTCCCGAACTGGAGCCAAAGACTCCCGCAAGGTACCCGGCATGTCGTGAAGAGCGTCCCCGACCCGTCCAGCCTTGACCGGACCCTCAAGTTCCTGCACCCCGTCGAACAGGATGTATCCGCCACCCTCAAGCGGCACACGCGCCATGTCCTGCATCAGTTCCCCCTTGAAAAGTCCCAGTCTGCACCGCAGGAACTCGGCTGGACAACACCCCGCAGGCAGTCTGCACGACATGGAGACCGCCAAGCCAGGCGTGTTTCCATGCCAAGGGGGACCGGATCTGGCTCAAGGACACCCTCAAGGACGGCCTGCGTATCGAGGTACGCGGCACCGTCAACTCCAACGGCATGCCAGGTTACCGCTGTTATGGCAATTACAAGGGCAGCTGGAAGATCTGCAACTTCGGCCGCCAGATAGCGGAGAACCACGTCTTCTACTGGACCGTCAGCTCGTGGAAGGGCAGCAGGATAAAGGGGATCAGCAGCGAGAGGATGTTGAAGACGTCCTGAGAAGCCAGATCCGTATTTCCTGAGATGGGAAATGACGCCTGACGGGGAACGGTGAAGAACGGGTGGTAGCGCCAGACCGGGAGCAGCTCGTCCTGTTCGCCGATGGTGGCGGGTTGGACCAGGTCACGGACCCGGCGCACGATGAGCCGGGCGGTGACGTGCTCGGCGTTCTTCCGGCCGGTGAAGCCGGTGTAGTCGGGTATCTCGGCGACCTCCGCATCCGAGATCAGCTCGCCGCTGTCCGGGTCGACGACCGCCCGGGGATAGCGGATCGGCTGCCACGCGGTGTCGGGAACGGCGTCGTTCGTACCAGTGGGCCCGGCCTTGCAGCGTGGCCGTCCGCGCCGGAGTGCAGAGGTGAAGCCCAGCGACTCCCGTTCGACACACACCCCTCAAGGTCGGAAAGACAACAGCTACTTACGGGTTCACAGTACTCTGGCCTGCATCATCGCTTGACGGCCATAGATGACGACCGCGGCGCCGGCCGTTCGAGCGAGAGCTGACGTGAGCGCCGCTCCGCGCTAGCCACTTCGAACCACTTCGTCCCGCCGGCTGACCGGCGGGACGAAGCAGCAGAGACCGAATTAGCCAACGGCATCACCCCAGGTGTTCCGGGCCCGCCCCCCGGCAGCCGGGAGGTCAGCAGCGGCCGGTGGAACGGCCGTTGCTGACCTTCGCCAGACGGCCCGGGTAGCGCCACTTCACGGTCCTCGTCGCGTTTGCGGGCACCGTCTTGCACCGGTCCGGGCCCCGCACGATCTCCAGATGGTAGGTGAAGACGCCGCGGTTGCACTTGTTGTGGAGCTTCACCTTGAACTCGTACTTCTTGCCGTGGCGGGCACACTCTTTGACATAGCCGTGCCCGCTCGTCTTCCACGGGATCCGCCGCCGGATTTCGCTCTGGTCGGGGGCCATCTGCCGGGCGGCAGGCGCCACGGCGAGTGCTGCATCGGGCTGGGAGTGTCCCTGGCCCTGGGCGATGGCAGGCACGGTACCCAGCCCCATCACCAAGGCCGCGGTACCCGCAACAGCGACACGGCGCATCGTCGTCAAAGTCTTCCCCTCTCAATGGATGTTCTGAACGGTTCGTCCGTCGGCGCTGTCGCGGCGCCGATGTCAACGACTCTGCAATGGCGCTGAGTTGTCCGAAAGTGCTGATCACACGCGACAAACAAATCGGATAATGGCGGTTGAGTGTTGAGTACAGCTGCAACACAGCGCCGAACGACAAGGGGGGCTCGTGGAGGGGGACAGCCAGGAAGGATCTGCGAAGTTGCGTGGTGCCCGGTTGGGCCGGCCGGAGAAGCCGGTGGATCCCGAGGCCGGACCGGTGGAACGGCTGGCGTGGGAGCTGCGCCGTTTGCGGGAGGGGGCGGGCAGGCCGAGCTACCGCACGCTGGCGAGTCGAGCTCACTATGCGGCCAGCACCTTGGCAGAGGCGGCGAAAGGTGACCGTCTGCCAGCGCTCGACGTTGCGATCGCCTACGCAACGGCATGTGGAGGACAGCGCGCGGACTGGGAAGCGCGCTGGACCGCTGCTGCCGCGGCAATCAACGCTGATGACGAAGGTCGCAAAGGAAGGGAGCTTCAAGCACCGCCCGCTGACCGCAGCCCGAACGCTTGGGCCCGACCGGCTGCACTCTGTGCGCCGCGCGGTAGCGGTGACGACATGGTGGCGGTCGCATACCCCGCGCAGCTTCCCGCTGACATCGCAGACTTCACGGGACGCGTAGCCCTCGTGGAGGCACTCCGCGGTCCACTGGCCGCGGAGCAACGCCAGGGGATGACGATCCAGGCCATCGCGGGAATGGGCGGGGTGGGCAAGACGACCCTGGCCGTGCACGTGGCCCACTGCGTGCGGCAGCACTTCCCAGACGGACAGCTGTATGTGGACCTGCAGGGAGCAGGAAACACGCCCGCCGACCCCACAGCCATCCTCGGCGCCTTCCTGCGGCACCTGGGCATCAAGGACGACGCCATCCCGGAAACGGCGGCGGAGTGCGCAGCTCTCTACCGCTCCGTTCTCGACGGCCGCCGCATCCTTGTCCTGCTTGACAACGCGCGCGATGCCGCACAGGTTCGCCCCCTGATTCCTGGGAGTGCCAGCTGCGCCGTCTTGATCACCAGCCGTACTCGACTTCTCGGCTTGGCAGGCGCACACCTGGTGGATCTCGACGTCATGGGTTGCGAAGAGGCTCTGGAAATGTTCGCCCGCATCGCTGGCCCACGGCCCGCCGACGGCGACTGCCGGGCCGCGGCACGAGTCATCGCCGACTGCGGGCGCCTGCCGCTCGCTGTCCGCATCGCCGCATCACGCCTCTCCGCCCGTCGCGCATGGACCATCACCGACCTGGCCCGCAAGCTGTGTGACGAGCACCGCCGCCTCAGCACGCTCCAAGCTGGTGGTCAGACCATCACCGCCAGCTTCGCGATGAGCTACCGACAACTGGACCCTCCACAAGCGCGCGCCTTCCGGCTACTGGCACTACCAGAGAGCCCCGACATCTCCCTGTCGGCTGCCGCCGCTCTGCTCGATCTGGACATCGACGACAGCGAGCAGCTGCTGGAGTCATTGGTCGACATCTCACTGCTGGAGACCCTCGCACCGTGCCGCTACCGCTACCATGACCTGCTGCGGTTGTACGCCACCGGACTCGCGCGCTCCGAGGATGACGAGCGGGAGCGGTCCACCGCCATGCGACGCCTGGTGGACTGGTACTGCCGCGCCGCCGAGGCCGCCCGGCACGTCCTGGAACCCTGGCGGCGGCAACTCCCTGGGGACGGCAGCCGACCCGGTCCCGGCACGGGGAATGCCGACGGGGAACCGATCGGCATTCCCACCTCGCTGTCCCACCCCATCTCCGCACGCGTCTGGCTGGAGCAAGAACGCGCGAACCTGCTGACTGTCTCCTGTGAGGCCGACGCCGCCGGTTGGCACCACGGCACCTGGCGGCTGGCGACGGCGGCCCACGCATTCCTCGCGCAGCATTCGTACGGCACCGACAGCCGTGAGGGCCTCCGGCTGGGGCTGGAGGCTGCCCGTCGGATGTCGAACCCCGTCAAGCAGGCACAGTGCTTCCGGGACTTGGGCGGCATGTACGACGGGCTTGGCAGACACGAGGAGAGCGCCGCGCAGCATCATGTCGCTCTGGCCTTGTCCGAAGAGGCGGGGGATGTGCGCGGTGCGGCCGAGGCGCTCGCCGGGCTCGGCCGCACCTCGTACGCCCTCGGTCACTACCCACAGAGCGCCGAGCAGCACCGACGGGCCCTCTCGCTGTTCACGAAGATCGCGGACCGGCACGGCCAGGCCCGGTCGCACGGAGGGCTGGGGATGGCCAGCTGGTTCATCTCCGGGCATCACCACAAGAGCGCAAGGGAACACCTGCGGGCGAAGACCTTGTTCGAGACGACCGGCGACGGTCGCGGGCTGGCGCACGAAGCCAGCAACCTGGGCCTGGCGCATTGGGTCTTCGGCAACTACAAGCAGTGCGCCCGGCACCACGGGCGGGCACTCGCCCTGTTCAAGCAAAGCGGTGACCTGCGCGGACAAGCGATCGCGCGCCACGGGCTCGGCCTGGCGGCCTGGCACCTCGGACGACCCGGCGCTGCGCGGGATCACCACCTGTATGCCCTCGACGTCTTCCGGAAGCTCTCAGACCGGCGTGGGGAGGCCATCTCGCTGCAACGCCTGGGCTATGTACAGTGGGTCACAGGTGAGTACCACCAGGGTGAGGAACTCCTCAACCAGGCCCTCACGCTCGGCACCAGCATCAGCAACCGCCAGACCGAGGCGTGGACGCTCACGTCCCTCGGCTTCCTCTGCCAGCGTCTGAAGCGCACCGAGGAAGCCCATGAGCACCTCGACAAGGCGCTCGAACTCGCCCAGACGATCGGGGACCGGCACTGTGAGTCCAACGCCATCCTCGGCCTGTCCCTGACCAAGCTCTCCGCGGGACGGCTCGGCAGCTGCACAGAAACGGCCCAGCGGGCCTTGGCCCAATCCCGGCATCTCAGCAATCCGCACGGCGAGGCTCTGGCGATGTTCACGCTCGGTCTCGCTTCCGGCGTCCGCCGACAACCTCAGGAAGGCGCGGCGTGGCATCACAAAGCCCTCTGTCTGGCCCGGAGAACCGCTGAACCATTCACGGAGGCCACAGCCCTGACCGGCCTCGGGAGCGCCTGCACAGCTCTCGGGCACTACGGCCAAGCCGAACGGCACCTGAACGCGGCCCTCACCATCCGCCAACGCATCGCCGACCGGCATGGGCAGGCAGACACCATTATGGCCTTGGCCGACCTGATGAAGGCAACGGGCAGACCTCAAGCCGCGCGGTCCAGCCGGGACCGCGCCCTGTCGATCCTCACGGAGATCGGCGCCACCAAGCGGTTGCGCCCTGGAAGTGGTGCACCGGGTTCTGTCTGATCCGGGAGTTTGCCTCGACGTCGTAGCAAGGCTGGATGGCCGGATGGCCACCGGTTGATCCTTTGAGAACGCCCGTCGGTACATGCGCCACGAACTCCTCCCCCAGAACCGCCGGCCCCCACAGGGTGGGGCGTGGAGTGGCCGAGCGAAGCGCGGGCCCGCGGCCACGTCGAGCATGCCTTCGCTCGGATAAAGGGCTGGACGATCCTCCGCGACAGCCGCCTGAAGGGCGACGGCGTCCACCAAGGCATGCCCGGCATCGCCCGCCTGCACAACCTCACCCGCGTCAGGTGACCGAGAAACAACCGGGCCAGCGAGTACGTCCGGGATCAAGGGCAGCGGGCTCCGCAGGCAGTTCTGCCACGCCGGCACCTGTCTGCAGGGGCCGTCCTGCTTCAGTGCGGGCGGAGGTGGTCGGACGGGGACCAGATCCGGACGCCGCCGCAGGTAAAACGCGAATGCCGGTGCTTCGTCCAGCGCTTCGCCCAGTGAAGCTGCGCCATCTTGAAGTAGCTGGTCAGGGTGCTGGTGTGACGCCGGTTCGGGGTGCTCGTGCTGGTCGTGGGCGGCAGTCTGGGGTGTAGATCGTTGGGCAGGGGTGGGTTTGCGGATTCCTGTCCGTCGGGGGTGCCGCTCCTACGCTCCGGCGCATCATGGATCCCAAAGTGCTGGAGCGGATCGCCGCGCGGCGTGCGGAGTTGGACGGGCTCGAAGAACAGCTGGTCAAGCAGCTGTCGGAGGTACGGGCTGAGCGGGATGAGCTCGCCGTGGCCGAGCGGGTGTGGCAGCGGATGAGTGAGCCGTCGGGGTCCTGGATGTGGGCGACGCGCTGTCCCCACGGCATGTCGTTGGGGCCGCCGCGGACCGAGCCGCCCAGCGCCGTCACCCGGCCGAGCATCTCGTCGACGTCGTCGACACCGCTGCTGAGCAGGATCCGCGGTGCCGCTCGATCGCAGGGCGGTTCAGGCGAGTTGAGCCTCGGGCCTCAGTTCGCGCCTACCTGCTCGGGCTGCTGTCGAGTGTCGAGCGGAAGAATTGCTGGCAGCTGGCCGAACAGGCGGGCCTTGTGCGGCCCAGCCGACGCAGCGCCTGCTGCGCTACGCCCGCTGGGACGCCGAGGCGGTCCGTGATGACCTTTCGCGCCTACGTCGCCGACCACCTCGGCACCGACGACGCGGTGCTGAGCGTGGACGAGACCGGCTTTGTGAAGAAGGGCCGGTCCTCGGCAGGGGTGCAGCGGCAGTACCCCGGCACCGCCGGACGCATCGAGAACTCCCGGGTGGGCGTGTTCTTGGCCCTGGCCACCAGCCGTGGACGGGCCCTGATCGACCGATGGCTCTACCTCCCGGAACACTCCTGGTGCAATGATCTCGAACGCCGCCATGCGGCCGGGATACCCGAGGAGGTGCAGTTCACGACCAAGCCCCGTCTGGCGGCGGAGATGATCGAGGCTGCGCTGGACGCCGGGATCACCGCGTCCTGGGTGACCGGCGACGAAGCCTACGGCCAGGACCCCGCACCTGCGGACTGCTCTGGAGGCACGCGGCATCGGCTACGTGCTGGCCGTCGCTTGTTTCGCCCGGGTCCGGATCAACCAGGGCCGCACCTCAGTCCGCGCTGACACCCTGGCCCACGGCCTGCCCTCCACGGCCTGGCAGCGGAACAGCGCCGGGGTTGGTGCGAAGGGCCCGCGCTATTACGACTGGGCCTGGATCCACATCGGCACCGGCGGCCATCGCCACCTGCTGGTCCGCCGCAACCGCACTACTGGTGAACTCGCCTTCTACCTGTGCTGTTCACCCACCGAGGTGGCTTTGTCGGCACTGGTCCGCGTGGCCGGCGCCCGCTGGAGCGTGGAGGAGTGTTTCCAGGCCGCCAAGCGCCAGGTCGGCCTGGATCACTACCAGGTCAGGCACTGGACCTCGTGGCACCGGCACATCACCCTGGCCATGCTCGCCCTGGCCTTCCTGGCCGCCGTCGCAGCCAGCGCGGCCGCATTACGGGGCTTCCCGTGTACGCGCGCCACTGAGGCGCCGCTTGACCGCCGTGCCCGGGGAAAGCTCCGGCTCCGCACGTGCGTTGGCCGGAAAATCGCTTGCCTCGCAGGCGTTGACAGTATCTCGTGATATGTCCATGTGATGTGGCGTGTGAATGAGACGCGTGGTGGACGCGGGCCTGAGCGTCGGACGAAGGGGGGAATCGTCATGGGGTATTTGGTGGAGCTGCCGCTCGATGACAGCGGGGACGAGTCTGCCGGGGTGGTGCAGGTCGAGATCGAGGAGCAGGCGGCGGACGGGTTGGTCAAGGTGTCGCGGCCGGGGCAGGTCGTGGCCCGCGCCACGCGGTCTCTCGGTGAGATGCTCTCGGGAGTGCGGCCCGTGGCACAGAACCTGGTGGACACTTTCGCCGACATGCCGCAGGGGCCGCAGGAGATCACCGTGCAGTTCGGCCTGTCGCTGTCCGCGAAGGCGGACGTGGTGATCAGCAGCAGCACCGGGCAGGCCAATTTCGCGGTCGTACTCAAGTGGGATCGGCGTGAGCAGCCGTCAGAGTCCGCGCCCGCCGACCCCGTCGAGATGGGGCCGTGACGGATGGTGGCAGAGCACTCGGCGCAGCCGTCCGGACGGGGCCCGGCCGCGCTCGATGCGGCCGTGCTGAGCATCGCGGACCAGGACGGCAACCCCTGGGGGGTGGGCTTCCTGGTGGGCTCGCAGACGGCACTGACCTGCGCACACGTCGTGAGCGCAGCGCTCGGCACCCCTGAGGGGCACGAGCCCTCACCCACGGCACGCGTGCACGTGGACCTGCCGCTGCTTCCCGGACGGCGCTCCGGCGCGGGATCCGTGCCGGCGGAGATCCAGCACTTCGTTCCCGGCGGCTCCGGCGGCGGTGGCGACGTGGCCGTACTGCGGCTGGAGGCTGCCCTGCCGGGTGGTCGGCCGGCCGTGCTGGTCGACGCCTCCGACGTGTGGGGGCATCCGGCCCGGGCCTTCGGCTTCCCGGCGGGCCGCCCAGCGGGGGTCTGGCACGCCGGCGTCTTGCGGTCCCGGCAGGCGGACGGATGGATTCAGGCCGATCTCGCGGCGGACGGCTACCGGGTGTCCGGCGGGTTCAGCGGAAGCCCCGTATGGGACGAGGAGTTGGGCGCCGTCGTCGGGATGGTGACGGCCGCGGAGTCCGGCGAGCCCCCGGCCAGCTACCTGATCCCCGTGGATTCGCTGCTGCGCAGTTGGGAGCCGCTGCGCGAACTGGCCCTGCCGCCCTCGCCGTTCAGGGGACTTGCCGCCTTCCGGGAGGCGGATGCGGCCTCCTTCCACGGCCGGGACGAGGAGAGCGGCGAGCTGGCGGCACAGGTGACCGCCGACCGCTGGGTGTGTCTGGTCGGCCCCTCGGGCTCCGGGAAGTCCTCACTCGCCCTGGCCGGCGCGGTGCCCCAACTGCGCGCACAGGACTGGTCCGTGGCCCTGCTGCGGCCGGCTTCCGGAAGCCGGCCGCTCTCCGCGCTCGCCGCGGCCCTCCTGCCATTACTGGAACCGGACTCGACGGAAGTGGACCGGCTGACCCGGCTTCCCGCCCTGACCGACGTCCTGGCCCGGCAGGGCGTGGCCGACACCGCCGCCCGCGTCCTGGAGGCGCAGGGGACCCGTCGGCTCCTCGTCGTCGTCGACCAGTTCGAGGAACTCCTCGCCGCCACCCCCTCCCTCATCGACGAGCTGGCCCAGGCTCTGTACACCGAGTCCCTGCCGACCACGGTGCACGTGCTCACCACTCTCCGTGCGGACTTCCTGGAACGGGCCCTGTCTCACGCGCAGTTGGGCCGCGCATTCCGACAGCGCCTCTACGCGCTGGGCGCGCTCGGCCCCGAAGGGCTGCGGGAGATCGTCACGGCCCCGGTAGCGGCGGTCCCGGGCGTCGACTACGAGTCCGGGCTCGTCGAACGCATCCTCGCCGACACCGGTGACGAGCCCGGCGCCCTTCCCCTGCTGGCCTTCACCCTCGACCGGCTCTGGCAGCACCAGCGCCGCGGCCTGCTCACTCACCGGGCGTACGAGGAACTCGGCGGTGTGACCGGGGCGTTGGGCCACCACGCCGAACGGCTGTGGACCGCCCATGTGCCGAACGAGGCGGCGTCGGCGGCGCGACGCCTGTTCACCGCGCTGGTGCGGGTGCCCGCCGGCTCTGACGCGGCCACCCGCCGCACGGTGTTCCGCGACGAACTCGACGACGATGCCTGGCACACAGCACAGAACCTCGCCTCCGTACGCCTGCTGGTGACAGGCCGCAGCCCCGAGGGCAGGGACACGGTGGAGCTCGCCCACGAAGCCCTCATCAGCGGCTGGCGACGGCTGGCGGACTGGACGTCCGAAGACCGCGACTTCCTCACCTGGAGGGAGACCCTCCGCCAGGACAAACAGCGCTGGGAACAAGGCGGTTGCCCGGCGGATCTCCTGCCCACCCCGGCAGCGCTGGAAGCGGCCCAACCGTGGCTGCGCGACCGGCCCTCCTACCTCACCGACGACGAACACACCTACCTGCGACTCGGCCGGGAACACCAGCAAGCTCGCGCCCGCAAGCGCCGCATTCTCACCTCGACGCTGGCCTGCCTCACAGCGCTCGCCCTGATCCTCAGCTCCCTGTTCGCCTACTACCGCCACGTGAGCCATCAGCGAGCCGCCGAGTCCGCCTCGCGCGCCCTGGCGCAGAGCAGCGCCGACCTCGACAAGACCGACCCGGTCGTCTCCGTCATGACGGCCCTCGCGGCGTACCGCACCGCCCCCACGGAACAGGCGCGCGACGCCCTCCTGCACGCGAAGCTCTCCTACCATCCGCAGCAGCGCATGCTCTCGGGCTCCGACGGTTCCGTCGGGGGCTTCTCGACAAGCCAGGACGGCAACGTGATCCTCCTCCACTCCAGAGACGGAAAGCCCACCCTGTACGTCCACGCGGCAAGCGGAACGGTACGCCGACAGCGGCTGGATCTGCCCCACCAGTCCGTCAGGGACGTCGTCTCGGGCGACGGGCGACGGGCCGGGTTCATCACGGAAGACCGCGAACTGGTGTGGTTCGACGTCGATCCGGACGGCAGCGCCGGACACCTCGTCGGGGAGGCCCACCGGATGCGCGGGCAGCTGACGTCCTCCCGCATCAGCAGGCGCGACAACGCGGCAATGTCCGAGGACGGACGGTTCGTCGCCATGACGGGCGAAGACGCCAGGAGGCTGACGTCGTGGGATCTCAAGAAGGGCACGACGGGCCCGGAGATCCGTATTCCGTCCGAAGCCGGAAAGCTGGGAAGGTTCGCCGGGCTCGAGTTCGGGTCCAACGGCCGGACCGTCCTCGCGGAAATACAAGAGGACGCGGGTGAAAGGGCCAGCCTGGTGGCCTTCGACCGCCTGACACGTCGCTCCCACACCATCATTCCCGAAACCTCACATATCGAAATGTCGGACAATGGCAAATTCGCCGCGGTCTCGTACGGAAAGAACGACTCCCGGCTCACCCTCCGGCGAACCGACAACGGAAAGGTGGTGCACCGGTACACCGGCAAGGGACTCATCACCTCCTTGGACCTCCCCGCCGAGTACCGAATAGACGACAGCGGCAGATGGGCTGCGGCAATGGACGAAGAGAAACTCCGTCTTCTCGACCTGAAGCGCAACCGCGTCGCCTCCGAGGTGACGGACCCCGAGGCAGTGGGGTCGATGCTGGTCGGGGTGATGACCGTCGACGGCACGCCCACGGCCCTGACGTCACCGCTGGGGAACAAGATCACCTTCTCCCCGCTGCCACCCGGCGGGAAAGCACCAGAGCCCCTGGCCATGCCGCGCCTGTCGCCCGACGGGGACACCGTGACCGGCTACACCAGCGGGGGGAAGGGAATCGAGACCCGCACCACGGACGAGAGCGGACGAGTCCTCCACCGGGCGAAGCGGCAGGCATCCCCGCTGACTTCAAAGGAAGAGCTGCTCCAATACGGCGCCAATGGAAAGTTCCTCGCTGACAAGGTCGGGAAGAACACGGTAGAGATCCGGCGGGCATCCGACCTCAAGCCCCTGCGGAAGATCACCAGCGCCAAACCTCCCCCCTATGACGCCGATTCCGAATCCATCCCCTACGGGTTCTTTTTCCAGCGCGGCGAACTGGTGACGTCGTCCGGCTCCGTGGTGCAGCAGTGGAACCCCGAAACCGGAACCCAGAACGCACGCGTCGACGTGCGGAAAGCCATCCCGGGAGTCCGCAGCGGAATGCAGTACCAAGTGCTGGGCCACTACACGCCGCACCACATTTCCGTCGTCGTGTGGGGTGATCCGAAGGTGCACATCATCGACCTCGCGACAGGCCGCCGGACAGGCATCCTCACCACCGGATCGGACACCGCCTCCATCAAGTTCGACCCGTCCGGAGAATACTTCTCGGTCCTGCATCGCGGCCTGACGGTGGAACTGTGGCAACGCAGCCCGCGGCAGAAGAAGATCGGCCCGCTGCTCCTCGGCAACGGCGACCAGGAATTCGTCGCCGGCTTCACCGGCAGTGGAACCTTTCTACAGGCCGCGACGACGACGGCCCGCCTGTACGACGTCGGAGAGGGCCGCGCGACAGATACGTATACGTTCGGCGTTCCCGAAGGCGACGTGGAAGACCAGTACTCCTACCGCGACGCCTCCGCCAACGGGAAGGTCCTTCTCCTCAGCAACACCCTCGGCGACTACCTCCGCCCGGTCCACCTCGCCCCCGCACAGTGGCAGAAGCAGCTGTGCCGCGTGATCGGAAACCGGGAATTCACCGAGGAGGAGAAGGGGAACCTGGGCGTCCCCCTGCCGGACGAACCCCTGTGCCGTGAGGGATAGTTCACGATCCCGGTGTTTCCGCTGCCTTCTTCGACTCTGCCCTTGCCAGAAACCTCATCCGCCCTGGTAGGGGCCGGTGCATCGGGTTTCCCGAAATCTGGCCGCGGTCGTCTGAGCCGACGCTGTCGCGCAGCTGCCGTCAGCACGTCATGATGATCGATCGTGCTGCTGCGACTGGCTTTGTGGGTGCCGATAAATCATCCGTGCAGTTCAGGCAGCATGCTGGTACTGGTGGAGGGTTCCGCCGAGTCGGTCTCGTCTGCGGACTTCCAGGTGAGCGAGTCGGGCTCGTTGCGTGATGGGTGTGGTTAGTGGGCGACATGGAGCGGCTTGTTGCAGAGCTCTATGCGGGCGGTGTTCGTTGTAGAAGGCCTCGTACTCGCGCCGGGCGTGGAGGAGGTGGCTCTGGTTCCAGATCAGGGTCCGGTCCAGGAGTTCAGTGCGACAGGTCTGTATCCAGCGCTCCATGAGGGAGTTCATCCGCGGAATCCGAATGCCGGTAGTGACGATCTTAAGGCCGGCGTCGATCATCAGGGCGTCGAAGGCGTCGGTGAACTTCGAGTCGCGGTCGCGGATCAGGAACTTCGCCCTGCTGCCCACGTCCTCAAGGTCCATCAGGAGGTTGCGTCCGAGCTGCACGATCCAGTCCCCGGTGGGGTGCGCGGTGGCGCCGAGGATCCGGATGCGCCTGGTGGTGTGCTCGATGACGGCGAAGACGTACAGGCGCGCTCCGGTCAGCGTGCGGACTTCGAAGAGATCGCAAGCGAGTAGAGCTTTGGCCTGGCTGCGGAGGAAGTCCGCCCAGGTGGTGCTCTGCCGTTCGGGTGCGGGTGGGATGCCGTGCTGGCGGAGGATTTCCCAGACGGTGGAGGCGGCGATCTTGATACCCGGTGCTGCGAGTTCGCCGTGGATCCGGCGATACCCCCACGAGGCGTTTTCCTTGGCCAGGCGCAGGACCAGGGCGCGGATCGATCGGATCGTGCGTGGGCCTCCGCGTCGTCGGGGTACGCAGGTTGCGGCATGGCGCTGCTTGAGCAGGCTGCGATGCCGGCGCAGGACCGTGTCGGGGCGGACCAGGAGCAGAAGGTGCCGCGGTCTGTCTTTGGGGAGGTGGTGGAGCAGGCCGGCGAGGATGGCGCGGTCTGTGTCGGTGAAGGTCGGCTTGCTGACCCGGCGTTGCAGGACGAGCAGTTGGTGCCGGAGTACGAGGATCTCGACGTCCTTCTCCCTGTCGCTCATCGGCAGGAGGCGTAGGAAGGCCAGGGCGTTGGTCGCGGCGAGGTAGGCCAGACGCAGCAGCACGACAGATCATGATGCCGCCGGGGCCCTGCGCTGGTGAAGACGCCAAAGCGAGCCCAAACAGAGCCAAAGATTACTGATCAAGCCCCCACCTGCATGGATGATTTATCGGCACCCGCA
>NZ_JAERRF010000035.1 GCF_016741875.1 Streptomyces coffeae | reverse complement strand
CCTGCGGGCCAAGCGCGGCGAGAGCGCGACCTTCGCTGCTTTCCTCGGCCGCGCCCACACCGCGGGGGTGGACGTGGACTGGAACGCCTTCTACGCCAACACCGGTGCCCAGCAGGTGGATCTGCCCACCTACGCCTTCCAGCGCGAGACCTACTGGCTGATGCCGTCGGCGCAGGGTGATGTCGCGGCGGCGGGTCTCGACCAGGTCGACCACCCCGTCCTGGCCGCGGCCGTGCAGCTGGGCGACCGCGACGAGTGGCTGTTCACCGGCCGCTTCTCCGCCGAGTCGCAGCCGTGGGTGCGCGACCACGTGGTGCTGGGCGCGGTGATCGTGCCCGGTACGGCATGGGTGGAGCTGGCGTCGGTCGCCGGTCGCCGGGTGGGTGCGCCGGTGGTGGACGAACTGGTGATGGAGTCACCCCTGCTGCTGGAGGAGGATTCCGCGGTCCAACTGCGGGTCTCGGTCGGCCCGGCCGGTGAGGACGGCCGCCGCGAAGTGGCGATCTTCGCCCGCCCCGAGGCCGGAGACGGCGAGCAGGGTGACCTGATCTGCCACGCCCGAGGATGGCTGGCCGCGGAGGACACCACACCGGTGTCGTCGTGGCGCCCGGAAGCGTGGCCGCCCGCCGGTGGTGTGGAGATGACCGCGGACGCGCTGTACGCGGGCATGTCCGAGCTCGGGTTCGACTACGGACCGCTGTTCCAGGGCGTGCGTGCGGCGTGGCAGGCCGACGGCGTCTGCTACGCCGATGTCGCCCTGCCCGGCGACACCGGCGGCGAGGGCTTCGGTATCCACCCGGCGCTCTTCGACGCCTCCCTGCACGCGGGTCTGCTCCAGGACGACGGCCCGCGCGACACGGCCTTCCTGCCCTTCTCCTGGTCCGGGGTGCGCACCGGGCACCGCGGTCTGTCCCGGGTGCGTGTCCGCATGCGCCGGGTGGACGAGACGGCCTTCGGCCTCGATGTCGTCGGCGAGCACGGCGAACCGGTGCTGAGCCTGGCGCGGCTGGATATGCGTCCGGTCGACCCGGCCCAGCTGGAGCGGCTGCGGCACGGCGGCCGGCAGTCGGTCTACCGGCTCGACTGGGCCCCGGTCGCGATCGGGGCGGGGCAGCCCGTCCGAGCGGCCGTGCTCGGCGAACTGGCCGCCACGGGCGAACGGTTCCCGGACCTGGCCGCGCTGGAGACGGCCCTCGCCGACGGCAGCCCGGCGCCGCAGCTGGTGCTGGCCGCCGTCGACACCCCGGACGCAGACGTGCCCGGGGCAGCCAGGACCGCAGCCGCCGAGACGCTGAGCCTGGTACAGCGGTGGCTGGCCAGCGAGTGGCTGGGGGACACCCGGCTGGCCGTGATGACCCGGCGTGCGGTCTCCGTCGCCGGTGAGACGCCGGACATCGCCCAGGCGGCGGTCTGGGGTCTGCTGCGCAGCGCCCAGTCCGAGCACCCGGACCGGTTCGTCCTGGTCGACCTGGACGGCGACGAGCCGGACTGGGGCGCGTTGCTCGACGGGGACGAGCCGCAGCTCGCCGTGCGCGGGGAGCAGGTGTTCGCGCCGCGTCTGAGCGCGGCCACCGCTCCCGCCGACGACGCATGGCGGCTGTCCGTCACCCGCGAGGGCTCCCTCGAGGACGTGGAGATCGTGTCCTGCGACGCCCGCCGTCCGCTCGCCGCCGACGAGGTGCGGATCGGGGTCCGCGCGGCGGGGGTGAACTTCCGCGATGTGCTGATCGCCCTCGGTGTGTACCCCGACGATGTGCCCCTGGGCGCCGAGGCGGCCGGTGTGGTGCTGGAGGCCGGCTCGGACGTCACCGATGTCGCGCCCGGCGACCGGGTCTTCGGCATCGTGATGGAGTCCTTCGGCCCGGTGGCCGTCGCCCCCCGGGCCCTGGTGGCCCCGATGCCGGACGAGTGGTCCTTCACCCAGGCGGCGTCCGTGCCGGTGGCCTACGCGACCGCCTACTACGGCCTGGTGGATCTGGCCGGACTGCGCGCGGGGGAGCGGGTGCTGGTGCACGCCGCCGCCGGTGGCGTGGGCACGGCGGCCGTACAGATCGCCCGGCACCTCGGCGCGGAGGTCTTCGCCACGGCCAGTCCGGCCAAGCAGGACATCGTGCGGGCCGCCGGTGTCGCGGCCGACCACATCGCCACCTCGCGGGACACCGGATTCCGGGACGTGCTCCTGGACGTCACCCAGGGCGCCGGGGTGGATGTGGTGCTGAACTCCCTGGCGGGCGAGTTCGTCGACGCCTCCCTGGACCTGCTGCCGCGCGGCGGCCGGTTCGTGGAGATGGGCAAGGCCGACATCCGCGACGCGGAGGCGATCGCGGTGGAGCGCGCCGATGTCGCCTACCGGGCGTTCGACCTGTGGGAGGCGGGGCCACGGCGGCTGGGCGAGCTGCTGTCCGAGATCGTGGCCCTGTTCCGGCAGGGGGCGCTCGCGTTCACGCCGATCCGCACCTGGGACGTGCGGCAGGGCCGTGAGGCGCTGCGCCACCTGCGCGAGGGCCGCAACGTCGGCAAGGTGGTGCTGACCGTTCCGGCGCCCCTGGGGCCGGAGGGCACCGTGGTGGTCACCGGTGGTACGGGTGGTCTGGGCGCGCTGTTCGCCCGCCATCTCGCCGCCGCCCACGGTGTGCGCGACCTGCTGCTGCTCAGCCGCCGTGGCCCGGAGGCCGAGGGAGCCGCCGCGTTGGTGGCGGAGCTGGCGGCTCAGGGGTGCCGTGCCCGGGTCGTGGCATGTGATGTGTCCGACCGGGAACAACTGGCCGCCGCGCTCGGCTCGGTCGAGCGTCCGGTCAGCGCGGTGGTGCACGCGGCCGGTGTCCTCGACGACGGAGTGGTCGAGTCACTGTCGCCGGAGCACATCGAGCGGGTGATGCGGCCGAAGGTGGACGCGGCGTGGCATCTGCACGAGCTGACCGCCGGCGCGGACCTGTCGGCGTTTGTGCTGTTCTCGTCGGTGGCGTCGTTGATGGGCAGCCCCGGCCAGGCCAACTACGCGGCGGCGAACGCGACCCTGGACGCGCTGGCCGCGTCCCGCCGGGCCGCGGGCCTCCCCGCCACCTCCCTGGCGTGGGGTCTGTGGTCGGAAGCCGCGGGGATGGCCGCCGGGCTGGACGAGGCCGAACTGGCCCGTCTGGAGACGATGGGCATGAGCGCGCTCACCGCCGAGACCGGTCTCGCGCTGTTCGACCAGTCGCTGGATGTGGACGCGGCCGTGGTGGCCCCGGTTCGGCTGGAGACGGCCGCGCTGCGCGCCCAGGCCCGCGCCGGGATGCTGCCGCCGCTGTTGCGGGGGCTGGTCCGGACCCCGGCGCGGGTGGTCGAGGCGGGCGCGGGTGCGCTGGTCCAGCGGCTGGCCGGGGTGCCGGAGGCGGACCGGGAGCGGATCGTGCTCGACCTGGTCCAGACGCAGGTGGCGTCGGTACTCGGACACGCCTCGGCCGCGTCCGTCGACCCCGAACGGGCCTTCAAGGAGCTCGGCTTCGACTCCCTGAGCGCGGTGGAACTGCGTAACCGGCTCACCCAGGCCACCGGTGTGCGGCTGCCCGCCACCGTGGTGTTCGACCACCCCAGCCCGGCGGCCATCGCCCGCCATCTGCTGCCGGAGATCGTTCCGGACGCCGCCGCCACACCGCGGTCCGAGGAGGACGAGATCCGCGCGCTGCTCGTGTCGATCCCCATCGACCGGCTGCGCCGGGCCGGACTGCTCGGCACCCTGCGCGAACTGGCCGACAGCGACCCGCCGGAGGCGGTCGGCGAGGACGGGGACACCGCGTCGTTCGAGGACATGGACGCGGAGGCCCTGATCCGGATGGCTCAGGAGGACCTCGCATGACCCCGGCCGGGAACGCCGTCGCCGCAATGAGCTTGGAGTTGAAGGAATAGACATGGCCACCGATCAGAACCAGCTCGTCGAGGCGCTCCGGAAATCCCTCAAGGAGACCGACCGGCTCCGTCAGCTCAACAAGCGACTGCTCGCAAACGCCAGTGAACCACTCGCCATCGTCGGTATGAGCTGCCGCTACCCCGGTGGCGTCAGCTCCCCCGACGAGCTGTGGGAGCTCGTGGCATCGGGGCGCGACGCCGTCAGCGGGCTGCCCACCGACCGCGGCTGGGACCCGGAGCGGATCTACGACCCGACCCTGCGCCGGCCCGGCGCCGTGTCCACCAGCGGCGGTGGCTTTCTCGACGAGATCGCCGAGTTCGACTCAGAGTTCTTCGGGATCAGCCCGCGCGAGGCCCTGGCCATGGACCCGCAGCAGCGACTGCTGCTGGAGGCGTCATGGGAGGCGTTCGAGCACGCGGGCATCGATCCGACCTCGCTGCGCGGCAGCGACACCGGAGTCTTCTGCGGCGTCGGCACCAGCGACTACTGCACAGCGCCCGCGGGCAGCCTGCCCCAGATCGAGGGCATGCAGCTGACCGGTGGCGCGGCGAGCGTGTCCTCCGGCCGTATTTCCTATGTGTTCGGCCTGGAGGGCCCCGCGGTGTCCGTCGACACCGCGTGCTCCTCCTCCGCGGTCGCCCTGCACATGGCCACGCAGGCGCTGCGCGCCGGTGAGTGCTCCATGGCCCTCGTCGGTGGTGTGACCGTCATGTCCGGCCCCTTCCTGCTGGCGGAGTTCAGCCGTCAGCAGGCGGTGTCACCGGACGGCCGGTGCCGTGCGTACGCGGCGTCCGCCGATGGGACGGGGTTCTCCGACGGGCTCGGCCTGGTGGTGCTGGAGCGGCTGTCCGACGCCCGGCGCAACGGGCGGGCGATCCTCGGTCTGATCCGGGGCACGGCGGTCAACCAGGACGGTGCGAGCAATGGTCTGACGGCGCCGAACGGTCCGTCGCAGGAGCGGGTGATCCGTCAGGCGTTGTCCAACGCCGGGCTGTCGCCGTCCGAGGTGGACGCGGTCGAGGGCCATGGCACCGGCACCGTGCTGGGGGACCCGATCGAGGCCCATGCGCTGCTGGCCACCTACGGCCGCGAGCGGGACGGGGATCCGCTGTGGCTGGGGTCCATCAAGTCGAACATCGGCCACACCTCCATGGCCGCGGGCGTGGCCGGTGTCATCAAGATGGTGATGGCGATGCGGCACCGGGTGCTGCCGCGGACCCTGCACGTGGACGCGCCGTCCCCGCACATCGACTGGGAGGCGGGTGCGGTCGCGCTGCTGGCCGAGGCGCGGGAGTGGACCGCGGGGGAGAAGCCCCGTCGTGCCGCGGTGTCCTCGTTCGGCGTCAGCGGCACCAACGCGCACATCATCCTGGAGGAGGCACCGGCCGAGGACCCCGCCGGGACCGCCGCCGAGCCGCGGCCGATGACCGCCGTCCCCGTGACGGTGTCCGGCCGGACCGCGGCCGCGATGCGCGCCCAGGCCGACCGGCTCCGCGCGCACGCGCTGGCGCGCCCGGACCTGTCCCTGGCCGACCTCGGCCTCTCCGCGGCCACCACCCGGGCCCAGCTGGAGCACCGCGGTGTGGTGGCCGCCGCCGACCGCGACCAGCTGCTGTCCGGGCTGGCCGCCCTGTCTCTCGGCGAGCCGTCGCCCGTGGTCGTCGAGGGCCGTGCCACACCGGGCGCCAAGCCGGTGTTCGTGTTCCCCGGACAGGGTGCGCAATGGGTGGGCATGGCGGTCGAACTGCTCAACTCCTCCCCGGTGTTCGCAGCCGAGATCGCCGCCTGTGGCGAGGCGCTCGCCGAGTTCGTGGACTGGCGCCTCGAGGACGTCCTGCGTGGTGCGCCGGATGCGCCGTCCCTGGAGCGGGTCGACGTGGTGCAGCCCGCCCTGTTCGCGATGATGGTGAGTCTGGCGGCGCTGTGGCGCTCCTGCGGTGTGGAGCCCTCCGCGGTGGTCGGCCACTCCCAGGGCGAGATCGCCGCGGCGTATGTGGCCGGTGGTCTGTCGCTGCGGGACGCGGCCCGGATCGTGGCGGTGCGCAGCCAGTTGGTGCGCGACCGCCTCGCCGGGCTCGGCGGCATGATGTCGGTCGCGCTGCCGGTGGAGCGGGTCGAGGAGCTGATCGCCCCGTACCAGGGCCGGATCTCGGTGGCGGCGGTGAACGGCCCGGCGGTGGTCATCGTCGCCGGTGAGCCGCAGGCGCTGGACGAGGTGCTGGCCGCGTGCGAACGGGACGACGTCCGGGCGCGCCGGGTCAAGGTGGACTACGCGTCGCACTCGGCTCAGGTGGAGGCCATCGAGGCCGAACTACGCGAAGCCCTCGCCCCCGTGGCGCCCATGAGCGGGCGCGTCCCGTTCCACTCCACCGTCACCGGCGGCCTCCTCGACACCACCACGATGGACGCCGCGTACTGGTACACCAACCTGCGCGGCCAGGTCGGGTTCGAGCCCGCCATCCGCGCGCTCCTCGACAACGGTGCCGGGTGCTTCCTGGAGATGTCCCCCCACCCCGTGCTCGCCATGGCCGTGGAGCAGACCATCGCCGCCCACGGCCCGGCCCACCGGATCGGAGTGGTCGGCTCCCTGCGCCGCGACGAAGGCGGCCTGGCCCGCTTCCTGCTCTCGCTGGGCGAGGCGCACACCGCCGGGGTGAAGGTCGACTGGGCCGCCTGCTTCGCCGACTCCGGCGCCCGGCAGGTCCCGCTGCCCACCTACGCCTTCCAGCACAAGCGCTACTGGCTGGACGCCACCGGCCTCGCCGACGCTTCCGCGGTCGGCCTCGGCCGTGTTGAACACCCCGTCCTGGCGGCCGCCGTGCGGGTGGGCGACCGCGACGAGTGGGTCTTCACCGGCCGTGTCTCCCACCAGGGGCAGCCGTGGATCCGCGACCACGCTCTGTTCGGCACGGTCACCCTCCCCGGCGCCGCGCTGATGGAACTGGTCCTGTCCGCGGGCCGCCACGTGGGCTGCGACCTGATCGAGGAGCTCAGCCTCGACGCTCCGCTCGTCCTGGCCGCCGACATCGATGCAACGGTGCAGGTCACGCTCGGCCCGGCCGACGCCGACGGCCGCCGTGAAGTGGCGGTCTACGCACGGCCGGACACCGGCGACGAGCAGTCCACCGAGGCCGTCTGCCACGCCCGCGGCCGGATCGCCCCCGATGCCGAACCACGCTCCGCCCGGCTGGGCGAGTGGCCGCCCGCCGCGGCCGAGCCGATGTCGGTGGACGCCCTGTACGCCGCCCTGGCCGAACTCGGCCTCGACTGCGGTCCGGTGCTCCAGTGCGCGCAGTCGGCGTGGACGCTCGACGGCGAGGTGTACGCCGAACTCGCCCTGCCCGACGGCACCGAGCCCGGCGGATTCGCCATCCACCCGGCCCTGCTGGAGTCCGCGCTGCACACGGCCCCCCGGCCCGCCGCCGACAAGGCACCGTCGGTGGTGTCCTGGTCGGGCGTGCGACTGGCGGGCGCCCCGGTTTCCCGGGCGCGGGCGCGGATCGTACCCGTGGGCGAGGGCACCCTGCGTCTCGATCTCTTCGACGCCGAGGGCGCGCTCGTGGCACATATCGACCGGATCGTCGTACGGGCCGCCGACCCCGCCCGGTTCGGGGAGCTGCGCCGTGGTCAGAACGCGCTGTTCCGCCTGGACTGGATTCCCGTGACGGCCGGTGCGGCCAAGCCGGTGCGGATGGCCGCGCTGGGCGAGGTGGCCGGAGTGGCCGATGCCCACCCCGATCTCACCGCGCTCGAGCGCGCCGTGGCGGAGGGCGCGCCCGTCCCGCGGGCGGTTCTGGCCGCCATCGACGCCCCCGCCGGGGAGACGCCCGCGTCGGTGCGAGACGCTGCCGCGCGGTCCGTTTCCCTCGTACGGCAGTGGCTGGCCGCCGAGTCGCTGGGCGACGCCACACTGGCCGTGGTCACCCGCGGTGCCGTGGCGGTCGCGGACGAGGTTCCCGACGCCGCGCAGGCCGCGGTGTGGGGCGTCTTCCGCACCGCGCAGTCCGAACACCCGGGGCGCTTCCTGCTGGTGGACACGGACGCCGACGGAGAGCCGGACTGGGGGCCGCTGCTCGGCCTCGGCGAGCCGCAGTTGGCCGTGCGCGCCGGCAAGGCGCTGGCTCCCCGGCTCGCTGCCCGGGTCCCCGGCGGATCGGCGGAGCGGCCGGAGCCCCTGAACCCCGACGGCACCGTGCTGATCACCGGTGGCTTCGCAGCTCCGTTCGCCGAGCACCTCGTCACCCACCACGGCGCCCGCCACGTGGTGGTGGCCGCCCCCGGCGGCCAGGCCGACAAGCTCACCGCCGAGTTGGTGTTCCTCGGTGCGCGGGTGCGCGTCGTGCCCTGCGACATCACCGACCGGGACCACCTGGCCGCGCTGCTGGGCTCCCTGGAGCATCCGCTGACCGCCGTCGTGCATACCGCGGTGGTGCCCGGCGGGGGCCTGCTCGAGACCCTCTCCGACGAGCGGCTGGAGACGGCGCTGCGGGCCACCGTGGACACCGCCTGGCATCTGCACGAACTGACCGCGGACGCGGACCTCTCCGCCTTCGTGGTGTTCTCCTCCTTCGAGAGCCTGGTCGGCATCCCGGGCCAGGCGGCCACCTCCGCGGCGGACGCCGCCCTGGCGGCGCTCGCGAGCGCCCGCCGCGCGGCCGGGCTCCCCGGCACCGCGCTCGCCTGGGGCTTCTGGGCCGACGGCCGCGGCATCGACGCAACCGGCGTGGCCGACCCCGCGCTCGTCGCCCAGGCCGGAATCCTCCCGCTGCCCACCGAGCTCGGACTCGAGCTCTTCGACCGCGGTCTCACCGCGGACACACCGCTGCTGGCCCCGGTCGAGCTGGATCCGGCGGTTCTGCGCGAGCAGGCCCGCGCCGGTCTGCTGCCCGCCGTGCTGCGCGGACTCGTCCGGGTGCCCGCCCGGCGTGCCACGTCCGGCGGCACCCTGGCGCGGCGTCTGGCCGAGGTGCCGGAGGCCGAGCGCGAGGGCGTGGTGCTCGAACTGGTCCGGACACAGGTCGCGTCCGTGCTCGGCCACGACTCCGCCGACGAGGTCGACGGCGAACGCGCCTTCAAGGAGCTCGGCTTCGACTCCGTCAGCGCGGTCGAACTGCGCAACCGGCTCTCGCAGAGCACCGGGGTGGCGCTGCCGGCCACCGTCGTCTTCGACCACCCCACCCCGCAGGCCGTCGCCCGGCTGCTGCTCCAGCAGGTCGACGGCCCGGCCGACACCGACCTCCCGGCCACGCCGAAGCGGCGCGGGGCGGTGGACGAGCCGCTGGCGATCGTCGGCATCGGCTGCCGCTACCCCGGCGGTGTCACCTCGGCCGAGGACCTGTGGCAGCTCGTGGCCGACGGCCGCGACGTGATCGGCCCGCTGCCCGGCGACCGCGGCTGGGACCTGGAGCGGCTCTACAGCCCGGACCGCGAGCAGGTCGGCACGACCTACTCGTCCGGCGGCGGATTTGTCGCGGGCATGGGTGACTTCGACGCCGAGTTCTTCGGCATCAGCCCGCGCGAGGCCATAGCCATGGACCCGCAGCAGCGGCTGCTGCTCGAGACCTCCTGGGAGACCCTGGAGCACGCCGGGATCGACCCGACATCCCTGCGCGGCACCGACACCGGCGTCTTCGTCGGCATCACCGGCTCCGACTACAGCATGCTGGTGCCCACCGAGTACGAGGGCTACCGCGTCACCGGCACCATGTCGAGCGTCGCGTCCGGCCGTATCGCCTACACCCTGGGCCTGGAAGGCCCCGCGGTGTCGGTGGAGACCGCCTGCTCCTCCTCCGGGGTCGCGCTGCACATGGCGGCGCAGGCGCTGCGCGGCGGCGAGTGCTCGCTCGCGCTGGCGGGCGGCGTCACGTTCATGACGACGCCGATCACCATGACCGAGTTCAGCCGCCAGGGCGCCAACTCCCCGGACGGCCGGTGCCGTGCGTACGCGGCGTCCGCCGACGGGACGGGGTTCTCCGACGGGCTCGGCCTGGTGGTGCTGGAGCGGCTGTCCGACGCCCGGCGCAACGGGCGGGCGATCCTCGGTCTGATCCGCGGCACCGCGATCAACCAGGACGGTGCGAGCAATGGTCTGACGGCGCCGAACGGTCCGTCGCAGGAGCGGGTGATCCGTCAGGCGCTGGCGAACGCCGGGCTGGCGCCGTCCGAGGTGGACGCGGTCGAGGGCCATGGCACCGGCACCGTGCTGGGGGACCCGATCGAGGCCCATGCGCTGCTGGCCACCTACGGCCAGGAGCGCGACGGGGATCCGCTGTGGCTGGGGTCCATCAAGTCGAACATCGGCCACACCTCCGGGGCGTCCGGAGTCGCCGGGCTGATCAAGATGGTGATGGCGATGCGGCACGGGGTACTGCCGCAGAGCCTGCACGTGGACGCGCCGTCCCCGCACATCGACTGGGAGGCGGGTGCGGTCGAGCTGCTGACCGAGGCCCGGGAGTGGACCAGCCCGGGCCGTCCCCGCCGGGCTGGCGTGTCCTCCTTCGGTGTCAGCGGCACCAACGCGCACATCATCGTGGAGGAAGCGCCCGCCGAGCCCCCGGCGGCGGCAGTGGAGACCGCTGCCCCCGCCACGCCGGTGCTGCTCTCCGCGCGCACCGAGGCGGCCGTACGCGCCCAGGCCGAGCGGCTGCGGAGGCATCTGCTGGAGCACCCCGGGCTCTCGCTGTCCGACCTCGGCCACTCCCAGCTGACCTCGCGGGCGTCGCTGGAGCACCACGCGGTGCTGGTGGCCGCCGACCGCGAGGCACTGGTCCATGAGCTCGCCGCGTTCGCCGTGGGCGAGGTGACCGAGCAGACCGCCTTCGGCCGCCCCGCCACCACCGCCAAGCCGGTGTTCGTGTTCCCCGGACAGGGCGCGCAGTGGGAGGGCATGGCAGTCGAACTGCTGGACTCCTCCCCAGTGTTCGCCGCCGAGATCGCCGCGTGCGGTGCGGCGCTGGCGGAGTTCGTGGACTGGCGCCTGGAGGACGTGCTGCGTGGCGCCCCGGACGCCCCCTCCCTGAAGCGCGTCGATGTGGTCCAGCCCGCGCTGTTCGCGGTGATGGTCGGCCTGGCGGCGCTGTGGCGTTCCTACGGTGTCGAACCGTCGGCCGTGGTCGGCCACTCGCAGGGCGAGATCGCCGCCGCGTACGTGGCCGGTGGTCTGTCGCTGCGGGACGCGGCCCGGATCATCGCGGTCCGCAGCCGGATCGCCCACGAACAGCTCATGGACACCGGCTGCCTGGCATCGCTCGCCCTGCCGGTCGAGCGGGTCGAGCAGCTGATCGCGCCCTACGGGGACCGGGTGACCGTGGCGGCCGTGAACGGTCCGGCGGCAGTGATCGTCGCCGGTGACCTGGACTCGATCGCCGCCCTGCTCGAGCAGTGCGACCGCGAGGACATCCGGGCCAAGCGGGTCCCGGCCACCTTCGCCTCGCACTCGCCGCATGTGGAGGTGGCCCGCGCCGAGATGCTGGAGGCACTCGCCCCGGTCGAACCGCGCGGCGGCGGCGTCCCGCTGTACTCCACCTCACTCGGCGCGTTCGTCGACACCGCCACCATGGACGCCGCGTACTGGTACGGCAATCTGCGCAACCCGGTCGGCTTCGAGCCCGCCATCCGCGCGCTCATCGAGAACGGCGCCGGGTGCTTGCTGGAGATGTCCCCGCACCCGGTGCTGGGTGTGGCGATGGAGGAGACCGTCGCCGCCACCGGCAAGGCCCGGGTCGGCGTGGTCGGCTCGCTGCGCCGCCACCACGGGGGAATGAAGCGGTTCCTGCTCTCCCTCGCCGAGGCGCATATCGCCGGGGTGAAGGTGAACTGGGCCGTCTGCTTCGACGGTTCCGGCGCCCAGCGGGTGCCACTGCCCACGTACGCCTTCCAGCGCAAGCGGTACTGGCCGAGCACAAGCCCGGCCACCGTGGGGGACCCGGCCGTCTCCGGTCTCGACCGCGTCGAGCACCCGGTCCTGACGGTGGGTATGCAGCTTGCCGACCGGGACGAGTGGGTGCTCACCGGCCGGCTGTCCCACGAGTCCCAGCCCTGGCTGCGCGACCACGCCGCCTTCGGGCTCCCGGTCGCGCCCAGCACCACGCTGGTCGAGCTGGCGTTGGCCGCGGGCCGCCGGGTCGGGGCGCCGCTGCTCGACGAGATGGTGTTCGAGGCACCGCTGCTGCTGCCCGACGGCGCGGCGTTGCAGATCCAGGCGATCGTGGGTGCTCCCGGAGCCGACGGCCGCCGCCCGGTGGCGGTCCACTCGCGCCAGGACGGTGACCAGCGCGCCGAGTCCACCCGCCACTGCACGGGCTGGCTGACGCCGGACACCGAACCGGCCGTGGGCCGGGCGGGCCAGTGGCCGCCCGCCGGGGCCGAACCCGTGTCGGTGGACGGGCTCTACACCGCGCTGGCCGGCCTCGGCCTCGACTGCGGCCCGGCGCTGCACGGGGTGCGGGCGGTGTGGCGCTCCGGCGGCGAGGTGTATGCCGAGCTTGCGCTGCCCGAGGGCATCGGCACGGCGGACTTCGGCATCCACCCGGCCCTGTTCGAATCCGCCCTGCACACCGGCCAGTTGGGCTTCGCGGAGCAGGACACGCCGAAGCTGCCGGTCTCCTGGTCCGGGGTGCGGCTGGCGGCGACCGGCGCCACCGGCGGCCGCGCGCACCTCACCTCCGACGGTGACACCCTGCGGCTCGAGGTGTTCGGCGAGGATGGCGCGCTGGTGCTCGGCGTGGACCGGATCGCCTTCCACGAGGTCGATCCGGCCCATCTGGAGGAGCTGCGCCGCGGCCAGAGTTCGCTGTACCGCGTGGACTGGGCTCCGGTCGAGCTGGGCGCCGCCACCCCGGTGCGGCTGGCCGCGCTGGGTGCGGTGGCCGGGGGAGTGGCGGACCGGTACGCCGATCTGGCCGACCTGGAACGGGCCGTGGACGGTGGCGCGGCAGTACCGCAGGCCGTGCTCACGGTGATCGACACGCCCGCCGGGGACGGTCCGGCGGCGGTGCGGGGCGCGGCCGAGGCGGCCACGGCCCTGGTGCGGCGCTGGGTGGACCACGGGCCGTCCGCCGAGGCGGTGTTGGCCGTGGCGACACACCGCGCGGTCGCGGTCCGGGACACGGAGGTCCCCGACCCGGCGCAGGCGGCGGTGTGGGGCGTACTGCGGGCCGCGCAGTCCGCACACCCGGGCCGGTTCCTCGTGGTGGACACGGACGGGGACGCCGCGCCCGAGTGGGGCGCTGTGCTCGGCGCCGACGAGCCGCAACTCGCCCTGCGCGCAGGGCGGTTCCTGGCACCGCGGCTGGCGCTGGTACCGGTCGGGTCCGCCGACCGGGCGCTGCCGGTGGACTCCGACGGCACTGTGCTGATCACTGGTGGGGCGACCCCTCCGGGCGCGTCGCTGGCCAGGCATCTGGCCGCCCACCACGGGGTGCGGGACCTGCTGCTGCTCGGCGAGCCCGGCGCCGCCGCGGACGGGCTGGTCGCGGAGCTGGCGGAACTCGGTGCGCGAGCGCGTGTCGAGGCGTCCGTCCCCGATCGGCTGGCCGAGGTGATCGGGTCCCTGGAGCGGCCGCTCACCGCGGTCGTCCACACCGGGGGCGAGCCCGAGGGACTGGAGCTGGCCTGGCGGCTGCACACGCTGACCGAACGGGCCGACCTCGCCGCCTTCGTGGTGTTCTCCTCGTTCTCCTCGTTTGCCTCGTTCTCCTCCCTCGGCGGCGGCGCGGCCCAGGACCCGGCGGCCGACGCGGCCACCGAAGCACTGGTCCGCGCACGCCGCGCGGCCGGACGCGCGGGCACCGCGCTGGCGTGGGGGCCGTGGGAGGGCGAGGGCGCGTCCCCCGGGACCGCCGAACTGCCCGTCGGGCGCGGACTGGAGCTGTTCGACCAGGCCCTCGCCGCCGACGCCGCGCTGCTGGCGCCGGTGCAGCTGGATCTGGGCGCGCTGCGGGCGACGGCGCGCGAGCGCACCCTTCCGGCGCTGCTGCGCGGTCTGGTCCGGCTGCCCGCCCAGCGTGAGGCGGGCGGCGGGTCGCTGGCCCAGCGACTGACGGGTGTCTCCGAGGCGGATCGTGAGCGGGTCGTGCTGGAACTGGTCACGGCGCATGTCGCGGCCGTGCTCGGCCACGGCGCCGACGACCGGATCGACGTCGAGCGCAGGTTCAAGGAACTGGGCATGGACTCGATGAGCGCGGTGGGCCTGCGCAACCGGCTCTCGCAGGCCACCGGTCTGCGGCTGCCCGTCTCGTTCGTCTTCGAGCACCCCACCCCGGCGGAGATCGCCAGGCAGCTGCTCAAGCAGGTCGGCTCGGGGGCGCCGGACACCGGGGCGGCCGAGCCCGCGGGGGAGACGATCAGCCTGCGGCTCCGGGAGGCCGCCGGGAACGGGACGCTGCCGGAGGCGCTGCGACAGCTGCTGGACGCCGCGGACGGCAGGCCGGTCTTCTCCTCTTCCGCCGAACTGCCCGACAGCGACGGGCGGTTGGCGCAGCTGGCCTCCGGGCCGGGCCGCGTGAAGATCGTCTGTGTACCGTCCTATGTCTACGTGGTCGGCTCCGGCCAGGAGCAGTTCATGCGTCTGGCCGACCGCTTCGAGGGGGTGCGGGACGTCCACGTCTGCTCCCTGCCGGGCTTCGGGACCGAACTCTCCCCGAAGTCCCGGGAGGCCGCCGTGGAGGTCCTGGAGGGCGCGATCCGCGCGGCCGTCGGCGATGCCCCGTTCATCCTGGTCGGCTATTCGATGGGCGGTGTGGTGGCGCGCTCGCTGGCCGAGCGTCTGGAGTCCTCCGGCGCCGCGCTCACCGGAGTCGCCATGATCGACACATTGGCGCTCGACGGCGACGAGGTCGAGACGGGCCGGGCGTTCGCCGCTCTGCTGGCTCAGATCCTCACCCAGGAGCGGCGCGCGGTCTCCATCGACGACGCGAGCTGGCTGTCCATGGGCGCCTATCTGCGTCTGTTCACCGGTCTCCGGCCGGAGTCGGTGTCCGCCAGGACCCTGATGGTCCGGGCGGCCGAACCACTCGGCGCCGCAGCGGTGCCGGACGGCCCGCGGTGGGAGGCCACCGACGACCATGTCGAGGTCGCCGCCGACCACTTCGCCCTGATCGAGACCGCCGCCGCGGACACCGCGGACGCGATCGAAAGGTGGATCGAGGAATGAGCAGCGACCGAGTACGCCGGGGGATGTCCATCGCGGTCGTCCTGGTCGGGGTGTTCATCTCCGCGGTGGACATGCTGATCGTGAACATCGCCTTCCCGAGCATGCAGGAGTCCTTCTCCTCGGCGAGTCTGACCGATCTGTCGTGGGTGATGAGCGCCTACGCGATTACCTTCGCCGCCCTGCTGCTGCCCAGCGGCCGCTGGGCCGACCGGTCCGGGCGCAAGCGGGTCTTCCTGCTGGGCCTGGGGCTGTTCACCGCGGTGTCGGCCGCGTGCGCGGCGGCGCCGAACCTGGAGGTGCTCGTGATCGCACGGGCCCTCCAGGGCGTCGGCGCCGCGCTGATGGCGCCCAGTTCGCTGGGCCTGCTGCTCGGGCTGTTCCCGCCCGCGCGGCGCGGTATCGCCATCGGACTGTGGACCGCGGTCGGCGGTGTCGGCTCCGCCGCCGCGCTGCCGCTCGGCGGTCTGCTGGCGGAGATCGACTGGCGGTGGGTCTTTGTGGTCAACCTGCCCCTCGGCGCGGCCGCGTTGCTGATCGGCGGATGGACGCTGCGCAGATCCGCCACCGAGGGCGGTCCGGTCCCGGATCTGCTCGGTATCGCGGTGCTCGCGGCCTCCGTCGCCGCCATCGTCGCCACCATCTCCCAGGGGCAGGTGTGGGGGTGGGGCAGCGCCCAGGTCATCGGTCTGTCGGTGGCCGGCGCGATCGGCCTCGTCTGCACCGTGCGCCGTGGTCTGCGCCATCCCGCGCCGGTCATCGAACCCGCCATCCTCCGGATCAAGCCCGTGGCCCTGGGCAATGTCGCCACCGGTTGCTTCTTCGTCGGCGTCGGCGCGATGGCCATGTCCACGATCCTGTTCCTCACCCAGGTCTGGCGGCATTCGACCCTGCGCGGCGCCCTGGAGATCGCGCCGGGCCCGGTGTCGGCCACCGTGTTCGCCGTGCCCAGCGGCATCCTGGCGGTCCGCTACGGGGCACACCTGGTCGGTCTGGTCGGCGGTGTCTTCTTCGCCGCGGGCGGTCTGTGGTGGACGTTCGCGCTGGACGCCACCCCGGACTTCACCGGCCACTTCCTGCCCGGCGCGATTATCGGCGGGATCGGCTTCGGCCTCATTCTGCCGCCCCTGGCCGCGGCGGCGACGCTGTCCCTGCCACCGGAGCGCGTGGCCACCGGCACCGGGATGTCCTCCATGTCCCGTCAGATCGGCATGGCCATCGGTGTCGCCGTGATCGCGTCGGTGCTCGACGGTGTGCCGGACCTCGACGACTTCCGCACCGCGTTCCTGATCATGGCCGGCGCCGGCCTCGTCAGCGGGCTCGCCCTGTTCGCGATCGGCCCGGTGAGACCGTCCGCCCCGCCCGGTACGGGCGGAGACAACCAGTCAGAGCACGTGACCCAAGCGGCAACGAGATAAGGAAGCAAGGTAAATGGACCACTCCAGCAACGCTCACGACGCGGCGGTCGCATCCGGGGGCAAGTGCCCGATAGACCACTCCTCGCCCGCCCCGAAGGAGGTCATCCCGTCCTCCGCGCTGCCCGCGGTGGACATGGCGCGTATGCGGCAGGTGCTCAGCATCTGGGCCCGCCCGGAGCCCTTTCTGAAGAAGGCCCGCGCCACGCACGGCAGCCGGTTCCGCGTGACGATCATTCCCGGTGTTCCGCTGTACGTGATCTCGGCACCGGAGGACGTCAAGCAGATGTTCCTGGCGCCCCGGGACGTGCTGCACACCGGTTCCAGCAACACCCCCATCGAGAAGTGGACCGGTCGACACGGTCTGGCCTGGCTGGACGAGGAGGAGCACACCGCGCGGCGGCGCAGTGTGATGCCGAGCTTCCGCGGTGACGCGCTCAAGCGCGTGGAGAAGGAGGTGTACCGGCTGGCCAAGGAGACGGTCGCCTCCTGGCCGCGCGAGCGAGCCTTCGCGGTCCACCGCTTCGCCCACCACTACACCACCAAGGTGATCCTCGAAGTGCTCTTCGGCGAGCACCGTCCCTCGAGTGAGGACGAGATGTTCGAGGAGGTGATGAAGATGCTGGAGTTCAACTCCCGGCCGTCGACCATGAAGCCGTTCCACATGCTGCCGGAGCGCAAGATGAAGAGGATGCGGCTGTTCCGGCCCAATGGCGTCAATGAGTTCCTGACCCGCCGTGCCCGGATCCACGCGATGGTGGACTCGGCCATCGAGGAGCGCGAGCGGTCCGGCGCGTCCGGCGACGACCTGCTGGGTGTGATGCTGGGCATCACCAACGCGGATGGCACCAAGCCCAGCCGGGTCGAGATGCGCGACGAGATCATGACCCAGTTCCTGGCCGGTACCGAGACCACCGCCTCGGCCATCTGCTGGGCGCTGGAGTTCCTCACCCACGCTCCGCACGTGGTCGAGCGGCTGCGCGAGGAGATGGCGGAGGGTGCGGGCGATACGTACCTGACCGCCGTGGTGCACGAGGTGCTGCGGCTCGGCCCACCGATCCAGCAGATCGTTCCCCGCGAGGTGGTCAAGCCGATCGAGATCGGCGGTGTGCGCTACCAGTCCGGCGACCGGCTGTGGGCCAGCGCCTACCTGCTCAACCGGGACGAGCACAACTACCCGCAGCCCGATGAGTTCAAGCCGGAGCGCTTCCTCGGCGTCAAGCCCGCCTCGCACACCTGGATCCCGTTCGGCGGCGGCCACACCCGGTGCCTGGGCGACCGGATCGCGCTGATGGAGCTGAAGGCCACCCTGACCGAGATCCTGACCACCTGTGACGTCGAGCGTGCCGACGCCAAGCCGGAGTCGGCGCACAGCCGGACGGTGGTCAACATCCCGCGGAACGGCGCCCGCATGGTGTTCCGTCCGCGCAAGGTGACGGCCGGACTGGGCGCTCGTTGAGACCCGGGGGCCAGGCACCCCGGGTAGGTTGGTTCCGCCGCGCGCGGCCGGGGTTCGCCCCGGGGGTCCGCTCGCGACGCATGTGACATGGAGGTTTGCATGAGGCTCCCGAACACCGCGTTCACCGAGCGGCCGTGGCGGATCCACGAGTTCATCGGGGACTTCGAGGTCGAGGACGTTTGGGACCTGGACACCCCCGGAGGCCCCGACGATCTGGCGCTGCTGGTACGGCAGTTCGACGGTGACGGGTCCGACTTCACACCGTCGCCGATGTACAAGCTGCTGTTCGCGATCCGCTGGCGGCTCGGCGCCCTCCTCGGCTGGGACAAGGAGAAGCACGGCGTCGGCCCGCGCGACCCCTCCCTGCGGGACCGGCTGCCGGACGATCTGCTGGGCGGGCCGCGCGGCCCGGACCTGAAGACAGTGCCGATGAAGTCGGTCTTCCAGACCTCCGACGAGTGGGTGACCGAGGTCGTCAACAAGACCGTGCACGCGGCGATGCACATCGGCTGGGTGGACGACGGAAACGGCAGGCATCATGCGCAGATGGCCGTGCTGGTGCGGAAGAAGGGCCTGCTGGGGAAGGTCTATATGCCGGCCATCCTGCCCTTCCGGCGTATCTTCGTGACACCCTCCCTGGTCAGGGCGATCGGCCGGTCGTGGCACACGAGCACGTCCCGATGACACGCGCACACGAGCACATCCCGATGACACGCGACTGACAGCGCCCGAACGAGGTGGCCGCGCCGGATCCCGGCGCGGCCACACCCATGTGTGCGGCGGGACGACCGGCCGCCCCCGCTCCTGTCTCGCCGCGAACTCGCGCAGGGATCTGCGCCATGCATGCGAAAAAACGCCCCCTGGCGTATCCACGGGACCGGTTCGCGGATCGTGTAGTCAAAGGGGTAAGAGAGGGCTGGAGCTCTATGGTCGGGAACAAGTGCGGGCAGGGGCTCACCGGTGTGGGTCAGGATGCCGTCGCCGTCATCGGAATGTCGTGCCGGGTCCCCGGCGCCGAAAATGTGCGTTCCTTCTGGACGTTGCTGAGGGAGGGCGAGCACGCGATAGCGGACGGGCCCGCGGACCGGTGGCCCACGGACATCCCGGAACTCGCGCGGCACCCTCAGGGGGGTTTCGTCGACCGTGTCGGTGACTTCGACGCGGACTTCTTCGGCATCTCCCCGAGAGAGGCCGCGGTGATGGACCCGCGCCAGCGCATGGTGCTCGAGCTGGGCTGGGAAGCCCTGGAAGACGCCTCCCTCCCGCCGGAGAGCCTGCGCTCCAGCGCCACCGCGGTGTTCCTGGGCGCCACCGGTGACGACTACGCCTCCCTGGCGCACCGGCACGGCGGCGACGCGCTGTCCCACCACTCCATCGCCGGGCTGAGCCGCGGCCTGATCGCCAACCGGGTCTCCCAGCAACTTGGCCTGCACGGACCGAGCCTGACGGTGGACACCGCGCAGTCCTCCTCCCTCGTCGCGGTGCACATGGCCGGTGAGAGCCTGCGCTCGGGAGCGGCGCGCCTGGCGCTGGCCGGTGGTGTCCATCTGAACCTGGTGCCGGAGAGCACCATCGCCTTCGCCCGCTCCGGAGCGCTGTCGCCCGACTGCCGCAGCCACACCTTCGACGCCCGCGCCAACGGTTTCGTCCGTGGTGAGGGCGCGGGCGTGGTCGTGCTCAAGCGCCTGGCCGACGCGGTCGCCGACGGCGATGACGTGTACTGCGTACTGCTCGGTGGCGCCGTCAACCACGACGGACCGGGCGCGCTGACCGTGCCCAGCGCCGAGGCGCAGAGCGCGCTGCTGCGCGAGGCCTACCGCGAGGCCGGGGTGGCCCCCGGGCGGGTGGGCTATGTCGAACTGCACGGCACCGGCACCCGCGCGGGCGACCCGGTCGAGGCGAGCGCCCTGGCCGCGGTCTTCGGCGAGGGCCGCGACGCCGCGCGGCCGCTGCTGGTCGGATCCGTGAAGACCAACATCGGCCATCTCGACGCGGCCGCGGGTGTCCTGGGCCTGATCAAGGTCGCCCTGTCGATGCGGCACGGTCTGCTGCCCGCCAGCCTCAACTACCGGGAACCGAACCCGGACATCCCCCTGGAGCAGTGGAAGCTGCGGGTCAACGCCGCCGCCGCGCCGTGGCCGGACGCCCCCCGGCTCGCCGGTGTCAGCTCCTTCGGCATCGGCGGCACCAACTGCCACCTCGTCGTCGCCGCCCCCGAGCCGGAGCCCAAGCCCGAGCCGGAGCCGGACGCGGAGCCCGCTCCCGGCACCACGGTGCCGGTGCTGGTGTCCGCCCGTACCCCCCAGGCGCTGCGGGCCCAGGCCCGGCGGCTGCACGACTGGGTACGCGACGACCCCGCGCTGCGCCCGCTGGACGTGGGCCACTCCACGGCGACCACCCGGTCCTCGCTGAAGAGCCGGGGTGTGGTGCTCGCCGCCGACCGGGATGAACTGCTGGACGGCCTGGCCGCGTTGGCGGAGGGCAGGCCGTCGGCGCGGGTTGTCACCGGTACCGCCGCCGAGGGCGGCCGAGTGGTGTGGGTGTTCTCCGGCCAGGGCGCGCACTGGGTCGGCATGGCCAAGGGCCTGTGGGAGGCGAACGAGGTGTTCGCCGCCCGTATGGACCAATGCGAGGACCTGCTACGAGAGTTCGGCGGCTGGTCGCTGCGCGAGGTGCTCGGCGACGAGACCGCCCTCAAGCGCATGGACGTCGTACAGCCCGCGTTGTTCGCGGTCATGGTCTCGCTGGCCGAGGTGTGGCGTTCGGCGGGCCTGGAGCCGGACGCGGTCATCGGCCACTCCCAGGGCGAGATCGCCGCCGCCACCGCGGCGGGCATCCTCTCCCTGGCCGACGGCATCCGTCTGATCGTCGCCCGCGCGCGGATCATCACCGAAAAACTGTCCGGACGGGGCCTGATGGCCGTCTTGGACCGGCCCGCCGACCAGATCGACCAGTCCCGGGTCTCCGTCGGCGCGGTGAACTCGCCCGGCACCGTGGTGATCTCCGGTGACCCCGACGGCGTCCGCGCGGCCGTCGCCGACTGCCACGCAAGGGAGATCCGCGCCCGGATCGTCCCCGTCGACTACGCCTCCCACTGCGACCACGTGGAATCGATCCGGGACGAGGTGCTCAGCGGTGTGGCGGGCGCCGCGACCACCGACACCGGGGTGGCCTTCTACTCCACGGTCGTCGCCGGCCGGGTCGACCCCACCACGCTGGACGCCGATTACTGGTACCGGAACCTGCGCGAGCCGGTGCGCTTCGCCGACACCGTCCAGGCGCTGTCCGCCGACGGATACGGCGTGTTCGTGGAGGTCAGCCCGCACCCGGTGCTGACGATGCACATCGCGGCCACGGAGGGCTCCGCCGTGGTGCAGCCCACGCTGCGCCGCGACGAGGAGGAGACGCACCGCCTCCTGCTGTCCATGGCCGAGCTGTACACCCGGGGCGTGGACCTGGACTGGAGCGGAGTGTTCACCGGCGCCCGGCGGGTGCCGCTGCCGACCTACGCCTTCCAGCGCGAGACCTACTGGGTCGACGGGGCCGTCGTCCAGGCGCCCCGCACGCCGACGGCCCCCGCCGCCGCGGCGCCCGGGACCGCTCCCGCCAACCCCGGGATGTCCGAGCAGGAACTGTGGGCGCTGGTGCGCGGTGAGGCGGCGGTGCTGCTCGGCCACCCGGACACCGCGCGGATCGGCACCGACAACACCTTCAAGGAGCTCGGCTTCGACTCGGTGACCGCCGTGCAGCTGCGCGACCGGCTCAACACCGCGACCGGCTTGCAGATGCCCGCCTCACTGGCCTACGACCACCCGACCCCCGCCGCGGTGGTGCGGCATCTGCGCGAGCAGTTCACCGGGCCGGGGGAGGACGCGGCCGCCGCGCGGACCGTTCCCGTCTCCGCCGCCGACGACCCGATCGCGATCGTCGGCATGAGCTGCCGGCTGCCCGGCGGCGTCACCACCTCCGAGGAGCTGTGGCGCCTGGTCGCCGACGGGGCCGACGCCATCACCGGCTTCCCCGAGGACCGGGGCTGGCAGGTCGATGCGGGCGCCGACTTCGTTCCCGCCGGAGGCTTCCTGGACGGCGCCGCCGACTTCGACGCGGGCTTCTTCCGCATCAGTCCGCGCGAGGCCCTCGCCATGGACCCACAGCAGCGACTCGCCCTGGAAGCGGTGTGGGAGGCGCTGGAGCACGCGGGCCAGGACCCCGCCGCACTGCGCCGCAGCGCCACCGCGGTGTACCTGGGCGCCATGGCCCAGGACTATCTGCCGCGCCTCCAGGAGGTGTCCGGCAATCTCGCGGGCCATGCGCTGACCGGTGGCTCCGGCAGTGTGGTGTCCGGCCGGATCGCCTACTCCCTCGGCCTCGAGGGACCGGCCGTCACCGTCGACACCGCCTGCTCCTCCTCCCTGGTCGCCGTGCACCTGGCCGCCCAGGCACTGCGCTCCGGCGACTGCACCCTCGCCGTGGCGGGCGGCGTCACCGTGATGTCCACCCCGGGCATGTTCGTCGAGTTCGCCCGGCAGGGCGGGCTCGCCGCCGACGGCCGCTGCAAGGCGTTCTCCGACGATGCCGACGGCACCGGCTGGTCCGAGGGTGTCGGTGTGCTGGTGCTGGAGCGGCTGTCCGACGCGCGCCGCAACGGCCGCCGCGTCCTGGCCGTGCTGCGCGGCAGCGCGGTCAACCAGGACGGTGAGAGCAACGGCCTCACCGCGCCCAACGGCCCCTCTCAGGAGCGGGTGATCCGCCAGGCCCTCGCCTCGGCGGGGCTGTCCCCGGCCGAGGTCGACGCGGTGGAGGCACACGGCACCGGCACCGGCCTCGGCGACCCGATCGAGGCGCAGGCGCTGCTGTCCGTCTACGGGCAGGACCGCGAGGACCCGCTGTGGCTGGGGTCGTTGAAGTCCAACATCGGACACACCCAGGCCGCCGCGGGCGTCGCGGGCGTGATCAAGATGATCATGGCGATGCGTGAGGGTGTGCTGCCCAGGACCCTGCATGCGGAGGTGCCCTCGAGCCGGGTCGACTGGTCCTCCGGCGCGGTCCGGCTGCTGGCCGAGCAGCGCGACTGGCCGGGGGCGGACCGCCCACGGCGCGCCGGAGTCTCCTCGTTCGGAATCAGCGGCACCAACGCCCACGTGATCATCGAGCAGGGCGACCGCGTCGAGTCCGACGCGCCGTCCGCCACCGCGCCGCGGGGCGCGATGGTGTGGCCGGTGTCGGCGCACAGCGCCAAGGCGCTGGCCGGGCAGGCCCGCAAACTGGGCGCCGCGCTCGCCGCCGGCACCGCCGCACACCCGGCCGACGTGGCCGTGTCCCTGGCCACCCGGCGCTCCGCCTTCGACCACCGTGCCGTGGTCATCGGCGCGGACCGGGAGGAACTGCTCGCCGGACTGGACGCCCTGGCCGACGGCCGTCGCGAGTCCGGTGTGGTCACCGGCCACGCCTCGGCGCCGCCGAGTGTCGGCGTCCTGTTCTCCGGCCAGGGCAGCCAGCGCCTGGGCATGAGCCGGGAGTTGATCGAGACCTTCCCGGCCTTCGCCGACGCCTGGCGCGAGGTCTGCGCTGTGCTCGACCCCCTGCTGGAGCGCCCCGTCGACGCGGTCGTCTCGGCCGAGCCCGGGTCCGCGGAGGCCGGGCTGCTCGACGAGACCGCGATGACCCAGCCCGCGCTGTTCGCCTTCGAGGTGGCCGCCTACCGGCTGCTGACGTCCCTCGGGGTCGAACCCGCGGTGCTCGTCGGCCACTCCATCGGCGAACTGGCCGCCGCGCATGTGGCAGGAGTGTTCTCCCTGGCCGACGCGGCCCGTCTGGTCGCCGCGCGCGGACGCCTGATGGGGGCGCTGCCGCGCGGCGGGGCCATGGTGGCCGTGCAGGCACACGAGGACGAGGTCCGGGCCGCCCTGGCCGGACACGAAGAGGCCGTCTCCATCGCCGCCGTCAACGGCCCGGCCGCCGTGGTGATCTCCGGCGTGGAGGACGTCGTCACCGAGGTCGCCGCGGCCCTGGCCGCCGACGGACGCAAGACCACCCGGCTGCGTGTCTCGCACGCCTTCCACTCGCCGCTGATGGACCCCATGCTCGACGAGTTCCGGGCCGTCGCCGAGTCGGTCTCCTACGCGCCCGCGCGCCTGGCGGTCGTCTCCAACGTGACCGGCGCCATCGCCGAGCCGGGCGAGCTGGAGCAGCCCGGGTACTGGGTGCGCCATGTGCGCGACGCCGTGCGCTTCGCCGACGGGGTGGCCGCCGCCGTGAAGGCCGGGGCCGAGGCGCTGGTCGAGGTCGGCCCCGACGGTGTCCTTTCCGCCATGGCCGCCGAGACCCTCACCGACGCCAACCTGACGGCGATTCCCCTCGTCCGCAAGGGGCGTCCGGAGGCGCGTGCGGCGGCGGAGGCCCTGGCCCGTATGCACACCGCTGGTGTCCCGGTCGACTGGCAGGCTTACCTGGACGCCGTCGGCGCCGTGGGCCGCCCCGTCGACCTGCCCACCTACGCCTTCGACCACCAGCGCTACTGGGCGCAGCCGGCCAAGCCGCAGGGCGATGTCGCGGGCGCCGGTCTCGAGCCGGTCGGACATCCCTTCCTCTCCGCCGCCACCGAACTCGCCGTCGGCGACCAGGTGGCGTTCAGCGGACGGATCGACCTCGTCGCCGAGACCTGGCTGACCGACCACGCCATCTTCGGCAACGCCGTGTTCCCCGGCACGGCCGTGGTGGAGATGGCGCTGCGCGCGATCGAGGGAACCGACTGCCACGCCATCGAGGAACTGACCCTCCACGCACCGCTGACCTTCGCCGACGGCGCCGTACAACTCCAGGTCGTCGTGGGCGAGGCGGAGCAGAAGACGGGCAGGCGCCCCATCGGCGTCTACTCCCGTCCTGCCTCCGGGGTGTCCAGCGCCTGGATCCGGCACGCCGCCGGGCATGCGGTCACCAAGGCTCCCGCCCGCGCGGCCACCGAGGACGTCTGGCCCCCGCGGGACGCCATCCCGGTGGACCTGTCCGGCTTCTACCCGGAGCTGGTCGGCCGGGGCTACGGCTACGGTCCGGCCTTCCAGGGGCTGCGCTCGCTGTGGCGGCTCGGGGACGAGGTCTACGGCGAGGTCCAGCTGCCCGACCAGGTACCGCACGCCAAGGGCGGATTCGCCGTGCACCCTGCCCTCTTCGACGCCGCGCTGCATCCGATGCTGGCGCTGATGGTGTCCGACGACCCGGCACAGACCGTGCTGCCCTACTCCTGGGCCGGAGTTGTCTGCCACGCGCCCGCCGGAAGCCGTCTGCGGGTCCGCGTCGCCCGGATCAGCGACACCGAGGTGTCGCTGTCGATCAGCGGTACCGACGGTGCGCCCGTGCTGACCGTGGAGTCCCTGGCCGTGATGCCCGCGTCGGCGGACCAGCTCGCCCGAGGCTCCCTCGCCGACTCCCTGTTCGCGCTGCGCTGGTCGCCTGCTGAGCAGCACCCGGAGCGCCCGGCCCGCACGGCCGACATCGCGCATATCGAGGCGAACGGGCAGGGTGACGCCCCCGTGACGGCGCGGGCGCGCGCCCGCGAAGCCCTGGAGCTGGTGCGGCGGCGGCTGGACGCCCCGCACGACCGCCCGCTGGCCATCGTGACCACGAACGCCGTGGCGGCCCTCCCCGGAGAGACGCCCGATCTGGCCCTCGCGGCGGTGTGGGGCCTGGTGCGCTCCGCGCAGACCGAACACGACGGTCAGTTCGTCCTGGTGGACACCGACGGCAGTGAGGAGTCGCTGCGCGCGCTGGAGACCCTGGACGCCCGGCTGCCCCAGCTCGCGCTGCGCCGGGGCAAGCTCTACGCACCGGGACTGGTCTCCTCGCACGCCTCGACCACCACCCGGCAGACCTGGGACCCGGACGGCACGGTGCTGCTCACCGGCGCCACCGGGGGTCTGGGCGCCCTGCTCGCCCGGCACCTGGTCACCGAACACGGAGTGCGCAACTTGCTGCTCCTCAGCCGCTCCGGCGCGGCCGGACCGGCCGCCGAGCTGACCGAGCTGGGGGCCAACGTCACCCACGCGGCCTGCGATGTCTCCGACGCCGGGGCGCTGGCGGAGCAGCTCGCGAGGATTCCGCGGGAGGCGCCGCTCACCGCCGTCGTGCACATGGCGGGCGTACTCGACGACACCACCGTGGAGTTGATGACACCCGAGCGGATCGACCGCGTGTTCGCGCCCAAGGTCGACGCCGCATGGCATCTGCACGAACTCACCAAGGACATGGACCTGTCGGCCTTCGTGCTGTACTCCTCCGTCGTGGGTGTGGTCGGCAACGCGGGCCAGGCCAACTACGCGGCGGCCAACGCCTTCCTCGACGCGCTGGCCGAACACCGTGCCGGGGCCGGACTGCCCGCGCTCTCGCTGGCCTGGGGCCCGTGGGAGCTCGGCATGGCGAGCACCCTCGGCCAGTCCGACCTGGCGCGCTTCCGGCGCCACGGCATGACGCCCCTGACGGCGGCGCGGGGCACCGCCCTCTTCGACGCCGCTCTCGCCGCGGACGAGACGCTGCAACTGCCCGTGCAGATCGAGCGGGCCGCCCTGTGGCAGGACACCGTGCCCGCGCTGCTGCGCACCCTGGTGCAGCCCGCGCTGCCCGCGGCCTCCGAGCGGCCCGTCGCCGCCGAGGAGAGCGGGGAGTCGCCCATGGCGGGCAAGCTGGTCCGCCTCTCGCCGGAGGAGCAGCGCGAGGAACTGGTGGCCCTGCTGCTGGAGACCGCGGCCGTGGTGCTCGGCTATCCGTCCGCCGACGACATCGATGCCGAGATGTCGTTCCAGGAGATCGGTTTCGACTCCCTCAGCGGTGTCGAGTTCCGCAACCAGGTCAAGCAGGACACCGGAGTCCATGTCCCGGCCACGGTGATCTACAACTATCCGACGCCCGCCGCGCTGGCGGTACGGCTGCGGGAACTGCTGTTCCCCGAGCCGGAGCAGGTGGTCGAGGAGACCGCCGACCTGCCGGACGACGCGCTCGACGGACTGGACGAGATCGATGACCTCGACATCGAGGCACTCGTACAGCGGGCGAATTCCGAATGAGCACCGCGTGCCCTCGTGTGCTGACCTCGACAAGGGTGGAGAGATGAAACCGGAAGACCTGAAGGCGGTTCGCGCATTCGTCAAGGAGTGTCTGGCCGGCCCACACACGGAGACGGACGCGCTCGAGGACAAGCCCTCGGACGTCTACGAGAAGTTCCGGGAGACCGGACTGGCCAACTGGTGGCTGCCGGAGGAGCTCGGCGGCCGCGGCCTCAGCCTCGAGGACAGCGTCGAGATCGTCAACGAGATCGCCTACGGCGACGCCGGAGTGGCCTTCACGCTCTTCATCTCGGTACTCGGCACCAGCATCGTGCAGCTGTACGGCTCCGAGGAGCTCAAGGCCCGCTATCTCAAGCCCATGGCCGAGCGGGGCTCCTTCTGCGCGACACTGGGCAGTGAACGGAACGCGGGCAGCGAACTCGGCAAGACCGAGACGGTGGTGGCGACCGAGGGCGACGAACTCGTCGTCACCGGTGAGAAGTTCTTCTCGACCAACACCGACTTCGCCGACTTCCTCGTCGTGATCGCCCGGTCGGCCGAGGACTCCGAGGCATACCACGCCGTGCTGATCCCGCGCGACACCCCCGGTGTCGAGATCGTGAAGCGCTGGGACGTCATCGGTCTGCGCGCCTCGTACACCTACCAGGTCAGCCTGAAGGGCTGCCGGGTGCCCGCCGCCAACCGCCTCGAGGGGTCGGGCCTGCGGCTGCTGGAGATCGGCCTCAACGCCAGCCGCATCCTCATCGCCGCCACCGCGATCGGGGTCGCCCGCCGCATCCGCGACCACTGCATGACCTACGCCAAGACCAAGCCGCTGCGCGACGGCCTCCTCGTGGAGAGCCCCGTGTTCGCCCAGCGGCTCGGGCAGATGGAGATGCAGATCGACGTCATGAAGAGCCACTGTCTGCGCGCCGGCCGCGACTATGACGCGATCATGGCCGCCCCCGGCGCCGCCGCGAGCTTCCACCGGCAGGGCACCCTCAAGTCCGCCCTGACCGCCAAGATGTTCTGTGGCCAGGCCGGCTGGGACGTGGCCAGTGTGGGGTCCGAGATGTTCGGCGGGCTCGGCTACACCCACGAGATGCCCATCGGAAAGCTGATGCGCGACATCCGCTACGTCTCCCTCGTGGAGGGCGGTGACGACGTCCTGCGCGACCTGGTCTTCAACCGCTATGTGATCCCGGTGCCGCGCCGCTCCTAGGAACACGCGACCACCGGGCCCGGTGTGACACGCTGCCGTTGTGGCGCGTTGCACCGGGCCCTGTCGTGTACGGGATGTCAGGGGATCTCGGCCTCGAAGAGGGCGCCGCAGCCGTGGACGGTGAGCTTGTGGTCGGGGAAGCGGGCGGCCAGCTCGGTGCGCAGGTCCTCGAGGCTGTCCTCGGAGTTGTTCATCAGGCCGCGCTTGTTCCACATCCGGAAGTTCACCCGCGCGGCGGTCCCCACCGGTACCCCCTGGGTGAGCACCGTGGCGCCGAAGAGCCGCCCACCCGGCCGTACACAGGCCGCGACATGGTCCAGCACTTTCGCCTTCTCACGGATGCTGCCGGGAATGCAGTGCAGCAGGAAGTTCATCGACGCCGAGCCGAAGGTCGCCTCGGAAAGCGGTAGCGGTTCCAGCGCGTTGGCCCGGACCGTGGTGACGTCGAAGCGGGCCAGCCGACGGGCCGCGTGACGCAGCGAGTGCTCGTTCAGATCGGCCAGGGTGATGGACTGCCCCGGATGGGTGCGGCAGTTGTCCAAGAAGTAGCCGGTGCCCACGCCGAGGTCCAGATGCTCGGGGGAGACGTTGCGGTCGAACATGGCGACCACTTCGGACACCGGGACGCGGAAGAGGAACCGGCAGTTGATCTTGAAGGCCATCAGGTCGTAGAGGGGCAGTGTCCACGGCCCGTACATGGCCTGGCCGGCGTGCACCTTGTCTGAATGGGGCGAGGTGGTCACGTGGAACCTCCGGCCGACGGGGGCGAATGCGTCAGACCATGACTATACGGGGCGGGAGTGGCGTGCCCCACAGGGCAGTTGGGCAAGCGGCGCGCCGAACGGCATAGGCGCCGCCACTCATGGACAACTCAACCGCCCCGGCTCAACTGCACCATGAATACCGGGAGGTGTCTCGGAATTCTCACAGGCTATCCGAGGGTGATGATATGAGTATTGAAAGCTCAAGTGACACCTTGCCGGTCGATGGCCAGACTGGGAGGCACCTCGGCGGTGCGGCAGAGAAATTCCGCCGATGCACCCAACTTTCCACGGAGGCAAGCCATGTCCTGTTCCATTGATACCCGGAAGGCCCTGGAGTTCCTCCAGACCAGCGGACTCGTCCATCTCGAAATACCTCTGGAGCAACTGGTCCGCGCGACCACGACACTCGATGAGGTCGCGGGATATGTGTTGGCGTGGGAGAAGTACGTGCTCGTTGTCGCGGCCGAATGCGACGAGACAGCCGCGGCCGAGCAGTAGGGGCGACCTCGCGGCTTCCGCGGCCGCGCGAGGCCGACCCCATGGACACAGAATGACGAGGGGGCAGTTGTGGCACCGATGAACGCGGGGAGCGAGCTGCCCCCACCGTGGTGCGCGGTCGAAGAGCGAGCGGTCTCCTGGCTGGCCGCGCACCACACCCGGTTCGACCCGGACACCGCTGAAGAGCGATCCGTTCTCTTCGCCCGCAAGGCGCTGGTGGAGATGGCGCTGCTGGTCGGACTGCGCGCCCGGCTGGACCCCGCCCCTTTCGACGAGGACTATCAGCGGCTGTTCGACCGGATGGGTGCCGTCGCGAAGCGTCCGTCCTATCGGGAACTCGTCGGCCGGGATGAGCGCGCACTTCTGCTGTACGCCGGCACGCACGCGGCGCTCCGGTTGTGCGGACAGCACGACGAAGAATTCCACCACCTCATCGAGCAATCCGTGGCAGGTCGCTATGCGACCTCTTTCGAGCGCATCCCTTATCGGCAGCTGGATCTGCTGCACACCATGGAACTGGCCGGAGTCGAAAACCGGCTGCCCGCGGTCGAGGAGATTCTGCCCTTCACGCTGTTCTGCGCGGACCCATCGGTCCTCAGGCTCGGGGACCGCGATATCTACGCGATCACCCACACGATCTTCTACGCCACCGACTTCGGATTGCGCGTCCCGAAGTGGCGCGCCGATTTCGATCTGTCCAGCGCCATCGAACTGCTCGAAGCGCTGTGTCTGCTGTGCCGGCGCCGAGGGAACGCGGACCTCGTCGCGGAGCTGCTCTGTTCTCTGCTGTGCCTGGGCATCCGCGATTCGGCGGAGGCGGAGCGGGCCTGGGCCTTTCTCGCCGAGGTCCAGGAACCCGACGGCCGGGTCGCCGGTCCGGAAGGGATCGTCCACCCGGGGCTCGAAGGCGGCGACGAGGAGTACCGCTCCTGGGCCACCGCGTACCACACGACCATCGTCGCGGCGCTCGCCGGACTGCTCGCCAGAAGCTCGTCCGTCATCCGCCGTCAGCGGCCGTCACCCCCGGCGGCGCCCGATGCCGCACCGACCGCAGCCGCCCTTCGCCGGGCCACCGGCTGGCTCGCCGAAGCCGCCGTGACCGCCGACCTCGAGGCGGCTCTTCCCGCGGCGGCCGCTGCCGCACGTGGCGCCCGTTCGCTTCGTGAACCCGCACTCGCCCACTCCGCGCTCGCCTCGGTCGTCAAACGCGTCGAAGCCGAGCCGGGGCCGTCGTTGTGGCAACGCATCGGAGCCGACGTGGTGTTCGAGTGCGCCCACGGACTGAGGGCGACCTCCGGCGGCTGTGCGACGCTGGACCGCTTCCTCGACGACACCGCCACCGCGCTCTCCGGCCTCACGGCCATCCCCGCGGCCGCGGCCGGTGGTGTGGTGCAGCTGATGCGACTGGACCGGCTCTCCGAGGAGACCGCGCGCTCCCTCATCGACTCCGCGGACCCGGCACCACTGATGGCGGAGGGCAGCCCGCCCGCGATGACCGCGAGGGGGCTGGTCCAGTACGCCGGGGACGATCCGAGCCGTTTGTCCTCCCGCGGCTCCTCGGCCCATGCCGTCGCCGAACGACTGGCCGCGGCCCTTCCGGCCGCCTGCAAGGACTACAAGCTGGACGAAGTGGCCGTGCTCCTCCAGAGCCTGGCGCTGCTCGGCTGGGCCGGCCACCGTATCGTCCGCGACGGCCTGGAGTTCCTGCTGCGTCAGCAGAGCCCCTCGGGGGCCTTCGGCTATCCGGCCGTGGACGACCCCCAGCAGCGCGCAAGCCTGCGACGGCGGTGGACACAGAGCTGTGTGGTCGCCCTGTCCTCACCATGAGGTGGGCGGTTTCCGCTCAGCGCAGCTTCCGGCAGTACAGGGCGTCCGGGGTGCGGGACGAACCCAGGCGCCCGGTGTAGGCGATCCCGGCGGCGTACTCGTTGTCCGCACACTGCCCCTTGTAGTGGCCGTCCGCGAAGTCACCGCCCTTGGGAGCCGTCCCCCGGCTGTCGCCCCGGTCGAACCACACCGTGCGGCCGCCCGCACCGAGCTTCCCGGGGGAAGCGGCCACGCACAGGGCGGCCGACACCGCCGAGCCACGGACGCTGTAGCCCATCAGGAACTGACCGTCCGCACACTGGAGTTTGGTGTATCCGGACGCCCAGTCCTGGCCCGCCGCCACGTGCCGCTGATCCGTGACGACCTCGTGTCCACCGGAGGTGTCCGCCAGTGAAGCGGCGGACACGTCCGAGCACAGTCCGCGGTTGCCGGTGTGGCTCAGCCCCATCAGCCGCTGCCCGTCGGGGCAGGCGGCCTTGCGCGCCCCGCGGTCCCAGTCCGGCTCGGGCAGCGCGCGCATCCGCCGGGAGGCCACGAAGTCCCCGTGGTCTGGGCTGAGCATCGACCAGCGCGCCACCGGATCGATATGACCCGTCCGCCCCTCGGCGTTGATCAGCCGGGTCCAGGCCCCGGCCCGCCAGTCGTCCCCGTCGTACAGGCCCATACGGTGGCCCGCGGCGTCCCAGTGCAGCAGCCCCCAGCCGTTTCCCTTGCCGTTCTCGTGCAGTCCGACGAGTGGCCAGTAGGCGAAGTCCACGTCCGCGCGGATGAGTTCATCGACGAAGTTCTCGAACCAGGCCCGCTGCTTCGCCCCGGTCTCCTCGCGTCCTCCGATGCCGAACTCACTGATCCAGACGGGAGCCGTGAAGTGACGGTCGGATTCGGAAGCCACGTAGAACGCCTGGCGCTTGAGTGTGGCGGTCAGTTCCGCCGGGCTGAGATCACGGTAGCGAGGGTCGCTGGTCTCCCCGATGCCGGTGGCGCCGGTGTGGCGCGGACCGGTGTAGTCGTAGAAGTGCGCCGAGTAGACCAGCTTGCCGGAGTCGACGAGCGTGTGCGACAGCCGGCGCACGGGCTCCAGGGTGGGCCGCTCGTGGGGGAGGCCGTCAACGGGTATGCCGGTCCAGTTGATCCCCTCGACGATGATCAGCAGATTCGGGTTGGCCTCGGTCAGGATGCGGTCACCGGCGCGCTGGGAGGCGGCGTACCAGTCATGGTTGTCGCCGAGGCCCCAGTTGGGGTCGTCCCATACGGAGCGGCGCACCTCGTTGTAGAGATCGGCGCCGACCACGCGCTTGTTGTCCCGGTAGCGGCGCGCCATGAACAGCCAGTCGCTCTCCCAGGTGGCCGCGGACTGGCTCGCGTTCCAACGCTCGTTGCCGTCCACCGCGCAGCACCACCGTGTGGTGTTGGTGTGGTTGTTGAGGATCACAGCCAGACCCGCGCCGGTGAGTTCCCGTACCACCACGTCGTACACCTCGAGCGGCGTGCTGCCGCGCAACTCCGGATTGGCGGCGACCGAGTCGTCCGTCACGGGGCGGGTGTCATGGATCATCTCGTTGGAGAACGGCAGCCGGATGCTGTTGATGCCCAGTTCCTGGAATCCGGAGATGATCTCCTTGATGGACGCTCGGTCGAGACCGAGTGGCATCCGGCCGGAGTTCTCGCCCGAATGGTGATTGGCGTCCTCGTCCGGACTGCCGGATCCCGTCCATGTGCCGCTTGCGCCATGCCAGTTGCCCGACTTCAGCTTGAAGCGGTTGCCGTCGGCGTCGACGATCCAGCGGCCCCGGGTGCTCAGCGGGCCCTTCCAGTCGGCCGCCGCCGCGGTGTGGGCCGCCTTCCCCGCTGCCGGAGCGGCCCGCTGCCCCGGTTCCCGCTGGACGGCCGTGGCATCCGGCGCCGTCAGGCAGAGCAGCAGGAGGACGGTGGCCAGTAACGGTCTGACGAGGGATCCGTTCACGAAACTCCGTCCCAGGGTGGGTGAGTGCTGAGAGCGACGACTGCGTCATGATGACCGCTGCCACCGCAATCGGCCAGCCCTCCGTTGAGCCAACGCGTGTTCTGTGGGGTTTCTCCTACTCGCCGGTCACCTCTCTCCCGCTACGGGCGCCGCCGCCCGCGCGATCGCCACGGCCACTCCCGCTGAGCACCATGTGGTATCCATCCTTGTTGTCGCTTTTGTTGTAGTTTCTTCGTGAGCGGGATGGAGTCGGGGACATGGCGTTCGCGAAGTCGGCCGGTGGTGACGAGCCATCCGCGTCCAGGGGGTCACTGGTTCCGCTGCTGGCCGTGTGCGCCGGGTACTTCATGGTGATCCTGGATGTGACGGTCATCAACGTCGCCGTACCGGTGATCGGCCGGGAGCTGTCGGCCTCACTCACCGGCATCCAGTGGATCACCGACGCATACACCCTGGTCTTCGCCGGTTTCCTGCTGACCGGCGGCGCGCTGGGCGACAGACTGGGCAACCGCCGTATCTTCTGCGCCGGCGTGGCCGTGTTCACCGCCGCCTCGGCCGCGTGCGCGTTCGCGCCGAGCGCCCCCTTCCTGATCGCCGCCCGGGTGGTGGAGGGGCTGGGCGCGGCGTTGATCGTGCCCGGTTCGCTGGCTCTTCTCCAGCAGGCGTATCCGGATCCCCGCGCCCGCTCGCGGGCCTTCGGGCTATGGGGTTCCGTGGCAGGCATCGCGGCCTCGGCCGGGCCGCTGCTGGGCGGGCTGCTGGTCTCCACGGTGGGCTGGCGGTGGGTGTTCCTCATCAATCTGCCCGTCGGGATCGCCTGTCTGGCGCTGACACTGCGCCATGTGGCGCCCTCCCCGCGGCTCACCACCCGGGCCCTGGACTGGCCGGCACAGTGCGCGGTCGTGGCGGCGGTGGCCCTGCTGACCGCCGCGCTCAACGAGGCGGGCCGACGCGGATGGTCCGATCCGGCCGTCCTCGCCGGAGTGGGTCTTTCGGTGCTGGCGGCCGTGGCCTTTGTGGTGCGCGAGCGGCTGGCCCGCGCTCCCGCCCTCCCTCCGAGCCTGCTGCGCTCACGGGCGCTGGGCGGTGGCGCCGTCATCGGCCTGCTGTTCAACTTCGGCTTCTACGGCATGGTGTTCACCGCCAGCCTGGACTTCCAGCACCAGCGCGGCCTCAGCGCCCTCGCCACCGGGTTGGCGCTGTTCCCCGCGGTGGCGATGACGATGTTCGCCTCCGTCCTGTCCGGGCGGCTGACCCGGAGGACCGGGGATCGTCCGCTGGTGATCAGCGGCATGCTGCTGGCCGCCCTGGGTCTTGGCGGCTGGGTCGCCGCGGGCGACGATCCCGCCTACCCGCTGCTCGTGGCCCCGATGATGGCAGCGGGATTCGGCACCTCCTTCGCCCTCACCGGTTCCACCTCCACCGTCATGGGCGCCGCACCCCCGGCGTACGCGGGCACCGCCTCCGCCCTGTTCAACACCACCCGGCAGCTCGGCAGCGCCACCGGCGTGGCGCTCGGCGGCACCCTGCTCGCCACGGCCACCGACTACGGCGCGGGGCTGCGGGTCAGCATGGCCGTCGGCGCACTCGCCTACCTGATCGCCGCGGGTCTCGCGGGGTGGTGTGTGCCGTCCAGGAGCGGGAGCGGGGCACGCGCCGGGCACTGACGTGGTTGCCGTATAAGGTGACCCGAAGGTCGTCGGCCACGGAACCTCTGGCGCGGAGGGATCGGAGAGACACGTGCAGGACGCCATCCCCGTCGAGCACTCGACCGGCCCCGACGCCGCGCTGCGGAGTCGGCTCGCCGGTGGGCCCAACGCGCTGTTCGCCTACGGCACCCTCCAGTTCGAGGCCGTACTCACACCGCTGCTCGGACGGATGCCCCAGAGCTCACCCACGACCGCTCCCGGCTGGCGTGCCGCCGCTCTCGAACGACGTGTCTACCCCGGACTCGTGCCCGCTTCCGGTGCCGCGGCACCCGGTCTGCTGCTCACCGGGCTGAGCCCCAGGGAGTGGGAGATCCTCGACGCGTTCGAGGACGACGAGTACGAGTTGCGCCAGATCACCCTGGCCTCGGGGGACCGCGGATGGGCCTACCTCTGGCGCGAGGGCGAGGTCCGGGCGGAGACCTGGGACGCCGACGACTTCGCGGCCCGCCACCTTCCCGCATTCGCCGCCTTGTGCGCCCGGATCGCCCCGGACCTGGCCGCCGACGACAACCGCCCCGGCACAAGGCCGTCCCCGTAACGGCAACGTCCAGGCCGGCCCGTCACCGGGCCGGCCTGGACGTGGAGTGGTGGGATCAGACCAGGTCGAAGCGGTCCAGGTCCATGACCTTGGCCCAGGCGGCGACGAAGTCCTTCACGAACTTCTCCTTCGTGTCATCGCTCGCGTAGACCTCCGCGAGCGCGCGGAGTTCGGAGTTCGAGCCGAAGACCAGGTCGGCGCGGGTACCGGTCCAGGTGACCGCGCCGCTCGCGTCGCGGGCCTCGAACTCGTCCTGCGCCTCCGAGGTGGACTTCCAGGTCGTGCCCAGGTCGAGCAGGTTGACGAAGAAGTCGTTGGTCAGGGTGCCCGGACGGTCGGTGAGGACACCGTGCTTCGAACCGCCGTGGTTGGCGCCCAGCACGCGCAGACCACCGACGAGGACGGTCATCTCGGGGCCGCTCAGGGTGAGCAGGTTGGCCTTGTCGAGCAGCAGGTACTCGGCCGGCAGGCGGTTGCCCTTGCCCACGTAGTTGCGGAAGCCGTCGGCGGCCGGCTCCAGCGCGGCGAAGGACTCGACGTCCGTCTCCTCCTGCGCGGCGTCCACCCGGCCCGCCGAGAACGGCACCTCGACCTCGACACCGCCGTCCTTGGCCGCCTTCTCGACGGCCGCGTTGCCCGCGAGCACGATCAGGTCGGCCAGGGAGACCTGCTTGCCGCCCTTGGCGTTGAAGGACTCCTGGATGCCCTCCAGCGTGCGAAGCACCTGGGCGAGCTCGTCCGGGTTGTTGACCTCCCAGCCGCGCTGCGGCTCCAGGCGGACGCGGGCGCCGTTGGCACCGCCGCGCTTGTCGCTGCCGCGGAAGGACGAGGCCGAGGCCCAGGCCGCGGAGACCAGCTGCGAGACGGTCAGGCCCGAGGCGAGGACCTGCTCCTTGAGCGCGGCGCTGTCGGCGGCGTCGATGAGCTCACCGGTGCGCTGCGGCAGCGGGTCCTGCCAGAGCAGCACCTCGGAGGGCACCTCGGGGCCGAGGTAGCGGACGACCGGACCCATGTCGCGGTGCGTCAGCTTGTACCAGGCGCGGGCGAAGGCATCCGCGAACTGCTCGGGGTTCTCGTAGAAGCGGCGCGAGATCTGCTCGTAGACCGGGTCGAAACGCAGCGACAGGTCGGTGGTGAGCATCATCGGGAGGCGCTTCTTCGACGGGTCGTGCGCGTCGGGGATGATCGCCTCGGCGTTCTTCGCCACCCACTGGTTGGCGCCGGCCGGGCTCTGGGTGAGCTCGTACTCGTACTCGAAGAGGTTCTTGAAGAACTCGTGGCCCCACTGGGCCGGGGTGCTGGTCCAGGTCACCTCGAGGCCACTGGTGATGGCGTCGGCGCCCTTGCCGGTGTTGTACGTGCTCCGCCAGCCGAGGCCCTGCTCCTCCAGGCCGGCGGCCTCGGGGTCGTCGCCGACGTGGTCGGCCGGGCCGGCGCCGTGGGTCTTGCCGAAGGTGTGACCACCGGCGATCAGGGCGACGGTCTCCTCGTCGTTCATCGCCATGCGGCGGAACGTCTCACGGATGTCGCGGGCCGCGGCGATCGGGTCCGGGTTGCCGTTGGGGCCCTCCGGGTTGACGTAGATCAGACCCATCTGGACCGCGCCGAGCGGGTTCTCCAGCTCGCGCTCGCCGCTGTAGCGCTCATCGCCGAGCCAGGTGGTCTCGGGGCCCCAGTAGACGTCCTCCTCCGACTCCCAGACGTCCGCACGGCCACCGGCGAAGCCGAAGGTCTTGAAGCCCATCGTCTCCAGGGCGACGTTGCCGGTGAGGATCATGAGGTCGGCCCAGGAGATGGCCTGGCCGTACTTCTTCTTGACCGGCCACAGCAGACGGCGGGCCTTGTCCAGGTTGCCGTTGTCCGGCCAGCTGTTCAGCGGGGCGAAGCGCTGCTGACCGGCCCCGGCGCCACCGCGGCCGTCGCTGATGCGGTAGGTGCCCGCGCTGTGCCAGGCCATCCGGATCATCAGCGGGCCGTAGTTGCCGAAGTCGGCCGGCCACCAGTCCTGCGAGGTGGTCAGCACCTCGGCGATGTCCCGCTTCACGGCCGGGAGGTCGAGGCCCTTGAACGCCTCGGCGTAGTCGAACTCCGCACCGAGGGGGTTGGCCACGGCGGGGTTCTTGGCGAGGATCTTCAGGTTCAGCCGGTCCGGCCACCACTGGCGGTTTCCGCCGCCCTGCGTCGGGTGCGGGGCACGCCCGTGTGCGACCGGGCAGCCACCTCCGCCTTCCGTCTTCGCGTCTACGACGATTGCGTCATGGTTCTCAGACATGGGAATCCTTCCGGACCAGGCGGATCACGGTGCTCATGAACTGCGGATGGTGGAACGGTCGGGGCACGGCCCCGGGAGATGGCCTCGGCCTCGTCGATCGAGGGGACGATCGGGAAGCCGTGGTTCGTCGGACGCGGTAAGGCAGAGGTCCTCGTGTACGACGTGGAGGGAGACGCGGGAGGCCTTCACCGGAGGGCCTGCACCGCGGAGCCGCTCGGCGGTGGTCCCGTCACGTCTCTGTCTCCTGTCGTACTGGAGTCTTCCTGTCTCTTGGCTCTCGCCGGAACCGATCCTACGATGGACAGAATCTAAGTCAAGAAGTGCGCCAAACCCATATCCGATCGGATCCCGGATGTCCATTGGTAAACTTCGGGAGTCCCACCGAACCTGAATAGGTGAACCGATATGAGTGACCTGCTGGAGCGACTGCGAGGGCGTGGCTGGCGGATGACCTCCCAGCGACGTGTCGTTGCGGAGGTCCTCGACGGCGATCATGTGCATCTCACGGCCGATGAAGTGCACGCCCGTGCGGCAGATCGGCTGCCCGAGATCTCCCGCGCGACCGTCTACAACACCCTGGGGGAGATGGTCTCGCTCGGTGAGGTCATAGAGGTCTCCACCGACGGCCGCGCCAAGCGCTACGACCCCAACGCACACCACCCGCACCAGCACCTGGTGTGCTCCGGCTGCGGCACCATCCGCGATGTCCATCCGACCGGCGATCTGCTGGCCGGTCTCCCGGCGGAGGAACGGTTCGGCTTCACCGTGTCCGCGGTCGAGGTCACCTACCAGGGGCTGTGCCCGTCCTGCGCCTAGGCAGGCGGGCGGTCGTTCACCGTCCGGTGCGTCCGGTGCGTCCGGTGCGTTGATCGGCCGCAAGCCATGCCCCCGGACGGACGGGTGCCCGGGACATCGCCAACGCGGGCCGCGGCCCCGCCCGTTGACACACAGGTGTCCGGGCAGGGCCGTGTACGGGGACGGCGGACGTCATGCGCCCCGTCAGGCATCACGCCGGTTGGTCAGGACCATCGCGACGACGAGTGCGACGACCGTGGTGACCGCGAAGTAGCAGAGCCCCGGGACCGGTGCCAGATCGGTGGAGGACGGTGACACCTGGAGGATCTGCCGTCCGGCCTGGGTCGGCCACCACTTGAGCAGGGCATCGCCGAGCATGTGGAACACCGTGGGAAGGATGAAGGTGATGCTGACGGCGGCCGTGATGCCGCCCGCGGAGGCGCGCAGCACCAGGCCCAGGGCGAGCGAGAACACCCCGAGCAGGGCCAGATAGCAGCCTCCGCCCACCAGTGCACGCAGCACCGCGTCCTCCGACAGGGACGGGACCGGGACACCCGACCCCAGCGTGAGGGTCCCGGCGGCGAAGGTGGCGAAGACGATGGCCGTTCCCGCCACCAGGGAGACGGTGAAGACGACCAGGGCCTTGGCGGCCAGCAGCCGCAGGCGGTCGGGTACCGCCGTGAACGTACTGCGGATCGAGCCGGTGCCGTACTCCGACGTGGCCGTCAGCACGCCGAAGACGCAGATCGCCATCTGTCCGAGCGAGAGACCCACGAGGATCTTCTCCATGACGAACGCCGTGGTGTCCTGCGGAAGCGCCTCGCGGCCGCCGATCATGCCGATGCCGATGCTGATGCAGGCGGCGGCCGCCAGCGTCCACCACGTCGACCGGATCGACCGCATCTTGATCCACTCGAAGGCGACCGCATCGGCGAATCGCGGCTGCATGCTCCGGTTGTCACCCGGCAGCGCACGGGGGACCGCTCGGTGTTCCGCCCCGGCGGTATGCGTCCTGACCATGTTCATACGGCAACTCCGTTGTGCTCGGCGGCTCCGCGCCGCCCCACCCGGTACTCGACGGCATCCGCGGTGAGCTCCATGAAGGCTTCCTGGAGTGACACCCGCTGTGGTGCCAGCTCATGCAGCCACAGGCCGTTCTGCCCGGCCAGTTCCCCGATCCGCCGGGCGTCGAGCCCCTTCACGATCAGGGGAGGTTCCTCGACCGCATCGTGCCCGCGCTCGCGCTCGCGGTCCACGAGGGCGTCGACCGTTGCCCCGCTGCTCCGCAACACGGACACCAGTTGCGCCGTGTGCGGTGTACGCACCACAACACCGTTGTGCGAACTGCGCGCCAGGAAGTCGGCCATCGAACTGTCGGCCGCCAGACGGCCACGGCCGATGACGATCAGATGGTCCGCGGTGTCCTGCATCTCGCTCATCAGATGGGAGGAGACCAGAACGGTCCGGCCGTCGTCGGCCATGCCGCGCATGAACTCGCGCACCCACTGGATGCCCTCCGGATCCAGGCCGTTGACCGGTTCGTCGAGGATGATGACCTCGGGGTCCCCCAGCAGCGCGGCCGCGATGCCCAGACGCTGGCCCATGCCGAGCGAGAAGCCACCGACCCGCCGCCGGGCGGGGTCGGTCAGGCCGACCAGCTCCAATACCTCGTCAACTCGCCGCTTGGGGAGGCGGTTGGAGGCAGCCAGCCCCCGCAGATGCTCGCGCGCGGTACGCCCGCTGTGCACGGCCTTCGCCTCCAGCAGCGCACCGGCGGTGCACAGTGGACGGGCGAGCTCCCGGTAGGGGCGGCCGCACACCGTCGCCGTACCGGAGGTCGGCTGGTCCAGGCCGACGATCATCCGCAGTGTGGTGGACTTCCCGGCCCCGTTCGGCCCGAGGAAGCCGGTGACGAGTCCGGGCCGGACCGTGAAGCTCAAGTCGTCCACGGCGATCTTGTCGCCGTAGCGCTTGGACAGTCCCTTTACTTCGATCATGTGGGTTCCTTTCGCGGCGCCCCTCTGGGGACGGGAATCACGCTAAGTCGCCCCGCTCCGGGGCCGCGTCAGTCCAAAGCGCCGCTCTCGGTACGCCGCGGGTATCAGCGGAGGGCCCGCCGTGCTACCTGAGAGGTAGCGGACGTTCGGCGTCGAATCGGGCACCGTGTCCTCGCCCATCGAGGTGTCCTCCGGTCGGACACAGACGGAAGAGAAGGCGGCCGTACGCCTCAGGTCGCATACGACGTGGTGGCTTCAGTAGTCGCAGCCGTTGAGGCCCCGGTAGAGAAAACGGGTCAGGGCCTCGATCAGCTGTGTGTCGTCGAGGTCGATCTCGCCCTGCTGCCGGCTCTCCAGGGCGGTGTCGAGCATCGCGAACGCGATCCGCAGAGAGTTCTCCGGTGATGCGGGCAACTGCCGTCCGGCGGTGGCGACGCTGGTGATGTGATCCAGGATGTCGCTCAATGCACTGCTGCGGAACTCGGCAAGGCGTGCCGCGAACTGCTCGCTCACCAGAAGGGCCTGCTGCATGGCGCGCACGGTCTCGGAGTGACGGCGGTAGACGCTGATGTAGGCGGCCACATGGAAGCGGATGGCATCCGGGTCGGTGAAGTCCGCCGAGTGGTCGGCGTCGTGGGACATCATGTCGCTGTCGGCGCCCATGTCTGCCATGAGGGCTTCGAGGAGCGCTTCCTTGCTGCTGAAGTGGCTGTAGAAGGAGCCCGTGGAGCGGCCGGCCTCGGCGGTGATGTCTGTGATCTTCGTGTTCAGATAACCGCGCTCGGCGAAGACCCGCTTCGCCGCGGCCTTCAGGGCGGCCTCCGTTTCCGCGGCCTTCTCCTTGCGTCCCACAGTCACCTCCTTGTGCCGAACCGTATCAACCGGCAAGATGAATCCTGATTCAGTGAATGGAGATTCACCTATGACAGTTGTGCTCATCGCCGGAGCGGGCCCCACCGGTCTGACACTGGGTATCGAGCTGGCTCGGCGCGGAGTGGACATCCGTGTCGTCGAGCAGAGGGACACCTTCTTCGCGGGCTCGCGCGGCGACAGCCTCCAGCCGCGCACCCTGGAGGTGTTCGAGGACCTCGGTGTGCTCGACGAGGTTCTGCGGCAGGGGTGTCCGCTGCCGACGATGCGCGTTCATCTCGACGGGGCCCATGTGATGGACCGGCGGATGGCCGAACCCCTCGAGCCGACCCCCGATGTGCCCTACCCGAACGCCTGGACCCTCGGCCAGTCGCAGACGGAGGGCATCCTGCGCGACCGCCTCGCCGAGCTCGGCACCCGTGTCGAACTCGGCACGGCGCTCACCGGCTTGACCCAGGACGGGCACGGCGTAACGGTGCGGCTGTCCACGGGCGAAAGCGTGCGCGCCTCCTACCTCGTGGGCGCCGACGGCGGACGCAGCACCGTGCGCAAGGCGCTGGCGGTGAGGATGGACGGCACCACGGACGAGTCGCTACGGGTGCTCATCGGGGATGTGGCCGCCGACGGGCTGGACCACGCGTGGGGCTACTGGTTCTGCCGCGCCGAGAACCCGCGCGACGGCGTGGCCATGAGTCCGCTGCCCAGCACACCGGGGCTGTTCCAGTTCAACACTCCGCTGGCGGACGACGACACCAACGCTTCGCTGCGCACCCTCCAGCGCAGACTGGACGCGCAGTCAGCGGACGTCCGGTTGACCCGCCTTGCCTGGGCGACGGTCTGGCGGCCCAACATCCGGCTGGCCGAGCGTTTCCAGGTGGGCCGGGTGTTCCTCGCGGGCGATGCGGCCCATGTGCACCCGCCGACCGGCGGACAGGGGCTGAACACCGGCGTGCAGGACGCCTACAACCTCGGCTGGAAACTGGCCGACGGCTCACCCGCCCTGCTCGACACCTACGAGATCGAGCGGCGCGCCACGGCCGCCCGCGTACTGGAGCTGTCCACCCGGCTGCTGGAACGCCACAAGGAGGGCGCCGAGGACGCCCACCGCCGTGACGCGAGCACCCGCCAGCTGGATGTGTCCTACCGGACGACCCAGGGGCGTATCGTCGCGGGCGACCGGGCCCCGGACGCCCCGGTCACCGGCGCCGACGGGCGGGCGCTGCGCCTCTTCGACCTCTACCGCGGGCCCCATGCCACCCGCCTCACCTTCGGCGCGCCCGGCCCGGACGAACCGCACTCCTGGACCGTTCTCCCCCCGGGGCGGTCCGCACCCGGCCGGTACGTCATGGACAGCCACGGCCACGCGCGCCGCCTACGACGCCATGGACGGAACCTCCGTTCTGGTGCGCCCGGACGGCTACATCGGCCGCATCGGGCCTCACGGCTCGTAATCCTCCATCAGCCGGCTGATGACCTGGTGCAGGACATCCGCTCGCCGCCGGTCCTCCCGCTGATCGCGCAAGGCGCGTTCGGTGGTCCGGAGCATGCGCCAGGCTGCCGCGTCCTGGTCCATCACCTCGTCCACGAGCGGGGAGGAGACCAGGTCCAGGCACTCGGCCAGCCGGCGCCGGGTGGCGGGGGAGGGTGCGGTGGCCTCGGGCTCCGCGAAGCCGTCGGTCAGGTAGCGGGCGGGATCGGTGAGGCTCCAGCCCGCCACCGCGCCCTCCTGTACGAGGAGGGTCACATCGGGGGCGATGCCGATCCGGGCGTCCAGCGGCCGGTCGAGCACACCGAGGTCCCTCACACACCTCAACTCGGCGGCTTCGGGGTCGCAGCAGAACACCGTCGTCTGCGGCAGGGCGAAATTCTCGGCGGTGTCCGCGCGCAGCCCGCCCGGCAGCGGGTCCGGCCCGTCGGGCACCCGGCGGCAGGAGTCGGCGGGAGCGGACTGCGGGGGCACGGAGAACGTGGCGTGGGACAGCTCCCGGCCGGCCTGGTCGAACCGGAACTCATCGTCCTCCGACCACAGCCACGGTGCGCTGCCGAAAGTGTGCGCCAGTTGCCGCTCACGCCCTTCCGGGTCCGTATATCCGGCGACGATCACCTGGGGACCGGAGAAGTCGAAACGCGGTGCGAAGGTCAGCGGAGTTCGCGTCGTTTCGGCACTCATGGTGTCACCGACCGAGAATTTCACCATGGGTCGCCTCATTTGATCTGCTTCGCGGGGTTCAAATATCCACCCTTCGTGTTCGGAATCTTACCGTTCACGATGTCGTCGTGTGAGATAGGGGTTCCGGGGTCGTCCGGTGATCCGCCCGTCGCGTCGACCCCGCTGGTTCCCTTGCGGCCGGACGGTCCGTAGCCCGTGATGACGTCGCCCGCACCGGCGCCGGCTCCCTTGGTGACCACGATGTCGTCGCCCTGCCGGAAGATGAGGTTTCCCTTCTGGCCTTCGGAGAGATAGACCGCGTCCGGATTCTTCAGAATTTCCAGCACGCGTTCGTCGTTGTCGAAGTGCGGATGATAGTTGCTGGCCTTTCTCATCTTGCCCTGTGCGGCACTGTCGATGATCTTGTCCGCCGCGCCCTGGGCCTTCGCGGTCGGGCACTTCGCGAGGCCGAGCGGGTCGCTCCAGGTGTGCGGGTTGTGGACGTAGGCGCCGGGGTTGGGCGCCGGACCGAGGCCGAGCGGATCGGTGGTGACGTAGCGGGCGGTTTCCGGGTCGTAGTGGCGGAAGTAGTTGTAGTGGAGGCCGGTTTCGGCGTCGGCGTACTGGCCGGGGAAGCGGAGCGGGCACTCCACGTCGCCGGACGGGGCGGGGAGCGGTGTGCCCCATACGGTGGTGCGGAGTTGCCAGTCGAGGGTGCCGTCGGGGGTGACCAGTTCGGTGGGCATGCCGACCAGGTCCGTGATGATGGCGTGGAAGCGCGCGTCGTACTCGGACTGAGGTACGTCGGCGAGGGCGAGAACCGCGTTGGCGCTCCCGGGAACGGCCTCAGCTGTCCGGTGTGTGGTCTGCGCTACCGGGCGATGGGTGAGCGGGGCGTAGTCCCACGTCGTCACCGTGCCGCCCGAGGTGATCTGTTCCACCAAGTGGGCGCTGTCCCAGGTGAAATGGACTTCCTCGGCGACCGTACCGTCGTCCAGGAGGTGGCGTTTCGCGGTGCGGCGGCCGAGCGGGTCGTAGGTGTAGCACCAGCGGTCGCCCTGCGGGGTGGTGACCTCGGTGAGGCGGTCGTGGGTGTTCCAGGTGTAGGTCCAGGTGCGGGTCCGGCCGTTGAGGAGTCTGCGGGTCCTGCGGATGAGGCGGCCCGCGGCGTCGTGTTCATAGCTGGTGCGGCCCGCGTGGCGGATGAGGGTGCCGTGGTAGGCGCGGTCACCGGACGCCGCGTGGTCCGGAGCGGTGGCGTGTGTCTGGTTGCCCGCGCTGTCGTAGGCGTACTTCTCGGTCCAGCCGTGTGCCTGGACCCCGGTCACCCGCCCCATGCTGTCGACGGTGAAGTCACGGGTTCCAGTCGTGAGTTCGCGGATCTGTGTGACGTAGCCGTCGGTCCGGTAGGTGTAGCTGCGGTGCTGGAGAAGGCCCTCGGGTGAGGTGGTGAGGCTCTGCGAGGTCAGGCGGCCCACCGTGTCCCAGCCCTGAGCCAGGGTGACCGCTCCGGTGGCGCGCTGTGTCTCCCGGCCTGCCGCGTCATAGGTGAAGGAGAGGGTGTTGCCGCCGGTGGTGAGCGTGGACGGGTACCCCGTCGCCTCCCATGACCAGTCGGAGGTGCGGGCCGAGGGGGTGGTACGCCGGGTACGTCTGCCCAGGGCGTCATAGGTGTGTCTGATGGTGCGGCCGTTGAGGGTTTCCGCGATGAGGCGGCCGAGCGGGTCGTGTTCCCGGGTGAGCTCGGTCGTGGGGTTGGCCGCCTGGATCAGAGCGCCGTTGGCGTCGTAGGCGAAGGTGGTCTCTTCGCCGGTGCTCTCGTCGTGCTGGGCGAGGACGCGCCCGGCGGTGTCGAGGGTGTAGCGCAGTGTTTCGCCCAGTGCGTTGGTCCGTGCGGTGAGGCGGCCCGCGGCGTCACGGGTGTAGGTGCGGGTGGCGCCGTTGAAGTCGGTCTCGGCGACCAGATGGCCTGCCGGATCGTAGTCGTAACGCCACTGGCGGCCCTGGGGGTTGGTGACGGTGGTCAGGCGAAGTTCGGTGTCGTAGCCGAAGGTGTAGCGGGCGCCGTCGGGGTCGGTGCGGGTGACCGGCTGGTCGAAGTAGGTGTGGGTGTAGGTGGTGGTGTGTCCGGCCTGGTCGGTGTGGTGGGCGAGGTTGCCCTCGGTGTCCCACTGCCACACCTCGCGGGCGCCATCGGGGGTTTCGCGCCAGGCGGGTCGGCCTTCGATGGTCCAGCCCTGCCGGGTGGTCCCACCGAGCGGGTCGGTAATCGCGGTGATCTGGCCGTGGGGGCCCCGGCCGACATGGGTGGTCCGGCCGAGGGGGTCGGTGACGGTGACCGGCAGACCGGCGCCGTTGGTGGTCACCTCGATGGTGTGGCCCAGCGCATCGGTGATCGCCGAGAGGTGACCCTTGTTGTCGTATGTGTAGTAGGTGGTGGCCCCGCTGGGGTCGGTGGTGGAGGTGTGCGCCCCGCGTGCGTCATAGGTGTGGCGCCATACCGCGCCGCCCCGTTCATGGATCTCCAGCGGCAGGCCCCACGCGTTGCGGACGGCTCTGCTGACGGTGCCGTCGGGGTGCTCGATGGTGGTCAGGCGGTCGTGGTTGTCGTAGTGATAGCGGGTGGTGTGGCCCAGTGGGTTGGTGATGGCGATGGGGTGGCGGTTGTTGGTGTCCCATTCGGTGTGGGTGGTGTTGCCCAGCGGATCCGTCTCCGCGATCACCTTGTAGGCGTTGTTGTGGGCGTAGGTGGTGGTGTTGCCGAGAGAGTCGGTGTAGCGGGTGGTGCGGCCGTCGGTGCTGTAGTGGAGCCGGCCGGAGAGGGTGCCGTCGGGGCCGATGCCGCGCAGGACGCGGCCGCGGTGGTCGTAGACGTAGGCGTAGGTGGTGCCGTTGCGGTCGGTCCAGGACGTGATGCGGTGTGCGTCGTCGTACTGGTAGCGCAGTGGTTTCCCGGTGGAGTTGATGATCTCGCTGAGGTCTCCGGCCTGGTTGTAGCCGTAGGAGATCAGGGTGGTGCTGTGCTGGTGGTCCTCGCCGTGGAGCATGCGCAGGGCGGTGATGCGCAGCAGTTGTGGGTCGGTGTCGATGGCGATGCGGTAGCCGCCGGAGTGGTTGATCTCCGTTGGGGTGCCGTCTGTGGTGTAGGTGATGGTGATGCGGTCGCCGTCGTTGTCGCCGGTGCGGTCGGTGATCGCGGTCAGGGCGAGCTCCCGGCCGGCTGCCGGGAGCGGGCTGAAGTGGAGGGTGCGGTGGTGTTCCGGGGCGGTGATGGTGAACGTGCCGTCCGGCTTGCCGTCCCAGCACAGCGGCCAGCGGGGGCCGGAGGCGGGCAGCGTGGGGACACCGGGCTCCGGTATCGGGTACGCCAGGAGCATGCCGTCGTCGGTGATGTAGACGACACCCTCGTCGTCGATCTCCAGGCGCTGGTCGAGGGTGCCCGCCCAGGTGCGGCCGAACCACCCGCCGCAGGGGTGCCCGGAGACGTAGTGGCGCTCCAGGACCAGCGGGAGCACTCCGGGCAGGGCGACGTCGGTGGCGGACATGACCATCTCGCCGGTGGCCACATCGATCGGCTCACCGGTGGTGGGCCGCTCCCCGTTCGGTGTGCTGTTGTTGTCCGGATCGCTGTTCGTGCGCCCGCGGGCTCGGCCGTCGCGGCAGAGGGCGCGTTCGCGGTTGAGGAGGCGTTGCGCGGCGTTTTTGGCCGCGGAGCCGCCCCGTCGGATGGCGCCTGAGCCGCCGGATGCGAGGGCGAGGAGGAGTTCGGGGGTGAGCTGGCCGGCGGCGCGGGCAGGGTTGCGTTGCCATTCGTCCCAGTTGACGACGGCCTTGGCGAACTCTTTGGGGTGGTCGGCGGCGTAGGCGGCGCCGTCGACCATGCCCGCGAGGCGCAGTCCGGCGCCTCCTATGCCGTCGTTGACGAGGTCGTCGAAGTCGTTGTACCAGCCGCTGACGGTCTCGCCCGCGCCGCCGAAGAAGTCCCCGAGGCCCTTTTTGAACGTGTCCCAGCCGGAGGGGGCGGGGGGTTTGTCCGGGGCCTCTTTGGCCGCGGTGTCCAGTTTCTTCTTCGACGCGGAGACGACGAGCTGGAGTTCGTGCTCCAGTTTGTCCAGGCGGCCGTAGCAGCTGTTCAGCGCGGCGAGTCCGGGGTCGTCCTCCGGCGGGCGCTCGGGCAGGGTGTCGTCCTTGCGGTCCACCGCGGCGTTGTATTCCTTGACCCGAGCCCAGTAGCGCTTGGAGGCGGCGCGGGCCTCGTCGGCGTCATCGATGATCGGTTTGACGCGCTTTTGCACCGACCGCAGTTTGGCGGCGTAGGAGTCCAGGGCGCTTGCGGCGGAGGTGAAGTAGGTCTGGGCGGACTCCAGTTCTTTGGGGAGTTTGTCGGTGGCGCCTTTGAAGCCTTCGTTGGCGGCGCCGGTCCAGTTCATCAGGGACAGGACGCCGAGCTGGTCCTCTCCGTCCTTGAACGCGCCGGAGTAGGCGCGGAGTTTGACGGCCAGGTCCTCGATGGTCTTCGGTGAGCCGGGTATGACCTCAGAAGGCTTGGCGCCTTGCGGTATGCGCTCGGTCGCGCCGCCTTCGATGGCGTCCTTGTGCGTCACGCGATGTTCCCTTCCCCCGTCGTCGGCTTCCCAGCCGCCGTCGTACCGAAGCCGCGGCCCGGTCGGTACGTCCTGATGACTACCGCCGCAGCTGTTGCGGTTCCCCTTGGGCTCGCTCCGGCATCCGCCTGGTGGTTTCTCGGCACACCAGGTCCGCCGATATCGGCCTGCCCCCGTGCCCGGGTGGACCCGACCTTCCCCATCTCCCGGACATGGGGGGCATCTTCGCATGTGGCGGCGGGGATATGAGCGCTGCGACGATCACCACCACGCGCCGGGCGGGGGCCCGGGGGTGGTGTGCATCGCACTGCGCGCGCACGGTGTCATGCCACCGGTGCGGAGCGCGACGGTATGGGCGTCCACAAGGCGGTGCACAAAGGGTATATCGGTCCAAAGTGATGCCCTGGCCCGGCGATGAGACCCCTCACAGGATCCCGCCCGAGGGGGGCGTTTGAACGATCATCGTGAGGGCGGGGGTAGCATATGAGCACCGCCTAGCTCGAAAGATGCGCTGTGACTGTCAACGAGGACTCGTTCACCAACTGGAAAAATCGCGAGGAGATCGCGGAGTCGATGATCCCGATCATCGGGAAGCTGCATCGGGAGCGGGACGTCACTGTCCTGCTTCACAGCCGCTCCTTGGTGAACAAGTCGGTGGTCAGCATCCTCAAGACCCATCGATTCGCACGGCAGATCGCGGGTGTCGAACTCTCGGTCACCGACACCCTGCCGTTCCTTCAGGCTCTGACCACGCTCGATCTCGGCCCGTCCCAGATCGACCTCGGCCTGCTCGCCGAGACGTACCGCACCGACGACCGCGGTCTGTCGGTCGAGGAGTTCACCGCCGAGGCCGTCGCGGGCGCCACCGGCGACAACAAGATCGAGCGCAGCGAGCCGCGCGATGTGGTCCTCTACGGGTTCGGCCGTATCGGCCGCCTCGTGGCCCGGCTGCTCATCGAGAAGGCCGGTTCCGGCAACGGCCTGCGGCTGCGCGCCATCGTCGTCCGCCGGGGCGGTGACCAGGACATCGTCAAGCGCGCCTCGTTGATGCGCCGTGACTCCATCCACGGCCAGTTCCAGGGCACGATCACCGTTGACGAGGCGAACAGCACGATCGTCGCCAACGGCAACGAGATCAAGGTGATCTACGCCAACGACCCGTCGGAGATCGACTACACGGCGTACGGCATCAACAACGCCATCCTGATCGACAACACCGGCAAGTGGCGCGACCGCGAGGGTCTGTCGCAGCACCTGCGCCCCGGCGTCGACAAGGTCGTTCTGACCGCGCCGGGCAAGGGTGATGTCCCCAACATCGTGCACGGCGTCAACCACGACATGATCAAGCCGGATGAGCAGATCCTGTCCTGCGCGTCCTGCACCACCAACGCGATCGTCCCGCCGCTGAAGGCGATGGCGGACGAGTACGGTGTGCTGCGCGGCCATGTGGAGACCGTTCACTCGTTCACCAACGACCAGAATCTGCTGGACAACTACCACAAGGCCGATCGCCGCGGCCGCTCCGCGCCGCTCAACATGGTCATCACCGAGACCGGTGCGGCTTCCGCCGTGGCCAAGGCGCTTCCCGACCTCAAGGCGCCCATCACCGGCAGCTCCATCCGCGTGCCGGTGCCGGATGTCTCCATCGCGATCCTCAATCTGCGGCTCGCACGCGAGGCCACCCGCGAGGAGGTTCTCGACTACCTCCGTGATGTCTCGCTGACCTCGCCGCTCAAGCGCCAGATCGACTTCACCAGCGCTCCCGACGCGGTCTCGAACGACTTCATCGGCTCGCGCCACGCCTCGATCGTCGACGCGGGCGCCACCAAGGTCGACGGCGACAACGCGATCCTCTACCTCTGGTACGACAACGAGTTCGGCTACTCGTGCCAGGTCATCCGCGTTGTCCAGTACGTCTCCGGAGTGGAGTACCCGACGTACCCGGCCCCGGTGGTCTGACCCGGGCGGACGGTCCGATCCGTCGTTCTGTGGTGGGGGAGCAGCCGATCCCGAGGGGGATCCGGTTGCTCCCCCACCGCCGTTCGCGGCCGTGGCGCGCCGACGCGGGCGTCAGCGGGTGTCGGTGGCGATCCGCGCCCCGAAGCCGATGAGCACCACACCGGTCACACGGTCCAGGGCACGGCGGATCCGGGGCCGCTGGAACACTCCGCGTGCCCTGGACACGAGGCAGGCGTAGCCGCCGAGCCGGCTCAGGGTCAGTGCCGCGTGCAGTGTCACCAGCAGGCCGGCAGGCCGCTCATGCGGCCATCGGGTGCGCCGCGGTCACGGGCAGGGTGGCGCGGACCCAGTGGCCATTGTCGTGGTGGCGGGTTTCGACCCGGGTGGCGAGGGTTTCCACGAGGGGGATACCGCGGCCGTGTTCGTCGGGGTCGGGGGCGGTGTGCGGCCGCCTGGGGCGGGGGAGCAGACCGTGGTCGGACACGACGAGCTGGAGGGCGCCCGGGCCGAGGGTCAGCCGGAGTGTCATCCTGCTGCGTCCGTGCCGGGCCGCGTTGGCGGCCAGCTCCCCGACGACGAGGACGGCGGCATCGCGTTCGCCGGACGGCAGATGCCACTGGGTGAGGACGTTCTCGGCGAAGTGGCGGGCGCAGCCGACCAGGGCGGCTTCGGCGGGCAGGGCGAGCAGGGCGTCGCATCCGGAGACCGGGGTGGGCGCCATCGGCGGGGGCTCCGCCGGTCGGGGGCCGACCGGCGAGGCAAGCAGGCTGGCGGTAACACACATGGGTTCGGGTCGCTTCCGGGCGGGGGTCGGCGGCTTGCTGATGCCCTTAGTTCCGGTGTACGCCCGGCCCATCGATATTACAAGAGATTCAGGGCAGAAATCCCATAAATTTAGCTAAAAGATCTCTATTTATGTGATACATCTATGTGGTCAGTCGGCGGCAAGGCGTGACCACGTCGGTCCCAGCGCCTCCAGCGCCCCCAGATACACCTGGTACGCCTCCTCCAGCACCGCCACCCGCCCCTCATCCGGCTCATGCCGTCTGCTGACCGCCACCCGGGCGCGGGGGTCATCGAGGCCGTCCAGCAGTCCGACCGCGGTGGCGGCGAGCAGGGCCGCGCCGCGGGCCGCACTCTCCGCCACATCCGTGATCTCGACCGGCCGGGCCAGCGCGTCGGCGAACATCTGGCTCCAGATCTCGCTGCGCGCGGCGCCGCCGGTGAGCCGTACGGGGCCGGTGACGGGCAGCGTCGAGCACAGGGCGTCGACATGCCAGCGGTGGTTGAGCACCACGCCCTCCAGCAGCGCCCGCAGTACATGGCCCCGCGTGTGCCAGCCGCGCATACCGAGGAAGGTGCCCGAGGTGGGCCGCCCGTGCGGGGACCCGTAGAGGAAGGGGTGGAACACCATCTCCGACGGTCCGCCGAGGTGAGTGGCGACCTCCCGGGCGATCACATCGTGCACACGCTCCCCCGCTCCGGTGGTCACGCCCATGACCCGCAGGAACCACTCGAGGTTGGCCACCGACGACGGTGAGGTGGACATGATCATCCACTGATCCGGCCGGACAAAACCACGGACCTGCCAGCGCGGGTCGAGCACCACCCGATCGCTGATCACCTGGTTGACGCTGAACGTCCCGGCCACCAGGGACAGTTCACCCGGATCCAGCCGCCCCACCCCGATCGAGGCGGCGTCCACATCGTGCGCACCGGTGACCACCGGGGTACCGGCGGTGAGCCCGGTGGCCGCGGCGGCCTCGGGTGTGACCGTTCCGGCCAGGGCGTCGGAGGCCAGCACCGGCGGCAGTTTCCCGGCCAGATCACTGACGCCGTACAGCTCCAGCAGCTCCGGCGAGTAGGCCCGGGTGCGGACATCGGTGAACGAGGCGCTGGCGTCCGTGGGATCGGTCGTGGGTGTGCCGGTCAGCTTCAGCCGGAGCCAGTCCTTGCAGAACAGCAGCCACCGGCTGCGCCGCACCGCGTCCGGGTCGTGGCGCACGAGCCAGGGCAGCAGGGCCGCCGGAGAGCCCGCGAAGGGCACCTGACCGGAGCGGTACAGGGCACGCTCCCACAGCGGGGTGTCCCGCCAGTCCTCCAGCAGGGGTTCGGCCCGGGTGTCCAGCGCGAGGATCGCCGTGCGCACCGGTCGCAGCCGCCCGTCCACGGGATAGACACCGTCGCCGTGTCCGGACAGCCCCACCGCCGCCACGGCCCGGCCCGCCTCCTCGCCCGCCGCCTCGAGGCAGTCCCTGATCGCCAGCCGTGCCGCGTGCCACACCTCGTCCATATCGCGTTCGACCCAGTGCGGCCGGGGGCTGCTCAGCGGCACGGTCGCGCTGCCGCGCGCCACCTCGTGCCCGGTGGCGTCGAACAGCAGCGCCTTGGTCACGGTCTGCCCGGCGTCGATACCCAGCAACAGTTCACGCACGGGGTGTTACATCCATTCCAGTTCACGGGCGTTGACCGCGCCCGGACAGCGCCCGGTCGCCGCCAGCTCGGCGATGACCTCGGCGACCAGCCGGGCCGAACGCACATTGGTGGTGACCGTGTCGCCGCCGTAGTGGGTGGTGAGCGTGACATTGTCCAGCGCGCGCCACGGGCTGTCGGCGGGCAGGGGTTCCTCGTCATGCACATCGAGCCCGGCCCCGGCGATCCGGCCGGCCGCCAGCACCTCGTACAGCGCGTCGGTGTCCACCAGACGGCTGCGCGCGGTGTTGAAGAAGTACGCGGTGGGCTTCATCAGCGCGAAGTGCCGCCGCCCGATGAACCGTTCGGTCTCCGGTGTCAGCCGGGCGAACACATGCACGGCGTCGGACTCCCGGAACACCGTGTCCAGATCGGCCGCCCGCTGTGCACCGTGGCGCCCCAGCACCGCGTCCGGCACATACGGGTCATGGACCAGAACGCGCACATCGAAGCCGCGCAACCGGTCGGCCAGCTCCTGCCCCACATGGCCCATGCCCACCATGCCGACGGTGCTGCCACCGATCTCGTCCCCGGGGCCGCCGAAGTCCTTGCGCCACCCTCCGGCCTTCACCGACGCATCCGCGCGCGCGATGTCGCGCGCCTCGGCGAGCATCAGCCCCAGGGCGAGTTCGGCCACGGCCGAGGCATTGCGTCCGTAGACCGGTACGACGGCGATACCGCGTTCGGTGGCGGCGGCCACGTCCACGTTCTCCAGCCCGGTCCGGGCGACACACACCGCACGCAGCGTCGGCGCGGCCCGCAGCATCTGCGCGGACACCGGCGCGAAGTGCACGGCGAGCACCCCGGTGTCCCCGAGCGCCTCGACGATCTCACCGGGCACCGGCACCGCCTCCGGCCCCCGCAGCTCCATCTCCTGCTGCGCGGCGTGCTGCTCGGCCTTGGTCCCGGACCAGTCGACACTGCGGACCGGGCCGATGTCCGGGCCGGTGTCCCGCCCGGACACCTCGGCCAGGGCCTCGACATAGCAGGCGGCCGGGATGAAGTGGTCGCCGACGACTAGGACACGCACCGCTGCTCCTCTCTGTCCTGCTCGGTGTTTTCGCAACGGGTCTCGGCGGTCACCGGCTATTTCACCGCCCCCATGGACAGGCCGCGGGCGAGCTGGCGCTGAGCCAGCCACCCCATCAGCAGCACCGGCAGACAGGCCAGTGTGGCCGCCGCGGCCAGCCTCGCCCAGTACAGCCCCTCGCTGGTGATGAAGCCGACGAGGAAGACGGGCATCGTCGCGGACCGGACCGACGTCAGGTTCAACGCCAGGAAGAACTCGTTCCAGGAGAAGATCACGCAGATCAGCGCGGTGGCGGCGATACCGGGCGCCACCATGGGAAGCAACACCCACATCACCTCCTGACGCGCTGTCGCCCCGTCCACCCGTGCCGCCTCCAGCACCTCGCGCGGAATCTCCAGGAAGAACGAGCGCAGCATCCACACCGCCACCGGCAGGTTCATCGCCGCGTACAGCACGATCAGGGTGCCGATGCTGTCGAGCGCGCCCAGGCCGCGCGCGGCCAGATACACGGGAATGATCGCGGCGACCACCGGCAGCATCTTGGTGGAGAGGAAAAAGAACAGCACATCGCGCCATCGGCCCACGGGCCGGATGGACAGTGCGTACGCCGCCGGTGTCGCAAGCAGCAGCACGATGGCGGTGGAAGCCGCGGCGGCCAGCGCGGAGTTGCCCAGATAGAGGCCGACGCCCTCGGCGAACACCGCCCGGAACTGCTCGAGCGTCGGTGCGAACACCACCTTGGGGGAGGCGGTGTAGGCGTCCGCCTCGGTTTTGAACGCGGTGAGCACCATCCACAGCACCGGGAAGAAGAACACGGCGGTCACCAGCCAGGTTCCGGTGGTCCACAGCCACCGGCCGAACCGGCGGCGGTACGGCGGGCGGAGCGTGGCGGGGATCCTCATCGGTCGCCCGCCCCGGTGCCGGTGAACGCCGTGAACAGCAGTCGCAGCGCCAGTGCGGCGGCCACCAGTGTTCCGGCGACCGTGACCACGCCCAGCGCGGAGGACTGCCCGACGTCGAAGCCGAGGAACGCCCGCTGGTAGATGTAGTAGGGCAGATTGGTGGTCCGGGTGCCGGGGCCGCCCTGCGTCATCATGTAGATCACATCGAAGGTGTTGACCAGGTGGATCGCACCGAGCAGCACACCCAGTTCGATGTAGCGGCGCAGATACGGCAGGGTGATCCAGCGGAAGGTGGCCCAGGGCCCGGCGCCGTCCACTCGGGCCGCCTCCAGGATCTCGGTCGGCTGGCTCTGGAGCCCGGCGAGGACGATGAGCATCATGAACGGTGTCCATTCCCAGACCAGGACCGTGACCACCGACGCCACGGGGAAATGGTTGACGAAGTCGGTGCCCTGGACGCCGAACCAGGACGCCGTGTAGTTGACGAGCCCGAAGACCGGGTCGAACATGGCGGTCTTCCACAGCAGCCCGGCGACCGCGGGCATCACCAGGAACGGCGAGATCAGCAGGGTGCGGGCCAGGCCCCGGCCGGGGAAACGGCGGTCGAGCAGCACCGCCAGCGCCACCCCCAGCGCCATGGCGAACGCGACCGTCAGAACGGTCAGCTCGATCTCGGTGAGCAGCGCCGCGCGGAACACGTTGTCGGTGAACACGTTCGTGTAGTTGGCCAGGCCCACCCAGTGCTCGGACCCCGGCCGGAGCAGATTCCTGGACTGGAAGGAGAAGACCACGGTGAAGACGAAGGGCAGCTGGGTGAGGACGACCAGCCACAGCAGGGCCGGAGCCAGCGGCCAACCGCGCCGCCCTGCCGCCCGCCGCGGCGGGCGCCGTGCGGGGAGCGGCCCGGCGGTTGCCGTCGGGCCCGCGGGTGGGAGAGAGCCGACTGCCATGGCGGTACCTAGCGGCCCAGCCGCTGCTGATCGCGGCCGACGGTCCGGGCGTAGCGCTGGGACTGCGCCAGTGCGGTGCGCACCGATTCCTGTCCGCTGATGGCCGCGTTGATCTGCTGGCTCACCCGGGTGCCCAGATCCTGGAACTCGGGGATGTCCAGGAACTGCACACCGGTGTACGGCACGGGCAGCACGGTGGGGCGCTGCTGGTCGGCGTGGCGGATGCCCTGCAACGTGGGGCCCGCGAACGCCCGCGCGATCCGCCGGTACTGCGGGATGGCGTAGGTGGAGTATCTGCTGCCCGGCGGCAGCCGGGACCACCCCAGCCGCCGCCCCACCAGCTCGATGTACTCCCGGGAGGTGGCCCAGGACATGAACGTCCAGGCGGCGTCCTGATGGGTGCTGGTCCGGGGAATGCCGAGCGACCAGGAGTACAGCCAGCCCGACCACGCCATGCGCTCCACCGGTGCCGCCACATATCCCGTTCTGCCGACCACCTTGCTGCTCGCGGGATCCTCCAGCACACCCGCCGCCGAGGTGGCGTCGTACCACATGGCCGCCTTGCCCTGGGCGTAGTGGGTGGCGCACTCGGTGAAACCCGCGTTGGCCGCCCCCGGCTCTCCGTGCCGGCGCACCAGGGAGACGTAGAACCCGACGGCCCGCTCCACCTCCGGGGTGGTGAGCTGGGCGTTCCACCGCAGGTCGTACCAGCGGCCACCGAAGGTGTTGATCACGGTGTTCAGCGGTGCGAGCACCTGGCCCCAGCCCGGGGCCCCGCGCAGACAGATCCCCGCCACCCCGTGCCCGGGGTCGTCGAGCGCCTTCGCGAAGCGCGCCACCTGCCGCCAGGTGGGCCGCTTCGGCATGGTCAGCCCCCGGGCCGCGAAGAGGTCCTTGCGGTACATCAGGAACGACGACTCGCCGTAGAAGGGGACCGAGTAGAGGTGTCCGCGGTAGGACAGCGCGGCGCGGATCGGGGCGATGAAGTCGGACGGCGCGTAGCCGGGGGTGCGGTCGGCCCGCCCCTGGAGGTCGGCCAGCCAGCCGTTCCGCGCCCAGATGGGCGTCTCATAGTTGCTGATCATGACGATGTCGAACTCACGGCCACCGGTGGCCACCGACTCGGTGATCTTCTGTCGTGCCTGGTTCTCCGGCAGTGTCACAAAGCGCACCCGGATGTCCGGGTGGGACCGTTCGAAGGACGGGGTCAGCGCCTCCATGTCCTTCATCTGCGGATTGGCCACCACGGCCACCGAGACGGTGGTGCCGTCACCGGCCCCCACCCCGCCGAATCCACCACAGCCCACCGCCAGCAGCCCCGCCGCGCAGATGCCGGCCGCGACACCGGTCACCCGCCGCCCCAGCGGTGGTCGCGACATACCGGATCCCTCTCCGCCGTCGGCGTGCCTGCCGGACCAGCACGGCGTTGTCCACGGTCGGCACGAGCATGATCGCGGGCCTTCATCGTGATGCTCTCACCTTCCCCGGGGGCGCGCGCGGCAACGGCCGGTGACGGGGTGACCGCCTTCAGTCCCGCCACCGGTGACGCGGGGGCCGTATCGCCTTGCGCGAGCAGGGGCATATGGGAACCTCGACATCGAGGTCACCGAGGTGTGCCGACCGCGGTCGCGCCGTGGCGATCGCGCCACGAGAACCGGCCGCCGGAGCCGGTACCGCCAGCGAGGGAGGACAGGTGCCCGCCAAGGTTCGGTCGTCGCAGGCCACCGTGGAACAGCGCCGTCAGGCCGTCCTGCGCCATGTCGCCGAGCACGAGGAGGTCCGCATCGACGACCTCGCCGCCCACTTCGGCGTCAGTCTGATGACGATGCACCGCGACCTCGACGACCTCGCGGCGCGCCATCTGCTGCGCAAGGAACGCGGCCGGGCCGTCGCCTTCCCCGCCCTGACCATGGAGACCGCCACCCGCTTCCGCGAATCGGAGAACCTCGCGGCCAAGCAGGCCGTGTGCGAGGCCGCGGCGGGCTGGATCCGTCCCGGTGACACCCTCGTCATGGACGACTCCACCACTCTGTATCCGCTGGCCGACCTCCTGGCCGGGTCCGAACAGCTCTCGGTGGTCACCAACTCGGTCGGCATCGCCCAGCGTCTGGCACCGGCCACCGGGGTGGACATCACCTTGCTGGGCGGCCACTACCGGAGTGAGTTCAACTCCTGCACCGGCCCCGAGGTCACCCGCGTTCTGTCCCGGATCCGCGCCGATCTGTGCCTGATGTCCGCCACCGCGATCCTCGAAGGCAGCCTCTTCCACCCGCTGCGCGAGTACGCGGATGTGAAGGAGGCCATGATCGCCTGCTCCGAGCGTTCGCTGCTGCTCGCCGACCACACGAAGTTCGGCAAGACCGCCACCTACGCCTTCGGTGACATCGGCTCCTACGAGGCGGTCATCGTCGACTCGGGCACACCGGAGCACGAGATCGACGCGATCCGGGGCCACGGGGTCCGGGTGGAGACCGTGGCCCCGGCCGTTCCGTAGCCGCGGAGGGGGCAGCAAGCGCGGTCGGGTCAGGAGACGCGGACGGGTCAGGAGGGTTCTTCGGGGGCGACACTCTCCACACGCACCCCGAGACCACGGATGGCCGCGATCTCCTCCTCCGGTGTACCGGTGTCGGTGACCACCGCGTCGTAGACGGCGGCCGTGCCGTACCCGTACGTGGCCGTCCTGCCGAACTTGGAGTGGTCGGCCAGCAGCAGCGACTGGTTCGCGGAGGCGAGCATGGCCTCCTTGATCTCCGCGTACTCGCGCAAGGGATGGAACAGCCGCCCCTCGAGGATCGCGGTGGCGGATGTCAGAGCGAGATCGGCGCGGATCCGGGAGAGGGCGCTGACGACATCCGGGCCGGTGCAGCAGTTGAACTCGCCGTTGTAGCGCCCGCCCAGCAGCGTGATGTCCACCTCCGCCGCGCCGCTCAGCCGCTGGGCGAGGCCCACCGAGTTGGTGACGACGGTGAGTTGGCCGACCGACGCCAGGACGTCGGCCAGCGGGTAGAGGGTGGTGGAGTCGTCGAGCAGCAGGGTGCTCCCCGGGGTGATCCGGTCGGCCACCGCCGCGCACAGCGCGGTCTTCGCCGCCAGCCGCGCGCTCTCCCGGAACCGGGTGGCGGTCTCCATGGTCAGGGCGGGGAAGGCGACGGCGCGACCGCGCTCCTTGCGCAGCAGATGGCGGGCGGCCAGGTCGTCGAGATCGCGGTGCATCGTCATCAGGCTGACGTCGAAGCGCGTAGCCAGATCGTCGATGCGGATCTCGCCGTGCTCGACAACATGGCGCAGGACAGCCTGCCGCCGCTCCTCGACGGCGGCCTGCGACAGCCGTGCCTTGGCCGGCATACGGCCTCCTTCCCCTCCGCGCCCGGCGCGGTTCGGCCCGTCCCCGGGCACACCAGCGGCTTGATCGTCGTACGGACGTGAGCGGCCTCGTCCGGTGTCCCGGTCGGTGTCCCGCTCCGCTTCCTTCCGTTCTTCCCGATCCTCCGGTCGCTCCAGACCGTACCGGTGCGGTGACCGGCGCCTCCACCTCCACCTCGGTCTCCACCTCACCGGACGCGGTCAGGGAGGCGTTCATGGCCGGTCCGCCTGTCCGCGGGCCGTGATGCGGTCGACGCGATCGGCCGCGGCGCGCATCGCCCCGGCGGGTGAGGTGTCCCCGGCGAGCATCCCGGACAACTCGTCGTAGATGGCCGTGTCGCACTCCGCCCACAGGGGGATCTTCGGCCTGAGCCCGATGTTCTGGGGATCCCACACCTGCCGTACGGCACGTGTGGAGAGCATGGTGGGCATGGGGGAGGGCCGGCGCTCGGCCGCGGTGACACGTGGCATCGCGTACACGGAGCCGCGGGTGGGAGTCCCGCCGCCCACTTTGCTCGCGAGGACGGCCAGCTGGGTCCTCGGGGCGGTGGCCCAGTTCAGGAACAGCCAGGCGGCCTTGCGGCGCCGGGCCGGAACGAGGTTCGAGATGGCGATACCGGTGCCGCCGTACATTCCGGCCGAGCGGACCGGGCCCTTGGGCAGCCGGGCGTAGCCGACCTTCCCGGGGAGGGCGGCTTCGTTGGACGCCGCGTACTCGTGCCAGTTGGGGCACATGGCGATGCGTCCGGCGCGGAAGGCGGCGCCGAGCCCGTCCCAGTCCCAGGTGCGGGAGCCGGGGTCGGCGATCTTCAGCAGCCGCTGGTAGAAGGCGGCCCCCTCGACCGCCGCGGCCGAGCGCAGCTGACAGGTGCCGGGGTCCTGAGTGCCCAGACGGCCGACGCGTGATCCGTCGAGGAAGTAGTCGCCGCCGTAGGACCAGAGCAGATTGGAGAAGTCGCACATCAGGGAGTCGTGCCGGTTGGCCTGGTGTCCGGTGCCGTAGCGCACCTCGTCGGTCTGGTCGTTGAACCACCGGGCGATGGCGTAGTACTGCTCCCAGGTGGTGTTCTCGGCGGGTGTGGGATCGAAGCCGAGGTCGTCGGCCATCCGCGCCCGGTGCTTCGTGAACAGATCGGCGCGGTACTGCCAGACCATGGTCGGGCAGTCGTACGGCAGCGCCAGCACGGTGGTGTCGTCCTCGAAGCGTCCGGCCGCGTCCAGGTGGGTGGGGATGAAGTCGCGGAAGCCGCCCGCCAGATGCGGCATCGCGCCGTCGTCCTCGAACTCCCGCAGATCGGTGAAGGCGGAGGCGTAGGGGGCCAGCACCAGATAGGGGTCCGCGTACACCACGTCGTACGCCCCCTCCCGGGAGTCGATGTCGCGGGCCACCCTCCGCGCCAGGGCCGACAGTTTCAGCGTGACGATGCGGACCCTTATCCCGGTCAGCTCGGTGAACGGCTCGAGGTGGGCAGCGATCGCGGCGGTCGGTGCGGTGTTCTCGGAGAGGAAAGTCAAGGTGGTACCCGCGGACGACTGCCACGGCACGGTGTCGGCGAGGGAGTCCGCGTCCAGGTGGTCCGCGAAGGCGGTGAGCAGACCCGCCGCCCCGGCGATGGCGGCGCCACCCAGGAGGGCGCGGCGGCTGATGCGGGGCCTCGGGGGTCTGAGAGGAAGGAGAGAGGGCATGGGAGTGCGTCGTCCCTTGAAGTCGTCGAGTCGTGGGGCGCGAACGATGGTGTACAGCATTCTTAGTAGAAGATCAGCAGTTTGTTAACGCATCTTGCGTGATATTTATGGCTGACCTATCGTTTCACCGGCCACGGAGGACACCTTTCCCACCTCCACCGTCAGGAGCGCAGACATGCGAGCAGTGGTCTTCGATCGGCCCCACCACTTCCGCGTCATGGACGTGGACGATCCGCGGCCGCGCCCGGAGCAGGTCCGCCTGCGCACCGTGGCCACCGGGATCTGCGGTACCGACCGGCATCTGCTGGCCGGCGGATTCATGGCCCGCTTCCCGCTGATCCCCGGACACGAGATCGTCGCCGAAGTGGAGTCGCTCGGTGAGTGCGTCGCAGGACTGTCGATCGGTGACCTGGTGGCCGTCGACAACACGGTGCTCTGCGGCCACTGCGCGCCCTGCCGACGCGACCAGCCCCTGTACTGCGACCACTTCTTCTCGCTCGGCGTCAACGGCCCCGGTGGCTTTGCCGACTTGCTCGTGGCACGGGCCGAGAAGTGCTTCCCCCTCGACGGTCTGGAGCCGATGACGGCCGTCCTCACCGAGCCCCTGGCCTGTGCGATACACGGGGCCGATGTGCTGGCGCTGCGCCCGGGGTCCGATGTACTCCTCTTCGGCGCGGGCCCCACCGGTCTGCTGCTCGCCCAACTCCTCGTCCACGGCGGCGCGGCCCGTGTCACCGTCGCCGCGCCCAGCCCCCATAAACTCGACGTGGCCCGGCACCTGGGAGCCGACGAAACGGTGCGGATGGACCGCTCGGATCCACAGGCGTCGCTACGACGGCTGCGCGCACTGGCCCCCTCCGGATTCGACGCGGTCATCGAAGCCACCGGGGCTCCCGCCGTGCTGGCCATGTGTCCGGAGATGACCCGCACCGGCGGAACCGTGCTGGTCTACGGGATGGCCGGGGCCGACGACACCGTGCCCTTCTCTCCCTACGAGATCTTCTCCCGCGAACTCACCATCAAGGGCTCCTTCGCACAGACCCACCGCTTCGACCGCGCCCTGCTGTTCCTGCGGACCGGCCGCATCCGCACCGACGGCATCATCACCGACCGCTTCCCGCTCGAACGGTTCGGCGACGCACTGTCCGCGGTCGCCGGCTCGACCAGCGTCAAGGCCGTTGTCATGGGGTGACGGACGGTGGGGCGAGGCCATCACTCAGGGATGGGCGGGGCGTGGGCCATGGGTGTGGAGGAAGAGCGCGGGGCCCGTGCCCAGGCGGCCGTCGGCCGCGAGGGCGAGCAGCGCGGCCATGGCCTTCGCCGTGTACACGGGTTCCAGTCGCAGGGACGTGGCCTCGTCGGCGAGGTGTTGGGCGCGCAGGGCCTCCGGTGTGGGGTGGCCGTAGCCGGGGCCGAGCCAGTGGCGTACCAGGGTCAGGTGCTCCGGTCCGATGCGGATCGGCGGGAGGTCGGCGCCGCGTGACCGGAGGAGGCGTACGGTCCTGTGGGCCAGACCGGCCACGGTGGGTGGGTCCAGGCGGAGCGTGTCATTGACCACCACGCCCACGACACGGGTACGGAGCCCGGCGAGACGCAGGCCGAGGACAAGCCCGGCGGCGGTGCCTCCGCTGCCGACGGCGGTGATGACGTGGGAGGGCTCGGGGAGGGAACCCGCCGCGATCTGCGCCGCGAGTTCGAGGGCGGCTTCGACATAGCCGAGCGTGCCGACCGGGGTGGAGCCGCCCGCGGGGAGGTAGTGCGGCGGCCGTCCCGCGGTGGTGTGGCGCAGGAAGAGCCAGGGGGCGGCGGCCATGGTGCGCAGCTTGGTGCGGGTGAAGTGGAGCGTGGCCCCGGACCGGCGCAACCGCACCAGCTGGGCCCGGACATGGTCGTCGACCGGCTGGTCGATGAGGGCCAGGGCGGTGGCCAGACCCTGCTCCCTGGCGTACAGCGCGGTGGCCAGGCCCCAGTTGGTGCCGAGACCTCCGACGGTGAGGAGGGTCCGCGCCCCGCGACGTTGTGCTTCGGGCAGCAGCCATTCGAGTTTGCGCACTTTGTTGCCGCCCCAGCCGCCGTGGCCGTAGCCGCTCTCGTCCTTGCACCAGAGTGAGAGGCCGGGTACCAGATCTGGCAAATCCCGTACGGGCGTGGGGGCTTGGCCGAGCGGCAGGTAGGGGACGGTGGCCGCGGGTGCGGGAAACCGGTCATGGAGCTCGGGGTGGCGGGGCATGACGGGGCGCACCATTCTGCGGTCCTTTCGGCGGTCGGCCGCTCGTGGTCGGGGCGGCTGGTGGGCACCGCCAGCGTCCCCCGGAAACGTCCTCGGCACACCCTGTGGGCGCTCGCGACGGCGTGCGCGCGCCCCTCGGCCTCCGGGGAGAACGAGGGGCGCAGGAAGGGGCTTCCGGACGCGCGAGCGGACTGGTGCGTTACGCGATGGTTCCCTTTCCTCCGCCGTCGACTTCCCAGCCGCCGTCGTATCGAAGCCGCGGCCTGGTCGGTACGTCCTGATAACTACCGCTACTGCCGCCACTCCCACTGCCACCGCCGTTGTCGTCCAGCCACGGCTCCTGGTAGATCTCCGGTGGCGGGTCGAACGTGGGGCGGTAGCCGTCCTTCCATGCCTTCATCCCGTGCTCGCCGAAGGGCAGCTTGGCGATGTTGTGCTCGGTCGGCGCGAAGTCCTTGATGCGCAGCAGGTCAGCGAGCATATAGGCAGCGATCACCTGCCGCAGTGTTTCCACCACGACCTTGGCCTGGTCGGCGACCCGGCCCATACCGAAGCCCCAGGAGGAGAGCATCTTCTCCGAGGAGGAGTAGATGTCGAATGCGGCGGCGTTCTGGATGTTGTCCGCCAGGGATTTCCAGTCTTTCTTGATCTTCCCCGCGGCGACGACCGACTCCTCCAGCGGAATCAGCACCTTCTGCACCGACGTGATCTCCACCCGGTAGCCGTCACCGGGCTTTGGGCCGTTCCCGGCCGAACCGCCCTTGTCGTGGCTCCCGCTCACGTGGCGTCCTCCGGCCCCTGCTCGTCGGTGTCCTCCAATGACCGCGCGTCCAGCACAACGGTCCGCGGGCCCAGCGGGTCGACCAGCGCGCGTACGCCCTCGGGCAGCAGCTCCACCACGTCCTCGAGCGTCGTGGAGGCCCATGGGCAGACGCCCGCGAACAGCGCGAGCCGTTCCAGGGAGGTGAAGACCGGGACGACCGGGCCCTCTTCCGTCTCGGAGACCAAGAAGCCCGGTTCATCCGGCCGTTGGAAGTACAGACGCACCGACCGCAGCGCTGTCAACCGGTCCGAACGAGACATCGAGGCAATTGCCTCATCGCGCACCAAATCGCGCAACGACATGTCTTTCCCCCGTATCGCTCCGTGGCCATGAGGTGTGACCACCCATCGGAGATCGTCGCACATCAGGTCCACGATCCGGACGGGAGCGAGCCGTTCGCGCCCATGATGAAGCCCACAGCCACCCCGCTGTCACCCCCACTCCGCCGGTGGCTCAAATGGGATCTTGGCTTCATGGCCATCCCGCCCAATGTGATGCTTCGCTCACAAGGCGGAGGGTGCCCTACGGCTTGCCGAAGGCCGGCGGCGGCACCAGCGTCGTCGGCGGGCTCGCGGTCAGCACCTCCAGCCAGGGGTCGGGCCGCCGCGGCCGGGCGGCCGACCGGGTGTACTGCTCCACCAGGCGCCGGGCCACGGACGGCGCGAGCAGGGAGTCGCCCCAGGCGCAGCTCCGCCATGGCGCCCCGGCCCGTTTCGGAGATCGCGTCGAAGGCGGCCTCCGCCCGCTCCGGCGCCGTACGCACAGCCACCGGTCGCGGGCTCCAGCTCGGGCCCGCGGGGCACGACGAACGGCATCGTCATCGCCGCCTGGACCAGGAGCGCGATGCCGAGGTCCACCGCCAGGGGGTTGGCCGTCCCCAGTGCGACGACCGGCCTCCCATCACCGCCGTAGGCGTCCGTGCGGGTCCATCACGGTGTGCCGTCCCAGCGCCAGGTGGTGCGCCGGGGGTGTCCGGGCAGGTCGATACGGCCGGTGGCCCACAGCAGCGTGGGCCACGGTTCGGCGATGGTGGCCGGGACGTCGGGGAACAGCCGGGCGAGCACCCGTGTGCACAGTCCGGCGGGCGGCTCCCAGCCGAGCCCGAGCCCCTCGGCCATGTCATGGGTGTGCACCAGGGTTTCCACGATGCCCATCGCGGCGAAGCCTTCGGGGTCCGCGGTGCCGAAGACGTGGTAGGCGCGGGTGTGCGGGGACGCCGTACGCACCATGGCCACCAGCAGTGCGCCGCTCGCCTCGAGTACGCGCAGCAGCCCGACGGGCCCCGCCGTGCGGTCGGCGTGGATGGCGTTCGCCGGGCCACCGGGGCGGCGGCTCTCCCATACGAAGGGCACCTCGCCGTCCAACGGCGGCGTGGCGGGGCCCAGTTGGGCGGCGTACGCGAAGAGGTCGTCGCTGAGGTGCTCTGCCGTCTCCCAGCAGTCCCACTCCAGCGCACCGGCCCTGCCGTCCCAGGCGTCCGGGGGTGCCGTGCGCAGCACATCCACGGCGAGCCGTACGGCGAGGCCGAGGTCGTCCGCGGTGACGGGGGAGGGGCGGGGGCTGGTCTCTGATGATCCAGGCATGGGCGGACCGTACCCCGGGTGCGGGAACCGCGCCCACACCCTTTCCGCCCGGGTGCCCGAGCCGTCCGGTCGCCGGGTACGCACGGCGCCCGGACGGCCCCGCACTCGTCCTCAGACCGTCCGGTGTTCCTCCTCCAGCGCCTCCTTGAGCCGTTGCAGGGTCTGCCGCATGCCGCGCCGGTTGAACTCGGCCCGGTCGCGCACCCCGGAGACCACCGGGCTGATGAGGCGCATCAGCCCTCCGCGCTGGTCGATCCAGGTTTCGGTGACCTGGGTGGCCCGGCCCTCGTCGAGCGGTTCGAAGCGGTAGCTCCAGACCGCGATGCGCAGCCCCGCGGCGCGGACCACGAAGGTGAAACGCTCGCCGGGGTCGGCCGCGGTAACGGTGCACGCGGTCGACCACGGGCGCCGGTCGGAGCGGTTGTGCCCGGTGAACCGCGTCCCCGCACGTATCTCCGTGGCGACGCCGCCCTTGACTTCGCCCCCGGTGCACTCGGGGCTCCAGCGGCCCATGTCGGCCACCCGCGTCACCGTGTCGTACACCGCCCGCGGCGGGCGGGCGATCCGGATGGTCTCGGACACCATGTCATCCGTCATCGGCCTCTCCTCATCGGCTCCTCCATCGTTGCTGCCGGTCAGCAGACCAGGTTCAGCACATCTCGTTCAGCAGAGCAGGTGCAGCGCCTCCGGCAACACCCGTGCCGTCACCGGCAGTTCGGCCTCCACCTCGCCGTCGGCGCCGTAGGGCAGCGCCCGGTCGGCCTCGATACGCACCTCGCGTCCGTGCAGGATCTCCACCTCCGGCCGCCGGATGTGCCGTCCGGTCTTGAGCTCGTTCATCATGCTGAAGAACAGCAGCCGTGAGGCATGGTGGATGACCACCACATCGAGCACACCGTCGCGCACCGAGGCGCCGGGCGCGATCTGCCGGCCGAAGCCGTAGTAGCCGGAGTTGGCCGCCACCACGGTGTATCCGGTGCGCTCGTGCGGGGTTCCGTCGATGGTGATGCGGTAGTGGGCGGGCCGCCAGGTGGTGACGGCCCGCAGTCCGCCCATGTAGTACGAGGCGGCGCCGCCCAGCGCACGGTAGTCGTCGGCGTGCCGGTTGGCCAGGGCGTCGACGCCCGCGTACACACTGCCCAGGACCGCCATCCGCTGGTGGACGGCGGACTCGATCTCGATGGCATCGGTCTTCACGGGTTCGGCGTGCAGCAGCACTTCGGCGAGGTCCGCCACCTTCTCGGGCAGTCCGAGCGCGCGGGCGAAGTCATTGCCCCGGCCCGCGGGCACGATGCCCGCGACGGCGTCGGTCCCGGCCAGGGCGCCGACGACCCGCCCCGCCAGCCCGTCGCCGCCCACACCGAGGACCACCCGGCCCCGCTCGGCCGCGCGCAGGGCGAGGTCCCGCGCATGGCCGAGACTGCGGCTGTACTCGACTTCGAGCTCCGCGCCCCCTTCGCGGAGGGCGCGGGCCAGCGGGACCAGGGACTCGCTGCCCGAGCTGCCCGAGGTGGGTTTGACGACGGCGGTGAAGTGGCGCATGGCTACGCTCCGGGGGACGTCAGGGGCGGCAGGAGAATACCCGGGTTGAGGATGCCGGACGGGTCGAGCCGGTTCTTCACGGCGTGCAGTACCTCCACACCCAGCGGACCGATCTCCTGTGCGTACCAGTCCCGGTGGTCGGTGCCCACCCCATGGTGGTGGCTGATGGTGCCGCCGGAGGCGAGGATCGCGTCGCACGCCGCCCGCTTGGCGGCCGCCCAGTGCTCCTCGGGCTTGTCGCCCTGGGCGCTGAGCACGGTGAAGTACAGCGACGCGCCCGCGGGATAGACGTGCGAGACATGGCACAGCACCACCGGCGGGGTGCCCGCGTCGGACAGGGCCGTGGTCAGCGCGGTGCGCACGTTCTCGTACAGCGTGGGGATCTGCGACCAGTACGTGGCGGTCTCCAGGGTCTCCGCCAGCGCGCCCACGTCGAGCAGCGCGTCGCGCAGATACGGGGCGGAGTAGCGGCCGTGGTTCCACTTCTCGCCGGGCTCCTCACCGAGGAAGGTGCCGTCATGGGCGCGCAGCGCGGCGTGGGCGCGTTCCCTGCGGGCCGCCACCTCTTCGACACTGCCCTCGTATCCGGCGACGGCCAGACATCCCGACTCCGAGGCGCCCTTCCCGATGGCGGCGGGGTCGGCCAGGCCCACCAGGGTCTCGGTCTCGTCGGACAGCCGCAGCACGGTGGGCAGCGGGCCGTCCTGGGCCAGGGCGCGCAGCGCGTCGCGGCCCGCCTCGAAGGAGGTGAAGCGCCAGCCCTCGTAGACGCGGGTGGCGGGGCGTGGCCGGATCCGCACGGTCACCGAGGTGATCACGCCGAAGGCACCCTCGGAGCCCAGCACCAGCTGGCGCAGATCCGGTCCGGCGGCCGAGCGCGGCGCGGTGCGGCCGGTCTCCCAGGTGCCCTCGGGGGTGGCCACGCGCAGGGCGGTCACCATGTCGTCGAAGCGGCCGTAGCCCGCCGACGCCTGGCCGCTGGAGCGCGCGGCGGCGAATCCGCCGATCGTCGCCCACTCGAAGGACTGCGGAAAGTGGCCCAGGGTGTAGCCGTGTTCGGCGAGCAGGGCCTCGGCCTCGGGACCGCGCAGGCCGGGTTCGAGCACCGCGGTGCGGGAGACGGTGTCCACGTCGATCAGCCGGTTCATCCGGCGCAGGTCGAGCGTGACGAAGCAGTCGTGGCCGCCGGGGGCGAGCCCGCCGACGACGCTGGTGCCGCCGCCGAACGGGACGACCGCGATCCGGCGCTCGGCGCACAGCCGCAGAACGGCGACGACCTCGTCGTGGCTGCCGGGCCGCACCACCGCGTCGGGGGCGTCCTCGACGGCGCCGGACCGCATGCGCAGCAGATCGGGCGTGGACTTGCCACGGGTGCGGCGGACCCGGCTCTCGGCGTCGGTGCGGACGTGCTCCGCGCCGACGATCCCGGCGAACGCCTCGCGGGCGCCCTCGGTCAGCCGGGAGGCGCGGGGCCGGGCGGCCTCCAGGGCGACGGAGCGGCCGTCGGACGGCCGTACGCCGAGCAGTTCGCCCAGCAGGCCGACGACCGGCTCGGGCAGCGGCTCCGCCCGGTCCGGATCGCCCCAGCCATTCCACAGCATGTCTGTCGACTCCACCTGATTCCTCGCTTCTCCGTGCGGCTCAGCCGTGCTTCTCGGCGCGGTTCGACCGTGCTTCGCGGTGCGGATCACTCGCGCCCGGGGCGGGGCCCGGCCTTCGCCTGGCGCCGCTTCCGCCGTTACACTGTGACAGATGACGTCCAAACGCAACACCTCTCGGGATGACGACGCCGTGCTCGACGCCGCACGGGACTGTGTGCTGGCGGTCGGCGTCCGGCGCACGACCCTGACCGACGTCGCGCGCCGCGCGGGCGTATCCCGGATGACGCTCTACCGGCGCTGGCCCGATGTACGGGGGCTGGTCGGCGACCTCATGACCCGGGAGTGGCTGGCCGTCACCGTGGGCGCCATGCCGCACCCGGGCCCGCTCGGGACGGCGGACGCGCCGCTCGTCGACGCCCTCATGAGCGGGCTCCAGGCGCTGCGCGCCCACCCGCTGCTCCGCAAGATCCTCGACGTCGACCCCGAGCTGATGCTCCCCTACCTCTTCGACCGCCGGGGGGCGAGCCAGAACCGGGTGCTGGAGTTCATCGAGGAAGCACTGCGGCGCGGCCACGCGGACGGCACGGTCCGCGAAGACCACCCGGTGCGCCAGGCCCGTGCCCTGGTGCTGGTGCTCCAGTCGTTCGCCCTGTCCTTGCAGACCATGACCGACGACACCGATCCCGAACTGGACGACACCGCCTTCTACGCGGAAGTCCGCCTCATCCTGGAAAGGATCCTCGCCCCATGAGTGCTGCCGCGGGTCCCCGCCCCGACTACTCCCTCAACGCCACGCGCCGCTCCCGGGAACTGGAGGAACTGGCCGCGGGCGGCGCCGGTGCCTGCGTTGATGTACTCGTCGTGGGCCTCGGCGTCACCGGCGCCGGAGCCGCCCTGGACGCCGCCTCACGGGGCCTGTCGGTCGCCGCGGTGGACGCCCACGACCTGGCCTTCGGCACCTCCCGCTGGAGCTCCAAGCTGGTCCATGGCGGACTGCGCTACCTGGCCACCGGTGATGTCGACGTGGCCTACGAGAGCGCGGTGGAGCGCGGCGTGCTGATGGAGCGCACCGCCCCGCACCTGGTGCGCGCCCAGTCCTTCGTCATGCCGCTGACCGCCCTCACCTCGCACCGCAACGCCGCCCTGGTCCGGGCCGGGCTGCGCGCCGGTGATGTGCTGCGGCTGTCCGCGCGCACCGGCCGCGCCACCCTGCCCGGCCCCCGGCGGCTGTCCGCCGTCGAGACCCTGGCCGCGGCGCCCGGCCTGCGGCGGCAGAGCCTGCGCGGCGGGCTGCTGTCCTGGGACGGCCAACTCGCCGACGACGCACGGCTGGTGACCGCCATCGCGCGCACCGCCGCCGGACACGGCGCCCGGGTGCTCACCCGCACCCGCGCCCTGTCCCTCGCCGGTGGAGAGGCCCTGGTCCGCGATGAACTCACCGGGCAGGAGATCCGCATCCGGGCCCGGACCGTCATCAACGCCACCGGGGTCTGGGCCGCCGAGCTGACCGAGGGCATCCGGCTGCGCCCCTCCCGCGGCACCCATCTGGTGCTGCGCGCGGAGAGCCTGGGGGGCTTGCGCACCGGACTGCACATCCCCGTCCCCGGCGAGACCAACCGCTTCGTCCTGGTGCTCCCCCAGGACGACGGCCGGGTGTACGTGGGGCTGACCGACGAGCCCGTGGACGGCCCGCTGCCGGACGTGCCCGAGGCGCCGGAGTCCGACATCGGTTTCCTGCTGGACATCCTGGGGTCTGTGCTCGATGTGCCGGTCCGCCGCGAGGACGTGGTGGGCGCCTTCGCGGGGCTGCGTCCCCTGCTGGAGACCGAAGGCACCACCCGCACCGCCGACATCTCCCGCCGCCACGCCGTGCTCACCTCGCCCGAGGGCGTGGTGACCGTTGTCGGCGGCAAGCTCACCACCTACCGCCGGATGGCCCAGGACGCCGTGGACGCCGCGCTCACCGCGGGCCGCCTGGACGCGCCCCGGCCCTGCCGCACCTCCCGGCTCCCCCTGGTGGGCGCCGCACCCCGGTCCGCCCTGGCCACCCTGGCCGCGCCCCGCAGGCTGGTCGAGCGCTACGGCACCGAGGCCCCCGCCGTGCAAGCCCTCGCCGACGCCGACCCCCAGCAGGCCGAACCGGTGGCCGCCGGGGTGCGGACCAGCCGCGCCGAACTCCTGTGGGCCGTACGCCACGAAGGCGCCCTCGACGAGTCCGACCTGCTGGACCGCCGCACCCGGATCGGCCTGGTCCCCGAGGACCGGGCCGCGGCGATGGACGCGGCCCGCGAGGCACTGGCGGCGGTGGCCGACCGGGTGTGACGGCGTGGGCAGTCCGACCAGGGAGCCGTCTGGCCAGGGCAGCGGCCGTCACGGACCCGTCGCCCTCCCTCCATTGAATGAGTCGGGATCGTTCGATTGGTGCACCGAAATTTCGGCTAGGCGTACGAAGCCGCAGGCCAGACCGGTTCCCTAGGGTCTGGCGTATGGAAAAAGCCGTTGAGGGGTCCGAGTCGCACGTGCGGGACATCCACCGCTGACATAGCGCGACGCATCCGTAGTGTCGCACACGGTGACGTTCACGAGATGTCCCGTGAGTCCTCGGACCCTCTTCGGCGAGCAGCGGAACGGTGGCTGCCGTACTGCTGCACTGCCTCTGCCCCCGCTTCGGAAGTACTGACGCCTTGATTCACTCTGCTCCCCGGACACGTCCTGCCCTCGCCCGCACCGACCGCCGCCGGCGCACGCTGGGTGCGGCGGTCGCCGCGGGGCTGGCCCTGGGCGCTCTGACCGCACCCGCGGCAGTGGCCGCGGACCACTCCGGTCCGCGTGGCGCCGGGGCGGCCCGCCCCAAGGTCGACACCGGCTCCCCGGTGCGCGTGAACCAGGTCGGCTACCCGACGCACGGACCCAAGAAGGGCACCGTCGTCACTCCTGCCACCAAGCCCCTGACCTGGACCCTCCGGGACGCCGACGGCATCAGGCGGGCCGGTGGGACCACCACCCCCGCCGGGGTCGACCGCAGCTCCCGGCAGAACGTGCAGACCATCGACTTCAGCGAGGTCACCGCCCCGGGCACGGGATACACCATCACCATCGGCGGGAAGAAGAGCGAGCCGTTCACCATCGGCGACAACCTCTACGGCTCGCTGCGCTCCGACGCGCTGGCGTACTTCTACCACAACCGCAGCGGTATCAAGATCGACAAGAAGTTCGTGGGCGACGCCTATGCCCGGCCCGCGGGCCACGACAAGAAGGCTCCGCACCGCGGAGACACCGAAGCGCGCTGCACGAAGGGCGTATGCGACTACCGGCGCGATGTCTCCGGTGGCTGGTACGACGCCGGTGACCACGGCAAGTACGTCGTCAACGGCGGCATCTCCGTGGCCCAGCTGATGTCCATGTACGAGCGGACCCTCACCGCCCCGGGCGCCGACGCCGCGCCGCTGGGCGACGGCCGGCTCCGGGTGCCCGAGCGTGGCAACGGCACCCCGGACGTCCTCGACGAGGCCCGCTGGGAGATGGACTTCCTGATGCGCATGCAGGTGCCGAAGGGCAAGCCGTTCGCCGGAATGGCGTTCCATAAGGTGCACGACAAGCAGTGGACCGGGCTACCGACCAGGCCGGACCAGGACAAGCAGCCGCGTGAGCTGCGCGCCCCGTCCACCGCGGCCACCCTCAACCTCGCGGCCACCGCCGCGCAGGCTGCCCGCCTCTTCCAGCCGTACGACGCGGAGTATGCGGCCCGGTGCCTGGAGGTGGCCCGGACCGCGTGGGACGCGGCCAAGGCACACCCGAAGAAGTACGCCGGCGACAAGGATTCCGTCGGGGGCGGCGCGTACGGCGACCGCGACGTCCGGGACGAGTTCTACTGGGCGGCGTCCGAGCTGTTCATCACCACCGGCGAGGACACCTACCGCAAGGCGTTCCTCACCTCGCCGCTGCACGGCGACACCGACGCGCTCTTCCCGCGCGTCAGCGGGGTGTCCTGGGCGTCCGTGGCGGGGCTCGGCGCGCTTGACCTGGCCACCGTGCCCAACAGCCTCACCGGCGAGCAGCGCGCCGCGGTCCGTTCGACGGTCACCAAGGCCGCCGACCGCTACGCCTCGTTCTCCGCGAAGTCGGCCTACGGCGTTCCCTACGCGCCCAAGGGCGGTGCGTACGAGTGGGGCTCCAACAGCCAGGTGCTGAACAACATGGTCGTCCTCGCCACCGCGCATGACCTGACCGGCAAGCCCCGCTACCGTGACGCGGTGCTGCGCGGCATGGACTATCTGCTGGGCGGAAACCCGCTCAACCAGTCCTACGTGACCGGCTACGGCGAACGGGACTCGCACAACCAGCACCACCGCTTCTGGGCACATCAGCTCGACCCCAAGCTGCCGCACCCGGCGCCTGGTTCGCTGGCCGGTGGGCCGAACTCCGGTCTTGAGGACCCGATTTCGAAGAAGCGGATGAAGGGCTGTGCCCCGGCGATGTGCTACACGGACGACATCATGGCGTTCTCCACCAACGAGATCACCATCAACTGGAACGCGCCGCTGGCCTGGATCTCGTCGTACGTCGCCGACCAGGAGCGGTAATTCCTCGTATGGCGTGGTGGTCATGCCGACCGTGATAGCACCTGCTACCGACAGGCATTCTCAAGACTTTCGTGAGCAATATCCTATGGTCGACGGTTCAGAGAATAGGGGCGATGGGCAACTTCCTGTCATTCCCCTCCGATTAGCTGGCATTAAGAGGACACGGATGCTTTCCTGGATTCCGTCTTACGGCCGCTAGCGTGGTTGTCGACAGAGTGACTCCAAGCGCCAGTCAGATCCACCCCAGTCGTGAGACAGGCACCCCGCCTTCGTTCGCCGACCGTTGGGAGATTGCGCAGATGGCTGAGGTGGAACTCTCGGCAGGGACCATCGAGTACGAGGACACCGGTGGCGACGGTCCGGTGGTAGTCCTCCTGCACGGCGTGGCCATGGACGGTTCGCTGTGGCGGAATGTGGTCGCCGAGCTGCGCGACGACTTCCGGTGCGTGGTGCCCACACTGCCGCTGGGCGGACACCGGCGTCCGATGCGCCCCGACGCGGATCTGTCGATCCTGGGCGTGGCGCGGCTGGTCGCCGAATTCCTGGAGCGGCTCGATCTGCACGACGTCACCCTGGGGATGAACGACTGGGGCGGCGCGCAGGCCCTGGTCGCCGACGGCCGTGACCAGCGGATCGGACGCCTTGTCATCACGTCCTGCGAGGCCTTCGGGAATTTCCCGCCGGGGCTGCCCGGCAGCAATTTGTACCTGTCGGCCAAGATGCCCGGCGGCATCAACCTCGCATTCAAACTGCTGAAGCTCACACCGATGCGGCGGATGCCGATGACCTGGGGGAGGATGAGCAAGCGGCCGGTACCGCACGAGGTCATGAACCAGTGGTTCCAGCCGCTGTGGAACTCCAAGGAGATCCGCCGGGATCTGAGGAAGTACGTCCTCGGCGTGCCCGCGAAGAGCGAGCTCCACAACTGGGCCGAGAAGCTGCGGGACTTCGACCGCCCCGCGCTGGTGGCCTGGGCCGCGGAGGACAAGGTCATGCCACCCGAACACGGCCGCAGGCTGGCCGCGTTGCTGCCCAAGGGGCAGCACATGGAGATCACCGACAGCTACACCCTCATCCCCGAGGACCAGCCGGGACAACTCGCCGCCGCGGTGAAGGCGTTCCTGCTGGAGGGGTCCGCGACAGCGGAGTAGCACATGGTTCAGGACAGGGATCCACGGACGAGGTCCGCACGCTCCGTGTCCCAGCTCTCCCGGAAGTGAGGAAACCATGGACGGTAGGGAACACCGCTGGTTCATGCTCATCGCGTCGGTCGTGCCGCTCGTGGCCGTCCTGGGCGCGATGGTGCTGCTGTGGAACCGGATCTTCTCCTGGTCCGATCTGGTGGTCACGCTGGTGATGTACGTGATCTCCGGCTTCGGCATCTCCACCGGATACCACCGCATGCTGACGCACCGTTCGTTCGAGACCTACAAACCCATCCGCTACGGCCTGGCCACGGCCGGAGTCCTGGCCGGTCAGGGCCCGCCGATCATCTGGGCCGCACACCACCGCAAGCACCACCGGGTCGCCGACAAGCCGGGCGATCCGCACAGCCCGCACCTGGACTTCGAGCCCGGGTTCATGGGCATGATGAAGGGCCTGTGGCACTCCCACCTCGGCTGGCTCTTCGACACCGGCCTCACCTCCGACCCGATGCGGTACTGCCCCGATCTGGTCCGTGAGAAGCCGTTACGCTGGCTGAGCGAGAATCTGCTGCTGGTCACCGCGGCCGGTGTGGTGGCCCCGGGGCTGCTGGCGTTCGCCATCACCGGAGGCGATGTCCAGGCGCTGTTCACCGGCATGCTGTGGGGCGGTCTGGTCCGTATCTTCCTGATCAACCATGTGACCTACGCGGTGAACTCCATCGGCCACTACTTCGGCCGCCGCCGCTTCGAGACCACCGACCACTCACGCAATGTCGCCTGGCTGGCCATCCCCTCCTTCGGCGAGGCGTGGCACAACAACCACCACGCCTTCCCGCGCTCGGCGCGCCACGGTATGAAGTGGTACGAGGTCGACCCCAGCGCCATCCTCATCTGGAGCCTGGAGAAGACCCGCCTGGCCTGGAAGGTCATCCGGATCGACACCGAGCGGATGGAGATGCGCGAGGCGGGCGTCAGCCGGGTCTCCAGCGCCTCGGCCGACAAGAAGGAACTGCTGGAGGGCCAGCAGAAGATCGTGCCGATGGCCGAGCGCGGCCGGGACGGCCAGGAATCCCTGGTGGATGTCGAATAGTTGGTCGTTGCGGAATGCTTCCTCACGTCGCGGGCACGGCCTCCGGAGCGGAGAACTTCGCACGGAGGCCGCTGCTGTAGCCGCGGAGGAGCAGGCGATGGACACCCCTCCGGAATCTGTCACGCCGCACGTGCGGGCCGTGACACCGCACCCCGTTACCCTACGGATCGATGGTGAGGAACAACGGTCGGCGCGGGACCGGAGGAGAGGAAAACCCATGCATGTGGTGAGCGAGGACGAACTCCACGACGAGTTCTTCCCGTCCATACCACCCCCGGAGCGCGCCACCCGCTGGCAGGCGCCCACCGATCTGGAACAGCATCTGTACAAGCTGACCCGGTCGGACAACGCCTACGCCTATCTGCGCACCCTCGCGACCGAGGGGGTGTACTACCCGGTCCGTCTCGACCACGCCCGCGAGGCCGCCGAGGACGAGTATCCGATGCTGACCGTCGACACCTCCGACGGCCGGGTCGTGGCGCAGGTCTACACCGCCGGTGTGCTGCCCCGGCCGCATCCGTACCTCGTCTACGAGTACGCCACACTCGGTGCCCTCGCCCATATCGTCCCCGAGCAGGTGGACGTCCTGGTGGTCAACGCGGCCACCCCGTGCGAACAGTACTTCCTCACCGACGACGAGGAACGGGACGTCTGGCTCGACCTGCACCACGAACTCTTCGAACCGGACGAGCTGATGGACCGGGTGATCACCCGGCGCACCCGGGCCCCCGAACCCGGTCCGCTGCTGCACGGCCTGGCCTGCGGTGCGCATCTGTGCTTCCGCAACGGCGACCCCTGGAACACCCCGCACTGGCACGGCATGGGCTACCAGGGTGAGAGGGAACGGATCTCCCGCGACTGGGGCGTGAACAGCCGGGAAGACTGGCTGGAGATGCAGAAGGAGCTCCTGGACCAGGAGGTGAGCCCCTGGTACTGGGACTTTGTGCTGGGAGCGCGTAACGCGCTGCTCCGCGGCGGCAACGGCTACCCCGACCAGTGGCGCGACTGTGTGGAGGCGACCCTGCGCGCTCGCGCCCGGGAGTCCCGCACCCCCACCGACCCCGACTTCGACGCGTTCGTGGGGCGGATGCGGGACCTGGTGGGCGAGATCCTGCGGTACGAGGCCCGCTTCCGCGCCGACGGCCTGCTGCCGCCGGACGGGATCGTCCGCTCGGTCGCCGCCTGGGACATCGGCCGCGCGTCCAAGATGGCCCGCTGGGGTCTGGGCGCGCGCTACGCCACCGAGACCGAGATGCATACCGCGCTGGAAAGCGCGTCCAGAAGCGCCCAGGCGGTGTACGGCTCATGGGAGGAGTTCTCCGTCGGCTACATCCTCGGGCGGTGTCTCCACTTCGACGAGGAGCACTTCGGCCCCTGGTACACCACCGTCCTGGACGCGCACCGGGAGCTGACCACCGACCCCGACAGCCCCTGGCTGACGGTCACGTTCACCACGCCCTGACCTTCAGCGTCCACTGCCTTCCGGGGTGTACTCGACGCCGATGGCGGTCTCCAGGGTGCGGTGGAACGTCTCGGCCTCGGCGGTGGTGGTGTGCCGGGAGAGCACGAACGCCGGATATCCGGTGAAGTCCGGGTAGGGGCGCACCACATCGCCGGGGAAGAGCATCTGGACGACATGGTCCACCCGCGGATCGTCGTGCAGCTCCGCCAGGCCGTGAACGACGGCGATCCGCCCCGAACCACCGCACGGCACAATGTAGTTGGCCGCGGCCCCGGTGGCGGCGGGAATACGGCCGCCACCGAAGGAGAGCGGTGGCAGCCCGGCGGCGATCCGCAGCGCGTCCGCGGCGAAGTCCCGTCCGGTGACGTGCTGGACGATGTACTGGGAGACCCCCGAACCCCCGATCCGGGCGCCCAGCTCCAGCAGATAGGGCCGTTCGCCACCGCGCAGCCGCAGCTCGGTGTGGGTGGGGCCGTCGGTGATACCGAGGGCGGTGTGCGCGGCGGTGACCTCGCGCCGGACGGCATCCTCGACCGCGGCGGGCAGCACGGCGGGCGCGCGGTAGACGCTCTCCTCGAAGTAGGGGCCTTCCGGCTCGCCTTTGTAGCCGATGGTGCACACCGTCACCTCGCCCCGGTGGACGAGGGATTCCACCGCGAACTCGGGCCCGTCGAGATACTCCTCCACGACCAGCCCCTCGATCCGTCCGAGCTTCTCCCGGCAGATCTGCCACACTTCCTCGACCGCGGCCTTCAGCCGCTCCGGGCGGTCCACCTTGGCGACACCGAGGCTGGAGAAGCCGTGGGCGGGTTTGACCACCACGGGGAAGTCCAGGTGTGCGGCCTCCTCCCAGCCACCCGGATCCTCCAGCCGTACAAAACGCGGCACATGGAGCCCCGCCGCGGCCAGCCGCTCGCGCATCACCCGCTTGTCCTGGGCCCCGAGCGCCGCGTCCCGGCCGATACCGGGCAGCCCGAGAAGCTCGGCGGCCTCGGCGACGAACGGCACCAACGGATCGTAGAGGGTGCAGATGCCCTGGAACGGAGTGCTCTCGTACCGCCTCCGCAGCGCGGCCAGAGCGCCCGCCCGGTCCCCGTCGACGTCCAGCCGCAGGACGCCCGACACGGCCGGGGGCAGCCGGTCCGGTGCCACGTCCTCGTCGGGGCGGGGGACCAGGATCAGCCGGATCCCGGCGCGCTCGGCACTGTCGAAGACCCAGGGCAGCGTGGTGCGCTGGTACACCAGTACGACGGTGGGTGGCGATGTGTTCACGAGGTTCCTTGTTCCTGATGGTGTGCGGGCCGTTGTTCGGTACCACCGGGGCCGTCAGCCGCCCGCGGCCCGGACGGTGTGGCTCAGCAGCAGGGCGGTGGTCACCGGCCCGACACCACCGGGCACAGGGGTCAGCGCGCCCGCCTTCCCGCTGACGGAGTCGGCGTCCACGTCTCCGGCCAGTCCGCCGTCCTCGGTGGGGTTGGTGCCCACGTCGATCACCACGGCGCCGGGCGCGACATGGTCGGCCGTGACCATCCCGGCCCGGCCGACGGCGGCCACCACCACATCCGCCGCAGAGGTGACCGCGGCCAGCTCCCGGGTGCGTGAATGGCACACGGTGACAGTGGCGTTGGCGTTCAGCAGCAGATGTGCGACGGGCTTGCCGACCACCATCGAACGGCCGACCACGGCGACATGGCGCCCGGTGAGCTCGATCGTGTGGTGCTCCAGGACGCGCACCACGGCCTCGGCCGTCGCGGGGGCGAACGCGGGCAGCCCGGCAGCGAGCCGGCCCAGGGAGACCGGGTTGGCCCCGTCGACGTCCTTCTCGAACGCGATGGCCCCGGCCAGCTCCTGGAGCGACGCCCCCGCGGGCAGCGGCGTCTGGAGGATGATGCCGTGCACCCGCTCATCGGCGGACAGCTCCGCCAGCCGCGCCCGGATGGACTCCGGCGAGGCCGTGGCCCCCAGATCGACGATGTCGCAGGTGATGCCGGCCTTCCCGGCCGCCTTGGCGATCGACCGGACGTACCATGCGCTGGACTCGTCCGCGGTGGCCACCACGACCGCCAGCCTCGGCTCCGTACCGGCGGCGGTGAGTGCGGCGGCGCGTTCGGCCGTCTCGGCCCGGATCGCGGCCGACAGCTCCTTGCCGGAGAGCACCGCGGCGCTCATGCGGCGATCCGCTCACGCACGGCGGCGGTCACCCGCTCCGCCCGCGCCACCAGAGTGGGGACCCACGCCGCCGCGGCGGTCAGCTCCCCGTAGACCATCTCGTCCCGTACCCCGCCGAGGTTGATCTCGATATTGACCCGGGCCGTGGTGGCCGCGGCCCGGGCGGCCTCCGCCGCGGCGGCCACATCGGTGATGACATTGCGGTTGCCGAACGGCAGCAGCTCCTCGGCCAGCTCGATCACCACCTGCGCCACCCCGACCACCTCGGCCGGTGGCCTGCCCGCGTCGGCCAGCGCCCGCGCGATCGCCGCCGACCGCGCGGCCTTCGCCTCATCGGTGTCCTTCGGCAGCTGGTACGCCTCGGCCACCGCCGCGAACGCCGTGACGTCGGCCTCCGCCAGCCGCAGCGCCTCGTTGCGCAACCGGTCCGACTCGGCCGTGACCCGCTCGATGATGTCCTGGTGCTCGGCGTACTTCTCACCCGTGCTGTAGCGGGCCACCATCCCGACCAGCGCCGCGGCCTGCGCCGCGTGCAGCGCGGCGACCGCTCCGCCACCGGGTGCCGGTACCCGGGCGGCGAGTTGGGTCAGGAAGTCCCCGATCGTCTCATCACGCATGAACGCTTCGTCCTCCGTCACGGATACGAGTCGCGGATTCAGCTCACGGATCCAGCTCACGGATCCGGGCGCATACCAGCCGCCCGAGAATCCTCCCACGCGGGCGGGGGCCGCCGTCGGGAAGGGCACGGGGCGCGCCGCCCGACAGCCGCAGTGCTCAGCCGGGAATCCGGGCCGACCGCGGCGGACCGCCCCGTCCACCGGCCGATCTGCTCACCGGCACTGGGCGAACCGGGGTTGACCTGGTACAAAGGCCACTCGATCCGGCACCACCGCAAGACCGAGAAGAGGCACCCTCCATGACGACGTGTCGATTCTGCGATGACCCGTCATGCTCCGGCACCGCAGGGTGCGAAGGGCCGTCACCGTCCCCTGCCGACCCGCCCGTCTTCCTGCCGTCGGCTCCGGCCGTGCCCGACCCCGCCGCGGTGGCCGCGTTCGACCAGGAGCGCATACGGGCCTCCGACCCTCCGGGAGCGCGGTCCGGCAACGCACCGGATCCGCCCGGTCGCGCGTCCCGCGGGATGGGCCGGGGACGGATCGTGGCCGCGGTTCTGATCGGCGCCACCGTCACCGCCGCCTTCCTCGCCTATCCGGAGGAAGAGACACAGGACACCTCCTCGCCGACCCGTGCCGCAACGGCGATCCCCCGTCTGCCCCGGGACACCGCTCCCGCCACCGCCACCGCCACCTCGCCCGCCGACCACCGGCCGTCGCGCTCGGCGAGCCCGTCGGCCACACATTCCAAGAAGGCGGAGCACAAGCGCGCCAGTCCCACGGCGTCGAAGCCTCCCAAGCCCAAGCCTCCCCGCGCACCCGGCGCTGCCGGCTACGCCTATGTGGGGGTCCGATCGGGGCTCTGTGTCGATGTCCCGCACCAGGAGGGCATGCAGTTGCGGCTCGCGCCCTGTGCGGGATCGGGCGGTCAGAGTTTCACCTACACTCCCGCCGGGGAGCTGCGGGTGTACGGGGACGCCTGTGTGACGGGGACGGGTCCGGAGGGCGCGCAGGGGACACCGGTCGTCATCGCCTCGTGTGGAGGTGGCGACCGCCAGCGATGGCAACTCGAAGGCGACGGCACCATCCGGCAGGACGGGATCTGTGTCGACGCGTTCAACGGCTACAACGACCCCGGGACCCCCTTGCAGCTGTGGGAGTGCGCGGCCTCCACCAACCAGCAGTGGGCACGGGCGAAACCGTCCACCTGATCCGCACGCGCGCCCGCTACCCCACCGCCACCGAGGTGGTGACCGACCGCCACGCCCCGATGAACCGCTCCCCGTCGTAGACCGCCTCCACCACCGCGGGGCGGCTCAGGAAACGGGTCAGGCTCGCGCTCAGCCCGTACGCCCCGACGTTGGGCACGCACAGCAGATCGCCCTCGCGCGGGGCGGGCAGGGAGGTCCGGACGGCGAGCCGGTCCAGCGGGGTGCAGAGCGGCCCGACCACATCGGCCGTGACCGGTTCAGGGTCCCCAGCCGGGAACGGGTCCCCGTCCTCCGGCAGCGGGTCCCCGGTCCGCAGCGGGAGAAAGCCGGTGGCGGGGCGGAGCACCCGGCCCAGCCCGCTCATCCCGCCCAGCACGTTGATCCCGGCGTCCAGCACGACGACCGTGCCCTCCGGGCGCTCCTTGACGTCCCGCACCGTGGTGACCAGATGGCCCGCCGACGCCACCAGGCGGCGGCCGGACTCGAAGGACACCTCGGGCGCCGGGCCGGTGGCCCAGTCCGACAGCAGCGTCTCCAGCCCCGCGCGCAGTCCGGTCAGCGCCGGGCCCGCCCCGGCCGTGGCGTACGGCCAGGGGAAACCGCCGCCCAGATCGACCGCCCGGGGGGTGATCCCCGCGGTCCGGCTGACCTGCTCGATGGTGTTCTTGGCGGTGGCGAAGCCGTCCAACAGCGCTGTGACATCGGGGAACTGCGACCCGAGGTACACATGGCAGCCGCGGAGCGCGATCCCGCGCGGCAGGACCGCACAGGCGCGCGCGGCGTCGTCGGGCGTGAACCCGAACTGGCGGCCGTCGCCCATGGACAGGCCCGCCTTGCTCACGGTGGGCGGCTGGAGCCGGAGCAGCACCTCCGCCGTACCTCCGGACCCGGCCACCGCACGGCCGAGACGACGCAGTTCGGCAGCCGACTCACAGGAGAACCACACCACGTTCCGCGCGAGTGCCTCCTCGATCTCGGCAGGTGATTTGCCGGGGCCGGTGTACAGAACGTCCCGCGGGCGGTATCCGGCCTCGAGCGCCGCGGACAGTTCCCCGGGGGAGGAGACCTCGGCCCGGCATCCGGCCTGCCGGAGTTCGGCGGCGACCGAGGGATGCGGGTTGGCCTTGAGCGAGTAGAACAGCCCCGCCGACGGGAGGAGGGCCGACCGCAGATCCGCCACCCGCTCGCGCAGTTCGGCGAGATCGTAGACATAGAGCGGAGTGCCGAACCGCTCGGCGGCCCGGCGGAGAATGCGGTCGATCACGTCGCAGCGTCCGTTCCTGGTTCGTCGCGTACGGCAGCCGCGGTGGTGCCCCGGCGGATGCCCCGATTCCGCGGGCCGGTCGCCTGCCGCGCCCGTCGGCCCAAGCTTGCAGCGGGTAGATCGCGCGCTTACTGTACTCCCATTCGCCGTCCGCGGAAGTCGGCCCAAGTCCGTTACGGAACAGGGCCGTTGAGCCTCCTGGGGCTCGATGTGACACGGGCGCATCGCAGAGAGAGGGGGGTCTCTTGAGCGGGATCGACACCACCGGCCCGGCCATCACCGACCGACTGGTGGAGACACTCAACAGCCATCTGCGGAACGTGCCGCCCGACGTGGACTGGGCCACCGTCCGGCTGCCCGATGTCGGCCTGGACTCGATGTCCGCAATCGAACTGGTCATCACTCTCGAGGAATCCTTCGGCGTGCAGTTCCCCGACGAACTGCTGGTGCGGGAGACTTTCGCCTACCTGCCGTCGCTGGAGGCCGCCGTCCGCTCCCTGCTGGGTGAGCGGGCCTGAGCCCGCGCGGCGTCCGGACGCGCCACCGTCCCGACCAGACGGGAGACACCCACCGGGATGAGCACCCACGTACCCACGTTCGAGGAATTCGTCCGCCCCCTGCTCGCCACCGCCGTCACCCAGGACTACGAGACCACGCCGCTGAGCCGGCTGACCGCCGGGGACTTCGCGGTCCTGGCCTGGCTCGACGACCTCGGCGTCGACCTCCCCGCCGATGTGGAGGCGGAGCTGGTGGCCCGCTGGGACACCGCGACGCTCCGTGATGTCTACGAGATGGTCTTCTCCACCACCCCGGGAGCCGCGTCCTCATGACCGTGACCACGGAGCTCGAACTGAGCGCGGTGCGACGGCTGTTCGATGCCGAGATCGACCGCGGAATCGAGACCGGAGTGCAGCTCTCGGTGTCCTGCCGGGGACAGGTCGTCGACCTCGCCGTCGGTGACAACGGCGCGGGCCACCCGATGACCAGCGACACCTTCGTCCCCTGGACCTGCTCCTCCAAGCCGGTCGGCGCCCTGGCCTTCGGCCGGGCGTGGGAGTCCGGGGCCGTCGACCCCGACACTCCGGTGTGCAAGGTCCTCCCGGAGTTCACCGGCGGCGGCAAGGAGCGGGTCAAGGTCCGCGATCTGCTCACCCACACCGTGGGCATGCCGGACCCGGTGCTGGCCGTGAACACCGGGGACACCGATCTCTCCGCGTTCACCTGGTCCGATATCGAGGCGCTGATCTGGGCGGTGATCTGCGACGCCGGCACCGGGCCGCTGCCCGGCGCCGCGATGGTCTACAACCCGGTGACCACCTGGTTTGTGCTGGACCGGCTGCTCACCACCCTCAACGGCGGCCGGTCCGGGGACAGTTACCGCGACCTCTTCGACCACCTCGGCCTCACCGCCACCCTCGGCCTCGACCCCGGCGTACCCGCCGACCGTCAGGTGACCGTCACCGCCTCGGCCGACCAGGAAGCGGGGCTGGCCTATATGCGGCTGGCCAGTGCGCTCCCGCTGCCCGGTGTCGGCGTCTGGGGCGCGGTACGGGATCTGCGCGTCGTCGGTGAAGTGCTGCTGGCGAAGGGCGTCCACCAGGGTGTTCCGCTGGTCGGGCCCGCCACGGTGGAGGCGCTGACCTCCACCCACTGGCCCGGTTCGCCGGACCGTTCCATCTGCGACACCGACTTCCCCTACGGCCTCGGCGTGATGACCCTCCCGGCCATCTTCGGCCGCCGCACCTCCGCACGGACCTTCGGCCACGCCGGTGGCAACACCTCCACACTGCTGGTGGACCCGCTGTTCGACCTGGTGGTGGCGGTCTACTGGAACGGCCGGCTCGACGACGTCAGAACCTTCGCCCGTCGCTACGCACTGGTTCGGGCGCTCTACGACGACCTCGGACTGCCCCGGCTGCCCGGCGCGGCACGGCCGGTGGCACCGGCCGGGACGGAATAGGGGCGGACATGGGCAGCGCCCGCACCAGGGCCCTGGTGAACCGGCTGCCGGGCCCCACCCCGCTCGGCCACCTCCGCTACCTCAAGGGGCTGCTCGGCAAGCCCTACGACGCCCTGCTCGATCTGCACCGCGGCTACGGGCGGGTGTGCGCGTTCGGCGTCGGTGGCCAGAAGTATGTGCTGCTCTTCGGCGCCGAGGCCAATGAACTGCTGCTCACCGACTCACCGCGCAACCCCAAGTTCCTCTCCCGCGACGTCCTCACCCTCCTCATTCCGGTGGTCGGCGCCAACGCCATGGTCGTCAGCGACGGGGAGGACCACCGGCGGCGCCGTGCGCTGGTTCGTCCCGCCTTCGTCCGCAAGCGCATCGAGGGCTATGTCCCGGTCATGGTGGACGAGATCCACCGCATGATCGACGGATGGCGGCCCGGACACACCGTGGACGCCTTCGCCGATGTGCGCTCCTGCATCCGGCGGATCGCCATCCGTTCGCTCTTCGGCGACCGGCTGAAGGCCCACACCGACGAGATCGGCCGTGAACTCCAGACCGCCCTGAACTACATCAACCGCTCCCCGTTCCTGCGCTTCGACCACGATCTGCCCGGCACCGCCTACCATCGGGCGATGGCCGCGCGTGAGCGCGTCGACCGGTATGTACGGGCCGAGATCGCCCGGCGGCGGGCCGAACCCAACGACCAGGGCGATGTCCTCGACGCCCTGCTCGCGTCGTACTTCGAGGGCGACCACCTCGCCGACCTCGAGGTGCGCGACCAGGTCATCAGCCTCATCGCCTCCGGCTACGACTCCAGCAGCTCGGCGGCCGGATGGGCGGTGTACGCCCTGCTGAAACACCCCGAGGTGCTGCGCCGCGTCCGGGAGGAGGTGGCGTGGACCGCGGGGGAGGAGCCGCTGACCGCGGAACTGATCGGCAGGATGGACTACATCGGCTGGACCGTCTCCGAGATCCTGCGCCTGTACACCCCGGGTGTGCTCACCGGCAGGACCTCGGTGGAGGACTTCGAGTTCGGCGGACACCTCATCCCCAGGGGCGCCCAGGTGCTCTACTCGCAGTACGTCACCCACCGGATGCCCCGGCTGTGGACCGACCCGCTTCGGTTCCGCCCGGAGCGCTGGAACACCGCCGCCCCGGACTACCGCGAACCCGTGCCCTACAGCTTCGTCCCGTTCGGCGGGGGCTACCGTCGATGCATCGGATACGCCTTCGCCGAGCTGGAACTTAAGCTGCTCATCGCCGAGTTGGCCCGCCGCACCGATCTCGCTCCGGTCCGCAGCACGGTCCGGCCCACCGGGGTGGCCACCATGTGGCCCGACGGCGGGGTCCCGGTGGCGGTGCGGGAGATCAGACCGCCCGTGGGTGTCGGATGACATTCACCGAGCCCGAGGAAGGGGATCGGCCCGTGCCGTCGTGGCCGCTGACACTGAGCTTCATCGTCCCTCCGCACTCCGCGCAGTTCGGCTACGGCGGCACACTGGAGCCCTCGGACTACCTCAAGCGGCTCACCGCCTATATGGACGCCGCCGAGGCGATCGGGGTCACCGGAGCGTTCGTCTACGACTTCCCGGTGGCCATGGACCCCTGGCTCGCCGGCTTCGACGTCCTCGCGGGCTCCACCGCGCTCGAACCCATCGTCGCCGTCCGCCCCCACCAGGAGAGCGCCGCGTCGGTGGCGCGCCGCGTCGCCGACCTCGGCTACCGCTTCGGCCGCCCCACCCATGTCAATCTGGTCGCCGGGGCCACCCGCCCCTCCCGCGCCGCGGCCGACGACCACGGCGACAAGGTCGCCGCCCGCGCGGAACTGGGCCGTTACGCCGAGCGGTTGCGGACCGAACTGGACCAGCGCTGCGACCCCGCCACCGGACGCTCCCTCCTCGTCACCCCCTCCTCCGCCACCCCGGGCCTGGTCCCGGCCGACTGCGTGCTGATGATGGCCCGGCCGCGGACCGCACTCGCCGAGAGCGTCGACCGGGCCCGCGAGGAACAGCACACGGACCGGGTCTCCATGCTCGTCGGCGTGGTCGCCCGGGATACCGAGGACGAGGCATGGGCGGCTGCCCACCGCCTCGGCACACCCGACCGGCGGCAGCAGATCGCCGGGCGGATGTTCATGTCCCAGGTGGTCTCCAGCGAGCACCTGGCCAGTTACGCCCTCGCCGAGGAGGAGGAGATCCACGACGAACGCCTCTGGTACGGGGCACCGGCACGGGGGATCGACGCGCCGAAACTGGTGGGCTCGGTGGACCAGGTGGCCGCATGGCTGATGTCGTGCCGGGCCCTGGGCGTCACCGACCTCATCATCGACCTGGCCCCCGACAGCGCCGAGTACGCCCTCGTGGGCCGGGTGGTCCAGGCGTGCGTATGCCCCTGACCACCGCACCGGCGCCCGCCCGGCAATCCGGTCAGCTCACGGCACAACCCGGCAGGAGTACCCCATGAAGAGGTGGACGGCCTCGACCCGGCTGCTGCGCGACCCCCGGTTCCGGCGCTTCTACATCGGCTACTTCGCCTCCCTGTTCGGCACCGGCATGGAGGCCGTCGGCGTGGCGTTCGCCGTCCTGGACAGCGGTCACTCCGCCGCCGGGCTCGGCTACGTCCTGACCGCCGGGGTCGCCGCCAATGTCTGCTGTCTGCTGGCCGGCGGCGTGATCGCGGACCGCTTCAGCCGCCGTACGGTGATGCTCTGCTGCGACACCGTCCGCTGTGCGGGGGAGGCGTCGTTCGCCGCGCTCATCCTCTTCGGACATCCGCCGCTGTACTGGCTGATCATCCTGTACATGGTGCAGAACGCCGCGGCCGGGTTCTACATGCCCGCCCTCGGTGGCCTCACCCCACAGCTGGTCGCGGCCGACGATCTGCACGACGCCAACACCTACCTCGGGCTGGCCAGGGACATCGGCCGGGTGCTGGGACCCGCCGCGGCGGGCGCCGTCGCCGCCGCGCTCGAACCCGGCGCCGTCCTGGCCATCGACGCCCTCACCTTCGCCGTCAGCGCGATCACCCTCGTCTCGATCCGGGTGCCCGCGAAACGAGGGAAGGAACGCCACTCACCGGTGCGCGACCTCGCCGATGGCTGGCACGCCTGGCGGTCACGCCCCTGGATCTGGATCACCAGCGCGCGGTTCGCCCTGTTCAACTCCGTCGTCTACGCACCGCTCATCGTCCTCGGCCCGGCGCTCGCCAAGGAGCGCTTCGGCGGGGCGGACGACTGGGGGATCGTGCTCACCGCGCTCGGCATCGGCGCGGTGGCCACCGGACCGGTCATCATGGGCCGCAGCCCCTCCCGGCCGCTGGTGGTGCTCACCGCCTTCCATGTGACCTGGGCGCTTCCGCTGCTGGCCCTCGCCCTGGACCTGCCGCTGGCCGTCATCGCCGGAGGCGCGTTGCTCGCCGGGACCGGCTCCGCCGTCTTCAACGCCGTGTGGTCATCGACACTGCAACGCCATGTCCCCGCCGAGGTGATGGCCCGGATCACCTCGCTCAGCACCCTGTGCTCCTACGCGCCGGCACCCCTCGGCCTCGCGGTCGCCGCCTCGGTGGCGGACGCCGTCGGGGCCGACAACGTCCTGCTGTTCGGCGCGGGCTGGCATGTGCTCAGCGTGCTGGTGGTGCTGGCGCTGCCGACCGCGCGGCGCTTCACCGGTGAGACACCGACACCTCCCGCGCGGACCGCCGAGCCGGTCGGGACGAAGAGCGAGACCCCCTGACCCCACCGCGGACCGGTCGCTCCCCTCCGGCCGCCGCCTCAGGCATACACCGTCCACTCGTCCTCGTCCAGCGCGCCCTTGACCGCCGGGACCGACGCGCGGAGCTCCTCGGCGAAGGCACGGTTGTGCGTCCGGACCGCGTCGTCATGGCCGCGCAGCACACTGTCCTCCGACAGATCCAACAGCCACAGCGGGCTCAGCCGGGCGCCCCGCAGCACCTTGGCGCCGGGCGAGGACATCCCCAGATGCAGCCGGCGCACCCCCGGCAGGCCCAGCAGCCGGTAGTACGTGAGGTTGGCGTACTCCGCCGCGCCCCGCAGCCTCGGATAGTCGAACCCCACGGCCCGGGCGTACACGGTGTCGCCACTGCGGCAGTACATACAGCAGCCGATCGCGGCCCCGTCGTCCGGGGCGCGCAGCAACAGCACCTCGGCGACCTCGCCCGCCAGCTCGCCGTGGCGGCGGAAGCCCTCGGTGAACGCGTCCAGGTCCACCGTATGGCCGTACCGCCGCTGGGTCCCGGCGGCCAGCCGGGCCACATCGCCGTACACCTCGGGCAGCAGATGGTGCTCCACCCGGTATCCGGCCCGGTCGAAGTCGGACAGCTCCCGGCGTACCGTCTGCCGCCGCTTGGAGGTCAGCGAGGCCAGCCAGGCGTCCCAGCCGCCTTCCGGTACGTCGATCGCGGCGTCCGCGGCCAGCACGACCGGCAGGGTGTCCACCCCGGCGGCACGCAGCGAGGCCACGTCCTCGCTGGTGAAGTACATCGCCACCCGGGTGCGGGTGTCCTCCAGCGGCGACCCGGCCGCGCGGACCCCCGCCAGCAGGCCCTGCGCCGCCTCAGCGGTGTGCGCAGCGTCCGACGTGTGCCGTGCCCCGGTGAGCAGATGGCCGAGATAGCCACGCCGCTGACCCACCAGGACGCCCTGCGGCGGGGGCTGGGGAAGGCCGTGCCGGGCCAGCACATCGCTCCAGCGGTAGTTGGTGTTCTGCTCGCCCGTCACCGCGGAGACCGGCACCGCGGCCCGCCCGCCGCCCGCGAGCCGGGTGTGGACCGCCCCGGACACACCGCCGGGCTCCAGCGCGCACAGCCGCAGCCACAGGGCGGAGGAGTAGAAGCGGTCGGCCGCCAGCTCGTCCCAGGTGGCGTCGTCCAGGCCGCCCAGGGGATCCGCGAAGCAGCCGGTGGTCGTCGACGGATTCGTTGCGTGGGCCATATAGGCAGCATACAAAGGCAGTTGACGCGAATCACGGATGTCGTGGCGTCCTCGACCCGATAGCGGCAGCCGCCGTAGACTCGGCTGACGATCTGACAGATGGCGCCGTTCCGCGCAGTGTCGGTGCCCGCTCGGAAGGCGGACATGATCCGTACCCCTGCCCGCTCCGATGGCTACCTCCTGGCGATCGGGGCCCATATGGCCCTGCGGGAGCGGGCGCTGGTGTCCGCGATCCGCCTCTTCCCGGGGCCGATTGCCACCATCTTCGCCGCCCCCGGCGCCCGCTCGGCCAAGTTCTTCGATCACATCATCACCGGAGACCCCTTCGCCCCTCGGGCGGCCCTCGAAGCGGTCCAGGAGTTCGAGCGGGAGAGCGGGCTGCGCCCGGCGGCCGTCGTCCCCTTCATCGACGGCGGTCTCTGGGCGGGCTTCGCGATCGCCGAGCACTACGGGGTCCCCTACCTCTCCCGCGAGGCGATCGAGAACTCCTCCATCAACAAGGACCGGATGAAGGATGTGCTGCGGGCCGCCGGGGTGCGGACACCGCGCTACGTCAAGGTCGCGGACGCCGCCGAGGTGGAGGCGGCGGTCGCCGAGCTGGGGCTGCCCTGTGTGATCAAACCGGCCGCGTTCGGCGGCAGCCTGGGCGTCCGGCTGGTCAGCTCGACGGCCGAGGCCCAGGAGGCGTTCCAGTACGTCATGGAGATCATCGACCGTAACGCCGCCACCTTCTCCGTCGTCAACCGGAGCGTCCAGGTCGAGGAGTTCTGCGACCTCACCGAAGAGGTGTCCGTGGAGGTGCTCAACCACGGCGAGCGGCGTGAAGTACTGGCCGTCGTGGACAAGGCGCTGGGCCCCCATCCGCACTTCGCCGAGATCGGACACCGTGTGCCCAGTGTCCACGTGGACGACACGGCGCTGCGTGACCTGGCCGTCAGGGCGTGTGAGGCGATCGGGCTCGACCGTGGACTGGCCCATGTGGAGATCCGGCGGCAGGACGGGCACGAACCGGTGGTCATCGAGGTGGGCGCCCGGACGGCCGGTGGTGGCATCCTGGACCAGGTGGAACGGGCCACCGGGCTTTCCCCGTACGCCCTGCACATCGCGTCCTACCTGGACCTTCCCGACCCGGGGCCGACGAGCCCGGAGGCCAGGGGAGTGGCCGCCATCGCGGTGCTCAAGGCAGCCAACGGCACGATCACCGGGATCGGGGCACCCACCCGCGTCCCGGAGGCGGTGACCGGCTACGAGGTCTCCGCCACCGTGGGCGCCGTGTCCGAGCCTCCGGCGAACTATCTGACCCGTGAGGGATACGTGGAGTGCTTCTGGCCCGGCCGCAAGGCACAGGACGTCCCGCCCGCGGAACACCTGGAGATCGCGGACGACCTGGCCGCTCAGATCTTCCGGGTGGGCTAGAAGCCCGGCGGTGGGCCGGGGCCTTCGGGCCCCGGCCCACGGCATGAGGTGTTCGACCGCACCTACCGTGCGTTGAAGTACGTGGCCTCGGGGTGGTGGATGACGATGGCGTCCGTGGACTGCTCGGGGTGCAGCTGGAACTCCTCGGAGAGCTTCACACCGATGCGCTCCGGCTGGAGGAGTTG
>NZ_JAERRF010000034.1 GCF_016741875.1 Streptomyces coffeae | reverse complement strand
GGGCGACGGCGAGCACCTGGACATCTCGATGTGGAAGATCGCCCTGAACGTCGTCATCTTCCTCGGCATCCCGCTCCTCGCCGGGTTCCTCACCCGGCGCATCGGCGAGAGGCAGCTCGGCCGCGAGCAGTATGAGAACAGCTTCCTGCCCAAGATCGGACCGTGGGCCCTGTACGGGCTACTGTTCACGATCGTCATCCTCTTCGCCCTCCAGGGAAAGACGATCACCTCCCAGCCCGGCGACGTCGCCCGCATCGCCCTGCCGCTGCTGGTGTACTTCGCGCTGATGTGGTTCGGCACCTTCGTACTCGGCAAGGCCATCGGCCTGGCCTACGACCGCACCGCCACCCTCGCCTTCACCGCCGCGGGCAACAACTTCGAACTGGCCATCGCCGTCGCCATCGCCACCTTCGGCGTCACCTCCGGCCAGGCCCTGTCCGGCGTCGTCGGCCCGCTCATCGAGGTGCCAGTGCTCGTGGCGCTGGTGTACGTGTCCCTGGCGTGGCGCAAGAGGTTCGCCGCGCGGTGACGCAGCAGGCCGATGTAGTGGTGGTCGGCGGCGGCCAGGCAGGGCTCGCTGCCAGCTACCACCTGCGCCGTTTGGGCGTGGACTTCGTCATCCTCGATGCCCAGTCCACCCCAGGCGGCGCCTGGCAGCACACCTGGGACTCGCTGCGCCTGTTCTCCCCGGCCGCCTACTCCTCGCTCCCCGGGCGCCTCATGCCACCCCAGCCTGGCGAGGTCTACCCGGACGCCGGGCATGTGGTCGAGTACCTCGCCGACTACGAGAAGCGGTACGCCCTGCCCATCCAGCGCAGCGTGTGGGTCGAGGGGGTCCATCGGCGCGGACAGTTCCTTCATCTCGAGACCGACTCCGGCAGTTGGCGGGCGCGGTCCGTCATCAGCACCACGGGCATGTGGTCGCGCCCCTTCCTGCCCGCCGTGCCCGGCCGCAGCGCTTTCCGGGGCCGCCAGCTCCACACCGTGCAGTACTGCCGTCCGGCCGACCTCTCAGGCCAGCGTGTGATCGTCGTCGGTGGAGGAAATTCCGGAGCCCAAATCGCCGCCGACCTCGCTTACGACACGGATCTGACCTGGGCGACTCAGCGCCCACCGCGGTTCCTGGCCGACGACATCGATGGCCGGGTCCTGTTCGACGCTGCCACCGCCCGGCGCCGCGCGCTGGACGAAGGTCGCACCGACACCGGCGGCGTCGCCTCGCTCGGCGATATCGTCGCAGTACCGCCGGTTCGCGCTGCCCGCGACGCAGGACTCCTCACGGCCAGGTCGAAGTTCACCCGGTGCACCGCCACCGGTGTCCAGTGGGCCGATGGCACCAGCAGCGAGGTGGACACGATCATCTGGTGTACCGGCTTCCGCCCTGCCCTGATCCACCTCGCCCCGCTCGGATTGCGGGGGCCACGCGGCCACATCGCGGTGAACGGCACCCGCACCGCCGACGAGTCGCGGCTGCACCTCCTCAGGTACGGGGACTGGACCGGCCCGGCCTCCGCGACCCTGATCGGTGTGGGCCGCCCGGCACGAGAAGCGGCCCGCCAGATCGCGGAACAGCTGCACTGACCCCAGACCGGCATGACCTGTTGCGCTGATGGGTCGGTGATCACGAGATGGCAGGACTGCGGCGTTCGATGAGCAACACGTCGCGCCATGTGCCGTGGTGGCGGCCGATGCGCTCCCGGGTGCCGATGACCCGGAACCCGGCCCGCTGGTGCACAGCGAGGCTGGCGGTGTTCTCAGGGAAGATGCCGGACTGGATGGTCCAGATCCCTGCCGCCTCGGAGGACTCGATGAGCGCCCTGAGCAGCGCGGAAGCGATGCCGTGACCGCGGGCGTCGGGGTGGACGTAGACGGAGTGCTCGACCACACCGGCGTAGGCGCATCGGCTGGAGACCTTGGTGGCTGCGACCCAGCCGAGGACCGTTCCGCTTGCGTCGAGGGCGGCGAAGCGGTGTTCGGGCAGCTTGGCTGCATCGAAGGAGTCCCAGGCGGGCGCGGTGGTCTCGAAGGTTGCGTTGCCTTCGTCGATGCCCGCCTGGTAGATGGCCAGGACCTGATCCGCGTGGTCTGCGGTGAGTGGCACGATGGCCGTGCTCGACGGGCCGGTGTGGAGGGTCACCATGCTGAGCCCCTGGAGCAGAAGGTGGTCAGACACCCCATGTCGTTTGAAGTCAAGCGGCATGGGGATGCGCGTGGTGCGACCAGGCGGTCGCTTCGTCGTAGCGGGTGCGGGTCTTGAGGCATCCGTGGAGGATGCCGACCAGGCGGTTGCCGACCTGTCGGAGGGCGGGGTTGTAACCGGCCTCGCGGGCGCGTTGCTTGTCGTAGTAGCGGCGGGCTCCCGGGGAGGCCCGCAGGGCGGAGAACGCCTGGGTTTGCAACGCGTCGGCGAGCCGGTTGTTGCGGACGTAGCGGGCCTGGACGGTGTGACTCTTGCCGGAGGCCCGGGTGATGGGGCTGGTGCCGGCGTAGTTCTTGCGGGCCTTCGCGTTGGCGTAGCGGGTGGGATCGTCACCGAACTCGGCGAGCACCCGGGCGCCGGTGATCTCTGCGATGCCGGGCATCGAGAGGTAGATCTCAGCGTCCGGGTGCTTCAGAAAATGGGCCTTCACCTGTCCCTCCAGCCCGGCTATCTGCTCGTTCAACGCGATCAGCAGCCGGGCGTGGGCGGTGGCGGTGGCCGCGTAGGCGGCCGTGACGGGCTCGGCCAGGCCGAGCTGCCGCTCGCGCAGCGCGGCCTGGATCGTGGCTGCCTTCGCGTCCCGGTGGTGGCGCCGGGCGCGTGCCAGCACTGTGGTGATCTGCGTGCGGGTCAGCTTCGCTCCGGCTGCCGGGGTAGGGGCCTTGATCAGCAGTTCCAGCGCGTCCGTGCTGGTCAGCGTGAGGTCTGCGTAGGCGTTCAAGGCGGCGGGGAAGTACTCGCGCAGTGTGCTGCGCAGTCGCTGGAAGGTGCGGGTGCGTTCCCAGATGAGGGTCTGGTGGGCGCGGGCAACGACCTTGACGGCTTGCGCTTGCTCGCTGTCCCCGGCGATCGGCCGCAGCTGGTCGCGGTCGATGCGAACCATGTCCGCGAGCGCGTGCGCGTCGCCCTTGTCGCTCTTGGCGCCGGAAGAGGCGTACCGCTCCTTGAAGCGGGCGACCTGCCGCGGGTTGATCGCGTAGACCTGGTAGCCGGAGGCGATCAGGGCCTGCACCCACGAACCGCGGTCGGTCTCGATCCCGACCACGACCTCGGCGGCATCCAACAGACCCTCGTCCTTGCCGCCGTGCTTGGCGACGAGCTCGTGCAGTTTTGCGATCCCCTCCACGCCCTCGGGCAGCTTCGCGACGGCCAGTTTCCGACCGTCCCCGTCCTGGACCTCGACATCGTGGTGGTCTTCGGCCCAGTCATCGCCGATCAGCAGCAACTCGTCCTCCTGGTCAGGAACTTCGCTTCCTCTGCAGCCTGCGGAAGGCGCGGCACGCGGCCTAATGGATCCAGTGCTCACGCCCCATGGGGCGGGCACGCCACCCCATCAACGGTCTGGCCTCCCGGCCGACCAGCAGGGGCACGGTCTGACCACAGAAGTCGACTGCTTCCGGCGGCGGAAGTGCTCACCTGCTGGCGGCTACGGCACCGAGCCTTCCCTGACCCGGCAGCTCCCATTAGGCGGCGGGGGTGGCTGTGAGGAGCTGGCTCATCGCGGCCAGCACCGATGGCGCGACCCGGTAGTACACCCAGGTTCCGCGCCGTTCGGAGGTCAGCAGCCCGGCCTCCTTGAGCTTCTTCAAGTGGTGGGAGACCGTGGGCTGGGAGACGCCGACATCGGAGATGTCGCACACGCACGCCTCGCCATCTTGATGCGAGGCGACCGCGGAGAACAGTCGCAGCCGGATGGGGTCGCCGAGCGCCTTGAACATCCGCGCGGCCGTCTCGGCCTCCTCAGCGGTGAAGGGGCGCTCGGTCAGCGGCGGGCAGCACGGTGCCACCGCCTGGCCGCCTTCCGTATCGAGCTGCGGCATCGCCTGCGCGTTCGACATGCGTCTATGTTGACATACATCGAACCAAGCGCTCCAGGGTCGGCTGCCGCGGGCTATGGCCGGGCCAGATGGGCGGCCAGGTGCCGGGCGATCCGCTGTGCGTCGCGGCCGACTCCCCGCAGGGAAGCGGAGGACAGGCTGCGCTGCCATTCCAGTCCGACGTAGGCGAGGCCGGGGTGGGCGTGGGCGATCCCGTCGCGATGGCGCGGGCGCCCCTGTGAGTCCAAGTCCCCGAGGGGGCCGAGGTATCCGAGGTCGGGCCGGTAGCCCGTGGCCAGCACGATGGTGTCGACCTCCTCGGCCAAGCCGTCGCTCCAGATGACCTTGGGGCCCTCGACGGTGGCGAACCCATGGTGGCCGGAGCACGCTGGAAGCGTCCGAGCGGTGCGATGTCCAGGCCGGTGACCTTGAGCCAGAAGTGCAGGTCTCTGCCGGCCAGGGGGCGCTGCTTGAACCACTTGATGGGAGACCGGCTGGCAAGGCTGACTTGGGCATGGCCGGCGAGCTCGGCCGCGACCTGAACGGCAGAGTTACCGGCGCCCACCACCACAATCCGCTGACCGGCGAAGGGCTGCGGACCGCGGTATTCGGCGACGTGCAGGACCGCGCCCGGGAACGACTCAAGGCCTGGCAGGGCGGGCCGCCTCGGGCAGCCGAAGCCCCCGGTGGCCGCCACCACGGCACGCGCGCCCAGGCGGGAGCCGTCTGCCAGCGTCACCAAGAACCCCTCCCCGCCCCCGTCGCGGTGGACTTCCTCCACACGGCAACCGGTACGGATCTCCGCGTCCAGCCGGCCGGCGCAGCGCAGGAGGTAGTCGACCACCTCGTCCCGGTGCGGATACCGCCGGGGGTCGCCACCGAAAGGCAGGCCGGGAAGCGAGCTGTACCGGGCCGGGGAGAACAGAGTGAGGCTGTCGTAGTACCGCGGCCAGGACCCGGCCGCCTGCTCGGACACCTCCAGCACCACCGGCCTCAGTCCATGCGGGAGCAGAGCATGTGCGGCGGCCAGCCCGGACTGGCCCCCGCCGATCACCGCGACGTCGACGTACTCCACAACCATCCCCTGATTCGACAAGCGTCTATGTTGACGTTTATCGAATCAGGGGTGATGCTGGTTGCGCAACCTGTTCGAGACGCCGGATGACGCTAGGAGTCGCCGTGAACGCGCCCGCCACCGCTGAGCTGCCCGTTGTCGTGATCGGAGCCGGGCCGACGGGCCTGGCCGCCGCCGCCCACCTGATCGACCGCGGCATCACCCCGCTGGTCCTGGAAGCCGGGCAGGCCGCTGGGGCAGCGGTGCGCCAGTGGGCACATGTGCGGCTGTTCTCTCCCTGGGGTGAGGTCACCGACCCGGCGGCTGAGAAGCTGCTCGCCCCCACCGGCTGGACACGCCCCGACGCGGCCTCCTACCCCTCCGGCGGTGACTGGGCCGAGCAGTACCTCACGCCGCTGGCCGATGCCCTGGGCGATCGGGTCCGCTTCGGCGTCACCGTCACCGGCGTCTCCCGCGCCGGGCGCGACCGCATCGTCGATGCCGACCGTGAGGCCCAGCCCTTCGCCGTCCACTACACCCGTGCCGACGGAGGCGAGGAGCGTGTCTTCGCCCGCGCGGTGATCGACGCCTCCGGCACCTGGACCACTCCCAGCCCCGCGGGCGCAGGCGGCCTGCCCGCCCTCGGCGAGCGGGAGGCGGCCGGCCGCATCACCTACCGCGTCCCCGACCTGAAGGACCCCGCCGTGCGGGCCCGGTACGCGGGCAAGCAGACCGCGGTGATCGGCTCAGGTGCCTCCGCCTTCACCGCACTGGCCTATCTGGCTGACCTGGCCGTCTCCGATGGCGGTGCGGGGACGAAGGCGGTGTGGATCCTGCGGCGGGGCATCTCCGGGGCCACCTTCGGCGGCGGCGCGGCCGACCAGCTGCCCGCCCGCGGGGCCCTGGGCCTGGCGGCAAAGTCCGCTGTCGAGGACGGCCACGCCGACGCCGTCACCGGCTTTCGCACCGAGACCATCGAGCGCGACCGCGACGGGCGCCTGGTACTGGTCGGCGAGGACGGGCGACGGCTCGATGCGGTGGATGAGGTGATCGTGCTGACCGGCCTCCGCCCTGACCTCTCCTTCCTGTCCGAGGTACGCCTGAACCTCGATGAGCGCCTCCAGGCCCCCCTCGAACTGGCCCCGCTGATCGACCCCAACGTCCATTCCTGCGGAACCGTCTACCCCCACGGCCACCGCGAACTGTCCCACCCCGAAAGCGGCATCTACCTGGCCGGCATGAAGTCCTACGGCCGCGCCCCGACCTTCCTGGCCATGACCGGCTACGAGCAGGTCCGCTCGGTTGCCGCCGCCCTCGCCGGTGACCTTCAAGCCGCCGACCGCATCGAACTCACCCTGCCGGAGACCGGAGTGTGCGGCGGCGCAGGACTCTTCGACCAGCCCGAAGCCGACCAGACCTCCGGCGCAGGCTGCTGCGCCGCCCCCGAACCCCAGCCCGTCCAGCTCGCCACAACGGCGCCAGCTGCCACTGCCACTGAGGACGCGCCGGGCGGGGGCTGCTGCGGCTCGTGACCGGCCCGAACACTTCGCACAGACGTCGCCGCGACCGGGACTGGGGCCGGTCGCGGCCCCGCGCAGCCCTGCCCCCCGGCGCCTGAGGGACAGGGCTACTCCAGGGTGATCCACCCGTCCGGAATCCAGCCGTCCACATATCCCTGAAGAAGCAGGCCCAGATCCGTGACCCCCAAATCCCCGATACACGCGGCAACTTGGGCGTATGGGAGCCAGGTCAGAGGCATGTCGGCGCCGGGCAGAGCGCAGAGCGAGGTGACATGCCCGGTGAAGATGCGGCGCTCACCCTGCCGCCGAGGCCAAGTGGCTCCGGAGGCGGGGGCCGGGACGCGGCCGGTGACCGCGCCGAGGCGGATGGCCCCCGCGGGGGCCATCGTGCGGGCAAGGCGCTGCGCGGCCCGCCGGTACGGCTCGGCCGTCCTCTGCCGCACGGACGGCAGAGCCCACAGCCGTCCGGCGGCCGCAATCCCGTGATCCAGCAGGGCAACGCGGTGCCGCCGGTCGAAGCAGGCAAGGAGAACATCACCCCCGGGCGGTGCATACATGCACATGCCGTCGCGCAGGCCCTCGGGAAGCACTCTGGGATGTGTCAGACGGGCTTCTCGAAGGCGTCGTTCCACGCGGCGAGCCCGTCTGGGTGCAGAAGTGGCACCACCGGGGCGGTCAGGTACTCGTGCTCGATGAGGTAGAGCGCGGCAAGTCCTTGGTAGCCGGGGAAGAGTTCGGTTATCCGGGCCTGAACGTCCTCGGCTGGGGCGTCGTCGATGTTGAGGAGCCGGCGGGCAAGGATCTTGCAGTTCCATACGTCCAGGCCGAGGGCGCTGTGGTCGCGTGAGGCGTGAGAAGCGATCACAGCAGCGGTGTAGGGACCCACACCTTTGATCTCTTGGAAGCGGGTGGCGAGGTCGTTTGCCCCAGCGAGCTCTTGGGTGCCGTCTTCGGCGAAGAATGCGGCGAAGCGTGGGAGGTACTTGTCGCGGTATCCGAGCCGGTCACGTTCACGGAAGGTTTCGGCCGGGATGCCGATGATCTCCGTTGGTGTGAAGAACGCCCGGAGGGTCAGGCCCGCGAAGTGGACCACGTGACCGTAGTGGGTGAGAAGGTTGCGCATCATCTGCGCAGTGCGGGCCACAGTCGCGTTTTGCAGGAGGAGAGCGATGACGGCGATCTCGAAGAGGTCTTCCGGGCAGCTCTGCCTCATCCCGTCAAAGGCTGCCAGCGGCTGGGTCATTGCTGGGATCTTCTTGGCGAGGTCGGTGAACTCGGCCAGGTTCTCGTTGAGGCCGTAGCTATTGGTCAGGCGCTGGGTGAGGGGTTGGCGGTGGTGGGGCTTCCACTCGCCATCGGTGTAGATGTCGGCGGCCAGTCCGCTGGGTCCATCAGGGCGGAGGTGAACACCGCACACCAGCTCGTCCAGGCGGAATGTGCGCCAGCTCTCGTTGGGGGTATGGGCTTCCAGGGCGGTGGCGAAGTGGCTGGGCTTCCACAGGGTGTGCCGGAAGTCGAAAGGTCCGGTCGTGGAGAGCCGCAGGGTGTCGGCCTGTGGAAGGCGGCGTGGTGTCACGTGGTGCTCCTGGGTGTGCGACCGCGGGTGGAACGGAGGCGGGAGTCGTCGTTGCGGAAGCTGGCTGATTCGTCTGAGGGTTGAAGGGCCGAGGGTGATTCGTAGGCGTCCAGTGCGCAGCGGAGGTGTGTGATGACGGCAGCGCGGAGTTCTGGGGGTTGGGTCACCGTGACGTCTTGGCCGTAGCTGGTGACGAGTGGAATGAGCCATTCCCATCGGTCGGCGAAGAGCACGATGATCAGTGATCCGTCGGGCTGGTCGTGGAGCTCGGAGTTGGACTTCAGGCTCAGGCGTAGGAGTTCTTCTCGTGCTGCTGAGGCGACATGCAGCTCGATGCGGGTTGGTCCTTTGCCGTAGTCCTCCATGGCTGCTGCCCACCAGTCGCGGACGACGAAGTCCTCTGGGTAGGTGAACTGCAGGTCGGTCAGGGTAAGCCGGTCGACCAAGTTGAGACGGAAGCGTTCGGGGTCTCCGGATGGGGCTGCGGCGACCATGTGCCATTCACCGGCTTTCCAGACCATGCCGTAGGGCTTCAGGAGCCGGGACTCCTGGGCGCCGCCCTTTACGCGAAGGGCCACCTCCACCGCGGTGCCGGTCAGCATCGCGTACCGCAGGGTGGGAAGGTGGCCAGATCCTTCGTCGCGCCAGTACCAGTCGGCAGTGTCGAAATGGATGCGCTGGGTCAGGCGGCGCATCACCTCTTGGGTAGTGGCGTTGATCCCGGCATTGCGGGCGCGAGACTCGGGTGTTTCGGTGCCGTCGGCGGGCTCGACAAGGCCGAGGACGTAGAGGCGGAGGGCCTGGTCGGAGTCGAGGGTGAGCGGGTCAAGCGGGTTGTCGGGGGTGAGCCGGTAGCCGCCTTCACGGCCGGGGCTGGCCTGAATGGGGATTCCATGCTGAGTCAGCTTCTCGATGTCCCGGTAGATTGTCCGCTCCGTTACGCCGAAGCGTTCGGCGAGCGAGGAGGCGGGCACCCAGTTGCGACTGCGCAGCGTCTGCACGATGGCCAGTTGGCGAGCGTGGACGTCGTTGACCATCAGCCTGTTGCCGCCAGAAGTGGATAGATCTGTCCGGTGGCGTAGCGCCAGTGCCTGGCGGTGGCGAGGTCGATACAGACGCGGGCAACCTCGTCCAGGCTGAGCGGCCGGCCCCACGGCAGCTCGGTGTAGTAGCGATCTTGGTCGGTGACTCCTTTGAGCTTGAGGACCTGCTGGGCAAGGGGCGAGTCGATCAGAGAGGGGGCTACCAGATTGGCGCGGACGCCGTGCGGATGCTCCTCCTTGGCGAGGGTGAGGATGACGGCTTCGAGCGCGGCCTTGGCCGCCGTGTACGGGCCGTTTCCGGGACGCGCGGCGCGTCCTGCGTCGGAGCCAATGGCAAGCAGCGACGCTGCATCGGTGCGGGCGCGCTCAGCGACGGCATGCCAGGTGCGGATGAAGCTCAAGGTGTTGGCCTGGTGCACGGCTTCGAATTCGGCGGTCGGGGTGTCGGTGATGAAGCGTTTCGTGGACGGGGCGCCAATGCAGGCGAAGACGGCCTGTAGGCGTCCGGGGTGCTGTGCCACAGCTTCGCGCAGTGCTTCGGTGCCGTCATCGGTGCTCCCGTCGAAGCGCACCCACCTGGTTCCCGGCGTCGAAGTGTCCTCTTTGTTCGAGGGAGGACGGGTTCGGTAGGTGACCACAGCGTGCCAGCCCTGCTGAGCGAGCAGAGCATGGATGGCTGCACCGAGAGCGCCGCTGGCGCCCGTGATAACGGCCAGCGGCGTACTCGATGTCGTGGCACGACTCACCGCTCGGCGCCTCCCCGCCCTCGGGCGGAGGAGGGAGCGTCGGGGTGGTCTTCATCGAACATCTCCAGGAAGCGCATCTGCTCCGGCGGGATGCCGAACAGTGCACCGACTGCCTGAGCGCGCTCCGCTGCCTGCTGGCCGCCTCGAACGATCAGCACGAGGGCTTGCGGGAAGGCGACGAGCATCTGCTGGCTGTCGATCAGGTGCGCGTAGTACAGCTTGGGGAGCAGTGCCTGAGCGAGTTGCAGGCCCGCAGCAGGAGCCCTGTCGGTCGGCACCGTGAGTTCGATGATCTCGATGGGGGTGCTCTCGTCCAACATGTGCCGGTAGCGGCGGTCTTCGAGGGGCGCCAGGCCTGGCGGGAGCTGGCCTCCGGTCAGGCTCTCGGTGATCACGATCGCGCGCATCGTGTCGTCCATGGCGGGCTCGGGTTCCTTCCTGGTCGGGTTCAGTGGAACGGGAAGGTGAGGACGTCTTGCACGCTGCGGTCGGCACAGAGGGCGAGGAGCCGTTCGATGCCGAGACCGAAGGTGAACACGTCGGCGGGATCCCTGTCGACGTCGGCGTAGAAGTCAAGGGGCCCCTGGTCATCGGTTATCCCATACATCTCCGTGCGCAGGGCGATGTTGGCGTCAACCATGGGCCGGTAGTCGTCGGCGCGACGTAGCTTCAGGCCGCCATCGCAGCACTCGATCCCGCGAGCAATCAGGGAGAAACGCTGGGCACGGCCGGTGTCATCGACCCGGCTGTTGTGGCGCAGTGCGAAGGGGAATCCGGTGAGTACCGTCGGTTCGGTGATGGAGGACTCGACGGCGTGCTTCATGAAGTCCTCCATCACCTCCCAGTCGCTCGCGCCGAGCTTGTGCCCGTTGCGGGTGAGCCAGCTGCGTGCTGCGGCCGTCATCTCTGCGTCGGTGAGAGGCCCGTCGGACTTGAGTGCTCCTACGATGGTGTCGTCGACGGCTCGCACGCGGATGTGTGTCCAGTCCACGCCAGGTGTGTTCAGCGTGCCGTAGGAAGCCAGTACGGTGGCCTGAATGAGACTGATGACGATGGCGACGCCTTCGTCGAGGCCCACGTCACGGGCAGCGGTTTGCAGCATGAGGAACTCGACAGCGCGGTGGGCGTCCTCACGCTCGGCTCGGATGGCCTTGCCAAGGTCATAGACGCGGTCCACCGTGATGGCCAGGCGTCGTACGTAGTCCTCCGCCGAGTGACGTAGATAGTAGTGCTGTCCGGTGAGCGGGTGGGTGGTGGAGAACTGCGGGATCGGGGCACTCTCCCGGTTCTCGCACAGGACCGGTGTGGCAGCCTCGATGAAACCGTGGTCGTGAAGGTAGTCGCGCAGGGCGCGGATCAGGGCCGCCTTGCGCAGCAGGACGTTCCGCTCGTCGGGGTTGTCTTTGAGGAACGTGGCGTATAGGCGTGCACCGGGCTTCGTGAGCGTCACTGTGCACCTCCGACCTCGGCCGAGGCGCTGCTTACCCACGGGGACGCCACGGTCAGTCCGACGGCGGCGTCGCTGTTCAGCCGCACGGTCGTGCCGATCGGAAGGGTGTACTTGACGGCGGTGTGGCCGAACGGCAGCCCGGTGGCGATGGGGAAGTCGTAGGCGTTGCACAGGTCCATGACCATCTCGTGGGCTCCCCAACCTGCGGACGCCTCGCAGCTGACGAGTTCGCCGATGACCATGCCCGCGATGCGTTCCAGGACTCCCAGGTCGCGGAAGTGGGTGAGGGTCTGGTCCAGCAACTCGACCGGCTTGAATGCGTCCTCCCAGGCCAGGATGGCGCCGTCCCAGTCGGGCTCCCACGGGGTGCCCAGCAGGCAGCGCAGGGAGGAGAGGCATCCGGCGACCAGATGGCCGCTCGCGGTGCCGGTCCGCAGCCAGCCCAGGGGTGCATCGATGACGGCGGTGCTCGGCTGCCCGGCCAGTACTGCGCAGAAGTTGTCCGTGGTGTGCTGGGGGGAGTTCTCCGAGCCCCAGTCCCACACCACGGCCGGGCCGTGGAATGTGGGCATCTTGGTCCGGGCTGTGATGGCGTTGAGCAGCAGGCTGGGGTCGCTGACGCCGACGATCGCTTTGGGGTGTGCGGCGATCAGTTCGAGGTCGAGTCCACGGAGCAGGCGGTTGGTGTTCTTCCCGCCGCCGGCGCAGACCACGGCGCTGATTGCCGGATCGGACACCATGGCGTGGAAGTCGTTCAGTACTTCGGTTTCGGTTCCAGCGCGGTAGCCGTGGTGACGCTCAGTAGAAGCGGCGGCAACGACGTTGAATCCCTGCTCGCGTAGGGCTGTGAGGCCCCTGGCGTAGAAGTCGGGGTGGAGGTGCGGCTCGGGCGCAGCCACGGTGATGACACCGATCGTGTCGCCTTGGGTGACGGGGGCGGGAAGGGGCGGCGCGGTGGTCACGTCATCTCCTCGGGGCGGGGGTGGGTCAGCGAGCGGGGGCCATCCGCATTTGGGTCTGCTCGCGGGCGCGGTCGGCGGTGGCCTGGGACGTCCACGGGGTGAGGCTGGTGTAGTAGTCGAAGTGGGACCAGCCCTCCAGGTCCTCGGGCGGCTGGAACCCGTACCGCAGGGCGTCGTCGTAGAGCGGGGTGCCTGGGTAGGGAGCGAAGAGGTGCACTCGCGTCTCGGGCGTAGTCGTGAGGGCCCGCAGCTCCTCGATCAGCGAGTACGTCTCCTCCGCCTCTGTATCGCTTTCCCCGGGGAAGCCAACGATGAAGGTGTAGCTGCCGAGGATTCCCGCGTCGGCGATCTCGGCAGCCACGTCAAGGATCTGAGCCCGGGTGACTTCCTTCTTCACCACTTCGGACAGGACTCGGTCGGAGCCGGACTCCACGCCCATCAGCAGACGGGAGCAACCGCTGGCCGCGACGTTGCCGAGCAGGTCCATGCGAGCGCGCCGGGCCTTGAGGATGTCGTTGGGGTTGATGCTCGCCGCCCACTTCAGACCCAGATCACGTTGGATCAGCCCTTCGCAGAACGCGATGGAGCGGCGCAAGTTGACGAACCAGTCCGCGTCATAGAACTTCACGCCGTTGATGTCGTACCGCGCCTTGAGGTCCGCGATGTCGTGGACCAGACCCTCTGCGGCCATCGCGGAGTACTTGCGCTGATAGGTGAGTTCGTAACAGAACTGGCACTTGTAGACGCAGCCCTGGGACGAGACGTAGTTGAGCGTCCTGCTTGCCACAGTGGGATCATCGCGGATGTAGTCCGTGACACGCAGGAGGTCCCAGGGGTACGCGCCCATCATGCCGGTACGCGGAGGATTGACGGGACCGCGCAACAGTTCGCCGCGGCGGCGCGCGATCAGTCCGGGGACATCCTGGCGGCGTAGCTGTCCCAGCAGCGAAGCGACGAACGCCGGCATGGAGTTCTGCCCCGGTCCGACCAGTACCCCGTCCACCAGCTCGTGAGCGGCGGTCTGCTCACCGAGCACGTTGACGTGAGGGCCGCCGAAGACGACGGGCGGGCAGGCGGGGCGCTCCTTCGCTACCCGGACCATGTCCAGGGCGTGGCCGATCTGTCCTCCGCCGGTCATCACGCTCACACCGATGCACACAGCGCGGTCCAGGTGCTCGTCCAAGAAGCGGTCCCATGCCTGGGCATCTGACTGATTGCCGTCGAAGAGGAGCACCTCGACCTGGCCTTCATCGAGGAGGGGCTTGGCGATGGTCAGCAGCGAGAACGGCATCCAGAAGTAGACGTAGTCCTTCTCGTGGTCCACCTTCGGGTAGACCAGGATCACCAGCGGTCGGCTTGACACCGCCGCGGCAGCCGCGTGCGGGGTGTCGGGGAGCCCCAGGAACACGCTCATCGACGCCCCACCTCCAGTAGCTGCTGGGGGGTGCTTGCTCCGGGGCGGAACTGCGCGTCCTCGTACACCTCAAGGGCGGCCTGCACGCGGGCTTCCATCTCGCCGGCCGTTCCGCTGGCGAGGAACGGAGCGAGGTCGACGGTGACGTCCTCACGGAGGAGGCAGAACTGCATCCGAAGGTCCGAGGTAAGCCGCAGTGCCATCAGCGCGTCGTGGCAGGGGAAGAAGGAACAGCCTCGGCAGACCGAGCCGTACCAAGCCCCGGCGGTAGAGTCCTTGACCACGACCTCCATCCCTGACGGCATGGTAAACACCGACATGGGGTGGCCGAGTCCGCCCTGCTGACGTACCTGCTCGTTCACCGCTCGAAGCCGCAGTTCGGCGGCGAGTCTCTCCAGCGGCACGTACAGCTCCGATAGGTTCCGACCCCGCTTGATCCTGAGCCGCCGTGTGAAGCTCTTCGCGCCCTCCCCCAGGTCCTTGATGATGTCCAACAACTTCATGCTGGCAACGCCAAGCCCCTCGCAAAATTCAGCGAGTTGCGGAACCTCGTGGTCGTTGATTCCCTCCATGACCACGACGTTGACCTTCACCGGCACGCTGGTGGCAACGCACCGCTCCAGGGCCCCGATCACCTCGGCGTGGTCATCAACACCGCAGACCTCGTGATGCAGCGCCGGGTCAAGCGTGTCGAGGCTGATGTTGAACAGGGTCACGCCAGCGTCGGCGAGTTCCTGCGCCCGGTCGCCGATGAGGGGGTGACGCGAGATCACCTCGACGTCAGTGAACCCTGCCTCGTCCCTCAACCGACGAACCACGTCTGTCAGCGGCTCGTACAAGGCAGGGTCACCGCCAGTCAGTTTGATGCTGTCCACCCCGTGGTCGCGAACAACCTGGGCGACGCGCAGGAGGTCGTCCGGCCGCAGCTCACAGCCAGAGGCGGTAGAGACCGCCTCGCCGGATGGCCTGCAGAAGAAGCAGGCCCGACCACAGCGCGAGTTCACTGTCACGCGGAATTGCGGTAAGCGCATCCGCTTCTCTCCGCCATCGCTGACATCCATGGACACAGCTTCTCCAGTCCTTTACTTGGCATCAATGACTTCCGCGGGTACCTGATGTCAGGGTTCTTGCCGACGAGGGAACGAAACCCTGACACGCTCGTTCGCCCTGGGGTGTGGGTCGCGCTTGCGCCGCGCGACGGCCCGGGTCGTTCCCCCGGACCGCTGACTCGGGGCTTAACGCCAAGGGGGCATCACGGTCAGCCTGATCGGACCGCAACGTCGCCGAGGAGGGCCAGCAGGTCGCACACGGCCGTAGCCAGGCATGCTGCGTGCCACAGCCGGAGTTCGATGTGCGGATGGTGTACCGCAGCGCCCGTGATGGCCGTGCGCGCGACGAGAGCCGACAACTGCTGCTGCGTGGTGCTTGGCGGGACGGAGCCAGGTTGGGCCCGGTCGACCAGTTGATGAGCTGTCGCACCGAGCTGGTCGATGACCTGATCCAGTGCGGCAGGCGCTGGCGAGAGCCGTGCGTTCCACCAGGCGCGCGTCGTACGGGCCGCTTCTCGGATCTCGTCGTCGCGGAGACTCTTCACGTGCCCTGCTGGTTCAGGAAGCTTCGGCGGGTTGGTTCGCTTCACGGAGCCTCGACGCACGGTCAGCCGCTGGCGGACATCACGCTCCAGCAGCCCCTCCTGGAACAGAAGACGCAGTGCGGCGGCGAACGGTTTGTCTCCGGTGACCAAGATGCGGCACAGCTCCCGTCGGCCCGGCAGCGCGGTGTCGGGAGGAAAGGCACCTCCTGCTGCCAGCGCCCGCAGGAGTTGAGCGAGCTGGCGGGGCCTATCGTTGAAGGGGTTTGCTCCAGGTACCCGTGCTCGACAGTTCGCCTGCTGCTCGATCACACCCTTGCCAGCGAGGTCGGATAAGGCCAGATGGACGCTCTGAAGAGGGAGGCCCAGGTCGGCCGCGATCCGGCCCGGTGCCAGGACGGCGCCAGGAGGGTAGGTGCCGACTTCGACCCTTTGCTCGATCCGCTGAGCGACTTCTGCGACCGGCGCGAATGGCGGCAGGGTGTCAGCCAGGGTGCGTAGCAGATCTCGGGCACTGCCCACGCGCACGACCAGCTTCTCGTATGACACCTCGGTCGGCTGCGTAGGGCGGGTGACCGCCTCGATCAGCCGGTCCCACCGGGCCTGGTCCGCTGGTGAACCTGCTGCGGCTTGTCGGCGGCGCTCGGCCAGCGGCACCCACACACCGGTGTGCCGGTCGATGAGGGCGTGGCCCTCGATCACAGCCGCGGATGAGGCCGCAGACCTCGCGCCGCCGATCCTCCCCACGCGCAGCAGGTCAGCGCGCAACGCGCGGCGGGTGCCTGCGGAGTCTGCGGGGGATGAGCCGGGCTCGGCTGTGTGCTCCTGGTCCTGGACGCTCATGCCGCCTTCTCCGTCTGGGAGGGAGCCGCGACGCGGCGGGGCGGGACGACCATCAGATCGGGCCGAAGTTGGCCGGTGTCTTCAAAGACCACGATGTCATTACACAGAAGCACCCACCCCTGCTCAAAGTGGATGGAAATGGGCTGAGCGGCGCCCGCGTCGCTGGCGTCGGACGCCGGGCACCGCGGTGTATGCGAACACATGAGCAAGTCCTTCCTAAGTGGTGGGAGACGTCGTGCGGTGGTCGGAGGCCGCCTGACGAGGGCACCGCCGGGGGACATGACCGATCTCCTCGATGCGGTGGGGTGGTGGCGGAGGAAAGGGCGTGGCCGGCCGCCGCTCGCTGACTGCGGGCGAGGGCGGCTGGGGCGCCAGCTCCCAGCGACGGCTGGGCAGTGGCGTCGTCCTCTCCGGGGGTGTCCCGGGGCCGTACCGTGTGGGCGTGTGCACGGTGGCCGCGCGGGACTGAGAGGACCCACTTGGAAAGGTCGCCGGTGCGTCGGTGTCCGGTCCGCACCGGCGACCGGCTCAGGGGACGGCCGCCCGAAGGGCTGCCAGCAGACGCCGAGCGGCCTCGACGTCTATCGAGCCGAGCTCGATACTGGGCTCGTGATTGCATCGGATGCAGTCCGGGTGGGCGTACACATCGGCGAGAATGCACTCGGCAATGGCCTCGTAGGAGTCGGAGAGCAGGTCACGCACTCGCACCTGGTGTGCCCACCTGGCCGCGCATTCCGTCGCGTCGGCTCCGGCCTCAACTTTGTCCCGCGGGGCGCCGAGCAGGATGGCGAGCTGTGCGGCGGTGGGGACGGATACCTCGCCGAGCATGATGCGACCGCCGTCCACTTTCAGGTCCGGCAGGTCGAGGTCGTGCGCGAGGAACACCTCTCGCAGCCGACGGGCAACCTTCAAGGTCTCGCGCAGGCCCTTGCGAATCAATCGGGTCAGCTCAGCGGCCTCACGGGCGGTGACGGCACTCAGCCCGATGAGAGGGCCGTGCAGCCCGATCACGGGACTCGGGCCGTTGATCCCGGCCTGTTGCAGAACGGAACGTAGCTCATGCGCTGCCATCACGAGAGCCGCTCGGTCACTCGAGGGGAGCATGCTGGTCGGGGTGGTCATGCGGACCTCCGGTCAAGAGAACTGTGCTCCGGGCTCGCTATCCGACTCCGGAGCACGCGGGCCCGGCTGAGAGCGGATAAGTCGCGCTTGGAGGCACCGATGCAGGGGCCGATGAGCGGAAGGCACGAGACGGGGTGGACGATGAGCCACACTGGGCGTGCGTCACTGCCCAGGCGGACGGTGCACGGACGGCCGCTGCGCAGCTCTCGGACGGCCATGCCAGCGCCTTGGTGGTCGCCGAGCCAGGCCCATACACTGCCGAAGGATTCGCGATCCAGGTCGACGCCGACCTTCCGTACAGCCCCCCTGAGCCAGGTGACTGCGCCGCCGGGGAACCGGGTCGTCGTGCTCAGGACTACGGCATCGTGCCGATCCGGTTCCGTGTAGATCACCTGGCACCAGTAGCTACGGGGCAGCTTCATGCTGACCACCGCCCTTCGACGTGGGTGGAGCCGACGGTGTCGGTCGTCTCGGCTGTCAGCACCTCGAGGACGTTTTCGGCGACCAGCGCCAGCCGACGCACATAGCCTCGGGCTGATGCGAGATCAGCGGGCGGGGCCTCGACTTCGAGTTGCTGGGCTCGGTTCACGATCACCGTGAGTTCCGCACTCGGGGCTCCGGCGGCACGCTGGACAGCGATGTTCAGCAACTGGCCCAGGTGGCGGCGGATACGGGGCACCAGCCCTTGAACGTCCTCCATGGCGAGCAGGGCCGACTGCAAGCCGAATGCCGTGTCCAGGTCGTCGTCGATTCCTTCGTCGTAGATGAACGAGTTGTGCAGGGAAGCGATGAACGTATGGACGGTCGCGACTGGAGCGGGCCGGGCAAGCTCGACGTTCAGATGTCGGCGCTGACGCCTCGGAAGCCCACCGAGGCGGTCGATCGGTAAGACGGAGTGCGGGAGACTCTCGGGCCCGGTCGCTCGGGGGTAGTGATCAGGACAGTGCTCTGATCGTTCGGCTGGCTTCGCCATCGTTCCGACACCTGCCACAGTAGGAGTACGGGAGCTGACCGGGCCCCGCTGCGCTGCGAACGGTGAGACGGGTGAGGTCGTCTCTCCAGCGCAGCGACGCGCCGACAGAACCGCTCAACACCTGCCCCCTGGAAGAAGCAGCCGTGAGTGGTGCAACTACGTTCACGCATGTGCGATTTACTGTGCAAGCTCAACGGCAATCGCACTAAAATTGGCAAATGCCTGAGCACCAGCACGACTTGCCCGACCGGGGACAGGGGGTGACACACTCGGGGGCACGACATGCGTCGGCGCCCCACACAGGCCACGGGAGTGGGGACACGGGCCTCATCGAGCACCAACACTCGAAACGGTTGAGAGGACGGCAAGGTGGCAGCGAAGCGCGGAGCGACGTTCCGGCGCCGAGAGCTAGGCAAGGAGCTAAGGAAGCTCCGAGAGAAGAAGGAACTCACGCTCCAGGAAGTGGCCAAGGCCCTGGGGTTCTCGCACACCAAACTGGCGCGCGTCGAAATCGGAGAGAACGATCTTCCGAGGGTCGGCGACTTGGAAGCTCTCGTCGATTACCTCGACAGCGACCTCCCTAAGGAGGATCGGGAGACACTGCTCCAGCTCCACAGGGAATCGTTGAGCAAGGAGCCTTGGACCCCTTACAAAGCGTTCATGCCGTCCAAAATGCCGACGTACAGAGGTCTGGAGCAGGACGCCAAGAAGATGCGGGCTTACCAGCCCAACTTCGTCTTCGGTCTCTTGCAGACCGAAGGCTATGCGGCCGCGCTCTACGGCATCGCCAAGCCCGTCGATGAGACGACCTCCGAGTACACCGACCAGAACGTTCGTCTCCGTCTTGAACGCAAGGAGCTGATCACCAGGTCCGACAGCCCGCTTGAGCTCCACGTCATCATGGATGAGACAGCCGTGAGGCGCATGGTGGGCGGGCCTCAGGCCATGCGTGAGCAGTACGACGAAATCGTTGAGCTGGGCCGCCTGGACAACGTCACTGTCCAGATCCTCACCCACGACATCGTCACCTACCGAGCTGAAACCAACTTCACCGTCCTCGACTTCGAGGATGCTCTCGACTCGATCGTCCAGTCGGACATGTGGAACAGCATCAGCGTCACTGACGAGCGTCGCGAGGTACAGAGGAGCATCCGCCGTTTCGACGCCATGCGCGACGGCGCCCTGCCTCCGGCCCGAACGGCCGGGTTTCTGGAAGCACTGCAACGAGAGTGGAAGTAGCCATCAACACACACATCATGGCCCCCGACGTGGCCGCAGAAGACGCCTGGTTCAAGTCCTCCTACAGCAACGATTCCGGAGGCTCCTGCGTGGAGATCGCGGACCTGACCACCCAGGTCGGCATCCGTGACTCCAAGGACAAGCATGGCCCAGCACTCCTCGTGCCGACCGCCTCCTGGTCCTCCTTCATCAATATGGTCCGAACCGAGTCAATCGGTCTGGACTCCGAGTAGACCCGCGAACGCCGAAGCGGGTGGTCCTCCTCGCGCTCAGAGAGGAGGACCACCCGCTTCAGTGTTCCAGCGCCGACCGCGATCAACACCGGTCGCCGCGCTGGCGAGCCTACGCAGGGCCCCATACACGGGTATCTCGGCACACCGCGGAATGCACACCCACCGCTCCGAAACCCCACCGGTCGCGGCGCACCGGCACCAGCCAGGTCACCCCCATCGTCTCGTCACCATCGTCCTCGTCTTCGTCAGCGGGATCGAACGGCGCCGGGGGTCTGGCACCTGCTCGATCTGCCGCTCGATGCCGCGCAGGTTCTCCTGAAGGTCCATGGTCACCACACCGTCGATGGTGGCCTTCAGCGGGTCGGCTAGGAGCTTGGCGCGTCGCTCGCCCAACCAAAATACCGGGGCTCTAGGTCGGCCGGATCGGTGTCCGTGCCGAGTGGTGCGGCGTCATCCCCCAGCATATGCGCCGTTGCTGAGGGTGCTCATTTGGGTAGTCTGGCAAGTCGGGGCAGGGCGAGCCATCAGGGTCGGGAGGCGTCGGTGCGGCGTGACATGGGGGAGCACTACCAGAATCTCGCCAGTACTTATGACGACAACTGGGCCTATAGTCCGGACTTCGTGCGGTGGATGTCCGGACAGATCACCTCGACTCTGCGGCTGTCGGCGAGCGATCGTATGGCGGACATCGGGTGCGGCACGGGCCTGTTCGCCGGCGGTATAGCGGAGGCCCTACGCCCACTCCACCCTGTGCTGTGCGTGGATCCTTCGGCGGCGATGCTCGATCAGCTTCCCTCGTCCCCCGCTCTGTCACCGCTCCGGGCCTCGGCCGAGGAGATCGCGGACCTGACGGTGCCGCTGCCTTATGAGCAGCTGGACGCGATGTGGCTGAAGGAGTCGGTGCACCACGTCACCGATCCTGCCACCACGCTCACGGGACTGGCCCGGCTGCTGGCGCCCGGCGGTCGGCTGCTGGTGGCGATGTTGCCGACCACGATCGGCTACCCGTTGTTTACCGAGGCCCTCAAGCGGTACGAAGAGCTCCAGCCTGACCCGGCTGTCATCGCCCGGCACCTTGCCGATGCGGGGCTCCGGGCCGAGCTGACCTTCGTGGAGCATGAGCTGCGCCTGGACAGGGAGCGCTACTTGTCCATGGTCAGGTCCCGGTACATGTCCGTGCTGTCGACCTTCAGCGATGAGGAGCTCGACGCCGGGATCGAGGAGATCCGGGCCCGCTATCCAGGACCGGAGTTCGTCTTCCCTGACCGCTTCGCGTTCGTCCTCGGCGTTCGCGACGACTCCACTGGCGCCAGTGCGTCTGGCGGAGGTGCGCGGTGACCGCTCCGGTGGACGAGCGTCTGCGCCGATTACGGCACGAGCTGGACGATCACGCCCGGGTAGCGGAGCACCTTGGGATCGATCTGGAGCGTCCCTTACGGTCGCTGGACGATGGCTATCCGGAGAACGCCATCGCCCTGGTCGGCAAGATCACCGAGAAACTGCTCAAGCAGCTGTGGCGCCACCATGAGGTGGCTGGCGACCCGTCCGGTCGCATGCTCAGTGAGCTGATCAAGGGCTGCCGCCCGCACATCCGCAGCACAACAGTCCTCAACGCGCTCACCGACATCCAGCGCCTACGCAATCGCTCCACCCACGACGGCTACGAGGTCGCCGAAGAAGACGGCCTGCTCGCGGTGCGCCGCCTGGTCGATGTGCTGGCCTGGTTCACCAGCACTGCCAGTCCCGCCCTGACCGGGGACGACCCGCGGATGGAACCTGAAGTCGCGCGCCGGGTGGAGTTCCTCGCGGGCCTCTACCTGACGCTGGGCTACCGGGTATCCAAGCGCTTCGTTCTCTCCACCGAGACCGTCTACCAGCTGTTCTGCCGCGAATCCGGCGTGCGCCTGGAGTACGTCGAACTCCTGCTGTCCAAGGATGCCGCCGAGCTGCGCAACGTGCTGGAGACCACCGGCGGTGAACTGCTCAAGACCCGGCTGCCCAAGTTCACCCGGTTCGTCATCCTCGACGATGCGGTGGACCAGGTCCGCCCACTGCTGGGGCAGGATTACCGGATCGTGGGCTACGAAGGGTTCATCGACACCATCGTCGACCTTCAGACCCACTTGGCCTCCTGCGCCACGGCCGCACCGGAGATGCCGCGCGAGCGTCAGCCCTTACCCGGTGCCCTGCTCACCAGCGACCCGCGCACCGGCGAATCCCGCATCACCGATGTGGAAGACGCTGAACCACTCCTGACCCGGCTCATCCAGGAGTCGGCCAACGTCCTGGTCATCGGCAAGCCGGGAAGCGGCAAAAGCACCCTGCTGCGCGCCCTGGTCAATGACACTCCCGCTACGGCGCGCCGTTTCCGTTTCTACTTCGACCTCAGCTTGAAGCCCAAGGACGAGGCCTTCGCCGAATACATGGCCCGCGTGCTGGCGCCCTGTGTGCCGGGCGAACGGGCACGCGCCTTCGACCTGTTCCTGTACCTGATCCGCTCCGGTTCAGCCCTGTGTGTCCTGGATGCCGTCGACGAGGCCGTGGACGAGCCCAGCCCCGAGGGATTCCTGCGTTTGTTCGCGGACCTGGCCTCGGCGCTGTCGGCCGAGTCCTGCGTCGTGCTCAGCTCCCGTGTCTCCTTCCTGGCCGATTCTCCGCAGATCCGGCGCCTGCTCGACTGCTCCAGCGCGATATCCGAGCAACTGGTCGAGCAGATGTACACCAACGGCGTGGATCCCCAGCGCGTCCCCCGCTTCAGCATGCTGCGCCTGACGGACGCACCGACCGACCGCGAGCCCGCCTCGGATACCGGCGCCGCCGCCCTATCCACGCCGCTGGCACGACACCTCCAGACCGCCCTGGACATCGCGGGCACCCCAACGGTCGCTGAGTTGATCGGCACTCATATCGACCAGGTCCTCGCCGACGCCGGGCTGGCGCATCTCGCCCCGGCTCTCGCTGATACGTGTGGCCGGGCCTTCCTGGAAGACCGGACGGTCTTCCCCCTGCTCGAATTGCACAACGTGCTCGGACCGCAAACCTTTGACGGCGGTCGGATCACTCCCGACAACTTTCGCCTGCTCCCGCTGTTCCGACCCGCCGGGCCCCAGGCCCTGGCCTCCATCCACTCCGCCTACCAGGAGCTGCTCGCCGCCCGCTACCTCAGCACCCCGGACGGCCGCGAACAGGCGGTCGGCTTGCCCGCAGGCCCCTACTTAACCGAACAAGTCCGTTCCTTCCTCGCTGCACACCCCACCCTCCCCGCGCATCCCGCCCCGGCAGAGGACTGCGTGCTCCACCCCGGGGTGCACCTCGTCGGCCCAGCCGAACGGCTGCTGCTGCGCCGCGTCCACCACCCGATCCGATTCGACCGCCACCCGGTCACCGTCGCCCGCTACCGCCCCTTCCTCCAGGCCCTGCGCCCCGACGGAACCTCAACCTGGGACCACCCTGACCAGCCGCCCGGGACCACCCACGCCCCCTGGACCGAGCGGTTGCGTGCCCCGGACTACTACGACGACCCCCGCTTTGACGAGCACCCGGCCATCTGCGTCAGCTGGTGGGCCGCGTACGCCTTCGCCACCTTCGAAGGCAAGCGCCTGCCCACCTCCCTGGAATGGGAAGCCGCCGCCCGCGGCACCGATGGCCGCCTCTTCCCTTGGGGCGATACCCCCGACCTCCAAGCGGTGAACTGCGCCGACTCCTGGGCCGGCCGCCCCCTGGTCACCTACCAGGCATGCAAAGAGGAATTCGACCGTGGCGGCTTGGGCCACGCCTGGGTCACCCCGGTCGACGCCCGTCCCGCCAACCGTTCCCCCTACGGGATCGCCGACATGGTCGGCAACGTCTGGGAGTGGACCTCCACCAGCGTCAACGATCCGGACGAGGCCGTCATCTGCGGCGGCGCGTTTGACAACCCTCTGCGCGCCGTCCAGGCCAGCGCCAAGGGCTTGTTCCGCCGCTCGCGAGCCAGCAACGCCGTCGGATTCCGCTGCGTCACCGAGCTCGCTCCTGCTACCGGTGACGACGCGAAGGAGGACCAGCAGTCATGACGGCAGACCGTCAACGGAAGCCCACCTCAGCGGGGGCTCCTCGATTCGGATGTGTCGTCGACCGACGTCCTCACGGCGGCGGCATCCACGGCCGCGCCAGCAGCTACATCGTCCAGGACGACGAAGACGGCCGCCACTACACCTTCGACTACACCCACATCGTCACCGAAGGCTTCCGCACCCTGCACACCGGCGAACGCGTCCGCTTCCACATCGCCGCCAATGACACCTGGCGAGCCGAATTCGTCATCCGGCTCAACCAGCCCTCCCCCGAGGCGTTCTACGAGTGAGGCGCACCCGCACTGTCCCCACCGGCGTACGCCAGATCATCGCCGTCGTCCTGCCCGCACGCCTGCCCGCCGACCCACCCTGGCCCCAAGGCCCCCTGCCCTTCACCCACGGCGTGCGGACCACCACCACCGACACCCGCCGCACCTACTTCACCCCGGCTGCCGCCAGCGTCCTCTACGGCACCCCCGAACACCCCACCCGCTGGCACCGCCAAGTCCTTGACGCCCATGGTCCCGTCACCATCGACGGCATAGAACTCTTGCGCACCCCCACCGACGACGACCCCGACCGTGCCCTGTCCGTCCTCCACCTGACCATCACCGGCCCCGAACTCCTCCACACCCTGCGCACCCTCGCCCGCCGACCCGGCACCACCCCCTCCTTCCTGGTCACCGGCCCCATACTCACCGCCCTTTTGCAGGACCACGCCCACACCAGGCCGAACACGCTCCTCGAAGGCCGCGCCACCGTCGAGCCCGATGCCCTTCCCTACACCGTCACCCTGCTCACCCCTAGCCGACGGCCCCTGCCACGTCTCAACCGCGGCCGGGATCAACGCCGATGGCCCACCACTGAGCAATGGCTCTGGGCACTCGCCTCCCGCGCCAACACCGACGACTACCCACCCGACCCCGCCACCGTCCCCCAACTCACAGCCAGCGCCCTGCGCATCTCAGCCGACTGGAGCGCCCTTGTCCTCCGCCAGGGCGCCGCCTTCATCGGCCACCGCCGCGACCATGGGCCCGACGATTCGTTCTACGGCTACGCCGAACTCCACATGCGCAGCATCTACCTCGACGCCCTCCTGTTCGGCATGATCCAGCGCACTCACATCGACCACCTCACCGAAGACCTCGCCCAGGTCTTCACCTGCCCCGGCGAAGCCAACCGCCTCGCCGACCTCGAACGCCGGATCGCCCACTTCCGCAGCACCTACTGGCGCCAGCACCTCACCACCCACGGCACCGCCAACGACCTCCTCATCGCCTACCAGCACCAATACCGCCTCTCCGACCGCTTCACCGAAATCCTCGCCGAAGCAGCCGACCACAACCGGCTCATCCAGACCCAGGAAAACCAGCAGATCAGCGGCGCGCTCGGCATCCTCACCATCCTCGGCCTCCCCCTCGGCACCGCCCTGGGCGCACTCCAAGTCCTCGGCGACCAGAACCCCTGGCACCTCCTCACCGCCACCACCGGCGCCCTCGCCGCCACCGCCGTACTCCTCACCACCCGCTATGGCCGCCTCGTCCTCACCGCGCTCCGAGGCCGCCGCCCCCTGACCGATCGAGACAACTGACGCCCTGCCACCGAGCATGCTGAACGCCTCGAGCCCCTGTTGTCAGACCTTCGCCCCACGCTGGCCCTCCTGCATGTCGTTGTAGCAACCGAGGAGACCCTGCAGGCGGTCACCGCCCGCAGACCTCGCACCGGCCTCGCGCATCACAGCGACACGGTGCGCTGTCGCTGTGGTCCGCATCAGCAGGCCCGGTCAGCCACTGATGACTGCCAATCAGGCGCACTTGATAGAGCAACGGATTCGCATCGGCTACCGCCTATCTCCTGCCCTCGGCCGAAGGCGTCTTGAGGTGTCGCACGAGCTGCTGAAACGTGGCCCAGGCAGCGACGTCACTGCCGTCACCGAGCGGATAGTGGACGGCGGACCGTCGTGCTGTGCCCAGCTGCCGGGGTCGGAGATCGAGGGGCGGGTGCATGGCGTGGGACAGGCCGATCTTCGCCGTCTCGTGCGGGCCGAGGGAGAACGCCACGGGGGTGGCTGGTGCTTCGAGGTGTGGCGAAGTGGTGAGGTCGTGGCGGGCCGGGCGCAGGCAGGCCAGCAGCGTTGCCGCCGAGTGCTCGAGGGTCAGCGTGGTTGCCAGGTTCTCCAGGTCATCCAGGGGCAGGGTCTCGTCTGGGCCGTAGCCCACCGTGAGGGTGATGTCTTCCTCCACGCCTGCTGTGGTGCGGGTGATGTGGATGGTGGCCATGGCGGGGCGGTCAGGGTGGCCAACGGCGGTGAGCCAGGTGGGCTGGGGTGCACGGTCGCGCGCCAGCTCTGTCAACTGCCGAGAGGACCATGGGTTGTTGATGGGTTCGGCGGTGCTCCAGCCGGCTGGTGGTTTGCCCGTGAGGATCTTCCAGGCAGTTTCGAGCGCGGTGCCGAGAGTCAGGTCCCTGTCGGGGGTGTAGCGGGTGCGGAAGGTGCAGATCAGTTGGCGTTCCCCGGTGGGGCGCGCATCCGTGAAGGGTTTCGCTGCCGGCGTTGCTCCGTCTTCTGCGTGGACGGGGGTGAAGGCTCCGTCCTGCCAGCGCAGGACGGCTCCGGAGAGGCCGTCGTAGTAGCCGCATCCGTCGTCTTGGACGACCCAGCGGTTGGGGTGACCGACAAGCGCTGTGCGGAGGGGGAGGGTCAGGCGGCTGGTGGGCGGGGTGACGATCTGCAGAGCGCGGTCGGTGGCGATGCAGCTGCGCAAGATGTCAGCGAGCCAGATCGTCAAAGCCACACGGGGGCGTTCGGTCAGGACCACCGCCGCCTTCTCCGTGAGGACGTCGACTGCGGGGAGGTCGTCGTCGGGTGTGCGGAGAGCCGTGGTGTCGCCGGTCAGCTCGACCGGGTCGAGTGTGGCGGTGTCCGGGGGCCATGTGATGCCGCCACACAGGGCATTGAGGCGGCCCGCGAAGCTTGCCGCGAGGCGTTCGGCTTCGGGGATGGCAGGAGAGGCACGGGCCTCGGTCCACCACACCGGGCCTTCAGGCACGGGGGTGTCGGTGCCGAGGAGGCGGGCCACTTCGCCTTCGACCTGGATGAAGATCGGAGCCTCGATCGTCATCAACGGGCGAGCCTCGGACGTGGTGAGGCGGATGACCGCGCCCTCGTGGTCCGACTGCAGGCCCAGGTCGGGGCCCCCGGCGTACAGGCCCATCAGGATCGCCATCGGGTCGGGCATCTTCTCGGTGAGCGCGATGAGGTCCTTGGTCACAAGGGGCGATCCTCCTGGGCGAGGGCGGTGTGGATGAGTTGGTGTCGGCCGCCTCGGCCTGCCAGGGTGCCCCGGCCTGGTGGCTGGGGGCGGGATACAGGCCGGGGAAGAATGAGCCTTCAGCGCGTTCGCCGTTCATCACCAAGGCAGAGGTGCCGGATTCGCGCAGGGTTTGCAGCAGGGGTTCGTAGAGGCCCGGCCGGAGCCTGCGACGCGGCGGGCCAGGACGAAGTGCAGACCGACGTCGGGGACCGCGGAGAGGTAGGGAGCGTGCCGGAGAGCGATCCGTGGAGGGCTCTGGACGCATTCGCTGCACAGGCAGGAACGAGACCGTCTTGAGAAGTTCCTAGACCGTGGGCTGGTGTATGACTACTCATCAGACGCTGAGCTTTTGTGCCGAGCTACCTTCACTATGCCAGGTGCCTCACGTGGGGAACTCGCCCAGCCATCCGTGCTGCAAGAGGTGCTTGGGTAGGTACTCCGACTCGACCTCGATCGGGAGTTCTCCGTCGTAAGCGAGGCAGGCGATTGCGAGAGGGCCCAGGGCGATGCTGCCGTCGATATCCGCTTCCCGTTCCTCGTTCAGGGTCCAGTATGTCTTGTGCAGCTTCAGCGCCTCCACCAAGGCCGGACTGAAGCCTTCCTCGTCCTTGCGCACGAAGTGGTAGAAGAGGTTGATCGGCGGATAGAGCAAGCCATCTAGCAGATCTCGCGGGGCGACACGTGCCACTGCTGGATCCGACGCCTGGAATGTGGCGGTGAGCTTCTCCACCAGCCCCGGCCGCCGCAGCCAGTACGTCTGCAGGGTGTCCACCCAGTGGTAAATGTACTCGTCGTACTGCCCGTCGGGCGAACGCAGCCGCTCCAGCGGGATCTCGCACAGCTGCGTCATCCGCCGCTGATCACGGCAAATGACGGCCAGCCAGAATGCCGTCAGCCAGTTTCCCGCATCCGCAGTTGACATCGGGCCGACGGCTGGAAGCGTCCGCACCTTCCGATTGATACGGCACTCGACGTACCCCTCGCTCGCCCCCGTCACGGCGAACAATGCCGAGCCCAGCTGCATCGCATTGACCGCGGCCTCCCATGTCTCCACCGCCGCTGCTCGCGGATCCACGACACAGCGAGCGCGCAATACCAGGAGTCCGGTGTCGAAATGGGAGTCGATCAAGCCCGAGGCGCCGACGGAGTCCTCAAGACCGTCGATGCCCTCGATCAAGTGTGCGCTCAGCCGCTCCGCGAGCTGCTCGGCGTCAGGTCCTGCCAACAGGCCATGCCGGGAGATATTTACGGTCACGGAAGAGTCCCCTTGCTGATATCGAAGCGCCGATATTGGAGGCCAGTGTACGCCCCTGCGTTCCTCTCCCCCTTGACGACGACATATTCTAGCTTCCCGTCGGCCAGAGCCTTCTCCAGGTCTCTCACAATCCCGACCTCGCCGCGCTTTTTCATCATGCGAATAATGTCGAAGAAGTACTCCCTGCTTCCCTGGGAGACCCTTCTACCGTTCGGGAGAGTGCGAGGACCGAGACGAGTACCAGTGCTGCTCTTGGCCTCGATGACGACAATTCGACCGTCCTCGTGCTTCCATACCTGGTCGAACTGGTCATTGCCGTTCTTCGGGCCGAGGAGGGTCTGTTTGTCGAAGTCCGGGTAGTGCTCAGCAATAAAGTGGTGCTCGGCCGCCTTCTCGCCAAATTTCTCGGCTAGGTCCCCCATCTGCGCGTGGGCTTCTTTGTAAGCCCCCTTGGCCTCGCCCCAGAGTCCTCCTGATTCGAGAGTGGCGTGGGCGTTGTGCGTGTTACCGGCCTCCGTCTTCCAGTTCTCGACGAGCTTGTCCCACTGAATGGCGAAATGGCGGTCCTGCGCGGCTTCGTGGAGAATGTTGAGTCGGGATGGGTTCGTGACGCTGTCCGCACCCATACGGATGTAATCGTCGTCGAGGTAATGCGGCGCGGGAGGCGCAGGAGTGTCCTTGGCCCGGATCAACGGGCCGTCGTCCAACAGCCGGGTCAGCTGAGGCGGAGTGAACCCGCTCTCGTCCGTGAGTTCCAGGTTCTTACGGTCGCCGAAGTGGTCGCCGCCCTTGTAGTAGTCCTCGAAGTACCCGGGTTCGTGGTTGGCACGGTAGACCTGGATCTCCTCGATCTGCTCCTGGGTGAGGGAGCCACGAGGACCGTATGGGTTGTCGCCCTCGCGCATGAAGCTGGGACGCGGCACAGGATCACGCTGCGGCGGGACCGTGCCGTCACCTGGAGGATCAGGGTGGCCGGCGCTGCCGGGGTCGTTGTCGGCGGCAGAGCTGCCGGGCAGGTCGCGGCCGCCACCCGTTGTCGGGGTTTCGGCATGGCCGCCAGTGCCGGCCTTCCAGACATGCTCGTCCTGGATCCGTTTCTGCTCTGCAGGGGTGAGTTCCCGTTCTGCGGTTCCGTCACCGCTGCCTGGATGCTCGTCAGCATGCCTTCCGTGGGGCGTCGACTCATTTTCGGCGGATACACCGGTATCGCCCTGCCCAGCGCCATCGTCACCCGAGCGGGTGGGAGACGAGTCCCCAGTGGCACGGCCGAGATCATCGAAACCGCCGCTGCCTGGGCCTCCGGGGGGTGCAAGGGGGCCTCTTCTTCCACCATTGGGTGGGGCCTGACTCGCCGTTGTTGCCTCACGCTCGCGGGCCCCCTCGACGGGATGGACGCCCGCTTCGTTGGTGCGGCCTCCGACGCCTGCGGGCTCACGCACCGCTGAATTCTCTGCGGCCAGACGAGCGCGATTGTCAGCCGACCATTCGTGGCGCAGGTCGTCACCTGTCTTGACGGTGCCGTCCGCGTTGTAGAGCGCCCCGTTCTCCCTACTGAGGTAAACGGGGTTGCCTTTGTCGTCGAGGGCTGCCACGTACTTCTCCGGCGGGAACTTCACCTCGTCGAAGACCGCTTCGGGCCGGTCCGGAATGCGGTACCGGGTGCCGTCGACGAGTTCCACGTAGGAGCCGTTGCCCACGCCGCGAATGCTGCCCATCACTTCGCGGACTTTGACGGTGGTGTACTTGCCGGCCTTGGCGATGTAGGTGGCCGGGTCCACGGCACGGGCGGCCTTGCCGGTCACCGAGATGATCTTGGGTGCATTAGAAGCGGCACCCACGCCGTTGAGGAAGGTCAGGACGTTGAACGAGGCGGCGCCGGCGGCGCGGTAGTTGTTCTTGCCCCACTGGTCGTAGGCGATGATTCCTTTGCCGAAGTCCCGAAGCGCCTTCTTTTGGCGTTCTTCGTCGGAGTTGTCCTCCGGTTCCCCGAACGCCCAGTCCAGGATCTCGTTGTAGGGGGTCATGATGTAGGCGCTGACGCCGCCGAGGGCGTCGCCGAGCTGTCCCCACGCCTTGCCGGCTACCTCCGAGCCGTACCCGCCGAACAGGGTGTAGAGGCCTTTGAAGAAGCCTCCGACTCCGTCGATGATGAAGCCGTCCCAGAGGAACCGTTTGCCCATGCGGTGGAGTTCCCACCACTCCAGGGACTCTTCAACCGGCTTGCCCCAAGGCGTTTCGGAGCCGTCGAAAGCCCCCTCCTTGAGGGCGTAGGCGTTCTTCGGGTGCGAGCCGTCGTCGGTGACGTAGCGGAAGTCACTGAACAGGGCGAAGATCTTGTTCGCGCAGGTCTGTTCGGCCTGCCGGAACGCGATGAAGGCAGCGTTCACCTCGGCGAGGCGGGCGTTGTTCTCCTCGGTTTTGTCGCCGTCCTCGTTCCAGTCATCATCCCCGGCGATCTGGGTCTTGAACGCGGCCGCATCCGCCTTGAGCCGTTTCAGCTTCTCCGCCAGGGGGCGGGCCTCGGCCGCGTAGTCGCTCAGGGCCTTGGAGATCGATTCCAGCTCACCGCTCAGCTTGTCGGCCTTGGCGGCCACCGGTGCGGTGGTGGCGAACAGTTGCTCCGCTTCCGGCGCGGCGTAGTGCGCGGACAGGCCTTTGAAGGTGCTGTCGATCTGGTTACCGGCAGTCCACACCGAAAGCGCGTCCGTGGACAGGGCGGTGACGTCGAGCTCCAGTTGTTCGAGGTTGCCGGTGAACTCGGGTATCGCCTCGGGGTCTACGGGCTGCTCAGCCACCGAAGTCTCCCCGCGTCTGGTCCTGGACCTGCTTCCCGATCCGGCTCTGGGCGTCTTGGACCTTGGCTGCTGCGACGGCCGAGGCCTGACAGTCGGCGGCCTGCTGCAACTGCCCCTGCGCATACGCGTTGGTGGCTGAGGCCGCACCGTTGATCGCGTTCGCGGTCCGGGTCGCCATGAACCGCATGGGAGCCTGCCGACTTTGCAGATACTGACCCAACGCCTGGCCGATCGGACCCATGGGGCCGGTCCGTGACGTCCCGTCTGCCACCGGGCCGACCGCCGGGGCAGGCGTGTACGTGGTGCCCTCGACGACCGTACCGGCGGAGCCGGCCGCGCTCAGCACATCCTTCACCAGTGCCTCGACGGCGTCCTTCATCTTCTCCGCGCCGTCCTTGGTCAACGACAGCGTGAACGCGACCCCGGCCGGGTCGATGTCCCAGCGCGTCACCTACATCCCCTCCTACACCCGTGTCCGACGTACGCGCTTGGCGTGCCGGATACGGCCCCGTTGGTGTCTTGCCCTTGCCGAGCCGTGGCTCAGCCGATGCTGTCGACGGTGGCTTTCGCCTTCGCCAGCGTGGAATGGGCGGTGTTGTCGTTCTTCTCCAGCGTGGTGCGCAGCAACTGGATGATGGTGCGGACCTCGTTGGCGGCTCGGTTCCACCGCTGTTCCTTGCCGTGGTATTCCTCGGAGACCCCGTCGGCCCGGAAGTCGGCCATCGCGGCCTTGACCGCGGCATCGCGCTGGCCGAGTACCTGCTCCAGGCGCTCGATGATGACGTTCAGGTTGGTCTGCACCTCGGTGGAAGCGGCGATGTCATAGGAGTTGCGGTCCTGGTTCTGGCCCATGCCTCGAAATCCCCCGTGTCCTTCAGCGCCCGCCGAATCGGGCGGCGTCGAAGTTGGCCGCGCTCATGTTCTGCCGGGCGTTGTCGGCCTGCTCCTGCGTGCCGGCGGTGAACGCGGTGTCCATTCCGTGCTGGCCGCTCAGGATGGCCTGCAGCGAGCTGTTCAATGCGGCCGTGATCTCATCCGCGCGGACCTTGAACGAGTCGAATGTGGCCTTACCCACGCCGTTGAACTTGCCCTCCAGCGGCTCGGCTGCGGCAACCAACTGCCGGATCAGCAACCCCAGATCATCGCTGGACGAGGTCGTGCGCTTGCTCAGTTCGGAGAGCGTCGTCGACCCCATGTCGAACTTCATGAACCCACCCCGTGATTGCAAACCACGACGGTTTGCTCGTAACGGCATCCCTGCACGTCACGTGCGTAGCATGTCGATCAGTTGTATCAACGGCCTTGTTACAGGCGCAACGCGAAACAAGCCAGAGTCGCCGTGCGCTGTCTCACGCCAACCGAGTTCGACAGTGGGTAGCTACACGGAGGGGCCGAAGTCGGGGATGACCTGCAACGATGAGCGCTGCGACCATGCATATCGAGGCCACCGACGCCGAGGCGATCGCCTGCCCAAACTGCGCTCGGTGTGGACGACGAGTCCGGGCAGGGGCTGTTGCTCGCTCGCCGACGTCCAGCCCTGTGAGCCTCACCCACCGTATGGGGAGACGGTCTGGGGGCATCAAGACGATCTCACTACCATCGCCCCCACGGCGGCCTCACCGGTCACACCCCCTACGAACGCCTCAAGCAGAAGGCCACGCCCCAGGCGTAATCGCTGATCGTCAGTGGCACATCACACCTCGTCGACCACCTACCGACGGATAGTTGATCACGGAGGGGCAAGCAAACCGTTGCGTACGCCATGCAGTGGCCACTGCCGCCTTGATGAAGCAGCAGGCAGCCCGCAAGCATTCCGCAAGGGTCCGGCAAGCCTTCCGTCCGTCGGGCTGGGCATCGGACTGAGCGAGAAGCCCGAGTCGGAGATCAGCACGAGAGAATAACGGGGGGCGCCATGTCGGCGTTGAGCAGCTCTGCGCAGTCCTCGATGGGTGAGTCTCGCCAGTGGCTGACGCTGGTGAAACGCAAGCAGGTACTGGCTGTCGTGCATACCGTTACGTACGCGAAGCGACTCTTAGACATCCTTCCGCTTCTGGAAGCCGACTTCCGGCTCCAGGTGGTTTTTACCGCACCACCCCATGTCTTCGGGGGCGAGGTGCCGCGCTTCCTCGAACGGTTGGGTAGCCCGTTGATCCCCTGGGAAGAGGCAACACGTATGACATTCGACCTCGCCGTTGCGGCGGGGCCGCGGGGCGTAGGAAACGTGCGAGCCCCCTTGATCACACTCCCTCACGGCGCCAACTACATCAAACGCATAGCGGGGGCACGGGATGCATGCGTGGCAGGGCTGCGCATGCAGGACCTCCTCCCTGGCGGAAAGGTGCCGGCCGCGGTAGTCATGCCACACCACGCCGATCTGCATGAGCTAGCAATCCATTGCCCTGAGGCACTTCCGCTCGCACACGTGGTCGGCGATCCGGTGCACGACCGGATCAAAGCGAGCCTACCGCAGCGCACCAAATACCGCAGAGCGTTAGGCCTAGCGGACGGGGAGAAATTGGTGATTGCCGTCTCTACATGGGGCCCTCACTCCTTCTTCGGACGTTTCGAGGCTTTGCTGCCACGCTTGATTTCAGAACTGCCATCTAGGCAGTTCCGCACTGCTATCCTGGTCCATCCCAATGTCTGGTCGGGACATTCTCCGTGGCAAGTCAAGGCATGGCTGGCATGGTGTACCCGACAGGGGGTCAGCGTAGTACCGCCAGAAGCGGACTGGCGCAGCGTGTTGATCGCTGCTGACTACATCATCGGAGATCACGGCTCAGTCACTCTGTACGGAACGCTCACCGGAGCTCCGGTTCTGCTGGTCGGGTCGCCGGAAGAAGAGATCAATCCGGCGTCCCCCGCCGCAACCCTCGCCGTCACTGCCCCTGCACTCTCTCCCGCTCACCCGCTAACCGAGCAGCTCGACTACGCCGCAACCGAATACTGCCCCGAGGAGTACGCAGCGATCGCGTCGCGCATCACCTCCGAACCTGGCCGCTTCAACCGGAATATGCGAAGGCTTATGTACCGGGTAATGGGCCTAGGTCAACCCGCCCATAGTCCGCACATATTGCCGCTGCCCTGTCCACCTAGCCTGCGCACGTGGACATCCGATTGCGGAGAGGCATCGGCATGAGCCTTTCAGCCTGGTCTTTTGTCACCGTGGAATGGCGGGAGAAGGCCACGTCGTCACTGCTGCCAGCACCGAACCGGTCGACCTTTTGTCTCAGTACTAGCTGGACAGCAGGTGAACGCTTCTTGGTGGCTCGAACCGGATTCGCGGACACCCGTCCTACGTCCGTCGTCGATGAGCACCTCGCTGTGGATGCCGATGCCTGCCGTGACTTGCGCCGGCTGGAGTGTGCCGATGTACTGCGTGGAAGTCGGCCGCGGCCAGTTCGAGACGCAGCGCGGTGGCTGACGGACGTCAGGTCCTCCAGACCTGGCTGCCGCCTCGCAGCCGCACCGCTCACTGATGGCGGCTGGGCAGCGGGGGGCGGCACGGATCCCGAGGCTGTGAGGCTTCCGTACCTGATACCACCGGAGCAATGGCTCTTCGTATCCTGCCTGCACGCCTGTCTAGTGGCGGGCTTCCCACTGAGCGAGATCGTCGCGTCCCGCCCGCAGGTCAGGTTTGGGCCAACAAGTCCCTCAGCCGACGTGCGTCGGTGGGGCTCGTAATTTGGAACAAGACAATAGCCTGGGCGCGGAAGTCCGCAGCTGGCCCTGTGTCCCCACGCTCCCAGGCACTGTCACCAAGCATTTCAAGCGTGCGGGCTTGCCAGTGAGCGGCTCCAGATGAAGAGAATACTGCGAGCGCCTCTTGCATTGCGGCCGCACCCGCCGTGTGCTCGCCAGCTCGGACACGGGCACGACCCAAGAAGGCGAGGGCGCGCGCGGCATCATGCGGGTCGTTCACGGCAAGCAGACCGGCATGCGCTCGGTTGAAGTGTTCGATAGCGCGACTGGGATTGGTCTCGGCGAGCGCAATCTCCCCGAGGACGATTCTGGCGAGGGCCGCACCACGCGGGTAACCGCAATTCTCCCACACGGCGATGGCCTGGTTTAGGTACAGTCTGGCCTCTGCCATCCGTCCGGCCTCGCGGTGGCAGGTACCAATGCCCAGCAAAGCCTGTCCTTCATCCCTCACATCACCTGCGTCTCTTGCTGCTCGGAGGGACTGCGAATACCACTCGGCCGCATCGTCGATGCGCCCAGCGGCGCTGAGGCCGATGGCCCCGGAGTTGAGCATCTGGCGCTCGGCCTCGGCATTCCTCTCTCTCTGCGCCGCCTCCAGACCTACCTGATGGGCCTCAAGCCATAAGTTGTAGTAGCGCAGTCGGAGGAAGACAGGCCACATCGCATCCACAAGCTGCCAGGTCATGGCGTTCCACTCACACTGGAACGCAGCTCGTACCAGTGCCATCAGATTCATCCGCTGGGAATCCAGCCAGGCAAGCGCGCCTGGATCATCGGTGAACGGCACCGGCAGGCCAGCAGGATGGACAAGGGTCCTCTCGAGGGTGAACTGCGCTGGCGTGAGCCGCTTCTCAGCTTCTGTAGCAGTCTCCAGATACCAATCGCAGACCCTCCGCAGTGCCTCCTCCCGGGCCGAAGCCGTCTCTTCCGCAGATGCTCGACCATGGGCATGGATCTGTACAAGGTCATGGAAGCGGCAAGCGTTTGGGCCTACGTCCTCTACCAGGTTTGCCTCGACCAATTCGTCCAGCCGGGCTTCCGCCCACCCCAAAGGCTCGCCACAGGACGCGGCAGCAGTTCTCGAGTCGAAAGTACGCACTGGCAGCAGGCCAAGCCTGCGGTACAGGAGAGCAGCACCTTCGCTTAAGACGGCATACGACGCGTCCAGTGCCTTGCTCACCGTTGCCTCCCCCTCTACCTCAAGCGCAGCCAGACGTTCTGTGTTTCGCGTGAGAGCATCGGCCAGTGTCTTTACAGGCTGTTTCGGTCTCGACGCCAACCGAGCAGACGCAAGACAGACAGCAAGCGGCACACCGGCGCACAGCGTCACGACCTGACGCGCCGCATGCGGCTCAGTTGCAACCCGATCCTCGCCGATCGCACGGCTGAACAACTCGACGCCAGCAGCCGTTCCCAGCGCCCCCAGCTGACGAAAGGACGCTCCATCCATACGAAGTCCGGTCAGCTTGCGGCGGCTGGTAACGACCGTGACGCTGCTCGACCCCGCACACAGCAGTGGACGCACTTGTGCGGCGGTAAAGGCGTTGTCCAACATCACCGCTATCCGCGCATCCGCGGTCCAGGACCGCCACAGCGACGCCTTTTCAGCCACATCAACGGGCAGGGCGCCGGCGCCGAGTGCACGTAGGAACTGGTCCAGAACCTCGCCTGGGCCGGCTGGGCCCCCCGCGGAGTGCCCGCGCAGGTCGGCATAGAACTGACCGTCAGGAAAGTCGGAGCTAAGCGAGCGCAACCATCTGCACACCAGCGTGGTCTTGCCGATGCCTGCTGGCCCGCTGACCACGATCAGTGCCCGTGAGGAGGTGTTCCGTCCTGCTCGGGTGAGTAGTTCCCCCAAAGCAGCTAGGTCGTCGCATCGGTCTGTGAAGTGTGCTGACACTGGTAAGAGCTGACGCGGCGGAGGTGGAGCAGCGCCGTCCCGCACAGCATGCACATGGATGCCGCCATGCACGTCTCGCGCCTGTACCGTGGGCCCGTACAACCGAGTCAGCCCACTGATCGAATTCTTGTGGGAATCCTCCTGCGCCGCGTCCATGTACCGCCCCGATCATTCGACTCTCACGTCCATAGATCAGTCCGGTCCTACCCTTAACTGGGCCTCAACGATGCGCGCACTCAGCACCTGCGTCGCGATTCAGCCAGTGTGGCAGAGGGACTATGGCGACTCTCCCGACCTCATGTCATCCTCACTAGAAATGGACGGACCAGCGGGAGGTCGCTGGTGGACTTCCACATACTGGGGCCGGTGGGACTTCAGCAGGACGGAGAGCGGCTCGGGCTCGGTTCAGACAAGGAACGTGCCCTGCTAGCCGCGCTAGTGCTGGATCTAGGCCGCCCTGTCTCAATAGACGCCCTCATAGATCGACTCTGGGATGGCGAGGCTCCACCTCGCGCACGCGAGAACACTCACACTTACATCTCCAGGGTACGCAGACACCTGCGCCGTGCCGGTACAGACCCAGGTGCGCCGCGCATCGCTAGCCGGGCTCATACCTATGTTCTGGAAGCGAACCCCGATTCGGTCGACCTCAACCGCTTTCAACGCCTTGCCGATCTGGCGGGGTCGTTTGCGAAGAGAGGGCATGACGAGCGTACCGTGGAGGTTCTCACCCGTGCGGACACGCTTTGGCAGGGTGATGCCCTCGCTGGGCTCCCTGGCATCTGGGCCGAGACAGTACGCACGGCCCTCTCTGAGCAACGCCTCCAGGCCACCGTTTCCCGCATCTCCGCGAGCCTTCGGCTCGGCCGGTTCGCTGGCTCGGTCGGGGAGCTCGCAGCCCTAGTCCGCCAGCACCCGGAAGACGAGTCGCTGGCAGGACTGTTGATGCTGGCGTACTACGGCAGCGGGAGGTATACAGAAGCCCTGCGAGTCCACCAGCAGGCTCGTCAGCTGCTGATGGCGGAATTCGGCTCTCGCCCGGGCGTAGAGCTAAATCGGATACATCGCGGCATCCTCGACCGAAGGCCAGCAGAGAACCTTATCCAAGGTTCTGATGTAACTACGTCACTTCCCTCATCCGGCACAGGCTCCCGCTCAACGCCGCCTCCCCCACAGAATCTCCCGTACCAACCTCCGCTCGTCGGCAGGCGCTCCGAACTCGATGCCTTGATCGCTTCAGTCGGCGCCAAATCGGCGGCAAGCGGATCGGTTCTGACATTGGAGACTGTCAGCGGCATGGCAGGAGTTGGCAAGACGGCGGTTGCGGTACACACCGCACGCAGCCTCGCCTCCCGATTCCCAGACGGCCAAGCATTCCTGGACCTTCGGGCCCACTCGCCGGCTCAGGGACCCATGAGCCCGAGTGCCGCCCTCTCCACACTTCTACGCATGTTTGGCGTATCACCCGACACGATTCCCGTCCAACTCGACGAGCTGATCGCCCAGTGGCGGACCACCATCGCCGCGCGCCGAGCCGTGATCGTGCTGGATGACGCAGCCAGTCCCGAACAGGTCTCACCGCTGCTGCCAGGCAACTCGCCGTCCCTGACCATCATTACCAGTCGCCGTCACTTAGCCGGGCTACCACACGCCTTGCCAATCCCACTTGACGTTCTCCCGGCCGACGACGCAGTTGCCCTCTTCCGCAGTTTCGCGGGCCAGGAAAGAACCCAGGACGCCGCAGCGACCACCCGGATCGTTCACATGTGTGGGTACTTGCCCCTCGCCATAGAGCTGGTGGCCAGCCGATACCGCTCTCGCCCCTCGTGGACCCTGACCACCCTGTCGGAACGTTTGGCGCGTGGCACGGGACCCCTCAATGAGATCCGCAACGCCGACGAGGAGATGGTGCGCGCATTCGACCTCTCCTACCGGGCCCTCGACCAGGCGCAGCGAAGAGCGTTCCGCCGCCTAGGCCTACACCCGGGACCCGACTTCACGGCCAAAGCGGCTGCAGCTCTACTTGACCTGCCAGCCGAGGAAACTGAACGGCTGATCGAAGCCCTGCTGGAATGCCACCTCCTCCGGGAACCGACACCGGATCGGTATCGGTACCACGACCTTCTGGGCGAATACGCCCGCATGCTCGCTCGCTCGGAAGATACCGACCAGGACCACAGGCAGGCGATGGATCGGCTGACCACCTTCTACCTGATGGGCGCGGAACAGGCTGACCGCCTCGCCTATCCCAGGCGGGTTCGTCTCGCCGGCTACCGCACTGACCAGCCTCCCGCCCTCCCTCGCATACGAACCGCCCAAGAGGCGCGCGCCTGGTTCGCCGCTGAACACGGCAACCTCTTGGCTACCGAACACCACGCCCGCAGCCACGATGCCCCCTGGGGCGCGGCCCGGATGGCTCATGCCCTGGCTGGCTTCCTGGACGCCGAGTGTCACTGGCAGAACGCTGCCGACCTCCTCCAGCACGCCGTCGATTACTGGTCCCGGACCGGCGACCAGCCTGCCCTATGTCATGCGTTGCTCTGTCTCAGCTCGAACCAGGCGAGCACGGGCCGCTACCCGCAAGCCGCTGAGACCGGTGAGCGGGCCCTTGACATCGCGCGGACGACGGGCGATTACGAGGCAGAGGCAGAGAGCTACCGGGTGCTGGGGGTACTCCATTGGCACCTGGGGGAAAATCAAACGGCGGTGAAACTTCACCAGAGGGCCCTAGCAATAAGCATGAATGCGGGAAATTTGTGGACCCAAGCAAGGTGCCGCAACAACATTGCGATATCCTTGCTTGCTCTTGGAAAAATAAGCCTCGCGCAACACCACTTCCGGGAGGCAATTTCCGGATTCCGAGCCACCGGCGACCAATCAGGGCTCATTAGAACTCTCAATAACCTAGGCGATCTGTACGCCCACAGAGGTGACCTGACACTGGCAAGGCAGACTTTCGAGCAGCTCCTGCCACTGACGGAGTCCACCGGAAATCTCTACGCGCACGCGATGGTGCGCACAAATCTGGCTACGATCCTCGCCGAATCCGGCGACATTGATACCGCATTAGCTCTGCACCGTCAGGCGCTGGCGGACTTTCGCACACTTGGAGATAGAAAGAGTCAAGCGACGGCGCACAACGGACTAGGGGAAGCACACCACAAGAGCGGCTCCATCGAAGCATCCGCCGAGAATCACTTACAGGCACTCCAAATTGCCCGCGAAATTGGAGCACCCCAAGAGGTTACACGCGCATTGCGCGGGGCCGGAAGAGCTGAACTCTCAAGGGGTCAACTCGATTCTGCCGCTGAACACTTCGAGGCAGCCATAATCGTCGCCCATAGGGTGAACGCTCTGGACGAGGAAGCCAGAGCACAGGGCGCCCTCGCCGAGGTGCGGCTAGCAACGGGAAAAACTTCGGAAGCACGGAAACTATTACAGCAGGCACTCACCACACTGCGCTCGCTGGACGACCGAGAAGCGAACAGAATCAGCGAACAATTGAGCGAACTCGAGTGAGTCGACTACTGACCGGTTGGTAACTTATTCGCATGCAAACCGAGCACCCTCGCCGATTTTGAGTATGGAGACCCATCGGCTACCCTCCAGCAACGGACAGATGATCTTGTCCTAGGAGAGGATTAGCGAAGCAAGTGAAGAGAGTTACCCTGTCTGCCCTTTTTGCGGTAGTTGCAGTGACGTTTCTTGGGACATCGACGGCATCTGCGGCATGCATGCCGACGCTGGTCAAGAAGTCAGCGACTCAGTCTTCCGAGTAGCACGGGCCATGGCGATGCTTCCAGCACCGCCATGGCCCCCGGGCGCACGACGCCTTGAGGGAGAGACGATATGCCCTCGCCCGCGCAAGCCGCGTTCCTCATTGTGGTTGCCGTGAACTCACCAGGACCGAGGGTCTCGCCGGTTGGCTCACCCTAAGCCCGTGCCCTATGTGGCGAGTTGGACGTTGTCGAGGTATGGGGAAGGCGTCAATCCCCTCGCAGCGTGGACAAGATCTATGCGGCCAGTCCCTCGCGAGAGTGGCCCGGTAGCCACGTTTGCAGTCGATGCCTTGGCGACTTGACGGTCTGACAGGTTGAGCAGGAACTGCAGCACACAGACGGTGGTCAGCCGGGCAGGCTAGAGGCCGGGGCGTCCATCGCGCGGATACCAGGCGGCGAAGTCCGCGTCGCGCCACAGCCCGTCCAGCCGGTCTCTCACCCACATCGTCGTACCGCCCGGGCTGCTCGCCCGCGCGATCTGCCCGGCCACCAACGGGACTTGCTCACCGGAACTGAGACGGATGGACGCCGGACACCTCGACAACTGCAGCGACCCTCGCTGTACGACGGAGAGGGGCTTCCTCGCAGTACTGGGCCCCAGTGACTGACCGCGGCCTCACACCGGAAATATACGAAGCGCGGCTGAGCGAAGCTCTTCAGCGGTCGCTAAACGTTGAAGCGGAACTCCACCACATGCCATACCCCCTTCGCCCACTGCGCCCCACTCCCCCAGCCAGCAAGAGCACATTCACACCCCGCCATGCAAGTGATGCGTTCTGACGCTACCAACCACTCCTCGGCCGGATGTCTCGCTATGGCGCCACAGAGCCGACCACGGCGCTCGCGCCCTGGGAGTGCCCCGTCTGCCGCCCAGCGAAAAGGGGCTTTGCCCCGCCTTGACGGGACAAGCATCTGACAACCGGAGAGTCCGAGTGACTACTGGCCTGTGAAGACGCCCGCCCGGCGTCGCCAGCGTGACCAGACCTCCCCTGTCGCATGGGGAGCAGGAAACCCGTGCTCCCACTCCGAAAGGGGGTCGGGAGCCGTCAAGGGGTTCTTATGCCTCTCGATGGCGAGAGCATCCATACCGGCGGGGTGACCTTCGCGCCCTACGGTTGACGACGGCGCGCGGCGGCGCGGTACCGCGTGGCAGGTCGACCGGATCGGGTGACGGACAAACCGGACGGGATTGACCCGTCTGCGAGTTGGGAGCACGAGGGCTCCCAGAGGGCTCCCCATCGCTCCCAGTCCGGGAACGACAAAGGCCGCTTCCGCTACCTGCGGAAACGGCCTCCGACCTGCAAAAACGCTGGTCGGGACGACAGGATTTGAACCTGCGACCCCTTGACCCCCAGTCAAGTGCGCTACCAAACTGCGCCACGTCCCGGTGCTTGTCCGGCTCGGGCCTTCGCCCTCGCCGACCGCGCACGAGAACAATACCGCACTTCAGGGGGTGGTCGCTGCCAGCCCTGGAGGGACGGTGGATCTCTGCCAGGTGGGCGACGGTGCGGAAGGGACGGCGGGGGGCAGGCGCGCCAGCGGTGTCACGTTGCGTGGCCGGGTGGTTGCGGTTCGTCGCCCAGGAGGTAGCGGGCGCCGGGGCCGTGGGTGGAGGCGGTGTCGGCGGGGTGGTAGAGGGAGCATGTGCGCAGGGATAGACAGCCGCAGCCGATGCACCCGGTGAGCTTGCGCTTCAGGCGCTCCAGATCGGCGATCTGCTGGTCGATGCGGTGGGACCAGGTGCGGCGGGTCGACCTTCGACCTCCTCCCCGCGAATCGCGCCCCCACCGCCGCCCAGTGGGCGGTCGATCCTCAGGCCGCCTCGGCTCCAGGCCCCCGGCGCGGTTCTCCTCCGGGCCCCCGGCGAGCCGACCCCGAGCGCTTGACTTCAAGTCCGCTTGAAGTTGCACGCTCTTTCCATGACCTCCACCGCAGTTCACAGCGCATACGCCTACGCCGACCTTCCCCGGCTCATGGCCCTGATGACCGGCGACGAGAAGCACGGCCCGGCCGCCACCTCCACCCTGGACGCGCTCTGGGTGCTCTACGACCGGGTGCTGCGGGTCTCGCCGGAGAGCGTGGACGACGCCGAACGTGACCGGTTTCTGCTCTCCAAGGGGCACGGGCCGATGGCGTACTACGCGGTGCTCGCCGCCAGGGGCTTCTTCAGCGAGTCGCTGCTACCGGGCTTCGGGTCCTACGACTCACCGCTCGGGCACCATCCCGACCGGCTGCTGGTACCCGGCGCCGAGATCAGCAGCGGGTCGCTCGGACACGGGCTGCCGCTGGCCGTGGGGACGGCGCTCGGGCTGCGGGCCCAAGGGCGCGGCGGGCCCGCGGTGTGGGTGCTCATCGGCGACGCGGAGCTGGACGAGGGCAGCAACCACGAGGCGATCGCGTACGCCGGGGCGGTCGGGCTGGAGCGGCTGCACACGCTCGTCATCGACAACGCCTCCGCCACCCACGGCCGGCCCGGTGGCATCGCCTCCCGCTTCGCGGCCGAGGGGTGGTCCACGACCACCGTGGACGGGCGTGATCACCAGGCCCTGTACGAGGCGTACACCGCACCGCACCCGGGGCGGCCGCACGCCGTCGTGGCCCGGGTCGAGCCCAAGATCTGAGCCTTGCCCGATCCGCGGTAGTCGATCACTCCTCTTCGCGAAAGGACCTTCGCGCCATGGACACCATGCGTGAGCGCTTCGCCTCCACCGTCTCCCGTCTCCTCGACGACGACCCCCGGCTGGCGGTCGTGCTCGCCGAGATCGGCGTGGCCGGCTTCGCCGACGCCCAGCGCGCTCATCCCGACCGTGTGATCAACGTCGGCATCCGGGAGCAGTTGCTGGTCGGGGTGGGCGGCGGGCTGGCGCTGACCGGAATGCGGCCGATTCTGCACACGTTCGCCAGCTTTCTGGTCGAGCGCCCCTTCGAACAGCTCAAGCTGGACTTCGGGCACCAGGGCACGGGTGGGGTGCTGGTGAGCGCGGCCGGTTCGTACGACTGGCCCGCGGGCGGCTTCACCCATATGTCGCCCGGGGACATCGCCCTGCTGGACACCCTCGACGGCTGGACCATGCAGGTGCCCGGCCACCCCGATGAGGCCGAAACGCTGCTGCGGCACGCCGCCGCGGCCGACGACGACGCCGTTTACGTCCGGCTGTCCGCCCACACCAACGCCACCCCGCGCGCCATCACGCCCGGCCGTTTCCTGACCGTACGGGAGGGGCGCGGCGGTGTGGTGGTCGCGGTCGGGCCGATGCTCGACAACGTGCTCGCCGCCGTGGAGGGGCTGGAGGTGACCGTGCTGTACGCCACGACCGTCCGCCCCTTCGACGAGCACGCGCTGCGCGCCGCCGTCGGGACGGACGTCGTGCTTGTCGAGCCGTATCTCGCGGGGACCTCGACCGCCGCCGTCAACGACGCCCTCGCCGATCTGCCGCACCGGGTGCTGGGGCTCGGTATCGGACGGCGCGAGCTGCGCCGCTACGGCACCATCGACGAGCACCTCGCAGGTCAGGGGCTGGACCCCGCCTCGCTCCGGCGGCGCATCTCCGGCTTCCTGGCCCGGTGACATGACCCCGGTGAGGCGGACCCGCGTCCTCCGTCACCTCAGATGTGCTGCTCCAGCCAGCCCAGCAGGTCCGCGTGCACCTCGTCCCGGTTGGTCTCGTTGAGGATCTCGTGCCGGGCACCCTGGTATCCCCTCCAGCTCAGCTCCCGCGTACCGATGGAGCGGAAGTCCTCGAGCAGTTCGTAGACCAGGGTCATCCGCTGGTTGCAGGGGTCCTCGGTGCCCACCACCAGGTGCACCGGCAGTCCGGCCGGGATCCGGGCCTGCTGACGGGGGTCGTTGATCTTGCGTACGGCGCGTACCCAGTCCAGGGCCAGGCCCGCGCTGAAGGCGAAGCCGCACCGGTCGTCCGCGGCGTACGCCGCCACCTCCGCCGCGTCCCGTGAGAGCCATTCGAAGCCCGTGCCGCGCTCGTACGGGTCGTTGAAGGAGGCGAAGAGGGAGGGGGTGAAGGCGGATGGCGCGCTCCGGCCGCCGGCCGCGATCTCCTCCCCGATCCGCGCCATGGCGTCCTCGATCTCGACGCCCGGGAGGGTGCGGAAGGTGCCCGAGAGGATCAGCCCGGCCAGCTCCGCGCCGTACTCCTGGGCGCAGTCGCGGGCCAGCATCGAGCCCAAGCTGTGGCCGAAGAGGACCAGCGGCAGACCGGGGTGCTCGGCGCGGGCGCGGGCGCCGATCGCGCGCAGGTCCGAGACGATCGCCCGCCAGCTGTCGCCCTCCTCGCCGACGACCCCGACACCCCCGACGACTCCAAGGCCGCCCGTGAACGCCGCGGTGGCACCGTGTCCGCGGTGGTCCGAGGCCACCACGGCGTAGCCGTGCCCGCTCAGGAAGCGGGCGAACCGGTCGTAGCGCTGGGCGTGTTCGGCGGCGCCGTGGGCGATCTGCACGATCGCGCGCGGCGCGCGCCCTTCCGGCAACCAGGTGTACGTCGCGATGCGCACACCGTCCGGAGTGGTCAGATGGTCGGTGCGGTAGGTGGTACCTCCTGCTGGCATACGGTCTCGTCTCCTGAGGGTTGAGGGCCGGGTCCCACTGGAACAAGAGGCTCACTCTCCCCCTGCCCGCGGCTCAAACCAAGGCTGTTGGCCGGGAGGTGTTGACCACGGACCTGTGGGGTGTGCAACGATCAAGCGTTTTGTCTGCCGTTTGTGCACTCCTGACCCGTGCAACCCCCGTGTTCCAGGAGGACAGTTGGACACTCCAGACGCCCCAGGCGCCATCAACGCTTCCGTCACCCCCGGCGTTCCAGAAAGCCCGAACATCCCGGACACCCCGGACACTTCCCTCTCCGCCCTCTCCCGGCGGCGTTTCCTCCAGGCAACCGCCGTCGGCACCGCAACCGCCGCCGCCGTCACCGCACTGCCCGCCGAAGCGGCCGCCGCCGTCGGGGCGCAGGCCGCCTCTCGGACGCGGCGCGCCTCGCTCTCCTTCACCGCGGCCACCAACGGCGCCGCGACCCTCGCGCCCTCCGGCCGACGTCTCGTCGCCGAGGTGCAGAACGTGCTGTGGTCCGTGCCCCGTGACGGCGGCGACGCCACCCCGCTCACCCCGCCCGAGCTCGAACCCACCCGCCCCGTCTTCTCCCCCGACGGCAAGCTGCTGGCGGTGTGCGCCTACAAGGGCGGGGGGTTCCACATATGGACGCTGCGCCCCGACGGTACGGATGTGCGACAGCGAACGGACGGTCCCTGGGACGACCGCGGGCCGGCGTGGTCGCCCGACGGCACCCGTATCGCCTTCGCCTCCGAGCGCGGCGGTGACCCGGTCGCGGGCAGCCCGTACCGGGTGTGGGTGCTGGACCTGGCGAGCGGTGAACTCACCCGGCTCACCGGGCTGCCCGGCCAGGAGGGGCCGCTCCAGGACGGCGCCTGGGAGGACTTCGACCCGACGTGGTCCGCGGACGGCGAGCGGGTGCTGTTCGTCCGCGGGGTGCCCGGAGGATTACCCGTGGGGAGCGTTCTGGACGCCCGTACGGTGGCCTCCGTACGGGCCGACGGCAGCGGTCCGGTGCGGGTGGAGCACACCGAGACGGCCACCGGTACGCAGGTGATGACACCCGCCCTCTCGGCGGGCGGACGGCTGGCCTATCTGCGGACCACCCCCGCGCCGAGCGCGTCCTGCACCCTGGTGGTGGACGGCAGACCGGTCGCCCTGGAGGGCGAACCCCATCCCGTACCGCCGCGCTGGACGCCCGAGGAGCAGCTGCTGCTGACCGTGGACGGGCGGTTCCGGATGGTGCGGCCCGATCCGTCCGGCGGCGGTGGGCACGCCGGGCGCGCGGCGGAGGAGATACCCTTCCGCGCCACCCTGCCCGTCGACCGGCCCCGCTACCGCGTCAAGGACTACGACTTCGACGGCGGCGGAGCACGGCCGGTGCGCGGGATCCATCTGCCCGCGCTGTCCCCGGACGGCCGCCAGGTGGCCTTCGCCGCGTTCAACTCCCTCTGGGTCGCGGACATCTCCGGCGGCCGAACTCCCAAGCGGGTCGTACGGGCCGCGCCCACCCGCTATCTGCTGGCGCCCACCTGGACGTCCGACGGGCGCGCGCTGGTGTACGCCGACGACCGGGACGGGCTGCTGGCGGTGCGCCGCCGGGACCTCCGTTCCGGAGAGGAGACCGTGCTCGCCTCCGGGGGCCGCGTGCATCCCGCGCTGTCCCCCGACGGCAAGCGGCTCGCCTGTGTCGACATGTCGGGAAACCTGGTCCTGCGCGATCTCGAGGCCGCTACGGAACGGGTGCTGGCCACGCCCCTGGGCGCGGGCGGGCTGCCGGGGCGGCCGAGCTGGTCCCCCGACGGCCGGTCTATCGCACTGTGCGATCGCAACCGTCTGAACCAGCGGTTCCGTGAGGGCTACAACCTGATCCGGGTCGTGGACGCCGGCAGCGGCGCGGCGAAGCTGCACGCGGTGGCGGCGCACACCTCGGTCTCGGACCGCTATGACTCCGGGCCCGTCTGGTCCCCCGACGGCCGCCATATGGCGCTCATCGTCGAATCCGCGCTGTGGCTGCTGCCGGTGCGGCCCGACGGCACCCCCGACGGGAAGCCGCGGCGGCTGACCGACGAGGCCGCCGACCACCCGTCCTGGTCGGGGGACTCGCGCCGGCTGCTGTATCTGTCGGCGGGCCGGCTGCGGCTGCTGGACGTGGAGTCGGGTGAGGCCCGTACGGTGCGGGTGCCGCTGGACCGGCGGCGGCCGCGCCCGGCCGACACCGTGGTGCACGCCGGGCGGTTCTGGGACGGTACGGGCGGTGGCGGCACGGTCCGCGAGGACGTCGACATCGTGGTGCGCGGCGGGCGGATCGCCGCCGTGGAGCCGCACCGCGGCGGGCGGGTGGCCAAACGCCGCGTCGACGCCTCGTCCCGCACCGTCCTGCCGGGGCTGTGGGACGCGCACACCCACCCCTGGCAGTACACCTACGGCGGCCGTCAGACGGCTCTCCAGCTCGCCTACGGCATCACCACGGCGGTCTCCCTGGGCGGTTTCGCGTACGAGCAGGCGCGGCTGCGGGAGGCGGTCGCCGCGGGTGCCCTGGCCGGACCGCGGCTGCTGGCCACCGGTGAGCTGCTGGACGGGCCGCGGGTGGCGTACAGCATGGGCCGCGCGCATCGCACCCGGGACGGACTGCGCCGGTCGCTGGAGCGCGCCGCCGGGCTCGACTGGGACTTCGTCAAGACCTATGTACGGGCGCCCGGTTGGGTCATGGAGGAGGCCGCGCGGTTCGCGCACGAGCGGCTCGGGGTACGCACCGGAAGCCATCTGTGCACCCCCGGTATCCAGCTCGGCCAGGATCTGACGACCCACCTCCAGGCCACTCAGCGGCTGGAGTACGGGCATGCGACAACGGCCGCCGGGCGCGCGTACCAGGATCTGGCCGAGGTCTACACGGCCACATCGGACTTCCGGCTCATCGCAACGCCGTTCACGGCCTCGCCGCTGATCGGCGACGATCCCTCACTGGCGCAGGACGAGCGGGTCACCCGGCTGATGCCGCCCTGGGACACCGCGCTGGTCCAGAAGACCGCCGGAACACGGCCGACCGACGCCCAACTCGCCACTCTGCGCACCGAGATCGGCGTCTACCGGAGGATCCTGGCGGCGGGCGGGGTGGTGGCCCTGGGCACCGACCAGCCGCTGGTGCCGGTGGGGCTCCATCTGCACCTGGCATTGCGGGCGCTGCACCGGTACGGGCTCTCGCCCGCGGAGGCGCTGCGCACGGCGACGGTACTGCCCGCGCGGACCTTCGGCGCCGAACGCGATCTGGGCACCCTGGAGGTCGGGAAGCTGGCGGACCTGACGGTCGTGGACGGCGATCCGTTCACCGACTTCGACTCCCTGGTGCGCACGGTGGCGGTGCTGCGCGGCGGAATTCCGTTCCAGAGCCGGGACCTGGTCGAGTCCTTCCCGGCCGCCGGGCAGCCGCTGCGCGGGAAGACGGCCGACCGCTGGCTGGAGGTGGGACGGCAACTGCGCCGCGACACCTGCTGCGAGCTCCACGGCTGACGAGAGGGGTGGTGGGGCGGCGCCGGGTCTCCGGGCCCGGTGCCGCTCCGTTCAGCACACCAACTGGCCGACGCCCAGCAGGTTTCCCTCGCTGTCCCGGAACCAGAAGGCGCGTTCCCCCCGGGCGCCCTTGCTCGGGTAGTTCCCCTCGATCTCGGCGATTCCGCCCTGCGTACGGAACCCGGGGACGTCGACCTCCTCGAACACCACACCGCGCCCGCGGAGCTCGGAGGCGGCCGCCTCGAGGTCCTCGACCTCCCAGCCCATCTGGGTGAAGGTGCCGGGCGAGGCTCCACTCGACTGGAACACCGCGAAATCCACGCCTCCGCAGCGGTACAGCAGCCCGCCGGGGCGTTCGTCGACGGGCTCCAGGCCGAGCTTCTCGGCGTAGAAGCGCCGGGCCCGCTCCAGGTCCTGGGCGGGAAGCCGGGTCGCCACGCGGCCCCGGCCCAGGGCACCGCTGTTATCTGCGTTCATTCCCCCACTGTGCCCGCGGCGGGTCCGTTCGGCCCGCCGCGGTTCAGCCATCCGGCCGTTCACCACCACCGGCTGCCGGCCGGGTCAGCCCCAGGAGGTCGCGGGCGGGGCCCGCGGGGCGGTGTCCGGCGGGCCAGACCGCGCGCAGGTCGCGGCGCAGCGTGACGTCCGCCACGGCGACCTCCACCAGCCGCCGGGCCACCAGTTCCTCGTGCACGGCCAGTCGGCTGAGCACGGCGGGTCCGGCGCCGCTCACCGCCGCCGCCTTGACCGCGGTGGTGGAGGCGAGCTCGAGCAGCGGGGCCGCCAGACCGCCGTGCTCGGCGAGGGCGGCGTCCAGGACCTGCCGGGTGCCGGAGCCGCGCTCGCGCAGGATGAGCGGGGTGGCGGCGAGTTCGGCGGGGCCGACCGGGGCGCGGCGGCGCGCCCAGGGGTGGGCCGGGGCGGTGACGACGGCCAGCCGGTCATGGCCGATGACCACGCCGTCGAGCCCGCCGGGCACATCGAGGCCTTCGACGAAGCCGATGTCCGCCTCGTCGCCCAGCAGCCGTCCGGCGACGGCCGCGGTGTTCCCGGCGAGGAGGGAGACGGCGGTGTCGGGGCGCAGGGTGCGCAGCGCTATCAGCCAGCCGGGCAGCAGATATTCGGCGATGGTCATGCTGGAGGCCACCCGCAGCCGGGAGTCGCGGCGGTCGCGCAGCGCGTGGACGCCCGCGTCGAAGGCTTCGGCGGCCTCCACCACCCGCCGCGCCCAGTCGGTGACCAGCGCCCCGGCCTCGGTGAGCCGGGATCCGCGCGGTGAGCGGTCCACGAGGGCGACGCCCAACTGCCGTTCCATGGCCCGGATCCGGCTGCTGGCGGCGGGCTGGGTGATGCCGAGCTCACGGGCGGCGCGGCCGAGGCTGCCGAGGCGGGCGACGGCGAGCAGCAGCTCCAGCGCGCCGAGGTCGGGGACGCGGTGGGAGACGGGCGCGGCCTCCGGGCCGCCGCCGTGTCCGGTGGGCGGCACCGCGCCACCGTGTGGTGTCGGCGGGGCCGCGCCGCCGTTCCGTCCCTCGCTCATAAAGCCAGTTTATGCCCTCATAGGAAGGCGGTGTCTGGTGGCCGCGGGCGGCGCGCGCGAGGCTGCGGTCATGGTCACTGTCACGTCTGCCCGCTCCCTCCCCGACACCGTGGGCGGACGCCCCCGGGCGTCCGTACGCCATCTGGGTCCCAACTGGTACGCCACGGTGATGGGCACCGCGATCGTGGCCGGTGCGGGCGCCGGTCTGCCGGTGGACGTTCCGGGGCTGCGGGAGGTCTGCCGCCCGGTGTGGGGGCTGTCGGTGCTGATGCTGGCCGCCGTGCTGGCGGCCCGTACGGTGCACTGGGCCCGCCACCGCGACCGGGCCCGTGCCCATCTGCTCGATCCGGCGGTCGCGCCGTTCTACGGCTGTCTGGCGATGGCGCTGCTCGCGGTCGGCGGCGGCACGCTGACGGTCGGCGCGGATGTCATCGGCGTCACCGCGGCGGTCGCCCTGGACGCGGTGCTGTGGACGGCCGGGACACTGCTGGGCCTGGTGGTCGCGGCCGGGATCCCGTACCTGATGGTGGTCCGGCACCGGATCGGCCCCGCGGACGCCTCCCCGGTGTGGCTGCTGCCCGTGGTGGCGCCGATGGTGTCGGCGGCGCTCGGCCCGCCCCTGGTGCCCCATCTGCCCGCCGGGCAGTGGCGGGAGGCCATGCTGCTGGCGTGCGCCGCGCTGATGGGGGCGAGTCTGCTGGCGACGCTGCTCATGCTGCCGCTGGTCTTCGCCCGGCTGGTGTGCCACGGACCGCTTCCGGCGGCGCAGACACCCACGCTGTTCCTCGTCCTCGGGCCGCTCGGCCAGTCCACGACGGCCGCGGGCGCACTGGCCGACGCCCTGCGGTCCGCGGGGTACACCGGGGCCCCGGAGGCGGCCGCGCGGTTCGCCTCGGTGGCCTACGGGGCGCCGGTGATGGGGTTCGCGCTGCTGTGGCTGGCGCCGGCCGGGGCGCTGGTGGTGCGGGCGGTCCGGCGCGGGATGCCGTTCGCGATGACGTGGTGGGGCTTCACCTTCCCGGTCGGCACCTGTGTCACGGGGGCGGCGGCGCTGTCGCGCCACACCGGGCTGCACGCGTTCAGCTGGCTGTCGGTGGCGCTGTACGGCTTTCTGGTGGCGGCGTGGGCGCTGGTGGGGACACGTACGGCGATGGGTCTGGCCCGCGGCACCCTGCTCGGGCCGCCGCCGTCCAGCGGCACGTCCGGCGGACAGAGCACGTCCGGCGGACAGGTGATATCCAACGGACCGGGCATGCCCAGTGGCCGCCCCGGCCTCAACGTGCCGATGACAGCGCCGCGTTGAGCACCGCGGGCGCCTCCGCCAGCGAGGGCCCGTACCAGGTGAGATGACGGCCGCTGACCAGGGCCGCGGGCAGACCGGGGAATGCCTCGGGCCCGTCCTCGGCCGTAAAGCGGTACGGCTCGTCCGGCAGCACCACCAGATCCGCGCCCCGCGCCGTCAACTCGTCGAGGGGGATACGGGGATAGCGCTCGTCGTGGCCGCTGTAGAGGTGGCCCACCCCCAGCCGGGCGAGGACGTCCCCGGCGAAGGTGTCCCGGCCCAGCACCATCCACGGCCGCCGCCACACCGGGACGACGGCGCGCCGCACCGGCCCGGTGGGCGTTACGTCCGCCCAGGCGGCCTCGGCCTCCTCCAGCCAGCCGGGGCGCGGCAGTCCGCAGCCGCGCACCAGGACCCGGTCCAGTTCGCCGAACGCCTGGTCCAGGGTACGCACTTCGGTGACCAGCACCGTCAGGCCGGCGGCGCGCAGGGCGTCGAGGTCGGGGGCGCGGTTCTCCTCCTCGTTGGCGATGACCAGGTCCGGCGCGAGGGCGGCGATCCGGGCGGTGTCGGGGTTCTTGGTGCCGCCGATCCGCTCCGCGCCGAGGCCGGGCGGATGGGTGCACCAGTCGGTCACCCCGGCCAGCAGCTCGGGCGCGGTGGCGGCGACCGCATCGGTGAGCGAGGGCACGAGGGACACCACATGCCGTACGGGGGTGCGAGGGCTCATCGCTCCACCGTACGGCGTGTGTCCGCCGCTACGCCGCCGTGTCCTGCCGCTCCTCCCACGGCCAGACCGTCCGGCCACCGCCGCCCCGCTCCGACAGCAGCCCGACCATGGTGAACAGCTTGTCGCTGAAACCGCCGATCTCGTACCGGTTGGGCCGCCGGGTGTCGATGGACGAGGCCGCGTAGCCGGTGGTGTTGACGCCGAACACCGGCACCCGCGCCGGAACGACCTCCGAGGCCGGGGCGGAACGGCCGCCGTCGACGAACGGCATCGCCTGCATGTCCGAGATGACGACCACCCGGTCGTGGTCGCGGTAGGTGTTCCGCAGCGCCGCGGCCAGTTCGGTGCCGTGGCCCACCTCGCCGATCCGTGCGCAGAACTCCTCGATCCCGCGCAGCGCCGAACCGCCCGGGGTCAGCCGGTGGGTGAAGTGGCCCGTGGCGAAGCCCACCAGGTCCACCTGGCAGCCGCGGTGGGCCAGCGCCACCGCGAAGAGCGCGCCGATGTCCACGTGGCGCACCTGGGAGCGGCCGGAGACCGTGCCCCGCATCGAGGCGGAGGTGTCCACGAGCACCAGGGTGCGGCCGGGCAGCTTCGGCACGGACGCCGTGGCGGCCGTCAGCGCCTTGTCCAGGGCGTGGCCCCAGCGCAGCGAGGGCGCGGCCCGGTAGGCGGACAGGAAGCGGTACGGGAACTGGCGGGAGCGGGCGACCTCGGCGGGGTCGGCCAGCCGGGCCGCGATCGTCTCGGCCACCTCGTCCGGCAGTCCGGTCCCGCCCGCCTGGTCGAAGTTGCGCAGGTTCCGCAGCAGCGCCATGTACCCCATGGACGGCAGCACCGCCTGCCAGGCCACCGCGTCCATCGGTCCCTGGAGCCAGCCCGCGGTCGCCTCCCAGGTCATGCCCGCGGCGGCCAGCGCCTCGGCGGCGTCCGGCCGCTCCAGCACCGCGCGGCGCTCCCAGCGCGGCAGCGCCATCAGCCGGGCGCGGGCGCGCAGCGTCCGCAGCGAGACCGGGGGCGCCGCGTCCTTCTGGTGGCGGCGGTCGAGGGCGTGCCGGAACAGCTCGCCCTGCCACGGCTTGTCCGGATCCGGGGCGGCGTGCACCAGCTCCAGGACGTCCGCGAAGCGGAAGCCGTGGCTTCCGGTGTCGTACTTCAGCAGGGCGCGCTCGGTGTAGAGGCGGCGGACGGCGTCCGCCAGGCCGCGCTTGACCGGCTTGGGCACGGCGCGGCCGTAGGCGCCGATCCAGTAGGCGAGCAGTTCGCCGGGCTCGTCGGCGCGCAGACACGCGGCGTCCACGATGCGGCGGTTGTCGCCGTGCAGCCCGGTCACCAGGCGGGCCATGACGGCCTCGGCGGCGGCGACGAGCGAGGCGCTGCGCATCTGGGCCTCGGCGCGCAGCCAGGTGATGAAGCGGGCCGTCCAGTCGGCGTCCTCGACGGCGACGGCGTGGACCAGGTCGCGGAAGCGGTGGTCGCGGTCGTCGGAGGACTCGTAGAAGGTCCGCTCGCCGACCATGTTGACCACGGCGAGCAGCACCAGCTCGGACTTGGCGTCCCGGGTGACGGCGGCGCCGCCCTCGTAGGTGGTGGCCGTGGTGGCGCGCCGCTGGGCGCGGTTGAACTTGCTCATGCTTCTCCCCCGAGTGAGCACAGGAGGAGACCGCGCGCGGATCCGGCGGCGGCGCCCGAGATCAATGGTGGGCGGCGGTGGTTTCTTTGGAAGGAAGTAACCGCGGCCCGCGCACCGGGCGCCGGCGCGGGTGTGCGCGCGTCTCCCGAGATCAGAGTCGACGACGGTGTTTCCCACTCCGCGCGCGGCGGAGTGTTTCAGGAATCGAACCCAAATCGACCGAAGTAACCGTCGTCTTCGCACCGGGAGGTGCGTTCACGGGTACGACCCTAGGGGCGCTCCCCCGGGCCGTCATCCGAATTTCCCCCCGCCCCGGGCAACTTGGTCCCGCGTCCGGGGGAAAACGCCGCCGCGGCCCGGAGCGGCATGCTCCGGACCGCGGCGGTGTGCGGTCGTGGTGGTGACGCGGTGGGGTCAGGAAGCCACCGGCGCCATCTTGTCCACGATGCCGGGGTGGGCGTCCATCCACTTCTGGACGCCCTTCTCCTCATTGCCCTTGCCCGCGTCCTGCACGGACGCCTCGAGGCTCGCGAGCTCCTTCTCGCTCATGTGCCACTTCTTCAGCCACCCGGTGAACTCCGGGTACTTCTGCGGGAAGGACTTGTTGGCGAGGGTGTGCAACTGGTTGTTGGCCCCGAACGCCTTCTGCGGGTCCGCCAGCTTGGTGAGCTTGTACTTGTTGTACGCCCAGTGCGGGGACCACAGGACGACGGCCACCGGCTCCTTCTTGGCGTACGAGCGCTGGAGCTGCGCGAGCATCGCCGGGGAGGAGCCGTTGGTGACCTCGTACTCCTTGTCCAGGCCGTACTGCTTGAGGACCTTGGTCTTGAGCAGCTTCATCTCGCCGGTGCCCGGCTCGATGCCGACGATCCTGCCCTTGAAGAGCCCGGACTTCCCCTTGAGGTCCGCCAGGGACTTCACGTCCTTGACGTAGGAAGGCACCGCGATCTCCAGCGAGGTCTTGTCGTACCACGCCCCGACATCGACGAGATTCTTCTTGTACCGGTCCCAGTACGGTTTCTGCGCGACCGGCAGCCAGCCGTCGAATTCGACATCGACCTGTCCGGTGCTCATGCCGGTGAACATCGACCCGACGTCGTACTGCTTGATCTGGGGCTTGTAGCCGCGCCGCTCCAGGACGCTCTTCCACAGGTAGGTGGTGGCGATGTCCTCGTCCCACGGGAAGTAGCCGATCTTGGGCGCGGCACCGGCGTCCTTGCCCTTCTGGTCGCCGCCACCGCCGGGCACCGGAGCGAGCTTGTTGGCGATGCCCGGGTTCTCCTTCAGCCAGGCGCGCACGCCCTGCTGCTCGTTGCCCTTGCCCGCGTCCTGGATCGCCGACTCCAGGCTGGTGAGCTGCTTCTCACTCAGCTTGAAGTGCTTCATCCACTTCGCGACCTGCGGGTTCTCCTTGGAGAAGCCCTTGCGCGCGATGGTGTCGATGTGGTCCCCCTTGCCGAAGGCGCCCTTGGGGTCCTTCAGCTTGGTGAGCTTGTACTTGTCGTACGCCCAGTGCGGGGACCACAGGGTGACCGCGATCGGCTCCTTCTTGGCGTAGGAGCGGTCCAGCTGCGAGAGCATGGCCGCGGTGGAGCCCTTGACCAGGGTGTAGTCCTTGCTCAGGCCGTAGCCCGGCATGACCTTGTCCTGCATCAGCTTCATCTCACCGGCGCCGGGCTCAATGCCGATGATCTTCTTCTGGAAGGTGGAGGACTTGCTCGTGAGGTCCTCGAGGGACTTCACGCCCTTGACGTACGACGGCACCGCGACCTCCAGCGAGGTCTTGTCGTACCAGGAGCCGAGTTTCTCCAGCTTGTCCTTGTACTTCGACCAGTACGTGGCGTGGGTGGCGGGCAGCCAGGCGTCGGTCTGCAGGTCGACGTTGCCCGCGGCCATACCGGTCCACAGGGCGCCGACGTCGTACGACTGCACCTTGGGCTTGAAGCCGCGCTGCTCCAGGAGCTCCTTCCACAGGAAGGTGGAGGCGATGCCCTCGTCCCAGTTGATGTAGCCGAGGTTGACCGACTGGCCCTTGCCGACGTTGGCGGAGACGGTGGGGCCGGTGTCGTTGCCGCCGAACATCTTCATCCCGCCGGCGACCAGGGCCAGGACGACCACGCCGACCATGGCGACCGAGGTCGCGGGCCGCCAGTGGAGCACCTTCGCACCCCTGAGTCCCTTGGCCCGCTCCTTGGCCAGCGCGCGGCGGGCGAGCGGGGAAACGCGCTGATTGAGCGCGCTCGTCATCCGGTCCAGGTACATGGCCAGAATGACCACCGCGATACCGCCCTCGAAGCCCATCGCCACGTCGACGGAGCTGATCGCCTGGAAGACGGTGGCTCCGAGGCCCGCGGCGCCGACCATACCGGCGATGACGACCATGGACAGCGCCAGCATGATCACCTGGTTGATGCCCGCCATGATGGTGGGCAGGGCAAGCGGCAGCTGGACGCGGAGCAGGGTGCGGCGCGGATGAGTGCCGAAGGCGTCGGCCGCCTCGACCAGCTCCGCATCCACCTGGCGGATGCCCAGTTCCGTCATGCGGACGCCCGGGGGCATCGAGAAGATGACGGTCGCGACGACACCGGGGACCACCCCGAGGCCGAAGAAGAAGATGCCGGGGATCAGGTAGACGAAGGCGGGCATCGTCTGCATGAAGTCCAGCACCGGGCGGATCAGCGTGCTCACGGTGCGGTTACGGGACGCCCAGATACCCAGCGGCACCGCGAACACGATGGTGATCACACCGGCGACCAGCACCAGGGCGAGGGTGTTCATCGCCTCGTCCCACAGCTGGATCGAATCGATGAGCGCGAATCCCGCGAAGGCGAGGACGGCGGGCAGCAGCCCGCGCAGCCACCAGGCGAGCACCGCGAGGATGCCGGCCAGCAGCAGCGGCTCGGGGGCGCTGAGCACCGAGTTCACCGCGTCGTACATGCCCTGCACGACCGTGGTGATGAAGTCGAAGAACCAGCTCAGGTTGTCGCGGAGCCAGTTGACGCCGGAATTGATCCAGTCGCCGAGCGGAATCCTAGGCATCGGCGATCACCTTCTTCCCGGACTCGGGCGCGTCCGGTTCACCGGGGGAGGTCGGCTTCGCGCCGTCGGGTCCGGTGCCCGGTTCGCCGAGGGCGGCCAGCAGCCGGGCACGGGAGACCACACCGACGAGCGAGCCGTTGTCGTCGGTCACGGCGACCGCGACGCCACTGCGCGAGCAGGGGGTGAACAGCTCGATGATCGGGGTGTCCTCGGTGACGGTGGCCGGGGCCGCGTCCAGGACGTCCCGCTCGGTGCGGAGCGTGGTGCCGTCGTCGGTGGTGGTACCCAGCGCCTCGGCGGGGTCGGTCATGATCGCTCCGGCGGTGAGCACCCGGCTGCGGTCGACGTCCTGGATGAAGGAGGCGACGTAGTCGTTGGCCGGGGTGACCAGGATGTCCTCGGCGCTGCCGATCTGGACGATCCGGCCGTCGCGCATGACGGCGATGCGGTCGCCGAGCCGCATGGCCTCGTTGAGGTCATGGGTGATGAAGACGATCGTCTTCTTGAGCCGCTTCTGGAGCTGGAGCAGCTGGTCCTGCATATCGCGGCGGATCAGCGGGTCCAGCGCGCTGAAGGACTCGTCCATCAGCAGCAGGTCGGCGTCGGTGGCCAGGGCGCGGGCGAGGCCGACGCGCTGCTGCATACCGCCGGACAGCTCGTCGGGCCAGGAGCTCTCCCAGCCGCCGAGGCCCACCAGCTCCAGCGCCTCGGTGGCGCGCTGGAACCGCTCCTTGCGCGGTACGCCCTGGACCTCCAGGCCGTAGGCCGCGTTCTCCAGCACACTGCGGTGCGGGAAGAGGGCGAAGTGCTGGAAGACCATGCTGATCTTGTGGGAGCGCACCTGGCGCAGATCGCGCGGCTCCAGTCCGGTCAGATCGTGGCCGTCGAAGTGGACACGTCCCGCGGTCGGCTCCAGCAGTCCGTTGAGCATCCGCAGCAGGGTGGACTTACCGGACCCGGACAGACCCATGACGACGAAGATCTGGCCCGCCTCGACGTCGAAGGAGGCGTCGATGACCGCCGCCGTCGTACCCTCCGCGCGCAAGTTCTCACGGTCGGTGCCGCCCTCGAGTTTCGCCACCGCCTCATCAGGTCGTCTGCCGAACACCTTGTACAGGCGTTCAGCTCGCAGCTTGGACACGTACACCTCTCAGATAGCACCAAAAAACGACCCGCCACCCCCGCCGGCGGGTCGTGGAGCGACGCGATATCGGACCGCATGCCCCTTGCAATAGTTGAATCTTTGAACGGGTTTGCTCCGGGCGCGCGCCTGCCCTGATCCTGTTGACGTAAACCCTATGGTGGCTCACTTCACACTCCCCATGCGTTGATGTCCGCGGGGTGCGGCATCATGCGAGGCGTGACGCGACGCCTGATGCTTCTCGATACCGCTTCTCTCTACTTCCGAGCCTATTTCGGAGTACCGGATTCAGTCAGAGCTCCGGACGGCACTCCGGTGAACGCCGTGCGCGGTCTGCTCGACTTCATCGCCCGGCTGGTGCAGGACCACCAGCCGGACGACCTGGTGGCCTGCATGGACTTCGACTGGCGGCCCGGCTGGCGGGTCGCCCTGATCCCCACCTACAAGGCGCACCGGGTGGCCGAGGAGGCCCCCGAGGGCGAGGGAGTGGACGAGGAGGAGGTGCCGGACACCCTCTCCCCGCAGGTCCCGGTGATCGACGCGGTGCTGGACGCGGTGGGTATCGCCCGGGTGGGCGCCGCGCACTACGAGGCGGACGATGTGATCGGCACCCTCGCCGGGCGGGCCACCGGGCCGGTCGACATCGTCACCGGTGACCGCGACCTGTTCCAGCTGGTCGATGACGGGCGGCAGGCGCGGGTGCTCTATCCGGTGAAGGGGGTCGGCACCCTCCAGCTGGTGGACGAGGCGCATGTGCGCGAGAAGTACGGAGTGGACGGCCCGGGGTACGCGGATCTGGCGCTGCTCCGCGGCGACCCGAGCGACGGACTGCCCGGGGTGCCCGGGATCGGCGAGAAGACCGCGGCCAAGCTGCTCGCCGCCCATGGCGATCTGGCCGGGATCATGGCCGCCGTGGACGACCCGACCTCGAAGCTGACACCTTCGCAGCGCAAGCGGCTGGACGAGGCGCGGCCGTATGTCGCGGTGGCCCCGAAGGTGGTGCGGGTGGCCCACGATGTCCCGCTGCCCGCCTTCGACCCCGCGCTGCCGCGGCGGCCGCGCGATCCGCGGGTGCTGGGCGCGCTGGAGGAGCGCTGGGGTTTGGGCGGATCTTTGCACCGCCTTCTGTCCACCCTGGAGGGATGAGCTGTTAGGTTAGGTAAACCTAACTCTTGTTGATCAGGGAGACCGCCATGGCAGAGCGTCCGGCCCGTAGGATTCCTCGGCCCCACCGGGCCCAGGTGGTGCGCACCGACCAGCTCACCCCCCATATGGTGCGGGTGGTGCTGGGCGGTGACGGACTGGCCGAGTTCTCCGCGGGCGAGTGGACCGATCACTACGTCAAGCTGCTCTTCCCGGCTCCGGGCGTGAGCTATCCCGAGCCGTTCGACATCGAGCGGATCCGGGCCGACTTCCCTCGCGACCAGTGGCCGGTGACGCGTACGTACACGGTGCGCGCCTGGGATCCGGTGGCGCGTGAGCTGACCCTCGACTTCGTGGTCCACGGCGACGAGGGGCTGGCCGGCCCCTGGGCGCGGCAGGCCGCACCGGGCCAGGAGATCCATCTGCTGGGGCCGGGCGGTGCGTACGCCCCCAGCGCGGACGCGGACTGGCATCTGCTCGTGGGGGACGAGAGCGCGCTGCCCGCGATCGCCACCGCGCTGGAGCGGCTCGCCGGGGAGCCGGCCGGGCCCGGCGGCGCGGACCGCGCTCCGGTGCGCGCCTTCGTGGAGGTCGCGGGCCCGGAGGAGGAGCAGAAGCTGACCGTGCCGGAGGGGAGCGATGTCGTCTGGCTGCACCGGGGCGGAGCGCCGGTGGGCGAGGCGCTGGTGGACGCCGTGCGCTCGCTGGAGTTCCCACCGGGCCAGGTGCACGCCTTCGTCCACGGCGAGGCGGGTTTTGTGAAGGAGATCCGCCGCCATCTGCGTCTGGAGCGACAGGTCGCGCGCGAGTGGCTGTCGATCTCCGGCTACTGGCGGCGCGGCCACAACGAGGACGGCTGGCAGGCGTCCAAGCGGGAGTGGAACGAGCGGGTGGAGGCCGAGCAGGAGGGCGCGGAGCGGGACGCCGCGGCATAGCGCACCGGGACGCGGCGCAGCGCGCCGACAGAAGTCGCGCGATGGCCCCGGCCGGGTGAGGACACCCCGGCCGGGGCCATCGGCATGTACGGCGGGGCGAATCGGCGGGGACGAGGGGCGCACTCCCGCGTAAAAAAGACGTGTCGGCTTTAAAGCCTATTTTCGGGAGAGTGACAGGATGCCCCCGATTGCACCTGTCGCACCTATCACCCGATTGCTTTAATCGACTCAGCGAGATCGGCACACAGCACCTGGTTCTCGGCGCCGACCGGTTGCGCCGACGCGACGCAGCCGCGACGGTCCCGAGCGTGCTCGGTCCTCATCGCTTCTGAACCCTCGTCATCGCTTCACACCCGTACCCGGGATGCCTGGCGCGGCCGCCGGCCGCGTATGTCAACGGCCCGCTCACCCCCATCGCCCGGACGACCCGGGACCCCCGGTGCGCCCCGGGGCCCCGCGGCCCCTGGCCGAGCGGCCCCTCAAAGGAGGCAACATCATGGCAACCATCACCTCGTTGAGCCCCACCCAGGGCAAGGTCGGCGACACCGTCACCATCAACGGCACCGCCCTGACCGGCACCATCAGGGTGAACTTCGGGTCGGCGGCGGTCACCCCGACGGGCGTCACCGCCACCACGGTCACCTTCGTCGTGCCCGCCAGCGCGCCGTGTGCCGGCCAGGTCTCGGTCAGCGTGACGAGCAATGCCGGCGCCACCAGCAATGCGAGGCCGTTCTTCGTCCTCGCCTCGCCGACGACCACCGGTCTGGATGAGACCTGCGTGGCCGCGGCCACGGGTGGGCCGCTCACCGTCTTCGGCAGCGGCTTCGCGTCCGGGGGCAGCGTCACCGTGTCCGGGTTGGCCCCGGTCGCATTCGCCGCCGGCGGCAACAACTCCGAGGTCACCGTCACCGTGCCGGCCGACGGCGCGCAGGCCGTCTGTATCGCGCCCCACAATGTCACCGTCACCACACCCGGCGGTACGAGCACGGCGGGCACCACCGTCGTCGACTACTACAACCCGCCGACCCTGACCGCCGCCACCGCGACTCCCGCCACGGGCACGGGCAGTGACGAGATCACCATCAGCGGTGGCACCTGCCTCAACGGGGTCACAGCCGTGACGTTCACCGACTCCGCCGCCGCGACCTTCTCCGCCGCCTTCCAAAGCGTCAGCGAAACCACGCTCGTCGTCACCGTGCCCACCGGAACGGCCACCGGCGCCGGCACCTTCACGGTCACCACATGCGGCGGTACCTCCGACGCCCTGGCCTTCACGGTCACCTGATCGCCGGACCACTGCTGTGAACGTACGGCACACCCGCACCGTCATCCCCCTCCGCGTCCGCACCATATGACGCACCGTGAGCCGTCCAACCGCCGCGCCCTGCCGACGGAACCGACCAGGGCGCGGCCGGTACGAGAAAGGGACCAGCATCATGGCCCCCGTAGTCACCAGCGTCAGCCCCAACCAGGGTGCTCCAGCGGGAGGCACCTCCGTCATCATCACCGGCACCGGCTTCCTGGGCGCCACGGTCGTGAGGTTCGGCGCCCAACTGGCCACCAATGTCATCGTGGTGAGCAATACGCAGATCACCGCCAAGACGCCGCCGGGAACGGGCACGGTCAAGGTCACGGTCACCGGCCCGAGCGGCACCAGCACCCAGAACGTGTTCTTCACCTACACGACTGTGGCTGCGCCAGTGCTCACCAGTCTCAGCCCCAGCTCCGGGCCCGCCGCGGGCGGCAACACCGTCACCATCACCGGCACCAACCTCACCGGCGCGACACAAGTCCTCTTCGGAGCCACCCCCGCCACCATCCTCACCAACACCCCCACCCAAATCACCGTCACCGCACCCGCAGCACCAGCATCCACAGTCAACGTCACCGTCACCACCCCCGGCGGCACCAGCAACCCACTCACCTACACCTACGTAGCCACCCCAGCACCGGTCATCAACAGCCTCAGCCCGACGTCCGGGCCAACCTCAGGCGGCAACACCGTCACCATCACCGGCACCAACCTCACCGGCGCGACACAAGTCCTCTTCGGAGCCACCCCCGCCACCATCCTCACCAACACCCCCACCCAAATCACCGTCACCGCACCCACAGCACCAGCATCCACAGTCAACGTCACCGTCACCACCCCCGGCGGCACCAGCAACCCACTCACCTACACCTACGTAGCCACCCCAGCACCGGTCATCAACAGCCTCAGCCCGACGTCCGGGCCAACCTCAGGCGGCAACACCGTCACCATCACCGGCACCAACCTCACCGGAGCCACCTCGGTGAAGTTCGGTCTCAACTCCGCCACCATCCTCACCAACACCGCCACCCAGATCACCGTCACCGCCCCCGCGGGGGCACCGTCACCGGTCAATGTCACGGTCACCACGCCCGGAGGCGCCAGCAATCCGCTGCCGTACTTCTATGTCGCCGCGCCCACCGTGGTCGATCTGTCCCCGCACTTCGGCCCGGACTCCGGCAGCAACACGGTCACCATCTTCGGCACCGGGCTGACGCTCACCAGCGCCGTCAACTTCGGACCCACTCCCGCCACCAACATCACCGTCATCTCCGACAGCCAACTGACCGTCACGGCCCCCAGCGGCTCCGGCACGGTCGTCGTCACGGTGACCACGCCGGGCGGTACCAGCACGGTGGGATTCGGGGACCCCTACTACACCTATCTGGGCACCCCCACGATCAGCAGCCTCAATCCGACGCATGGCGCGGACACCGGCGGCGAGTCGGTCACGATCACCGGCACCAACCTCACCTACACCGACTCCGTGACCTTCGGAGGTCTGCCCGCCTCGTTCGCTGCGTTCTCGGACTCCGTGGTCGTCGCGACGACTCCGCCCCATGCGCCCGGCCCGGTCAGCGTCGTGGTGCATACCCCGGCCGGCAACAGCAACGCCGTCACGTACACCTACGACCCGTCCTGATCCGGCCCGCCAGGTGTCCGGAGCGGACTTCAGCCCACCGAGGAGTACGCCACGACGCCGCGCAGCAGCCCGTCGACCGCGCGACGGGCGCTGCGCGCCACCGTGCCCTCGGGGGCGGCGGCCGCGATCTGGCCGAGCACATCGATGACTTGCTTGGTCCAGCGCACGAAGTCACCTGCGGGCATGTCGATTTCGCGCAGCACCTCGTCCAGACCGTGTCCGGACGCCCAGCGGTAGGCGGCCCAGGCGAAGCCGAGGTCGGGCTCGCGCTGGCCGACGCCCTCGGCCTGGTTGATCTTGTGCTCCTCCTCCAGGGCGTCCAGCCGTCCCCAGATGCGCACCATCTCGCCCAGCGCCTCCTTGGCGCGGCCCGCGGGCAGCTTGGGCGGCAGCGCGTCGTCCGCGGCGCGCGCCTCGTAGACGAGGGCCGAGGCGCACGCGGCCAGCTCGGCGGGGGCCAGGCCCTCCCAGACGCCGTCGCGCAGACACTCGCTGGCGAGCAGATCCAGCTCGCCGTAGAGCCGGGCGAGCCGCTTGCCGTGGTCGGTGACCTCGTCACTGCGCAGATAGCCCAGCTCGGTCAGGAGCGCGCAGATCCGGTCGAAGGTGCGGGCGATGGTGTTCGTCCGGCCCTCGATCCGCCGCTCCAGCTGCTTGGTGTCACGTAGCAGCCGGTGGTAGCGCTCACCCCAGCGGGCGTGGTCCTCACGGTCGGAGCAGCCGTGGCAGGGGTGGGCGCGCAGCGCGGCGCGCAGCCGTGCGATCTCGGTGTCGTCGGCGGCGGCCGAACGCTCCTTGCGGTGGCGGCGCACATCGTGGTGACCGGCCTTGGTGCGCAGCGCGGAGGCCAGGTCCCGGCGGGACTGGGGGCTGCGCGGATTGAACGACCGGGGGATCCGCATCCGGTCCAGCGGCTCGACCGGGACCGGGAAGTCGATCGAGGCGAGCCGCTTGACCTGGCGCTCGGCGGTGAGGACCAGCGGCCGCGGCCCGTCGTGGTGCTCGAAGCCGCGATGGCCGTTGGAGCGGCCCGCGGGCAGCCCGGGGTCCAGCACCAGCGCGAGACCGGCGAACTTGCCGGTGGGCACATGGATCACATCGCCCGGTCGCAGCTTCTCCAGGGCGACCGCGGCGGCCGCCCGGCGCTGGGCCACGCCCTGCCGGGCGAGCTCGGTCTCACGGTCCTTCAACTCGCGGCGCAGCCGGGCGTATGCGTCGAAGTCACCGAGGTGGCAGGTCATGGAGGCGCGGTAGCCCTGGAGGCCCTCCTCGTTCCGCTGGACCTGGCGCGAGATGCCGACGACCGCCTTGTCGGCCTGGAACTGCGCGAAGGAGGTCTCCAGCAGCTCGCGCGAGCGGTGCCGCCCGAACTGCGAGACCAGGTTGACCGCCATGTTGTACGACGGCCTGAAGGAGGAGCGCAGCGGATAGGTGCGGGTGCCGGCGAGCCCGGCAAGCCCGGCCGGGTCCATGGCGCGCTGCCACAGCACCACCGCATGGCCCTCGACGTCGATCCCGCGCCGTCCGGCCCGGCCGGTCAACTGGGTGTACTCACCGGGGGTGATATCGGCGTGCTGCTCGCCGTTCCACTTGACCAGCTTCTCCAGCACCACCGAGCGGGCGGGCATGTTGATGCCGAGCGCCAGGGTCTCGGTGGCGAAGACCGCCTTGACCAGACCGCGGGTGAACAGCTCCTCGACGACCTCCTTGAAGGTGGGGAGCATTCCGGCGTGGTGGGCGGCGATGCCCCGCTCCAGGCCCTCCAGCCATTCGAAGTACCCCAGGACATGGAGGTCTTCGTCCGGGATGCCCGCGGTGCGCTCCTCGACTATGGACCGCACCTGGGCGCGCGCCGTGTCGTCGTTGAGCCGCAGCCCGGCGTACAGGCACTGCTGGACGGCCGATTCACAGCCCGCGCGGCTGAAGATGAAGGTGATGGCGGGCAACAGCCCCTCGGCGTCGAGCCGGTCGATGACCTCGGGTCTGCCCGGGGTCCAGATCCGGCTGCGCTGACGGCGCTCGCGCTCCCGGTCGGCCTCCCGCATCGAGCGACCGCGGCGCTTGTCGCGGCCGAAGGCGGGGCGGCTGTTCTCCATCCGGGCCAGCCGGACCAGATCGGGGTTGACCTCGCGGCGGCCGCGCTGGTCGCCTTCCTGGCCGTTCTTCTCCTCGAAGAGGTCGTACATCCGGCGCCCGGCGAGCACATGCTGCCACAGCGGCACCGGGCGGTGCTCGGAGACGATCACCTCGGTGTCCCCGCGGACCGTGTCCAGCCAGTCGCCGAATTCCTCGGCGTTGGAGACCGTGGCGGACAGTGACACCAGGGTCACCGACTCCGGGAGGTGGATGATGACCTCTTCCCAGACCGCCCCGCGGAACCGGTCGGAGAGGTAGTGGACCTCGTCCATCACCACATAGCCCAGGCCGAGCAGCGACTGCGAGCCCGCGTAGAGCATGTTGCGCAGCACCTCGGTGGTCATGACGACCACCGGGGCCTCGGAGTTGACGCTGTTGTCACCGGTGAGCAGGCCGACCTTGTCGGCGCCGTAGCGCTTGACGAGGTCGGTGTACTTCTGGTTCGACAGCGCCTTGATGGGCGTGGTGTAGAAGCACTTGCGGCCCTGGGTCAGCGCCAAGTGGACGGCGAACTCGCCCACGATGGTCTTGCCCGAGCCGGTGGGGGCGGCGACCAGCACGCCCTTGCCGGTTTCCAGGGCCTTGCACGCCTCGATCTGGAAGTCGTCCAGTGCGAAGTCGTACATCTCGCGGAAGGGGGCCAGCGCGGTGGCCTGCTCGGCGGCCCGGACCCGGGCCGCGGCATAGCGCTCGGCGGGAGATAGCTCGTCGGTCATCGTACGTACGAGACTACCGGCCACCTCCGACAGCGCACGCGATCTTTATCCGGGCTTTGTTCCGCCCTGGGTCAGCAGCCCGGCGGCCGCACCGCGCGGTGGCCGCCGGGGCGGTCACCGGCGGCAGGCCGGGGTCCTCACCGTCCGCGTACGCGAGGACGCGTCAGGTGACGTCGTCGTAGCCGTTCCGCCGGGTGGGGCCGGACTCGTCGTCACCGCCGGTCAGCTCCGCCGGGGTGGCACTGGCGCCGACCGCCTCGGGCGTCAGATCCAGGTGCGACGCCTCGTCGTCGTCCAGCCCGAAGTCGGGGTCGGCGGCCTGGCGGCGGGCCTTGCGCCGGTCGTTGAGCAGCGCGATACCGCAGGCGCCGAAGTAGAGCACGGTGACCGGCACGGCCAGGCCGAACATACCGACCGGGTCGGTACTCGGGGTGGCGATGGCACCGAAGACGGTGATGCCCATGATCATGCCGCGCCACCAGCCGATCATCCGGCGGCCGCTGAGGATACCGGTGAAGTTCAGCAGGAGCAGCAGCAGCGGAAGCTCGAAGGCAAGCCCGAAGACCACGATCATGCGGGTCAGCAGATCGAGGAAGTCGTCCAGCGGGAGGAGGTTGTTGACCCCTTCGGGGGTGAACTCGAGCAGCACCTCGGCGGTGGTCGGCAGGATGTTGTAGGCGAAGAAGCCCCCGCCGACGAACAGCGGCACCCCGAGCCCGACGAAGAACAGGCCGTACTTCTTCTCGTTGCGGTGCAGACCGGGGGCGAGGAACGCCCACAGCTGGTACAGCCAGACCGGAGTGGCGAGGACCACACCGGTGGTGAAGGAGACCTTCAGCATGATGGTGAACGGCGACAGCAGACCGTTCGTGGTGAACTCCGCGCACCGCTTCCCGGCGCCCTTACCACCGTCCTCGGTGAGCTGGGACATCCGCGTCCCGTCGGGGCAGCCGACGGAATCCAGGACCGGCTTCATCAGGAAGTCGGCGATGTCCTTGTAGAAGAACATCGCCACGATGGTGATCACACTGATCGCCAGGACCGCCTTCAGCAACCGGTTGCGCAGCTCACGCAGGTGCTCCGCGAGGGGCATCCGCCCCTCAGGGTCCTTCTCCGTCTTGCGGGCAGACTTGAGCAACCCACGTCCTCATCTCGTGCGTCAGACGGCGGCTCGTCCAGGCCGCCTCCAAGTGGCCCTCGGTCAGCGCTTTGTGGTGTCGCTCGGCTCGGACACCGGGCGCGAGCTGGTGACATCACCCGGGGCGGCCTGGATGGTGCGGTGCGCGCTCTGGTCCTGACCGGGGGTGGGCGGGTCGGCCGGGGCGTTCTGCTGCTGCTGGCCGTCCGACTTCATCGCCTTGGCCTCGCTCTTGAGGATCCGGGCGGACTTGCCCAGGGAGCGCGCCATGTCGGGGAGCTTCTTCGCGCCGAACAGCAGCACGATGACGACCAGGATGAGGATGATCTCGGTGGCGCCGAGCCTTCCGAACATAAGCGTCTACCTTCTCACCGAGGCGGCTGGGGGTGGGGCTGCCGGACTGGTCGGACATGCGTCCGGTCGCCGTACTGTCAGCGATCGTAGCGCGCACGGGTAAACCCGGGGCAATCCCCATGCAGACGCCTGGTTGCGGCCCTCCGCCTCGTGTCCAGGGCCGCGAAAAGCCAGCCTACCTCGGGTGTGTGGCTCCCAGCAGGGTGCCGGCACCCCGGGCTCCAGGCGCGTCAGTCGCGGTCGGTGGCCGCCGGTGCGGGCCGCCCGCTGCCGCGCAGCGCGTCCACCTGGGAACCGAGCGGCGCGGTCGCCCGCTCCAGGTCCTCCGCGGCCCGGCTGATCCGCCGCGAGCTCTCGGCCACCTGCCGGGACAGTCTGCGCGTCTCCGCGTAGACCCGCGCCGCGCACAGTGCGAGTACGGCGATTCCGCAGAAGGCGAGGGAGAGCGCGAGCATCGGCCAGAGCATGACGCAGAGCCTAGCGCCGCGTCAGCCAAGGTTCACCCCGCTCGCCGCCCTGGCACGCACGCTCGCCGCGTTGGCCGAAAGCCCGAGTAGGCCCACTACGAGGGCTTCCGGCCGCCTTGCGATCGCACGCACCAGGACACCTCACTACCGGGCAAACCCTGACTGACGCGGCACTAGACCGTGGAATGCAGCCGCAGCGTACGCACCCCGCCGCCGGTGAGCAGCTCCACGATCCGCTCCCCGGCCGGTTTGCGCACCGCCGAACCGCAGTCGGGGCAGGTGAAGGAGTAGAAGGTGGTGCGGTGGCTGGCGCCGATCGCCAGCCGGAGCGCCCCCGCGGCCAGCTCGAAACGGCCGCGGCAGTCCGGGCAGGCTGCCTTGAAGATCACTGAGGCGGGATTCCCCCCAGGGGTCACTGTGTGCGTCCCTTCACTCACCGTACGCCGCGAGCGCCCGCTGCGCCGCGTCCCGCGCACTGTCCGCGAGGCCCCGCGGGGAGACGATCCGGCCATCCCTGCCCAGCCGGAGCGCCAGCCGCCGCAGCGAACCGGGGTCGGGGGTGCGCAGGGTGATCCGCAGCCCGCCGTCGGGCAGCTCCTCCGCGCTGTCGTGCGGGTAGTACTCGGCGACCCAGCGCCCGCCGGGGGCCACCTCGATGACGACCTCCGGGTCCTCGGCGCCGGTCTGCACCAGTCCGGTGGACAGGTCCGACAGATCGCGCAGCTCGATCCGCGGCGGATCGGACGCCTCGTCCAGCAGCTTGATCTCCACGACCCGGTCCAGCCGGAAGGTGCGCCGCGCCTCGGAGAGCCGGCACCACGCCTCCATATAGGTGCGGCCGACGGCGAACAGCCGGATCGGGTCGACCTCCCGCTCGGTGATCTCGTCGCGCGCGGGTGAGTAGTAGCGCAGCCACAGCCGCCGCCGCTCGGAGATGGCCCGGTCGACGTCGGCGAAGACACCGCCCTCGGACTCGAAGGTGACCGAGAGCCGGGCGCTGGCCCCGGCCGCCTCGCCCGCGGCGGCCTCCAGCTTGGCGGTGGCGCGCAGCAGCGCGTCCCGGTCGCTCTCGCGCAGCCCGGGGAGGGTGGCCACGGCGCGGGCGGCCACCAGCAGCGCGGTGGCCTCGTCGGCGGCCAGCCGCAGCGGTTCGGCGACATCGTCGGGGTTATGCCACCAGATGCGGTCACCGTCGGTGTCGATGTCGAGCAGGTCCCCGCCGCGGAAGCTGGTGCCGCACAGCGGCAGCACATCGAGGTCGGAGATCAGCTCGTCCTCGCTGATGCCGAACGCGCGGGCGACGTCGGCGACCCGGGCGCCGGGGCGCTCCCGCAGATACGTCACCAGAGAAAGCATCCGGCGGGTCTGGTCAATGGCGTTTCCGGCCATGTGAAGTCGGTCCGTCCCCTCAGCCCTTGGCCACGGCGCGCAGCCGGTCGACGACATCCGCCCGCAGTTCGTCGGGCGCCAGCACCACCACGTCCGGGCCGAACTCCACCAGCCAGGCGTCCAGCCCGTGCCCGTACGGGATCTCCAGCTCGTCCCAGCCGTCCCCGGCACCGGTGGTGGACAGCGCCTTGGCCCGCAGCGGATAGCCGTGGCCGGAGCGCAGCCGGATCCGGGCGGTACGGGTGGCGGTCTCCCCCGACCACCGCTCCACGGTCTCGCGCACGGTGACGTGGTCGGGCACCTCGGCGGTGAAGGCGCCGGTGCGCAGCCGGACCCGGCCGCAGATCCGGGAGAGCCGGAAGACCCGCTCGGCGGCTCGCTCGCGGTCCCATCCGGCCAGGTACCACTGGCCGCGCCAGCACTCCAGCGCCCAGGGCTCGACCTGGCGCGGCTCGGGGCGGGCGGCGTTGGCCTTGCGGTAGTCGAAGACGACGGGGCGGCGGTCCCGGCAGGCGAGCATCAGCGGTTCGAAGGCCGCCTCGTGGACCGGGATATGCGGCTCCAGCGCGCTGTGCGCCTGGGTGTCGTACGGGTCCTCGGCGACCGGCATCCCGGCGGCGCGCAGCTTCTGCAACGCACCGCTGGCGGCACCCGCGAGCCGGGCCTGCTGCCAGACCTTGGCGGCCAGGCCCAGGGCGGCGGCCTCCTCGGCGTCCAGGGTGATGGGGGGCAGCCGGTTGCTGTCGCGGCGGGCGAGATAGCCGATCTCGCCGTCGATGCCCTCCACCGTCTCGATGACCAGGCCGAGTTCGCGCAGATCGTCCTTGTCGCGCTCGAACATGCGGTTGAAGGCGTCGTCGTTGCCGCCGCTCGCTGCGCCGCCCGCCTCCAGATACGCCTCGATGGAACCGCGCAACTCCCGTTTGGTCAGCGGGCGCCGGGTTCCCAGCAGGCACAGCGCCAGATTCATCAGCCGCTCGGCCTTGGCAATCGCCATCGACGCCCTTTCTCTGTGACCTTACGACCGTGACCGTACCGCTACCGGGACGTGGGGCAAAAGCCGAGGGCCCCTGCCCGCAGGCAGGGGCCCTCGGCGGGGCTCACCCGGGTCTCAGGCGGAGACCAGGTCGCAGACGAAGATCAGCGTCTCGCCCGGCTTGATCCGGCCACCGGCGCCGCGGTCGCCGTAGGCCAGGTGCGGCGGGATGATCAGCTGGCGGCGTCCGCCGACCTTCATGCCCTGGAGACCCTGGTCCCAGCCGGGGATGACCTGTCCGACACCGAGCTGGATCCGCAGCGGGGTGTTGCGGTTGTAGCTGGCGTCGAACTCCTCGCCGGTGCTGAAGGCCACGCCGACGTAGTGGACGGCGATGTTGCTGCCGGCCTTGGCCTCGGGGCCGTCACCCTCCCAGATGTCCTTGATCTGGAGATCGGCCGGCGGCTCGCCACCCGGGAAATCGACCTCGGGCTTCTCGGTGCTCACGAAATTGCTCCTCGTCACGTTGTGGGCAACCCGCACAGTCTTACAGAACCGCCAGGATGTCGACGGAGAAGACCAGTGTGGAGTTGGCCGGAATGCCCGGCTTGGCCTCGTTCTTGTAGCCCAGGTCGGGCGGTACGACGATCAGCACCCGGCTGCCCACCTTCTTGCCCGTGAGCCCCTGGGACCAGCCCTTGACGACCTGCTGGAGGGAGAACTGGGCCAGCTCGCCGCGCTTGTAGGTGGAGTCGAACTGCTTGCCGTTCTTCCACAGCACGCCCTTGTACTGGACGAGCAGCGCGTCGGACTTCTTCACCTTCGGGCCGTCGCCCTCGATGACGTACTCCGAGACCAGCTTCTTCGGCTCGGACTTCTTGGGGACGGTGATGGTGGGCGCCTTGCCGTCGGTGTTGTCGGACACCTTGGGCAGGTCGATGTTGCTCTGGGCCACCTTGTCGCCCTTGGCCGAGCTCTTGCCGTTGAAGCGGTTCACGATGTCGATGACGAACACCAGCGTGTCGGTGCCCTTGATGCCCGCCTGCGGCTGGCCCTGCTTGCCGTAGGCGTAGGCGGGCGGCACGGCGAGCTCCAGCCGGCTGCCGACATTCCGCTTCACCAGCGCCTGGTCCCAGCCCGGGATGACCTGTCCGGCGCCCAGCTGGAAGGTGGCCGGCTTGTCCTTGTCGAATGACTGGTCGAGGACCTTGGCGGAGCTCCAGATCTGGCCGAGATAGTTGACCTGGAGGAAGTCCTTCTTGGCCGTGGTCGGCCCGTTCCCCTTGATGACCGTCTTGACCGCGAGGTCGGACGACGGCTTGCCCGTGCCCTTGGCAAGCTTCGGCTTCTCACCGAATTCCTTGCCGGAGGTGATGGGGGGCACCGGTCCGCTCACGATCTTGCCGGTGGGGGCCGGCGACGGCGTCGGGCTGGTGGGCTCCTTGGACGGTGATGCCTTGTCGGATCCTGACTTGTCGTCACCGCAGCCGGCCAGCGTGAGCAGGCCCGCGGGCACGGCAAGCAGTACGGAGCGTCGGCGCACGGAGTCCTCGTTACGTAGATCTTGCGATGGACGATGCGCGTCACTCTACGTCGTACGGCGGGCCCCGTCCGAGGAACGCACGGGGCCCGCGCGGAACACAAGCCGTCCGCCGCCTCACATACCGGCGATGAGTTTCTCCACCCGGTCGTCGACCGACCGGAACGGGTCCTTGCACAGCACGGTGCGCTGCGCCTGGTCATTGAGCTTCAGATGCACCCAGTCCACGGTGAAATCGCGGCGCTGCTCCTGGGCGCGGCGGATGAAGTCACCGCGCAGCCGGGCGCGGGTGGTCTGCGGGGGAACCGACTTGCCCTCGAAGATTTTCAGGTCGTTGCAGACCCGGGCCGCCTGACCACGCTTCTCCAGCAGGTAGTAGAGCCCCCGGCGGCGGTGGATGTCGTGGTAGGCGAGGTCTATCTGAGCGATGCGCGGATGGGACATGGTGATGTTGTTCTTGGCCCGGTACCGCTCGATGAGCTTGTACTTCATCACCCAGTCGATTTCGGTTTCGATCCGGTCCAGCTCCTCGGTGCGGACCGCCTCCAGGGTGCGGCCCCACAGCTCCAGGACGCGCTCGACGGTGCCGGTGCGGATCCCGCGGCGGTCGCAGAAGTCGACGGCCTTCTCGTAGTACTCCTGCTGGACCTCCAGGGCGGATGCCTCACGCCCGCTGGCCAGCCGCACCTTGCGCTGACCGGTGATGTCATGGCTGACCTCGCGGATGGCCCGGATCGGGTTCTCCAGGGTCAGATCGCGCATCACCGTGCCCGCCTCGATCATGCGGAGCACCAGGTCGGTGGCGCCGACCTTGAGGAGCATGGTGGTCTCGGACATGTTGGAGTCACCGACGATGACATGCAGCCGGCGGTAGCGCTCGGCGTCGGCGTGCGGCTCGTCGCGGGTGTTGATGATCGGCCGGGAGCGGGTGGTGGCGGAGCTGACGCCCTCCCAGATGTGCTCGGCCCGCTGGCTGACGCAGTAGACCGCGCCGCGCGGGGTCTGGAGCACTTTGCCCGCGCCGCACAGCAGCTGCCGGGTCACCAGGAACGGGATGAGAATATCGGCGAGCCGGGAGAACTCGCCGTGGCGGGCCACCAGATAGTTCTCATGGCAGCCGTAGGAGTTGCCCGCCGAGTCGGTGTTGTTCTTGAAGAGATAGACGTCGCCCGCGATTCCCTCCTCGTGCAGGCGACGCTCTGCGTCCACGAGCAGACCCTCGAGAATGCGCTCGCCTGCCTTGTCGTGGGTGACCAGCTCGGTCACGTTGTCGCACTCGGGGGTTGCGTATTCCGGGTGCGAGCCCACGTCGAGATAGAGGCGGGCGCCGTTGCGCAGGAAGACATTGCTGCTGCGGCCCCAGGAGACGACACGGCGGAAGAGGTACCGCGCCACTTCGTCAGGAGACAGCCGGCGCTGTCCCCTGAATGTGCACGTGACGCCGTACTCGTTCTCCAGCCCGAAAATGCGGCGGTCCATGCCTGAACATTACGCCTGATGGCCTGCTCTGAAACCGGGTTCGGCCGCACGGTTGCGATCATTTTCCGCGGCGGGTGAACAGGGCGCCGGGAGAACCGGATCGGAAACCGGGTCCGGACCCGGCTCCGCGGGCGACTCCGCGACCGGCTCGGTGCCGCGTCCGGTGTCCGGCTCGGTGCCGGGCTTGGTGGCCGGTTCGGTGTCCGGCTCGGTGGCCGGTTTGGCGGCTGGTTTGGCGGCTGGTTTGGCGAGAAATCGCCGGGCGGCCAGCAGCACCGCCAGCCCGGCGGCTCCGGCGATCCCGGGGACGGCGAACCCCGGGCCCACGCCCCCGAACTCGACCGCCGGCCCGGCAGCGGCCGTTCCCACCGCGTTGCCGACCACAAAGGTGGTCACCAGCCAGGAGAACGCCTCGGTGACGGTCCCCCTGGGGGCGTGCCGGTCGACCACGACGAACGCGCAGGCCAGCGCCGGGGCCAGAAACACACCCGCCACTCCGGCCAGGACCGTCATCGGCACCACACCGGGCACCAGCATCAGCGGCAGATAGCCCAGCGCGAGCGCGGCCACCAGCACCAGCAGCCGCCGTTCCGGCGCTCCGGCCCACGGGCGGGCCCCGTAGACCACCCCGCCGACCAGCGCGCCCGCGCCGAGCGCGGACAGCAGATAGCTGGCGACCATGCCGCCGCCGTGCTCGTCCGCGTAGGCGACCGAGGCCACCGCTATGGCCCCGAGGGCCAGTCCGACGAAGAAGAACGAGCCGAGCAGCACCAGCAGCCCGGGTGAGCGCAGCGCACCCAGCCAATGCGCCTCGCGCGGTGCGGAGCGCCACGCGCGGGACGGTGGCGACACCACGACCGACAGCGCGCCCGCGACCCCGAGGGCGTTGATGACCAGCAGCGCGGCCCCCTCCGACCACACCGCCACCACCAGGGTGACCAGCAGCGGGCCGACCGCGAACATCACCTCCTGCGCCACCGCGTCCAGCGCGTAGGCGGCGTGGATGCGGTCCTCACGCCCCAGCACGCTCGGCCACAGCGCCCGCAGCCCGCCCTCCAGCGGCGGGGTGAAACCGCCCGCGATCAGCATCGCGGCGTAGGCCACCGGCAGCGGGTCGAGCCCGACTGCCACGAACAGCGCCATACCGAGCGCGGACACCACCGCGGCCGGCAGCATCACCCGCGGCTGGCCGAAGCGGTCCACGGCCCGGCCCAGCAGCGGCTGGCCGATGGCGTTGGCCGCGCCGTAGACGGCCGACAGCGCCCCGGCCAGGGCGTAACTGCCGCCCTCCGCGCGGGCGAAGAGCAGCACCGCGATGGCGGCCGTGGCGTTCGGCAGCCGTCCGACGAGCGTGCCGGTGAGCAGCCGCGCCGCATGGCGCGTGCGCAGCAGGTCCCCGTAGCCAGCCGCCATCGTGCGTTCCTCCTCGTGGGTCGGTGGGTCCGTGGGTCGTGGTTCGCTGCGGTGCCTGGTCGCGTTTTACGTATAACGTCGCCGTCATACGTACCATGGCCGCCAGCCGCGGGTCCACTCCCGGGCGCGCGGACGGGGCGGATCGCCGGGCACGGCGGAGGGAAGCGGAGGCGATGGTGGCGAGCGGGGCCGCTGAGAAAGGTGTCCCGGAGACCGGCCGGACGGGTGACACCGCACCGGGCGGGGATCGCACGGCTGCGGGGCGAGCCACCAGCCGGGACGTGGCGCGGGTCGCGGGCGTCTCGCAGGCGACGGTCTCCCTGGTCCTCGGGGACAAATGGGCGGGCCGGGTCTCCGAGCGCACCGCCGAGACGGTGCGCGCCGCGGCACGGCAACTGGGCTACCGGCCCAACCTCGCGGCACGCAGTCTGCGGCTGGGCCGCACCCGGACCGCGCTGCTGGTGGTGCCCGCCCTGACGACCGAGTTCTTCGCCCGGGTGTACACCGGCGCCGCCCGGGTCGCCGCCGACCACGGGTTCGGGGTGGTGCTCTATCCCTCCCCCGAGGGCGTCGGCCCCGCCCGGGACCCCTTCGACTCCGCCCGCGCCTCGCTCGACGGTGTGATCGCCTCCTCCATGGCGGCCGGCGCGCTGGCGGCGGTGCGCGGTGGCGGACTGCCGCTGGTGATGCTCGACAGCGACCCGGACGACGCGGCCGCGGCCGCCACCGTCAACCTCGATATCGCCGACGGCGCCCGGCAGGTGGCGGACCACCTGCTCGCCCTCGGCCATCGCCGTATCGCCCATCTCGCGGCGGCCGTGGACTCCTGGACCTTCCGGGTACGCGCCCGCGCCCTCGCGTCGGCGCTGGGCACGGCGGACGGCGTGACACTGCGCACGGAACCGGCCGGGCTGAGCGTCGAGGAGGGCCGCCGGGCGGCCGAACGCATCCTGTCCACCCCGGGCCCGCGGCCCACGGCGCTGGTGTGCGACGACGACATCATGGCGGCGGGCGCCTGCAAGGCGGCCCGACGGCTGAGGCTGCGAGTGCCGGACGACGTATCGGTGACGGGCTTCGACGACCTGGCGCTGGCCACCGCGGTGGAGCCGGAGCTGACGACGGTACGGCTGCCCGCGGAAGCGGTGGGCGCGGCCGGGATGCGGGCCCTGATGGCGGTCCTGAACGGCGAACCGCCCCAGGACACCACGCTCCCGGTGGAACTCCTCCCCCGAGGTTCCACGGCCCCGCCCCCGGACTAGGGTCCGCCTTCGAAGGCGGCATCCGGCCGCGAGCGGCGTCTGGTGCAGGGGGCACCTCCCAGCGGTAGCGGGGGCGCCATGCGAGGCGCCGGGAGCAGGGCAGCCCCCGTGAAGACGAGCCCTGGCGACCGGGACGGCGCCCCCTGCGGGGGACGGCATCCTAGGACCGCCGTGCGCCACGAGGCGATGGAGAGGTTGTCCGTGCGGCACCGCCTCGCGCGGGGCACGGCCGCCGCGTAACGCACCACTGCCACCGCTGTGGCGTGGTCCCGGAGTGCGGCGAGCGCCGCCGGGAGCGCGGGCATCCGCGAGCGTGACACCTGTGGCGCACCAGCACGGCACGTACAGCCGACGCCGGGCACCGCCACTGCCCGAAAGCCCCCGAACGCGGCCAGCGGAACCAGGATCGCGGTGTGCATGTGCCACCCACCGCACCCCGGGGACCACAACACAGCGATGGAGCCGCGTGCGCGGCAGGGCGCGCGCGGCCGGTCCGGGGCTCCCCCGTCACCCTGCGGGGAGCCCTGGGAGCGGGGGCCGTGAGTGACCGCGTACCACCCATCCCACGGCGCGCCCGGCCGCGGCGCATGCGTGCCCATGTGCCACTGTCCGGCAGGGTCGGGAGCGCATATCGCGGAGCGCTCGGGCCACAGGTGTCCATGTGCCGTGCCGCCGCTCCGCGTGCGCCCGGGCCGCCGCACACGCGGCCCCTCCAAGGCTCCCTCGCCACCTCGCGGGAGCCCTGGGAGCGCGGCGCGCGGCCCGGGGCCGCGCGTGTCCGCCTGCCACCCGGGCCGCCACCCGGCAGGGCCTCGCGGAACATGGCGGCGTACAGCGGGGGTCACACGCACCGCGCCCCGGGGCCCTTGGGCCGCCGGGGCGCGGAGGGGACGGGAGGGGTGGATTACTCCTCGGTCTCCTCGGTCTCCTCGGCTTCCTCGGCCTCGGAGGAGGCGGACGAGTCCTCCGCCGCGGCGGTGCCCTCCGACTCCAGGAGCCGGGAGAGCTGGCGGCCGAGCACCCGCTTGAACTTCCGCTGCTGGGGCCGCTTGCGGTCCAGAATCGCGACCTCGAGCTGCTCGGCGGTGAGATTGCGCTCACCGCCGTTGGTGTCACGGGTGAGCGACTCGACGGCCAGCTTGAGGGCTTCGGCGAGGGTCATGCCGTCCCGGTGGCGCTGGTCGAGATAGCTGCTGATCTGGTCGGCGTTGCCACCGACCGCGACCGAGCCGTGCTCGTCCACGATGGAGCCGTCGTGCGGCAGACGGTAGATCTGGTCGTCCTCGGGGGCCTCCCCGACCTCCGCGACGATCAGCTCGACCTCGTACGGCTTCTCGGCGGCGCTGGAGAAGATGGTGCCCAGCGTCTGTGCGTAGACATTGGCCAGGCCCCGGGCCGTGACATCGTCACGGTCGTAGGTGTAGCCGCGCAGATCGGCGTAGCGGACACCGCCGATGCGCAGATTCTCGAACTCGTTGTACTTGCCGACCGCCGCGAAGGCGATCCGGTCGTAGATCTCGCTGACCTTGTGCAGGGCACGGGACGGGTTCTCGGCGACGAACAGGATGCCGTCGGAGTACTGCAACACGACCACGCTGCGGCCGCGCGCGATGCCCTTGCGGGCGTATTCGGCGCGGTCGGCCATGGCCTGCTGAGGAGATACATAGAACGGCGTCGTCACCGGCTGTCCGTCCCTTCTGTCAGTGGCGAATGCATTCCGGGTCAACCGTCCTCTCAGAGCAGGGCGGCGCGGGGGCCGTCCGGCTCTTCGAGCCGCCGCTCGTGGATGGCGCGGGCGATCTCGGACACCTCTGCGTCGGTGTACCTCTTGTAGCCGTCCTCGGTGATGACCGTGACGAGGGGGTAGATCCGCCGGGCCAGATCGGGCCCACCGGTGGCCGAGTCGTCGTCGGCGGCGTCGTAGAGCGCCTGGACGACGGCGGTGGCGGCCTGGTCCTCCGTCAGGTCGTCGCGGTAGAGCTTCTTGAGCGCGCCCCGGGCGAACATCGAGCCCGAGCCGGTGGCCGCGAAGCCGTGCTCCTCCGAGCGCCCGCCGGTGACGTCGTAGGAGAAGATGCGGCCCTTCTCCCGGTCGACGTCCCAGCCCGCGAAGAGCGGGACGACGGCCAGGCCCTGCATCGCCATACCGAGATTGCCGCGGATCATGGTCGACAGCCGGTTGGCCTTGCCCTCCAGGGAGAGGACGGTGCCCTCGACCTTCTCGAAGTGCTCCAGCTCCAGTTGGAAGAGCTTGACCATCTCCACGGCGATACCGGCGGTGCCCGCGATGCCGACGGCCGAGTACTCGTCGGCGGGGAAGACCTTCTCGATGTCCCGCTGCGCGATCACATTGCCCATGGTCGCGCGGCGGTCACCGGCGAGCACCACACCGCCGGGGAAGCTGGCCGCGACGATCGTGGTGCCGTGCGGGGCCTCGACGGCGCCCTGCACCGGGGGAAGCGGACGGTTTCCCGGAAGCAGGGCGGGCGAGTGCGCGCCCAGGAAATCCATGAACGACGAGGAGCCGGGCGTCAGGAAGGCAGCCGGCAGACGCCCTGTGTCACGAGTGTTGGCTTCCACACGTTTCCTTCCACCAGATCTTGAAATACTGCACGGACCATACCCCTGGCCATGGAAGTCATCCGTCCTGCGCCCCCCTCTTCGCGGGGACGCAGGACGGAGAACACGCGCCTTACTGGCCGCCCTTCTGGACGAAGGACCGCACGAAGTCCTCCGCGTTCTCCTCGAGCACGTCATCGATCTCGTCCAGCACGGAGTCGACGTCGTCGGAGAGCTTCTCCTGCCGTTCCTTGAGGTCTTCCGCGGCTTGTGCGTCCTGCGTCTGCTCCTCGACCTCCTCGGTCGAGCGCGACGCCTTCTGCTGTCCGCCGCCGGTGTCCTTGGTCGCCATATCCCTCACCCCGCTCGGTTCGCCCGCTGATTCGACAGGTCTCAAGATCAGACCCTACAAGCCGGGTCCGACATCGGCCTCCCACTTGGTACAACGCACGGAGGCCACCTCGATGATTCCCGGCCGGAGCCCGTTTCAGCCGCCCGAGAGCACCCGGACCAGGTCTTCCGCGGTGCGGCAGCGGTCCAGCAGCTCCTTGACGTGGTTCCGGGTGCCGCGCAGCGGCTCGAGCGTGGGAACCCGTTGCAGAGAGTCACGGCCCGGGAGATCGAAGATCACCGAGTCCCAGGAGGCGGCGGCGACATCGTCCGCGTACTGCTCCAGGCAGCGGCCGCGGAAGTAGGCGCGGGTGTCCTCCGGGGGCTTGTTCTGGGCCCGTGCCACGTCCTGGTCGTCCAGCAGCCGCTTCATCTTGCCGCGCGCCGCCAGACGGTTGTACAGGCCCTTCTCGGGCCGTACGTCGGCGTACTGGAGGTCCACCAGGTGGAGCCTGGCGGCATCCCAGTCCAGGCTGTCGCGGCGCCGGTAGCCCTCGAGCAGCTCGCGCTTGGCGACCCAGTCCAGCTCGCCGGACAGGCTCATGGGGTCGCGCTCGAGCCGGTTGAGCACGTCCTCCCAGCGGGTCAGCACATCACGGGTCTGGTCGTCGGCATCGGCGCCGAAGCGGTCCTCGACGTACTTGCGGGCCAGCTCGAAGTACTCCATCTGGAGTTGTACGGCGGTCAGCGTACGTCCGCTACGCAGAGTGATGAGACGACCCAGCGTCGGGTCGTGGGACACCTGGTGCAGGGTGCGCACCGGCTGGTCCACGGCCAGGTCCACCGCGATAAAGCCGTCCTCGATCATCGACAGCACCAGCGCGGTGGTGCCGAGCTTGAGGTAGGTCGAGATCTCGGAGAGGTTGGCGTCACCGATGATCACGTGCAGTCGGCGGTACTTCTCGGCGTCGGCGTGCGGCTCGTCGCGGGTGTTGATGATGGGGCGCTTGAGGGTGGTCTCCAGACCCACCTCGACCTCGAAGTAGTCGGCCCGCTGGCTGATCTGGAAGCCGTGCTCATGCCCGTCCTGACCGATACCGACGCGGCCCGCGCCGGTGACCACCTGGCGGGAGACGAAGAAGGGCGTGAGGTGGCGCACGATGTCCGAGAAGGCGGTCTCCCGCTTCATCAGGTAGTTCTCGTGCGTGCCGTAGGAGGCGCCCTTGTTGTCGGTGTTGTTCTTGTACAGGTGGATGGGCTGGGCACCGGGCAGCTCCGCGGCGCGCACGGCGGCCTCGGCCATGATGCGCTCGCCCGCCTTGTCCCAGAGCACCGCGTCCCGCGGATTGGTGACCTCGGGGGCTGAGTACTCCGGGTGCGCATGGTCCACATAGAGCCGGGCGCCGTTCGTGAGGATCACATTGGCCAGGCCGATGTCCTCGTCCGTGAGCTGGCTGGCGTCGGCGGACTCACGTGCGAGGTCGAAGCCGCGGGCGTCCCGCAGCGGATTCTCCTCCTCGAAGTCCCAGCGGGCGCGACGCGCCCGGTGCATCGCCGCCGCGTAGGCGTTGACGACCTGGGATGAGGTGAGCATGGCATTGGCGTTGGGGTGCCCCGGGACGGAGATCCCGTACTCCGTCTCGATTCCCATTACGCGCCGTACGGTCATGCGGCCCTCCTTGCCCGGCGCCGCCCCCGGACGGGGTCGGCGCTCAAGTACCGCTGCGCTCCTGGTCCGTGCGCGGCCCCCGATCCCCCACGCCGCGATACTGCGGTACCGACGAGCCTAGGACGGCTTTGCGGTGAAGCGGAGATCATGTCAGTCATTGCTCCGTCGGGCTCGTAGGACTCATACGAAGAATGCGGTCCGAAAAGCGCATCCGGCTGCGGATGCCCCGTCGTGGACATCCGCAGCCGGACAGCGGTGTTACAGGTACTGACCGGTGTTCGCCACCGTGTCGATGGAGCGTCCGGTGTCCGCGCCCTGCTTTCCGGTGACAAGGGTGCGGATGAAGACGATCCGCTCGCCCTTCTTTCCGGAGATCCGGGCCCAGTCGTCCGGGTTGGTGGTGTTGGGCAGGTCCTCGTTCTCCTTGAACTCATCCACACAAGCGGCGAGCAGATGGGAGACGCGGAGTCCCTTCTGGTTGTGGTCGAGGAATGCCTTGATGGCCATCTTCTTGGCCCGGTCCACAATGTTCTGGATCATGGCACCGGAGTTGAAGTCCTTGAAGTAGAGGACTTCCTTGTCACCATTGGCGTAGGTGACCTCCAGGAAGCGGTTCTCCTCGGATTCCGCGTACATCTGCTCGACGACCGACTGGATCATGCCCGCGACGGCGGCCTGCGACGATCCGCCGTGCTCGGCGAGGTCGTCCGCGTGCACCGGGAGGGTGTGCGTCAGGTACTTCGAGAAGATGTCCTTGGCGGCCTCGGCGTCCGGACGCTCGATCTTGATCTTCACATCGAGACGGCCGGGGCGCAGGATCGCGGGGTCGATCATGTCCTCGCGGTTGGAGGCGCCGATCACGATCACGTTCTCCAGGCCCTCGACACCGTCGATCTCCGAGAGCAGCTGCGGAACGATGGTGTTCTCCACGTCCGAGCTGACACCGGAGCCCCGGGTGCGGAAGAGGGAGTCCATCTCGTCGAAGAACACGATGACAGGCGTGCCCTCGCTGGCCTTCTCCCGTGCCCGCTGGAAGACCAGCCGGATGTGCCGCTCGGTCTCACCAACGTACTTGTTGAGCAGCTCGGGGCCCTTGATGTTGAGGAAGAAGCTCTTCCCCGCGGGCTTGCCGGTCACCTCGGCGACCTTCTTGGCAAGGGAGTTGGCGACGGCCTTGGCGATGAGCGTCTTGCCGCAACCGGGCGGGCCGTACAGCAGCACACCCTTGGGCGGCCGCAGTTCGTGCTCCTTGAAGAGGTCGGGGTAGAGATAAGGGAGCTCGACCGCGTCGCGGATCAGCTCGATCTGGTTCCCCAGACCGCCGATCTTCGTGTAGTCGATGTCCGGGACCTCTTCGAGGACGAGCTCCTCGACCTCGCTCTTGGGCACGACCTCGTAGACATAGCCGGACCTGGGCTCGAGCAGCAGGGCGTCACCGGGGCGGATGGTGGTTTCCAGCAGCGGCTCGGCGAGCCGCACCACACGCTCCTCGTCGGTGTGCCCGATCACCAGGGCGCGCTCGCCGTCCTCAAGGACTTCCTTGAGGGTGACGATGTCCCCGGCGCGCTCGAACTCCATGGCCTCGACCACGTTGAGCGCCTCGTTGAGCATGACCTCCTGGCCACGCCTGAGGTCGTCGAGATCGACGCTCGGGCTGACGTTCACCCGGAGCTTGCGGCCCCCGGTGAAGATGTCCGCCGTGCCGTCCTCGTTCGCCTTCAGGAAGGCCCCGAAGCCGGCCGGCGGCTGCGCGAGCCGGTCGACCTCTTCCTTGAGGGCCACGATCTGGTCGCGGGCCTCACGGAGTGTGTTCGCGAGCCGCTCGTTCTGTGCGGAGACTCCCGCCAGATTTGTCTGCAACTCGACGATCCGCTCTTCGAGAATCCTCGTATGCCGCGGAGAGTCGGCGAGCTTGCGGCGCAGGACGGCGATTTCCTGCTCGAGATAGGCAACCTGACCGGCTGGGTCGTCAGACCCCCGCCCCGGCCGGATGCCGCGGTTGATGTCGTCGTCGTGGGCTGCCACGGTCCTCACCTCCTCCAAGGGGAGCTGGACGCTTCCTGACCCTACCTGGGCCGGTGCGGGTTGAAACCCCTAGATCACAAACCCGGTCGGCGTGTGTCCGATCTTCACCCTTGCGCACTCCCTCACGCCAGGTGAATACCCACCCAACAACATCGGAAAGCGAGCGGTTGTATCGTCGAGACGGTCAACACCCGCCAGAGCTGGCGATATTTAGTCAATGTTGAATCACGTATCGAGGGAACGGCAGGCGACGTACCGTGCGGAACGAGGAGCTCGGCGATCTTGAAGTCTGGATTGACCAGGACCTGTGCACGGGCGACGGGATCTGTGCCCAGTACGCCCCCGAGGTCTTCGAACTCGACATCGACGGTCTAGCCTACGTCAAGAGCGCCGACGATGAGCTGCTCCAGGACAAGGGGGCCACGACCCCCGTTCCACTCCAGCTGCTGACCGAGGTGGTGGACTCCGCCCAGGAGTGCCCCGGCGACTGCATCCATGTGCGCCGTGCCGCGGACAAGGTCGAGGTCTACGGCCCCGACGCGGATTGACGGGACGCCCCGTAACCGATCACACACTCCCCGGGACCGGCAGCGCCTTGAGTACGAACTTGCCGTCCCGCCACTGCCAGTTGACCTGGCGTTGCAGATCCGGGCAGCACCGCGGGACCTTCCTCGAGGAGTATCCCAGCAGGGTGGCCGAAACCTTCTTTCCGCGTACCGCGAAATCCCGGATGCTCATGCCCTCCTCGGGATCCACGAACGTGGCCACGATCCGGGGCGCGGCGCCCTTGCCGCCGTTGCCATCGGCGCGTTCCGCGGACGACAGGACATAGACGCCGCTGGGCGGGGTACCGGTCGCCGAATGACAGCGCACCACCGCGACGGTCTCCGGCCGCCCGTCCCCGTCCAGATCCCCCGAGCCCCGGTCCACCACATCCGGCCGGGCCCCGCCACAGTCCATCGGATACCGCGCCGCGCGGGGATCGGGAGCCTTGGCGGCCGCGGTATGCGGCGCGGTGGTGGTGGCCTTGGCGCCCGACGGCTGGAGGACCGATGATCCGGCGACGACGGCGGCGACAGCGGCCGCGGTCGCGAGCCAGTGCACCGGACGGGGATGGGTGTGCGCGAGATCCGGGCCCAGAGGCTGCACGCGGGATGACTCCATGTGAGAGCTGAGGCGAGGGGTGCCCCGCATGGTGCCACATCTCACACGGCGCGGCCACCGTCCCGCGAGGGGAAGTCGGCGGCCGCGCCGGGGCGTTGATGCCGGACGTGGTCCGGCGGGGCCGTCAGGCGCGCCCGGAGGCGGTGTCCTGGCCCTCCTCGGCGGCGCTCTTCGTGCCGCCCGTGGCGGCAGTGTCCTTCCCGGTGGCCTTTCCGGTGGCGCCGTAGCCCGTGTAGTCCTCGCCGTAGGCGCCCTTGGCGGGGCGGCGGCGGCGCAGCGGGGGCTCCACACCGTCCGCGAGGCGGCGGGCGGTGAGCAGGAATCCGGTGTGGCCGATCATCCGGTGGTCGGGGCGTACCGCCAGCCCTTCGACGTGCCAGGTGCGGACCATGGTCTCCCAGGCCGACGGCTCGTTGAAGGTGCCGTGCTCGCGGATGGCCTCGACGGCCCGGGCGAGCTGGGTGGTGGTGGCGACGTAGGCGCACAGGATGCCGCCGGGGACGAGCGCCTTGGAGACGGCCTCCAGGCACTCCCAGGGGGCGAGCATGTCCAGGATGACGCGGTCGACGTCGGTGTCGGACAGATTGTCCTGGAGGTCGCCGACGGTCAGCCGCCAGGCGGGGTGCGGGGAGCCGAAGTAGCGCTCGACGTTCTGGGAGGCGATCTCGGCGAAGTCGGCCCGGCGCTCGTAGGAGTGCAGCATGCCCTGGTCGCCGATGGCCCGCAGCAGGAACGTGGAGAGCGAGCCGGATCCGACGCCCGCCTCGACGACCCGCGCGCCGGGGAAGATGTCGGCCATCGCCAGGATCTGCCCCGCGTCCTTGGGGTAGACCACGGCGGCACCGCGTGGCATGGACAGGACGTAGTCGGGGAGCAGGGGGCGCAGCGCGAGATACGCGACGTTTCCCGTGGTGCGCACGACGGTTCCCTCAGGGGCACCGATCAGCTCGTCATGGGGGAAGGAACCCTTGTGGGTGTGGAAGTTCTTCCCGGCCTCGAGCGTGAAGGTGTAGTGGCGTCCCTTGGGGTCGGTGAGCTGGACCTGGTCCCCGACCTGGAAGGGCCCGCGACGGCGGGCGGCACCGGTCGGTTCGGACATGTGAACAGCCTACCGGGCGCCCGCCCCTGCCCGGGACCGCAGGGCTCCTGCCGGCGCCGGGACGGACGTCCGGGGGAGACGGGTGCCCGGAGGCGGGTAAGCCTCCGGGAGAGGCCGCGAGCGGGCCTCAGGAGGACGTACGGGCCATGGCGGCGACGAAGGCGCGCTCGACGTCGGCCGTGGACAGCACGCCGTAGATCTCGCCGGTCTCCTCCATCACCAGATACTCGGTGGCGGGGGTGGCCCGCAGGGTGTCCAGCAGCTCCTCGCCGGTCAGCTCGGCGGAGACCCGCATCCCGTCCTTGAGGTCCTGGGCCAGACCGCTGACCGCGACCCAGGGACGGCGGTGCTCGGGGACGCCGACGATGGCCGCCTCGCGCACCACGGCGGTCGGAGTGCCGTGCGCGTCCACGACGACCAGGGCGCGGGCCCCTGCCTCGTTGGCCCGGCGCAGCGCCTCCGAGAGCGGGGTGTCGGCCTCGACCGGGACGGCGCGGCGGGTGAGCGTACGGGCGCGCAGATCCGGCAGCCGCTCCCGCAGCCTGGCCATCCGCAGGCTGTTGCCCGCACCGGTCCAGATGATCGCGGCCAGTATGGCGGCGAGCAGCGCGTCGGTGAGCGAGTCCACGCTGCCGAAGTTCTCGGGCTCACCGCCGAGGCCGCCGGCCTGGGTGAGCAGCGGCAGACCGACCAGCACCGCCACGGCCAGCGCCCGGCCGCTCCAGGCGGCGGCGACGGTGCCGGTCATGGGCTTGCCGCTGAGCTTCCAGACCACGGCGCGCAGCATCCGCCCGCCGTCCAGCGGCAGCCCGGGGAGCAGGTTGAAGGCGGCCACGATCAGGTTGGAGATCATCAGGCCCGCGAGCAGCACTCCGGGCACCGTGCCGGGCTCCACCAGCAGCATGCCGAGGTAGAAGACGCCGGAGAGGACCAGGGAGAGCAGCGGACCGACGAAGGCGAGGACGAACTCCCGGCCGGGGGTCTCGGACTCCTTCTCGATCTCCGAGACACCGCCGAAGAACTGGAGCTGGATCCGGCGCACGGGCAGCTTGAAGCGGAGCGCGGCCACCGTGTGCGCCAGTTCGTGCACCAGCACGGAGGCGTAGAAGGCCACGGCGAAGAAGAGCGAGACCAGATAGCGTGCGGCACCGAGCTCGGGCAGGACACGCTCGAGCTGTTCACCGAAGACCCAGGTGATCAGGGCGGCGACCAGGAACCAGCTGGGCGATACGTAAACGGGTACGCCGAAGGGCCGGCCCATCAGGATGCCGCCGCCCGACTCGCGTGGGCGCTGCGGTTTACCGGCCTCCGGCTCGGTCGTGCGGTCCGATCCCCCGCTGTCGGACTGCGGCTGCCCGCTGTTGTCCACGGTGTCCCCTCGTCGGATGCGTCGGTCGCACCCAGTTTTGATACGGTCCCCACGATCATGCAGTGCCAGGGGCTCGGACGTCGATGGTATGCGTCCGGCTGTCGGTGGCGGGCCGTAGGGTCTTCGCCATGGGAACCACCACCGGGAAGGCCGAACAGACGGACGGACCACCGCAGTCCGACCGCTCCGCGTCGCTGTCGCCGTCACGGGCGTCCGACTTCATGCGGTGCCCTTTGCTGTACCGCTTCCGGGTGATCGACAAACTGCCGGAGAAGCCGAGTGCGGCAGCGACCCGGGGCACGGTGGTGCACGCCGTGCTGGAGAGGCTCTTCGACGCGCCGGCGGCCGAGCGCACCGCCCCGCGCGCCCGCGCGATGGTGCCGGGTGAGTGGGAGCGGCTGCTCGCGGACCGGCCGGAGCTGGCGGAGCTGTTCCGTGACGACGGTGGCGGCGACGGAGACGGGGATGGCGACGGCGGCGGTGAGGGCGGCGCGAGCGGGCCGGCCCCGGAGCGGCTGGCCGAGTGGCTGGCGGGGGCGGAGCGGCTGGTGGAGCGCTGGTTCTCGCTGGAGGACCCGGCACGACTGGAGCCCGCCGAGCGCGAGCTGTTCGTGGAGACCGAGCTGGAGTCCGGGCTGACCCTGCGCGGGATCATCGACCGCGTGGACATCGCCCCCACCGGCGAGATCCGGATCGTCGACTACAAGACCGGCAAGGCCCCTGCCCCGCAGTACTCGGCGGAGGCGCTGTTCCAGATGAAGTTCTACGCCCTGGTGCTGTGGCGGCTGCGCGGCAGGGTGCCGCGCCGTCTCCAGCTGGTCTACCTGGGCAGCGGCGATGTGCTGAGCTACGACCCGGAGGAGGGCGATCTGCGGGCGGTGGAGCGCAAGCTGCTGGCCCTGTGGGAGGCGATCCGGCGGGCCACCGAGTCCGGCATCTTCCTGCCCCGGCAGACCAAGCTGTGCGGCTGGTGCGACCATCAGGCCCATTGTCCGGAATTCGGCGGTACTCCCCCGCCCTATCCACTGCCGATCATCCCCATTCCATCCGCCGAGACGGCTTCGGGATAATGGGTCCGGTCGAGCGAAGGAGATCCCGTGGCGATCCGTGTCCTACTGGTTGATGACCAGCCGCTGCTGCGCACCGGTTTCCGGATGATCCTCGAGGCGGAGCAGGAGCTCGCGGTCGTCGGCGAGGCGGGGGACGGTCTGCAAGCTCTGGACCAGGTACGCGCCCTGCAACCCGATGTGGTGCTCATGGACATCCGGATGCCCCGGATGGACGGCGTGGAGGCGACCCGTCAGATCACCGGCCCCGGACGGGACGGCCCGGCCAAGGTGCTGGTGCTGACCACCTTCGACCTGGACGAGTACGTGGTGGAGGCACTCCGCGCGGGGGCCAGCGGCTTTCTGCTCAAGGACGCGCCCGCCACCGAGCTGGTGCAGGCGATCCGGGTGGTGGCGGCGGGTGAGGCGATGCTCGCGCCGAGCATCACCCGACGGCTGCTGGACAAGTACGCCGGGCATCTGCCCTCCGGCGAGGAACCGGTGCCGGACACCCTGCACACCCTCACCGAGCGCGAGGTCGAGGTGCTGAAGCTGGTGGCCCGGGGGCTGTCCAACGCGGAGATCGCCGCGGATCTGTTCGTCAGCGAGACCACGGTGAAGACCCATGTCGGCCATGTGCTGACCAAGCTGGGTCTGCGGGACAGGGTCCAGGCGGCCGTCTACGCCTACGAGAGCGGACTGGTCCGCCCCGGCGCGCAGTAGCCGCCGGGTGCGGATGCGTCAACTGGCCGGTGCCGCCGGGGCCTTCGGCACAGCACAGCCGGCACTCCTCGGCGCTCCGCCCCGGCACCCTGCGGGCGCCGGGGCGGACGACCCGGTCGTCAGTCCTGGGGCGACTTGCTGATCTCCCAGAAGCGGAAGACGGTGGACGAGTCGAGCGTCCACTGAAGCCCGGAGATGGTGTTCTGGGCCACCGCGTACTGCTTGCCCTGCCACAGCGGGAGCATGGGCACATCGTCGGCGACGATGTCCTGGATCCGCTGGTAGTCGCCGACCGTGGCCGAGCGGCTGGGCTGCTCGGCGGTGGCCGGTATCAGCTGACCGGTGAGCAGCGCCGAGGTGTAGTGGTTGGCCAGGACGTTGTCGTCACCGAAGAACGGCGCGACGAAGTTGTCCGGATCCGGGTAGTCCGGCACCCAGCCCTTGACATACACGGCGTACTTCCCGTCCGCGACGCCCTTCTCGTAGGCCGCGACGTCGGTGCTCTTCACATCGACGTCGAACAGCCCGCTGGCGTTGAGCTGCTTGGCGATCGCGCGCAGCCCGGGGACGGTGCCGGGGCCGTAGCGGATCGGGGTGCCCCACAGGGTCAGCTTGACCTTCCCGGAGATCCCCGCCTCCCGCAGGGCCTGCTTGGCCTTGGCAGGCTGCGGCCGGTCGCCGTACTTGTCGTAGAAGGCCGTGTTGTGGCCGGTGATTCCGGCCGGGACGACCGAGTACAGCGGTTCGGCGGTGCGCTTGTAGACGTCGCGTACCAGGGTGCTGCGGTCGACGAGGTAGGCGATGGCCTTGCGCACCCCGCGCTTGCCCGCCACCGGGTCCTTCATGTTGAAGATCAGGTGCTGGACCTCGGCGCCGGTGCCCTCGACCACGTCCAGGCTCTTGCCGCCGACGCTGCGCGCCTGGAGGTCTGCGAGGTCCTTCATGGCCAGTCCGCGGTAGGCGAGGTCCACATCGCCGTGCTCCACGGCGCTCTTGAGCTCCTCCTGCTTTCCGTGGAACAGCTTCAGAGTCAGCCCGGTGTTCTTGGCCTCGGCGGGACCCTTGTAGCCGTCGTTGACCTCGAAGTCGGCCTTGGTCTTGTCGTACGACTTCAGGGTGTAGACACCGGAGCCGACCGCCTGGTTGTCGGTGCGCAGCTTGTCGGCCGGGTATTCCTGGTGGTCGACGATGGAGCCGGCGCCGGAGGCGATCTTCTGCGGGAAGGTGGCGTCCGCCTGCTTCAGGTTGAACACTACGGTCCGCTTGTCCGGGGTCTTGATCGACCCGATGGAGGCGAACATCAGCGCCGGACCGTCTTCGTCGTTGATCCGCAGGGTGCGCTCGAAGGAGAACTTGACGTCCTCGGCGGTCAGCGGGTGACCGTTGGAGAACGTCAGGTCGTTCCTGAGCGTGCAGGTGTAGACCCGGCTGGCGTTGTCCTTGAAGCTGCACGTCTCCGCGGCCTCCGGCTGCGGGGTGGTGCTGCCCTTGGGGAAGCTCAGCAGTGACTGGAACACGTTGTTGAACAGCAGCCAGGAGCCGGGGTCGTAGCCGGACGCCGGGTCGGTGGCGAGCACCTCGTCCGACATCCCCATGACCACGTGCTTGCCGCCTTCGGCAGCGTCACCGTCCTCGCTTCCGCAGCCGGTCAGCAGGGCGGCGGCCAGCCCCGCCCCGAGGGGGGCTGCCAGCCACTGGTCACGTTTCCTCACGGGTTGGTTCCTCACAGTTTCGTCGTGTTCTCACTCGGCCCCCGTCTGTTGGGGTCAGCCCCCGGCGCCGCGCCCGAGCTCCCAGAGCTGGAGCGTGGTCGAGGAGTCGTATGCGTACTCGGCGCCGGTGATGTTCTCCCGGGCGGCCACATACGTGTTCCCCTGCCACAGCGGCAGGTAGGGGACATCGTCGGCGACGGCGTTCTGGATGGACTGGAAGTCCTTGGAGGCCAGGGCGCGCTGCGCTTCCTGCCGCGTCTTGGGGATCAGCTCGTCCTGGATCACGCTGTTGCGGTAGGGCGAGTTGAGGAAGTTGTCCTTGGTCAGGAAGGGGGCGATGTAGTTGTCCGGGTCCGGGAAGTCCGGCAGCCAGCCCATGCCGTAGACGGGGTACTCGCGCTTGATGAGCTTGGGGCGGAACTCCGCCCACCGCACGCCCTTGATCTTGATGGAGAACAGACCGCTGTCGTTGAGCTGCCGCTTCAGCTCCTTGAACTCCTGCGCGGTCTCCGGACCGTAGTGGTCGGTGGTGTACGTCATCGTCAGCTTCACCGGGGTGTGGATCCCGGCCTGGCGCAGCACCCGGCGGGCGGCGGCGGGGTCGGGGTCGCCGTACTCGTTGTGGAAGGAGTTGGTGTGCGTGGTGACGTTGGACGGGATCAGCGAGTAGAGGGGCACGCCGGTGCGCTTGTACACATCGCGCACCAGGGCCTGCCGGTCGACGAGGTGGGCCATCGCCTGGCGGATCGCCTTGTTCTTCACCGACCGGTCGGCGGTGTTGAAGCCCAGGTAGCGGATGCCCTGGCCGGATGCCTCGAAGAGCCGGACGCCTTTGACCTTCCCGCGGTTCAGCCGGTCGATCTGGTCGGGCGAGAAGCCGCGGTGGACCACATCGACATCGCCCTTGACCAGCGCCCGCTCCAGCTCCGCCGAGGTCTTGTAGAAACGCATCTCGACCGTGTCGGCCTTGGGCTCGACATCGCCCTTGTAGTGCGGGTTCTTGGTGAAGTTGACCTTGGTCAGCCGGTTGTCGCGCACCTCGGTCTTGGCCTGGTATGGGCCAGAGCCCACCATCTCGAAGCCCTTGTGGAGCCGGTCCGGCTCATAGACCTCGCTGTCGAGGATGGCCGCGGCCGGGGTGGTCAGCTTGGAGGGGAAGGTGGCGTCCGGGGAGGCGAGGTGGATGACCACCTCACGGTCGCTGGGGGTCTCGACCTTGTCCACGTTGGAGAGCAGGGAGACCGGACCGTTGGGGTTGTTGATGCGCAGGATGCGCTCGAGGGAGAACTTGACGTCCTCGGAGGTGAGCGCGTGGCCGTTGGAGAACTTCAGTCCGCTGCGCAGGGTGCAGCGGTACTGCTCGCTCTGCCGGTCCTGGAAGCCGCACTTCTCGGCGGCGTCGGGGATGGGTTCGGTGCCCGAGCGGGGCAGCCGCATCAGCGTCTGGAAGGTGTTGTGCAGGACGCTCCAGGAGGCGAAGTCATAGGCGAGGTCCGGATCCAGGGGCGCGGGGGCCTCCTTGGTGGCCTCGATCCCGTCCGTACTGCCCAGGACGAGCGCGTCACCGTCCGACCCCGAGCCGTCGGTACCGCCGCACGCGGTGAGCGCTGACATCAGTAGGCCCGCCACGGCCGGCAGCACCAGCGACTTGCGCTTCATTGTCGGGAGTCTCCCTGCGATCGATCAATCACTCGCGACGAGATTAGTCCGCGGCACCAGCCATGCTGAGACACAACGAAGTTGAGGCGATATCACGCCCCGATAACGAGCAACGATGGACCGATATGCGGACGCGGTCGCGTTTCGTACGGCGTGTCACCAATCCGGACACAAGGGCGTGCGCAAACCGCACCAGACGGGGCGCGCAGCATAGACCCACCCCCCGTGTCGACGGCAAGTTCAGTGATAAACATCACGTTCGTTATGTCGCCATCCACGACGGGAAAGACCCGCGCGTTATTCAATCTGCAATGGACAGAAATACGCTCAGTATGCGATCAGTGCATTCCCGTGACCAGGGCCTGAAGAAAAGGGAGATCGACTTCTTCGAGCGATCCGACGACCGTACGGCCCGTCGCGGGTTCGATCGGCACCACGGACGGAACAGCCACCACGTGGCAGCCCGCGGCCTCGGCCGCCCGCACCCCGGTCGAGGTGTCCTCGACGACGACACAGCGGGACGGGTGGGCGGCCAGTTCGGCGGCGGCGAAGAGATACGGGTCGGGGTGCGGCTTGGTCCGTGCGATCTCGTCGCCCGCGACCGTCAGGGAGAAATGCTCGGGTCCCAGCGAGCGCAGCACCCGGTCCATCACCCTCCGGTGCGAGGCGGATACCAGGGCGGTCGGGACGCTGTGTGCGGCCAGCTCGGTGAGCAGCCTGCGCGCTCCGGGCAGCATCGGCACGGTGCCGTCGATCAGCTCGGTGAAGCGGCTGTTCAGCAGGCCGGTGAGCTCCGCAAGCGCGATATCGGCGCCGGTGGCCTGGATCAGAAAGGAGGCACTGCGGGTCATCGGACCGCCGACGACGACCGCGCGGTACTCCTCGGCCAGTGCGTGGCCGAGCTCGGCGAAGATCGAGACCTCTGCGTCCCACCAGATGCCCTCGGTGTCGACCAGGGTGCCGTCCATGTCGAGCAGAACGGCTTGCAGAGCGGATCCTTCGGCCGTACGGGTAGTGACGACGGGGATGCTGCTGGTCATCCAAACACCTCCGGATGAGGGGCATGAAGGCCGGTCTCCTCCCGTGAACGGAAGGCGACCGGCCTCTACCGGATCGACCAGTTTACGACGTGCCGCCGCGCGGCGCCTCATGGCCGCTCGCGGGCGGTCCCGTGGCCGTCACCGTGCGTTGAAGTACTTGGCCTCGGGGTGGTGAATGACGATGGCGTCCGTGGACTGCTCGGGGTGCAGCTGGAACTCCTCGGAGAGCTTCACACCGATGCGCTCCGGCTGGAGGAGTTC
>NZ_JAERRF010000033.1 GCF_016741875.1 Streptomyces coffeae | reverse complement strand
AGGGCGAACATCACGCCGCCGCTGTTACTCCGGCCGGCAAGAAGGCATTCGACCAGCAATTGCCCAACAATGAAACGAAACTGCGCGACGTGTTCACAAAGCTGCAGGCCAAGCACGGCATCGTGCTCGTCGTAGTCGATCAGCGGGCCTCCATCGGCGCCCTGCCGCTGGCCGTCGCGCGCGACACCGGCTGCCAGTTTGCCTATCTGCCGGGTCTGACGTTGCGGCGGATCGCCGCCCTCTGTCCCGGAGGGGCCAAGGCCGACGCCCGCGACGCCTTCGCGGCGGATGGTCGGTCGGATCGTGTTGGCCTCGGACGTCTCGCCGTGGGCTGAGGCCGGACGCCAACCCCTGCGCCCAACTATCGCCGGGGGCGCGTACCTCCTCCGGCCACAGCAGGGTCTGGAGGAGCAGCATGCCGTGCCGCGGCCGGATGGTCGCCAACCTCTCCCTGCTCCTGATCGCGACTTTGCAGATCGCGAGTCGACCGGTGCGGGACAGCGCTTCGACGAAGAGCGCGTATGGGCGTTGGGCACCAGCGCCGGATGCGCTGATCCAGTAGGGCTTCGAGTGGAGGATCGGGTCGACCTCGTTGACGCTGACGAACCCCAAGACTTCGATCACATGCTTGGTGGCGAGTGGGAGGGCTTCGAGGTCGGTGTCGCGGAGGATGACCTGTCGTCCGTCGGGTGCGGCGCGGGCGATCTGGTTCTGCTGCACCTCAATGTTCTCGAGCTCGCAGACGCGTCGGTGTCGGATGCGTCCTCCGCAGGCCGCGTGGACGGTGTGGAGCCCGGGGCCGTGTTCTTCGGTGGCGGTGTGCAGCTGGCAGGGCCGTGGCTACGAGGCCGAAGCTCACTGTGCCGCTCCAGATGGCCCCCATGGTCCGACGGTAGGGCGGCGCGCGGGGGTGTGCTCCTGGTCGACGCCCGTCCGGGTATTCGAACCAGACTTCGATTCGTGGATGCGGATGAGTGACGGCCAGAGCCGAGCCGTTGTGGCTGAGCGCCGTAGTTGGCGAGTAAGCGCTTTAGTTGGCGGGGCCTGAGCGTTGTACTTGGCGGGCGCAGGGAGGCGACTTCGGCCTTGGTCAGGTGATGGTTGGGCTGCGGCGTTCGATGGGGACGACGTCGCGCCAGGCGCCATGGTGGCGACCGATGCGTTCGCGGGTACCGATGATGCGGAATCCTGCCTGTTGGTGGAGGTGGAGGCTGGCGGTGTTCTCGGGGAAGATGCCGGACCGGATGGTCCAGATCCCTGCCGCTTCGGTGCAGGTGATCAGTGCGTTGAGGAGGGTGGCCCCGACTCCTCGCCGACGGGCTGCGGGATGAACGTAGACGGAGTGCTCCACCACGCCCGCGTACGCGCAGCGGTCGGAGACCTTCGTGGCGGCAATCCAGCCGAGGATGCGCCCGTCGGTGTCGAGCGCGATGTGTCGGTGGTCGGGGAGTTTGGCTGCGTCGAACGCTTCTCAGGTGGGTGCGGTGGTCGCGAAGGGTGGTGTTGCCTTCGTCGATGCCGAGCTGATAGATCGCCAGCACGTCTTGAGCATGTTCGGCGGTCAGCTCGGTGATCCGGAGGGTGCCGGTGGTCGCGGTCATACGCGGTCACGTCAGCCGTCTGATCAGGCCGAGGCGGCGGGCACGGCGTGATCAGCCGAACAGCCGGGAACCGAGTGGGTGTTGCCGGTCGAAGCCGGGGAGGATCAGGAAGGTCGCGCTGGCGGTTGTGGTGGTGAATCGCAGCAGTGCGTCGGAGGTGTCCATGTGGGTGAGGGTGGCGGTGAAGGTCCGCAGGTCGTTCTGAAAGCTGATGAAGAGCAGGCCGGGGGCGGGCTCGTCGGTGCTGTAGGAGCGGCGGAGCATGAGGCCGGCGCCGACCACGGAGGGGTTCGCCCTGCGCACGTGGGCGTCCGCGGGGACGAGATAGCGTCCGTCCGGTGTCTTGGCGCCGAGTTCCGGGCCCGAGGCGACGGGGCCGCCGGAGAGGGGGACGCCGCTGGCCCGGCGCCGCCCGAAGACCGCCTCCTGCTCGGCTACGGACAGGGCGGCGAACCGCGGCAGGTCGAGTTCCATGCGCCGCAATACGGCAAGGGTGCCACCGGCGACCGCAGGAGGCCCGGCCAGCCACAGGTCGCGTCGTTGTTCGGCGGTCGTGTGCGGGCCCACGATGCCGTCGATGAAACCGAGCGGGTTTCGTGGCGCGGTGAGGCCGTTGCCGACGGGCACGTTCGTACCGCGGCGTGCGGACTGACGCCAGCGTTCGTGGATGCGGTCACCGGCCTGGTCCACAAGCGCGGCGGCGACGACCGGCAGGAGCAGCGCGTCGCTGGCGCAGATCTGCATCAGCAGGTCACCGCCGCGTGCCCGCGGGGCGATCCGCTCGCGGGAGAATCGCGGGAGGTCGGTTGCGCCGGGCAGCGAGGCACCGGCCGCGCGCACCAGTCGGGGGCCCACGCCGACGGTCACGGTGAGGTCGCCCGGCGGCAGGCCCAGCAGCCGCGGGTCGTTCCCCGCGACGAGTGTGCGGATGGCTTGGCCCAGTTCGGCCAGTAACGGGCCGGGAGCCACGGTGGCATCGAGGTCGGCCACCACTGCCAGCAGGTTGCGCTGGGCCGGCTGGGGGAGCGTGATGCCTGCCTGATGCCGACCCGTCGCCACAACCGGCGTCGGCGTGGCCGCGGCGGTAGGGGCGTGTCGGCCTGGCTGGGCGGAGTCGGATGTGCACCCGGCGGCCAGGCCGGCGGCCACCATGGTGCCGGTGGCATCGAGGAACGCGCGGCGCGACGGGGGGTGATCGGCTCGATGCATGGTGTGCAGGGTGCCACATCCGAATCGTGCACGCCGGTCAATCTCGCTGATTCTGGCGCGGAATTGGGCGTTCTGCCAGACTGGGATCATGCCTCGATTAGCTCTTCGCGTGGTGGCGGCGGTACTGGTCACGCTGACACTTGTGGTCGGCTGCGGCGGCGGCGATGGCGGATCGGGCAAAGGCCGACGGCCGACCGGTGCGCATGTGACGATCCGAGTGCCTGCCGATGCCCCGACCATCTCGGATGCGGTGTCCTTGGCGCGGCCCGGTGATCTGGTGCTGGTCGCTCCGGGCGTGTACCACGAGTCGGTGAAGATCAATACGGCTCGCATCACTCTTCGCGGCGCATCCCGGCACAAGGTCGTCATCGACGGGCGGTTGCGGCAGCCGAACGGTGTCGTCGTCGCCGCGCCCGGGGTGGCCGTGGAGAACCTGACCGTGGAGAACAACACGCAGAACGGGGTGCTGGTCACCGGTTCGGCGGCGGCGGCCGCCGGGCTGCCGGGGCAGAGCGGCGGCTACGACACCGGCGATGAGCCCGTCACCTTCCTGAAGTCCTTCCTGGTCTCGTATGTGACCGCGACCCGCAACGGTCTGTACGGCATCTACGCGTTCTCCGCGCAGAACGGTGTCATCGAGCACTCGTACGCGTCGGGCGGGGCCGACTCGGGGATCTATGTCGGCCAGTGCAAGCCGTGTCACATCGTGGTGCGGGACAACATCGCCGAACTCAACGCGGTCGGTTACGAAGGCACCAACGCCGGCGGCGACATGTACGTGGTCCGCAACCGTCTTGTCGGCAACCGGGTCGGCCTGACCACCAACTCCGACCACCAGGAGAAGCTGCTCCCGCAGCGGGGCGCCGTCATCGCGGGCAATCTGATCGCCGCCAACCAGCAGCGGGCCACCCCGCAGCAGGCCGACGGCGGGTGGGGCACTGGCATCGGCATCGACGGCGGCAGCGACAACCAGTTCGTCCGCAACCGCATCGCCGACAACAGCAACGCCGGGCTGGTGATCACCGCAACCGCCGACATACCGTCGGTCGGCAACCAGATCGTGGACAACACGTTCACCCGCAACGGCGTCGACGTCGGCTGGACGTTCCCCACCGCCACGCGGGGAAGGGGCAACTGCCTGCGCGGCAACGATCTGCGCACCACGGTGCCCGCCCGGCTCGCGACAACCGCGCCCTGCCCGCTCCCGGCCAAGTCGCCCTCACCGGCCGGCAGGTGGGCGACGCCGACGGCACCCGGTGGCATCCCGTTCACCGAGGTCGCGGCGCCCGGTCGACAGCCGCAGTTCCCCCACGCCACCACTACGGGCGCCACCGCTGTCCCGGCCGTTCCGGCCCCGCCGGACACGGCAGACATCCCGCTGCCACCGGCGTCCCTGCTCGCCGCGGACGCGCGGGTGCGGGCGTCCTGAACAGCGGCTACTGGGTCGGGGTGACTCCGGGTACCGGCTTGACCGGAATGTACTTCTGGGTATCGAAATCGATGACCACCGGCTGCGACTCGGAACCCACGCTGACGCGAACCCGGTACATGGTGCCGTCCGAGCCGACCCAGTAGCGCACGCTGCCCGCCGTACCGGAGCGGTCGCGGGAGGACGGCCCGGTCATGACGTCCACCCGATGCCCGTCCACCTGGTCTCGTCCCAGCCAGGCGGCGCCGTTCTGCGGCAGCAGTTGGGCGTTGTCCGGCCGGTCGCTGCCGAGACCGAGTGCGATGGACAGCGAACTGTCCAGCGAGCTGCCGGACGACTGCAGCGGACGGCCGTACCAGCCCGAGCGGGGCGGCGACGCGGGTGCGTGCGCCGGGGCGTTCGCCATCGGGTGGACGAACACCGAGCGGGCCGTCCACTCGATCAGCCCGTCGCTGGATGTGTCGCGCCCGGTGCCGTGCACCACGCCATAACCGATCTTGCGTTGGTAGTCGACGGACCCGGTGACGATCAGTCGACCGGCGGTGCCCGGCACGGTGATCGTCACCGCGCGGCCGTGCGCCTGGTAGTTACGGAACCGCGTCATCGCCAGCCGGTTCACCTCATCCGACGTCAGTGCGCGCGGACCGTTGGGGCCGGAGCCGCCGCCGACAGCCAGGAACGCGGCCGCCGCGACGGCCGCTACGCCGATGACGGCTGCCACCCAGCGTGGCCGCAGCCATCGGCGCCGGTCAGCCGCACGGGCTGGTCGAGCTTGTCGGCTTCTCACGCTCCGCACGCGACTCGACGCTGGCACGCTGATTCACCCTCTCAATCACCACACCGCTTGGCCGCCGTGCGGTCGCGGCGACACTCGGCAGTCCGGTGACAGACGACTTGAAGGCCGGCCCTCGTGGACCGGCCGAGACGTGATCTGCCTGACCGCGCCATACGGATCGCGGGCAGGCAGATCACTGTTGTTCGCTTCGTTCAGTGTTTCTGGGCGCGACGCTTCCGGCTCACGAACGCGATGGCCAGACCCGCACCCACCAGCAGACCGACGAGGGCGATCACCTGTGGCAACCCGGACATACCGGTGTTCGCCAGCGAACCCCTGCTCCCGCCGGCCGGGCCCGGGTTGGCAGGCGGCGCGCCTGACGGCGGCGAGGCCGGGACCGGTGGTGAGGTCGGGGCCGGGGTCGGTGGTGAGGTCGGGGTCGGGGTCGCGGTATCGGTCGGGGATGGGGTCGGGTTCGCGGTATCGGTCGGAGTCGGAGTAGGGGTCGGAGTCGGGGTCGGCGTTGCCTTCGGGATGTACACCCCGGCGTCGATCGTGTGATCGACGCCGCCCGGCTTGTCCGGCGCCGTGACAGGCGCGGAGCCGTTGCACAATTGCCCTGTGGTCGGCGGGGTCACATTGGAGTCATGCGCACGGTTGGCACCGGCTCGCGGGAGCGTGAACCGCAGCTCGCTCGCCGGGGGCTGGTCGGGCACCTTGCCGGTGTCCGCGGTGCACACGTCGAACTGCACCGTGTATTTCGCACCCGGCGTGAGCTCGTACTCGGCGCCGACACCACCGAAGTAGTACTCGCCGGCGGCATTGGTCCTGGTCGTGGCGACCTGTTTGCCGTCCGCGTCCAGCAGGTTGATCGTCGCCCCCGGCAGCAGCACGTGCCCCGGGTCCTGGATCCCGTTGTGGTCGCCGTCGAACCACACGACGTTGCCGATCTGGATCGGCGCGTTCGCCGCCGCGTACGCGATGTCACCGAGCCCGCCGGCCTTGCCGAACCCGCCTTGTTCCCGGCTGACGAACTGGAACCCGTTGGCGCTCGGGTCGTTGCCCGGGCCCTGACCGGTCGTGATGTCGTGGTACCCGGTCCCTGAGGTCGCGACGTCGACGACCGGGTCGAACTCCGTGCTGACGACCCACTGCTGCTGCGGGATATAGGCCACCGACCCCAGCGCGGTCTCCTGGTGCGCGCCGCGAAAGAAGTCGCCCGGGAAGTATTCGACGACATCGGCGGCCTGGCCGCCATCGTTGGCGGGGGTGGCGTGGTTGGGGCAGCTCCCGGTGCCTTCCCACTGGTATTCACCGGTGGGAGTGGCGCAGACCATGGTGATGTCACCACCGGACATGCCGTTTTCCGCCGTGTCGTTCCCCGGTCGGGGGTCCAGCCCTCCCCAACTGAGCACGTCCATGAACCGGTCGCGGAAACCCAGGATCATCGAGCCGTCGCGGGCGAAGGCGAGGGAGGCCAGCTCCGGCTGCGGATCGATGAAGACGTTGCCCGACTTCCGGTCGTCCCACGTGTCCAGGCTGGTGTTCCACGGGTTCCAGTGGGTGGCCTTGTCGCCGGAACCGAAGACGCTGCCGCGTTCGTCCGTGAGCGGGTGGCTCAGCACCGTGGTGAACCGCTTGCCGTCGTAGGTGGAGACGAAGGCTTTCAGGTCCGCGCGCCGCTGCGTGCTCTCCGCGCTGCACACGCCGCCCACGTACAGCGTGTTGTTGTGGACCTGGAGACCGAACGGCCGCCAGTCGTCGGGGCTCGCGCACCCCGGGTCCGGGATCGGGACCGTCGCCTCGGGCTCCGAGGCGGTGGCTCCTGTCGCGTCGAAGCTCACCAGGCTGCGGGTCCGCAGGTTCACCGCGTACAGGGTGGAGCCGTCCTCCGACAGGGCCAGGCCACCGATGCTCTCCTTGCCCGGCGCGTCGGTGAACCCGGGATCCTTGATCATGTTGGCGGTGTCGTGCTGTGTCACCGCGGCGTCCGGCACCCGCGCGAACAGCTGTGGCGCACCTGAGCCGTTGACCGGCACCGTGTAGATCGCGCCGGCGCCCTTCGGCCCGTAGGGGGCGTACCGGCGGGCGAACGCGCTCTGGAACAGCTGGGTCCGGTACTTGTCGTACGCCAACCCGAACGTCGTGCCCACCTGGGCCTGCGTGGCCAGCGTGGTCGGGCACGCCACATCGGTGGGACACGTGCCCCGGGTCTTCGTACCGAACGCCACCAACGCCCGGTTGTCCGTCCCGTTGGCGCCGTTGTGGATCGGCACGAAGTACCGCGAGTCCGGCAGCGTGTAGTCGGCCGGATCCCACACCCCCGTCACCACCGAGGCGTTCTTTCCGTCCGACACATCCACGAACGACGTGAAGCTGTTGAAGTGGTTCTCCGCCGTCGACGCCGGCGCCGCCCGCAGATAGTCACTGTACGGTGCCGGGATGCTGACGTCGACGCGGTATTGGCCGCCGCTCAGCACCGTCGACCGCGCCACCACGACCTTTCCGGTGGCATCCGTGACGCCGGTGACAACGTGCCCAGCGGGGTCGGAGATCTCCACCTTCATGCCCCGCTGCGGCACGTCCATCGTCGCGTTGATCACGCCGGTGCCGAAGAAGTCGCGCAGCACCTCAACCGTCAGCGTGCCATCGGCGGTCGAAGCGGCGGCCGGTCCAGCCGTCGTTCCCACGGCGCCGCCCGCCAGCAAGAGAACAGATAACCCTATGCGCGCCAGCGGCCCCGCAAGTCCGCGGGCCGACCGGCGTGAGTCCCTGCCGACTCGGTTCATGGCATCACACTCCACACTTCTCTTGTGGTGAAAACAAAGCCCCCGCTTGTCGCCGCACGTCCACTTCGTGGCCTCAGACGCGGACGCCCGGCCGTGAACGACACGGAAAAAGAAAAGGGTCCACCGCTGTTGCGTGGACCGCTTTGTGGTGATCGTTTGAGGGTATTGCGGGCGAGCCGTAAGTGCCGTGGGCCGAGAAAAGCGAACGCGTGTTCAGGGCCTTCAGCAGGACCGCCCCGGATCGTGTCTTTTTGCAGCTCAATCACGGTACCCTCGCCCCCACCGCCGATCTCACCGACCGCTATCGCGAGCAGCGCGCGACATCTTATCCGCTGAAGTCTCGCCGTCACCAGCAGAACCCCTGGCGTCGGGATCCGCGATGGTTCCCGAGCGCCCAGAGAATAGTGGTCGGAAGAATGTGCGACAGCGACGTAATGGCCGGATCCGGTCCCGTTGAGTGCGTTTACGCCGGGTGACGGGTCTGGATCGCGCTTGTGACGCGGGGGCAGTTGTGTTGCCGAGATTGGTCCACGGTTCACCTGCTGCATGATTGTCATATTTGTTATACGGAAAGGGGATCCGGAGTCGTCGCACAGCTTGTCGATCAGAGCCTGGCCGAGCACTCCCGAGGCCCCGGTGAGCAGCAGGGTGGGGCGTTCACCTCGTGGACGGAAAAGGGGACGCGGCGGTGGGTTCGGGCGGCATTCACGGACTCCCCGCGGGCGCGGTGCAGGATGGCGGGTCGTGATCCGGGGCGAGGACGCCTGGGCTCAGGCGATGGTGAGCAGCCCGTCGACAAGGTACGCCGCCAGCGGACCGGTCATCCGGTGCCGTACCGGCGGATGCAGGTCCAGCCCGTTGGCGCAGGTGGCGAGGTAGCCGACCTCATCGGAGGCCATGGAGTCGAGGTCGCCGAGCAGTTCGACCGCGCGCGGGACCACCCGGGAGAGGGAGTCCTGCACGCAGTACCGGACGTACGGCGAGTCGGCGAGCGTCGACTCGTCCGGGCCGCCGTCGTCGATCCGGCGAGCGACGCCCTCCGCGGTCGACATCGCGCCCTCGGCCTCCATCAGCAGCTGGACCCGCGCGCACCAGGGCGACCGCCTGCTCTGGATCGCGCCGCCACCGCGCGGCGACCTCGTCGCCGGCGCTCTGATAGGGCTCTTTGACATTCCCCACCCCTCGCTATGGGTGCGGACAGACCTGCTCGCCCAACTTCCCCACCACCTGCACGCTGACTTGCGGACGGGCGCCGCAAGGGAGGGGCGATTCCTTACGGGGTCGAGTGGGAGCCGGTAGGACGGATCGAACGGGAGCCATTTGTCATCTTGTGACCGGCTGTCAGGACGGCACCGTGTCCATGATCGACATTTACAAAAATGAGCCGCCCCTTTCAGATGATCTCTCCAGGTTCGCGCATGTCGGAGCGGGTGCCTCGTGCCGGTGGAGTTTCTGACTGAGCAGCACGGCCATCGCCTCCAATAAAACTTTCGCGCGCGCCGCCGTCCGGATGATGAGGTGGCACGGTGACCAACCACGATGAGGCGGCGGCTGTCCGACCGTTGACACTGGCTTGGGTGAGCCGGCACCTGAAGGCCGGCGAACGGATCGTCAGCACCGAGGCGTTGCACGGCGGCATCACTGCCGATATGCGGAGGCTGACCATCGGCACGCGGGACGGAGGCACCCGTGACCTGGTGCTGCGGACCTTCGTCAACGTGGAGCACGCCGAGGACTGCCTGAACCGGGAGGCTGGCGCCCTGACCCTGCTCACGGGGACCGGCGTGCCAGCTCCTGGACTGGTCGCGGTTGATCCGACCGCCGCGCATTGCGAGTATCCGTCGCTCCTGATGACACATTTGGCGGGCCGGACGGTCCTCGACGATGAGGGATTGGAGACGCGCGTCCCTCTGCTGGCCCGTCAACTCGTGGCGATCCACGCGTTGCGACCCGCCGAGCGGCCCCGGGAGTATGTGGCGTGGACGACCGCCGACACCGTCGTGACTCCGAAGGGCGCCGACGCGGCGGCATGGGCCGCGGCGATCGACGTGATCCGCAAGCCCGCGCCGCCCTATGAAGGGCGATTCCTGCACCGGGACTTCCAACCCGGCAACGTGCTGTTCGACGTGTCGCCCCCAGGGCCGGCAGGTGCTCGGATCACCGGCGTTGTCGACTGGGCGGCTACCTCCTGGGGCCCGGCGGATCTCGATGTGGCGCACTGCTCCACCAATCTCGCGCTGCTGCGGCGTGGGGTCTGCGGTTCGCTGAGGCGTATGAGGAGGCCGGCGGGGTGCTGGCCGCGGCCGCGAGCGAGCGGCTGTACTGGCGGGTGCGGGACGGGCTGGCGTTCTCGGAGGAAGTGCAGTTGGTGTCGCAGCCATGGCGGGAGGCAGGGAGGACAGAGCTGACGACGCGAGCCGTGGAGGAGCGGCTGGATGCCTATGTCACCGCCCTGATGGACGCGCTGGGCTGAGCCAAGGCGGTCCCGGGGCGCGGCCCCAGCCTCATCGTTCACCGCTCAACCAAGTGGGGAATCGAGCAGACCCTGGGGAATTTCGGGCATCCCCATCAGCCCGGGCGGCCGACCACTGGGAAGAGCTCGTCGGCCCTTTCGCCTGACCCGCTGGCGGCCCTCGAGCTCCCCCGGTCAGCCCCGGAAGCCTCCCCGCTCCCGGGGCTGACGCGTGCACGCCGCGTGGCCGTAGCCGCTTTCGGGCCGTTGGCGGTCTGAGACCATCGGGCCATGGGCCAGCACTCCCGTCCCGGACCGCCGAACCAGCCCTCCCGCGCAAGCCGCGCCTGGACCCCCGATGATCCGCTCGCGCCGTACCACAAGCGGCGCCGCCCGCCTGTGCACCAGCATCGCCGTCACCGCCCTCTCCACGGTGGCGGCAGCCACGTCCTCCCCGGCCAACCGCGGGTCCTGGAGGAACGGGACGGGTTCTCGTATACGCCCGTCGGCACGGCCCCGGACCTCGCAGCAGCCCGGCGGTGGATGCACGAGTCGGTCTCTGGAGCGGAACCAGAGGGCTGACAGCAAGGGGGCAGGGCTCCCCGGCCGGTGGTGTCTGCCGCTGGAAACGGCCCCTACTACGACGGGCGGTGCAAGATCACCGTATCGGCGCCCAAAACCATCAAGGTCAACAGCCGCACGTTCGGATTCGACAAGAACCCCGGCGCGCATCCCGCGCCGGGGTTCGACGCTCCCGGCTCCCAGCCGATATCCATGGCCGACGTCGGAAGTCACCCCTGGCGCCCTCCTCGTGCCCACCGCACCAGGCAACTGCCGACCGGTCGACGCGCATGGCGGTGACAGGCGCTGACGAGACACATTCGACCGAGCCCGACCGGCCCTGGGAAACGCTGGGCATCCTCCGGCACGGACATGGTTCTGCCAGCCGCGGTGTCCAACACCCGCCCACGGCAGCGTGCCCGTGTCTCAGTTCCGTGGCATTTCTTCAGTACCGGCATCAGCAGCCATCTGCTTCGCCCACTCGCGCTGGGTCACGGTGTGCTCCATGCGGCTGACGATGTCCTTCTTGGACGCCGCGTCCAGGGTCTCCGGGATCTTGCCAAAGGTGTCGGGAAGGATGTCGAGCAGACCGCGGATCTGTTCGCCGGTGCTGACGGTCAGCAGTAGCTGACACCTACACTGTGGCGACACTTCGGGGCGGTGCCTGAGGCGGTGCACGAGTGTAGGGAACAGGTAGTGCGTCGCCTGTGCGGCAAGGTGTTCTCGGAGCCAGTCGACCGGGAGCCGCCGGCTGAAGCCGCGTCCTGCGGCCTCCTGTTGAAGGGCGAGGAGTTGGTCGGTGTCGACGGCTCGGACGGTACGGGGAAGGGTTGGGGTCATGTCGCGATGATGGCAGGCACGGGTCTTGGTCCCTGTTCCGCCGGAATATGGGTCAGGACGGTCGAGAAGCTGACGGGCCGCGGTGACGATGGCATCCAGCTGCTCTTGGCGAGGGGGCAGCGTCTCGCCGGCATCGTCGACCAGCTCTTGTGCGACGCGGACGAATGTCTGGAGCCCGGTGGGCTGATCGAGTTCGCATGCCACCTGCTGCCAGATCAGGTTGGCACCGCAAACCGGGTCAAGGCTCCCCTCAACGATTCGATCGGCCCACCGGCGCGCCATAGTCCAGCGTGCTGCCGCAAGGTTCTCAGGTGTGAGCGGAAGGAGTCCGACCTCGTCCAGCGAGCTATCGAATAGCTCACGGGCCTCGTTGTGTTCGTTGCGGCCGAGGCCTGCCAAGATCCGAAGAGATGGAGAGTCGACACCGGCGAGGAGTGCGTCCAAGGCAGCCTGGATGAACTGCGCTGGGCCGGTCTGAGGCCACTCGCAGGCGACGTCGGCGGCCAGCATTCGCAGCTGACCCACTGATGCGGCTGTCGGCATCGGTTGCTCACTCATGTGGCCCTCGTCCCCGAGGGCTCCTCGCGCTCCTGCTGCACAAGGTCACTGACACTCAGCCGACTCTGAGACTGTGAGGCAAAAACTGAGACCTTACAGCCGGGAAGGTTCATGACGAAGGAGGACATCAAAGCGTGCTCTCCTTGCCAGCGGAGGTAGACCGGCGACCGTGGCCTGCTGCCTGAGACGGTGTTGGCCGTGCCCCGTACACCGGCCACGATCTACCTTACGACAGACACGCACGCCGTCGTAGAAGGAAAGATGGGATGCCTCGCCGACTCACTCACGGAGACGACGTCAACGAACTCGTGGAGACCGCCACTGCCCAACTCCTTTCCCACAGTCCCCTGTGCGCGGGACCTGCTGCGCCGGGGTCTCGTTGCCCGGCGCAGCAGGTGCAGGGGGACAGGGTGCTACCTGTTGCTTCTCGAAGCAGACGGTGCCTCGCTCAGACGACCGGCATCGCGGTCAGGTTCTGGTCCCGCAGCGTGAACACGCGGTTGCCCGCCCCTGCCATCGACCAGCCACCCTTTTTGTCTTTTCCCTTCTCGTGGCGCGTCCACAGCGGTTCCCCGGTGTCCTTGCGAAAAGCCTTGATGCCTTCAAAGCGTTGGGTGGACGAGACCCAGACGGTATTGCCCGAGACCACGGGCTTTCCGTGGACGGGGTTCTCCAGCTCCTGCACCCACTTCTCGGAGCCGTCCCTGGCACTGTGGCATCGCAGTTCGTTGTTGGCGACCAGATAGAGGCGATCGCCGTCGACCGCTCCCACGGACAGGCCACTGTTGGTCGAGGCAGGCGTGGACCACTTGCGGTCGCCGTCGCCGAGCCGGAAGGAGCGCAGCGACTGACCGCCGAGATAGACCGTCTGTCCGGTGATGTACGGCGCCCGCGCGTTGCCCGACTTTCTGGGCACCTTCCATACCGTGCGACCGTCCGCCGCGTCCAAGGCGACGGCTCCGTACTCTCCCGCCGTCAGCACCAGGCGGTCTCCACCCGCGGCGGCTTCGATGTCATCGGCGTCGAAGTCGAACGGGATGCGCTTGCGCCACAGCATCCTCGCGCCGCGCTTCGTGAGGCGGAGGGCCACAACGTTGCCGGGGTCCCCCGTTGACCAATTGCTGGAGAGGTCGTCGAAGTAGTAGACGTCCTCGTGCACCGCCATGGAGCTCACGATGCCCACCTCGTACTCCCATAGCTTGTGCCCGGTCCTGGGTGAGATGCCGTAGAGGACGTCTGAGCTGGTGGCCAGGATGAGGTCGAGCGAGGGCGAGTAGAACGCCTCCCAGACATTCTTCGCGGTCCACTTCCGCTTCCCGGTGGTGACCTCGTAGGCGAACAGGTCCGGCGCCTCGGCCTCCAGGATGACCAGGTCCCGGATCGTGAGCATCCTGCTGCCGTCCGCCGGGGTCTTCTTGGGGCCCCAGAGCGGGTCGGGTGCCTTTCCCTTTTCGTAGTCGTCGTCGCCGAGTGGGTCCGCGTCCCAGGGGTGCTCGCGCGGCGGGGCCGCGTCGTCGCGCAGCATCCACCAGGCACCGCCTCCGCCCGCCGCCAGTACGGCGCCGCCCGCGGTCAGTCCGGTGATGAAGCGTCTCCGGGACGGGCCGTCGGTCACCGGCGTACTCGAACGGGTATCAAGGTCGGGGAAGGCCGCCAACCGACGCGCCCACTCCTCCAACTGGTCTATCTCCGCGGCCACCGGGTGCTGCTTCCACAGCTTGCCCGCGCCGCGCGGGGGAGCCATGGCCGCGACGATCTGCGCGGGGAGGGGACGCAACGCGGCGTCCTTTGCCAGGCATGGCTCAATGAGCTGCCGCAGCCCGGAAGGGACCGCGGCCAGCCGCGGCTCCCCGTGCACCACCTCGTACTGCACGGCGGCAACATGCTGTCCCTGGTAAGCCGGTGCCCCGGTCGACGCGTGGACCAGCACCGCGCCAAGTGCAAAGACATCGCCAGGCGGGCCCGTGCGCTGACCGAGCGCCTGCTCGGGCGCCCCGTATCCCGGGGTGACGGGTATCTCTCCGGTAGCGGTCAGGGTCAGCCCGTGCTCGGGCCGTGCGATACCGAAGTCGATCACGCGCGGTCCTGCCGACGTCAGCACGATGTTGGACGGCTTGAGGTCGCGGTGCACCAGCCCCGCCGCGTGGATGTCGCCCAGCGTCCGGGCGAGCGCCGCACCCAGCGCCCGTACATACGGTTCCTGGAGCGGGCCGTAGCGCTGCACCACCGTGTCGAGCGTCGGCCCGGCCAGGAACTCGGTGGCGATGAAAGGCCGTCCGCCCTCGGTCTGCACGGTCACGACCCGCGCCACGCCCTTGCTCCTTACGGCCTGGGCGGTCTCCGCCTCCCGCAGAAAGCGTTGCAACATCTGTGGATCGCGGGCGAGTTCGGCCCGCAGCACCTTGACGGCGGCCGTGCGGCCGGAGCTGTCGCGTCCGAGGTAGACCTTCCCCATACCGCCTTCCCCGAGCACCCCGATAAGGCGGTAGGGGCCGCTGCGGAGGGGATCACCGTGGCCAAGGGGCTTCATCTGCTGCTTCTCCTGCTCTCGGCGCCGAGTGGTCTTTGACGTATGCCGGTCTGCTCCTGATGGGATCACTCCAGAGGGATGGCGTAGGTGCCCTCAAGGGTCGAGCCGACGATCCGGCCCGAGTCCTCGTCCAGGACAAAGCGTGTGCCGGCGCCTTCAGGGCTGCTCAGTGTGAAGGTCCACTCCGAGCGATGCGTGGTGCGGCTGACCGCATCAAGGTGCGTACGGCCCCTCTCCTCGGTCAGCACGACGTAGACGTACTTCTCACCGATCAGCGGCACGCAGCCCATGGAGGGGCGGCGGCCACGTTCGGGCCGCCCCTTCTGCCGCCACAACAGCCGCCCGCTCAAGGCGTCCAACGCGATGAGGCCGCGCTCGCTCTCCATCGCGTACACCACACCCTCACGCAGAGCCGGGGGCCCGAACAGGGCCCGCGGGACGCCGTTGAAGTCCTCGCCCTCCTGGGCACCGCGGGAGCCGGAGTAGGCCCACAGCCTCCTCCCGTCGGAGAGACGGTGTGCGACCACCTGCCGGGAACTGAAGTAGAGGCGCTTGCTGTCGGTGGGCATGGACACCAGCGGGGAACCGGAATCGTTGTGCACGCCCAACGCGACCCGCGCGCCTTCCCACAGCTCATCCCCCGTCCGGGCGCCCCTGGCAAGGGTCACCAAGCCAGCACGCTCGTCGGCGCTTTCGCTGTCGTGGACACGGGTCAGCAGCAGCCGACTTCCGCTGCACGTCGCCGAATAGCCACTGACTTGGAAGTACCTGCTCCCGAACCGGTAGTCCGTGAGGGGCTTGCGCCACAGCTCCCTGCCCGCTCGCAGATCGAACGCCACGACGTTCCAGCCCTTGGTTGCCTCATCCTGGAACGCGGCATTGGTCTTGCGTGTCCGCGCCGCGAGATAGAGCACGTTCCCGACGGTGCGGAGCGGCTGGGCGGTGGGTTGGGGGTCATCGTATCCGCCGCTGATGTCCTTGCCATCGAAGTCGGGGAGCGTACCGAAAGTCTTCTGCACGCGGCCCGACCCGGCATCGAGTGCGCAGACAGCCAGCCCCCTGCCCCTGCCCCCGTCCTTCCCCTTTCCCTTGCCTTTCCCGTTGCCTTTCCCCCACAGCTCACCGGGCTCCGGGAGGATCGCGTAGATCCGCTGCCCGTCGGTGCTGATCTGCTTCGCATGGATCTTCGCGTTGCCCCAGCGCCGCGCGCCGCCCTTGGCATCGAAGGCCACCAGACCCGTCCGGTCCATGCTCAGGATCAGGCCACCCACCGCGATGGGCGGCAGCTCGTACTTTTCGTTGAGGCTCAGGGTCGCCGCCTTCCACACAGCCTTCGGTGCCCCGCCCGGCCCGCGCGACGGCGTGGCGACGGGGCCCGGCTCTCCGCCGACCCTGGACCAGGCCCAGGCGCCCCCGGCCACGGCCGCCGCGACACCCAGCGCGGAACCGCCCGCCATCGCCAGCACCCTGCGCCGTGACGAGCGCTTCGGCCCGTACCGCGGCCACGGCGAGCCCACGGCCGCGGCAGAGCCCGCACCGCGGTGATCCGCGACCGCGTCCGGCGGCGGAGACTCACGCTGCGGCACGATCTGCCATACGGTGCTGGCGCGCCACGCGATCTGGGCCAGGACCCGGTCCGGCAGACGGTCGACGAACTCGCCGTCGTCACCCAGCTGGGCATGCAGCTCCGCCGTACCCGGGCGGTGGCCCGGATCCTTGAGCAGGCACCGCTCCAGCACCGGCCGCAGAGCCTCCGGTACGGCGGTGAGGTCCGGCTGCCCGTACCGCACCCGGTAGAGCAGGTCGGCCGCCTGCCCGCCGCCGAACGGCCCGTGCCCCGTCAGCGCGAAGACCAGCACCCCCGCGAGAGCGAACACATCGCCGGCCGGGCCGTGCTCGCCGCCCGTCGCCTGCTCGGGTGACATGTAGGCGGGCGTTCCGGCCGTGGCGCCCACGCGCGTCAGCCGATCGTCACCGATCGCGCGCGCGATGCCGAAGTCGACGACCTTGGGGCCTTCGACCGTGAGCAGGACATTGGACGGCTTGAGGTCACGGTGGACGACGTCCGAGCTGTGCAACTGCCCCAGCGCCTCGCACAGAGCGGCACCCACTGCCCGTGCGGACTGCTCGGGCAGCGGCCCGCACCGCTCGACGGCCTCGTCCAGCGGCGGGCCGAGCAGATACTCGGTGGCCAGCCACGGCGTCGGCGCGAGCGGATCGGCGTCCACGACCTCGGCCCCGTGCCGTCCCCCGATGACACGCGCCGCGTCCGTCTCCAGCCGGAAGCGCGTGCGGAATTCGGGGTCCGTGGCAAGCCGCGCGTGCATGCTCTTGACCGCCACGGTACGACCGGCCCCGTCCCGGGCCAGATAGACATTGCCCATGCCGCCGCCACCGATCCTCACGATCAGGCGGTACGGGCCGAGCATGTACGGATCGTCGTAGGCGAGCGGAAAGCCCAGGCGTGCGGGCGAAGAAAGCATCTGGCCAAGTCCACGGTGTAGAGGCGGTGGTGACAGGGGGAACGGCGGTTACGGCCCCGGGGAGGCTTCCAGGCGCAAGGCCGGCGCCCCGGGGCCCGGGAGGGCACTGGGCGCTGGGGGGACTGTGCCAGGCGCCCACGACGCTCCGCCCTCGCTCCTCACGCTGACGGCATCAGCTGCCTGCGCCGCTCCGGCCGCGCTCACCGCGCCCTTCGGCCCCGCAGGTCCCGAAGGGCCCAGCGCGCCCAGCGCCCCAGCGGACTGCCGGGCCAGCGCGGCGATCAACCGTCCCGGCAGCCAGCCGGGCCCGAGAGCCTCAGCGCCGCCGTCCAGCACCGTGGCCGGTGCCGAAACCGGCACGGACGGGTGAGGAACCGGCGGGACCGGTCCGGCGAAACCGGCGCGCAACTCATCCCGTACGACCGCGGCGCGCGGCCGGTCCACCGGGTCGGCAGCCAGACAGCAGCCGACCAAATCGCGTAGTTCCTCGGGCAGTTGCGACGTATCCGGTTGCAGGCACCCGGTCGCCGCGTACGACAACACGGCACCGAGCCCGAACACATCGCCGGGTGGACGCGGCCGTCCACCGGCACGCTGCTCCGGCGGAAGCACTTCCGGCGGCAGACCGGGCACGGCCGCACGCTCCTCTCCCTCTGGGGCAAGCGTCCGTACGCATCCGAACCCGATCAACCTCGGTCTGTCCCAGGCCATCAGCACGGTGCCGGGCGTCACACCGGCGTACGCAAAGCTCTGCTCGTGCAGCGCGGCGAGGGCCTCGGCCAGCGCCAGGCCGAGCGCACGCACCGTACGCTCGTCAAGGCCCGTACCGTGCGCGGCCAGTGCTCCGGACAGCGGCAGCGCGGGCACGTAAGGCGAGACGTACCACGGTAGTTGGCCATCCCCGCCCCCGGAGATCTCTACGATCTGCTCCAAGGCGGGGCTGTGGCTCCAAAGGCGCCGGGCCGTCTCGGCCTCTGCCGCGAACCGCCGTCCGCACGTGCTGTCCGGGGCGAACTCTGACCGGGGCAGAGTCAGGAGGACCGTGTGGTCGCCGCCCGGCGTGCGCGCGATAAAGCGCCGTGCCGGTGCCAGAAACTCGCTGTCTGCCGCATCGATCCGGCCGACAGTGCGATAGACGCCGAGTTGTACCGGGTCGTCCTGCCGCAGCGGCTCCATGCGCTCCCCCATGATGTGGCCAGTAGGAAAATCCTAGCCGTCTGCGTAAGCCTGGGCAGTGAGGGGCCTCGTGCACACCAGCGACGGGGGGGTGCCCCACAGCAAGACAGCACCGTGCGCTGCTCTGGACGAAGAAGTCCCCGCCCACCGGCTGACCGGCGGCTCCGACCCGTCCGTGATCCGGCGGTGAGCAGGTCGGGGTTGGCACCCCGCGCGCGAGCGGACTTGGCGGCACTGTCCCACGTGCCGGGCCTGAGGCAGGCGTGCCACACGGGCGTCTCGGGACGATTCAGCTCCGCTCACAGAGGACCCGAAGATCACGGCGCGGATCCTCGCCAAGGACCCGGTGACCGGAATCGCCACCCGCATCCTGCGCTACAAGCCGGGTGCCGACTCCACCCCTCTGGGCGTGCAGAAGCACGACTTCTGGGAGGAGGTCTACATCCTGCAAGGCTCCTTCACGGCACTGGGAAAGACCTTCAGTGCCGGGGAGTACGCCTGCCGCGCGCCGGGCACGACGCATTTCGGAACAGCACAGGCAGCAAGTCAGGTCGGCTTCGGCGCCGAAAGAAGCAGTTCCAAATGCCCGTCGATCACTGTCTCGGTGTCGCGCTCGCAGTGCGTGATGGCCAGGTCCTGCGCGCGGGCGACATCCCCCGCGGCGATGGCATCGACGATCTCCGCGTGCTCCCGCGCCGCCGTCACGGCCCGCGGTTCATGTCCGGGCGGCACCCACAGGAGCGGGGTCAACTCCCCCTGGATCTGCACGGTGGAGGCGACCAGGCGCCGCGACTGGGCGGCCACCCCGAGGCCGATGTGGAAGCGGCTGTCATTGCGGCGCAGCGCGTCGACGCTGTCGGCCAGGCGGAACTCCTCGCACAGGCCGCGCAGCCGCTGCACATCCTCGTCGTCGGCCCGCAGTGCGGCGAGCCGGGCCGACGCGGTGGCCACCGCTGAGCAGAAGTCGCCCAGGTCGCGCAGCTCTTCGGTGCTCTTGTCGCGCAGTCGCCGCCGGGCCTCGTCGACGGGTACGGCCACGGTGCCGCACACGATGCTGCCGCCGCCCCGGCCACGACGGGTCGCGATGAGACCTCGGGAGCGCAAAGAAGCCAGGGCTTGGCGCAGCGTGATGGTGGACACCCCGAGCTGGGTCGCCAGATCCGCCTCCGAAGGCAGCCGTTCGCCGTCGTTGAGCAGGCCGATCGTGATCGCGGTCTCCAGCTGGTGCGTCACCTGCTCCGCCAGCGCCCTGCCGTCCGGCTCGCTGGGCGCGAGGAGGCCGATGTATCCGGCAGTGACCGTGCCCGCGTCTTCGGTCCCTTGTGTCACTCCTCAAGGTTAGGCGACGGGGCCTGGGGCTGAGGGGTTCGTACCCGCTGGGGCGGTGCGGTCACCGGCGCCGGGATCTCATCCGTGCACAGCAGGGCCTTGGTGCATGGCAGGGCCTTGACGGTAGCGCCACCCCTAGCCAAACTCTTTAAAAGCAACTAATAAATGTTTTCCCCCTGCGGAGCCAACCGCGCCGCCGCTTGTCCGGCGGTCAACGACCGCTTTCCGCCCCCATGGGCGGCTCCCCCAGCAGCGACAGCTCGGAGTAAATGACATGCCCCAATCAGCGCCACCCGTCCGTCGAACCATCCGCCGCAGTGACGATCCCGCCATGACCGAACCCGGCGAACTGCCCCCGTTCGGGCACTTCATCGACGGGAGGTTCCACCCCGGCAGCTCCGACCGTGCCATGAACGTCATCAATCCCAGCGACGGAGAACCCTTCGCGAGGGTGGTGGAGGGAACGGCCGAGGACGTCGACCATGCCGTCACGGCGGCCACGGCCGCGAAGTGCTCCTGGCGGGCCAAGACCCCCAAGCAACGGTCGGAGATCTTGCACCGGATCGCGGACCGGATCGAGGAGCACGCCGAACCGCTCGCCCGGCTGGAGTCGGCCAACACCGGCAAGCCGCTGCTCGTCTCCCGTGATGACGTCGCGCAGGCTGTCGACACCTTCCGCTTCATGGCGGGCGCGGCACGGGCGCTGACCCAGGCTCCGGCCGGTGAATACGTCGACCAGCACCTGTCCGTGATGCTGCGAGAGCCGCTCGGCGTGGTCGGAGTGATCACGCCATGGAACTATCCCCTGCTCATGGCCGTGTGGAAGATCGCCCCGATTCTCGCGGCCGGCAACACCTGCGTACTCAAGCCGTCCGAGCAGACCCCGCTCACGACACTGAGACTGGCCGAGCTCTGCGCCGACCTGGTGCCGAGCGGCGTGCTGAACATCGTCACCGGCGACGGACCCGTGGTCGGCCAGCGGCTGGCGGATCATCCACGCATCGACATGGTGGCTCTGACCGGAAGCGTCGGCGCGGGCCGGTCGATCGCCCGCACCGCGGCCACCTCCCTCAAGCGGGTACATCTCGAGCTCGGGGGCAAGGCTCCGGTGCTTGTCTTCCCGGACGCCGACCTCGCCGCTGCGGCAGCCGCCCTGCGCACGGCCGGGTTCTGGAACTCCGGCCAGGAATGCGGCGCCGCCTGCCGTGTGCTGGTCCACGCGTCCGTGGCCGCCGAGTTCACCGAGCGCCTGGTCCACGAGGCCGGCACCCTGGTCATCGGCGACCCCGCCGCCGGTGATGACATCGAGATCGGCCCCCTGGTCTCCCGGACCCACTTCGAGCGCGTCAGCCGCTATCTCGACAATGCCCGCACCGAGGGCGTTGTCGCTGCGCTGGGCGGCGCACCCGACGACGGACGCGGCTATTTCGTGCCCCCCACCGTCCTTGCCCACGTCCCCGCGGGCGCCGAATGCACCCGGGAGGAGATCTTCGGCCCAGTCGTCACGGTCGAGACCTTCCGCGACGAGGACGAAGCCGTCCTCCGCGCCAACGAGACCCCCTACGGTCTGTCGGCCTCCATATGGACCGATGACGCCCGCCGCGCCCTGACGATTCCCGGTCGGCTCGATTTCGGCACCGTCTGGGTCAACAGCCATCTCGTCCTGGCCAGCGAGGTGCCCTGGGCCGGTTTCAAGGCCTCCGGCTACGGCCGTGACTTGTCCGTCTACGCGCTGGACGACTACTCCCGCACCAAGCATCTCATGCACCACCGCGGCCGCTGACCGCCGCTCGGCCCGCCCGCCCTCAGATCCCGTGGAGGTCACCGTGCCCACCTCGCGTTACGCCACCCCGCCGATTCCGTTCGCCACCGAGAAACGATGGACCAACTGGGGCGGCAACCAGTCGTGTTCGCCCGCCTTCACCGTCCGGCCGCGCAACGAACAAGAAGTCCTCGACGTCGTGCGCTTCGCGATCCGGGAGGGCCTGCCCGTGCGGGCCGCCGGCGCGGGCCACTCCTTCACACCGATCGTGCAGACCGGCGGTGTCCTCATCGACACCGAAGCGCTCACCGGGGTCACCGGTGTGGACACCGAAACCCACCGAGTCCGCATGCTCGGCGGAACCCGTCTCACCGATCTGGGCGACGTCCTGTGGGACAAGGGTCTGTCGCTCGCCAACCAGGGAGACATCGACAAGCAGGCGATCGCCGGCGCCGTCGCCACCGGTACCCACGGCTCGGGCATCCGGCTGGGAAGCCTCTCCTCCACCGTGCGCTGGGTCAGACTCGTCACCGGTCATGGCGAGATCGTCGAGATCGGCGAGGACAACCTGCGCGAACTGCACGCCGCTCAGGTGGCCATCGGCACCCTCGGTGTCATCGTCGAGCTCGAACTACAGGCCGTGCCGCGCTACCACCTCGCCGAGCAGATCACCTATCCGAGCTGGCAGGAGACGGTGTCCGGCTGGCAGGAGAACATCGCCAATCACCGCCACTACTCGTTCATCTGGTGCCCGCACAACGAGTCCGCCGCCCTCTACGAGCTGCCCACACCGGCGGACACGTCCATGGTGGACCGCTGCTACACCAAGCGCTACCAGGCCATCCAGCTCTCGGAGCCCGACCAGATCGTCACCGCCGAGGGCGCCCGCCGAGACCGCGCCTACCGCGTCTACGCCGGCGGATTCATGATCCCCTTCCATGAGATGGAGTACTACGTCCCCGCCGAGAAGGGCCAGGACGCGGTCACGGCCGTACGCGACCTCCTGCTCCACCAGCACACCGACCAGCGGTACCCGCTCGAGGTGCGCTGGGTGAAGGGCGACGAGGGCTTCATCTCCCCCTTCTACCGCCGTGACACCACCGTCCTGTCGGTCTCCGGAGCCCCAGGCACCGATTACTGGCCCTACCTGCGGGACATGGACGCCCTCCTGGAGGACTTCGATGCCCGGCCCCACTGGGGAAAGATCCACTTCCTGACGCCGGACCGGGTCCGCCGCATCTACCCGGAGTACGACGCCTTCGTCAGTGTGCGCCGCAGGTACGACCCCAACGGTGTGTTCCTCAATGACAGCCTCCGCCGGCTCTTCGGCTGACCTCTCGGACAGGAGAACACCATGAGCTCCCACCGCAGGCCGGACGGCGACGGCGTCGCCGAATTCGGATACGCCCCCAGCCTCGACCGCAGCATCGGCAAGTTCGCCAGCTTCGCCGCCGGCGTCAGCTACATCTCCATCCTCACCGGTGTCTTCCAGCTCTTCTACTTCGGCTTCGGCACCGGTGGACCCGCCTACGCCTGGTCCTGGCCCCTCGTCTTCGTCGGCCAGGTCATGGTCGCTCTGTGTTTCGCCGAGCTGGCCAGCCGCTACCCGGTCGCCGGATCAGTCTACAACTGGGCCAAGAAGCTCTCCACCCCCACCACCTCCTGGCTGGCGGGATGGCTTCTGCTCATCTCCTCCATCTGCACCGTCGGCGCGGTCGCCCTCGCCTATCAGATCACCCTCCCCCAGATCTGGCACGGCTTCCAGTTCGTCGGCGACGGCACCGGCACCTACGATTTCTCCGTCAACGGCGTCATCCTCGCCGGGCTGCTTGTCGTCTTCACCACGCTCGTCAACGCCTTCGGTGTCAAGCTCACCGCCATCGTCAACAGCATCGGTGTCTTCGTCGAACTCATCGCCGCCGTCCTGCTCGTCATCGCGCTCGCCCTGCACATCACCCGCGGGCCCGGCGTCCTCCTGGACACCCACGGCCTCGGAGAAGGCCGGCACCTCGGCTACGCCGGGGCCTTCCTGGTCTCATCGCTCGCCTCCGCGTTCGTGATGTACGGCTTCGACACCGCCAGTTCCCTGGGAGAGGAGACGGTCGACCCCAAGCGCACCGCTCCGCGCGCCATCATCCGGGCCGTGACTGCCTCCTTCGTCCTGGGCGGCCTGCTGCTGTTGTTCGGCATCCTCGCCGCACCCGACCTCGGGGATCCCAAACTGGGCTCCCCCGACGGCGGTCTGCAGTACATCGTCCTGTCCCTCCTCGGGGGCCCACTCGGCAAGGCGTTCCTCATCTGCATCGTGGTGGCGATCACCGTGTGCACCCTCGCCATCCAGGCCGCCGCCATCCGGACCCTTTTCGCCATGGCCCGCGACAACAACCTGCCCTTCAGCTCCTGGCTCGGGCGAGTCCATCCCGTCCGCAAGACACCCACCAACGCGGCCGTCACCATTGGTGTCCTCGCGATCGCCACGCTTGTGGTGAACGTCAAGGAACCCGCGATCTTCACGATCCTCACCAGCATCGGCATCGTCCTGATCTACGCCTCCTACCTCCTGGTCACCGCGCCCATGCTGCGCCACAGGCTGCGTGGGGGTGAGCCGGTCAGCGACCCGGCCAAGGGTGAGTACTCCCTCGGCCGCTGGGGCGTGATCGTCAATGTCGTCGCGGTCCTCTGGGGCGCCGCGATGATCGTCAATCTGATCTGGCCCCGCGCCGTGGTCTACAACTCCACCGCCCCCTACCACTGGTACCTGCGCTGGGGCGGAGTGCTGTTCGTCGGCGGCATCACCCTGATCGGCCTGCTGATGTACCGGCTCAGGCTCCGTCACCGCACCGGTGTCCTGCCCGAACACGCCCTGACCGGGGCGGCGGAACCCGCCCACGCCGACACCCCCGTCGCCGGGTCCGCCACGACCCAGCCTGTCGGGGCCGACGGCTCCGCTTCGTAGGCCGAACGCTCCACACCGTCACCGGGGCGGCAGGACATCCTGCCGCCCCCCGGCAGTAGGCTAATCTCCGTGTGTGGCGTGGCCCACTCGCAGCACACCGGTCCCAGCGTCACACCGGTCCCAGCGTCCCGACCACCCCGATGACACAGGTGCCGCGCGAGGGCAGCCACCAGCACGCACTGGTCTTCTGCCTCTTGGAGAGCGTCCATGAGCCACGACGAACGAGACTCTCTTCTGTCGCGCACGGCCGAGATGCTCGCCGGCCACATCGATGCCGCCTTCGCCGACGTCGACGCCGTACGCCGTCGCGTCATCGAGATCGCCACCGAAGCGTCGGAACAGCGGCGCTCTCTGGACCGCACCATGCTGGCGGGCATCCGACCTCTGCTCCTTGACCTGCTCGCACACGAGGGCACGCTCTTCGAAAGCCTCGGCGTGGCCGTCTCGGGCGACTGCCTCGGTGACACCTCGCGGTGGCTGGAGTGGTGGCGCCGCGACGGACGCAACAAGGCGCAGTTCATCTCGCACGCCCTCAACCCGGACTCCGTCGGCTTCTACGACTACCAGTCGCGCGAGTGGTTCCGCCTGCCGGTCACGACCCGCCGGCCCTGCGCCGTCGGCCCTTACGTCGATGCCGGCGGCATCGAGGTGTGCACTGTCACGCTCGCCATCCCCATCGACCTCCCTTCGGGCTCCATCAGTGTCGCGGGCGGCGATCTCTCCATCGCGGCCGTGGAAGCTCTCCTCCTCGGGACCCTGGGCACCCGTGCCCACAAGGTGGTGCTCCTCGGCGCCAACGGCAGAGTCATCACCTCCAACACCGCTCGCCATGTCACCGGCTCCCGCCTGCGCACGGGAGAAGCGCAGGCCGTCCCCGACCGGATCGTCGTCATCCCCTCCGCCGACCCCCACCGGCTGCCCTGGCAACTGCTCGCGATGCCCGGCTGAACCACGGGGCTTTCTGGGGCCATGACGGAAGGGTCTGGGGGCCGGAACGATGCCCCTGCCCCGAACCGAGGGGGGACCGCTGACGAGGGAGGGACCGAAGGGGCGGGCCGCGACGGCCGCGATGACCGGCACCGCGCCGCCACCCCGGTGATGCTTGATGGACAGGCCCTCCGGGGTACCCGGTGTCGTCGGCGGCAAGAGGCCGGTTCTACGAGCGGGCCAGCGCGGAGCAGACCAACATCGTGCGATGGTCTTCGAACATGAAGTAGTCGACGACGGCCCGGTTTCCGTCCGGGGCCCGGTGGATGTTCGCGGGAAATAGCAGCTCTGGAGATCGTGTGATCTCGTCCGGGCCAGCAGGCGGCACCGCTGGCTGAAGGGCCCTTGGTCATCGAGGCGGCCCTTCTTGGGATCTGTCGCTATCGTGCTGCGGTGCCTGGCTCTGCGCAGCGTCCGCTGCTGTTCCTCGATGTCGACGGACCGCTGATCCCCTTCGGTGCGGCGCCCCAGCCGTATCCGACTTACCCGACAGGCACTGAACCGCTGGATGCTCCTGCGAATCCGCTCCTGACCAGGATCAATCCCGAGCATGGGCCCCGGCTGGCGGCGCTTCCGTGCGAGGTCGTCTGGGCCACGACATGGATGGCTGACGCGAACGAGTGCATCGCGCCCCGTATTGGTCTGCCGCCGCTGGCAGTGGTGATCTGGCCGGAGCCGACCGACGTCGATGCCCAGGACGAACGCGACGGACTGCACTGGAAGACCCGCGCTCTTGTCGAATGGGCGGCGGGGCGACCATTCGCCTGGGTCGACGACGAGGTCACCGACACTGATCGGGCCTGGGTCGCTTCCCATCATCCGGCAGACGCCCTGCTCCACCGGGTCGATCCCCGCCACGGTCTGACGGATGGAGACTATGCGGCTCTTGACTCCTGGCTGGGACAGTTGCCTTGACACTCAGCGGGCACAGCGAGGTCAGGTCCGGTCCGGTCGCGAGGAGCATCCCGCTGGCCGCCCGAGGGTGTGCTGGATGCTTCTCGTAGTCGACATGGCCGGTGATCTCGCCCTCCAGCGCGGACTCCAGCACTCGCTTGGTCAGCTGCGGGCCCCGCTACGGGCCCGGTCGACCAGCATCGCGACGAGTTGTTCGTCCGACTCGGCCGACGGCATCACACCACCGGCCGGCTCCGCGACGGACTCGTGCTCGATCGCCGTCTCTCACTTGGCGTCTCTCCTTGATCAGCAGATCCGCCGTTGATGAGACACACCCCGGCCTCGACCTCCCACAAGCCATCCGGAACAATCCATCCCCACCTTCTACTCCCCACACCCAGCACAACTGCCAACTCACCACGTAGGACATGCTCTTCATCCTGAGCCAAGAAACCGTTGTCAGCCGCGCTGCCGTGCCGCCCCCCGCGCGGCACGGCAACGATCGTCCGACATCAGCCATGTCTCCGCCTCTCGCCGGATCCGGGCCGCGTCAAAGCGCTCGTACTCCCAGATCGCCGACCTGCTCGTGCCCCTCCCCCGGTACTCATCCATGATCGCGACATGCTCCGGCAGGCGTACGAACTCCGCCAGGGCCCGCCGCCCGGCCCACACCGAGACCGATCCGCAGCGCCGGGCCAAGGGCACGGCCCATAGCCACATGCCGACCGCGCCGTCGAGATCCCGCCAATGGCGCCGCAGCGCGAAGCCGCGCCGGGCGATGCCGGGCAGGTCCCGGTAACTGTCGCTGGTGAAGTCGGTGACGCTGACGATCAGTGGACCGTCACGGCTCTCGCGCACGCGACTGTTGACGCCCTGGGCCGCTGCGCCGTCGCCGGGGAAGTCACCGGCCGGGCCTTGGCGCCAACGGCTCCTCAGCATGGCCCCGGCATCCAGGACGGATCGCGGCCGAGCAGCGCGAGCAGCCGGTGGCCGGGTGGGGCGTCGTCGGGGACGGCGTTGCGCCGACGGAACGCGGCGCCGGGTCCGCGGCCCTCGTCCGGGACCAGGCCGGCGATGCGCAGCGCGGCGGTGGTGAGTTCGTCGGAGGGCTCCCAGGGGGCGCCGATCGTCACCGCGACGTCCCAGGCATGCACCACGTAGTCGATCAGGTGGAAGCCGATCGCGATCCGCCCGGGAACACCGAAGCCCTCGCCCACCTCCGGCAGCGCGAACCGGCGCTCCAGCACGTCGTCTTCCGCGAACGCCGTGGTGACCTCGTCCGCCGACGCCTCGTACGCTCCGGCCGGGTCGTTGCCGATGTCGCCGTCGCGCCATACCGACCACGGCTCGCCCATGCCGCGGGCGGAGGCGGCGAACCCCTCGTTCTGGCTGATCAGATGGCGGAGCAGGCCGTACATGGTCCAGTCCGCGCAAGGCGTCGCCAGCCTCATGTGGTCGGTCTTCACCCGGGAAACCACCGCCCCGGTGAGCGACAGTGCCTGGCGGTCGAGCCGTTGTATGTCCATGACCGGAGCGTAAGATCACACAGCGGCTCAGTTCCAGAGCCAATAAGCTGCCGAATGATTGATCCAATTGCCGGGCCGAAAGCCATCAACAGCCGAGCAGAAAGCCGGGAGCCACGATGGACGTGCACGTCAGGCTCGACGGGCGCCGCGACCTGTCCGGCCAGATCTACCGCCAGCTGCGCACCGCGATCCACGACGGGCTGCTGCGCCACGGCGATCCGCTGCCCCCGACCCGGGAGCTGGCACACCGCCTCGCGGTGGCCCGCAACACCGTCGGCGTCGCCTACGAACGGCTCGTCGCCGAGGGCTACGCGGACAGCCGGGTCGGCTCCGGGACTTACGTGCGAACGACGGACCTGCCCACGCAGGACGCCGCGACCACCACCGACTCCACCGGCTCGGGACTGCGCCCGCGCGCCATGTGGGCGAGCCTGTCCCCATGGGCTGGCCCGCAGGCAGCGGGGCCGACCACAGCGGCATACGACTTCCGGGCGGGCCTGCCGGATGCCCGGCTCTTCCCGTACGACGTCTGGCGTCCCCTGGTTGCCCGGGAACTGCGCCTCTCAGCGGCCGGGGCGGTCGGATACGGCGATCCGGCCGGCCATGCCGGGCTGCGGGTCGCGCTCGCCCGGCACATCGGGCTCTCCCGCGCGGTCCGGACCGGCCCGGGCGACGTGCTGGTGACCAACGGTACGCAGCAAGCCCTCGACCTCATCGGTCGGGTGCTGCTCGAACCGGGCGACCGGGTGGCCGTCGAAGAGCCCGGCTACCCGCCGGCCCGGCTGCTGTTCCGGTCGCAGGGTGCCGAGGTCACGGGCGTACCGGTGGACGCTGAGGGCCTGCTGGTGGACGCCATCCCGCCGGACACCCGCGCCGTGTATGTCACTCCCGCCCACCAGTTTCCGCTCGGCATGCCGATGTCCCTGCGGCGCAGAACGGCGCTGCTGAAGTGGGCACAGCGGCACGGGGCGGCGGTGATCGAGGACGACTACGACAGCGAATTCCGGTTCGGCGGACGGCCGGTTGAGACCCTGCAGAGCCTCGACCGGGCCGGACACGTCATCTACGTAGGGTCGTTCTCGAAGGTGATGCTGCCCTCCCTGCGCATCGGCTTCCTGGTGGCGCCGGCCCCGCTGCGTACGGCCCTCCGCAGCGCCAAGTACACCGCCGACTGGCATACACCGGTCCCGACGCAGGCGGCGCTCGCCCGCTTCATCGACGACGGGCTGCTCGCCCGGCACATCCGCCGGATGCGGCACACGTACGCGACCCGGCACGAGACCATCACCCGTGCGCTCACCGGCCAGTTCGCGGACCTTGCCGAGCTGGTGCCGTCCGCCGCGGGTCTGCACGTGACCGCGGTCACCCGGGGCGGCCTCGCCGATCCCGAAGCCCTCGCGGACCGCGCCGACCGGGCCCGGGCGTCCGGCTTGGCGGTCCACACCCTTGCGGAGATCACCAGGAAACGCTCCGCGCGCCCAGGCTTCGTCTTCGGCTACGGCTCGATCAGCGCCCCGGACATCGAGCCGGGCCTGCACCGCCTGATGCGGCCGTCCTAGCCAGGGCCCGTCTTCAAACGCGCGTACGTGCTGAGCTTGTCGAACATATTCCGTTGACCGAGGGACCTCCGAGGCAGGAAAGTGTCGCCCTGGTCGGGATCAACGGTATACGTGGGACGGTGTGCGGTGGCTGGCTCGGACATGGCCCGTGACCTGCAAGTCAAGAAGACCTCGTCTGATCCGCCGCTGTGGACAGCAGACTTCCGGCTGTTCTTCACCGCCCGCACCACGTCTCTGCTGGGCGACGCGATGCTCCCCGTCACGATCACGGCCGCCGTGATCCGGGCGGGATACGGGACGAGTGGGGTGGGCTACGCGCTGGCCGCGCTCGTAGCGCCGTTCGCAGCCCTGATCATCTTTGGCGGGGTGCTGTCCGACCGCTTCGGCGCCCGGCGGCTGATGGTCGTCTCGGACACAGCCCGGCTGTGCTTTCAGGCGGTGCTCGCGCTGCTGTTCCTGCTAGGTACGCCGCAGCTGTGGCAGATCCTGGTGCTGCTGGCCCTGGTCGGGGCCGGTAGCGCAATCTTCCAGCCGGGAGTCGCCAGCATCACCCCACGCATAGCCCAGGACGTACTGAAGGCGAACGCCACCCTCCGCATCTCGGAGTCCGTTACGGCCGTGATTGGCCCGTCGCTCGCCGGCCTGCTGCTGGTGGTTTCCTCACCGGCAACGGTGGTCGCCCTCGACGCCTTGACCTATGGAGTCAGCGGCGCCTGCCTACTCCTGCTCCGCTCGGTCCCGATGGGCCCGGCCGGGCGGGGCGGCGTATCGTCGTTCCGGGCCGATCTCGTCGAGGGTTGGCGGGAGTTCCGGGCCAGGACCTGGCTGTGGAGTGTCATCATCGTCTTCATGCTCTGGCAGCTGGCTGGCGCCGGCCCCACCATGACCCTCGGCAACAGTACGCTGGTCACCGAGTACGGAGCATCGACGTTCGGCTTGGTCATGTCGTCCCTCGGGGCGGGAAGTGTGCTGGGCGGGATTGTCGCGATCAGGCTCCGCCCGCGGTATCCGCTCCGGGCTGGCGCCCTCTCCATGATCCTGTGGGCGCTCATGCCGTTAGGGGTCGCTCTCGGCCTTCCCACACCGCTCATCGCCGGGTGCTACGGGGTGAGCGGCGTGGGCATGGCGTTCTGGATCGTCATGTTCCACACGAGCGTGCAGACGCACATCCCGCAGGACGTCCTCGGCAGGGTGCACGCGTACGACGCGGCCGGCTCGCTGGTGATGAAGCCAGTCGGGCAGGCGGCGGCGGGGCCGCTCGCGGTTGTCGCGGGGACGGTGCCGCTGCTGTGCGTGTCCGCGTCCATGGCGCTCGTCGCCTGCACCCTGCTGCTGGCAATCCCGGCCGTGCGCGGCCTGAAGCGCGTAGAGCGTTAGCCAGGGTCCGCCTCCAAGGATCATCGGGTGGTGGATCATGGTGGCGTGATACGCCGCCATGAACTCACCGACCAAGAGTGGGAGTTACTCGCTCCGCTCATACCGCGGGCCGCGACTGGCTGACCACGCGTGTCGGACCGGCAGGTCATCCATGGGATGGTCTACAAGATCCGGACCGGGATCTCCTGGCGTGACCTGCCGGAACGCCACGGGCCATGGAAGACGGTCTACACCCGCTTCCGCCGCTATGCCCTGGACGGCGTGTTCACCCGAGCTCTCCAGCAGATCCAGGCCCGCGCGGACGCAGCCGGCGACATCGACTGGCTGGTCCAGATCGACTCCACCATCGTCCGCGCCCACCAGCACGCCGCCGCCACCGGACGAAAAGGGGGATCCATAGGCAGGACGAACCGGACGATCACGCCCTCCGCCGATCCCGGGGAGGACTGACGCGCCCGCTGGCTGTCAGCCGTGCAGTACAACGGGGAGGGTGGTCAGCCGGCTGCCTTGCAGGCCACCGATGCTGGTCTGCTGAAGCTCGGTGAAGGGGACAGTGAGGCGGGCGTGAGGGAAGTCGGTGCGCAGCACCGTGACCACTGCGCGCAGTTCGAGGTGCGCGACCCTGCATGTCCTCTATGGCGAGAAGGCGACCGACACGACGCTGCCGCGCCGACAGCCGTGGTCCCGGCTCTGCATCGACGACCCGGGCAGCCGGCGGCTAGGCGGCGAGGCGCTCGAAAACCAGTGGAACAGCGCCCCTGTGCGCCACTACCGTGCTGCCGAACCCAAGTCATCTCGTCAAGGACGTGCCGTTGTACACCCTGTGAGACCTCCCGAGCGCTGAATCGTCGCGCGTCGCGCCTGTGCGCCGCGCTCCCTTTGCTGCGGACTTCTCACTGAAACCGGTGTACTTCTGTGCTCAAAAACTGGGTGGTCGTGCCCACCTGCCTGCCGCTCGTTCTCCGCCGTTGCCTCCACACCCGGCTACCGCAACGTGCGGTGGCCGGGCTCCTCGAGCAGGTGCAGCTACCTGCGCCCGTCTTCGGGGACAGGATCCGCCCTTGGGACAGGCAGGAGCCGCCCCGGCACGGCCCCGGTGGTATCCCTCTCAGGCTCAGGAACGCGTGCACTCCAGCCCCAGGGTCGACTAGGTGCCGGAGGCGGCAGTCTCGACCGCGCCGCCGTCGCGTGTGAATGCCGCGGGGCCCGGACGGCCGTCCGGGCCCCGCCAGTGGACGGTCAACGGCCGTGGGGCCAACGGAACCTCGGCACTGCGCTTGCCCAAAATGGCATCCGCCCTCCGGAACCGAACGCCACAGCTGCCCGAACGGGCGCTCTCGCGAGGCTGGCGCTCACCGCGGCACGATGATCGACCGTGCTGCTGCGACTGGCCTACTTGGGCGTGACGCATACGTTCGCCATGCTGCGCCTGCTACCAATGAGCGACCGCCATACAACTGTCGAGATACTCGCCTTGCGCCACCCGATCACGGTGCTGGAACACCAACTCGGCAAGGAACGGGGGCGATTCGCCCCGAGCGACCGGGCACTTCTGGCAGCGCTGCTGCACCGGCTCCCCATGGACGTGCTCCGAAGAGTGCGACTGCTGGTGCGTCCTGATCGCCCCATACGATGAGCGTCTGGATGGTGATGCGGTGCAGCCGCTTGTGCAGGCCGCGGTCCGGTATGGGCCAGCACAGCTTGCCGGTGACGCCGAGGATCCACACCATGGCGGCCTGCGCGCTGGCCCGTGCGTCGGGGTCCTCGGGCAGGGCGAGCACGGCCTCGGCTGCCTCGCCTCGAACTCCTCGATGGACACCCCGTCCACCCCCGGCGCTCCCTGATTGCCCTCACTTTGATCCACGCATCCCACACCCCCACTTGGAGATGTCGAACGGCTTGCCAGATGCTTTCAGCTGGTCCATCGGGCTCCTCCCAGAGCTCTGGTCGACCGAACGAAACAGCCACGAGCGACCCGGCCCCTTCGCTCCACCCCCGTTACATGTTGGCAATCGTCTCCTTGAGGTTGACGATCTTCTTGCGGAGGCGGGCTTCGACGTCCGGGGGGTGTCAGGCCTGGCTTCTGACGCGGCCTCAACTGACCGTGTGCGGTTCTTTCGAGTCAGGCGGTGGTGCGGGCTGCTGCGAGGTCGAGGGCGATGTCGGTGATCATGTCTTCCTGGCCGCCGACCAGCTTGCGGCGACCGACCTCGATGAGGATCGCGCGGGCGTCGATGCCGTAGTGGCGGGCGGCTGTCTCAGCATGGCGCAGGAAGCTGGAGTACACGCCCGCGTATCCGAGGGTGAGGGTCTCGCGGTCCACCCGCACCTCGCGGTCCTGGAGGGGGCGTACGACGTCGTCGGCGGCGTCCATCAGGGGAAACAGGTCGCAGCCGTGCTCCCAGCCCGTCAGCTCGGCGACCGCGACGAACGCCTCCAGGGGGCAGTTGCCCGCTCCGGCTCCCTGGCCGGCGAGGGAGGCGTCGACTCGGGTGACGCCGTTCTCGACGGCGACGACCGAGTTGGCCACGCCCAGCCCGAGGTTGTGGTGGGCGTGGATTCCCAGTTCGGTGGACGGGTCGAGGACGTCGCGGTAGGCGCGGATGCGGTCGCGTACGCCGTCCATGGTGAGGTGGCCGCCTGAGTCGGTGACGTAGACGCAGTTCGCGCCGTAGGACTCCATCAGTCCGGCCTGCTGGGCCAGTTCGGTGGGGTCGGCCATGTGGGACATCATCAGGAAGCCGGCCACGTCCATGCCCAGGTCGCGGGCGGCGGCGATGTGCTGGGCGGAGATGTCGGCCTCGGTGCAGTGGGTGGCGACGCGCACCGAGCGGATGCCGAGCGCGTGTGCTCGGCGCAGGTCGTGCAGGGTGCCGATGCCGGGCAGGAGCAGGGTGGTGGGCACCGCGTGGGTCACGGCGTCGCAGACGGCCTCGATCCACTCCCAGTCCGTGTGGGCGCCTACGCCGTAGGTGATGCTGGAGCCGGACAGGCCGTCGCCGTGGGCGATCTCGATCGCGGCGAGTCCGGCGGTGTCGAGTGCGGCGGCGATGGTGCGGGCCTGTTCGACGGTGTAGCGGTGGCGGACGGCGTGCATGCCGTCCCTGAGGGTCACATCCTGCATGTACAGGGTGCTCGGCTGGGGCGCGGTCATGAGGAGACCACCTTCGTGGTGCGGTGAGCGGCCATGCGCTCGGCGGTGCGCAGGGCGGCCGAGGTCATGATGTCGAGGTTGCCGGCGTAGGCGGGCAGGTAGTGGGCGGCGCCCTCCACTTCGAGGAACACCGACACCTTGGCGGCCTGGCCGGACCGGGAGGCGGCCGGCAGGAGGGAGCGCAGTGGGTCGTCGATGGCGACGCGTTCGAACTGCACCTTCTGCTTGAGGCGATAGCCGGGGACGTACGTCTGGACGCGTGCGGCCATCTCCTCCACGGAGGCGGTCACGGCGGCGTCGTCGCAGTCGCCGATGAGGCAGTGCACGGTGTCCCGCATGATGAGGGGCGGTTCGGCGGGGTTGAGGACGATGATGGCTTTGCCTCGGGCCGCGCCGCCGACCTGCTCGATGGCCGACGAGGTGGTCTCGGTGAATTCGTCGATGTTGGCCCGCGTGCCGGGGCCCGCCGAGCGGGAGGAGAGGGAGGCGACGATCTCTGCGTAGTGGACCGGGGTCACGGCGGCGACGGCGGCCACTATGGGGATGGTGGCCTGCCCGCCGCAGGTGACCATGTTGACGTTGGGCGCGTTCAGATGGGCGTCGCCGTTGACCGGCGGCACGACGTACGGGCCGAGCGCGGCGGGGGTGAGGTCGACGACCGTGCGGCCCAGTGTGCGCAGGACCTCGTCGTGGCGCTTGTGCGCTCCGGCGGACGTGGCGTCGAAGACGAGGGACACCTCCGCGAACTCGTCCAGCTCGACCAGGCCGTCCACGCCCTCGTGGGTGGTCGCGACCTTCAGCCGTCGGGCGCGGGCCAGGCCGTCGGAGCCGGGGTCGATGCCGGCCATGGCGGCGATCTCCAAAGAGTCCGAGAGCCGCAGAATTTTGATCATGAGGTCGGTGCCGATGTTGCCCGAGCCGATGACGGCAACCTTCGTGGTCATGCTCGAGTTCCTTCCGTGGCGGAGGCGGCGAACGCGGTGGCGACCGTGCCGAGCCCTTCGATGTGAGCGGTGAACTCGTCGCCTTCGGCGGCGACGGCCATCGGGCCGAGCGCGCCGGTCAGGACGATGTCGCCGGCCCGCAGCGGCTCGCCCAGGCCGACGAGCGTGGAGGCGAGCCAGAGGGCGGCGGTGAGCGGGCTGCCCAGGCAGTCGGCGCCGGTGCCCCGTGAGACGGTCTCGCCGTTCCTGGTCAGGGTCATCCGTACGTTGCGCAGATCGACCCGGTCCAGCGGTACGGGGGTGCCGCCGAGGACGAACAGGCCGCAGGAGGCATTGTCGGCGACCGTGTCGACGATGGTGATGTCCCAGTCGGCGATGCGGCTGTCGACGATCTCCAGCGCGGGCAGGGCGAACGCCGTGGCACGCAGCAGGTCGGCGACGGTCGGGTCCTGGTGCGGAAGATCCGCGCCGAGCACCAGGGCGACCTCCGCCTCGATCTTCGGCTGCAGCAGCCGGCCGGGGGCGATCAGCTGCCCTTCTGGCACCGCCATGTCGGCGAACAGGGCGCCGAAGTCAGGCTGGTCGACACCGAGCTGGCGTTGCACAGCGGGCGAGGTCAGGCCGATCTTCCGGCCTGCCAGACGCCGGCCGGCGGCGATGCCTCGCTCGACGTTCAGGCGCTGCACCGCGTATGCGGCCTCGATGTCCGCCTCGGGCAGCAGATGACGCACCGGGGGGCACGGGACGCCGGCGCGGGCGGCTTCGTCCAGGACGGCCGCCGCCTCGGCCACCGCACCGGCGGGCTCGCGGGCGTTCATGCTTCGCCCCTGTCCGGAGCGGTGCGAAGAGACTGCGGGATGGGCATGCGGGTTACCTCCGGAAGTGAGCGGAGCTGGTGAGGGGCTCGGTACGGGTGTGCCGGCCATCGCTGTGACGCATGCCAGGTATAGACGTGCATCGTGAGCAACGGCAAAATATGTTCCATGACACGGAACAGCACACAGGGAAATATGCTGGACAAGGCAGTGGCAGTCCTGGATTGCTTTCGCCCGGACGGCGGATCGTTCCGTCTTACGGAAATTTCTGGGCGTACAGGTCTGACCAAGACCACGGCGTTCCGGCTCTGTGGCGAACTGGTCCGGCTCGGTCTGCTCGAACGCGAGGCGGAGAATTACCGGCTCGGCGGCAAGCTCTTCGAACTCGGCTCACTCGTGCCGCGCCGGCATGATCTGCGCGAGGCGGCCCTGCCTTTTCTGCAGGACCTGTTCGAGGCCACGCACGAGACCGTCCATCTGGGGGTGCGCGAAGGCCACGAGGTGGTCTACGTGGAGCGCATCCACGGTCATGGCGCCCTGCTGCTGCCCTCCCGGATCGGCGGTCGGCTTCCCCTGACCTGCACCGGCGTCGGCAAGGCGCTGTTGGCCTTCTCCGGCGCGGAGCTGGCGGAGGAGGTGCTGGACGCACCCCTCCCCAGCCTCACGCCGCACTCGGTCACCGATCCGGAGCGGCTGCGCACCGCCATCGAGCAGACTCAGGTCGCGGGCCTGGCCTACGAGGAGGAAGAGGCCGCCCTGGGCGTCAGCTGCATCGCGGCACCCGTCTTCGACGGGGCGGTGGCGGTGGCGGCGCTGTCGGTCGCCGTGCCCCGCAGCCGCTTCCGGCCCGCCCAGCTCGCTCCGGCGGTACGGACCGCCGCGTTGGGACTGTCACGTGCGTTGCGCTCCGGCACGTGATCGGGGGATGGACTCTCGGGATCGCCCCGACTGCTGCCCTTTGACGCAAGGGCGGGACGCGGTGACCGACGCGGTGACCGAACGCGCGTCAGTGAACGCGTGTCAGTCGTCGGGAATGCCTGCGCCACTCAGCGACGGAACCGTGCTCTCCGGGCGGGCCAGGGAGCGGGCCCCGACCCGGAACTGGGCGAGCTTGTCGATGATGGTCTGGCCGACCGGGAGGTGGCCCCAGGTGCTGATGCCCTGGTGAGTGGTGGGCTCCCAGGTGGTCTCGTCGACGACGACGGGGTTCCAGCCGACCTCCCACTCGAAGCCCGATGGGGTGCGGGCATAGTAGGAGAGTTCCTTGTCGTTGGTGTGCTGGCCGACGGACAGGGCCATGTCGAAGCCGAGTTCGTGCACGCGCTGGTAACTCTGCGCCACGTCGTCGAGGGTGGCGGCCTGGACGTTGAGGTGCTGCACGCGGGTGCGGACCGCATCGATCGGCAGGCCGCGGGCGGCGGCGATCGCGATGGAGTGGTGGCGTTCGTTGACGCGCAGGAAGCGAATCTTGAATTTGACGCCGCTGAAGGTCTCGTCGATGTAGTCGGTCAGGCGGGCGTCGAAGACGGTGTTGAAGTAACCCCGCGTCTGCATCGGCTTGGTGGAGGTCAGCGCGATGTGACCCATGCCGCCGTCGCCGGTGACGAAGCCTGAGGCGAGCATGCGCAGGGGCTCGGCCGACTTCACCGGGGTGGTGGAGATCTCCTGTGTGATGCCCTTGGGGCCGGGGAAACGCAGCAGGCGCTCGACGCCGCGCAGGGCGGCTTCCTCGTCGGTGCCGACGGTGCAGGGGGCGCCGTGGGCGCGGATGCGGGACTCGATGCGTTCGAAGGTGGCGTGGTCGTCGATGTGCCAGCCGGTGGCAACGACGTCCTCGGCGGGGCCGCGCCGGATGAGGAAGCGGCATTCCTGGTCGTCGAGGCGGAAGCGCATCAGGTTGCGGGAGAGGGGGTCGTGGTGCATGCCGATGGCGTCGGTGCCGAAGCGGCGCCAGTCGGCGAAGCGGTTGGTCTCGATGACGATGTATCCGAGGTGGACGGCGCCGAAGACGGACGGGGCGTCATGCATGATCATCGGCGGCCGGCCAGGAAGTCGGCGCACAGGCGGTTGAACAGGTCGGTGCGTTCGAACTGCACCCAGTGCCCGGTGTTGGCGACGAGGTACAGGTCGCAGTTGGGCATGCGGTCGGCCAGCATCCGGCCGCCGGACGGCCGGTTGACCTTGTCCTCCGCGCCCCACAGGACGAGGGTGGGCACGGGCAGCCGGCTCAGGCGCGGGTCGCGGGTGAAGTCCATCTTCCACAAGGCGCGCAGCCCGGCGGGGCGTTGCAGCGGCGGAGAGGCGATCACGTCCGGGTCGATGCTGGCCTGGTAGCGCTCCTCGATGGCGGAGTCCGGGACCTCGGCGGCGTTGAAGACGAGGTAGTTGCGGATGAACCTCTCCAGCTTCAGCCGCGAGGGTCCGTCGCCGGTGTAGTAGCCCAGCAGGTTGTTGAGCCCGGGAGTGGGCAGGGCGCGGGTGTTGCCGATCCCGCCGGGGCCCATCAGCACCATGCGGTCGACCCGGTCAGGGGTGTCCAGGGCCAGCCGCAGGGCGCAGGCGCCACCGTAGGAGTTGCCGACCAGATGGGCCTTGTCCAGGCCGAGTGCGTCCAACAGGCCGCGGATGCCGTCGGCCAGGTAGCCGAAGGGATCGGTACCGTCGATGCCCTTGGTGCTGCGCCCGTAGCCGGGCAGGTCGGGCACGATGACCCGGTACTCCTTGGCCAACTCGGCGATATTGCGGGCGTAGTTGGATACGCCGGAGGCGCCGGGGCCGCCGCCGTGCAGCAGAAGCACGGGCGGGCCGTCGCCCGCCTCCGCGGCGAAGATCTTCTTTCCGCCGATGTCGTACGTCGTCTCCTGCATCGTCGGCAGGCCGGTCTGCGGGGTCATGGTGTCGGTCCTCACTGGGCGGTGTCGCGGTCGGGCGGGGTGCGGCGGCTGGGGCCGAGCCCGCTGGGGGTCGGCGGGTGCCGGGGATACAGAGGCGGCTGCGTAGACGTAGGCGTGGGGTCGCAGGGCGAAGGCGGCCGTACGGCGGGTGGCCATCCAGGGCAGCAGGACGCTTTCCCTGGTCATCCGCGGCCGGGGACCCGGCTGCCGGACTCCGTTGCGGTGGACCGGGCGCGAGGCGAAACCTCGGCATCGCGCTCCAGGACGACGATCCTGGGGCCCATTCCCAGCAGGTGCGGTCACCCCGTGGGGTACCCGATCACCGCCAATGTCGTACGTATGCGTCTCCGGCGCCGTTTCTGGCGCCGACTCCTCCCACCAGCCACCTGACTGTCGCCGTCTTGCTCGTGACTCTTACTGTAGCGTTCACTCCAATTGGAATGAACGCTACAGTAAGCTCGACGCCGGATACGGTCAAGGGCCGGCGCAACAGGAGGGAAGTGCCATGACCAGGCCCCAATCGCCGCGCCGGAAGCGGGCGAACGGAATGGAGTCGCGGCAGCGCATCATCGATGCCGCCGTGGAGATCGCGGGTGAGCGCGGGTACGAGGGCACGTCCATCGCGGCTGTCAGCGCCAAGTGCGGGCTGCCCGCGAGCTCGATCTACTGGCATTTCAAGGACAAGGACGACCTGATCGCCGCGGTCATCGAGCGCAGCTTCGACAGCTGGCTCGCCGCGCTCGAACTGCCGGGCGAGGAGACGGGCACGTCCCTGGAGCGGCTCACCGTCATGGCCGCGAACGTGGCCAAGTCACTGGTCGACGCGCCCGACTTCCTGCGCCTCGGTCTCATGCTCGCCCTGGAGCGGCGGCCCACCAAACCCCGAGGCCGGACCGTGTTCCTCCAGGTCAGGGGAATCGCGCGCCGGAAGATCGCCGAGATGCTGCAGACCCTCTTCCCCGAGCTGGACGAGCCCGAGATCCACACGCTCACGACGTACGCCATCGCGGGCGCCGACGGCCTGTTCGTGCAGCGGGAGATCACCGGGGACGCCGTCAACTTGATGGCGATGTTCGAACTGCACGCCCAGTCGGTGCACGAGGCGGCACGCCGCATGGCGGCCGGAGCGTGACGGTGACCGGGGCTGGATGGTGATCGGGGCCGGATGGTGATCGGAGCTGCCCGGCGACGTTCGGGATCCGACCGGCCGTTGCGCGAGACCGAAAGCCATGTGGCGCCGACCGAGCCGTTGACGGGCCTGGCACCCGGCCTTGACGTGGCACGCCTACGCAGTCCAGTTGGACAACCCCAAGGTCTTGGTGTGGCAGTCACCCAAGGTCACAGCCGCGTCGATCAACGCGGAGCCGTCGCCACCGACGAGCGCTCATCGCCGACCACACTGAGTGTTGTTCATCCTGACGTTGCTGGTCACGGGGCTGGTGTGAGTCGGTGGGGCAGTGCTCGTGCTGGTGGTGGGCGGTGTCTGCGGTGAAGATCGTCTGTCACCGGGCGATCTCGGTGTTGGTTCAGCACGAGCGGTGCCCGCAGCAGCGTCGTCGCGTGGTGGGCGGACAACCGTAGCTTGGTGAGGATGCGCCAGTTCTTCAGGTGGGCGAAGGCGTGCTCACAGGCCGCGCGCTCTGCGGTGATCAGCTTGTTCGCCTGCTTCTTCGCGGCGGTCAGTGGCTTGGCGCGAGCGGCCTTGAAGCCGGTGATGACCACGGGGTCGCCAGGGTCGGTGCCCAGGCCGATAAGGCCGAGGTCGCCGATCGCCCCGAGGCCGGCCGCGCGTAGCCGCTCGGCAATCTCGTTGTGCCGGGCAGTGATGATCTCGCCGGCCCGCCCCGGGCGGGCCGCCGTGGCGGAGGAAACGCCTGAACGGGCCGGGCGAACTGGCGCATGTTCGGGTGAAGCTGCACCTGCCGAATGGCCGACTTGAGTGACCTTCAGGAGTCCAAGCGCCCCTTTGCTGCTTACCGTCACCGGAGACGGAAGAAGAGTCAGAAAAGGAAGTGGCACCGCCATCGCAGATCCGGTGCCGGGTGCCAAGGAGGTCGGCAAGGTGACGCGAATGCTGCAGGTCCGTCGGAGTCGGAGAAGGCCTCGCACGGTCGGGGTGTGTGTGCTCGCGGCGGGGTGTGTCGTCGCAAGCTCTCTGCCCTCGGCCGCGACGAGCCTTGAGCGGCGCGCGTCTGCTCAAGGAGGCGCGTCCCGCCTGTGCGCGACGAAACCCTTTCCTCCGTCGCAAGAGACACCGCCTCCGATCCTGTCGGGCAGCGATGTGTGGAGATTCGTCTCCGAGCCGCGTCTGCGCCCCATGCGCGTGAAGGTGACCGCGAACAAACCGGGAACGGCTCGCGGGGGCGTCTTCACCGCCCCGTACAGCGACGAGAGGATGGTCGGCCAGACCGGGGCGTTGATCAACGACAACTCCGGCGATCCGGTCTGGTTCCGCCCGCTGCCCTCCACGAACCTCCAGAACAGCGGCTTCAGGGTCCAGAAGTACTACCACGGAGGCAAGGGGAAACCGGTGCTGACCTGGTGGCAGGGGACCACCGCTCTGCCGCCCTCGTACACGAACCTGCCGTCCGGTGCGCCGGAACCGGGTGGGTGCTACTACATCTACGACAACCACTACCGCCTGCTCAAGACGGTCTTCGCACATCATGGCTACTACCCGGATTTTCACGAGTTCACCCTGACCCGCAGGGGCACGGCGCTGTTCATCGCGTCCAAACCCGTGCCCTTCGATCTCTCGCCCTACGGCGGTCCGAACGACGGGGCCATCCACAACAACGAGATCCAGGAGGTCGACCTCGCCACGGGGAGGCTCCTCTTCTCGTGGAACGCGCTGGACCACCTCGACCCCGCCGATTCAAAGGAGCCGGTGTCCAGCGCGTCGTCGTCCGACGGAGTGTGGGACCCCTTCCACATCAACTCCGTCGAGCAGGGCCGTGACGGCCGGTTGCTCATCTCGGCCCGGAACATGTGGGCGATCTACAACGTCGCCAAGAAGTCCGGGAGGATCCGCTGGCAACTCGGCGGCGACAAGAGCGACTTCACCTTCGGGCCCAACGCCGAATTCTACTGGCAGCACGATGCCCGGTTCCGGCCGGGAAACCGGATCAGCATGTTCGACGACGGCTGCTGTGAATCGCCCGACACCCCAGCCGAACAGGAGTCGCACGGCTTGTTTCTCAACCTCGACTTCCGAGCCCGCAGAGCGACCGTGGACAAGACGTACTACCACCAGCCGCCGTTGTTCTCGGCGAGCCAGGGGAACACCCAGGGCCTCTCCAACGGCAACCGATTCATCGGGTGGGGGCAGAGCCCGTACTACTCGGAGTACGCGCGTGCGGGGAACACCGAGGGCAACGGCTCGAAGAACCTGCTCTACGACGCGAAGATGCCAGGCTCCGACATGTCGTATCGAGCGTTCCGGAACAACTGGACCGGCAAGCCGTACTACCCACCGAAGGCTGCGGCACGGGCCCGCGACGGGGGCAGCGTCGTCTACGCGTCGTGGAACGGCTCGACACAGACCAAAGCATGGCAAGTACTCGCAGGGCCTGACCCCGACTCACTGTCGGTCGTGGTGAGACATGCCAGGAGGTCCGGGTTCGAGACGGCAGTCACAACGCACAATCCAGGACCGTACTTCCAGGTGAGGGCACTGGACACGGACGGGAACGTCCTCAAGACCTCCCGCATCGTCAAACTGTCCAGATGACTTGGGATACGCAACGCGAGCGAGAACGAAGAGACCACCGACACCACAAACGCAACGCTTCCGGGGCTACTCGCGGTTGAGTCGTGCGGGCCCACGGGGTTGTGGACTCCGGACGGCGGTGGTCTCCGCAGCCGCGTGCACGCGGGACCACCGCTGCCCGATCGCCGCTCAGCCGGCCCGCTTCTTACCGGTACCGTTCCGGCGGAGGTTTTCGCAGGCGGACGGGTAGGTGTCGCAGTAGCTCTTGAACTCCCGCGCCGAGGTGGCCGAGAGCATGGCGTGCGCGACCGCCCGTGAGAGGGAGTTCGCCGCCGCGTCCTGAATTCGGGTGAGTGTGGCGACGTCGTTGGGGTCGTTGTTCGCCAGCTTCCGGCCCTTGCCGGTGGCCGCGGCGAAGACGGTGTCGCCGTCGTAGAGGGTGTGCGAGGGGATGATCGCCCGGGCCAGCCCGTCGTTCGCGACCCCGGCCACCTTGGTGATGGCCGCGTTTTCCATGCTCGTGTTGGTGGCGACGACGGCGATCGTCGTGTTCTTGCCCTTCTGCCTCGCCGGCTTTGTCTTCGCTCTGTTCTCAGTCTTGTTCGTCGCCTGGTACTTCGAACCCTTCGCCGCACCGCCGGTCGTCCGGGAGCACTCCGCACGTGAGGGTTTCCGCAGCCCCGCGAACTCGCCTCCGATGCCGAACGCCGTGCCCAGCAGCGTGCAGTCCTTCGGATTCACCGTCGAGCCGAGGGAGTTGACGACGACCAGAGCACCGACGACGAGGCCGTCGCCCAGTTCGACGCTGGCTGTGCCCACGCCGCCCTTGAGCACCGGGCTGGCCAGCCCGCCGGACGTGGCTCCTGTCCCGCCACCTGCGGTGCCCTGGCGCACTGGGCCGCCCCTGGCCTTGGCGGTCGCCCGGTATCCCCAGGAGGCGGTGGGCCGGGCACGCTCGTCTCCGCCGCGCCCGATGTCGAAGATCCCCGCTCCGGGAACGATTGGCCCTTCCACGCCGTGGTCCTCCACCCAGTGCATCGCACCGATGCCGACGTCCATGCCCCAGATGCTGCCCCCAGTCAGGACGATGGCGTCCACCCCCGGATTGGCGTTGAGCGGGCTGAGCGCGTTGGTCATCCACGTGGCGGGGTTGCCGCCGCTCTGGTCAACGCCCGCGACGGGCATTGTCGGCGTGCGGACGACCGTGGAGCCGGTGAGGTAGGGCGGGCGGGTCTTCTGGACCTGGCCGACCTCGATACCGGGCACATCGGTGATGGCGTTGAACGGGCCCGGCTCGCCCGCGGTGCTCTGGGCGGCCTGGCCCGGAGCAGAGGCGCTTCCCGGGGCGGCCGGCGCGGACGCCGCCCCGGTGAGGGCGAGCGATCCGACCGTGGCGCAGGCCAGTCCTGCCGCCAGGCAGCGCGCCGGACGCGGCCTCATGAGGTGCTCCGCTCTTCACTCTTCACGGCCTGCCCGTGAAAGATGGCCTGTCTCAGCACGGCGGGGCCCATGCAGGGGAGGGAAGTCTGCTCACCGGTCTGTGCGGACGCCCGGCGGTCCGGACCGGCGGGGGTCTTCACGGCGCCGCGCCGTGGTGTCGGTTTCATATGAGAGCCCTTCACACATGGGGTCGGGTGATTTCGGCGGCATAGATCAGAGCCACTGGGGCGGTGGGTTCGAGAGCCACGTTGCTCCATCCGAGGTGCGGATGGACATAGGCATAGGTCCATGATCGGCGGCGGGAATGAGAGCCACCCTGATCGAGTGACGTCCCGGTGGGAGTGTCTGCGGTGGCAGCGAGATTCGGGCCAGTAGCTTGGTGATCGGGCCCGACCGGTCCGTGTCCCTGACAGGCACGACGCGGATGGGCCCTCCTTATGGGGCGCTTTTTTCTTTGTCGTACTTACCGAGTAGAATTCGCTTCTGCTGAAGGGGCTTGTGGCCGAGTAGGGCCCGGAAACTACGCTCTAGGTTCTGACGTGCAGCCGTGGCGGTCTCTGTGAGTTCATGACACTGTTCGGCGTCACCCTGCTTCCCGAATCTCAGCATGTCGTCGAGCACATGCCGCAGCCCACGCACCTCTCGCCACATCTGCTCGGATGCATCAAGGTTGAGGCGGTGATACGTCTCGATGAACTCGCCGTGCGCCAGCTGCGCCTTCTCTTCCAAGCTCCTATCTGTTGAGCGGGCGGCGGCTGACACCCAGCGCCCCAGACCCCGCCGACGATGCCCAGCGCGAAAATCGGCAAGCCGGACCGATGCCTCACGGGATCTTCGTTGGGCGACGAGCAGTCGATCAAATGTCTCACGTAGAGCTGTCCGAGTTTGATGTCTCAGGTCGTACCTCTTGACTAGGACAGCGGCGGCAACTCCGACCAGGGCCGCTGTGAAGAGTGCATTAAGTGCCGCTACTCCCACTGACTCATTGAAGTTAAGTTGTGCAAGAAACATCGCATGGTCCTCTAGGGGTGATTCACTGCGGAGCGGTTGCTTGCGGGGCCTTAGGGCCGCAGGCAAGTGCCGGGTCAGGGCGTCCGTCGTTCCGATTCGGCGATGCGGAAGCGGTAGGACTCGGTGCCGGTCTGGATGAGGGTGCAGCGGAAGGTGATCCGGTCGGCGAAGGCCGCGCAGAGCCGCGGGTCACCGAAGGTCTTGTCCCACTCCGCGAACGGAGAGTTCGTCGCAACCGCAGTCGCCTTGCGTTCCTCACTCTCGGTGAAGATCTGGAACAGGAGCTTCGCGCCCTTCTTGTCCAGGTTCAGGTAGCCGAACTCGTCCAGACACAGCAGGTCGACCTTGCTGTAGCGGGCGATCATGGAGGTCAGCCAGCGCCCCGCCTCGGCCTCGGCGAGCTCATTGACCAGCGCGGAAGTGGTGATGTAGCGGACCGATAGCCCGGCCTCGGCGATCGCAGTGCCAACCCCGATCAGCAGGTGCGACTTGCCAGTGCCCGAGTCCCCGATCAGCACCAGCGGGCGGCCCTGCTGGACCCAGGACGGCGACTTCAGATCGGCGATGACTTCCGGGGAGACGTTGGGGTACTTGTCGTAGTCGAAGTCCTCCAGCCTTTTGGGGCGGGGGAAGCGGGCCGCGCGGACGAGCCGCTGCTGGCGGCGGACCTCCCGGTCCAGGGCCCGTTCCTGCTCGAAGTCGAAGCCGATCGAAGTCGGCCGACCGTGGACGTGCCGGGCGTCCTCGGCCGCGTCGATCGCCGCCAGACGCTCGTTCAGCTCGGCCAGCGAATCGACCTCGGGCGACGGGACCAGGTGCTTGCGGCGGAATCCGCCGCCCTCGTGCTCGACCCCGCCCTTCTCGTGGGCTCCCTCTTCGCCCGGGGTGCAGTAGAACGCCGAGAACCCATACCAAGATCTGAACGCGGCCCACCGTGCCGACTCCGTCCGCGACCGTCCGGACAGCACCTGCCGGACCGCGGGCTTGAGATTGTCGTACCGGATGTGGACCGTCGGCACCCCGCCGAGGACCTCGAACGCCTCCACATGGCCCTCGAAGAACGCCTCCTGTGAGGCGGTGGCGAACACGCGGTGCACGGCCTTGCCCGAGTAGGAGATCCGCAACGTGAACAGCACGCACTTGCGCCGCTGCCCGGCCAGGTCCAGCCACACGTCCGCGAAGTCGACCTCCGCCTCCTCGCCAGGCTGCTTGGCCTGCGGGACCGTCCCCTCCAGATGCCGACGGCCTTCCTTGGCCTCCAGCACCAGCTCCGGACGGCGCTTGCGCACGTAGTCCCGCACCGTCGAGTACGCGGCGAGCTCGAAGTCGCGCTCGGCCGCCAGGGGTTTTCTGATCCGGTCGACCGTGTGCTTCTGCTTCGTCGGGGCCACCAGGTCCGAGCGCAGCATGGCGTCGATGAAGCCCTTCACCGGCTCCAGCACACTTTTGCGCGGCGGCGGCTTCTTCCGCTCCGCCGGCACCGGACAGGCCAGCGCCTGCCTCACCGTGTTCCGCGACACCCGGTACCGCTTCGCCAGCGCCCGGCCCGACAGCGCCGGATCCACACGCCGGTCCCGCCGGATCCGCTCAAAGATCCACTCACGCGACCTGTACACACCGGTCTCCTGACACGACCGTGATCAACAAGCACAGAGTGAGCGGCCAAACAGCCCGAAGCCCCCATTACGCCAACCGCGGCATGCCCCACACCATCACACCGGGTGGCTCCCAAACTCACCGCCGCAACCCGCGGCTCCCGAAACCGCCGCCCCAGTGGCTCTACTTCACCCCGCTAGAAACATGTCGGGATGCCGCACCGTCACGCACAGCAGCGCAGGGCAGCGAAGATGATGACTGCGGCGCTTGGATGCCTATCCCGCACACCCACGACGTCACGGTGCGTGCCCCGTCCGGCCCACAGACTCAAACCCGGGGCGGCCCCGGTCTTCCTGGTCACTGCTCGTGCTGGTGGTGGTCTACACCGCAGACACCCGCCCACCACCAGCACGAGCACTGCCCCACCGACTCACACCAACCCCGTGACCAGCAACTTCAGGATGAGCAACACTCACTGACTCACCGAGCTCGAAGTCCTCCGCACCTTGATCTACCAGTGGCGGGAAGCAGGGCCCCACCCACGAACTCCGAGCGCAGCTCCCCCGGGACGGCAACGCTTGGCACGCTCGGATCAGTCACGCCTGGACAACCGACTCACACCCCGCTGACAATTCAGCGCCGACGGCCGACGCGGGGCGCTGTCCCGGCCGCTGCAGAGCCTTACGCCCCATTCGATCACCGCCCCCCGGCGCGCCTGCGCATGGCCCTGGAGAAGATCCGGTCTCGGGCCTCGCCTACGAGGAGCAGGAGGCCGCACTGGGAGTGAGCTGCATCGCTGTTCGCTGATGGCACCATGGCGGCTGCCCTGTCGGTGGCCGTGCCGCGGTCACGCTTCAGCCCGGCCCTGGCTCCGGCGGTGCGGACGGCAGCCTTGGGGCTCTCCCGTGCCCTGCGCGGGGGCGGCTGACCCATCACCAGGGCTTGTGCCGAGCCGACGCGCAGCAGTACGCAGGCGATTTGCACCATGGAGGCGCTCATCGCTGAAAGGAAGCGGGACCGCGATCCCGCAGTGTCCGCGCGGATGCGGTGACACGGTCATCACCTGTGTCATGACCGAGCCGGCTTGTCCGCCGCACGAGCCCCCTCCTCGCGGGCTCAGGTGGTGGTGAGTTCGAACCAGGTCGTCTTGCCGCGCCCGGCGGGGGAACTGCCCCAGTCGGCCGCGAGGGCATCGACGATCAGCAGTCCGCGCCCGGACTCGGCCTCCTGGTTGTCGGTCTCACCGGCGGTGAGGATCTCGGTCGGCACAGGTGGGTGCGGATCGCTGTCCCGTACTTCGACACGGAGCCGGTCCGGGTACTCCCGCAGACGTAGATCCACGTCGCTGTGCGCATGGATGAGGGCGTTGGTGACGACCTCGGTCGCCAGCAGTTCCAGATTGTCCAGCAAAGGCATCAGGTCCCACTGGCCGAGCAACTCCCGCAGGAAGTGGCGTACGTGCGCCACCCCGCGCAGATCATGACGCTGAACCAAGGTGCCTGCTACCCGGCGCTGCCCACCAGGCTGAGCTCCTTCGTAGCGCATCACCAGCAGGGCGACGTCGTCGGCTTGCGGTGGGCGCGGAGTGCAGTGCTGCGTCAAACAATCCGCCAGCGTCTCAAGGTTCTTTGTACAGTTTTCGGCCAGCACACAGGCCAGTCGCCCGACGGCGGCATCCACCCCCAGCCGACGTGTGTCCAGCAGGCCATCGGTGAACAGGGCCACCACTGACCCCGGCGACAGGAGGGTCTCGCTCTGCTCGTACACGGCATGCGGGTCGACGCCCAACGGCGGTCCCATGGGTGGCTGCACCTGGGCGGTCCGGCCCTGGGCGTCGCTGATCAGCGGCCCCGGGTGGCCGGCGGTGGCCAGGCCGGCACTTCCGAGCGCCAGATCCAGCCACAGGCAGCAGCAGGTGGCGTACAGGTCGGTGTCCAACCCCGCAAGCAGGTGGTTGCTCCGCTCCAGCACCCTGGCCGGGTCGTGCCCCTCGGCGGCGTAGGCGCGTGTCGCGCTGCGCAGCTGACCCATGGTGCCTGCTGCTTCCAGACTGTGGCCCTGCACATCCCCGATGACAAGTCCGATGCCGCCTTCGGGCAATCGGAGGATGTCGTACCAGTCGCCACCCACCTCCGCTCCCTCGTTCGCGGGCAGATACCGGGATGTGGCGACCACCTCGGGCAGGTGTGGCAGGCTGCGGGGCAGCAGGGTGCGTTGCAGGCTCTGCGTGAGGGCGTGCTCGATCTCGTAGGAACGGGCACGCTCCAGGGACAGCCCCACCTGCTCCAGCATGATGACCAGTACGGCCAGTTCCTCGGAGGTCAGGGTGGAGCCGGGGGTGTCGAGGTCGAGGGTGCAACAGCCCACCGCTCCTGCGCCGGAGACCAGGGGGAGATAGGCCCGGCCCTGGAAGTCAGGGGGGAGGCCGGCGTCGGGATACGCCTTACGGAACTCACCTACCGTGGGGAAGAGTTTGGCCTCGGCCTGGGTGATGGTGTCGGTTTCAGGGGTGTGCTCGGACAGGAGCGTTCCTTCGATCTGATGGACCGCCTCCCGCGGGAAGCCCGCGGCGCCCACGACGTGCAGACGGCCCTTCTCGGCGAGGGAGAGCATGAGTCCACGTGCGCCCAAGGGCCGCACATGGGCCTGTGCCGCCGCGACGATGTCCCGGACGCGCCCTGCCGCAGCGAGCTCGAAGGCGAGCCTGTGCAGTTGGTAGTAGTAGGTGTTACTCGCCAGCAAGCCATCGGCCGGTTCTTCCCGCTGGTCCTGAGCGGCGGCTTCCGGGACGGTGGCGGTCAGCCGGTGAGGTGCGGTGCCCGGGGACCGGGAGACAAACCGCGGGACGAGCGGGAGCTCCACGGCCGCCCCTTGCTCGGCCAGCTTCTCGAGGTCGGCTGCCAGCTCGTCCGCGACCGCCTGCACGTACTCCAGACTTTCTGCGGAGATCTTCCGCGCAGGCGTCCAGCGCAACGTTACCGCCCCGAACCGGCGCCGTGGCGTCCGCACCGGCGCGGACGCCAAGACTGTGGCGAACGGGATGTGGAGGAGAACTGCCGGCGCTTGACGGGCGGAACTCCGTACCTCCGTACTGTCGATGAACACCAACCCACCCGACTGGTGGGCTCTGGCGGAGGCGAGCGAGACATCGTCTGCCGCCATCGACGGCAGGATGGTGAAGCTCAAGGGCGTGCTCACGGTCATTGCCGCGACCAGCGACCGGGCGTCCGAGGTCAGCAGATAGGCGGTACACGTCGCGGCACCCAGGCGGGCGTCCAGGCGGCGCAGTGCGGACGCCATGGTCCGGTCCCACTGCTTCTGCGGCCATCCGGCGACTGCGTGAGCGGCTGATTCGGAGAATTGGGGGTCCATGAAGGCCACCCTGGGGGTGTGGCACACGCCCGGCGTGCATTGCCGAAAGTGGACGCACTCGCCAGGATACTGGCCGAACCGGCCTACCGGCCCAAGATCGCCCGGCAGCTGAGCAAGGGCGAGTCCATCCACTCCCCTGCGGCGCAGCTTCACCACGCCCGCGAAGCCGTCCCCACCGTCGCCAGCTCGAACAAACAAGCGAACGGGTGTCACACCTGACGTTCGTGACCAATGCGATCATTTACTGGCACACGGACTACATGGGCGCGGCCCTGGCCGAGCTTCGAGGCACCGGACGGGACGCAGCCAACGAGGCGCTGGCGCACATCTTCCCAGCCCGCAGCGCTGAAGCGCTGGGAGACCGAATAGCCCGACATCACCCTACGTGCTCATCGGCGCCGACAGCCGCGCCTGCGTCCTCCTGCGATTCGGACAAGCCGGGATTGAGCCGCTCCAGCAGTGGCCGACTCTCTCGAGCCTCTTTCCGATGGGCAGCATCGGAGCGCTCTTCCCTCTGACCGCCGGCCTCGACGCCGCGTGGGGATGCCAGCCGCCGCTGGAGAACATGCAGGCGATCATGCGGAAATTCGCCTACGACCAGGAACTCGTCGGTGACCCACCGGTACGGCTGCACTACGAGGCCAGTACCCGGCCCGGCGCCCACGGGGCCTACGCCAGCATGTGCCCACACCTCGGCAACGGTGGGTCGAAGCCATGCCCCATCCCGAAGCCAACATCAGGACCACATCGCACCCCACCCTGCTTGCCTACGGCCGCGACGACGAGGCCATCCCCCTGTCCAGCTCACTGACCCCCTCGAGTCGATCAATGACAGCGGCCTGCACATCTTCGGCCGCATCGGCCACTGGACCCAGATCGAACACGGCCCACTCCCTGCAACGGGAGTTCCGATGCATTCGCCGATGCACCAGGTGATGCGGTCCAGCTGCGCATCGAGGCGTGCGCCTGCCCGACCGGCCTCCGAGGGCGCGCGGCTACTTCTTGGGGCGTAGTCGGTCCAGTGTTCCGGTGACGAGTGGGTGAGTGGGGTCGATGGCGCCGACGATGCGGCGACCGATCGTGGTCAACTGGCGGACCTGCGCCCGGGTGAGTGCGTCGAAGACGCAGCTGCGCACGGCCTCGACGTGTCCGGGGGCGGTGGCGACGACCTTCTCGTAGCCGTCGTCGGTGAGGGTGGCCACGGTGTAGCGGCCGTCGGTGGGGTCGGGGTTACGGCGTACCCAGCCGCGCTTCTCCAGTCGTCCGACGACCTGGGACAGCCGGGGAAGAGAACCCTCTGCGAACGCGGCGAGTTCGCTCATCCGCAGGGTGCGCTCGGGGACCATGGAAAGCCCGGCCATCACCTGGTACTCGAAGTGACTCAGGCCGGCATCGCGTTGCAGCTGCGCGTCCAGCGCAGCGGGGAGCCGCATCAGCATGCTGCTGAGCGCAATCCAGGCCTGATCTTCCTCATTGTCCAGCCAGCGGGGTTCCTGGGGGGTCTCCATGCTCGCGAGTATAGCTTCACGCATGAAGTGATCAACTTGCCGGATGACTTGCATCTTGAAGTGAAGGAGTCCTAGTCTCCACTTAACGATTTAAGTCATTGCAAGGAGTTGATCACGATGAACATTGTGTTGTGGGTCCTCGCGAGCGTGCTCGCTGTGGCGTTCCTGGCGGCCGGGACGATGAAGCTGTCCCAGCCGAAGCAGAAGCTGGCCGCCTCAGGCATGGGCTGGACCGAGGACATGAGCGCGGGGACGGTGAAGCTGATCGGAACCCTGGAGGTGTTGGCCGCGATCGGCCTGGTTCTGCCGCCCGCGCTCGGCATCGCACCGATACTGGCGCCCTTGGCGTCCCTTGGTCTGGCACTGGTCATGCTCGGCGCCGTGGTCGTGCACGCCCGTCGCAGGGAGACACAGATGATCGCCGTGAATCTGGTGCTGTTCGCGCTCGCGACTGTCGTGGCGTGGGGCCGGTTCGGCCCGCACCCTCTCTAGCGCTTTGGCAGCGCGGCCTCCCGCCCATCCAACCGCCACCCCGGCCGAACCTATGCGATCACAGCACTGCGCCTCCAGCAGCGGGCCAACCTCACCGCCGCCGGGCTCACCCGGCGCTCGATGAGGTCGTGATTTCGGTCCATCATCCACCGCATCACCGTTTCCCGCCCTCGGCCGCGACGCAGCGTCCATGACAGCGGCAGCGGCGGCGAGCGCCTACTCCCCAGTTCCGGACGAGCGAGCAGCGCGCCGGTGGCGCACCTCTGACGACCACATTCATCTCGGGTCGACGTAATTGAATCTTCAACACCCCTTCTCCCCCAGCGTGATCTTGTAGACAAGGAATCGACATGATCGACCGCCGCAACATCCTCCGAGGCGGAGGCGCCGCCGCCCTGGGCGCCCTCGCCATCACCGCGGTAACCAGCGGAACCGACCTGGCAGCCGCGGCCACAGGCAGCCGGGAACTGCTCGGCGACCCGGCCTCCACCCCGCAGGCCGAGTCGCTTTGGCCGACTCGCCTGACTGATACTGAGCGCAAGCACCTCAAGGTCTTCGACGAGCTGGACTTCGTCGTCTACTCCGGTCAGCAGTGGGACCGGCTCGGTGAGAGCCACGCACAGAACATCCGCGTCCACTGGCCCGACGGCCACTACACGGACGGCATCGACCGGCACATCGCCGACATGAAGAGCCAGTTCGTCTGGGCGCCGGACACGCGCATCACCGAGCACCCGATCCGCATCGCCAAGGAAAACCTGACCTCGGTGACCGGTGTCATGCAGGGCAGCTTCACACGTCCCATGCCGGACGGCAAGGGCGGCTTCATCCAGCCGACGGGCAAGAAGTTCTCCATCAACATGGCCACGGTCGGCATCTGGAACAAGCACGGAGTGATGGAGGAGGAGTTCCTCTTCTGGGACAACCTGACCTTCTACCAGCAAATCGGCCTCGCCTGACCCGTGCGTGGCCCGGCGGTGCGGGAACCGCTCGGCCACGCAGAGGCGCGTGAGACATCGCTGCCACCGGACGCGGCGAGGGGCGAACTGTCCCCCCCGTTATCTTCTTCGCGGTCCTGCAAAAGGACCCTGGCCTCCGGGCCCGGCATGACTGTTCCCCCCTGTCGATCGGATGGCCTGGGGGGTGTTCACCGGGCCCGAGGGGTGCACCGTTGGAGACGCTGATGAGAGGCCGACTACCGCCCCGCCGAGCGCAACGCCCGGCATCCCGCGGGCGGCAGGTCTGCATAACGTGGATGCGCGCGTACGGCGCCATCGCCCTGGCCAGCACCACACGCGCTCTGTTCGGGAGGACGGGTTGTACGACATCGACGACGTGGGCGTCTTCCTCAGCCTGGACGTCGGCAAGAGCGCCCACCACGGGCACGGGCTGACTCCGGCCGGCAAGAAGGTCTTCGACAAGCAACTGCCCAACAGCGAGCCCAAGCTGCGGGCCGCGTTCGACAAACTCGCCGCGAAGTTCGGAACCCTCCTGGTAACCGTGGACCAGCCCGCCTCCATCGGAGCCCTCCCGCTCACGGTCGCCCGGGACGCGGGCTGCAAGGTCGCCTACCGGCCGGGCTTGGCCATGCGGCGGATCGCCGACCTGTATCCCGGCGAGGCGAAGACCGACGCGAAGAGCCGGTGTGTGGGGGCGGCTGCACGAGGCGGTCCTGCACCGGCTCGACGACGCGGGCCTGATCGACGTCTCCCGTGCCATCGTCGACTCCGCCCATATGAGGGCGAAAGGGGGGCGAACTCACAGGTCCGAGCCCCGTGGACCGGGGCAAGCCGGGTTCCACGATGCACATCCTGTCGGACGCGAACGGGCTACCCCTCCTCGTCGGCGTCAGCGCGGCCAACACTCACGACAGCGAAGCCCTGAAGCCCATGATCGAGGGTCACCAAACGAGACACGACCCCCACCGCGGCCGCCACTTCAAGCCCCAACGCCTTCACGCAGACAAGGCATACGACGTCCCCCACCTGCGGAAATGGTTACGCGGCAAACGCATCGGAGTGCGCATCGCCCGCACAGGCATCGAGTCCAGCGAACGCCTCGGCCGGCGTCGCTGGGTCATCGAACGCACCATGTCCTGGCTGACCGGATACCGCAGGCTCAACCACCGCTACGAACGTCATCCCCGCAACTACCTGGCATTTCTCGGCCTCGCCGCCTCCCTCTGCTGCTACAAGCGGCTCATCCGCCTCACCACATAGGACACGGTGTTAGTCAGCTCGCGGCGTGTCGAAGAGCCGAGCGTCCTGTAGATCAGGCACTTTGGATGAACCAAATGCCGCAAGCACATACAAAATCCACGCAGGGGCATCCCCGTGAAGACATCGAAACTGAAAGACGCAATGCAGGTTGAAGCAGCAGCTGGCTACGGGGACCAGGCAAGCGGAGTCTTCGTGACTCTGGAATCGCTGACTTTCCCGACTTCAGCAGTACTTGTGTCGTTTCTTCTTAATGTGCTATCCCGGCCCGTTAAAGGGGCAAGCACATCATTTTGGTGGGCTTTGGGGGTCTCTAGTGTCGTGGGAGCTATCGTCTACGCCAAGAGCCTGACGGACGAGATGCCACTCAAAACCAAGGTAATGGGGGGGTTCGTTGCCGTCATCAACGTGCTGGTGCTGACCGGGACGGCATTGGGTGCTGGCTCCTTGGCCACGAACTCGCCGGTGAAACTCTGACCGCGAACTTGCCCGATCGCCAAGGCCGCCAGCGTGCACGTTCCGGTCCTGGTCGACCAGCCGGGAGACGCTCCTGGGATTCCTGCCACGCAGATGGCGCCTCGCCCTCAACGCCGCTGATGGCCTACAGAAGACCTGGACCCACCTCTGCTCAACCGATCAGCAGCAACGGGCCGGTTCGATGCCTACACCGGCGTGATCGTTCCGCTGATGGTGGACGCGGCCGGCGTCTTCATCGTGAAGCGGTTCTTCGAGTCGGTCCTCCGAGTGGTGGAGGAAGCCGCGCGCACCGCTGGCGACCGGGCTCGCGCGATGCGTCTCGGCGGGCGGGGCGGCGGTACGCAGTACCCGCTGGAACCGGCGGCGGCCCTGCTGGCGACGTTGCCGGTGGCGGCGCTGTTCTTCTGCTTCCAGCGCTACTTCATGCGGTGGACCAACGCGGGGGCAGTCAAGGAGTAGCGGTCCGCCCCTGCCCGGGTGGCATATCAGGTGAATACCGCGCACGCTGGATATATGGCACAGGATCCACGAGAAAAGGTCTTCAACGGGGATTTCAGCGAGGGTGCCAACGGATGGTTCACCGTGCAGGCCACCCCGGCTTCCGTCGGCGACGGAAAACTGTGCGCCAATGTACAGGGAGGCACGCAGGCCCCGTCCGACGTCATCGTGGGGCAGAACGACATCTTGTTGCAGCAGGACAAGTCCTACACCTTCGCGTTCACCGCCTCGGCGAACCAGCCGTCGACGGTAAAGGCCCAGGTCCAGCTGAGCGAGGAGCCCTACACCGCCACGTTCTCGCAGGACATCCCCCTCGGCCCGGAACAGTCGCACGCGTTCACGTTCACGTCCTCCCTCGAGACCGACCATGGCCAGGTCTCGTTCCAGATCGGCGGTAATCCCGCGGCCTGGGTGTTCTGCGTGGGCGGCGTGTCCCTCACAGGCGGCGATCCGGTGCCCCCCTACGTACCGGACACCGGCCCGCCGGTGCGGGTCAATCAGGTCGGTTACCTGCCGTTCGGACCGAAACACGCGACTGTCGTGACCGACGCGCCCGGTCCGATCCCCTGGCAGGTGAACAACAGCGCCGGCGTCACCGTCATGTCCGGCACCTCAACGCCGGCAGCCGGGCTGGACACATCCTCCGGGCAGCAGGTGCACACGCTGGACTTCAGCGCGGTGACGCAGGCCGGCACCGGATACACGCTGATCGTCGACGGGCAGACCAGCTACCCGTTCGACATCTCCGCCACCGCCTATGACCAGTTGCGCTCCGACGCCCTGCACTTCTTCTACGTCCAGCGCAGTGGCATCCCCATCACCGACGCGCTGGCGCCCGGATACGCACGTCCGGCCGGACACGTCGGCGTCGCCCCCAACCAGGGCGACACCAGCGTGCCCTGCCAGCCGGGTGCCGGCGACTATCAGCTGGACGTGAGCGGTGGCTGGTACGACGCCGGGGACGAGGGCAAGTACGTGGTCAACGGCGGCATCGCCACCTACCAACTCCTCAGCCTGTACGAGCGGACGCTGACCGCGCCCCGCAGGCGCCTGGGTCCGCCGCGCGACGGCGACCTGCGCGTTCCCGAGCACGGCAACGGCGTTCCGGACATCCTCGACGAGGCGCGCTGGGAGCTGGAGTTCCTGCTGCGCATGCAGGTACCGGCAGGTCAGCCCCTCGCGGGAATGGCGCACCACAAAGTGCACGACGACAACTGGACCGGACTGCCGATGGCTCCGGACCAGGATCCGCAGCCGCGTCATCTGCACCCGCCGTCCACGGCGGCGACGCTCAACCTGGCCGCGACCGCCGCACAGGGCGCCCGGCTGTACATGCGCTTCGATCAGGGCTTCGCCCAGCGCTGCCTGACCGCCGCCCGTACCGCCTGGGCAGCCGCGCAGGCCCACCGGGACGTCCACGCCAGCAAGGCCGACGCGACCGGCGGTGGCCCGTACAACGACTGCGACGTCACTGACGAGTTCTACTGGGCGGCCGCTGAGCTGTTCATCACCACAGGCGAGCAGGCGTTTCTGGACGAACTGCGGGCCTCGCCGTATGCGACCGATGATCCGTTCCCGCCGTCAGGGTTCGGCTGGCAGCAGGTCGCCGCGCTCGGCCGGCTCGACCTGGCGACCGTGCCCAGCCCGCTGCCGGACGGCGACCGGAACGCCGCCCGTGCCTCGGTGGTGGCCGCCGCCGACCGGTACCTCCAGACGGCACAAGGCCAGGCGTACGGGATGCCGCTTGCGGACAACGAGTATGTCTGGGGCTCCAACAGTGTGGTACTCAACAAGCTCGCCGTCATCGCGACCGCCTTCGACTTGACCGGCGACCAGCGCTACCGCGACGGGGTACTGGAAGGGCTGGACTACATCCTCGGCCGCAACGCCCTCAATGAGTCCTATGTGACCGGGTACGGCCGGCACAACTCCCACAACCAGCACAGCCGCCTCTACGGCCACGCGATCGATCCGGCACTGCCGGAGCCGCCGGCCGGTTCGATCGCCGGCGGCCCGAACGTCGGTCTGGAAGATCCGAAGGCAAGCAGGTTGCTGATCGATCGCACGGTCGATCCACCCCGGCGGCCCGCGCCGCAGTTCTGCTACATCGACGACATCCAGTCGTGGTCGACCAACGAGGTCGCCATCAACTGGAACTCGGCTCTGTCCTGGGTCGTCTCATTCGCGGCCGACCAGAAGAACATCGGCGCCCCGTGAACCGCCCCCGCGCGGCCAGCATGCTGTCCACGTAGCGCGTCGCCCAGGCGCCCATCAGCGCCGGAAGCCGCATCGTGCCACCGGCGCCGAGCGTATTCCATGTCCGCATTCATATCCTGCCCGATCCGATGCACACCACACGGTGACCATCGGACGACCTCATCAATAGGCGCCCCGAAGATGCGGACACCCAGTCCGCAGCGCCCGCGCCAAACGGCCAGCCGCCGTTCCACAGGCGAACTCGGCGGACGATCATCCAGGTCCGCCCTCCCATGGGCGTCATCGCCCGCACCGTCACGACCGTGATCGGTACGGCCCACCTGTGCCTTCTGGCATTCCTGAGCGGAGCTGTCGCCTACCGCACAGGCGACGCTGCCCTTTGGGCCATGCCCCTGTCCGTTCTATCCAGCAACGCCTTCATTGCGCTCTCTTACGGCCACTGGGAGGTCCCCCGCACCCTCCACACCTGCGGCGTCCCGCCCCTCGTGCTGTTCCTGAGCACCGCTAGCGCCATGGCCTTTTCACAGCCCCACGGCGTCGCTCGCAACCTCATCACGGCATCCGTGTGGGCTGCCGTCCTCGCCGCCGGGCTGTTCATGCTCACCACATCTGTCCGCGCTTGGGGCGAACAGGTCCGTTACGCAGATCCCGCATACGAAGATCACTGACGCAGGCCGACACCAATCGTCACAGCGCCGGAGGCCCTGCTCGCGCTTACGTGTCCTTTCCGTAGCGATATGTAAGGCACGCCGGGTCAGGCGCGCTTCTGCGATCGACGGCAGTCGATCAACGCCGAGCTAGGCCTCGGGGTACACCCGCCCGCCCGAACCTTCGGGCACGCGCGGGACGGGCTCGTCCACGGCGTGGCGAACGAGGATCCCGTCGGGTGTCAGGAGATGGTCAGGACGCCGTCGTCGGCGTGGGCACGCCAGCCGCGCATGCCGCGGTGCGGTGCGTTTGACGTCCGGCCACCGGGCCCTTCGGCTTGTACGGCGCCGGGCCCAGAATCAGGCATCACGGTGTGTGGCAATTGCGCCACGATTGGCAACCCCTGCGGTCCTGGTGAACACGGTGCTCAGGGCGGATTCTGCTGGAACGGGAGCCTCGGGATGTGGCTGACGGATGCTGCTGTGGGCCCGTGGTGACGCTGTGGCGTGGTTTCATTACAGCTTTCCCGGCCGGGTTCGCACCAGGTTGCAACGAGGCTGCGGGGGCGACCAGAAGGGAAGTCTGCGTGACCGAGACCGGTGCGGGTGTGGCGACACCTGACGTGCTGTGCGCGCGGATGGTGACTGATCTACGGGCACGGGGCGCGATTACCTCCGAAGGTGTGGAGGCCGCCTTCCTCAAGGTTCCGCGGCACCTCTTCGCTCCCGAGGTGCCCGCCGAGGAGGTGTACGGGGCCCCGGAGGGCATCTTCACCAAGTACAACTCCAGGGGGAAGCCGGTCAGTTCGGTGTCCGCTCCCTGGCTCCACGCACGGATGCTGGAGGCGGCCCAGGTAGCTCCCGGCATGACGGTGCTGGAGGTTGGCTCCGGAGGGTGCAACGCGGCGCTGCTGGCGGAGGTGACCGGCGATCAGAGCTCGGTGACCACTATCGACATCGATCCCGACATCACCGCACGGGCCCGCAAGCTGCTCGACGAGGCCGGCTACGGGCAGGTGCGGGTCCGGGAGGCGGACGGTGCCCAGCCGCTCCTGGACGCTCCGGCGCGGGGGTTTGACCGCGTCATCGTCACCGTCGGCGCCGCCGATCTGCCGCCAGCGTGGCTGAACCAGCTCGCCCCGGATGGAAGGCTGCTGGTGCCGCTGCGCTTCCGCGGCCTGTCCCGCACCATCGCCTTCGCCCGCGAACGGGACCACCTGCGCAGCGACACTCTCATCGTCTCCGGGTTCGTGGCCATGCAGGGCGGCAGCGCGAACGCGCCACGTGTCGTACGCCTGGCGGGCCAGGATGTCAGGCTGGTCGTCGACGAGGACCAGCCCGTAGGCGCAGAAGCGCTGACCGAAGCGTTCACCGGACCCCGGCATGAGCAGTGGACCGGGGTGGAGCTGGGTGACTCGGAAGGGTTGCTGCCGCGGCTGGAGGTGTGGCTCGCCGGTGCAGTCGCCCCGTACGGCCGGCTTCGCGCTACGCAGGCCGCTGCCGACCGCGGCTTGGTCGGCTGGGTACTGGGCAGGGGGATGCCCGCCGTGTGGAACCACGACTCGCTGGCCTACCTCACCCTGCGCCAGGCCCCGCAGAACCGCTACGAGCTGGGGGTGATCGCCCACGGTCCCGGACGCGAGCGCCTCGCCACTGACCTGGCCGGTGTGGTCAGCCGCTTCGACCGCGAGGCCAGGAGCGCGGGGGATCCCGTCGTGCGCGCCTACCGCCACAAAGACCGGGAAGCCCCCGCCGGGGTGAGCATCGACAAGCCCCGCGTGCGTCTGACGATCACCTAACAGACGCGGACCCGCCCCGGAGCCTGGGGTGGTCCGGATCCACGCCACCCGGCGCCGAGCCCGGGAGGCCCAAGTGGAGGGAGTTCAGATGGCAGCACCGACGACCCAGGCACGTCCGCCCAGGAAGGTGGCCGAGCCGCCCACGGAGCTGGCCGACGCCTTCGACCTGGACCCCACCCAGCAGGACATCGGGAAGCTGGGGGTCTGGCTCAGCGACGGCGACGAAGACGAAGGTGACACCACCGGGGACGGCTGCGGGGAGTCGCCGCCGCAGGGGCCGACAACCGGCTGCTGACACCGGCACTCTGGGCCGGGCGCACCCTTTGCGCCCGACCCGCCCCTTTGATCGGCGTTCTCGACGGATGGTGCGATGCGCAGGCTCTTTGACTCTCACCCCGTGGCGATGGCCCGGATCCCGCTGCGCCCCTACCTCGACCCCGCCGCCGACAGCGGCGGCGGTCTGCTGGAGGAAGGGGTGTTCCTGGCCAGCCGGAGCGCCGAGCAGGCCCTGGTCGAGGGCACGGAGCGCGGCCGGGCGACACGATGCGCCTACGATCTGCGCTCCCGTACCCGTACCACCCCGCACGGGGTGTTTGCCGGGGTCGCAGCCGCTGCGCTCACCGCCCCCGCCCCCACGATGCGGCTGGGGAGCGCCCATCGGGCCGTGACCACGCTCAGCCCCGCCTGGCTGACCACGATGGCCGACCGGCTGCTCCACGAGGAACCAGATCTGCTGCCCGCGCTCACCCTGACCGCCGCCTCCTTGGCCGCCAGGCGGGGGGACCGACTGGAGATCGAGCATCCCGCCCCCGACGGAGCACGGCTTGCCAGCGTGCGTGCCACCGAGGTCTCGCGCTGGCTGCTGGACGCCAGCCGCGACGGCGTGCCGGCCGCCGACCTTCTCGCCGGGCTGTGCCGCCGCCATCCCGGTGCCGACCCGCAGAAAGCCACGCGCGCCTTACTCGACATGATCGATACCGGTCTGCTGCTGACCGACCTGCTCCCCGCCGACCTGCGGGCGGACCCGCTGCACCACCTTCTGGACAAGCTCCCGGCCACAGCAACCGCACGGCCCGCTCTCGCCCGCCTGGACCATCTGCTGACCCGGTGCGACGCGCACCCACCCGGCACCGCACAGAGACGAAAGCTGCTGGAAGAGGCCCGTGAACTGGCCGACACGCTGCACCACACGAGCCGACCGCTGGCCGTGGACACGCTCGCCGAGGCCAAGATCACCTTGCCGTCCACTGTGGGTGAGCAGGCCGCCGAAGCCGCCTCCCTGCTGTGGCGGATCGGGCACCGCACCGGCCCGCTGACCGACTATCACCGGCGCTTTTGTGCCGCCTACGGCCGCCAGCGGCTCGTGCCGCTGCTGGAAGTCCTCGACCCCGTCACCGGCCTCGGCCCACCCCGCCCGGACGATGCGATCGGCACCGAGGAGGAGCCCGACGCCCACCGCACCGCCGCGCTGGCCCGCCTGCTCGCCGATGCCCTGTCCGACGGCAAGGACGAGCTCGTCCTGCACGAGCAGCACATCGACCAGCTCGCCAACCCCTCACCTCTGCCGCCGCCGCGCACCGCCGAGATCCACATACAACTGCTGCGCGACGCCGGCGGGCTACGCATCGCGGTCTGTCCCGGCACCGGTTCCCAGAACGCCGGGGCCGCACCCGGCCGCTGGATACGCTGGCTCCCCCACCTCGCCCCCCGCGAAGAAGCCGACCCTGGCAGCGGTCCCATGGTCGCGGAAATCGTCTGCCACCCCCGCACCGCCGCCGCCGGCGCACTGGCTGCTGAGACCGGCGCCACCCCCTGGCGCATCCCGCTCGACGTCCCTGCTCGCCCCGGTGACCTCCTCCCTGACGAGCTCGCCGTGACCACCACCGGCACCCATCTGCAGCTGTGGTCCACCCGCCACCACAGGCCAGTCCTCCCCGTGCTCCACAACCGCCTCGCGCCTCGGCTCCTGCCCCCGGCCGCGTACGCCCTCCACCTCCTCGGCCACGCCGGAACCCGACCCTGGCACCCCTGGAACTGGAGCCCTTTGGACTGCTGGCCCTACACCCCGCGCGTGCGCTACCGCGACATCCTGCTCACCCCCGCACGCTGGCGCCTGCCCCACATCCTCACCGCAACCGCATCGCACCGCGCCACATTCGAAACCAGCCTCGTCGCCTGGCGTACCCTCACCCGCCCCACGCCACCACCCGTGCTGGTCGCCGAGGAGACCGACCGCCGCCTCCCCCTCGACCTGCGCCAGGCCGAGCAGCGCGAGCTGCTGCGTCGCAGCATCCACCGCGGCGTCCGAACCCTGGCCGAACCCCTCGCCGCCCCCGAAGAACTGGCCGTAGTCGACGGTCCGAACCGCACCCGTCACCTGATCGACCTCGTCGTCCCACTCACACGGCGCCACACTCCTCCCCACACGCCCCCGGACCCGCGGTACGCGCTGCGCGCCCCGGACGGCGCCGGAACCCATCTGCCCGGCAGCAGCTGGCTCTCAGCCGCCCTGGCCACACCCGCCCATCTCCACAACACCGTTCTGGCCGAACTCGCCCGGCTGCTCACCAACCTCCCCGAGGAGATTGACCGCTGGTTCTGGCTGCGCTACACCACTCCAGTCCTCGGACCCCACCTGCGCCTGCGCTTCCACGCCAGCCCCCACACCCTGGCCACGCGCATCCAGCCCCAACTCGCCGACCTCACCAACCGGCTGCACCACCGCGGTCTGCTCGGCCCCGGCGCCCTGCACCTGGAACCGTATGAGCAGGAGATCGAACGCTACGGCGGGCCACAGGCGATTACCGCCGTGGAAGAACTCTTCTGTGCCGACAGCCGCCTCGCGCTGGCCGCCCTCGCCCGCACCGAGAACGAGCGCCTCCTCATCGCCGCCGCCGGCGCCGCCGAAATCGCCCGCATCCTCTCCCCCGACCACCTCCACCCCGCCCTGGGACCCGGCCGCCTTACCCGGGACCAGCGCCGCCACCGTGACGCCCTGCGCCCCCAACTCGCCGACGACCCCACCGCACTCATCCCCGCCGACCTGGCCGCCATCCACACCGAGCGCCATGCCGCACTGATCACCTACCGCGATGCTGTTCCCCAGCAGTCCGCCGCACGATGTGCCAGCGACGTCATCCACATGCACGCCAACCGCATGCTCGCCGTCGGCCCCGGACACGAACGGATCATGCGGACCCTGGCCGCCGACCTCCTGCACCGGCCATGACCACGCCCGACCGCACCCGGGCCGCCGAATGTGCGCTGGAGACCGCCCGTGGCCTGCGCAACCCTGAGGCCATAGCCGCTTCCCTATCGGACCGTGCTGCCCCCACCCTGTGCTACGGGCTTGCCGGCACGGCGCTTCTGCACGCCTGCCTCGCTGAGGTGGAACCCAGCTCGGCCAAAACAGCCGCAGCCCACTGGAGTGCCGCAGCCCGCCTGTTGGGCAACGCGCCTCCGGACGGCATCCACGCCGGCCCTGGAGCCCTCGCGGCGTCTCTGATCATCGGAGCCGGCTACCTGCCGCCCAAGGACAATCACCACCCTCTACTGCCCCGCGCCACAGCCTGGCTCTCCGCTCGTGCCACCGCACTCGCCCACCATCATTACCAACGCGCCGCCCGCGAACAGGGCACCCCCTGGGCCGTCTACGACGCCATTAAGGGACTCGCCGGCATCGGCCGCATCCTTCTCGCAGCCCATAACCGCGGCCATGGCGCTGAAGCCGAGGTAGGACTTCGCGCCGCTCTGTCCGCCCTCACCCACATGATCCTCACCCCCATCGGAACCCGTCCGGGCTGGTGGCTTCCCGCTACGCTCCATCCACCTACGGTCAAGATCTCACCCACCGGTGCAGCCACCACCGGCATCGCTCACGGCATCAGCGGACCTCTCGCCTTCCTGGCCACAGCTCATCGGGCCGGACACACCGTCCCCGACCAACCCGACGCGATCCACGCCTCAGCCGACTGGCTCCTCACCTGGCAAACTGCCGAGCGCACATGGCCACCCCACATCAGCGGAAGCGCCCTGGACGGCAACTCAGGAGGAGCCACCGCCGGTGAAGGACGCACAACCGCTTGGTGCTACGGCACACCCGGCATCGCCACAGCCCTCGCGAGCGCCGGTCACGCCCTCGGTCTCCCGGCGCTCAACCGCATCGCCGCTGACGCCATGAACGCCCTCGCCGCCCGACCGCTGGAGGACTGGGATATCGAAGGAACTGCCCTCTGCCACGGCAGTGCCGGTGTCCTTCAGAGTGCCTTCCGTCTCTCCTGCCGCCCCCTCGTAGACCGTGTCGTCCACACCACACTGGCTGGCGCCATGAACTCCCGTCCGTACGGCTTCCTTACCGGGCGGGCTGGTACCACTCTGGTGCTGGCTCACCTCGGCGGTCTGCTTCCCGGACCGGCTGATGCCTGGGACTGCCTCGTCCTGCTGTCCTAGCCCAGGGGGCAGCACCAACTCTGCGTGATCACCCCCGATCGCCGCCAACGTCCCGGACGACAAGAGCGACATCTCCCTCGACAACCGCGAGATCGCTCTCCTCACGACCGGCTGGCGCCACGTCGCCCGGCTGGAGGCCGACGGCCTGGTCTTCATCGTGCTGCGCGACCCCGCCCAAACCAAGGTAACCGTCGCCGACATGCGATGTCCCACGCCGCAGGGCCTGGTCGGTGTGGGCGTGGTGGTCACCGACCATCTGGGCCGCGTCCTGCTGGGCCGCTCGGTACGGGATGTGTGGGAGCTGCCCGGCGGCAAACCGGATCACGCCGGCCAGGAGCGTGGAAACGCGTAGGCGGGCGTGGTCGGCGCGTTGGCAGGCAGCGGCCAGGACCCCGCCCGCGTAGGAGTCATCGGGCCAGTCGCCATCGCTGCCCTGGCCGAGCCCGAGGGCTCGGTGCCCGATACGCGAGCGCCGAGCCCCGGACCGGACGTCAGACCAGCGGCTCCCTGGCGGCGTGCTCCAGGAGCGCCGCTACGGTGACCGGCGCCCCGGGCCGCGGCCAGTCGCGGTCCTTGCGGGTCAGCGCGGCATAGAGCCGCTGCCAGGCCGCGGGGTCGTCGCCCAGGTGCCGATCGGCCAGGGCGGCCAGCTCCTTGGTGGCGTCGCGGACGGTGTCCTCCAGCGCGGCGGGCAGTTCGCGACGTACGGCGGCCTCGCGGAGATAGTGCAGAACGCGGTTGGCGCCTTCGGCACGGTGGAGGAGATCGGCGCCGGTGAGCAGACACGCTTCGAGGAAGGAGTCGAGCGTGGCGCCGAACACTTCGCGCCCGCCCGGCCCGGCGGGGACCGCGATGACCTCGCGGGCCAGGTCGGGATCGCGTTGGGCGAGGGCACGGGCGGGAACGGACGACCAGCGTCCCGTACCGCCCTTGGCCACCTCCGGCGGGGCATCCGGGAGCCGGGAGAGCCCGGTCCACACCCACTGCGGGAACGGCTCCCGTTCATGGGCGCGGATCAGGACGTCCCAGTCGCGGCGGTAGGGCAGTCCGAGGAGGCTCTCCTCCTCGTACTGCTTGCACGCCCGCAATTTGGTGACCAGCCGCTCCGTACTCAGCTCGAGGTCGAGGCGGGCGGTGAGGACGGCGTCGGGGTCGGGTGAGGCCAGCGCCTTGGTGGCGACCTTGGCGGCGGCGGTGCTGAGCAGACCCCGGTCGACCAGGGAGCGCAGATGGTCCGGGCCGCCGTGGCGCAACGAGTTGCGCGCGACGAGGAGATGGTCCATGAGCGGTACCCACTTCCCCCACGACGCGATCGCATGCTCGACGAGTTCGGCGTCGGCCGCCTCGGCCAGGACGCGGTAGTCCTGCAGGTACTTCTGTCCGGTGAAGAACAACTTCTCGAGCAGCTGGGCACGAAGTTCGGGGGCGAGCGGAAGCAGGTCGTCCGGCCCGGCGGCAGAGCGCCCCTGGGGACGGCGGGAGAGGATGGTCCGGCGGATCTCGGGCGTGGAGCGGTGGGCGGCCCTGTTGTAGAGCACCGCGTTGACGGCGGGATCGTCGGCGGTCAGGAGCCGCCGCCGCAGACCCGGATGCCGCCCGGCGGCTTCCGAGTCCTTGGCGAGCACGAGCAGGGCCGCCCGGTCGCCACGAGTGCACACATGGTCGAGGATCGCGTCGGTGACATGCTTGCGCGCACATGCCTTCTCGACCAGCGTGACCGTCGCCCCGGCGTCCAGCCGCGGCAGAACCGCGGCCAGGACGTCGGCGCCGGCGTGCAGCAGCAGCCCGGCGGCCGCCGGGGTGAGGGCCGTGGGCGCGTCGGGACCGTCGTCGGTGGCGGCGTGGTCGAGCAGCTCGCCGAACGTCTGCTGTGCCCGTTCGGTGTCCATGGCGGCGAGCGCACGCAGCCAGCGGCCGGGGTCGGTGCCCAGCCGGTCGGCGATGAGCAGACGTACGGCGCGCAGCTGATCGGCGGCCTTGCCACGGCGGCGCCAGGCGTCCGGCAGCGGATCCAGCTGAGCGGCGGGCCGCCGGGCGACCATCTCGCTGGGGGCGATATGGCCGTTGCGGCAAGCCGCCAGCTCCTTGATCTCGTCCCATTCGGGCCCGGTGAAACGCGCATACGCGGGACCGCGCCGGGAGGCCAGCGTGTTCACGGCCCGGGCGGTGCCGTGAACACGGCACGCCTCGTCCAGCCAGTCGGGATGCGCATGCCCGGGGATGTCGGAGGAGTCGGTGTCGGCGAGCTTCTCCAGCACATCGGGGTCCGTGGGCAGTGGGGCGCCGGGGTGGAGTCCGCGCAGCAGGTCGATGGCGGCCATCGCGGCGCTGGTGTCCAGGGCCTGGTCGAGGCGCTGGCGATCGACGATGTGGAGTTCCTCTTCGGGAGGTGCGGGCGCCGGCTCACGGGCCACCGCCTCGGCCTCGGCGCTCAGCCGTCTCGCGTCGAGGCGGGCGAGCGATTCGGCTGCGGGCCGGGGGCCCGCCGCCTGCGCGGCGGCGGTGAGCAGTTCGGCGAGGGTGCCGGTGAAGCTCTCGATCAGTTGGAGTGCGATGACCCATGCCTCGGGGTGACCCGCCAGATGCTCCCGTACGAGGCTCCTGACGTGCCGTCGGGCCGCCGCGCCGGTCGCGTTCCCGTCCTCGGACAGGCTCTCCAGGACCGCGGATGCGGGATGGGCCGTGTCGATGAGTCGTTCCGGAGAGAGGGAGCCCTGCCGCGCGGCCCCCTCGAACCAGCGCTGGTGGCGCGGCCACCTCTCGGCGCGCAGGTAGGCCAGCGGGTCGAGAACGCCGTCCCGCACGACCTCCGCGTCCGCAACCCCGTACGGCCGGGACGCGGTGAGGGCCATCCGGAACTCCTCGTCGACGTCCTCGTGGCGCAGCAGTTCGGCGATCGGCTCGGGATCGAACGTGTGCTTGTGGTGGGCGGCGATCAGGCGGGGAAAGTCGTAGGCATACGGCTCGTGGACGATGGTGCGCATGAGCCGACGGGTGGCGTTGCGGCCGCCGGAGTACGCGAACTCCCGGGGCAGTTGGTCGGGATCCTCGTACGGCTCCATGTCCGCGCGGAGCAAGGCCACGCCGTCGGGGTGGTCGAGCGCGGCGAAGGTGTCCTCGGTCAGCCGGCCGGTCCGGGCGCTCTCGGGGAGCAGTGCGATCAGCGCCCGCACCGCGTCGGGGCCGCTGCGCTCCCACACGCGGACCACTGCGAAACGGTCCATCTCGTCGGTGGGGAAGAACCGCCAGGCATGCGCGACAAGTTCAGGGTCCCCGCTGGTCACCAGAGGAGTGCACAGGACCTTGTTCGCACTCGCGAGGAGTTCGGTGCGCAGCCCGGCGTCGAGCGGGAGCCGCCCGGTACGGCCGGGGGTGCGCGGAACGCCGGAGGCGATCGCGCGTCGCAGCGTCAGCGTCGCCTTCTGATTGCGGTACACGGCACCGTTGACTGCGGGCTCGTCGCACTCGGTCAGCCGACGCAGCTCGCTCGCGCCGAGCGCCACGTTGCGCCCGATGGCGGCGCGGGCGCGTGGATCGGCCGCCGCGAGGGCGGTGTCGAGGACGTGCGCGGGCAACGGGCCCTTGCCGAGCAGGGCGGCCAGCAGCTCGTCGGACAGATGGGGAAGCAGATCGCGCAGGTCGTCAGGCTCGGCGGCGTACAACAGGAAACGGTACGGCTTGGTCAGGCCCGGCACCTTGGCGGTGGGCGGGGGTTGGGGAACCGTACCGTCGGCGATGGCGGCCAGAAGGTCGGCGAGAGTGCCCTTGTAGCGCGACAGGCTGACGCGCAACGTGGCCCAGCGGCGGGGGTCGGCACCCAGGTTCCGGCGGAGTAGGGCGCGCAGCAGTGCCGTTGCGGCGCCATTGCCGCATGGGGCGAGAGCATCGGCCGCGGTACGGGCGGGGGCGACGGCGTTGAGGACGGCCGCGCCGGTGTCCTCATCGGCAGAGCCCAGGGCGGCAGCGAGCCGCAGGAGTTCGGGGTGGCCGGGGGTACGGGCGGCGGCGCGCAGTACAGCGGGGCTGGGCCGGGCGGTGTCGGCGACGGTGGCGGGGTGGGTGCGGTAGAAGTCGGCGAGCAGCGACTCGGGGCAGTCGGGGCGGACGGACAGGACCCGTACGGCGGCCTCCGGCAGCGGCTCGGAACCATGGGCCGCTGCCAGGGCGTCCCAGTCCAGCGTACGGCGCCAGCCCGGCTCGGGCTCACCGGCCCGTAGCCCGGCTATCAGCCCCTCGGCTCCCTCGGCGGCGGTGACGGCGGCGCGCAGCCGACGGACGCCCTCACCCCCGTCATCGCCACCGAGCGAGGCACGGGCGATCTCGCCGACACCCGGGCCCAGGTGTGCGGCTGCGTCGTCGAGGAGGGCGCGCAGCCGCTCAGGGTGTGCCAGCAGGCTCTGTACTCCGCGCAGTTGCTCGGCGGTGGTCAGCGCCTCGCCGCAGGTACGCAGCGCGTGCCCGGCCACCTCGGGCACATCGCTGACCACAGCCGCGGCGATGAAGTGCTCGAGGCCGGGCGGATCCTGCGTGGTCGCACGGATGCGGACCAACAGGGGCTTCAGGACAGCGGAGTCGGGGTATCGGCCGGGCGCGAGGATGCGGCGGCGCATCCAGGGCAGGGCCGCGCTGTGCTCGTACACGCGCTGGTCGACGACGGGATCGGGCAGTTCCAGTAGGACGGCCAAGTCCTCCGCCGTCAGCCCCTTCGCGCGGATCACGGCGCGCCGTACCTGCACATCGGGATCGCGGAGAGCGTGGGCGCGGGCCTGGTCGGTCAGCTGCACCAAGGTGAGATAGTGGGGCGCGTCCTCCCCCAGCCGGTGGCGCATCCGCCCGGCGTCTCCGGGGGCCGCCCCGTCCAGGAGGAGGGCCAGCAGCTGCGCGCCTTGTTTGCGATAGGGGGTGGTGCGGCCCGATGTCACTGATGGCGTCCCTTGCGTCCGTGGGCATGATCCCGTGTGCGGTGTGCGGACGGGGGCGCGCCGACGCGGCCGTCGCATGGTGGCGGCCAGGATAACGATTCCCCCGTCAGGGAACAGCTCATCACACGTGGTGCCAGACGCCTTGTGCTGGTGTGGTGTGTGGGCTGATCGGGCGGAAGGTGGCGTGGTGGCCGTCGTGGGATCTGCTGTGAGGGAATGGGCGATGGCATGTGCCATGCATCGTGCGCCGGCGGGTACGGCGCGGTTCTCCTTGGTTCCGCCGGATGGGCCCAGGCGGGGCGGTCTCTGTGCGTCCTCCGCATTCCCTGCGTCGAGGGCTGGTGATCACAGGTGAGGGCGTTCATCGGTGCCGCTCTCGGCCCGCTCCTCCTCACCGGCATCAGCGCTGCAACGGCGCAGGCCGCACCGCCGAACTACAGCATCGCCGTCGCCCGGACCCCGGCCGTCGAGACCGTCTACGCCAACACGGACGCCGCCGTGGGTTGCAAGCTCATCACCATCATGTGCGTGGACGTCCGCGCCCGCGTCAACGTGCACTCCATGACGCTGAAGACCAACAAGTAGGGCGTGCAACGCGCCTGCCACAGTGGCCGTTTACCCTTCCAGGACGTAACGGGCCGGCACAGCAAGCACGATGGGGGTTCTCCATGCAGCGTTCCACCTGGCCGCTCCTTGACGGCCGCACCCGGCCGCTCAAGATGAAGGAGTGGGGCGACCTGGCCGTCATGGACCCCGACGCCGGCAAGCAGCCGCGCAGACGCGGGTTCCTGGCGGCCGAGAAAGACTGGCTGCACATCGACGCCGGAAGCACCCTGGAGAACCCCATCGTCACCCTCTATGCCGGAGATGACCCGGGAGCAGGAAGCGGCTGGGACGAGGTCGAAGAGATCACCGTGATCTCCACGACCGGCTTCCTCGCCCTGTGCGACAGCGGATACGAGCCGCTGCGCAAGGAGAATCTCGCCACCGCAGGAGTCGGCCCCTACCTGGTCCGCGTCCATGCCAGTGACCGGTCGTCGGACGGTAAGAAGCCCCGCTTCCTCATCCAGGTCATCCCCGGCGAGCGTACGGGGGCCGAGCCCGAGCCACCCTCCTCCACGATCGAGAAGGCCGCCGGTCCGCTCCTGGTGCGGACGTCCTTCGAGCAGCCGGATGAGTGGGCACGCTTGCTCCAAGCCCTCGAAGGAGGCTCGGAGCACTACGAGTCGATCACCGTCATCGGCAACCGCGCCTATGCGGGCTTCACGGCGGATCAGATCCAGGCGCGGATCGGGCGTGATGACGAAGGCTGGCCCAACAGTACTCTCGTCCTCATCGCCGACGAGGGGGCACTGGCTTCCGCAGAGTTCCCGTTGCTGGCCGTGAACAACCTGCCCGACGATGACGACGATGCGTTCAGGATCACCCTCGCAGCGGCCGGTTCCTTCGTCGTCAATATGGAGCTGGCGAACACGAGCTTTGGTGGGTGGGGCTGTGGTGTCGACGCCGACGGCGTCTACCGGGAAGAGCACTACTGACAGTACTGAGCTCGACTCTGTCGGGGATCTTGGTGTTTCCCGCTGCGGCAGCATGATCAGGGGGCATGCTCGGCGCTGTCACGAGACGCTGCCGCAGGTCCACGAGGCGATGGTGCTGTGGTCGATGACCATGCTCATGAACCGGAGGCTTGCCCGCCGGCGAGCGTGAACCGCCCCGGGGTGGGCTCGGCCGACGGCGAACCGGCCCCGCCAGGTACGCACCGTATCCCGGTGCAGGCCGGTGTCCCGGGCGATCCGGGCATTGGAGTGCCCACGAGTTGCAACCAGCACCACCTCGGCCCGGCAACGGAGCTGATGAGGGGTCGCATGGCTCGTTCAGGGTCGGATTACAAGTGGGTGGGCCGCGGAGTCTCACCTGCCGCCGCTCGCAGGACCGTGCGGAAACATCTCGGCATAGGAGCCCGCGACACGCGGGGCGACGGATCACTCCGCCGCGCAACATCGGCCCGACCACCCCATCGCCGGCCTCTCCCACGAGCGGATAAAGCGCCGACCGATCCTCGGAGGTCTCATCAACAAGTACGAACGAGCGGCGTAGAGATGCAGGTCATCGCCAGTGGCTGAGTTCTGGAACCCCACAGGGCTGAGCAGGGCGGGACGGGAGCAACTGATGACGTGGTAGCGCGGCCGGTGCCGGTGCCGATCTTGACGAAGAGGAAGTCCTGCACGGAACGGGTCACGCCCGCGTGCCGCTCCCCCATCGCCATGAGGTTTACTTCGTTGTCGACCTTGACGGGGCCGGCCAGCTCCTGGCAGAGCGTCTCGCGCACGGGAAGCCGTCCCAGCCGGGCATGATCAGCGGGGCGAGCGGCACGCAGTCGGGGAAGCGGGCAGGCCCGGGGAGGCCGATCCCGGCGCCGTCGAAGCCCTTCTCGACATCGTGGCACGCAAGGAAGCAATCGCGAGAACTTACTCGAAGACGGCAACGGGGCCTTCGCGTCCGTCCCGCCGAAGGTGTGGATTCGCGGTCACTCGGACCGCACGGAGCGACGCCTGCCCGGAGGCAGATGCGCGGCTCCGCCACCGAGGTCGAGACGGACGCGCATCGCACCGCTCGAGCAGCCGATACCTGCCCCCTCCCCCGAATGACTTCCTGTCGGGACCCGGACAGCGCGCCCTGTGGGGTTCAAGGCCACCTACGCTGAACTGCGCATCCACGCCGCCCGCTCGTAGCCGTTGAGGAGGCCACCGAGTAGTCGTGGGCGCTTGATCCGTTCGTGGGGAGGACCGACGGCGAGCATGGCCGAGGCCGGATAACTCGGCGGCGCTGTCCAGGATGCTTTGTGCCTTGTCGGTGAGCATTGCCCTGAAGGTCGAGGCGTTCTTGACCGCGAAGGTCCCCCGGAACCGCAGCACGAGTCGGCGGCCGGCCTCGGTACTGGCGAGGTCGCGTATTCAAGTGTTGCCGGTTCTGCGCTTGGGAAACGGGGGCCGTGACTGTGCACGTTCGCCAAGGAGGCGCGGATTGCGTGCGGTCAGGGCCGCAGGAGTCTGACCGCGAGGAAGCACGGAGCCTGGTGGAGCTTGTTGTAGGCCGTTTCGTCGAGTTCTTGCAGGCCAGGCATCGGGCGAGGCTCGATGAGTCTTTCAAGCGTGAATCCGGCGGCCAGCAGCTCGTTCAGGAACGTTTCCAGCGGCATGCGTTGGTAGTGGATTGCCAACGGGCCTCCGGCGAGCGGGAGGTCAACCCAGTCGTCGGCGTAGTACGAGCCACCGAATTTCCGCCAGTCAGCCGTCGGGTGGGTCGTCGAGACCAGTAGCCACCCGCCAGGACGCAGGACGCGTCGTAGCTCGCCGAGGAGTCGCGGCCGGTCGGCGATATGGTGCAGCAGCAATGCGCACACGACTCCGTCGAACGATGAGTCGTCGATGAAGTTCAGTGGCTTCTCCGCGTCGTGCATGCGCAGTTCGGCCCGGTTGCCCAATCGCTCCCGCGCGTGACTCAGCAGAGTCGCGCTGCCGTCGATTCCGACTACCTCGGCACCACCCGCGAGGAGTTCGGCCGCGTAGTGCCCGGCCCCGCAGCCGACATCGAGGATCTTCAGCCCGGCAACGTCCCCTGCAAGTGCAAGCATCGCGGGCCGATCGGTGTGCGCGTTGTAGGGGCTGGTGTCGGCGTTCTTTGCGAAGTAATCGCCGAGTTCGTCGTGGTAAGCGGTCTCTGCAGGCATCGTGACAGCATCGCGCCGGTGGCTGCCCACCGCGAGCGGTTTTGTGTAACCGAGAGCGCGACCCGTCAACGCCGAATCAACTTGGAGTCTGATCGCGGTGGGCTCGTTTTCAGCTGTCGCCGGTTCCTCGTGGAACCCAGCCAGCTGGTGACCATGAGTGATCGCCGGCGGCGTACCGTCTCCGCAATGTGCTCCAGCAGCAAGACAGCGACCGGTGCAGGAACGGGCGAGGCGGGCTCGCCGAGCCGTAGCAGCACCGCGCCGCTGTCGCGAATCACGTCGTCGACGGTGAGCGGGACGATGCGGCTCACGGGCTGCGCGTAGAGGAGCACGATGACTCCGGCGACACGGAGACGCGTCGGTATCTCCGTATCGGTCAGCAGTCGGCCAAGGGCATCGAGGCGCTCGTCCTCGCTCAGCGCGGCTCGCCGGGAAACCTTCATCGCGGGGATGGAGAAGGAGCGTCGGCAGCGGCGGCTCTGCATAGCCCTGTTGAGGAAGGCCCTCAGGCAGGTGCGGGCATGTTCGGTGTTCTCGGCAAACCAGGCGTCGATATCGATCTGGCCGCAGGACGCCAGGGTGCTGTTCCGCTCGCCGAGCCATTGCAGGAAGGCGGTCGCGTACTTGATCTGTTCAGCGGCGAAGGCGGCGGACGCTGGGTGTGATGTGACTCCGCTCGGCGCGGGCCCGAAGCCGAGAAAGGACGTGCCAGGTCACGAAAAGCCTGATCGTCTTGACGTGCTCGGGGTCGGCGATGCTGGCGAGGTGGCCGGGAGCCAGCGCTGGAAGGAGCAGTAGTACTTGTCGGCTGGGTGCCCGGCTTGCCGGTCACCGCCTCCCATAACGCGTTCGCGGTCAGTGCCGTCGTCCACGCCTTCGGTCAGGCCGGGGCCGACGAGCCCGTAGTAGCCGGTCTTGCCCCGGGGAATCACGGTGAACCCGGCCGGGACAGCATGGGCTTCGAGCCAGTCCTGTCCGCACCCGCAGTGGCGGGCGTGGTAGCCGGCCCACTTCCTCTCCAGCGGCTCGTATACCAGCCGGTCGCCGTAGTACTTCGTATCCCTCGTGAACCCAGACACGGGCGGCAGTCTCCCACCGGCGGCTCGGCCGGGACAGCGCACCCTCAACCCCGGTGGACGCGGGCGGCCGGATCAGGCCGCGCCCCATCTGTCGGCAAACGATGGCACCCTCAAGTGATCAACGCACCACCCTCGGATGATCATGTGATCGTGGAGGCACAGGTTGCGTGACTACGGGTTTTCGTCGGCTCAACAGGATGAGATCTGGAGACGCTGGCGCGAGGGGCAGTCGTTCAGCTTGATCGGGCGGGCGCTCGGGGCACCGATGCAGCACGCCCGTCGGTTCCTGGACAAGAAGGTGCTCGCGGAGCCCGGGCTGAACTGGGCAGCGGCATGACGACGCCGCGCTCACATCGGCTCCTCGACCGAGGGCCATCCTCATCAGGGCGTCGGCGTTCAGTGACCGGTTCACTTCTGGTATCCCCTGGCCTGCAGGGCGAACAGTCGGGCGTATGTGCCGCAGCGCTCGACAAGCTCGGTGTGTGTGCCTTCCTCGGTGATCCGGCCCTGGCTCAGGACGATGATCCGGTCGGCGGCGCGCACCGCGCCGAGCCGGTGGGAGATCAGGAGGCTGGTGCGGTCTTTGCGGTAGTGCGTCAGCCGCTGGTGGATGTCGTGTTCGGCCTCCGCGTCCAGACCGGAGCTCGGCTCGTCCAGGATCAACAGGTCGGGGTCGGCCCGTAGGAACGCCCGTGCCAGGGCCACCCGTTGCCACTGGCCTCCCGACAGCAGGGCTCCGGTCTCGTCCGACGGGCTCCCTGCCTGGTTGGATGTCCGGCCGTCGTGGCCGTCGTCGGAGAAGAGCCGGCTGAGGAGGGTGTCGTACCCTCGCGGCAGTGCCCCGAGCACGCCGTCGATGTCTGCGGCCCGGGCTGCGGATACCAGCCGTGGCCGGTCGTCCATGGCCGTCACATCACCGATGGCGATGTTCTCTGCGGCCGTCAAGTCGTACTCCACGTAGTCCTGGAACACTGCGCCTAGCCGACGGCGCAGCTCCGCCACCGGCACCCGTCGAATGTCGACGCCGTCCCAGAGCACCGCACCGCGCGTCGGATCGTAGAACCGACACAGCAGCTTGACCAGGGTGCTCTTGCCGGCGCCGTTGTGTCCGACCAGGGCCAGCGCCTGCCCGTACGGGATGCGGAAGCTGACCCCGCGCAGCACCCAGGGATGCCCCGCGTCATAGCGGAACCAGACATCCCGGAACTCGATGCCCTCGCGCAGTGCGGGCAGGGACACTGCCTCATCGGGCGGTGCGGCGGAAGCCAAGTCCGGGGCCGTCCCGACGACGGCTTGGTAGTGGCCCATGATGAGCAGCAGATGGTGCAGCTGCGCCACGGATCGCACCAGGGTGCCCAGCGCACCCTGCACTCCGGCGATGGCCGAGATGAACAGAGCCACATCACCGACCGTCAGTTGTCCGCGCTGGGCAGCCTCCGTCGCCCACACCAGGCCGGCCCCGCCGACAGCCGCGGCGAGCAGGGCCAGCGCGCCCTGGGTCAGCAGCTCACGGCGGTCCACGGCGCGGCGTTCGGCGTCGGCGGTGCGGCGGGCGGCGAGCATACGGTCGAGCAGGAAGCCGCCCGCCCCGAAGAGCCGGATCTCCTTTGCGGCCTCCAGGCTGGACAGCAGCATCTCGTAGAAGCCGGCGCGGCGCGAAGCGACGCTCGCCCGCCAGTCGCCGAGGGCCCGGCGGCGTGCCAACCGCAGTTCGGCCACGAGCAGGGGTACGACGCACAGCAGGACCACCGCGGTCATGGCGGGGCTCAGCACGTACAGCGCACCGATGAAGCCGGCCGCGGTGAGCACGCCGCCGATGAGGGCGAGCCCGGCTTCCAGGACTCCCCCAACAGCCTGGCTGCCCGCTGACTGGGCCACCCGCAGCTGGTCCTGGAAGCCGGGATTCTCCAGCCGGGACAGCCCGGCGAGGGAGTTGACGGCTGAGTAGACGCGGGACACCGCGGTGAAGGCTGTCGCGCGGTCGAGTTGATTGCCGAGGTACGTGGTCAGCGGCGTCATCACCGCCGTCGCCAGACCCAGCGCGGCCAGGCCGAGTGCCAGGCCGAGCAGGACTGTGTCGCCCGCTCCGGCCAGGGCGTTCAGGGCCAGTCGGGTCAGCCAGGCCACGGCGACGGGCGTCGCGGCGCCGGCCGCCGTGAGGACCAGTAGGGCGGCCATGTGCCCGGGCGCCGCGCGCCAGGCGAGCGCGAGGGCTGTGCCGAGCGCGGTGGTGCGAGCTCGTCGGATCACCGATCAGTGCCCGGCCTGGACGGTGTCCGTCCGGCGGGGCAGAGTCCGGCCGGTGCTCGCGACGATGCCGCCCGCGCCCATCTCCACATACGCGGGCATGCCGGTGACCTGGAACGCCTCGACCAGCTCGTCGCCGTCGCGGACCACAGCCACCCGGGCCACCGGAACGAGCCGCTCGACGTACTCCGCGACACCGCCGCCCTCTTGCGTCGGGTCTTCCTCCACGACGGCCAACAGGCGCTCCGGCCCATAGGCGGCGGCGCGCTCGGCGACCAGCGGCAGCAGCTCCTGGCAGGCGGCGCACCAGGGGGCGAGGAAGAGGACGATGAGCCCCTCGGACAGAGCGTCCAGGGTCAGCGGTCGGCCCTGGGTGTCGAGTGCGGTGAACGGGGCGACGGCGCCGCCCGGCCCCAGGACCTTGTCGGTGCCGGGCCCGGCACCCGAGTGGGCCGGGCCCGCGGTGCGCAGGCGGCGGACCACGCCGTATACCAGCGCCAGGTTGAGCAGGCCGAGCAGTCCCAGCAGCACGACTGCTGTGGTCAGATAGGCCATGGTGATGCATCCTTTCCTGGTGGCTGTCCCGGTCACTTGGCCGAGAGGGGCAGGGGGCGGACGACGACACCCACGATCTGCTCGGCCCGGAAATAGCCGCAGTAGCGGGAGTCCAGGCTGGCGGCCGGATTGTCGCCGAGGAGGACGATTCGGCCCTCCGGGACCCGCTCTTCCGGCAGATCGAGGAGGGCTGGTGCGCCTTCGCGCGGCAGCGGGTCCCCCGGCACCGCCGCCGCGCGTTTGATCAGCAATCCGTGCGCCCGTACGGCGTCCCAACGGCGCTCGTGCGGTGGTTCGGTGACCACCAGCCGTCCGGTGGTGATCGCCTTCAGCGGGACGCGCCGGACCAGTACCCGGTCCCCTTCGACGAGTGTGGGGCTCATACTCGCGCCGATCACGGTCACGACGACGTAGCGGCGGCGCAGCGCGACGGCGGCGATCGCGGTGGCGGCGATCGCGATGCTGGCGGCAAGGGTGGTGGTCGCCCGGCTCAACGGATCTCCCCCGCCGCTGGACGCGGCGCGAACAGCTCCGCCCAGTCGTCCAGCATGACCGTGAGCAGGGCGAGCAGCGCCGCCACGCCCACGTCGAGCAGCAGCCCGGCGGATACTCGGCCCGCTGCCGCGCCGGAGTCGGCCAGGTGTGCGCCGAGGCCGCCCAGGGAGACCAGGCCGAGCACGATGTTGCGTACGACATGACGGGGCGCCACCGGGGCGCTCCGCCCGAAACACTGGCAGGGGGTGGTCGCGCCACGCCGCAGCACGCCGACCAGGCCGACGGTGAACACCGTCAGCAGGGAAGCGCTCAAGGCAAAGCCGAAGGCCGCCGTCGTCGGCACGGCGAGGGTCGTGACGGCGAGCGCCTCGGCCACGACCACCAGGACGGCGACGGGCTTGCGTACGCGGCGCAGCGCCGGGGCAAGCTGCCCCACTGCCGCGCGGAATTCCAGGAAGGCGACCGCTCCCCGCAGTTTCCCGGCGAGGGAGCAGAGAAAGACAAGTCCCAGCAGGACCCGCCCGGCGTCGATCATGTGGACCATCAATCGAGAAACCCTCTCCGAGTCTCAGAGGGCGGTGCGTGCCGCATCCGGGCGCGGGCGGGGTCGGTCACCCCGCGCCGGCGCCGGATGCGGTCGTAGCATCCCCCGCAAGTGGTCAGCTGCAGGGGCGGCCGGAGTAGCTACAGCTGCCGGGGCAGCAGGAGCGGAACCTGTCGTTGCAGGGGTCCACTTCGTAGCGGCGGTGCCGGTTGGTGCCGCAGGCGTTGCGCGAGCAGTAGTCGAACTGCCAGCAGCTGACGGCCGAGGCGGTCGCCTTGGGGGCGACGCTCTCCAGTAGGCGGTCGCAGAGGGTCTGGAGTCGGGTACGCATGCCAGTTCCTTCCTTCTCGGACGACGGGCTTCCCACGTGGCGCCGAAGGCCTCCACCAGGCTGTCGGGCAGGGCCATGCTCTCCGGCGCGTGGACAGAGGTCGCAAGGCGCGTATGAAAGTCCTCCCGGTCGAGCGGCCCGGGTGCCATGTGCGCCCTGCTCAGGGAAACGATGCGCGCCCTGGCCGACAACGAACAACTGGATTCGGTCTGTCCCGAAACGAAACCGATAGGGAGGATCGCTCTCAGGCGCAGATGAGGGGGAAGCTTGTGTTGCGGGTTCACTTCACTGCCGCGGACCTGGCACGGGTGCGGATCACTGTGCTGGGCCCGCTCGCAGAGACAGAGATCAGTTTGTGGAACATGCAACGGCGCGACGCCAAGGCGCTGTTCGGCGGCTGGCGCGCACGCACCGGTCCGCTGATTACCGGCGACGGACCGGACACCGCGCGGTTCCTCAGCCCGCCTGCCGGGGGGCTGGTGGATCTGTTCACTCTGGTAGGCACGGCAGACTGTATCGACGAGGGGCTGGAACGGCTGTGCAGTGTGCCGGATTGGCGCCTGCGCGCGGAGTTCGCGGTGCTTCCGCTCACGGCTAGGCGGCGGGCACCGTGGCTGACCGGGGCGATGGGTGCTGACCGGCAGGCGGTGCGGCGACTGGCCACCGCGCTACAGCACTGCCACCGGGTGGCCGTCGCCCCGTACTGGGTGCGCATCCACCGGCACCTGGACGGGGAAGTGGCGCGGCGCGGGCGGGTCATGGTGCACGGTGGGGTGGAGGCGCTGCTGGACAGCCTGCGCCCATTGGTCGTGTGGAGGGCCCCCGTGCTGGAGATCTCGGGCTATCACCCGCTGCTCCATCCGGGAGCTGACTTCCACCTGGCGGGCCGCACGCTCGTACTGGCTCCATCAGTGTTCTGCGGGCCGGTACCCCAGTTGTTTGCCAGCCCTGAGGCCGACACGGTGGTCATGGTGTACCCGGCTCTGCACAACCCAGTCGATGCGGCCGCCCTCTGGGCTCCCCCCGCCGGCGTCCGTCAGGCAGACGCTCCGGTGCCGCCGGCCCTGGTCGCGCTCCTCGGGCGTACCAGGGCGGTCGTGCTGTGCGTGATAGCCGATCATCCCGCGTGCACCACCACCCAGCTTGCGCAGCGGGCGGGCATACCAATGGCCAGCGCCAGCGAGCACGCCACCACCCTGCGCAGCGCCGGGCTGACCGTTGTCACCCGGGAAGGGAAGACTGCCCTTCATACGCTGACTCACCTTGGCCTCACTCTGCTGAACACCAACGGTCCGACGCTGGCTGGGACCTGAACCGAAGTCGGCAGCGGCTGGTGGGTGTGTCAATTTAACGGCTGATCTTGGTTGTTGAGGTTCAGTTGTTGGCCCGGGTGAGCCGGCCCTCGAACGCGATGGAACGCGTTGAGGGGTGCCTTCCAGCGCATGGTCCACCGCTTGCGGCCCTTGCTGGTCGGGTCGAGGCTCATCAGTGCCATGTAGATGCACTTCACGAGGCCGCCCGGCACATCCCCGGGGCGAGCGGGCACGAGCTGTCGCTGGCCGCGAACCGGCACTTCTCCATCCCGACTTTGAACGAGGCGATCGCCGACCTGGTCAACGCGCACGCCCGCCTGGACATCTCCCAGGCATGGGGGGACGGCTCCACGGTCGCCGCGGACGGGCCAGCTCGATGCTGACGGCGCTGTGCAAGTGGACGTCGACGCCGTCCCGGTGCGCGACGGGGATGCCGCGGAGGGCGCGGGCGAGCTGGACGACGATGACGACGGTGGCGAAGACGGGTAGACGCCGGTCCATTCAGTCCTGGGCGGTCTGGGGGCGGGCCCCGCGGCCCGAGTGCTACCGGTCACCGTGTGCAGAGCTGTGTGATGCCTGGTCGCGCTCGCGCCCTGCGGCACGGACGAGCCACGGGAAGGCGCGGACGTGGGCGGCGGCCTTTGTCGGGCGTCGCCGTGGATGAGGACCGTATGTGACGGGCCCGGCTAGGCTTCGCTCCGCTTCTCCAGGCGACTGCCGCGTGGAAGGGTGACGGACATGATGTCGCTGGGGCCGTCCAGTGCGATGCGGTGCCATCGCCCGCGCGGGACGATGGCCGCCGTTCCCGCTGCCAGCTTGATCTCCTCCTCCTTCTCATCCGGCTGTTCCGGGCGGAAGTAGACACGTATCCCGCCGCTGAGGCAGGACACGACTTCATCCGCGGCGGAGTGGACTTCCCAGTGGTCAGCGTGGACGTCCGCGTCGGTCTCCACGTGGAAGGTCATCAACTGCCAGCCGTCCCGCTCGGGGTCGAACACGGGCTGCTCGGCGCGCACCTGGCCGCTTTGGTCAAGGTGGATGAAGGAGGAGAAGAGATCGATCGGGGTAACGGTCATGCCGACACATCCATTCTGTGGTCATCGATCATCTGGTGGGGCGTAGGGCTTGGGGGCCAGCCTGGTTGGCCTCGGCCGCCTACGGGGCCAGGGCGCGGCGCAGGGCTGCGCAGAGTTCGGCGAACTGCCGCTGCGACACGTCGGCGGACAGGACCGCCAGCGAGCCGTGGAAGGTGCCGGGCCACTGGTGCAGCTCGACCGGGACGCCCGCCTGCAGCAGACGCAGTGCATAGGTGATGCCTTCGTCGCGGAGCGGGTCGGAATCCGCGGTGGCCACGTAGGCAGGGGGGAGGCCGGACAGGTCGTCGGCCCGGGCCGGGGCGGCGTACGGTGTGGCGGGTTGGGAGCCCAGGTAGTGCCGCCACACTGCCGTGAGTGTGTCGCGATCATGCAAGGGCGTATCGGTGAAGTTCCGCTGTGACCAGGTCTCCTGACGGTCATCGAGCAACGGCTGATTGAGCAGCTGGAAGCGGATTGCAGGCCCCTGCTGATCACGCGCCCGCAACGCCACCGCGGCTGCGAGCCCAGCGCCGGCACTGTGCCCCCCGACGGCAATCTGGTTCGAGTCGATGCCCAGCTCAGCCGCGTGTTCGGCTGCCCAGGTCAGTACGGCGTAGGTGTCGTCCAGGGCGGCCGGGAACCGATGCTCGGGAGATCGGCGGTAATCCACCGAGATCACCACCGTGTCGGCGCCAGCCGCGATCCGGGCGGCAAAGTGGTGATCAGAGTTCAGATCCCCCATCACCCAGCCTCCGCCGTGCAGCCAGACGATGGTGCCCCACGCCCCGTTCGGACGGTAGATCCGCACCGGCACGTCCGGATCGGCGGGCACGGTACGGTCTTCGATCTCCATGCCTGTTGTGTTCGGCGCCGGTGCCGCAGCGGCACGCTCAGCGTAGTTCTTGCGGTCAGTGACCGGATCGGTCAGGTCGGCTTTCACGAGCAGGGGGACAAACGCTTCGAGTTCGGGATCCATAACGACCATCCTCATCGTCGACCCCTATGGGTTCATCCGCCAAGTGTCGTGTATGCGAATCAAGTTGTGCACAGAATGGCGCACTCGGTCAGCCGTATCCTTGCGCCATGGAGGCCCTCGCCGAACGGCTGTCGCACCTGGACCCGCACGCCCAAGGCGCGATCCGCGTCATCGCGTTCTACGACACGTTGATGTGCAGAAGGGTGTACCTCCCAGCACTCGTCCGAGCCTCAGCGGGCCTGTCCGCTTGTGTGGTCGGGATTCGGCTCCATGGCACGGGGCGAGAAATCCGCACCTCGCCCGACGGCAGGCAGGTATCCCCTCCGCCGCACCCCGCGTCCACCACAGCGCCGATCACACTCGACGAGGAGGAGATCGGCACGGTGTGGCTGGAACGCCCCGGCCCGCCCAGTCCGCTCGACGAAGTACTCCTGGACCGGCTCGCCATCGCCGCCGCCGCGGTCATAGAACGGTACGGCCCGGCCCGTACCACCATGGCCGACCCCGCCCTCGTCGAGCTCGCGATCAGTTCCGACAGCGACGAGGCGGCCCGAACCCGGGCGCTACGGCTCTTGGGGTTCGCTGCCGACCTGCCGGTCCGCGCCGTCGCCGTACGTTCGCAGCTTCCACTCGACCAGCTCTGCACCCTGATCTGCCCGGCTCGCACGGCCAAAGCGGCACCGCTCGTTGATGTGGGCGTCATCCTGGCGACCACCGTGGACGAGGCCCGGTTTCCGGCAGGCGTACGCGCGGGCATCGGCGCCGCCGAAAGTCCTGAGCTGTCCTGGCGGCAAGCCCGGACAGCTCTCCGCTTCACCACCCCACACCGCCCGACTGTCCCCTACGTCGAACTCGGGGCGTTGGCGCTGCTCGCGCAGGTTCCCCAGGACAGCGCGTGCGACAACGCCGACGTGGCCGCGATCGCCCGCATCGCCGACAGCCCGCAAGATCTGGATCTGGAGACGCTGGACGCCTACTGCGTCACCGGCTCCCTGCGCCGGGCCGCCGACCTCCTCCACCTGCACCACAGCAGCGTTGCCCGCCGGCTCGAACGGATCGGTAAGACCCTGAACATCGAACTCACCGAGCCCACTGGCTTGATACGAGCCGGGCTCGCCCTCACCACATGGCGGCTGCTCAACAACTGAGGAAGACTCCGCTTCTCACAAACGGTCCCTTACCCGAGCAAGATCAAAGACGACGGCCCGGTGATCGCGAACCGGCGGTTCGGTTCGCAGAACTCGTTCTCGCTCAAAGGTGGGTTCGGAGTACTTCTGAGAATTGTTTGTGACAGCGTCCGGTGCCATGACGTTCCCTCAAGAGGCTTCCCCGAGCGAGGCGGACGACTCGAGTGCCACCCCTGCCCGCGCTGCCGGGCCGAACCCGGCTCGCCATGCCGCTCGCGCTCCGGTGCAGTCGCCGGCACCTACCACACCGGCCTCTTCACCCCGCAGACCGCGATGCGCCAGGCCGAGGTGAGCTGGAACCGACTACCTGGCCTACGCGGCGTCGCGACGCCCCACCCTCACACTCACCACTTGACGAACGATGAGCAGCGGAGCATTTCAGGCGTGCCTGGCGCGCATGTGGGCGCCGCAGCGCACCTCATGGGGCGCGGGCGTGGCTACCGTAACCACGCAATTCCTCGCAACCCTTCAATACGCCGTGACCACCCTTGTACCGGGCGAATACTCGCATCACCGTTCCTGACAAAGGCTTCAACTCTCCTCACCCGCGCGCAACAGGAAACCCAATTGCGACGCGGGCCTCCTCTCACCCCCCGCACCAGGAGGATCGTCGTGAGAATCAAGCACACCGCCCGGAGAAACAGCTTGGTCAGCCGCTCCAGCCGCGCGGCTGGACGGCTTCGGGCGCTGGCCCTCATATCGGGTCTGGCCGCCGCGCTCGCGCTGACCGCCCCCGGAACCGCCGACGCCGACCAGAGTCGGCACTTCAGCGCCGGAGACCTCAAAGCGGCGAGCGACGCAGTCCTCGCGGCGGACGTCAGCGGCACAGCCTGGACCATCGACACGGAGGGCCAATCCGTCGTCGTCCAGGCTGACAGCACCGTCTCGGACGCCGAAATCGCCAAGATCAAGAAGGCCGCCGGCCCGAACGGCGGCGCACTGCGCATCGAGCGCACGCGGGGCAAGCTCACCAGACTGCTCTCCGGCGGAGATCCGATCTACGCTTCCTCCGGCTGGCGCTGCTCGGCCGGCTTCAACGTGCATGTCGGCACCTCGTACTACATCCTGACCGCCGGGCACTGCACCGAGGGCTATCCGACCTGGCGCACCCGCCTTGGTCTGCCCATCGGCCCGACGGCCTACTCAAGCTTCCCGGTCAACGACTACGGCTACATCTCCTACACGAACGCGTTGTTGCCGCACCCCAGCAACGTGAACCTGTACAACGGCACCTACCGCACCATCACCGGTGCGGCCAATGCCAGCGTCGGCATGCTCGTCCAGCGCAGCGGCAGCACCACGGGCCTGCACAGCGGCACCGTCACCGGGCTCAACTACACGGTCAACTACGGCGGCGGCGACATCGTCTACCAGATGATCAGGACCAATGTGTGCGCCGAGCCCGGCGACAGCGGCGGTCCGCTCTTCTCGGGCAACACGGCGATCGGCCTCACCTCCGGCGGCACCGGCGACTGCCGCTTCGGCGGCGTCACGTACTTCCAGCCGGTCGTCGAGGCCCTCAACAACCACGGGGTGAGCCTTCCGTGAAGGCTCACCCAGGCCGCGGGCGGCTCCGCGCCCGGCGATGCAGGGCGCGGAGCTCCCCCCTCGGTAGTACCCGCCCCGCACGCCGTGGTTCACCCAGGCGTCCAGCGCGCCACTGACGCGGCCAGCAGAGTGCGTGCCCTCGCGCCCAGCGTGCTGGGCGCGAGGTAAGAATCCCGATGCCCTGCCGGGCGAGGTTGCGCCGTGCCTGATGTGCGAGGTCCGGCCACATCTCTATGGTCACGACATCGGCGGCCAACCGGGCGAGTAGTGCGGTCTGGAAGCCGAGGCCGGTACCAATCTCAAGGAGGGTTCATCCCCGCTCAGGTCAAGGCCCTCGATCACCATGGCCGAGATCGAGGGCTGCGTGCTCACCTGGTCCGTGCCCGATCGGAATGGGCATGTCATGATAGGCGTGCGTGTGGTGGCCGGTGGGGACGAATGCCGCTCGGGGCGTCGCTGGTACGGCCTGGAGCAGGCGCTCGTCGCTGATGCCGGCCGCTCGGAGGGCCCGTACGAGACCCTCGGGTGGATGGGCGGATTCGGTCAGGGCCACGGCTCACACGTCGAGCGTCACCGAGCACGTCCAGCCCACCGGCCCGCGCGCAAAGGCCAGCTTGTGCCATGTGACGGCCTTCGGCGCGGCCCCCGTCACCGCAAGCGCCCCGGCCTCAGCCATGTGAAGGCCGCCCCGCAAGCCGCCGGCAACTGGCGTCAGTTCCACATCGACCGGGACCTCGCCTTGGGTGTCGAGCCAGTACATCAGTACACGACCTCTTCCAGCAGGCCGACCAGCACATCCTCGTCCCTGTCCGCCCGCACCATGACCTCCCGCCTGCGGAGACTGGCTGCGCCCCCGTCAGGTCCAGGAACGACTCGCAGACACCCGCACCGCCTGCGCCAGGCACTCCTCGCGTGTGGGGTCCAAGCCTCCACCCGCAGGTCCGCGGTGTGCGGAACACCGCGCCGTCCGGCGCACCGCGCGGAATTCTCCCTCACCCCACGTGTTTTCCCCCTCACGCCTCCACACGAACAATCCGTGCCTCCATCGTCGTTCCGCGGACTCGGACACGCGCGTCGGCCCCGTCAGGTCATCCCAGGTGCGTAGCGGTGCGGCCGACACGAGAATGCAGTTCTGGTCCAGGGCATCAGGAGGCACCGAAGACGCCCAAGGCGGTTCCTGCGCCGCCCACGGCACCGCGCGTGCCGCTGACGCGGTGCACGGTGTCGGCCGCATACGGGATGGCCAGCGCCTGCCGGACCGCAGGCGCCCAGCACGTCGGGCGACACGCTGGCCAGGCCGCACGGTGCCCCGTCCCGGCCGTCCCGAACCGGTCCCTCGCCTGCGGACTCGGCCCCGACGGGCCTGACCGTGTAGCCGCGTATGTCGCGGCGTCCGGGATTCGACGCTGTACTGGTGGCAGGAGCGCTGCCGAACGATGGAGCAGCCGTGTTGCCGTCCGACGTTTCTCGTCTCTCGAAGCCGGACGCGGTGCGTCGGCTCAGCGACGATCTCGCCCGGTACCAGGGCACCGCGCCGCCGAGTCACTGGCTCGGCTGGGAAAACGCGTCGACGCCCTGTTCGCGCTGGGTGACCGTCGGCCTGGTGCCGATCGTTGTCGACGAGTTTCCCGACCCGGCCCTGCACACCCATCCGGCCCCACCTCTCGGACGGACGGGTGACGCTCAGCGGCTCCGTGCCCCGGGAAACCGTCATCCCCCTCGCGGTACGCCTGTCCGAAAGCGTCGACGGTGCCCTCGGCCGTCACTCATGACCTCCGCGCCGAGGCCGACGACACAGCCGGTACGCCACGGCGGTGACCCGCCCGGCAACTCCGCGGCCACCGGCACGGCGCACTACGTCGCGAGGTGCCGGCCCCAGAACGCCGTGCAGTTCATCGCCGACGACGTGGGGGTGCGCGATGATCAGGCGGCACGGTTCACGCCGTGCGCGTGCCGCGCGTTCCCGCTCCCCCACGCCGCTCGCCCCGGTCACCGTGAGCCCCGCTTCCGAGAGCGGGTGCCAGGCACGCACCAGGCGTATCGACGCCTGGCCGCGGTCACTCCCCCCGGGCGAACCGCACTGCATCGGCGTCCCGCTCGGCGCGTACGCCGACCACGATGCCGCCGTCGGCAGGCCGCGTGCGGCATAAGGTGATCACGAATCGCTCGCCGCCGCGGCAGCGACCAACACCCACTACTGGTTGTCGTCACCCTGGGGGTGGTGCCGTGCTCAGTCACCTCGCAGGCGTCGTGGTGCCCGTCTTCGGCCGTCTGAACATCACCACGGAAACGGGTGCCCCACCGCCCGCAGGCAGCATCATCATCGCCAACCATACTTCCCTCAGCGATCCCGCGATCGTCTTCGCTGCGCTGCGCCGCCTCGGTACCGAACCCATCGTTTTGGCAGCAGCGGGGCTGTGGCGCATCCCCCTACTCGGCCGCGCCCTCACCCGGGAGGGGAATATCCCGGTTCACCGTCACGACCCGCGAGCCGAGCAGGCACTGCAGGATGCCCAGACCGCACTGGCCGCGGGCCGGTCCGTCCTGCTCTACCCGGAAGGCGGGCTGCCACACCGCAAGGGCACTCGCGAAGCCCCGCCCCGGCCCTTGCATCCGGGCCTCTTCCACCTCACGCGCTCGACCGGCGCCCAGGTCGTGCCCCTCGGTCAGGCCGGAGCCCGCGCGCTGGCATCAGGCAGCCCCGTCGAACAGCTGGCCAGGCTGCTCACCGCGCCACTGCACCGCCCGGGACTGCACGTGCACGTCGGTGCACCGCTACTCCTCGGCAGCGAACAGGGCCAGGCCCTTGCCCTGGCCCGCAGCGCGCTGACCCAGGCCTGGTACGTCGCTGCCCGACGACTCGGCGAGCCGGTGAGCCCTGTCAGGGCCTGAACCCCCGGACCACCCGCCTCAGCCGTTGCGTGAGCGGCCGACCGCCCACGGGCTGGGGTCGGCCACATCCCTGACGGACAACCCTGAGAAAACGCCACCACACCATGCGGGACAGCTGGGACCCGCACCAGGTGGTGGTGGCAGCCACGAGGGCCAGCGCAGGTGTCGCCGTTCCGCGACATCCCCTGGACGGTGTGTTCACCCGCGCCCTGCAGCAGATCCAGGCCCGCGCGGAGGCGGCCGACGACATCGACTGGCTGGTGCAGATCGACTCCACCATCGTCCGCGCCCACCAGCATGCCGCCGCCACCGGCCGAAAAGGGGGCACCACAGGCCGGACGAAGCGGATGATCACGCCCTCGGCCGCTTCCGAGGAGGCCTGACCACCACAATCCACCTCGCCTGCGACGGCAAAGCCCGCCCACTCGCGATCCTCGTGACACCGGACCAACACCACGACAGCATCTGCGCACACCCGCTCCTCGAACGCATCCTAGTACCGCGCAGTGGCCTTGGCGGGCCACGCTGCCGGCCCGACCGCCTCATCGCGGAGGCCTACAGCTCCCGCGGGTTCCGCGCCTATCTGCAACGTCGCGGAATCGCGCACACGATACGAGAAGACCGCCACTTCCTACGTAGCGGCGGTCACCCTCGCGTCATTCCTGCTCTGGGCAAGATCCGTTTGAAGACGGACCCAGGCTACGCAGCCTTGCCTTCAGGGCCGAGTAGTTGACACACGCTCCAGGGCTCAGGAGGGGCACACCCGGCGCGACTGGTCGGGGAGGTACTGGGACCGTTCTTTGGCTGAGAGATTTCGGCCAACGGCCTGACAGACCTTCTTGATCGCTTCTTCTTGGTCAGGCGGCTTCGCATCCCACAGGCGTACCGTGCCGTCTTCGCTGGCGGTGGCCAGGGTCTTGCCGTCGGGGCTGAATGCCACCTGCGCCACGTAGAGCTTGTGGCCGGTGAGGGTTGTACGGGTGAGGCCGGTTGCGGGGTCCCACAGGCGTACCGTGCCGCCGTCGTCCCCAGTGGCCAGGGTGCGTCCGTCGGGGCTGAATTCCATAGACGTGACGCTCTTGTTGATGGTGATGGCTTCGCGGGTGCGGCCGGTTGCGGGATTCCACAGCCGCACCGTGTGATCCGCGCCGCTGGTGGCGAGAGTGCGTCCGTCGGGGCTGTACGCCACCCACCACGCGTTGTCCTTGTGGCCGGTGAGGACCCTTCGGGTGCGCCCGGTGGCGGGGTCCCACAACCGTACCGTGTCGTCCTCGCTGGCGGTGGCCAGGGTGCGTCCGTCGGGGCTGAACGCCACCGCCCCCACGTCGCCCTTGTGGCCGGTGAGGACCCTTCGGGTGCGCCCGGTTGCGGAATCCCACAACCGTACCGTCCGGTCTGCGCCGGCGGTGGCCAGGGTGCGTCCGTCAGGGCTGAACGCCACCGAGAACACGTCTTCCTTGTGGCCGGTGAGGACCCTTCGGGTGCGGCCGGTTGCGGAATCCCACAGCCGTACCGTGTCGCCGTCGGCGGCGGTGGCCAGGGTCCGTCCGTCGGGACTGAACGCCACCGCCCCCACGTCGTCCTTCTGGTCGGTGAGGACCCTCCGGGTGCGCCCGGTTGCGGAATCCCACAACCGTACCGTGCCGTCTACGCCACCGGTGGCCAGAGTGCGTCCGCTGGGACTGAACGCCACCGAGTACACGATGCCCTTGTGGCCGGTGAGGGTTCCGCGGGTGCGGCCGGTGGTGTCCCACAGGCGTACCGTCCCGTCGTCGGCGGCGGTGGCCAGGGTGCGTCCGTCGGGGCTGAACGCCACCGCGTACACGTCGCCCTTGTGGCCGGTGAGGGTTGTGCGGGTGCGGCCGGTTGCGGAATCCCACAACCGTACGATGTCGTCTGTGCCGGCGGTGGCTAAGGTGCGTCCGTCGGGGCTGAACGCCACCGAGTACACGGTGCCCTCGTGGCTGGTGAGGACCCTTCGTGTGCGGCCGGTTGCGGGGTTCCACAACCGTACCGTGCCCTTTTCGTCGGCGGTGGCCAGGGTCCGTCCGTCGGGACTGAACGCCACCGCCCCCACGGCGCCCTTGTGGCCGGTGAGGACCCTTCGGGTGCGGTCGGTTGCGGAATCCCACAACCGTACGGTGCGGTCTTTGCTCGTGGTGGCCAGGGTGTGCCCGTCGGGACTGAACGCCACCGCGTACACGACGTCCGTGTGACCGGTGAGCGATTCGCGGACAGCGCCGGTCCCGGTGTCCCACAGCCGCACCGTGCGATCCGCGCCGCTGGTAGCGAGGGTGTGCCCGTCGGGACTGAACGCCAGCGCGAACACGTCTTCCTTGTGGCCGGTGAGGACCCTTCGGGTGCGGCCGGTTGCGGGGTCCCACAACCGTACGGTGCCGTCTTCGCTGCCGGTGGCCAGAGTGCGTCCGTCGGGACTGAACGCCACCGCCCCCACGTCGCCCTTGTGGCCGGTGAGGACCCTTCGGGTGCGGCCGGTTGCGGGGTCCCACAACCGTACGGTGCCGTCTTCGCTGCCGGTGGCCAGAGTGTGCCCGTCGGGACTGAACGCCACCGACGCCACCTTGTGGCCGGTGAGGCGGCGTTGGAGGGGGACTTCTGCTGCCGCGTAGAGGCTGGTGGTTGCTTCGGTGGTGGGGCTGGTCTTGTAGGCGTGGACGGCCAGAAGGGAGGCCAGGTCGGGGTCGGTGTCGATGAGTGCGTCGGACTGGGCGGCCAGTTGCCGGGACTGTGCCTGTTGCTGAGCGGTGAGTGCGGCTTGACCTCGGTTGTAGGCAATGGATGCGGCGGTTATGGCGAGGGCGAGGAGGAGGGTGAGGACTGTGGTGAGGGCGTGTCGCCTTCGGGTGGTGCGGGTGCGGGCTTTGACGCTTGCGTTGAGAAAGTGTTGTTCCTGTTGGGTGAGGGTGGGGTAGCGGTCGGGGTCGGTGTTCCAGTGGTGTTGGGCGTTGGTGACGGCGGAGAGTCGTTGTCCCCGGTAGAGGTAGGAGGAGTGGTGGTGGTTGCGCGCCCAGTCGGCCGCGTCGTCGGCCAGCTGGCTGTACAGGGCGCGGTTGGCCGGATCGTCTTCGAGCCAGCCGCGTAATCGTCCCCAGGCGTGCAGAAGGGTGTCATGAGTGATCTGTGCGGTGTTCTCGCCGACCACGATCAGGCGTTGAGCGGCGAAGGCCTCCACCACATCCCGCACGTCGTGATCCTCGGAGGCGGGGTCGTCGTGCCGGTAGGGCATGGGGCGGCGGACGGCCTGCCCGTCAGGGGCGACCTTGGTGAGACGGTGGAACACCTTGCGGGCGGCGGCCTGCTGGGCACCGGTCAGGGCGGTGTACACGGCCTCGGCGCTGGTCTGGATGGCGTGGGCGACACCGCCGGACAGCTCGTAGCCGCGGCTGGTCAGCCGGTCGTCCTCGCGGTGCCTCCAGGTGACGCGCATCGCCTCCGACAACAGCGGCAGCGCCCCCACCTCGTACCCGCCGCCGGATGAGGAGGCGGGCAGATCGGCGAGAATGGCGTCGACCAGAAACGGCGGGACCTTGAGGCCCGCGCGTTCGGCGGGTCCGGTGATGGTCGCCCGCAGCTGCGCCGCGGTCATCGGTCCGACCAGGAACAGCCCGTCGGTTGCCGCTTGGGCGAGCTGGGGGTAGGCCGCGCAGGCGGGCAGGAAATCGGAGCGGATCACCGCGATGACCAACGCGGCCGGCTCCCCGTCCGGCCCGCACGGCACCGTGGCCGCCGCATGCAGGGCCGCGATCACCTCCGCACGCTCCCGCTCCACCGAACCAGCCACACCAAAACGAGAGCCAGAACCGGAGTCAGAACCGGAGCCGAGGTTGCGGTGGGGGGTGTCGGGGAGAGTGAACAGCTGCTCGAACGGGTCGACCACCAGCACCAGCCGGTCACCGGTACTGCCCACAGCCTGCCGCCCCTTGACAGCGTAGGCGTCCACCACATCCCGCACCAGGGTGTACGCCCGCTCCGGGGCGCTCTCCAACGCCGCACGGACCGCCCCGGGATCGCGCCCGGCGACCTTGGCCAGCACCCGCGCCAGCTCATCGCGAGGCTGCGAGGTGGGATGCATCACCGCAACCGGCCACCTCGCCGATTCCTCACTGAGCGCCCCGTCAGCCAGCGCGGGCAGCAGCCCCGCACGCACCAGGGACGACTTGCCCGCCCCCGACGCCCCGCTCACCATCAAGACCCCGGGCCGGTCCAGCCGGCCGGCCAGAGTGTGCACCAGCTGCGCGGTCAGCTTCTCCCGCCCGTAGAAAACCTCCGCCTGCTCCTGCCCGAACGGCGCCAATCCCCGGTACGGGCACTGCGACGCCCACCCCCCGTCAGCCACCCCCCGCTCGACCTGCCCAGCCCACTCGTCCTGCTCGGCCGGCTGCCCGGCGCAGGACTCAACGTCGGGATCGGGCGGGGAGGCGCGGGCAGCCCGCAGCCAGTGGCGCCATTGCTCCTCATCCAGCAGACCCGCACTGACCCCATCAGCAGGCACCCTCCGACCGCGGCAGTGCTCGATCAGCACCCGGACCAGAGCCAGGAACGACATCTCCGAGTCGGGTAGATGCCGCCCGCGCTTCCAGTCGCTGACCCTGCGCCCCGAGACCGGTCGGCCCCGGCCGAAGGGCCGACGCCGGTTGGCCTCTGCCACCGCATTCTTCAGCGGAAGGTCCGCTGTCAGCTCAAGCAGCTCAGTCAACCGATCGGCGAACACCCTTCGCGGTAACGGCTCCCCGTGCCCCTCATTCCCCATCAGCACCACCCCCTGGCAGTTATAGCTCTCCGGACCGGTCCAGTCCGGACAGCCACCATAGGGCCGTCACCAGCAGTAACACCCCCGCTGCGACAGAACCAATTCATGCCGCTAGGCGAAGGCTGGCTCAATGAGCGGCCACCCGCCGCATGGCAACCCAACCCGCCATCACTGATCTCGTACGACTCCGTTAGGTCGGTGCTGGCCGTGGTTGACGGTGTCTGCCTGATCTTCCGGGTAGGGGGCGATGGCAGGTGGTGCAGGTGCCGGTCCAGCAGTTCAGCAAGGTCTGAAGGGATTCCAGGATCTGGTAGGTAGAGGGTGTGACCGGTGTGCGGGCTTTTTTGGGGGGCACTGGCCCAACAGCCAACCCACAGCGCCTATTAGGCATACAGCTCCTGGCATTGGGCGGGAAGGCCGGAGTTCCGCCAGACCTGCGCGTCGGCCTTGACATCATCCAGGCCGTTGCCGCCCTGCTGTCCCACCAGCAGACCACGGACCTGAATACGGCACGGCAGACGTGAACACCAAGCCCCGGCCGAAGTCATCGACGTCTCACCGGCAACCATCCACGAACTCGTGAGGGCACGCACACGGTTTCACCGGTGTCGGCGCTGGTCCGGGCGGCGTCCAGGACAGTGGCGGTAGCCACGGCGTCCCACGGGTCGACCGGCAATATCTTCCACGGCACGGTGGCCGTCATTGCACTACGCCTCTGGGTTCGCTCGTGACCTTGCCGGACAGTCCCTTGAGCAACGAGTCGGTATCAAACGTCCCTCTGTGCTGGACTGGGGCACGGCGCGTGATGTGAGGGTGAAGCGCATGGTGATACCTATGAAGTCCCGTACCATCCTGCCGGCGATCGCTGTCTGCGTCGTACTCGCCCCGCTCACGGGATGTGGCGGAACCGGCCACACAACCCCTGCGCCCGGCGCGGCCGGGGCGAGCCGGGAGCCGGCCCCCGGGAAGGGATCGAAGGACCCCGACGACATCAACGGCGACGGGTACCGCGACCTCATGGTGCCCATCCCTGGTAAAAATCAGCCCGCCGTCAAACAGCCCGACGGCAGACCGTTCGCCGTAATCTACGGCTCGGCGAAGGGGCCCGACCCCTCGACCCGCACGCTTTACAACAGCCGCGAACTGCCGGGCTCGCCGAACGAAATCGTCGACCTGGACGTAGCCGACCTGGACAGCGACGGCTTCCCGGACTTCGTCACGACCGTCAGGGACAAGTACGTGCCGAACAAGGGGGCGGACGACCACCGCACCGCCCCGTACGTGGCCTGGGGCGGGCCCAGCGGGCCCAAGGCAGGCGGCAAGGCAACGCCGGTGCGGCTGCCGCGGAGCGCGTCAAAGCTGGGCCTTGATCAGGTGGTGCGCGGCGACTTCGACGGGGACGGGCACCAAGACCTCGCGGCCCACGCGAGGACCGAGTTGTCCGAGGGCAAGTCGCCCCTGGTGGTGCTGTACGGCCCGTTCACGCGGTCCGGTGCGCCGGCCCGCACCGATACCAGCCTGTCGGTGCCGCAAGAGGGCGACCTCGTCGTGGACGACGTCGCCCCGTCCGGCAAGCCGCACGCGACCTCCCTGCTGGTCCACGACCTGAGCGACGGCGAGCAGTCCGGCAACACCCTCTACCCGGCACGGCGCGGCACCGGCCTGTCCGCCAGCGGCAAGCGGCTGCGCCCCGGCAACGCGCACGCGTTCGGCGACTTCGACGGCGACGGACTGCGGGATGTGGCCGTCGGGGACGACGGCAGCCGCAACGACGAGCCGGGCTCCGAGACGGAGGCACCCGAAGTCGACGGATCGCTCGACGTGTACCCCGGCAGCGGCGGCAAACCGGTCAAGCACCGGCTGCCCGAGGTGCCCGAGGGGAAGGGCACCGACTACGGGCCTGGCGGTTTCAGCGCCGCCGACCCGGACGGCGACGGCCGCGACGGCATCCTGGTCGCCACATACGAAGACGCCACCCTCATGGACGGCGACAAGCGCACCCGTGTCCTGCGCGAAGGGGACAAGGGATCCGCGGAATGCCGGCACGCCCGCCCGGCCGGGGCCGACGACTTCGACGCGGACGGCAAGGACGAACTGATCCTCAACTGGGCATCATCCGACGGGTTGTTCTGCTTGTACGGCGAGGACCCCACGCACTGGTGGATCACCGACGGCACGACATCCCGGGACAAGGCGTCCTTCACCGTGAAGGGGCTCGCTCCGCGTTCCTAGAACCTTTCCGGCCTGACCCATCGGACAGGCCCTAGTAGTGCTTTGTTAGCTGGTCTTGTCGTGTTGGGTGTCTGGTAGTTCGCTGGCTGTAT
>NZ_JAERRF010000032.1 GCF_016741875.1 Streptomyces coffeae | reverse complement strand
GGCTCTGCCCGCAGCAGGCCGACATCGGCCAGGCAGTCTCCGCCGAGAGCGGTCGCGAGCGCCACATCCAGCAGGATCTTCCCCGGATCGTGCACTGCGCGCGGCTTGCGCCATGGCACAAGCGCTGCTGATATCGCACTGTCCAGCCCGGACTTGCGGACCGTCTCGATCAGCCGAACCGATCCGGGCTGCGTGGCCACACTTCGGCCACCACTCTCGACGCGGACATGCGGGTAGCACCCGATGCGCTTCTTCACCTGGGAAGTGCCTCCGGCTGGAGCAGGTTGGGTGCCGGCCGATGTGAGCTACGGCAACCGTCAAGCGTCCGCTGGGCGAGCTTGGCCCAGCACTCGCATGGCGCGACGACCTCCGGGAGATGGCGGCGCGCTCGACGTTCGGGCCTTGCCGACAAGGGAAAGAACTTCTGGTTCCGCGGCTGCATCCGTAGGCCGATGGGACATCCCCCTGGGCCAACGATGCGTACCCGTACGCGGCGCGCCATCACTTCCACTTCGCGAGAAGCTTGTCAGTTCCAGCGGACGGCAAAGGCAAAGGCAAGGAGATCTCTCTCCTTGCCACTCTTAACGTATAGCGCACTGGGGGGCTTGCGGCAAGACCCGGGTGGTGGCGCAAAATCGTCGGCCGAGGCTACAACCTGCGGAAACGGGGGCACGACGTGCGTGTGTTGTCGACGTATGGGGGACGCGGTGACGTCGAACCAGTGGTGGGACTGGCAGTGCGGTCGCGAGCGCTCGGGGCGGGGTGCGCGCCGCCCGACTGGGCGGAGCGGTCGGCCGACTCGTCAGAGGGAGGGCAGCCAGAGACGAGGACGCGCCTGACAAGAGGCTCAACAGAGCTGGAGGCGCCGGTGATTCGATCGGCCAGTGCAGTGCAACGGGACACGACTGCCTCGGAGGTATCGCGATGATCGAGCGGTACGTGTGGGATCTTCAAGAGGTTGGCGAGACGCAGGTCGCGGTCGTCGGCGGCAAGGGCGCGCACCTGGGCGGGCTGTCGCGGATCGAAGGCATCCGCGTGCCGGCCGGCTTTTGCGTGACGACGGACGCCTTCCGGCGGATCATGGCGGAAGCGCCGTCGATCGACGATTGGCTCGATCAGCTGTCGCGCCTGAACCCGGACGACCGGAGGGCGATCCGCACGCTCAGCGCGCAGATCCGCCGGACCATCGAAGGGATCGCCATCCCGGGCGATCTCGCGGCGGCGATCACCCGCGCGCTCGCCCAGCTCGGCGAGCAGGCCGCCTGCGCCGTCCGATCCAGTGCGACGGCGGAGGACCTGCCGACGGCCTCCTTCGCCGGCCAGCAGGACACGTACCTGAACGTCGTGGGGCCGACGACGATCCTCCAGCATGTCAGCCGGTGCTGGGCCTCGCTGTTCACCGAGCGGGCCGTGACCTACCGCCAGCGGAACGGCATCGACCACCGTACGGTCCACATGGCCGTGGTCGTGCAGCAGATGGTCTTCCCGCATGCGGCCGGCATCCTGTTCACGGCCGACCCCGTCACGGGCAACCGGAAGGTCGCCACCGTGGACGCCGGCTTCGGCCTCGGCGAGGCCCTGGTCTCCGGCCTGGTGAACCCGGACGTCTTCACGGTGCGACACGACGAAGTCGTCGCCAAGGCGATCGCCGCCAAACAGCGTGCCGTTCGCGCCCTGCCGGCCGGTGGTACACAGGAAGCGGCGATCGACTCGCAGCGGCAGGAGCAGCCGGCGCTGACGGATGCGCAGGTCGTGCGGCTCGTGCAGCTCGGGCGGCGGATCGAAGCGCACTTCGGCCGCCCGCAGGACATCGAATGGTGCCTGGTCGACGATGACTTCCAGATCGTTCAGAGCCGGCCGATCACGACGCTGTTCCCCCTCCCCGAGACCGGCGACCAGGAGAATCACGTCTACGTCTCCGTCGGTCATCAGCAGATGATGACCGACCCCATGAAGCCCCTGGGGCTCTCCATGTGGCGACTGACGGCCATGGTGCCGATGCACGAGGCCGGCGGGAGGCTGTTCGTCGACGTCACCCGGCGCCTGGCCTCGCCCGCGAGCCGCGTCGGCCTCCTGGACGTCATGGGGAGAGGCGATCCGCTGGTCAGGGACGCGCTGGAGACCGTCCTCGACCGCGACGACTTCGTCCCGTCGCTCCCGGACGCGGGTCCCGGCGGGCCGCCGGCCCGCGGCGCGTCCGCCCCGATCGAGACCGATCCGGCCATCGTCACCGAGCTGATCGAGCGAAGCCAGGCGTCCATCGCCGCCCTGCAGCGCGACATCCGGACGAAGACCGGACCGGCGCTGTTCGACTTCCTGCTGGAGGCCTTCGAGGAGCACAAGCGAGTCCTCAGTGATCCGCTGAACCTTCAGGCGATCATGGCGGGGATGGAGGCCACGTGGTGGCTCAACGACCAGCTGCAGGAGTGGCTGGGCGAGAAGAACGTGGCTGACACGCTCACGCTGTCCGCCCCCGACAACGTCACGTCGGAGATGGGACTGGCGCTGCTCGACGTCGCGGACGTGATCCGCCCGCATCCGGAGGTGGTGGCGTTCCTGCAGGGCGTCGAGGACGAGGGCTTCCTGGACGAGCTGGCGAAGCTCGCGGGCGGGACCGAAGCGCGCGACGCCATCGAGGCCTACCTCGACCGGTACGGCATGCGCTGCGTCGGCGAGATCGACATCACGAGGCCACGTTGGCGCGAGCGCCCCACCACGCTCGTGCCCGTGATCCTCGACAACGTGAGGAATTTCGAGCCGGGCGTCGCCGAGCGGCGCTTCGAGCAAGGGCGGCAGAAGGCGCAGAAGAAGGAACAGGACGTGCTGTCACGCTTGCGGTCCCTGCCGGACGGGGACCGGAAAGCCGACGAGGCCAAGCGGATGATCGACCGGGTCAGAACCTTCATCGGGTACCGGGAGTACCCGAAGTACGGCATCGTCAGCCGCTACTTCGTCTACAAGCAGGCCCTGCTGGAGGAAGCCGAGCGCCTCGTGCGGGCCAACGTGCTTCCTGAGAAGGAGGACATCTTCTACCTCACGTTCCAGGAGTTCCACGACGTCGTGCGCTCGAACCAGGTGGATGGCCGGCTCATCCAGCAGCGCAAGGACGCGTTCCGGTCGTACCACGCGCTCACACCGCCCCGGGTGCTCACCTCGGATGGTGAGGCCGTCACCGGGGCGTACCGGCGCGACGACGTCCCGGCCGGCGCCCTGATCGGGCTACCGGTTTCCGCCGGGACCATCGAGGGAAGGGCCCGCGTCGTCCTTGACATGGCGGAGGCCGATCTTGAAGCGGGCGACATCCTGGTCACGACCTTCACGGACCCCAGCTGGTCGCCGCTGTTCGTCGGAATCGCGGGCCTGGTGACGGAGGTGGGCGGCCTGATGACCCATGGCGCAGTGATTGCCCGGGAGTACGGCTTGCCGGCCGTCGTGGGCGTGGAGCAGGCCACCCGGCTGATCCGGGACGGGCAGCAGATCCGTGTGCACGGAACCGACGGGTACGTCGAGATCCTGCCTTGACCGACCACACCGAGAAGCCCCATCCGTAGCGCGCGTACAGGACCCTCAGCACGTCCTGTCGTTGCAGCTCAGAGCGATCGCCCAGCTCGATACCCGCCAGGAGCCCAGGGCATCGAGGGTGTTCCTCGGAGTTCCCTCGTTCGACCACATCGGAGCTCGAACGGTTGGTGAGCCCTGATCACGAGTCGACGCCTGGAGCCTGACGGCTCCCCATCCGGCAGGTTGGATGCGGCCATGCGTTCGATCGAACGGCCCTTCCTAGGCTTTGCGGGCGAGCAGGTGAATCTCCTGGAACTGCCTTCGGTCGGTGGGCTGAGGCTCGCGAACCATCCGGGCCACCTCGGCCAACCCGGACTTGCGCAGCATCACGGCGAGGTGATCAGGCCACCACCGATAGGCCGGCGCGACTGTGTGATCGAAGACCTGCGTCGGGTGAGACGGATCAGCGCTTGCCGAAAAGCCGATCAGAAGGTGGCCGCCAGGTGCCAGCACACGATGGAACTCCGCCAGGATGACGGGGAGTTCCTGCGGCGGAGTGTGGATGATGGACCAACGTGAGAGTACGCCGCCCAGCACGCCGTCACCGATGTTCAACGCGGCCATCGAGCCCACATCGAATCGCAGATCCGGATAGGCCTGTCGAGCCAACTTGATCATTGCAGGAGAGGCATCAACACCAAACGCCGCCAGCCCCAGCTCGTCCAGATGAGCAGTGATATGACCAGGCCCACACCCCAGGTCCGCGACCTGACCGTCCCCACTCGCACGTACGACCTCGGCGAAGGCACCCAAGATCGCACGGTCCAAGGGACTCTCACGCAGCGTGTCGCGGAACAACTGCGCATAGGTGAGGGCAGCAGCGTCATAGGCCTCGCGGGTGGCGCTGAGGGCATCGTGTTCGACCATGCTCGTGACAGTAACTCCTGGCGCCGAGGCAAGCCGAGGGAACCTGACGTCGCAGCACCGCGACCTCGTGGCGGAGTACGAGTATCTCCGCCTCCTTCGAGGCCGAACAGCAGTCCCAACGTCATGAGAAGCGATCGTGGCTCACCTGGGGAGCGCGAGAACCGGCAGGCCAAGACGATGCGCGAATAATGGCACCCTTCAGGCGGCGGTGCTGACCACCGTCGCTCAAGGCCCGGTTGACCGTTTTCGGCACGCGGCTGCTGGTTCAACGCGTCTGCTGGGGACGTCCGTCGCGGCTTTCACCGTCCCCCGTCACCCCGGACCGTGCGGCTTCAGGGGATCGAGCTCCCGGCGCCGGCGGCTGATCGAGTCGGGGTCCCAGCCCGGCCGGGGAACGGATGCCAGCAGCAGCCGGGTATAGGGATGTCCGGGTGCGGTGAGCAGGTCCGCGACGGGCCGGTGTTCCATGGTCCGGCCCCGGTACAGGACGAGCGCCTCGTCGCAGACGTACCGGACGACGGCCAGGTCGTGGCTGACGAACACCAGGCCGATGCCGGTGTCGCGGCGGATGTCCGACAGCAGGTTGAGCACCTGTGCCTGCACCGACACGTCCAGGGCGGACACCGCCTCGTCGAGCACGAGCACGGCGGGTTCGACGGCCAACGCCCGTGCGATCGCCGCACGTTGGCGCTGCCCGCCGGAGAGCTTGCGGGGCAGCGCGGCCGCCTCGCGGTCGCCGAGGCCGACCTGGGCCAGTAGCTCCCTGGCGCGGGCCGTCCGGGTCGCGCGGTCGTGGAGCCCGTGCAGGCGCAGCACCCCGTCGATGGTCGCGCCGATGCTGATCCGCGCGTCCAGCGAGAGGTAGGGGTCCTGGAAGACGATCTGGACCGCCTTGGCCCGGGCCAGCCGAGCCTCCTTCCCGCGTACGGTCGCGGCCAGCGGCTCGCCCTGGACCAGGATCCGTCCCGCGTCCGGGCGTTCGAGGCCGATCAGCATCCGGGCCGTCGTGGTCTTGCCGGAACCCGACTCCCCGACGATGCCGAGTGCGCCGCCGGCCCGTACGGAGAACGACAGGTCGTCGACCGCGACAACCTCCGCCGCTCCCGTCCGGTAGGTCTTGCGCAGTCCGCTCACCTGGAGCAGCGGGCGCGCCGCGGAAGTGGGATCGGTGGTCAACTGTCCTCCTTGCTCGGCAAACTCGGCAAAAGGGAGCCGGCTGCCGCCACGGCGACCGCGCCGGGAATAGCGGTGAGCTCGTCGGCGCGGTGGCAGGCGACCAGGGCCGGACCGTGCCGTTCCAGTGGCGGCGGTGACTGGTCGCAGTGTCCGGGCCTGGCGAAGCGGCAGCGGGCCGCGAAGGAGCAGCCGGGCGCGGAGTCCAGCAGGCCCATCGGAGCCCCGGGGATCGGGGTGAGGCGGGCGACCGGTCCGTCCGGCGCCGACAGGGGCGGGGACGAGCCGAGCAGGCCGGCGGTGTACGGGTGGCGGGGTGCGGCGAAGAGTTCGGCCGTGGTCGCCGTCTCGACGATCCGTCCGGCGTACATCACGTAGATCCGGTCGCAGGCGGCGGCTGCGAGTTCGATGTCGTGAGTGATGAGGAGCAGGCCCAGGTCGCGTTCGCGTTGCAGCCTTCCCAGGATGGCCATGATCTCGGCCTGGGTGCTGACGTCGAGGGCGGTGGTCGGTTCGTCGCACAGCAGCAGCCGGGGTTCGGCGGTGAGCGCGCCTGCGATCATGACGCGCTGGAGCATACCGCCGGAGAGTTCGTGTGGGTACTGGTTCAGGTGCCGGGCGGGGTCCGGCAGGCCGACCGCGGTGAGCAGTTCGACGGCCCGGGCGTTCGCGCGGCCCTTGGACCAGCCGCGGCCCAGGCGCAGCGACTCGGTGAGGAAGTCCCCGATGCGACGCACCGGGTTGATGCCGGCCCGGGGGTCCTGGAAGATCATCGACGCCTTGGTCGTGCGCACTGCGCGCAGACTCGCGGCGTCGGCGCCGACCAGGTCGGCCCCGTCGACACGGACCCGGCCGTCGATCCCGGCGCCGGCCGGGAACAGGCCGAGGGCAGCCCGGGCGGTGACCGACTTTCCGGAGCCGGATTCGCCGACCAGGGCGACGACCTCGCCGGCCGCGACGCTCAGGCTGATGCCGTCCAACACCGGGCGGGCCATCCCGGGCAGGGTGATGCTCAGGGACTCGTACTCGAGCAAGGCCATCAGGAGTCCCTCCCAGCGAGCCGGTCGCCGAAGCTCTCTCCGACGACATTGAAGGCGACGACGACCACGACGACCGCGACAGCCGGCACGATCGCGGACAGCGGTTCGCCCTGGAGAACGGCGGCCTGACCCTGGTTGATCATCGCGCCCCAGTCGGGTGTCGGCGGCTGTACGCCAAGACCCAGGAACGACAGGGCGGCGAGGTCGAGCAGCGCGTATCCGAAGTTCACCGTCGACTGCGCGAGCACGGTCGGGCCGATGTTCGGCAGCAGTCTGCGGACCGCGACGAACATCGCGGAGTGCCCCTGCACGCGGTAGGCGGCGATGTAGGGCCGGGCCTTCTCCTGCACGGCCAGGCCGCGCACCAGGCGGGCGGTGTACGGCATGTAGGCGATCGCCATGGCGAGCACCGGCGCCGTCATCCCCTTGCCGAAGATGGCCACCGCGAGGATCGCGAGGAGCAGCGCGGGGAAAGCGAACACGATGTCGAGCATCCGGCCGACCATGGTGTCGACCCACCCGCCCCGCCAGGCGCTGAACAGGCCGACGGCAATGCCCGTCACGGTGGAGAACAGCACCACCGCGAGCGGCCCGGCGAGGCTGGTACGCGTTCCCTCGATCAAGGCCGAGAAGGTGTCGTGGCCGCCCTGGTCGGTCCCCAGCCAGTGGTCGGCGCTCGGGCCCGCGAGGGTGGCGTCCAGACCGCCGAAGGTCGGATCCTGGGGCGCCAGCCAGGGCGCGAACAGCGAGACCAGGACGAACAGGACCAGGAGGAGCAGGCACAGGCGCTGGAGCCAACCACCGCCGAGGGACCGGAGCCGGGTGAGCGGGCCTCGCACCACACCTGCGCTCTGTGCGCTCATCGTGCACCCCCCGCTGCCGCCACCCGCGGATCGATCAGCGGATGCACCAGGTCCACCAGGGCGTTGACCACGACGAACGCGGCCACCACGAGCAGCACGATCGCCTGCACCACCTGGAAGTCCAGCTGGTTCACCGACTGCACCAGCAGGGACCCCACGCCCGACATGCCGAACGCGGTCTCCACGATCGCGGTGCTCACCAGCATCCCCGAGACCAGCAGCGCGGAGACCGTGACGATCGGTCCGAGCGCGTTGCGCAGTACATGACGCCGGATCACGGTACGGCGCGGTGTGCCCCGGCTCAGCGCGACCTCGACGTGCTCGCGGCGCAGCTCGTCCAGCATCGCCGAGCGGGTCACACGGGCCACCAGGGCCATGAAGGTCACCGACAGGGCGATCGCGGGAAGGACGACGTGGTGCAGTCTGTCGAGTACGCCGCTGCCGTTCCCGATGGTGGGGAACCAGCCAAGCCGTACCCCGAACACCGACCTCAGCAGCAGTGCGGCGACGAAGGCGGGGGCGGCGGCCCCCACCGTCACCAGCAGCATCAGCGTGCCGTCGGTACGCGTACCCCGTCGCAGCGCCCCGACCATGCCGGCCGCGACGCCCACCACCGCGATCATCAGCGCCGACACCCCGACCAGCAGCAGGGTGGCCGGCAGGCGCGAACCGATGACCGAGCTGACGTCCTGGTGGAAGAGGTAGGACCGGCCGAAGTCGCCGTGGAGCACGCCCTCCAGCCACTGCCCGAACCGGACCAGGAACGGCTCGTCGAACCCGTACTGCCGCCGGATTTCGGCGAGTTCCTGCGGGCTCGCGCTGCGTCCCCGCACCAGGAAGCTCGCCGGGTCGCCCGGCGCCAGGTACAGCGAGGAGAACACCAGGAACGAGGTGACCAGGAGGGTCGCGGCCATCCCGGACAGTCTGCGCAGGATCCGTAGCGCCCGCGTCGCCGCGCGACTCATCCCTTCGCCCCGATCTCGGCTGCCCAGGGGTAGTACAGGTAGGCGATCGACGGCTGGACGCCGGTGATCCGGTTGCCGAGGAAGACGCTCACGGGCTGTGTGTACAGGGGCAGCCAGGGCAGTTCCCGCAGGGCGATCCCCTGCGCCTTCGCGCTGGCTTCCGCATGCCCGGCAGGTTCGTACGTGCCGACGGCCTTGTCGACGGCCTTGTCGAAGTCCTTGTTCGACCAGTTCCCGTAGTTGGTGACGGCGCCGGTCGTCAGGGAGGTGTACATGTCCATCGGGTCGGTGATCGACGTGTACCAGAAGGTGAGGAAGAGGTCGATGTCATGGCGGGCGGCAGGGTCGGTGAAGAGCGTCGAGTACTTCTCCGCGGAGAGAGTGTCGATCTTGGGGTCGAGCCCGATAGCCTTGGCCGCCTGGGCGACAGCCTGCGTGATGATCTTCGTCTGTGAGTCGAGCGGGCTGGTCGCGATGACGACACGCTGGCCCCGCACTCCGGCCTTCTTCGCGAGCTCCTTGGCCTTGGCCGGGTCGTACGGGTAACGCGGCAGGTCCTTGGCGAGGGCCTTGCGGGTCGCGGCGGGCGCGTTCTTCCACAGGTTGTCGGTGACCAGCGAGTCGGCGACCTCGCCGACCCCGCCGGCGCCGGCCTTGACGATGCCCTTGCGGTCGATCGCCATGAGCAGGGCCTTGCGCACCTGGGCGTCGCCCAGCGGGCCCTCGAGGTTGCTGACCACCTCGTCGGCGACGGTGGTGTTGCGGCCGAAGTAGAGCTTTCCGGCCTGGGACGAGCGGAGTTGGCCGTAGGAATCGGCCGGGACCATCCAGCCGCCGTCCACCTCACCGCTCTGGAAGGCGTTGACGCGGGTCGTCGCATCGCTCAGGAACACGAACTTGACCTGGCCCGCCTTGGCTTTGAGCTTGGGGTTCCAGTAGCCGTCGAACTTCTTGAGCACGAGCGACTGGCCCGGGGTCCAGGACCGGAAAGAGAACGGCCCGGTGCAGTTCACGCCGCTCTTGGGGCTGCCGTAGTTCTTGCCCTCCTTGGCGAGGGTGGCGGCGGACTCGACGGTGCCGGGGCTGGCGGCCATCGCCTGGTTGAAGGTCGAGTCCGGCTTCTTCAGCTTGACGGTGACTTCCAGCGCGCCGGACTGGCTGACCGACTTCACGTTGCGGAACGAGTTGACCCAGGCGCTGCCCACGGACGGGGTGAGGTGACGGCGCAGCGAGGCGACGACGTCCTTCGCGGTGAGCGACGTCCCGTCGTGGAAGCGCACATGGGGGCGGATCTTGTAGACCCAGGTGGTGGGCGTCGGATTGCTGTACGAGGTCGCGAGGTTCGGCGAGGTCGTCAGATCCGGGTTCCAGCGCAGCAGGCTCTCGCAGACATTGGAGAGGATCTGGTTGGGCGGGTAGTCGAAGGAGTAGGCGTAGTCGATCGAGGTCGGCTCGGCGAAGATCGACCAGGTGAAGGAGTCAAGTCCGCCTGAAGCGGCTGGAGTTCGGTCCGTGAGTTGGTACGCGATACTCGTGCTGCCGCCTTTGTCCGGGTTCGCGGTGCCGCTGCACGCACTGGTGATGAGCACCGCGCCCGCCGCGAGGAAGGTCCCCACGGTGCGCCGCAATGGTCGTGTCTGTCGTATCGCTCCTGCGGTGCCTGAGGGCATCGTCTACCTCCGTCTGGGGTGGGCTTGGTGAAGTGCGTGGTCAGTCGGTCGCGGTGAAGACGAGCTGCCCGTCGATGTAGGTACGGCTCACCTGGGTGTCGGCGATCTCCAGGGAGGGGTGCGCGAAGGGGTTGCGGTCGAGGACGGCGAGATCCGCGTACTTGCCCGCCTCGACGGTGCCGGTCACCTCGTCGAGGTGGTTCACCCAGGCGCTGCCCGCGGTGTAGGCGGTCAGCGCCTGGGTCAGGGTCAGAGCCTGCTCGGGGAAGAACGGGGCAGAGGGCTCCGGTGTCCCGGGCGCGTTCGGCGCCTCGACGGGTACGGCGCGATTGACGGCGACATGGATGCCCCACAGCGGGTTGGGGCTGCTCACCGACCAGTCGCTGCCGGCGACCAGCCGGGCTCCGGCGCGCTGCAGGTCCCCGAACGGGTATTGCAGGGCGGCGCGTTCGGGCCCGAGGAACGGGATCGTCAGCTCGTCCATCTGCGGTTCGTGCGCGGCCCACAGTGCCTGGATGTTCGCGGCGACGTCCAGGCTCGCGAAGCGTCCGATGTCGTCGGGGTGGACGACCTGGAGGTGGGCCATGTGGTGACGGTTGTCGTTGACGCCGTTGGCGGTGCGGGCCGCGGCGAGTGCGTCGAGGGCCTCGCGGACGGCGCGGTCCCCGAGCGCGTGGAAGTGGACCTGGAAGCCCGAGCGGTCGAGCGCGCACACCGCCTCGGTGAGCAGGCCGGGTTCGATGAAGCTCAGCCCGGAGTTGGCGGTGGGGCAGCCGCAGCCGTCGAGGTAGGGCTCAAGCATTCCGGCGGTGAAATTCTCGGCGATGCCGTCCTGCATGATCTTCACGCTGGTGGCGTTGAAGCGGCCCACCTGGCCGATGCGGCGGCGCTCCTCCAGTTCCGGAAGCTGTTCCAGGCCGCGTTCGCGGTCCCACCAGAGAGCACCGACGACGCGTGCGCGCAGCGAGCCCTCACGCGCCGCGCGCAGGTAGACGTCGAAGTTGTCGGGGTTGCCGGGGAAGACGCCGATCATGGCGTCCTGCCAGCCGGTCACCCCGAGGGAGAACAGGTGCTCCTGCGCGGCGAGCAGGCCGGCGTGTGCCTCGTCCGGCGTCGCGAGGGGCAGGTGCCGGCCGACCAGGTCCATGGCGCCCTCCTGAAGGGTGCCGGCCGGAGCGCCGTCCGGCTCCCGCTCGATTCGGCCGTCCGCCGGGTCGGGGGTGTGGCGGTCGATGCCCGAGAGCTCCAGTGCGCGGGTGTTGACCCAGGCGCCGTGGCCGTCCCGGTTGGTGAGCATGACGGGCCGGTCCGGCACCACCGCGTCGAGCATGCCGCGCGTCGGCATGCCACCGGGGAAGATGTCCATCGACCAGCCACCACCGCGGATCCAGGCCGCGTCCGGGTGGTCCTTGGCGTACTGGGCCACCACCGCCAGATAGCCGTCGGCGGAGCGCTGATCGCTCAGGTCGCAGCCGAGCATCTGGACCCCGGCCACCGCAGGGTGGACATGGGCGTCCTGGAACCCGGGGATGAGCAGGCCGCCCGCGAGGTCGACGACCTCCGTGGCCGCGTCCGCGAGCGACCGCACCGTGGTCGCGTCGTCGACGGCGAGGATCCGGCCGCCCCCTACGGCGACCGCGGCGTCCACCGGAGCCGGCCCGGTCCCGGTGAAGACCTGACCTCCCACGAAAACGGTGTCGGCCCGCTGGCTGGTGTTCACCATCAACGCATCCTCCGGCTCGGCGGGCGGACCCGCTGGCTTGTTGTTGTGGAGGAGTGAACGGCAGCGCAACACCGTTGTCAACGGTGTTGCGCTACCTCGATTTCCGATCGATACACTGGCCGCATCATGCCGAAATCACCCGCAACCCCCACCCGGAGCAAGCGCGCGGGCAGCCAGCTCACGCCCGACGCCATCATCGACGCGAGCCTGCGCATCGCGGCTCGCGGAAGCGAGGACGCCTTCACCGTCCGGCGCCTCGGCGAGGAGCTCGGCGCCGACCCGACCGCGGTCTACCGGCACTTCCGCGACAAGGACGAGCTGCTGCTGTCCGTTGCGGACCGCACGCTCGGCGAGGTGCTCGACAGCATCCCCGAGGGCCTCGACTGGAAGGGGCGCATTCGGGCGCTCGCCGCCGGCTCGCTGGAGGTCGCCCTCAGATATCCGGTGGTGGGCTCGACCATGGCCAGCCGGACCACCCGGCGGCCCAACGAGTTCCGGGTCGTCGAACTCATCCTCGGAGCCGTCATGGAGGCCGGGCTCCAGGGCGCCGAGGCCGCCGTCCACTACCGCATGGTCGGCGACTCGCTCCTCGCCTTCGTCGGCCAGCGCGCCGCCTACCTGCTGTTCGACGCGGACATCCGGGCGGCCGACGAGTCCGCCTGGAGCCGCGAGTACCGCCTGGTCGACGCCCAGACATTCCCGAACATCACCCACCTGAGCACCGAACTCGCCGAGGTGACGGACGAGCAGATCTTCCAGGTCAGGGTCGAGGCCCTGATCTCCGCGATCGAGAAGCGGGTCGAGACCCTGCGGGGGGCGTAGGCCACCGCAGCCGACACCACGCCCTTCGCCGGCTTCCCCAGCAATCGGCGCAACACCGTTGACAACGGTGTTGCGCCGACTGTTCACTCCCCCTCAGCCCGCGTGCCGCGCTCTTCGGATCGTCCGAGCGAAGAGCTGCCACCAGGATTCCGAGAAGAGGGATCACATGCAGGAAGCTGCCTCACCGTCCCACCCCGCCACCCTCGCCCCGCCCAGGTCGGTCGACCGATCCGGCATCCCCGATCCACTGCGCCTCGCCTTCTCGATGCACGCCGCAGCACGCCGCCGCCGTATGCCCGTCGCGGAGGTCGTCGGCGAGAGCATCGAGAACACGCGCCGGGAACAGGCGCGCCGCGCCGACGGACAGGCCGCCGAATCCGGCCGTACGATCAGCCGCCGCCGGATCCTCGGCGCCGCGGCCGCCACGGCCGCCGCTGCGGCGGCGCTGCCCGGCGGACTGCTCGCCCCGCAGCGGGCATCTGCGGCGACCGGACCGCGCATCGTGATCATCGGCGCGGGTCTCGCGGGACTCCGCTGCGCGCACCGGCTGTGGACCCAGGGCAGCCCGGTCGCCACCACCGTCTACGAGGCGAACACCACCCGCATCGGCGGCCGTTGCTGGTCCCTGCGCGGTTTCTTCGACGACGGCCTCGTCAGTGAGCACGGTGGGTCGTTCATCAGCTCGACCGACACCCCGATCCTCAACCTGGCGCGCGACCTCGGCCTCAGAACTGAGCGTGCGAACGGCGGCGAGCTGGGCGGCGGGGACTACGCCGCCTGGGTCAACAACACCTCCTACCCCGGAGTCCAGCAGCAGGACGACTGGGTCGCCGATGCGTACGACGCCTTCAGCGCCTCGTACGCCGCGGCCGGCACCGCGCGCTACAACAGCTACACCCCGGAGGCCCACCGCCTGGACCAGCTGTCCTGTCTGGACTACCTCGACGAGATCGGCCTGGCCTCCGACTCCCGGCTCGGCCAGGTGATCCAGGCCCTCCAGCTCCAGTCGGGCGGTGAGCCCGCCGAGGCTTCCGCGCTGGGGATGATCGGCTTCCTCGGTGGTTCGTCCGTCTTCGCCGGCGCGCGCGGCTTCGATGAGAAGTACCACCTCGTCGGCGGCAACGACCAGCTCGTCAGCGGGATGGCAGCACAGCTTCCGCCCGGAACCGTCCGCCAGGGATACGAACTGATCGCCCTGCGCCAAAACAGCGACAACACATACACCTGCACGTTCGACCACTCCGGCAGCACGGTCTCCGTTCCCGCCGACCATGTGGTGCTGGCCCTGCCGTTCAGCACCCTGCGGGCTGTCGATCTCTCCGGGGCGAACCTGTCCTCACGCAAGCTGACCGCCATCCAGCAGCAGGGAATGGGCCAGAACGCCAAGCTCGTGACCCAGCAGTCGAGGAAGACCTGGCCGCAGCTCGGCTACAACGGCGTCAGCAACACGGGCCCGCTCGGCTACCAGACGGCCTGGGACGGCTCGGTCGACCGCGGACCCAACGGATCGCCCTCGCTGCTGGTCAACTTCCCGGGCGGGAACACGGCCCGCGACACGCTCACGGGAGCCGCCCACGGCGCGGCCCCCGCCGCGGACGTGAACTGGTTCCTGTCCCAGATCGAGCACCTGTTCCCCGGCACCACGGCGGCCTTCAGCGGCAAGGCGTACGAGGACCACTGGTCGCGCGATCCTTGGTCCCAGGGCGCCTACCACTACTACAAGGTCGGCCAGTACACCTCGATCGCAGGCTGCGAAGGCCTACAGGAAGGCCGCATCCACTTCGCGGGCGAGCACACCGATGTCGACAACTCCACCCTGAATGCGGCCGTGGCCTCCGGCGAACGCGTCGCGACGGAGATCGCCGCCCAGATCTGACGATCAGTCGGCGCCTGCCATGAGGGAACACGCACACCGCGCGTTGAGCTTGATCACGGTGCCCCCGCGGGGCGGCCCGGCTGGTGAAGCTCCTCGCGATCGCCGGTGTCACGGGTGATCGCGAGCCCTGGTCACGCGACGAGGCGCAGCCAGGCCGCCGCGAGTGCGGCGTGACCGGCCGGCGTCGGATGTACGCCGTCCGCGGCCCAGTACTCCGGCCCGGTCGTCGCGGTGAGCCCGGCGAACATGCCGTCGGCGGCGAGCAGATGCGCGCCGTACGTGCGGGCGAGTGTGCGCACGACCTGGATCTTCGGGTCCAGGTCGGCGCGCCATTCCTTGCGCTCTTCCTCTCCGATGAGCGCGACACCGGCACCGGCCTCGACGACGCCGTGGATCGGCAGGAGGAACGGCTCGATGAGAATCAGCTTCGTGCCCGCCTCGGCGAGGGGTGCGAGCAGGCGGTCATAACCCGCCTCGAACTCCTCCACGGGGATCACGTACCCCTTCGGGTCCAGCGTGTGCCAGCCCATGTCGTTGACCCCGACGAGGATTGACACCACGTCCGGGCGGGCATCGAGTACGTCTGTCTGCCAGCGAGCTTCGAGGTCCATCACCTTGTCGCCCCCGTTCGCGGTGTTCAGCCAGGTCACGGGCCGGTCCGGGTGCCGGAGTCCCCACTCGCCCGCGACGCGCAGCGGGTAGCCGAACCCGAGACCGTCTTCGCTCTCCAGCCGTTGGCAGTCGGTGATCGAATCACCGGTGAACATCACGGTGCTTCCCGGTCGGACAGTGATCGTCATGTGCGCTCCTTGAACTCGGGTGAGGAGAGGAAAACGGAACCCCGGCGACATCGAACCGACCGTCCCCGATATGCCGCCGACACCGGACTGACAGCCCCCGATATGCCACCGACACCACGGCTCCGCCGCCCGAGCACCCATGGTCGAAGCGCCGACCAGCCAGGAAGGAGGTTTTACAGGTCTCAACCCCAGGAACTGGGCCTGTCTCGTTCGCACCGTGCCGGGTTACGGGGGTGTTGTGCCCATTGTGGAGTGATCTTGTAACCATCGGCCGCGTTCTTCTACCTCGCCTGCCGCTGACTCGTCATCCAGGGCGAGAGCACCGGGATGTCTTCGCAACGGAACGAAGGCCCCCGCGTGACGAACTGCACCACGAACGAATGGACAAGCACACCATGGGGCGACACCGACGAATATCCCAGCTTCCCCGTACCACCCTGGGGTCACGAGCGGCGCTGGCCGCAGGGGCACTCGTGCCGACGATCGCCTCTGTGGGGTCAGCTCACGCAGCTGCCCCGCAGGCGGCGATCTGCACCTCGGACAAGCCGGAACTCGCCGACAAGCTCTCCGAAGACATCAACTCCGCACTGGACGGCTCCGCCACCACGACGGCGATCAGCCTCCACGACCGCACCACGAACACCACCTGCACTCTCGATGCGGACCGGAAGTTCGACTCCGCGAGCACGGTCAAGGTGACCGTGCTCGCCGCGCTGCTGTGGGACGCGCAGAAGGACAATCGCGCCCTGACGCAGGAGGAGAAGGGTCGTGCCACCGCCATGATCACGAAGTCTGACAACGATGCCACCACCGCGCTGTGGAAGCAGCTCGGGGCGGACAAGATCAACGGGTTCTTGCAGGCCGCGGGCATGACCAACACCGCCCTCGACAGCGAGGGTCACTGGGGGCTCACCCAGATCACCGCCAACGATGAGGAAAAGCTCCTCCAGCTGGTGACCCACGCGAACCCGGTGCTCAGCGAGGACTCCCGCGCCTACATCCTGAAGCTGACCGGTGAGGTCATCCCCTCGCAGCGCTGGGGGACCCCGGCCGGTGCGCCGGGCGACGCACAGGTGCATGTGAAGAACGGCTGGCTGGAGCGGGCCACAAACGGCTGGCGTGTGCACAGCCTCGGCGCTTTCACCGGCGGCGGCCACGACTACACGATCACGGTGCTCTCGCAGGACAACGCCACGATGGACGACGGCATCACCAACATCGAGGCCATCGCCCGCGCGGTCCACAAGAACCTCAACGCGCCCGCGTCCAGCGCTCAGCCCTAGCGTGACTCTGTCAGGGATCTTGCAGTCTTAGAGGTCAGCCGCTGATGGCCCGCCAGGACTTCAACGGGGGGGGATCCCGTACTGGTGAAGCTCTGGAAGGCACACCCCGCGCTCAAGCCATGGGGTGGGTGCCCCGCTGCTCAGCCTTCCTGGCGTTGGCCTTCAGCCGTTCCAGGATCCGGTCGCGCCCGCTGAACCAGTTTTGCTCCAGCGCCTTCACCGCGGCCGGCACATCGCCCCGCAGCAGGCACTCCGCGATCTGCTCGTGCTCCTGCGCCGAGCGCTCCAGGATGTCCTCGTCGCCAACCACCACCCGCTCGTAACGGTGCATGGTCAGCTTGAGCGAGGTGACGAGGTCCATGAGCCGCTCGTTGCGGCAGCCGGAGAGGAGTAAGTCGTGCCAGGCGTCGTCGTAACGCTCGATCACCTCGTGCGGGGCGGCGGGTTCGGAGAAGGAGCGGGCCTCCTCCAACAGCCGCGGCGCGATGTCGGCGAGGTACTCCGGATCGGTGGATCGCAGGGCCAGGGACTCCAGCGTCACCACGATCTCCGTGAGGTCATGGAACTCCTGTGGGCTCATCGGCGTGAAGCTGAAGCCCTTGCCGCGCCGGCTGGTGATGACGCCCTCGCGCTCCAGCGTGATCAGCGCTTCGCGCAGCGGCGTACGGCTCACCCCCAACTCGGCCGCGAGCTGGATCTCGTTGATCGGCTCGTCGGGGGTGAACCCGCCGGCGGCGAGGCGTGCCAGAAGCTCCTCCTTGACCTGCTCGCGCAGCGGACGCCTATCGATCGCCATGGATGGTCGGCCCTTTCCTTCGGTCTGGTCCATTATCTGGGATGGCGCTGCGCCGGCTCACGCGGTACCGGCACCGTCCACGGCAATCACGGCGCCACTGACGAAGGCGGAGGCGTCGCTTGCCAGGAATGCCACGGTCTGGGCGATGTCGCGGGGCTGGCCTATCCGGCCCAGCGGGCGGTCGGCGGCCTCGGTGTAGAAGAGTTCGGCGCTCTCACCCAGCTGGCGGGCCTCGTCGGCGAGCATGCCCGTATGGGTGTCGCCGGGGCAGACACAGTTGACGCGGATGTTCGCCGGGCCGTGGTCGATGGCCATGGCGCGAGTCATGTTCACCACGGCGCCCTTGGAAGCGCAGTACGAGATCGCCCGGCCACCGCCCTTGATGCCCCAGCCGGATCCGGTGTTGACGATGCTGCCGCCGCCGGCCTCCATCATCAGTGGGATGACCAGCCGGCTCATCAGCATGATGGACTTGATGTTGACGGCCATCACCAGGTCCCAGTCGTCCTCGGTGATCTCCAGCACGGTGGAGCGCCGGATGATTCCGGCGTTGTTGAAGAGCACGTCGACGCCGCCGTGGCTCGCGGTCGCGGCCCGGACGACGGTCTCGCAGTCCGTGCTGCGGGAGACGTCGCAGCGGACGAAGGTGCCGCCGGTCTCCTTTGCGGCCTGCTCGCCGGCCTCCTGGTCGATATCGGCCAGGACGACTCGGGCGCCCAGGTCGGCGAGGACGCCGGCGGTAGCCCGGCCGATGCCGGAGGCGGCGCCGGTGACGATGGCGCGTTTACCGTCGAGGTTGATCATGTGTGTGTTCCTTTACGTGGTGTGGGTTCTTTACCAGAGCTGAGGTTCTAGCTGGTGAGGCGATACGGGGAGGTGCTGCCTCGGCCGGTGATCACCGGCAGGTAGCCGCCCAGTGCGGCGTTCAGAACCGGATCGCCGGTGTCGGCCAGCAGGGGACGGCCGCCGAGCGCGGCAAGCTTGGCTTCCGTGCACAGCACAAGCAGGCGGTCGCGTCCTGCGGCGCGCAGCAGGGCGGGGGAGATCTGCTGGTTGCCGCGGCCGAGCAGGAAGCCCTGGCCGCCGATGGGGGAGAGGGCGATGCAGGGCGGTGGGCCCTGGCGGATGAGTACCTCCAGGTCCGCGGTGGCGGCGTCGCGGGCCAGCACGGTCGCCGTGCCGTCCCGGAGTGCGATGGCGTTCACGCCTGTCAGCGCCACGTCGGCGCCCAGCGCGGCGGCCACGGCGTGGGTGGTGCTGCCGGGGCCGAGGATCAGTGGGGCGCCCGCGGGTATCAGGGCGGCCAGCTCGGCGGCGATTCCGCCGGTGGCGGCGGGGTCGGCGGCGGGAGCGCCGGACTTGCGCTGCTGGATCCGGGCGGGGAGGTCCGGCACGGTGAGCCAGCCGTACAGCCGCGCGGTCAGCTCCCCACGGCGCAACGCCTCCTCGTCCCGGTCCATGACCTCCGCCGCCCGCAGCCGCAGCCGCGCCTGCCCGCCGCCACCGGCCCAGGCCGCAGCGGTCTCGCCGGCGGCCCGGGGGGTGACGGCGAAGACGGCGGAGTGCATCTTGACGCCGGTCGGGATGCCCAGGGCAGGGAGCGGCCGGCCGTCCATAACGCGGTCCTGCCCCAGCCCGTCCAGCACATCGCGCGCCGTCCCGTCCCCACCGGCGAAGAGCACCAGCCCCACGCCCTCGGCACGCAGCGCCCGGACCGCGGCTACGGTGTCCTCGGGGCCGCTGTCCGGCCCCGGGGTGTACACCGTCCGCGTGCTCCACCCCGCTGCCTGTGCGGCGTGCGCCCCCATCTCCCCGCCGGCCGTGAGCAGTTCGCAGTCCGCGCCGCGGCCCCGCAGTTCAGCCAGCGCCGCCGCCGCGCGCTCGCCGGCCTGCGGGACGGCGCCCATCGCAAGCGCCCGGGCCTGTACGTCGCGGCCGTCGCTGCCCTTGAGGCCCACCCGGCCGCCGAGACCGGCGACCGGATTGACGACGAGGCCGATACGCGGGGGTGTCACGCGCCGAGGACCTTCCGCCGGTACGCCCGCCATGTCACGGCCCAGGTGGCGGGGTCCTCCAGGGAGTCCTCCTTGACCCGGTGGACGGTCGAGCGGTGCGGCGCGGTGCGTACGGTCTCCGGGTCCTCGTATGCCTCCCGGGCGACCTCGGCGAGGATCGCCGCGTACTCGTCCAGGTCTGCCCGGGAGTACGACTCCGTGGGCTCCAGCGTCATCGGCTCCGGCACGACGTACGGGTGGTGGCTGGTCCAGTAGTGGGTGCCGAAGTCCGCAGCCCGCAGCCCCAGGTCCTCGCTGTGCAGGCCGGTGTCGGCGTGCAGCTGTTCCCAGCTGTAGCGCGCCTGCTCCACCCGCGGGCGCCCGGCGGCGTAGGGCATGCTGACGCCGCGGATCTTCAGGACCTGGTGCATCAGGTAGTTGTTGTTGAGCACGGCGATCTCCGCCGCTTCACGCAGCCCTTCGGCACCCAGCGCCATGATCCAGGCGTAGGCCCGCACCAGGTTCGGCACCACCCCATAGAAGGGGCGCATCTTGCCAACCGAGTCGGGCCGGTCGTCGTCGAGGGTGTAGCGCGACCCGTCGTACGCGACCGTCGGCCGCGGCAGGAAGGGCGCCAGCTCCTCGGTCACCCCGCAGGCACCAGCCGCCGGGCCGCCACAGGCGTGCGGGGTGGAGAAGGTCTTGTGCAGGTTGAAGTGGCACAGGTCGAAGCCCGCGTCGCGGGCGCGGGTGATGCCGAGGATTCCGTTGGCGTTGGCCTGGTCGTAGGAGCAGAGCCCGCCGGCCTCGTGCACGATGCGGACGAACTCCTCGATCCGCGGATTGTAGATGCCGGTGTCCTCGGGGTTGGTGATCAGCAGGGCCGCGGTGCGGGGGCCGACGGCTGCCTTGAGCGCCTCGATGTCGGGGTAGCCGTCGGCGTCCGGGTGGAGGGTGATCACTTTGAAGCCGGCGGTCTTGGCGCAGGCGGCGTTGGAGGGGTGGGAGAAGATGGTGGTGATGATCTCGTCGCGCTCCGGATCGCCCTTGGCAGCGAAGTAGGCGCGGATCATGGCCACGTTGGTATAGATGGCGGCGGAGCCGGCGCCGGGCTGAAGAGTGACGCGGTCCATGCCGGAGATCTCCGCGAGCAGCCCCTCGAGGCGGTGGACGATCTCCAGGACGCCCTGCACGGTGTCCTCGTGCTGGCGCGGGTGCAGTTCGGCGATCCGCGGGTCGCGGACGAACTGGTCGTTGACCTTGGGGCTGTACTTCATGGTGCAGGTGCCCTGACCGACGTCGATGTTGAGGTCGGCGCCCAGGTTCTCCTGCGATAGCCGCAGGTAGTGGCGCAGCACCTGGTTCTGGGACAGCTCGGGCAAGGCGGGGGGAACGGTGCGGCGCAGCGCCGTGGGCAGGGCGGCGGCCGGGTCGCCGACCTCGGCGGCGACTTGCGGGTCGGGGGCCGGGATCAGGACGCCGCGCTCGCCGGGGGAGCCCAGCTCGAAGATCAGCTTCTCGTCCCAGCGAGCCTGGTGGAAGCGGCGCAGCCGCGGCTTGACGGCGATCCGGGCGTCCTTGGGCGAGACGGGGACGGACGGGCGGGCGGCACTCACTGGGCGATCTCCTTCAGGGTGTCGGCGAGCCGGTCGATGTCGGTCCGGGTGTGCACTTCGGTGACGCAGAACAGCAACGCGCGGCTGTCGGCCAGCGGCGTACCGCCGAGGATGCCGCGGCGCAGCAGCTCCTCCGAGACGCGCTCGGCGGTCAGGCTGCCGGTGAGACGGATCGGGAAGTCAGCGAAGTGGACGGCGTCCGGGTCCGGTACCTCGATGCCGGGGACGTCCGCCAGCCGTCCGCGCGCGTAGGCGGTGTTGGCGAGGATCGTCTCGCCGATCTCGCGCATGCCCTGCGGGCCCATCAGGGACAGGTAGACGCCGGCGGCGATGCCGTGCAGCGCGGCGGCGGTGCCCACCCACTCCTTGCCCTCCTCGCGGATCGCGAAGGAGGTACGGCCGTAGGCCACGTCGCCGAAGCCGAACTCACCTTCTACGGCGGTCGGGACCAGGCCGAACAGCCGCGAGGGGTACTCGGCGACCAGGTCCTCGTCGTCCCGGGTGGCGATGAAGCCGGCGTTGCCGCCGCCGAAGCTCATGTGGATGCCCAGCGGTTGGATGTCACCGCAGGTGATGTCGGCGCCGTACGCGGAAGGCGGGGCGAGGACACCGAGGGAGAGCGGGTTGCAGCCGACGACGTACAGCGCGTCGGCGGCGTGGGCGATCTCGCCCAGTTGCGCGAGCGCGGGGTCGATGAGGCCGGTGTACGAGGGGGATTCCGCGTACAGCGCCGCGACGTCGCCGCCGTCCAGGCCCTCGCGTACCGCCGCGAGGTCGGCTCGGCCGGTGGCGGGGTCGACGGGGACGACGACCAGCTCGTGGCCCGGGCGTACGTAGTCGGCGACCTTGGAGAGCTTGTCCGGGTCGATGGCGGTGGCTACCACCAGCCGGGTGAGGCCGGTGGCGCGGGCGGCCATCCGCAGGGCGGTGGCGGTGGCCTGGAAGCCGTCGTAGACGGGGACGTTGACGACATCCGTCTCCAGCAGCTCGGCCATCAGCGACTGGTACTCCCACAGGGCCTGGAAGCGGCCGTGGTCCTCGTAGGGCTCGCCGGCGTAGGCGGTGAGGAACTCGCTGCGGTTGACCACCTCGTCGACGACGGCCGGTACGTGGTGCTGGTAGCAGCCGGCGCCGAGGAAGCTCAGCAGCTGCCGGGTTGAGGTGTTGCGGCTCAGCAACCCCTCGACATGGCGGGTCAGTTCCGCTTCCGAATGCAGGGGGACGGGCAGGTCGAGTGGGCGCTTGAGCCGGATGGCGTCGGGGATGTCGGCGTAGAAGTCCTCCACGTCCGCCGCACCGATCGCGTCGAGCATCGACTTCCGTACGGTCGGCACCGAGTTGGGTATATAGGGGTGGATATAGGGCCTTCGCTCCGCCATCCTTGCCTCTCTCGCTTCCTGAGTGCTGGGACTGTCAGTTGTGCCGGCGACTCCCGGCGCGCCGCTCCGGCGGTGCTCGCCGCGCGATGCCGGTCCGCCGCTCCGAAAGCTCTTCCGCTCCCACCTCTTGACGAACGAATCTGTCATTCAGTGTTCTGTATACAGGATTAGCAATGCAGGCTTCTGGAGGCAAGGGTGGCAACCAGACCCACTCGGCGAGCTTTGCTGCCCGGCTGCGCCACGGGCGGTACCGGCGGGATGACGGACCGCCTCACTCGCGTGCCAGGCTTGCTTTTCGGCGGCGACTACAACCCCGAGCAGTGGCCGGAGGAGGTGTGGGACGAGGACGTCCGGCTGATGTCAGAAGCCGGGGTGAACCTCGTGACGGTCGCGGTCTTTGCGTGGTCGCGGCTGGAGCCGGCGCCCGGCGTCCACGACTTCGGCTGGCTCGACCGGATCATGGATCTCCTCCACGAGCACGGCATCGCCGCCGACCTGGCGACGGGCACCGCCACCCCGCCCCCGTGGCTGGTCCGCGAACACCCGGAGATCCGGCCCGTCGACGCCGGCGGCACCGTCCTCGAGTTCGGCTCGCGCCAGGGTTACTGCCCATCGTCGCCGGTGTTCCGGACCAGCACCGTGCGCCTGGCCGGAGCGATCGCTCAACGCTACAAGGAGCACCCGGCGCTGGCGATGTGGCACATCTCCAACGAGTACGCCGACCACACCGTCGAGTGCTTCTGCGCGGAGTCGGCCCGCCACTTCCGCCGCTGGCTCGTCGGGCGCTACCAGACGATCGAGGGCCTGAACACAGCCTGGGGTACCTCATGCTGGGGCCAGCACTACACAGACTTCGGCCAGGTCGAGCCGCCGCGCCGGGCACCTGGCCCGGTCAATCCGGCCCAGCTGCTCGACTGGCGCCGCTTTTCGAGCGACGCCCTGCTGGAGTGCTTCGAAGCCGAGAAAGCGGTGCTGCGCGAGGTAACCCCGGACATCCCGGTGACCACCAACTTCATGAGTGTCCTGTACCACCTGGACTACTGGAAGTGGGCACAGGCCGAGGACTTCGTCAGCGACGACGCCTATCCCGACCCCGCCGACCCCGAATCCCCCATCACGATTGCCCTCAGCTACGACCTGATGCGCTCGCTCAAACAGCAGCCATGGCTCCTGCTCGAATCGGCGCCGAGCGCGGTCAGCTGGCGCGAGGTCAACGTTCCCAAGGCGCCCGGAGTCATGCGGCTGCACAGCCTCCAGGCCCTGGCCCATGGCTCGGACGGCGTCATGTTCTTCCAGTGGCGCCAGGCGAAGTACGGTCCGGAGAAGTTCCACTCGGCCCTGCTCCCTCACGGCGGCACCGACACCCGCCAGTGGCGCGAGACCCTCGCCCTCGGCGCCGAGCTGAAAAAGCTCGCCTCCGTCGCCGGAACCGGGACCCGTGCCGACGTCGCACTGGTCCTTGACTGGCCGAGCTGGTGGGGCCTGGAAGCCCCCGAGTCGATGCCATCCGGCCGGCTGAAACTGAAGGACATGCTGCTCGCCTGGTACGCCCCGCTGCGGCGGCGTGGCCTGGACGTCGACCTGGCACCTGCCGACCGCGACCTGTCTTCCTACCGGGTCGTCATCGTCCCCAACCTGTACCTCTGCACGGCGGAGTACGCCGCCGCCCTCGCCGGCTATGGCGGCCATCTGATCGTCGGCCCGTTCAGCGGGGTCGTCGACGCCGCCGAACAGGTTCACGACGGCGGAGCGCCTGGCCCGCTCCGCGGCCTCCTCGGCGTCCGGGTCGAGGAACCCTGGCCGATCCCCGACGGCATCACCCAGGCGCTCGACGACGGCACCCAAGCCACCCTCTGGTCGGAGTGGATCACCTTGGACGGCGCACAGCCACTGGTCCGCTATGCCGGTGGCCCGCTCGACGGCCGACCCGCCGTGACCCGCCACGGCAGAGCGACCTACGTCAGCTGCCTGCCCACCGACACGTCCCCGATCCTCGAACGCGTCCTCACCGAGGCCGGGCTCCCCACCGGACTCCTGCCCGAAGGCGTCGAGATGTGCCGTCGCGACGGCCACCTGTTCCTGCTCAACCACGGCCACCGGGCCCAGACGGTCGACACCCCGCAAGGGGCGGTGGAACTGGCGGCCAACGACGCCGTCGTCCTCAAGCTGGGAGAGCCGTGACCCACCCCGAAATCCCGAACGCGGATCCGGCGATCCGACCCGCGATGCTCGCCACGATCGGCGCGCCGGACATCGCCGGATTCTACGCCGACATCCCCACCGTCCTCCGCCTCGACCGACAGGGCTCCCTCGCGAACACGGGAGCCGCCTGGGGCCAGAAGGCGGCAGCAACGCCCTTTCGTCCCGCACCTCCAAGACCACGCTCAACAGCACGACCCGCGCGCCGGTAACCGGCCACGCCGCCGACGGCCGCGGGCTCGCCCAACCTCAGAGGAACCCACATTGAGATATAAGGTCACGGCCGTCCTGGCCCTCAGCCTCTCCGCCGTCCTCACCGCCTGCTCCGGATCCGGCAGTACCGGTACCAGCGGCTCCGGCAAGGTCACCATCCGCTGGTCCACCTGGGGAACGGCGGACGACATCAAGGTCTACGACGGCTTCGAGAAGGACTTCGAAGAGCGTCACCCCGACATCGACCTCAAGCTCGAGCCTGTCGCCGAGTACGAGGACTACCACCCCAAGCTCCTCACTCAGCTGACCTCCAAGACCGCACCCGACGTCTTCTACGTCGGCGACGACAACATCGGGAAGTTCGTGTCCTCCGGTGTCCTCAAGCCCCTGGACGCCGACCTCGCCGGCCCTGCCTCCAAGTCCAAGCCGGCGGACTTCTTCGAAGGCATCTACGGCGGAGCAAAGAAGGACGCCGTGACCTACGGCATGCCCAACGACACCAATCCTGAGGTCCTGTGGTTCGACAAGAAGGCCCTGGCTGCTGCCGGAATCACCGAGAACCCCGCCGACCTGTACGCCTCCGGCAAGTGGACCATGGCCAAGTACCTCGACATGAACGCCAAGCTGAAGGCCGCGGGCAAGGCCGGTTCCCTCTTCTGGAACTGGTACGGCTCCACCTACAGCGTCATCAACGGTTTCGGCGGCAAGGTCTGGGACGGTGGGAAGTTCGTCGCCACCACCAACCCCAAGTCCCGGCGGGCGCTCCAAACCCTGGCCGACGGCTACCAGGACAAGACCTTCCTGTCCGCCGATGAGCTGCCTGAGAGCAATGGACCCGAAACCCAGTTCATCCGGCATCAGGCCGGCTTCTACGCCGGTGGCCGATGGGTGATCGACAACATCAAGAAGGGCGGCGACCTCGACAACTACGACATAGTGCCGTTCCCGTCGCAGGACGGCAAGCCGATGCGGGGCGCCGTCGCCGCCTCGTACCTGGCCATCAACAAGGACACCGCGCACCCGAAGGAGGCGTTCACCTTCCTCACCGAGTTCGTGAGCAAGGAAGGCCAGAAGATCCGCCTCAAGGGGGGCAGCGCGGTCCCGTCGGTCAAGGGCGCCGAGAGCATTGTGCTCGACGGCTACCCCAAGCACGCGCAGACCTTCCTCGATGTCCGCGACACCGGCTTCGCCAACTATCCCGACGAGGTCGCCGTGCCGGGGCTGACCGCTTCCATCAACGAGCAGCTCCTCAAGGTCTGGACCGGCAAGGTCGCCTTCGGCAAGGGGCTGACCGACCTCCAGGCGCTGGTCGACAAGGAGATTCGGTGAGCACACCCGCCATACGGCGGAAAGACGGCTGGTGGGCGGCTTTCTTCCTCGCCCCCCAGCTCTCCTTCCTCCTCGTCTTCCTCGTCGGGCCTCTGTTCTTCGCACTCGGCCTGGCGTTCATGAAATGGGACGGCCTGGGTGCGAAGTCCTGGATCGGCTTCGACAACTTCTCCCGGCTCCTGCACGACGGGGACTTCGGCCGTTCGGTGTTCAACACCATGATGCTCGCCGTGCTGACCGTGCCGGTCGGCCTGCTCATCGCGCTGCTGCTGGCCCTCACACTGCAAGCGATCAAGGGACGCACGGTCTACCGGGTGGTCTACTTCCTGCCCGTCGTGACCAGTTCGGTGGCCGTCGGCGTCATCTGGCAGGTCATCCTGGCATCCGGCGGAACCGGCGTGCTCAACGGCACCATCCAGAATCTGTTCGGCATCACCCCGCCGGATTGGCTGATGAGCACGGAGTGGGTGATCGTCGCCATCGCGGTTGTGACGATCTGGTCGTCGCTGGGCCTCAACGTGGTCATCTTCCTTGCGGGGCTGTCGACCATACCGCCGAATGTCCTGGAGGCCGCCCGCATCGACGGCGCGGGCCCCTGGCGTATGTTCCGCAGCATCTACGTGCCGATGCTCTCTCCCACCATCTTCTTCTGCACGGTCGTCTCGGTGATCAGCTCGTTCCAGGCGTTCGACCAGATCTACGTCCTGGTCAACCCGGCCCACAACGAAGGTGCGCGGACCATCGTCTACCACGTCTACGAGCAGGGGTTCCGCAAGTTCGAGTTCGGCCTGTCCAGCGCCGCCGCGCTCATCCTGCTCGTGCTGACACTGCTCGTCACACTCGTACAGTTCGCCGCGCAGAAGCGCTTGGTCCAATACGACAGCTGAGGCCCATCATGACAATCAACTGGAGGCAGGCCTCGCTGCACGCCGCTCTGATACTCGGCGGGCTGGTCATGGTCTTCCCGTTCCTGTGGATGTTGTCGACCTCGTTCAAGGGTGTCCAGCAGGTCATCCAGAGCCCGCTGGACTGGCTCCCGCATCCGTGGCGCCCCGCCAACTACGCGGACGTCGTCGAAGACGTACCGATCGGCAGGGCGTACTGGAACAGCCTGTACATCGCGGGTGTGACGGTCGCACTGACTCTGTTCACCTCGGCGATGGCCGCCTACGCCTTCGCAAGGATCACGTTCCGCGGCTCGGGGCTGTTGTTCGGGCTGTTCCTCGCCACCCAGATGGTGCCGCCGCAAGTCGTCGTAGTGCCGCTGTACCTGCTGCTTGCCGAGCTGCACCTCGTGGACTCGCACACCGCGCTGATCCTGCCGGCCGTCGCCAACCCGTTCGCCGTGTTCCTGCTGCGCCAGTTCATCCGGGCGGTGCCCGTCGAACTGGAGGAAGCCGCACGCATCGACGGGGCCGGCCGCTGGACGATCTTCTGGCGGATCATCCTGCCGAACATCCGGCCAGGTCTGTGGACGCTTGGGATCATCGTGTTCCTCGCCAGCTGGAACTCTTTCCTGTTCCCGCTGATCTTCCTGAACAGCACCGAGCTGTTCACCGTGCCGCTGCTGCTCAGCTCGTTCTCCGGCCAGCACGGCGCGGTCGACTACGGACTCACCATGGCCCTGTCGACCATCTCCGTGGTGCCGATGCTCATTGCTTTCCTCATCGGCCAGCGCAAGATCCTCAACAGCATGGCCCTGTCGGGCCTCGGAGGTCGCTGATGCTCACCCTCGACCTCGTCGAACGCCCTTTCACCGACCGTGGCTCCCGCCTGCTGGTGATGGCCCGCTCGGACGGTCTGTGGATCGCCCGCGCCGCATACGAAACCGAGCTCGCCGAGACCACCGTGCTGACCGGCCTGCGGATCCACGGCTCCTCGGGCGAGGAGCTGCCTGTCACCGCGGCCTCGCCCACCGAGGTGACCTTCGCCGGCGGCGTCTCCCTGATGTTCGCCGATCCCGACACGTTGGTCCTGGCAGGATCAGACGCGCGGGCCACGTGGACGACCGCCGTAGGCGAGTCCTGCGCGCTCGATCTGGACGGCTGCCATGTCCTGATCGGCCCAGCAGGGGGGAGCTGGTTGGAGGCCGAGGTGCGATCCGCCGCGGAGGAGCGCTGGCGTCTCTGGGCCGATCGCCTTCCGCCGGTCCGTGCCGACCTGCGCGAACGCGCTCTGATGGCCTGGTGGACCCTGCACGTCAACCTGCTGTCCATCGACGGCAGTGAGGGAGTCGTGCCGTCGAAATACGGCTATGTCGGCCTGTGGAACTGGGACTCGGTCTTCCACGCCCTAGCTCTGCGACACGCCGATCCGGACCTTGCCCGTGCCCAGCTCGATGCCTTCCTCAATCATCAGCTGCCGGACGGACAGCTCCCCGATGTTGTCCACGACCGGGGCGTCCTCGCCGAGACCAGCGACCTGCCACGCTCCGATCATGAACGTCTTGCCCAGCACGTCGGCTCAGCGCGCGGCGCCGGCCTACCGACCGCACCCCTCCCCGTCCCCGTCACCAAGCCGCCGCTCATGGCATGGGCCGTGTGGAAGATTCACCAGGTCTCCCCGGACCGCGCCTATCTGGCCCGGGTCTACCCGAAGTTGGTCGCCGCCCAGCGCTGGTGGTTCACCGGCTCCGACCCCGACGGGGACGGCCTCCCCGAATACCTCCACCCCTACTCCTCCGGCCTGGACGACAGCCCCGTCTGGGACTTCGGCTCGTCGGGAGCCCTGCCGTGCCTGGCGTCCTACCTCGTCGTCCAGTACCACTGCCTGGCCGAGATCGCTCTTGCACTCGACTTCGCCGACCAGGCTGCCGTGTGGCGTGCCGAGGCCACTGACCTGCTCGCCCGCTTCATCCGGCTCCGCTGGTCCGGTACCCGCTTCACGACCGTCGTCGGCGGACGGCCCGTTCCGGTCCGCACCCCCATGGAGCTGATGCCCCTGTTCACCGGGCGGCTGCCCGCGGAGATAGCCCAGCGCCTGCACGCGGACCTGCTCTCACCGGAGTTCTGGGCAGACCGCCCCGTGCCCACCGTCGCCTTCACCGACCCGGCGTTCGAGCCCGAAGCGATGTGGCGCGGACCCGTCTGGCTGAACGTCAACTACCTCCTGATTGAGGGCTTGAGCCGATCCGGCTTTCCCGAGGCAGCGGCCGACCTGCGCGAACGGACCCTGTCGATGGTCCGCGATGGCGGCGGTCTCTACGAGTACTGGAACCCTCTGACCGGCCGCCGTGCGGGCCGCGCCACGCCCGGATTCGGCTGGTCCTCCGCCCTCTTCGTCGATCTGGCCTGCTCCGCCGAGGCCGCGCCATGAAGGCCCCGCTTCGGGGAGGGGGCCTCACAGGTCGAGGCGGTCGGTGGACGTCACGGCTGCGGGGACGCCGTTCAGGTCGGCGGTCGGGGGTGGGCCGGGATGGCCGAGGACGGCGATGCGGAGGCGGGGGCCGGCGGTGGTGGTGAGGGTGAGGTGGCCGTCGGTGAGGCGGGCGGTGAGGGGGGTGTGGGTGGCGTCGGTGTCGTGAAGGGTGGCGTGTGCGGTGTCCAGGGGGCGTACCCAGGTGGCGGTGATGTCCTCGAAAGGGGTGGAGCCGGCCCGGTCGGCGGGGGTGGTGGTGAGCAACAGGCTGCCGGCCCGCAGCCACAGCGGGCAGGTGGACAGGGGCAGTTCGACGCAGTGCCAGGCGGGACCGGTACGGGGTGCGCCGCCGGTGTACGGCAGCCACTCGCCGGGCGGGAACCAGACCTGGCGCCGCCCGCCCGGCGCGTAGAGCGGGGCGACCAGCAGGTCGGGGCCGAGCAGGTACTGCAGGTCGGCGGTGTGGGCGTCGGGGCGGTCCGGGTGGTCGTAGGGCATTGGGCGGGCGAGCGGCTCGCCGGTGCGGACGGCGTCTGCGGCGGCGGCGTACACATACGGGAGCAGGCTCATGCGCAGTCGGGCCGCGTGCAGGACGGCCGCGTACGCGCTCTCGCCGAACTCCCAGGGCAGCCGGGAGGTGATCCCGTGGAACCGGCTGAGCGGTGACAGCAGTCCGAACTGCGCCCAGCGGACGAAGAGTTCGGGGGACGGGGTGCCGTGGAAGCCGCCGATGTCGTGGCTCCAGAACGGGTGGCCGGAAAGCGACAGGGACAGCCCGGCGCGCAGGGTGGCGGCGAGGTCCGGCCAGTCGGAGTCGGGGTCGCCGGTCCATTTGGCGCCGTGCCGCTGACCACCGGTCCACGATGAGCGGCCCCAGGTCAGGCCGGAGCCGCCGGTGACCTCACGGGTGGCGTCCGCGACCAGGTCGTTGTAGAGCAGCGGATAGAGGTTGTGCAGGCGGTCCCCGGTCATACCGTTGTGGGCGACCGCGTCGGCGGGAATCGCTTCGCCGAAGTCGGTCTTGAGGACGGCGGCGCCGCTCGCCAGCGCCTCGCGCACCCGGCCGGTGAACCAGGCGGCGGCCCCGGGATGGGTGAGGTCCAGCAGAGCGCACGGGGGGTGGTATCCGCCGCCCCACACCTGGTCCACCCAGGTGTCGCCCGCGGCGGTGCGCAGGAACCAGCCGGCCCGCTCGACCTCGGCGTAGTACGGGCTGCCGGTCCCGATGTAGGGGTTCATCCACAGCGAGACCCTGAAACCCTGCCGGGCCAGATCCTGGTGGAGCAGGCCCGGGTCGGGGAAGGACCCGGTGTCCCACCGCATATCGGACCAGGAGCCGTTCGGCTGCCAGTACGCGTCGATGTGCAGGACGTCGCAGGGGAAGCCGCGGTCACGGATCCGCCGGGCCCGCTCGCGTACCGCGTCGGCGCTGTCCGGTTGGAATCCGCCGGAGATCCATGGCCCGAAGGCCCACTTGGGCGGGCACAGGGCAGGGCCGGTCAGGTCGCGGTAGGCGGCCAGACAACGGCCGGGGTCGCCGGTGATCAGGTAGAGGTCGAGCACCTCGTCGGGGACCGTCACCGACCAGGCGGCGGTGCTGGTGTGCGCGAGGTCGAAGGCGGCGGCCGTGGTGGTGTCGACGAGCAGGGCGTAGCCCCGGCTGGACAGCAGGTACGGGACCGCCGCGTAGGAGCGGGTGCCGGTGCAGCCCATGGCGTCCTGGATCCAGCAGTCGATCCGCTGCCCGCGCAGGTCCAGGCCGGTGAAACGTTCGCCGAGACCGTAGAAGTGCTCGTCGGGGTCGGCGGACCAGCTTGCGTGGTGGGCGAGGCGGCCGTCGGCCAGTGGGGTGACGCCCAGAGGCAGCGCTGCGGGGGCGCTGCTGGACCCGGTGGTGTACGGCGCCTGACGCAGCAGTACTTCGCCCTCGGCGTCAAGCAGGTCGACGGCGAAGGGCGCGTACCGGATGCGCACCCCGAGGGCGGCGGCGCGCAGCACCAGCCCGTGCTCCGACCATGTCACACCGCACCGCACACCGGCCCGGTCCGGCTCGTGTACGAGCGCCGTCCGCGGTCCGGCCGACACGTCCGCCATCCGCAGGGTGACCCGCATCAGGTTCCCGTCCCCGATCCGCACCCGCAGCTCACCGGCGCGGCCGGCGGCAGTCCGTACGGTCAGCGCCGCCCCGTTCCCGTGGATCCGTGTCACGGAGCCGGTCACGACCGGGTCGGTCGCGCCCGGGTACGCCGGGGTCAGCGGCGGTGGCGGCGCGATGAAGGGGAAGCGGTCGCGAGGGTGCAGGGAGGAGGCCATGTCACCCCTTGACGCTTCCCGCGGTGAGCCCGCCGACGATGAAGCGGTGGAGGATCGCGAAGAGGCAGACCACGGGCACACTGACGAGGGTGGCGGTGGCCATGAGCGGCCCCCAGGCGATGTGGACCGGGCCCGCGAAGCTGTTGACGACCACGGTGACCGGCTGCACCTCGGGTGTCTGGCCGAGCGTGAGGCCGAAGACGAACTCGCCCCAGGCGAGCAGGAAGGACAGCCCGGCAACCGCAATCAGACCGGGCGCCATCAGCGGCAGTACCACGTGCCCCAGCACGCCGGGCGGCCCGCAGCCGTCGACCAGAGCAGCCTCCTCCAGCTCGACGGGGATGCCCTGCACCAGCGGGCGCAGGACGACCACCGCGAACGGCAGGGTGAGAGTGGTGTCCGCGGCGATGAGCCCGGTGTACGTGTTCTGGAGCCCGGTCTTGCGCTCCAGGAGGAACAGTGGCGCCGCCAGCACGATGGCGGGCAGCAGCTGGGTGATGAGCAGGGCCAGCATCATGGCGCCGGAGCCGCGCATCGGGATGCGGGCCAGGGCGTAGCTGAGCGGGACGGCCAGCAGGAGGGTGAGGGTGACCACGCCACCGGAGATCACCAGGCTGTTGAGCAGGGCCCGGGGGAGCGCCGGGTTGGCCAGGGCCGCCGAGTAGTTCTCGGCGGTGAACGGTGCGGGGATCCATTGCGGGGACGCGGCCAGGATCCGGTCCGGCTTCTTGAAGCTGGTGGAGACCATCCATAGCACGGGCACCAGGAACGCGGCGGTGACCACCGCGGCGGTCGCGGTGCGCAGCCAGGGGCGCCGGACGGTGGTCATGCCGTCACCCCTTCGTGCCGCAGCCTGCGTACGTACAGTGCGGCGGTGAGCAGCGGCACGACGAGCAGCAGCAGAGCCGTGGCGGCGCCCTGGCCGAACCGGAAGAATCTGAAAAAGACCTCGTAGACGTAGAGGGACAGGACGGTCGTGGCGTCTACGGGCCCTCCACCGGTCATCACGAAGATGAGGTCGAAGACCTTGAAGGTGTAGATCAGGCCGAGCAGTAGCACCGCCGTCGACACCGGCCGCATCAGCGGCAGCGTGATCCGGCGGAAGCGCTGCCAGGCGCCCGCGCCGTCGATGGCGGCGGCCTCGTACAGCTCCGGGTCGATGCCGTGCAGCCCGACCAGGAGCAACAGCATGTTGAAGGGAACGCCGACCCAGATGTTGGCGATGATGACGCAGCCCAGTGCGGTGGACGGGTCGGTGAGCCAGTCGTGGGCCAGCGCACCCAGGCCGGTGGAGCGGAGCAGGGCGTTGTATGCGCCGGAGTCGCCCTCGAGCATCCAGCGGAAGAGGGCGCCGCTGACGATCGGGGGCAGCAGCCAGGCCATCAGCAGCAGCGACCGGAGCAGGCCGTTGAACGGGAAGGGCCGGACGAACAGCAGTGCCAGGGCGAAGCCGATGGAGAACTGGAAGACCAGCGAGCCCACGGTGAAGAGCGCCGACAGCCGGACCGCGCGCCAGAAGGCGGGGTCGGTGAGCACGGACCGGTAGTTGGCGAGCCCGTTGAAGGGCGCGGGGCCGCCGAGTTGGCTGCGCAGGCCGACGTCGTGGACGGACGTCCACACGTTGTACAGCAGGGGGTAGGCCAGCAGGAGCGCGAGGAAGGCCAGTCCGGGCAGGGAGAACAGGTAGCCGGTCCGGCGGCGGCGGACGGCGAGCGGGGCAGTACGTCGACGGCTCATCCGAGCGCCTTGTCGATCTTCACCGCGGCGGCCGACGCGGCGGCGGACGGGGAGGCGGAGCCGGTGAGAACCGCCTGCTCGGCCTTGGCGACGGCCTCGGAGATGTCGGCGTAGTGCGGCCCGTACAGGCGCGGGCGGGCGATGGCGAGTTGTTTGAGGAACAGATTCAGGACGGGATCGGACGTCCAGGTGCCGGTGTGGGCCAGGTCCTTTCGGGCGGGCAGTTCGCCGAGGGACTCCAGGTACGGCACCAGGACCGAGGGCCGCTGGGTGTATTCCAGCACCTGCCACGCCTTGTCCAGGTGATCGCTGGTCGCCAGCACCACCCAGTTCTCGCCGCCCAGGCACGTGGCGGACGTCTTGTCGCGGGGAAGGGCGACGACGTTCCACTCGAAGGGGGCCTTGCGGAGGACGGGGATCTGCCACGGCCCGTTGATCTGCATGGCGGCCCGCCTGCTCAGGAAGCGGGCGTTGACGTCCTCCTGGGTCCAGCCCACGCACGCGCGCGACAGCGAGCCCTTGTCGATCAGGTTCTTCAGGAAGGCCAGCGGAGTGGGGCCGGAGGTGGCGAAGGTGTCCAGGTCGCCGCCGCTCTGCCACAGGAACGGCAGGAACTGGAAGACGCCCTCCTCGGTCCGGATCGCGCTCATCGCCAGGCCGAACCGGTTGCGGGTCGTCAGCCGGCGGGCGCTGTCGGCCAGTTGGTCCCAGTTGGTCGGAGGGGTCACCCCGGCGTCGTGCAGCATCGAGGTGTTGTAGTAGAGCGCGAGGCAGTTGCTGTTGTTGGGGATGCCAAGGGTCTTCCCGCCGATCTGGCAGCTTGCCCAGGGCCCGGGGTAGTACGCGCGTGCCTGGCCCCAGCTCTTGACCCGGCTGGTGAGGTCGGCCAGCAGCCCGTTTCCTCCCAGGGAGCTCATGGAGACGTTGTCGACGATGGCGAGGTCGGGCAGGTCGCCGGAGATCGCGGCCAGGGTGAGGGCGTTGACGAGATCAGCGAAGGGGATGGCGCGCCGTCGGATCCGTACCCCCGCGACATGGGCCTCGATCCCGGCGATCAAGGCGTTCAGTCCCGGCTGGAAGTTCGCTGGGGTGAAGTAGTCCCATAAGGTCAGCGTGACGGTGCGCGGCTTGCGCGCCTTCCCCGTGCCGCCCGTGTCGCACGAGGCCAGTACCCCGCTCAGGCCCAGGGCCGCCGCGCCCGCGCCGGCGGTGCGCAGGATGCTGCGGCGGTCGGTGGTGTGTGTCATGCCTCGCTCCAGGTTTCGGCGGGGGCGGCAGGGGTGTGGGATCAGAACTCCAGCTCCTCCAGGTCGGGTTCCTCGCCGGGCACCCGACGGCACGGACCGGTGCTGTCGCGCTGGGCGACCAGGGGTTTCAGCAGCACGTGCCGGGGCGGCGCGCCGGGCGAGATGAGCCGTGCCCGCAGCAGGTCCACGGCGACCCGGCTCATCTCCGCGACGGGTGTCTCGATAGCGGACAGCCGAAGGCTTGTCTGCTCCACCCAGCGGCCGGCCGTCACGCCGACGACCGAGAAGTCCCGCGGCACGACCCGGCCGTGCCGCTTCAGCCCGAGGTACACCCCGCGCAGCGCGGCCTCGTTCATGGTGACCAGCGAGGTGGTCGCCGGGTCGTCCAGCAGGATCTTCTCCAGGACCGCCTCTCCGGAGGCGTCGTCGTCGCCGCACAGGTACGCGTGCTCCCTCAGGCCGAGCGCCGCCATCGCCTTGGTGTAGCCCTCAAGGCTCAGACGCGCCGGGCCGTATCCGCTGTCGAAGAGCCGCTCCGAGCGGTTGACGAAAGCGATCCTGCGGTGGCCCAGGTCGGCCAGGTGCTGCACGCAGTCGGCGGTCATGCCCACGAAGTCCAGATCGACCCAGCCGGTCGCGTCCGCCGTGCTGTTGCGGCCGATGATGACGTAGGGGATACCCGCCTTGGCGAGGTGTTCGACGCGGTCGTCGTGCAGCCGGATCTCCATGACGATCAGGCCGTCCACCCGCCCGGGGCTGACCATCCGCCGGAACGACGGCTCGCTCGCGGTGACGCTGGGGGAGAGCAGCATGTCGTAGTCGTAGCGGGCCGCCGCCTCGGCGACGCCGCCGATGAAGTCGTGCTGCTGTTCGGTGTAGGTGCCGTCCGGTTCCGCCGGTGGGTAGACCAGTCCCAGGGCGTGGGCTCGGGCCGGGTCCGGTCCGGTCTGTGTGCCGCCCGTGGTGCCTGCCATCGTCAGTCAACCGGGAGGGCCTGCTCGGCCCAGATCGTCTTGCCGGTCGGGGTCTGCCGGCTGCCCCAGCTCTGGGTGAGCTGGGCGACCATGTCCAGCCCGCGCCCGCCCTCGTCGTACACGCGGGCCCGGCGCAGGTGCGGGGCCGTGCTGCTGGCGTCGGAGACTTCGCAGATCAGGGTGCGGTCGCGGATCAGCCGCAGCCCGATGGGCACCGCGCCGTACCGGATGGCATTGGTCACCAGCTCGCTCACCACCAGCTCGGTGACGGACGTGGCTTCCTCCAGCCTCCAGGCGGCGAGCTGGCGGCTGACCTGGGCGCGGGCATCGGCGACGATCGACGGGTTGGCCGGCACCGCCCAGGTGGCCACCTGGTCGGCGTGCAGGGCGCGGGTGCGGGCCAGCAGCAGGGCCACGTCATCGGCGGGGGTCGGCGGGAGCAGGGCCTTGAGCATGGCGTCGCAGCTGACCTCCAGAGAGGGCGCGGACCAGTCGGCCAGCGCCCGGCACAGCCGGTCCAGGCCGGCGCCGACGTCGTGGTCGCGACCCTCGATCAGGCCGTCGGTGTAGAAGGCCAGCAGGCTGCCTTCGGGCAGCTCCACTTCGGCGGCCTCGAACGGCAGGCCCCCGATGCCCAGCAGCGGTCCGGGGGACAGCTGGACCACGCTGACCGTGCCGTCGGGCAGCAGCGCGACGGGTGGCGGGTGGCCGGCGCTCGCGATGGTGCAGACACGCGTGACCGGGTCGTAGACGGCGTACAGGCAGGTGGCGCCGACCTCTTCGGCGTCCATGCCGGAGACCGTGCCCCGGTCGCCGGTGCCGTCGTCCGAGTCCAGGTGGCGGACCAGGTCGTCGAGGTGGGTGAGCAGTTCGTCCGGGGGCAGGTCGACGTCGGCGAGGGTGCGCACCGCCGTACGCAGCCGACCCATGGTGGCCGAGGCGTGGATGCCGTGGCCGACCACGTCGCCGACGACCAGGGCGACCCGGGTGCCGGACAACGGCACCACGTCGAACCAGTCGCCGCCGGCGCCGGCCCGCGATCCGGCCGGCAGGTAGCGGAAGGCCGCCTGGACGGCCGCCTGGGCCGGGAGCCGCCGGGGGAGCAGGCTGCGCTGCATGGTCAGTGCGGCGGAGCGCTCCCGGATATAGCGGCGAGCGTTGTCCACGCCGATGGCGGCCCGGTCGGCGAACTCCTCGGCCAGGATCAGGTCGTCCTGCTCGAACGGTTCGGAGTCCTGGCCCCTGGCGAAGATGGCCACCCCGAGCGTGATTCCGCGGGCTCGCAGCGGGGCTGCCATGATCGAGTGGTATCCGTACTCCCGCACTCTGACGCTCCGCGCCTCGTGGACGGCCATCCAGCGCAGGAAGTCGGGGTCGTCCGTGTCGGTGAGCACCGGCCGCCCGGTGACCAGGCAGCGGGCGGGCGGCGTGAAGGCGGGGTAGGTGTCGAGCTCGCCGAGGGCCACCGCCGCCTCGGGTGTGCCGCTGGTGGGGGACCGGTGCGCGACCCGGCGCAGCTTCACGTCGGCGCCGACCGGCCCGGGCACCGGCTCCTCCCCCTGGAGCACGGAGTCCAGCAGGTCCACGCTGGCGAAGTCGGCGAGCCGGGGCACGGCCGCGTCGGCCAGTTCCTGGGCGGTGCGGACCACCTTCAAGGCGGTGCCGATGCGGGTGCCCGCCTCGTTCAGCAGGGCCAGCCGCTGCCTGGCCCGGTGCTGTTGGCTGCTGTCGAACGTTGCGGTGCCGACACCGCACACCTGGCCGGAGGCGGGATCCCGGACGGGCCACAGCTCGACGATCCGGGCCTGCTCACGCGAGAAGGACCGCGCGGGGGTGCGGGTCTCGAACCGGGCCGGTTTCCCCTGCTCGGCCACTTGGTGGATGTGGCGCAGGAATTGCTCGTCGTCGCCTTCGCCGCCCGCCGCGGGGGCGGCCCCCGCGGCGGCGGTGTTCAGTCGCCACCTGCCCGACGCCGTGTCGAACGCGGACATGCCGATGGACGCCTGGGTGAACGCCCAGTCCATCATCCGGTGCTCGTCCTGCGACCCGGGGGCGTACGGCACGGCGGTCAGCACGTATCCCTGAAGCGTGCCGTCACCGGCCAGCGACGGATATGCCCGCAACGTGACGTCCACGCGGTGGCCGTCCCGGTGCCGTAGCGCGGCCGTGCCACTCCATTCGCTCGAGCCGGCCGGGGTGAACCCGGCCGCGTCGGACGCTCCGGTGGCGGCCACCAGCTCCACCGCGGCCCGTCCCACCACCTCCCGCGCCTGGTGGCCCAGCAGCCGTCTGGCCTCTTCGCTCCAGCCCGTCACGATGCCCTCGGGGCTGACGACGGCCGTGGCAGCACCGTGTGGGCACCCGGGCTCACCCGGTGCCGGCTCCATGACCACCTTGTCGCTCTTCATCGCCGTTCGATCTGTCTCACACCTGTTCTTCCCAGTTTGTCAAATATTCTCCGATATCAGCGTGCGCACGGCATGAGATCGGGACAAGCGGAACGTGTGCGGTGCAATAACAGCCGTCCGGGTGAGGGGCGGCTGGGGTACGCGGCTGTCGGCGAGCGGGGTGATGCGCTCGGTGTCGCCCTTGGGTACGCCGGTCAGCGGCCGCGGGTCTAGCTCCCCGCAGCAGGTGATCCCGGTTGAGGCTTCCGCCCCTCGACGACACGCCGGTGCCGCGGCAGGCGTGTGGCACCTCCCACCACAACTGTGGGTACTTCACCGACAACCGTCTGTGGAAGTCATCGGAGCAGGTGATCAGGATCAGCGCCGTGCGGCTGACCGGTCGCAGCAGCGGGGAGATGATGTTGAAGACCTGGCGCAGGAAGCACGCGCACGGGCCTCGGCAGGGTCGCCGTCCCTCAGGCGGCGGCCAGCGCGGATACGCCCAGAGCCACCAGGGCTATGACCTTCAGCGACTCCACCACGACATAGAGATGGTGGGCACGCGAGCGGGGAGGGTTCTCGCCCGCGAGGACCCGGTCGCTGCGTCGGTTGAGGACGGGCCGGATCGCGGTCAGCTGTGCGGCCAGCAGCACCACGACCACGCCAGTGAGCACCGCCAACCGCACCGGAGGCGAGCCTGCCGCCACCGCGACCACGACGGTGAGGGCCAGGGCGGTCTCGGCCACATTCAGCGCGCGGAAGACCAGCCGACCGATGCCCAGGCCGAGAGGGACGGTGATACCAGGCGCGCGGAACTTCAGTGGCGCCTCCATAAAGGAGATGGCGACCACCATGCCGAACCAGGTGAAAGCGGCAGCGCCGGTCACGGCGGCCGAGGTCGAATCCATTGCGCTACCTCCGAGCGTGTCCTGGAGTGAAGTCTGCCCGACGGGTGCATCTCCGCGCCGGTGACTTGTCTCGTTCACTGCGGACTGCCCTCACTCCTACGAGAGCCTTCACGGCGAGACTCGTGCAACCCTCGTCGTGTGCTAGCCCGCTCGAGTGCCCGACCGCCGCTGACCTTTGTGGCCCCGTTGCCGGGAAGCAAACCATCCCTACGACTGGAGCACCTGTGACGACAGTCCTGGACCTTGTCCGCACGGCCCTGACCCTGCACGGCCACCCCGGTGGCATTACCGAGCTGCCCAGCCCGGCGCCCACCGCGGCTGCCGCCGCCGAGCAGCTGTCCTGCCCGGTCGGCGCCATCGCCAACAGCCTCATCTTCGAGGCCGACGGCACGCCGCTGCTCATCGTGGCCAGCGGCGGCCACCGTGTGGACCTGAAAAAGGCAGCGAGCCTCGTCGGGGTGCGCAAGGTACGGCGCGCCGCCCCGGAGTTCGTCCTCCAGGCCACGGGGCAGGAGGTGGGCGGGGTGGCTCCCATCGGCCATCCCGCGCCGCTGCGGACCCTGGTGGACACCGCGCTGGCCGACTATCCGCAGGTGTGGGCCGGCGCCGGGCTGCCGCACGCCATGTTCCGCAGCACCTTCGAGGAGCTGGTTGCCCTGACGGGGGGTGAGGCCGCTGCCGTAGGCATCTGACCGGGCCTTGCCGTCACTGCGGAGTCCGGCCACACCATCCCCTCGGCCGCGCCCACCGCAGGTCGTTCCGGCTTCCCGGGGCCCGCCCCGCCGCCGGCGGACTGGTGATCCGGATCCGCGCGTATGGCCCCGGACCGATCGGCCGCAGGGAAGAGGGGGCGGTGCCTGCTGTCTGCCGGCGCTTGGTGTCGTCGGTCACGGCAGTGGTGTTGCCGATGTATCTGCGCTCTCCCGGCTCCTCACCGTGGATAGGCTGGGGCGACGGCGGAGGTCATGAGTCGGTGGGCCGTGCCGGTACCGTCGGCGGGGACGGTCCATAGGTCTGAGCCGTAGTCGCCGGGGAGGGCATAGAGGAGGGTGGAGCCGTCGGCCCACAGTGCCTGGTCGTCGATGTTGCGCCGCTCGGCGGTCGCGGACTCCGTCATCGTGCGCAGGTCGAGGACGTACAGCCGCCACGGGGCGTCGGGTGAGGCTCCCTTGACGCGTTTCTTGTAGGCGATCCGGGTGCCGTCGGGCGAGAGGGAGGGGCATTCGACGTTGCGGTGCACGGTGGTAAGGGTGCGTGTGGCGAAGTCGCCCCTGACGAGGTAGGTCTGCCTGCTGGTGGCAAGCGTGGCGTAGAAGTGGGTGTCGTCGGCGAAGGTGACACCCCAGATGTTGATGTCCGCGGCGTGGTAGGGCCGGCCGTCCTTGATGACGTCGAACGTCTCCAGGTTGTTGTCCATCTTCCATGTGCGGGTGTCGACGATGGCCGTGCGGGTGGAGAAGTTCGTGCCGGCGTAGGAGTCCCCGCTGACGAAGACCGTCCAGGCGACCAGGTGGCCGGAGGGCGAGACCCGGGCCCGGGTGGGTATGCCTGCTGCCGGGAAGTGGTGCCGTTCGTGCAGGTGCGCGTCGAGTACCACCGCTCGGTAGGTGTCCTGCAGTGCGCCGCGTACGGACTGCAGGCAGATGCCGGTACCGGCTGCCGCGTGGAAACGCAGGCACTTGACGCCCGATGCGGTGCGCGGCCCCTGCGGATGGTCGGCGGGCACGGTGGTGATCTCGTCCCGGTGCGGGCCCCAGGCCAGGTTGCGCACCAGGAGCGGGCGGCCGGCTGTCGAGCGGAGCGAGACGGTACCGGCCCGCACGGTCGGGCCGTTCGCTTGCTGCTGGTCACGCATGGCCGACCGGTGGGCGGCGTGCAGCACCGCCACGGTACCGACGCTCCCCAGCAGCAGAACGGCGACCAGCAGGGTCACCAGGCGGGTGGTTCTGGTCATGAGGGCACCTCATCGGCGGAACGGAGGACGAAGGAGACCACGAGGGCGCTGATGGCCAGTGCGGAGGCGGTGATGGTGAGCGCGGTCCGCCCGCCCCACAGGCTCCAGGCCGCGCCGAAGGCGATCGAGCAGGCGAACCGTGCCAGCGCCTGACCGGTGCCCACCAGCGCCTGCCCGGCACCCTGGTGCTGTGCCGGGACGACCCCGGCGGTGGCGGCCGCGAGGACTCCGTCGGTGGCTGCGTAGAAGGTGCCGTGCAGCACGAGGACGGCGACGATGGCCGGGACACCGCGCCACGGGGAGAGCACCAGGCCGTAGCCGAGCAGGAGGGCGCCGTGGCCGGCCAGGAACAGCCGGCGGCGGCTGATGCGGTCGGCCAGTGCGCCGAGCGGGACGGCGAGTAGCAGGAAGACGGCGGCGGTGCCCAGCGGCAGCAGCGGGAACAGCTGGGCGGGCAGGCTCTCTTCGCGCTGGAGCAGCAGATAGAGGAAGGAGTCGCTGACGGTGGTCAGTCCCAGCAGAGCCGCGCATGCGGTGAGTCGGCGCAGCTCGGGGCGGCGAAGCAGGCCGAGTGCGTCGCGCAGCGTCGGCCGGGCCGGCTCGGGCACGGGGACGGCACCGGTGGGGGCGACGACGTGGCGGGGCACGAAGAGCACCAGCACCAGGACGCCGAGCGTGGCGACGCAGCCGCTGACCGCGAAGACCGCGTCGTAGCCGTCGACGGTGGCGCGCAGCACGGCGAAGGCGGCGAGCGGGCCGAGCAGCGCGCCGGTGGTGTCCATGGCGCGGTGCACCCCGAACGCCCGTCCCCGGTGCTCGGGTTCGGTGGCCAGCGAGATCATCGCGTCCCGGGGGGCGGTGCGCAGGCCCTTGCCGGTGCGGTCGGCCGCGAGCACGGCGCTGATCAAGGGGAGGGTGTGGGCGAGCAGCAGCAGCGGTTTGCACACCGCCGACAGGCCGTAGCCGACACCCGCCACGACCTTGTGCCGGCGGCCTCCCCGGTCGGCGAGGTGACCGCCGGCCAGACGGACCAGAGCGCCGACGCCGTTGTTGATGCCGTCCAGCGACCCGAACCCGAGCGGCGACAGGCCGAGGCCCGCGATGACGTAGAGCGGCAGGACGGCCGTGACCATCTCCGAGGAGATGTCCGTGATGAGGCTGACCGTACCCAGGGCCAGCACGGTGCCGGGCACGGCGGCCGGCCGCCGCCCCGGACGGGTGTCCGGGACGACGGTGGCCTTGGTGCTGCGGGACTCCGCGAGATACACCGGCGTCAGTTCCAGATGCCGGTGATGTCGGACGCCGTGGCGGCGTTGCCCGCGTGCGTGGTCAGACCGGCCAGGTCCTCCAGGGTGCGCAGCACGTTGTAGTGGTTGTAGGTGGTGGCGCTGGAGCTGCCGGGCGCGACGTGCTCCCCGTAGAAGACGGTGGGGATGCGGTTGCCGGACAGCTTGTTGTCCTCGTCGAAGGTGACAGCGAGGATGCTGTTGTGGGTCTTGGCCCAGGTGGCGTACGCCCCCAGGTTGTTCTGGATCCAGGTGTCGCCCGTGGAGACCGAGCAGTCGTGCATGTCACTGCACAGGTTCGGTACGACGAAGGAGACCTTGGGCAGGGTTGTGTAGTCGGTCGGGAACTGCGCCATGGTCATCGCGCTGCTGACCGGCACATTGGAGAAGCCGAACCACGGGTTGTGCTTCTGAGCGTACTTGCCGTTGCTGCAGACCGTCGAACCCTGGCTGGGCAGCGACTCGTTGTAGCTCGCCCAGGTCTTCCCGGCGGCGCTCAGCTCGGAGGCGAGGTTGGGAGCCGAGAGGGAACCGACGGGGACGCAGCTGTCGTCGGTGCGGCCCTGGTTGGAGCCCGAGAACAGCATGTAGTAGTTCGGCTCGCTGGGGTGGGTGAGGCCGTAGGACTGGGTGAGGTTGGCGCCACCCGCCTTGAGGGTGTTGTTGATGTACGGGGCGCTGGAGCTGCCGATCACCTGCGAGTAGGAATGGTTCTCCATCACCACGACCACCACGTGGTCGGGGGTCGGGAGAGCGGCGGCCTGAGCGGTGGAGCCCACGCCGGCCCACAGGCCAATCGTCGTGGCTGTGAGGGCGAGAGCTCCGGCCAGTGCGGCGAGGGGGCGCCGCTTGACATGGGGAGCCTTGACGGTGGTCATAACTGTCCTCCGGACAGGAGTGACGGACGCAAGGGGGGTGGGGGTGCGCCGCAACACTAGGGGCGCTCGGCTGGAACTGAATGAAGCGCAGACGAACCGTGGGCTCCGCCAGGCAAAGGTCACACCAGGCGAAGGTCATGCGGGCAAAGGGAACACCAAGCAGGCATCATCCCGCCGCAGGCACCACGGTCACGCCAGGATGCCCCGTGGCGCTGACGACGTGGTCGGCTAGGGGGCGTGTCCTGTTTCTGAGGGTGCCTCCGCGCGGACAGGTACGCGGGTCACCACTGACCGAGCGATCACGGCACAGGGCCGACGGCTGAACCGCCCCGGTCCGGAGAGCCGACGGGGCGAGGGGCCTCGGCGGCGTACGTCAGCCGAGAAGATCGCGTGCCAGCATGTCGAACGCCCGCCGGGTGTCCGGTGCCAGGTCGGCGTGGTCGACCGGCCCCCGGTCCCGCAGTGCCGGGTCATGGGGGATACACCGGACATGGCGAACCATGCCCAGCCGGGAGACCACATCTCCTGGCGCCGGACCGGTGCCCCGTGTGCCGTCGAGGTCCGAGAGCACGGCTGTGGCTCTGCCGACAAGGCCGAGATAACCGTGCTTGGCCAGCCAGTCCAGTTGGTTTCGAGCCGCCTCGAGATGCTCCTCCCGCGGTGTTGTCGCCATGACCAAGTGGTCGACAGCGCCCAACAGGGCCCTCAGCGATGTGTCGGGCGGGATGAAAGAGCCCGCGGCGTCGACGACCGTGGTGCCGAGGGCCCTCACCCAGTCCAATCCCCTTCGGTACAGGCCGAGGTTGTACCGGACTGTCTTCTGCTCGGGCGCCTGCGCGTACAGGAAGTGCGCGCCGCTGGAGTCGGTGAGAGTGACCCACCGCCCTGCCGAGGGCGGAACCTGGCCGGGGACCGGGCCGACCACACAGGAGACGGGCGTGGCAGGCGAGGACGACAGGCGATATCCGAAGACCCCCATCCGCTCGTCGACGGGCAGCATCACGACCGGCGGCCCCTTCCTTCTCGACGTGCGGGCGGCCAGGGCGGAGGCAAGCTGTACGGCCACCGTGCTGCGCCCGGAGAAGCGGTGAGGGCCGATCACCACCACGCACCCGGCGGGGGCTCGGCGATCGCCAGGGCCCAACACCGGCTCCGGCCTGGGGCGGCGCAAACGCCCCCGCCTGCCGCTCGGCGGGGGCACAGTGCCGGGCAGCCGCAGCCACTTGGACACGTTCTGCCCGCCGGGGTGCGGGGGGATCGTCAAGCGCGCTTCGGGCTCCGGGCGCCCGCCCGACAGGGGCACCTGCGCGCCGTGGCCCGCGTCCTTCACCTGCCCGACGACGCTCGGTGCGGTCCGGTGGACGACGGCGCCGTCGAGCATGTTCACCGCGAGCGGTGACAACCATGTGCTGAAGCGGCGCGAGGCGGTGTCGCGCGGGAGACGGTCACGGAGAAGTGACAGAACGGGCACGGCGGTGGGGACGGCGCCGGATTCGCCGTACAGGCAGGTCCTGACCACCATGCGGAGGGCGGAGTCCACCACCTCGTTCGACCACTCCGGCAGGTTCCACGGCTGGGCCGAAACGGTCTCCACGAAGTCGCTGAACGACTGCCAGGTCCGCTCGGGGCCGTACGCGGCGTAGATCACGAGGGCGGCCAGAGCCCGGAGGTCGTCGGCCTCCGTCCGCGCCGCCGTGTCCCCACCGGGCGATTGTCCATCGACGGTCGCCTGTTGCCACCCCACGATGACGGGATGGCTCTCGGTGACGAGAATGCGGTCTGGGGCCAGCCGTCCGTGGACGACGCCTGCGCTGTGGCTGTGCAGCAGCGCCCCGGCGAGCCGTTGTCCCAGGCAGAGGGCTGCTTCGACACCCAGGGGGCCGGTGGTCCTGACCAACTCGGCCAGATCGGGAGCGCGATCTCCGGAGGTGGTGCTGACCAGTGAGACGGCGGTCCATCTGCCGCCATGAGGGCCGCCGGTCGCGTCGTAGTCCAGAAGCGACGGCAGACAGTCGTGGCTCAGGCGACTCAGCGCCACCACCTCAGTGCGTGTCAGCTCCCGGTTCGCGACGCGTACGGCCGCTTTCACCCCCTCCTCGCTCCGGCCGAGATAGACGGGGTTCGGACCTCGGCCGGGGGCGCGGCCGCTCAGCGCGTAGTTCGCGATCCCGTAGGAGTCCGTGTAGGGGAGCTCCAGGGGCAGTGCCCTGCGCGGTGGGGCGGGCGAGTATCCGACGAACGGCACCTTGGGGTAGATGGAGTTCAGCGTGGACTGCTGGGCCTCCTCGGGCACGGGCGGCGCCTCGCCCCACTCCGGGGTGGACAGTCCCGTGAGCCCGAGGCGTCGCAGCATGGCCGCCCCGAGCCAGGCGAACCCCTGCGTGTGCTCGGGCAGCGGATCCGTGCCATCGGGGCGGTTGAGCCAGGCCGGGAAGTCGGGGGAGCGCCCGGCCAGTTGGGTGATCTGCCGGGAGACCCGGCGAGTGGTCTCGATGACCTGTGCTGTCGGTACGGCGTCCAGCAGGACGTCCCGGGCCTCGTCGGAGAAGGAGAAGACACGGTGTCCGTGGCGGAAGCTCCCGGAGCCGAGGTCCGCCTGTGCGTGCGGCTCCGTCTCGGCGATGTGCATCAGTCCGCCGAGAAAGACCTCAGCCAGGTGGGCGGTGGTGGCAGGCCAGGGGACGGCCTTCACCACCAGGGACATGACCGGGACCGTGAGGGGAGAGATGGCCGCCAGGTGAGCCGCGAGACGGTAGGCGTCGGGCGAGGCGATGCGGCGGAACTGGCGCACCGCGCGGCTGCCGTCGGAGGCGGCGAGTCGGCCCGGCGACGCCTGCCGCGCCTCCTTCTCCGGGGGCGTGCCGCCGTCCGGTTCGTCGAGGGCGCTCGCGGTGGCGTCCCACAGCGGCAGTACCGTACTGGCCCCGGTGGACACGGTCATCCGAACCCATGCGGCCAGCTCTCGGGGGGTGGGCTCGAGAACCGGGACGGCGGTGCCGTGGAAGGAACTGAGTTCGGGTGGCAGCAGGGTGTCGCGGATGCGCCACGCCGTGTTGGCCGCCCCCGGATGCGGCGAGCGGACCGACCAGCGTCGGGCGGACAGCCCCGACCCGCGCCACATGCGCGGTGGGAGCGCGTGGACGACGGCGGTGGGGCCATGGGCGGCCCAACGCGCCAGCAGTGGCCGCATGGCATCCCCATGCCATCCGGGCCCGGCCCCGTCGGAGACGACGAGGACCATCGTGCGCCCTGACGGGTCCGCGAGGACACCGGGCCGGATCAGGTCCTGAGCTCTGCCGAACGGGTGCGTGGTCAGCATCGGTTGCTGGCCGGTCCGCAGCCGCAAGCCCTTGACATGGATCCGGCGGAAGGCGCCCAGCCGTTCGAACAACGCCCGTAATTCGCTGCACAGCTGCTGCCAGAGAAGCATGGAAGGGCCGTCGTCGACGACGAGGGCGAGGTCGAGCCACCGTTCGGGCAGCGGACGCGTCACGAGGTCGACGATGCCGGTGTGGGCGATCTGTGTGACCGTGGCGGTTTCGTCGACCTCGGCACGGCCTGGATCGGGCCGGTACTGCTTCAGCGGGCGCAGCGCCCGCGCCGTCACCAGGGAGGTGGACAGAGAGCGCAGATACGGCACCCGGATCGGCAGGGCCCGCGCGGGCTCCGGTGAGGGCCGCGGATCCGGTGGCGGGCCGTCTGATGGCGGGGTGTCCTCGGGGGCCTCGGCGTCAGTGGTGTCGTCGGCGCCTTCGGGCGGGGCGTCGGAGCCGGGTGCGGGTTCGGGGCGTCCGGGGGCCGCGTGCACTTCGGCGGATGGCGGCTGCCCGTGGGCCGGTTCATGCCCGGACGGATGCGAGGCGTCCCGCTCGGACACCCGGTGGTCGCCGGCTGGGTCCGGGCCGTCGGCGGCGGAGGGATGGGACAGTCGTTCGAGTGCCAGGGCGAGCGGCGCACCTTCCCCGGCGGGGACGCGGTCGGCCAGCCACAGCACATCGACCAGTTCCTCGGCGGTGAGCTCTCCGCCGAGATGTCGCAGAATCCGCAGGACTCGCTCCGGCATGCCTACACCGCTCCGCCCAACTGGTGGAGGACCGCCTCCAGGAGACCTTCCGCGTCGAGGTCCACTCCGCTGAGACGGAGATAGGCGGCGTTGAGGAGCTGGTCGGTGGCCAGTTCCCCCGGAGCACGGCGCGCCAGGAAGGTCCGCACCAGATCGTCGACCCGGGGCAGAGCGTCGTCGCCGAGGTGTGCGGCGACAATGGCTCGGAGCCGCTGTTCACTGGGGTCGGGCAGGTCAAGGCGCAGGCACCGACGCAGAAACGCCGGTGGGAACTCGCGCTCCCCGTTGCTGGTGATGACGACGATGGGGAATTGCCGACAGCGGATCAGGCCGCCGGTCACCGGCACCGGAGCACCGCGACGCGCGGTGTGTACCAGGGTCCGGTCCTGGCCCTCGGGGAGCCGGGCGAGTTCGGGGATCTCGAACTCGCCCTCCTCGAAGACGGTGAGCAGATCATTGGGGAGGTCGACGTCGCCTTTGTCGAGTTCGTCGATGAGCAGCACCCGGGGATGGTCGCTCGGCACCAGGGCCGTGCCCAGGGGGCCGAGGCGGATGAAGTGCCCGATGTCCGAGGGCGGGGTGCCCTCGTTCTGGCTGAGCGTGCTCTCCCGTAGTCGGCCTACCGCGTCGTACTGGTAGAGCGCGTCCGCCAGCGTGGACCGGCTGCTGATCGGCCAGCGCAAGACCCGGCCCAGCGACATCTCGTGCGCGATCGCGTAGGCGAGGGAGGACTTGCCGGTGCCGGGGTGGCCCGTGACGAGGAGCGGACGTCGCAGATGCAGGGCCGCGTTGACGACATCGATCTGCGGTTGGTCGATGAGGTACGGGCGGTACGGGTCGGAGGCCGCCGTATGCGTCGGCGGGTCGGTGTCGTACAGCCCGAACCGCCGCCAAGGGGGCGGCTCGGGCATGGTCACCTGCCGTGGCTGCCCGTCGCCGTGGAAGAGCTGCCAGCCGCGGTCGGCGTCCGGGCGTGTCGGTCCCGTCATGTGGTCGACTCCTCGCAGGTCGGATCGCTCCAATAGGGCAGCGGAGGCAGACGTGTCGCGTCGTCCCAGATGAGAGCCGGCGCCGGCGATCCGGCGTCCGCCTCGCCCAGCGCGCGGGCGCGTTGCCGACGCACCCGATGCGGAAGTCCCCGGACGGGCCCGTTGAGCATCAGCGCCGCCAACTGGTCGCTCCGCGGCCCGCCCGGAGCATCCCGGTCCCACATCACCACCGGTACACCGAGCACCAGACATACGGCCCTGAGCGCCGCACGGTGCTGGGAATGGCAGTCGATGATCACTCGTGCCACGTTCAGATCCGCCTTGAGCAGCCCGTACACCTGAAGGCTCGTAGCATGCTGCTGATCGAGCCGGAGCAGTCCGCCGCGGTCGAGCTGGGCCCACCGGGCCCGCCAGCTGTGAAGTCGCTCGGCCTGGCGCCGCAGCTCGGGGCATCTGACAACCACCGCGTATTCCGCGCCCAGGACCAGAGGGATTTCGTATTCCTCGGCGTCCTCGGCCTCGTTGGCCCACCGCTCGACCGGCTCGTCCAGATCGTCGGCGTCCAGCAGAACTTCGATGACCGGTACCGCGCTCCGCTCGGCCGCAGCCGTTTCCCGCACCAGGATGGTGTGCAGCAGGCGGGTGAGCTCGGCCGGTGTCCGCGGATCGTCGTCAGCCAGGACCTGGCGGTCGACCTCGTCGTTCACGCTGCCCGGGTGGTACCAGGAGGCGCATCGATAGGTGCCGGGTGCGCAGCGGGTGAGCTGGACGGTGAGCCGCGGCTGAGCCGCGGCGTGGTGGGCGCGACGGCGGCCCGCCCAGGCAGTGGCATCATCCCTTCGCTCCTGCAACGCCGCCTGCGCCACGCCGAGCCGTTTCGCCACCGCCTCGCACCAGTCCTGCATCTTCCGCGTGACCTTGGCCTCGCATGTGGCCGCCAGGTACTCCACGGCCCGCAGCAGCGCCGGTACGCGCGGTGTGCCATCGGGTACGGGCGCGCTGTCGCCCCAGTACTCCTCCAGGGCCTCGACGAGCTGCTCGGTGCTCTGGTCTTCGGACTCGTCAAGGGGTGACGGCAGGTCGGCCGTCTGGAAGAGGATGGAGTCGGGAAGGGCTGCCCGCGCGGCCGCGGCCAGGCGTGAGGGGGCCTCCCCTGGCAGCAGATCGAACAGCCACCGGTGTTCACGAACCGACAGCATGCCGGGGATGAGAGCGGCCCGGCCGAGCGAGAGCAGCTTGAGCGTCGCGTCGGGCTCGGTCTTGGCCAGTCCCTCGGCCAGGACGGCGACGGCACGGTGCCTGGTCACCAGCACGTCCACCACCTCGTCGACGCTCGGGACGGTCGCGGGTGTCACGGGCAGCCCGAGCTCCTCGGCCAGCCGTTGGGCATGGGCGGCGCGCACCTGGGGATCACCGAGCACCTCGGAGAGCACCGCGGTGATGGCGTGCAGATCGGCCGGGTCGACCGTGATGTCGAGCACGCGGTGCGAAGATGCGGGGGCGTTCCGGGGGAGGCGGGCGTGGCTGAGTTCGGCCTCCAGTGCCTGCCAGGGAAGGGCGACCGTCCTGCGGACGACGTGCCCGGAATCGAAGCCGCCGGCCGGAGGTTCCAGGACGCCGAGGACGATGCCGACCGCGGCTTGTTCCTCGTCGCACCATAAGGGACCGCCGCTGTATCCGGGGCCCATGGCCGCCCCGCGGAGTTCGGAGTCTATGTACGCCAGCGAGCCGGCATGCAGCCGCACCGAGCCGTCGGCGTAAGTGAAGGGGAGGCCGCTGCCGTACCAGGCACGCACGTCCTGGCCCTCGGCCAGAGCCGCCCATCGCATGGGGCGAACGTCCGGGGGCGGGTCGTCGGCCAGTTCGAGCACGGCCAGGTCACCGGACCACGTCAGGTCGCCGTTGCCTGCCGGGCGTGACCCCGGACCGGGCCGGCGCGCGGGTATCCAGACCACCGGACGGGCGCTGAACGTCTCGTCCTCGGCGCCGGCCCGGCAAGGAAAGGCCAGCCGCACCGGCATCCCCTCCGGTGCCTCCTGGGCGAAGGCATTCCGGCCCAGGGCGTCGTTGACCACGTGGGAACAGGTGAGAACACGCCGTTCGCCGAGGTACACACCTCCGCCGACGACGGAACGGGAGGAGGGGGAGACCACGGACACGAGCGATGCCTGCGCCGGACTCCCCTCCGGTTCCTGCGCGCTCAGCCAGCGTCGGACCTTACTCCTCATGACCGCGGGACGCGTGCCCAGGGCGCATGACAGGAAAGGCATGGGGAAGCCCGTTGGTGAGGACCGCCGCGGTGCCCGGCCCGCCGAGGGAGGGCAGGCGCGGTCCCGTCATGGACGGGGCACCCAGAATGTCTGACACCCCGCCAGTCTGCCCGACGGATCAGTATCGGCAAACCGTTGTTCGCGAATCGACGGCGGGCTTCAGACCGGGGAGAACTGCTGCTTCAGCGGGCTCGCCGAACCGGCCTGGGTGAAGAGGCTCACGGATGAGGACGGGCGCGGGCCGACCGCGCTGTTCCGGTCGAACCCCGTACGCGGTGCAGCACCTCCGCGATCGTCAGCCGTGCCGCGCTTCGCGCCGGGATGAGGGCGCCCAGGGCCGCGATCACCAGACCCGCCAGGGCCAGGCCGGCCGGGGCCGGGGCCGGCCGGGGCCGGGGCCGGCCGGAGGTCCGTCATGTACGAGGGCAGGACGATGTCCACCGCATCCGCACTCCGCGGTACCACCAGCTGGTAGCCCGCCATGCCCAGCGCCATGCCCAGCGGGATGCCCAGCAGGGAACCGGCCGGGCCGAGCACCGCCGTCGACGTCACTGAATGCCCACCACGGCGAACCTCCTCACTTCCCGGGGACCATGCGTGCGGGTACCACACGCGTCGTCAATCCGCCCGCTGCGCCCTGTTCAACAGCCGCAGCCGGGACCTGCGCCAACTTTGACCGTTGATCCGCGGGTGCTGTGGGTTACTTGGTGGCCGGGGTGAGTCGGCCTTCGTCGGTGTCGATGACATCGCCGGTGACCGGAAGAGCGACCTGGTCGTGCGGGCACCAGCGTTGACGTGCTCCCTGGCCTGAAGTCCAGGGATTCCGGCCTGGGTCGTCTGACCCTTCCGGGGGCTTCCTGCTTCAACGCGCTGTGCCGGGACTTTCGTCCTGGTCTTACCGGCGCTCCACGAGGCGTTTAGCGTCTCCGCCCGTCCGGCGGCGACGATGCGGCGTCCTTCGAAGAGGACGTTGCGGCTTGCGTTGTGGTCGCGGTCGTGCATGGTGCCGCACTCGCCGCACGTCCACTTTCGGATGTGCAGGGGCTTGGGGCCGTCCCGGAATCCGCAGGCCGAGCAGACCTGAGAGGACGGGAAGGCCCGGTCCACCGTGGCGAAGGTGCGGCCGTGCTTGACCGCCTTGTACTCCAGCATGCCGACGAACGCGGATCATCCCGCATCATGCACGGACTTGGCGAGCCGGGTGCGGCCGAGGCCGGACACCGCGAGGTCTTCCACGTACACCGCTTGGTTGTCGCGAATGATCTGTGTGGATGCCTTGTGGTGCCAGTCCCGGCGCCGGTCCGCCACCTTGGCGTGCTGGCGTGCGACCTTGATGCGGGCCTTGGCCCGGTTCTTCGATCCCTTGGCCTTTCTTCGATTTGTAGCGGGGAGGGCCGGTCTTGCGGCCCTGGCGCTTGCCCTTGAGGCTGTCGAAGAAGTTCTTGTAGGCGGTGTCGAGGTCCCGCAGGGACTGTTGCAGGGCGACCGCCGACACATCGGCGAGCCAGGCCCGTTCCTCGGTGCGTTTGGCCTGGGTGATGCGAAGCCGGGACAGCTCGGCCGACTTCACATACGGCAGCCCGGCCGCGTGCGCTTCCTTCCGGTCGCGCAGGCAGTCGTTCCACACCACGCGGGCGCAGCCGAACGCATTCGCCAGCGCACGGCGCTGGGAGGCGTCCGGGTAGGCCCGGTAGTTGTAGCGGAGTTGCACAACCAAGACCCTACTACGATTGGTCTCGTGGATGGGCAGAACGATTACAGGCGGGGCAGACATGTTGTTTCGGCGATGCATGTGCACTTGGTCTTCGTGACGAAGTACCGACGTGGAGTCTTCAACGACGAGATGCTGACACGCTGCGAAGAGATCATACGCAAGGTGTGCGAGGACTTCGAAGCGGAGCTGAAGGAGTTCAACGGCGAACGCGATCACGTCCATCTCCTGATCAACTACCCGCCCAAGGTCGCCGTCTCCAAGCTGGTCAACAGCCTCAAGGGCGGTCCCGCCCGCCGGATACGCCAGGAGTTCACCGGCCGCAACAACCCCGCCATCATGCACGGACACCTGTGGTCACCCTCGCACTTCTCCGCATCGTGCGGCGGAGCACCATTGGCGATCGTCCGCCAGTACATCGAGCAGCAAAAACGCCCGCTCTAACATCCACGTCAGAGCAGTCCTGAGATGCATTCGTCCCCGGCGTGAACGCCGGGGCTTTCTGCAAGAGTCCCGGTAACCTCTACCGCAACGACGGCAAGGCGAACGGCTCCTTCACCGCGGGCCAAGACCGCCACCGGCTGGATGCACAAGGGAGTCTTCCACCGGTCCGGCAGCGCCACGGCGCGCCGGAGGCCGCTGACTGCCGTGGTGGGACTCGGGGACCGGGAGGGACGGCCATGGGCCTGTGGGGCAGGGCACTGGACGCCGCGGGGATCAGCGATCCGAGGCTGCGTGCTGACTACACCCGCCAGCGGAAACTGGTCGCGGGGTACCGACGCAGCTCCTACATCGCGGCGCGCTTGCTCCTGCCTCTGCCGCTGCTGCCGCACGTGATCGCGGCGACCGGCTTCATGCATCGCACCGACACTCTCCTCGACAGCGGTCCCGAGGCGGAGCGTGCCGCGGTCTACGCTGAGTGGGCGAAGGAGGTCCGTGAAGGTCTGGCCGGCGGCGAAAGTGATCATCCGGCCATCCGGCCGCTGCTGCACACCGTCTCAGCTCACCCTGGGCTCCGTAGCCGCGTTGAGGACTTCCTCGAAGCTGCCGCCATGGAACTGGAGTTCACCGGCTTCGCCACCGAAGCGGACTACCAACGCTACCTCGATCACTACACGCTACCCGCATTCATGCTGATCGCGGGTCTGATCAGCGGCAAGGACGTTCCGGCGGGTTACCGCGAGGCGTGCCGCACGTACATCGACGGCAGCCAGCGCCTGGACTTCGCCAACGACCTGTCCGAAGACCTCGCGGACGGGCGCCTCAATCTTGTGCGGAAGACGCTCGACGCGCACGGCGTCACCCGTGCCGACCTGGAAAACGCCCGGGACACCACCGGCACCCGGAGTCTTCTCGCGCACCTCACCGAGCAGGCCCGCCAGTGCCTGGCCGCCAGCCGACACCTGGTGGACCTCGCCCCGCCCGAGGGCCGTCCACTGTTCCGCGCCATGATTGAAATCGAGCGCCTCACGGCCACGGCAGCGGCCGCCAAGGGCCCCGCGCTTCTCCATACCCCCGCCCGGCCAGCCGTGTTGGCCACCGCTCGAGTGCTCCTCCGGGAGCGCCGCTGCGCTCGGCAACTGTGCTGAAGCGCCCGGACGCCCGGATGCGGTCCTTGGCATGCAGGCTGCTTCGATGCGGTCGGGCATGGCCGAGCAGCCGGTACCAGCCCGGATTCACCGAGGCAGAGCCGGAAGAGGTGGGCCTTCAGGCCACAATGACCCGGGGCTTTTCGGCAAGACACCCAACTTGAGTTTTTCGGTTCGAGGTGATGGTGATCTCGCTGGTGGGTGTATCCCGGTTGCGGTCTCCCGATGGAGGCGGTCTGACTGCGAAGCAGCGGCTCAGCGGGAGCAAGTGCGCTTCCAGGCCGCTGAGTTACTCGCACAAGGAGTGGCGCCACCGAAGGTCGCGCGGCGGTTACGGGTCTCCCGCAAGTCCGCCGATGCCTGGCATGCGCGCCGGCGGGAGGCCGGCATCTCGGCTCTGCGGTCAAAGGAACTCCGGCCCGAGGAAGCCTCCAGCGAAGGCCTCGAGGAAGGCCCAGGCGATGACGCCGGGGAAGCCCTTGAAGTAGGAAGCCCCGCCAACTCCCGCGCATACCTGTGAACTTAACCCACCCGCCAGTAGCATCCGACCGGCCAGTAGCACGCCGCCCAAGCAGCCATCCTCGAAAGGGGCTCCTGCATGCGCTTGACCTCCCGCGTCGCGCCCGCCGCCCTCGCCGTGGCCGCCCTCCTGCTCGGCGTCCTCCCCGCGCAGGCCCAGGCCCACCCTGACCGCGCCCCCGACCGGGTCACGGTCGGTGACCGCACCTTCATCGCCGACGGCCAAGGCCGCGCGCTCCAGTGGCGCGGCTTCAACCTCGCAGACAAGAGCAGCCGAGGCCCCAACGCGTTCGCCGACATCCACGAGAGCGACCTCAAAGACATGGCCGCCCGGGGCTTCAACCTCGCCCGCCTCGCGTTCTTCTGGGACGACCTCGAACCCACCCCCGGGCACTACGACCGCGGCTACCTCACCAAGATGCGCCGCATCCTCGACTGGGCCAACCGCTACCACATCAAGGTCATCCTCGACGCCCACCAGGACGTATACGGCCCCCACTTCGGCTCCCGCGGCGTCCCCGACTGGGCCACCCGCGACGAGGGGTTGCCGTTCTGGCCGATACCCGACGACTGGTTCTCCGAGTACTTCGAGCCATCTGTACAGACCGCCTTTGACCACCTGTACAAGGACGCCGACCTCCGCGCCGCGCACGCTCGCATGTGGATGACGGTCGCCTCCGCCCTGGGCAGGCACCCGGCGCTGCTCGGCTACGACCTGATGAATGAGCCGTTCGCGAAGTTCCGCGAAGGCGAAGACCTCCCCGCCGCCGCGGCCCGCTTCGAGGCCACCGAGCTCACCGAGCTGTGGAACCGCCTTGCCCAGGCGATCCGCCTGGTCGACCACAGGTCGTGGGTATTCGTCGAACCAACCGTCATCGTCGGTGTCGGCGTCCCAACCCAGTTGGGCCACATCGACGACCCGCACGCCGGCTACGCGCCGCACTTCTACGAGACCGCGATGGAAACCGGCGCCGACTACGACCCCAACGGCACCTTCATCCCCGCCTACGAGGCCGCGATCAGCGACTACCCGACCCGTAACCGCATGCCGGTGATCGTGGGGGAGTGGGGCGGCAACCCCTACGTTCCGCACGCAAGCCAGTTCGTCACCGACATGACGGCCTCCCTGGACCGCTTCTCCAGTGGCTGGATGTGGTGGCAGTGGTGCCGGGGCGGCGGCTACTGCTTCCTCGACCAGACGGGCGCCGCGAAGCCCAACGCCCAGCTGCTCGTCCAGCCGTACGCGCGGGCCGTCGCGGGCGACCCGCTCACGTTCGCGTACGACCCGGCTGCACGCACCTACACGCTCACCTTCCGCACCCGCGACAACGCAGAGGGGCCCACCCGGATCACCGTGCCCAGGGACACCTACCCAGGCGGCTACCGCGTCGATATCCAAGGCAGCAAGGCCAGTTGGGACGACCACGGCCAGACCGTCACTGTGAGAACCCACGGCAGGGCCGGAGCCACCTACAGGGTCACGATCACCCCGAGGTAGCCCACCCGATTCGCTCGGGGGCTGCGGCCCGCAGCCCCCGCATCAACGGAAGAAACGTTCGCTGTCAAAGGCCCGTAACCTTTAAGTGAGCTCGATCGGGCATGAGTTGCAACACCGGGACACCGGCGTCGCTGCTTGCCCTCGCTGCTAATTAAGAGCTGCGATCCTGCCCATCAAAGGGCTCCGAACGACTCCGTCGGCCGGCCTTCCGGGGCAGGGCTTCGGCGTAGTCGTGTGATGTGCGTTTTGTGATCACGCGCGTCCGAGTAGGGCAAGTGGGCGGCGTGGGTCGCGGGCGTTGCGGCGGAGGGCTGCGGCGATGTTGGTGGTGCCGTTCAATTTCAGGGCGCCGATGGCGAGGTTGCGCCAGGTGGCCATGGTGCGGGGACCTTGATGCGGCGGATCTCGGATCGTCCGTGGCTGGTCTGTTTGGTGCGGCCCAGCAGCGGGATGTCCTTCCAGGGCAGGGACGTCAGCTGTCGGCGCAGGTGGTTCTGGTTGCCCTTGACGATCACGATGTAGTGGGCCTTGCGGCTCAGCAGGTAGGCGGCGTGCTTGCGCTGGGTGTGCATCGCGTCGGCGGTGATGACCATTACGGCCAGGTCGGCGACGGTGTCCAGCAGGGGCTGGAAGCAGGTGATCTCGTTGGTCTTCTCACTGACGTCCATCTGGGCCAGGACCAGGCCGGTGGTGTGCTCCACGGCGGCGAGCAGGTGGATCTTGCGGCCGGTTGCCTTGGTGGCGCCGCGCAGGCTCTTGCCGTCCACCGACACTCCGCGCAGGCCAGTGGGGCCGGCCGCCTTCGGGCGGCGGTCAGCCAGCCAGTGGCCGACTGCTCGATCCAGTGCGTCGCCGTCGACGCGGGCCAGCAGTCGGCGCACCGTCGATTCCGCGGGCACCAGCCGCCCAGGCAGCAGCGGATCACGACGGGAACGGACAACGCCTGGACCCGCACCTAACCGAGTGCCGGCGGGTGCTCGGCTGGACGGCGTCCCCAGGCCGAAATCAGCGGCGCGAGTGTCAGGTCGAGTTTGCCCGCGTGGATGGCGGCCAGGTGCGCGTCGATCTCGGCGTCGTCGGCCAGGCCGGCCGCGAGCAGCTCGCCGCGCACGTGCCGGATGGTCGCCGCCTCCAGCCGGTCGCAGGCCAGCCCGCCGACCGGGAAAGCGCCCCCTGCGGCGACATCTACCAAGCCGGCCTCACGCAATGCCCGCGGCAGTGTCCGGCCGTAGCGCAGGTCCGCGCCGCGGCGCGTCAGCAGCTCCCGGACCGCGTCGCGCAGCCGGTTGGCCCGCCGCTGCGCAGGGCCGCTGTCGTCCAGGCATGCCAGTGGCTGCAGAGCGGTATCGGCGTCCTCGACCAGCAGCCAGCCGCCGGGCCGTAGCGCTGCCGCCATCGTGGCCAACGCCCGAGCCCGGTCGGGTACATGGACTAGCACGAGCCGGGCGTGCACCAGATCGAACGTCCCCGGCTCCGGGGGCGGGTCAGCGGCGACGTCGTGCTGGCGCACCTCGTACCCGTCGCCTGTCTTCAGCCACGACGGGGCGATGTCCGTGGCCAGCACGTGCCCGGTCGGACCGACGGCCGCCGCGAGCGCCTCCGGGATACTGGGGCCACCGGCCCCCACTTCCCAGCAGCGCGAGCCAGCCCTGACCCCCAGTCGATCGAAGTGCCCGCGCGTCACACCGTCGAACAGCTCGGCCAGCCAAACGAATCGCTCGCCCGCCTCGGCGCGCGCGTTGTCCAGCAGGTACCCGCGGGCGGGAGCGGACTCTCCACCGAGCGCGGTAGTCCCGTCTATCGGATCCGGTCGGCCACCAACGTGCGGCGGGCGGGGCGAGGAGGTCATCACTACATGGTCAACCTCCTCAAGCCACCAGTGCCACGACGATGGGAGAGGGATATCTCACACAGCCAGCGAACCCCGTACGTCCTACGCCGCACCACGCGCGGGACAGCCCCATTCTGGCCGCATTCGGTGCGGCCATGGGCATGTCGGGCCACGTGACCTGGGCTCTCGATCTCGTTGACGGTCCGGCATCTCTGCTCTTGGGCGTCCTGGCTAACCATGGTCAGAACCCGCGGTACGTCACCGGCCCGACGTTCGCGGCCTTCAAGAAGAGCTTCAGTGGCCAGGGCAAGACCGACTTGAAGGACTCCTACATCATTGCCGAGTTCGCCCGCTGCCTCCGACGGCAGACAGTCCCTGTGCCGACGCCCCCAGGCTGACGAAGGAACTCACGCCGATCCTGGCCCACCGCAACGGCCTCTCAGCCGAACGCACCAGGACCATCAACCGCATGAGAGCCCTGCTCACCAGCATCTTCCCGGAGCTGGAACGGTCCTTCGACTTCGCCCACTCCGCAGGGCCGCTGGTCCTGCTGTCCGGATATCAGACGCCGGCGCGGCCATCCGGCGCATGGGCGAGAGCAGGCTGACCGCCTGTGAGTCTCGATGGGATGACAGCGGTCAGGCACTTCGGGAGGCGGCCGGCCGTTGCCGAAGTCGATGTTCACGAGAACGGAGGCATCTCGTCCCTGGCAGGCGTGGCTTGTACCGGCTCCGGTGGTGAGCGTGGGGCTCGGGCCGGTGAGTTGATCGGCCGGCGAGTCTTGATCGCTGCCGAGCCTGCTGATGAGCTGGCCGGCATGACTGAGCTCGGACCCGTCGCCTGGCCACCTGCGCCGATCAGGACCGAGAGGCTCGTGCTCCGTGAGCCCGAAGCCCGGGACCGTGCGGCGGTCATCGAGCTGCTGGCCTCGCCAGAGGTGGGCACCTACCTCGGTGGCCCTCGACCGCGTGACGAACTCGAGCGGGAGATGCCCGAGGCACCCAGCCGGCGCCCCGGTCTTTTCATAGTCGATCTCGACGGAGCGATGATCGGCCACATCACGCTCACCAGAGAAACGGGGCACCTTCGTCAGGCTGCCGGGAAGGCCGAGCTCGGCTACCTGTTCCTGCCGGAGGCGTGGGGACGCGGATTCGCCGCCGAGGCGTGCGCCGCGGCACTCGACTGGTTCGCCGGCGCGCTTCCCGGCGAACCAGTCGTGCTCGCCACCCAGACCGCCAACGTCCGCTCGATGCGCCTGGCGGCGAAGCTGGGGTTCATCGAGGTAGAACGATTCGAGGCCTACGGCGCCGAGCAGTGGTTCGGCGTGTGGTCCTCGGTCACGCCGTCCGATTGAGCTCGGCCTGGACAGCGCGGATCCGCAACTCGACAGGGTTGCCAGGACAGCGCCCAGCGTTGTTGAAACTCGTGAACATCTCACCAGGTGGAGACGGCCGAGGTTCATCACAGGTGGTCAGATCCGGGACGTGCGGCCATGGTTTCCACCCACCTTGGTCAACATTTCGTCATGCCGGTTTCAGGGACTCCTCAACACTTCCCCACCAAAGCCAAGTCCCCGGCACCCCCGCCCGCTCGTGCACCCTCACCATCAGCAGTGATGCCTTTCCGCATCTGATCGACCGCAAGTCGTTGCGACACTTTCCCCTCCCTGGCCGGGCGTAGTGTTCCGATCAAGAAGTGATCACCACAAACACCTCTTGGACCAGGGGATGTTGGTGCATGTGACGTGTCCTCTACCAGGGAGAAGGCATGCCTGCAGCAGGACAGGTGGCGCAGCCTAGGGGCTGGGCTCCGGCCCATGTCGGACAGATACAGCTGCGAGGCATCGCACAAGTCGCACTCAGCGCGAGCCCGTGGACCGGGTTGTTCTTCACCGTTGCGCTGTTCGCGGGCAGTTGGCGGATCGGTGTGTACGGTCTGCTCGGCGCGGCAGCGTCCACCGTGGCGGCAGCTGTGCTGGGCGCCGACCGGGACGGTCTGGCCAAAGGGCTGGAGGGCTACTGCGGTTGCCTGACCAGCATTGCCATCGTGGTCCGGCTCGGCGCCTCGTGGCGGACCGCGGTGCTCGCCGTCATCGCCGCAGTGGTCTGCTCGGTGCTGGGCGCGGCGGCCGGCCGCCTGTTGGGTCGCATCGGGCTGCCCGCGCTGACGGCCCCGTTCTGCCTGGTCGCCGGGGCGCTGGCGATCGCGCTGCCGACCGCCCCGGCCGCGGCGGCGCCGCCGATCCCCACCGCCGGGGCAACCACCCTGTCGGCCGCGGAACTCGGGCACGCCTTCTGTAACAACATCGGTCAGGTCTTCTTCCTCGACACGTGGTACGCGGGCCTGATCCTGCTCCTCGGAGTGCTCGTCGCCTCCCGTATCGCCGCCGTCGCCGCCGCCTGCGGCAGCGTCGTCGCGATCCTGACCGCCTGCGCCATGGGCCTGCCCGCCGACCGGATCACCGAGGGGCTCTACGGCTACAACGCGGTGCTCGTCGCCATCGCGCTGGCCGCGACCTTCCTGACCCTCACTCCGTGGACCGCCGGGTACGCCACACTCGCCGCTGTGGCCTCGGTCCCCTTCACCGCCGCCTGGCAGGCCTTCGACCAGCCCTCCGGCGGATCGCCCTTCACCTGGCCGTTCGTCGTGACGACCTGGCTCTTCCTCGCGGCCGCTCCAGCGCTGGACCGGCCCGGTATCTCGTTCGAGAAAGCGAAGTGACGCCATGAACCTCGCACCGCGGGAAATCGACAAGCTCCATGTCTACGTGGTGGCGGACCTGGCCCGCCGCCGCAGGGCCCGGGGCACCAAGCTCAACTACAGCGAAGCGGCCGCGCTGATCACCGAGGCCGTCCTGGAGGCCGCCCGCGACGGCCACACCGTGGCCGAGTGCATGGAGTTGGGCCGCAAGGTCGTCTCCGCCGACGACGTCATGCCCGGGGTGCGCGAGATGCTCACCGTCCTCCAGGTCGAGACGGCGTTCGTGGACGGGACGAAGCTGGTCACCTGCCACGACCCGATCAGCGCCTGAAGCACCGCTGAAACACCGAGGAGACAACGATGTCGGGTGGAGCCCACTACCTCTACGGGGACGGTCCCGTGGAGATCAACTCCGGCCGGGCCAAGGTCGGTCTGACGGTGACCAACACCGGTGACCGTGCTGTCCAGATCGGCTCGCATTACCACTTCTTCGAGGTCAACCGCGCGCTGCGGTTCGACCGCGAGGCCGCGTACGGGATGCACCTGGACATCCCCTCCGGCACCGCCGTGCGTTTCGAGCCCGGCGACACCCGTGAGGTGGAGCTGTGTGCTTTCGGCGGAACCCGGCGGCTCGTCGGCTTCGCCGGGCTCGTGGGCGGCGGCCTGAACGCCGACGACACCCGGCGCGCCGCGCTGCGCCGCGCCGAACAGCTGGGATTCGCCGACACCGGCGGCATCGCCGACATCGAGAACGAGGGGGCCGACGCCTGATGGCGATCATCCCGCGCAAGCAGTACACGGATCTGTTCGGCCCCACCGCGGGCGACCGGTTCCACCTCGCCGACACCAACCTGATCGTCGAGGTCGAGTACGACCACAACGCCGGCTCCTACGGCGACGAGGCCGTCTACGGCGGCGGCAAGGCCATCCGGGACGGCATGGCCCAGGACCCCGCCGCGCTCAACCGCGAGGGCGCACTGGACCTGGTGATCACCAACGTGGTGGTCCTCGACCCGGTGCTGGGCGTCGTCAAGGGCGACATCGGTGTCCGGGACGGACTGATCGTCGGGGTGGGCAAGGCCGGCAACCCGCACGTGCAGAACGGCGTGGACCCCAAGCTGGTCATCGGCCCCGGCACCGAGGTGATCTCCGGCGAGCACCTGATCGCGACCGCCGGCGGTGTCGACACCCATATCCACTTCATCTCGCCCCAGCAGGCCCAGGAGGGCCTGTCCAACGGCATCACCAGCTTCTTCGGCGGCGGCACCGGGCCGACCGACGGCAGCAACGGCACCACCTGCACCCCCGGCCCGTGGAACATCCACCGGATGCTGGAAGCCGTCGAGGATCTGCCGGTCAACGTGGGTCTGCTCGGCAAGGGCAACGGCAGCCTGCCCGAGGCGCTGCGCGAGCAGGTCCAGGCGGGTGTGGCCGGTCTGAAGGTGCACGAGGACTGGGGCGCCACCCCCGCCGCCATCGACAACGCGCTGCGGGTCGCCGACGAGCACGACATCCAGCTCGCCATCCACACCGACACCCTCAACGAGGGCGGCTTCTTCGAGGACACCCTGTCCGCGATCGACGGCCGGACCATCCACACCTTCCACACCGAGGGTGCGGGCGGGGGTCACGCCCCCGACATCATGCGGGTCTCCGGCGAGCCCAACGTCCTGCCGGCCTCCACCAACCCCACCCTGCCGTACACCATCAACTCGGTGGACGAGCTGCTGGACATGGTGATGGTCTGCCACCACCTGTCCCGCAACATCCCCGAGGACGTCTCCTTCGCCGACAGCCGGGTGCGCGCCGAGACCATCGCGGCCGAGACGGTACTGCACGACCTCGGCGTGATCAGCATCTTCTCCTCCGACTCCCAGGCCATGGGCCGCGTCGGCGAGACCTTCGCCCGCGCCTTCCAGACCGCGCACCACTGCAAGGAGATGCGCGGTGCGCTCGCCGAGGACAGCTCCCGCAACGACAACGCGCGCGTGCTGCGCTACCTGGCCAAGCTCACCATCAACCCGGCGATCGCGGTGGGCGCCTCCGATGTGATCGGCTCGCTGGCGCCCGGCAAGCTCGCCGACATCGTGCTCTGGCCGATCAACTCCTTCGCCGCCAAGCCCAAGCTGATCATCAAGGGCGGCATGGTCAACTGGGCCCTGATGGGTGACCCCAACGCCTCCCTGCCGACGCCCCAACCGGTCTACTACCGGCCGATGTTCGGCGCCCACGGCCGCGCCCGGCAGCGCACCGCGGTCACCTTCATGTCCCAGGCGTCCATCGCCGCCGGCGTCCCCGGCGAACTGGGCCTCGGGCGGCGGATCGAGCCCGTGCGGCGCTGCCGGACCGTCGGCAAGCAGCACATGGTCCGCAACGACGCGCTGCCGCGCATCGAGGTGGACCCGGAGACCTACAAGGTCACCGTCGACGGCGAGCCCGCCACCATCGAGCCGGCCGAGCGCCTCCCGCTCAACCAGCTCTTCTACATCGTCTGACACCCCCACGACGGTCCGTCGGGCGCCCAGGGCGCCCGACGGCCACCCGGCAGGAACGGAAACCCCGGTGTGAACGACCCGATGCCGATCTCGGCGCTGCTGACCGGGCTCCAGCTCACCGACTCGGCCTTCCCCAGCGGCTACTACACCCTCTCCCACGGCCTGGAGGGCTTTCAGCAGGCCCGTGCGGTCACCCCGCGCAGCCTGCCCGCACTCCTCCACGACCTGCTCCGCCACAGCGCGGGCCCGGCCGACGCCACCGCACTCGCGCTCACCCACCGCGCGGTGAGCGCGGACGACTGGGACGAGGTGGTGGCCGTGGAACGGCGCCTGTACGCCACCAAGCTGGGCCGCGAGGCCCGGCAGGCTGCCGTCCGCACCGGAAGGCAACTACTCGACCTGGCCGGCGAGGTCTACGGCACACCGCAGATCGAGCGGTACCGCACGCTGTACCGGGACGGCGCGGTGCGCGGCTGCCAGCCGGTCGTCGCCGGCGTCGTCCACGCGGCCAACGGCCTCACCGCACGGCAGGCCGTCACCTGCGAGCTGTTCGCCTTCGCCGCCAGCTTCGTGGGGGCGGCCCTGCGGCTGAGACTCACCGACCACCGCCGGGCCCAGGCAGTCCTGCACCGGGCCGCTCCCGTGATCGAGGAGACCGCGGCGGCCGCGCTCGACAGGGAGTTGGCCGACATCGGCGGATGCGTCCCCATGGCCGACGTCATGGCCGGCCGCCACGAGCGCGCCGAAGCCCGCCTGTTCGCGAGCTAGGGGTTTGACCCTGCCCGCCACCGCGAAGACACCACTCTGGACAAGGATCAGGATGCACGACCCCACGCAGGTCCGAGGCTCCCACCACCACGACCACGGCGAGTTCGTGCAGCGTCCCAAGGACGGCATGCTGCGCGTCGGTATCGCCGGGCCGGTCGGCTCGGGCGAGACCGCGCTGATCGAGGCGCTCGTCCCGGTGCTGATCGGACGCGGCCGGACCCCTGCCGTGATCACCAACGACATCTACATCTCCGAGGACGCCGCCCATGTGCGGCGCACCCTGGACGGGATCCTCCGTCATCGGCCGGTGTGTTATCCCTCTGCGATCAGTTCTTCGCGGCGGGGGTACAGCGGCTCCCGGCGCTCGGGAGTTTCCGCTCCGTGAGGTAGTCGTCCACGGCGTCGCGTGTGCAGTCACTGCGGCCGTAAACACTGTGTCCCGCGCCCTCGTACGGCAGCAGGACGGTCGTCCTGCGCGTCTGCCGGTGCACATTGGTCGCCCACGCGTAGTTGTTCGCCGGATCGTGCAGCGAATGCAGCATGAGGATCTTGGGTGCCTCGGTGATGCGCAGGCGGTGCTGCGGGTTGTTCACCTTGTTCGGCCAGCCGACGCATCCGGCCACCGCCGCGTGTACGCGTGGTGAGCCGCGTAGGTGCGGTGCGGCCCGTAGTTCGGCTTCGGTCAGACTGGCGTACTCCCGGTAGTTCTTCGGCCGGAACCGCCAGTCCTGGCAGAACACGGCGGAGAACGGTTCCGCGCGCGTCTGCTCCTCTGCTCCCTGCGGTGCCCGCGGTTGAGGCTGCTGAGTGGGGCGCCGATCCTTCGGTTCCTGTTCCTGCGCGTCGAGGCCGGCCACATATGTGGCCAGCTCGTCCCAGTCCGGGCCGTAGAACTTCTTGAAGGCCTCGAGTGCGATCGCGTTCGCGGTGAGAACCTGATCAGGGCTCTCCGGATCGTGTATCTCCCCTCGGTCCGCCCTGGCGAGCAGGTCGTCCCATACGGCGGTGACGTCCCGGCCGTGCAGGGCGCACGAACTGGTGGACTCACACCACTTCACGAACTGGTTGAACGAGTCCTCCGCTGTGGCCGCCGAGGAGACGAGGAACTCCCGGGCGCCGAGGCTGTGGTCGATGTTCGCGGTGAGGGCCATGGTCCGGATCCGATCGCCGTACTGCTCCGCGTACTGCTCGCCGATCAGCGTGCCATAGGAGTGGCCGAAGTAGTTGATCTGCTTCTCGCCCAGCGCCCTGCGGATCGCGTCCATGTCCCGGACGACGCTCAGAGTGTCGGCGTGGTCGAAGACCGGACCGCTGTGCCGTCGGCAGTCCTGGCGTAATGCCCGGTTGTACGCGGCGAGTTGATCGAAATCCGCCTGGTCGCGAGGGTAGGCCGACGGCGCTTGGTCCAGCAACTCCGTTGAGCACTTGACCGGTTGACTGCCTCCGACACCCCGTGGGTCGAACCCGACGATGTCGAACCTCTCCTGAACGTCCGCGCTGAAGTGTGAGGTGGCACGCCGTACGGCGAAGTCCACCCCCGAATCGCCCGGTCCACCCGGGTTGACCAGCAGCACACCGACCCGGCGATCCGGATCGGTCGCCTTGCGGCGGGCCACCGCGAGATCGAACTTCTCAGCCGACGGACGTGCCCAGTCGACGGGCAGGCGCAGGGTCCCGCATTCCGCTGCGGCGTCCTGGGGGCACGGTTTCCAGTCGATGGCATTCTGTGTCGTCGGATTTCTGCCGGGAGGGCCGGCATTCGCCGCCTCCACGGCCGGGGCCGACGCTCCGGCGAGTACTCCAACGGTGAGCACTCCGGTGAGCGCCCTGAAGAGCGGTTGCATGAAGTCCTTTCCTTGGTCTTACACGATGGATCACGGGGTTGCCCCCTGGTCGAACGTGACAGCGAGCCAACCGGGCCACAACCGCGTGAGACGGGAATCAGGGAAGGCACCGGGACGTGGTCAGGGTTGTCCTCCGGGTGGCGTCTCAGGGGTTGCCCCCGGACCCCCGAGTCTTCTCCGGACTTGGTGCGGCCCGGCCAGGGGCCGGGCGGTGTCGATCCGACGGGCCTGACGCCACTACAGGCACCGACATACCGCCGAGCCGTACAGGGCCTTGAGCCTCGCCCCCAGCCTCAGCCTGAGCCCGCAGACCGCGCAGCGCCGTGATGCGACCGTTGATCGTTTCCTTGGTCCGGAAAAGCGGACAGATGAGGCCCGCCGGCACAGGGCACCGCGCCCGCGAGGGGCAGACGCGGTGCCCTGCGCCGGAGCACGACGGCGCGATACCCACGCGTCGTTCACGGGTCGGGCGTGCGCCCGGCGCTCCTGGATCGTGGGCTCTTTCGCGGCGTCAGAAGGCTCTTACGCAGCGCCACAGACCAACTGGATCTGCCAAATGTAACGCAATCAAGCATTGACCGCCTCGATCTGGCCGTGCAGACCGGGCGGGGTTGCTGGCTCACCGAGCCCGGCGGTCGGCGACTGCTGGACCTGTCGGCGACATGGTCCGCGGTGGCGCTGGGGCACGGCCATCCGGCGGTCGCGTCGGCGGTCGCCGCGGCGCTGGCCAATCCTCCCGGTGCGGGCACGCTGTCGGCAGTGCACCCGGACTCGATCGGGCTGGCCGAGGACCTGCTCGCGCTGGTGCCGGGAGATGGCGAGCGCAGGGTCTATTTCGGACACTCCGGCAGCGACGCCAATGATGTCGCGATCCGCTGCGCCCGGCACGCCACCGGCAAACCGACGGTGCTCGCATTCGAGCACGGCTACCACGGCGGGTTCGGCGTAGCCATGCGTGCCTCCGGCGTGCACCTGGACGCCGGCAACGTGGGGCATGACCCATCGATCCTGTTCGCCCCTTACCCCGATCCGTACCGGGGCACCACTGTCCAGCAGAGCCTGGCCGCGGTCACCGAGGCGCTGTCCAGTGGCCGGATCGCCTGCGTCATCGTGGAACCCATGCTGTCTGACGGTGGAATCGTGGTGCCACCGGACGGGTTCCTGCGCGAGCTCGCGACCGCGTGCTCCGCTTCCGCGGCCCTGCTGATCTGCGACGAGGTGAAGGTCGGGCTGGGCCGCACCGGGCTGCTGCACGCCTTCGCCCATGACGGCATCACTCCCGACCTGGTCACCTTCGGCAAGGCACTCGGTGGCGGTCTGCCCATGTCGGCCACGGTCGGGCCGGCCTGGGTGCTCGACCAGCCTGTGGCCTCCGCTCTGCTGACCACAGCCGGAAACCCGGTCTGCACCGCGGCAGCCCGCGCGGTGCTCCGCGTACTTACCACCGAGCAACTGGCCGACCGGGCCGCCGAGGCCGGCGACCGTCTCATGGCAGGACTTCAGAAGGCGTGCGCGGGGCTGCCGGTGGTCGGCGATATCCGCGGCCGCGGCCTGGCCATCGGGATTGACCTGGTCCGCGACCCAACCACTCGGGAGCGCAGCCCGGACCTGGCCGCCTTGACCGTCTACCGCCTCTGGGAGCTTGGCGCCGTGGCCTTCTACGTCGGCGGCAACGTCGTGGAAATCACTCCGCCCCTGATCATCAGTGACGCCGAAATCGATCACGCCGTCGAACTGCTGGCCCACGCCATCAGCGACGCCGCTGCGGGTACCGTCGACCCCGCTGTAGCGGAGCGATACGCCGGATGGTGATCCATACCCGTCGGTCACCGGTGCTCGCCGTTGCGGTCCGCGGAGAGTTCGGCGTCCGGCGCGCGGGGCGGGGATTCGACCCGGTGGAACGGGCCCCGCACCGTGGAGTCCGTTGTGCCGGTGAGGCGATCGCGGCAGCCGCCGACGCAATCACGGGGTGTGGAGTTCCGCCCACCAGGTAGCGCCACCAGGGTGGGGGCGGGTGCCGTGACGGGCGCATAGGGCGGTGACGATCGTGATCCCGCGGCCGTGTTCTTCCGAGTGCCGGGGGTCGGCTTGGAGCGTGGCCGCGGGGCCCGCGTCGACTACTTCGATGCTGAGGGTGCCGCCCACGCGGGTGCGATGGTGCGAGAGGCGCAGGTACGCCGGAGGGAGTGCGTGCGTGACGGCGTTGTTGATGAGTTCTGAGAGCACCAGGACGGCGTCATCGACGTTTTCCTGGAGCAGGCCCCAGCCGGTCAGGACGCTCCGGGCATGCCGGCGCACCGTGGCGAGAGCTGCAGGAGTGTGCGGTAGCGGAAAGAGTCGCTCTGCGTCTTCGCGTCGCGAGGTATCTGTGCTGTTCCTCGTGATTACGGCTGGCTGGCTCATGACGTGCCCTGCTTCGGTTTGCCCGTGCGATGCCGGAAAGCGGAGGTGGGACGTGGGGCTTCGTCCCGATGTCGGGGGCTTGGCTACTGCCTGAGCTGTGATCCTCGCCTGGACGGGGGTTCGTCCCAGGACATCTGCGGGTAACGTAACACCTGATACGACTGCAACGCAATACGTGTATTCGGAATAGGCATTCCTTAGTGCGATCCGCCCGGCACGGCGTTGGATGGAGAGAAGAAAGGGGAGGCGATCAAGCCCGGATCCTCCCGTCCGCCGAGCCCCTGGCCTGCACCGCAGCCTGTCGCTGTGGGGTGCCCTCGCCCTGTCGGTGGCGCTCCTGGCGCCCAGCACGGCGGCCAATCTCAACCCTCAGGCGTCGGCGGAGCGGGTCGGTTCCGCCGTTCCAACCTGGCGTTCGCGGTCATGACCGTGGCCGGAGCCTTCGTTGTTCCTCACAGCCTTCCTCCACCGGAGCGGAGTGTGGACACATGCCAACTGGCTTGTGCCGACAGCGGTCGCGTTCGTCGCAGTGGCCTGGTTGTCCTCACGTCCCGCGAAGGCGGCCTCGCGTGTGCTGCTCACGGTCGAGTTCATCACCGTCGCGCTCATCGTCATCGTCGGCACGACGATCCTGTTCGAGATCGCTTCCGGCCATGCGCCGGCGGGCCAGCACATCACGCTCTCGGTGTTCACCATCCCAGACGGTGTCAGCGCCTCCGCTGTCTTCTCCGCGACCACGTTCGGCTTCCTGTCATTCGCCGGCTTCGAAGCGGCTTCCACGCTGGGGGAGGAGACGCGTAATCCACGGCGGAACATCCCGCTCGCGCTGCTGGGGGAGCGTCGTCATCGCTGGAGTCTTCTTCGTCTTCGTGACACCGCTGAGACGCTCGGGTTCGGAATCGGAGCCCACGGAATCGCCCAGTTCACCGGATCTTCGTCACTAGTCGGCGATCTCGCCGATAGCTACATCGGCACCTGGCTGGGCGATGTGGTCATCCTCGGGGCGCGATCAGCGCGTTCGGATCCGGCATCGCCTGCTCCGTCGGCGCCTCACGGCTGTTGTTTGCCATGGGCAGGGACGGACTCTTCAGTCAACGCCTCGGCGAGATCAGCGACCGAGGCGGTGTGCCGCGGCGGGCGCTCTCCGCGATCTTGGTTGTCTCGCGCTCGCGATCGTCATGACGAGGCTGTTCGCTACGGGCAGTGCCACCGATGTCTTCTTCTGGAGCGCCACCATCGGATCGTTGATCCTGCTGCTCGCCTACGGAATCTGCCTCGTAGGGGCAATGAAGTACCTGTTCTTCTCCAGGCCCCGGCGCGCCCGGACGGCGGAAGTGCTCCTCCCGGTGGCTGGTATGTGCCTCATCGGCTACACGCTGTTCACCAACGTCTACCCTGTGCCCGATTCCCCGTACAACGTCTTCCCGTACGCCGTCGCCGCGTGGCTCATGCTCGGCCTCATCTGCACGGTGGCATTCCGGGGTTTGCGGCACACATAGGCCGGCACCAGGTGCAGGACAACGGCGACTCCGTATGAACCGGACCAACCGGCCTACGCCTCCTGCTGCTCCGGCGCTTCCTGTGCCTCGTGAGACGCGATTGTTCCGAACTGCCGAGCCCAGGACTCGTCGTAGGCGGCAATGCGCCGACGCGGCTCGTCGCCCAGGACGTCGACGATCCCGGCGACCAGTGTCTCGACCAGGGCCATGCACGGCACCAGCGAGTCAAAGGGGCTGGGAGCGGACACCTCGGCGGACAGGACTACCTCTGCCTGCCTGGACAGCGGCGACATCCAGGGATCGGTGATCAGGATGACCTTCGCCCCGCGGTCGGCTGCAGACCGGCCGAAGCCGACGACGTCGGCCTGGTAGCGACGGAGGTCGAAGGCGACGACCACGTCCCGGCGGCCCAGGTCGAGCAGCGTGGGAACGAAATCGGGCGAGCGCACGACGCTGACCCCTGGACGCAACTGCTGAAGGTGGGCGACGAGGTACTCGGCGGCAACACCGCTGAAGCGTCCTCCTGTGACGAAGAGGCGCGCTTTAGGAGCCACCAGCAGCTTGACGGCGTGATCGAAATCGGCCCGCTCGACCGCGGTCACCGAGGCCGTCACCGCTTGGCCGAGCAGGGCCGCCGCGGTCGCCTGGATGTCCTCGTCGTGCGGACGCTGCGCCCCGTAGGCCATCAGCGGCGAGCGTTCTCGTACCTCCAGCTCGTCGCGCAATGCTTGTTGCAGCTCGGAGTAGCCGCTCATGCCGAGACGCGTGGCCAAGCGCAGGACGGTCGGGCCACTGGTGCCTGACTTCTTGGCCACGCGCGCAACCGTCTCGAGACCGGCGACCGGATAATTGTTGAGCAGCACGCGGGCCACGCGGCGTTCGGCCGCCGGGAGGTCGGGCAACACTGCCCGGAGGCGGTCGGCAACAGTCGTTTCCATCGGCATCGCCACAGTATCTCCCAGGCCAGTCCCTATCTCCCAGGCCAGTCCGCGTGGACGTAACGAACATTCCGCATCAGCCATTGACGCCATAATCATACGTCCTGTTTCATCCCGGGTGGCGGCTGTGACCTGGCGATCGGGAGGCCGCCGCGGGCATTCCACCTCCCAGCGCGCCATGGAAGCGTTATGAGCTCCGTAGAGAAGGACTCCCAGCTGAACTGCCTGCTCGCCGTCCTCGACGGTCTGCGAGAGTCGATGACGGCGAGCCTGCAAGAACTGGTCCGGATCCCGTCCGTGAACCCGAAATATCCCGGCGTCGAGTACAAGGACCACGTCGGCCGGGAGAGCGAAGCCACCGCGATGCTCGCCGACCTCTACTCCCGCGCCGGCGCCTCGGTGGACGTCTTCGCGGTCGAAGAGGGTCGCTGCAACGCAGTCGGACGCATCAGTGGCAGGGGAACGGGAAAGTCGCTCGTCTTCAACGGACACGTGGACGTCGTCCCCGCTGGTGATCCGTCCGAGTGGACAAAGGCCGCGCTGTTCTCCGGCGAGGTGATCGGCTCCCGGATGTACGGCCGGGGGATCAGGCGTCGCCTGGTGTTCAGGGTTCCGTCGTAGACGGCGAGGCGCTCGCGCAGGCCGATCAGGCCCCGGCCGTTTCCGGTGGGCGCGCCCGCGCGGAAACCCGCAGTGGCCGGCAACGGGCACGTTCGCCCATCGCAACCACCGGCGCCCCAACCAGCTCGCGCAGAGCTTCCGGCGGCTGCTCAAGGTCGACGGGCTCAGATTGCACGTGACCGACCTGGACGCCGTGGTCGGCACGAAGATCTACGACCTGTCTCCGTACTTTCAAAAGATGGGCCCGCGCGGCCGAATCCACGAGCCCGCCTGGCCTGGCGAGATGCTGGCCGACTACTGGGCAGACAAGGGCTGAGTAGGCCGCACGGCAGACCGTTCGCGCTACCGTGATCGGGAAGGGCTGCGGGCGGGACGACCGTCCAGGTCGTCCTGGTAGACGATGGCGACAGCCCGCATGCCAAGGGCCTCGTAGAAAAGGCCCGGCCACTTTCATTGCCGGGCGAGCAGTGGACCACGAGCGGCCACAGTCCCTAAGTACGCGCCCACGTACGGACGGACTCCACCAGAGCGCGCCCTTCGCCGGTGCCGCGCTTCCCAGGGGCGACCCACATTTCGTGGATCACGCAGCATCCGCGGTCGTCAGGTCCGGCGATGATGTAACCGTGGGCGGTGCGGTGCTTCATCCCGTCTGGTGGGGCGGGACGCTCGGGGTCGAACAGCATCGCTACGGGGCCTCCAGCTCCTCGGCCATGGACGCAGCCGCGTCGTACGCCGGGCTTCCCTCGAGCGCGCCGCGGCACTGGTTGTACCACTGCGTCGCTCCGCGGGTCCTTGTGATCGGCCCAGTGCTGGGTTTTCTCCGGGCGGGCGCCGGGCCGGTCGTACGCGTGGGTGATCGTACCGTGCTTGAGGGAGTGCGGGCCGAGCTTCTTCTGCGGGAGGCCCGCCTGCTTGGCGGTGGCCTTGATGGCGCGCCACTGGGAGGGCTGGGTCGGGAAGGGGTGGCGGTAGACCTCCAGGTCGGCAGGGTCGAGCGGGGTGGCGAGTGTGTCCGGGAGCCCCTCGATGAACAGCGACTTCTCCAGGATCATCTCCTCGCCCACCCCGGGGGTGCGTAGGAGGGTGAACAACTTCCGCCCGGCTGCAGGGAATTCGTCGCCGACCAGCGGCTTGATGATGGTCTCGGTGAAGGCGAGGCCGCGGACGGTGCCCGGGAGGCGGGCGGGCGGCGCGGTCGAAGGCGAGCGCGCCGCCCCAGTCGTGGCCGACGAGGACGGCCTCGGTAAGGCCGAGGGCGTCGAACCACGCGTCGAGGTAGCGGGCGTGGTCGTCGAAGGAGTAGGCGAGGTCGGGCTTGCCGGAGTCGCCCATGCCGATGAGGTTGGGGGCCAGAAGGCGGCGGCCGGGCGCGGCCACCCCCGGCAGGACGTTCCGCCACAGGTGGGAAGAGGTGGGGTTGCCGTGGAGGAAGACGAAGGGCAGCCCGTCGGGGTCGCCGGACTCGCGGTAGTAGAGGGCGGAATCGAGGACGGGGAGGGTGGGCATGGCGGTGTCACCTCGCTTTCGATACGGGGGATTCAGAGGTTGAGGCTCAGGACGCGGTCGACGGCGATCTCGACGACGACCAGGTCCAGCGGGGTGGGCGGGTCCGCGCGGTAGCGGACGGTGTAGCGGCGGACCGCCTCGGCCAGGCGCGCGGGGGCATCGGTGACGGCGGCCCGGCCTTCGAGTGTGATCCAGCGGAAGCCGTCCGCCTGACAGAGCGCGACACGGGCCGCCGGGCCGCCTGTCTCCACGTTCCGGGCCTTGCGGGCCCCCGCCCGGGTGGTCACCCGGACCAGGCCGGTGGCCGCGTCGAAGGTGAAGCGGACGGGCGTGACGTGTGGGGTGCCGTCGGGGCGGAGGGTGGTGAGGGTGGCCGTGTGCGCAAGGGTGAGGAATGCTCGTGCGACGGCCGGGAGCTGGAAGGCCGGGCGGCTCACTTCTTCTTCACGCCCTCGTCCCAGATCAGCTTGGCGATGTTCGGCTTCACGGCCGTGGTGATGACGCCCATGGCCGTACGGACATACCGCCGCTCCGCCAGTTCGCGCAGCATGCTCGCGGCGAGGTCGGCACGGGCGGTGAAGACGCCGTCGGCACTGGTCTCGGCGGTGTGGTAGTCCGTGACGACGGGGTGCTCGAAGAGGCCCGAGGGCCGGACGAAGGTCCAGTCGAGGCCCGTCTGACGGACCACGGCCTCCATGCGGCGCATGTCCTCGTGGAGGGTGCGGCCGAGACGTCGGTTCACCAGCGGGTCGAGCACATGGTTGAAGAAGTGCGCGCCGGTAGGGCGCCAGTTCGGGTCGGCGATGCTGGAGCTGACGACGAGCAGCCGCTTGATGCCGTGGCGGGCCATGGCCCCGGTGATGACGGTGGCGCTCGCCGAGTACGTGGTGATGGTCTCCTTGCTGAAGCGCGCGCCCAGCGCGGAGAGGACGGCGTCCGTCCCGCCGATCGCGGCGTCGACAGCCGCCGGGTCGGTGGCGTCGGCGTCGGCCACGGCAAGGCCGGGCCGCGCGGGCAGGGAGCCGGGTCTGCGGGTCACGGCGACGACCTCGTGGCCGGCGGCCAGGGCCTGGTCGGTGAGGCGGCGGCCGGTCGGTCCGTTGGCGCCGAAGACTGCGATACGCATGGTGTCGGGTCATCCCTTCGTGTGGTTCCCGGAACGCCCTTGACTGTGCTGCTCGCCAAACGCAGGCTCAACGCTGATGAATAACGCCGCCCCTGCCCCCGCCCGCAGCCGAGGCCGCCCCCGCGGCAACCCGCCGACCCGCGAGTCGATCGTCTCGGCGGCCCGTTCGCTGTTCCTGGAGCACGGCTACCGGAGCACCACCCTGCGCGCGGTGGCCGGGGCCGCCGGGGTCGACCCGGCGCTGATCGCGTACCACTTCGGCTCGAAGAAGGGCCTGTTCGGAGACGTGATGCAGTTCCAGTGCGCCAATGCGCTGGCGGTGGACGACGTCCTCGGCGGCGACCCGGCCACCCTCCCCGACCGCCTGATCGACGCGGTGACCGACCTGTGGGAGGACGCCGGCTTCCAGCAGCTCACCACCCAGAGCAACGAGGCCGCCGAGGTGATCCGCGAATACCTGGAACGCGAGCTGCTGGCCCGGCTTGTTGAATTTCTCGGCGGCCGGGACGCGACCGCCCGCGCCACGGCCGTGGTGACCATCCTCGGCGGCCTCATCTACACCCGCTACCTCAACCCCCTCCCCACCCCCGCCGCCCTCACCCCGTCCGAGATCCGTCACAGCCTCACCCCGGCGCTGCGCGCGGCACTGGCCCCGAGGCCGCGCGCGGCGGCACCCACCAGAGCCGGCCGTTAGGCCTCGCCGACCTCGGGCGCAGGCGCCGTTCGGCGCGCTTCGCCTCGGCGGCCAAGCGGGCGGCCTCACGGCGCCGGTTTGCCCGGCCCCCACGGTCACCTCTCCCCCGTCCAATCGCCTGGTTGCGGCCCTGTATCGGGGTCAGCGGGTCGCGGTCGAGTGCCCTGCGTGGTGCGTCGTCGACCATGCTGCCGAGAACGTGATCAGCTTGGACGACTTCTCGCACGAAGGTGCGCCGATCTCGCTGCCGGTTCCGGTGAGCGGGGCCGCGGAGCGCGTGCTGATCGCACGCCTGGTCCAGTGGCCTTTCGCTTCGGACGAGGCGGGGCGTGCGGCGTATCTGTCTTTGGAGGGGACGGACGACGGGGAGGTGGCGAGCCTGCCGGCCTCTGCGGCGCCGCGTTCGCCGACCAGCTGGTGGCGCATGCGGAGCGGATCCGCCGCGAGGTCGCCAAGCTGCATGGGGCCCGCGCATGAGGGTCGAGATCGTCTCGTTCGGCTACGGCCATTCCCCCGCTCCCGAGGCACACCTGGTGCTGGATCTTCGCCAGCATTTCCGTGACCCGCACGTGAACCCTGCGCTGCGGGCGATGACGGCAGAGGACCGTGCGGTGCGGCGGGCGGTGCTGGGCACGGCAGGCATCCGGTCGCTACTGCGTTCCACGGTGCGGCTGGTGCGTGCTTTCGACCGTGGTCCGTCCGGTGAGGTTAGACCCGGCGTTACTCGAGGCCAACTGTCCTGTGTGCGGATGTTCTACCAGTGCGCAGGCTGGTGAGCCGACTCCGATGCACCAGCCGAACGGTGATCAATCGCAGGGCACCTGTGCCGGGAGCGGCTCTCCCGCGGCGTAAGACGACGAGGCTCCCGCCTGCGGGCGGGGGCTTCACTGTTTGCGCGGTCCGGCTGGTCACCTCCCGACGCTTCCCGCTCTGGCTCCAAGGTCGAGGATGCGCAGTCGACGAGTTGGTCGAAGGTCAGGTGTGAGCCGCAATCAACCGTCGGCGTCGATACGGACCTGTCGGCACGACAAGTCGCACTGGTAGTCGAAGAGTTGCTGTCGATAGGCTGTTCGGGTTTGGGTTGGGCTCTGGGGGAGGAGCAGCAAGTGGCAGACGTGCACGTCAAATCAGATCAGTTAGTGGGCATTTCCGGCGGTTTCAGTAAGCACAAGAACTTTCTTGTCGAGGTCCTCAACGCCTTGGTAGTGGCGTTGGAAACTTCCGAAGGCATGGCCGGCGATGACGAAGGTGGACGAAACTTCGCGAAGTTGTACCAGAGCGCCGCCCGTGAAGCCGTGTTTCAGATGGCCTTCTCCACGTACAGCATGGGCAACCTGTCCGCCAATGTAATGCAGATGGCCTTCGACTTCCTTCGGACAGATAGCAAGGTCGCAGCATCGATGCTGGACAAGTTCTCGCCAGACGAAGCCATTGACATGCTCAGAAGTCCGGCTTCGAACAGCCGGTGCGATCCGACCGGCAGCGAGGATGACCTCCCAGAAGTCGTTGCTAAAGAGAGCTGGTGGGACGACTTCAACACGTCGGGGCCGCGCGGAAACTCTGGCAAGGCTAAGGAGGCGGGGAAGGCTTGGCGTAAGGCGGGGGAGCTGCTGGACGACACGCGGATCAGTGCACAGACTGGCCAGCAGATACTGGTCAGGGACTGGGCTGGGCAAGCCGTCACGGGTTTTCTCTCCTACTTCGACATTTTCATAGGCAGGGGTGACCGCCCCGCCGAAACCACCCAGGACGAGGCGCTATTGGCGAACCTCGCGACGGCATGCCATGAGATAGCGGATTCCTGCGACGCCTATGCGGGGCATGTGGAGGATGCCAATGCCGATTGGATGGCGGGGGGCATGTCCCTCGGCGATGGCGTGCGGAACAACGACAACGACCACGGTCTCAACGAGGCAGTCTGCGGCGACACGAAGATCAACGGGTTGGGGCGCATCCCCGGCATACTCGACGGCTCGGGGCGTAGGGCGAAGTTGCCAGAACCTTCAGCTCCCTGGGACCCGGGCCTCCCGCCCATCTTCCCGGCGCCTCCCCTACGCGTGCCGATGCCTTCGATCCCGGTGGCGGCGAAGGCGCCGGGGGATTCCAGGTCCGAGTAGCGTCTTACTAGCCTTCTACGAGCGACCTGACCATCTGAAGCCAAAACCGCCGCGCCCCGGCGTGAACCCCAAGGGTCCGCTCCCGCCGGAGCCCGGCGCGAAGAGATTGAGCGCAGAGGAGCAGGCCCGCTTCCGTAAATGGATGTCTGGCCTCCATCGACACGACTTCGCCAACAATCGGACCGAGAAGGACCCGGCCAACCGCTACCAGGCCGATACCGCGGGCTATCCTGAGTACGATCTGCCCTTGCCACCCAACGGAGGAAAGAAGAAGGTCCAGCAAGCGGATGGATTGCGGCCGGAAGACGGGTACGCCCTCGACGCCAAGTACGTCAAAAACCCGAACTCGTGCGAATCGCCGCGCACACTGGAAAAGCTCCAACTTCCCGACAACGTTAAGAAGCCATGGGAAATTAGCAACCATGGGGGCGATAACCGTGAGATCAGGGACTACGGTCGCGCGATAAATGCTGATGGAAGCAAGGTCAAAGGCCTCGAAGTCATCACGAACGGCCCGGACACCATGGCGTATTGGCAATACCTGATGGGAAAACAGGGAGTGCCAGGTAGCGTCCGGTACCACCCCGGTTAGAACGACTGAAGAGAGAGCGATCAATGACTCCCGATGAAGCCGCACTCGTCATCACGAACTACTATTTCGCCCCAGTTGAAGGTGAGCAGTGGCAGGTTACGCCTGAACGCTTCGCCCAGGAATCCGAGGACCGGTGGCCCAACTGCACAACCAACTTGACTGCGAGCGAAGTCAGCACTGGCACGGAAGTTGAGTTCGCCATGACCTTCAGCAACGGGGCCGAACGACATGGGGCTTACAATCCTCGCCACGGGCTAAGTCTTTACGGTTACACAGCTTTGGACGCGGCCGAGTTCATGTCTTGGTTTGTCACCATGCTTGACCCCGACGTGCCTGTCCTGTTCAACAACGCGGAGTCTATCGAGGACGGCGACTACGACGACCACGTTCTCCCACGTTCGATGGGTGTGCGACCCATGGCCGAGACTTTGGCCACGCATCTGGCCGGAGCGCTTCTCGAGGAGTGAAAACCGACGGGAATCTGGCGCTCATGCGCGTATGCGCCGAGGGCGGCCTTCGTGACGTTGGCCTTGGTGAGCGCAGCCGCTCGGTCCGCTCGTGTAGCGGCCTGAGGGCTGGCAGTCCGAACTCGACGAGCACGCCGGCCGGGACGGGTACGTGGGCACAGCCTGATCTACGTGGGGAGACTCCCAGTAGAGCCGCGGAGGAGCGCCCCCACCGTCGGGTGGGGGCGTTCGCGTTGGCGGGTTCGGCGGCTTACGGCCTGCTCCGTTCCGCCCGCCGTTTCTGTGTCGCGTCAGGTGAAGTGGATGACCCAGAAGTCTGTGATGACCGGAAGGGGTTGACCGAACGCGATATTGGCGCGGAATTGGATCTGCCCACTCTGGGGAACGATGTTGTGGATCGTGAAGACGGCGTCTCCGAGGTGGGCTCCGGCGGTGGCGTCGCCGAGCACTTTTGCTTCTGTGACGGTCATCCACACCTTGGAGTCGGGCCGCATCGCGGGCCAGCCGGTCAGCGTGAAGATCTGCAGGCCATTCGTTCGCCGGCTCCAGGCGTGGCGGTACGCCTCGCTGGTGGCCTGGATGCTTTGGGCTCCGATGGTGTAGTCGACAGTTGAACGGAGAATTCGGGACTGGTCGGCTTCTTCTTGCAGGATGTCTATGTCGGTGTACGCCATGGGTAGCTCCCGGTTTTGGAACCCCCGAGTCTCACTCACCTACCGTAGCGCTGGGCTTTGTGGCCTGCACGCCAGCTACTTCCTGCCGCGGTTCTCCGATTCAACTACGTACCGGCGGCAGGCTGCAGGGTCGTGGCCGGGCTGGGCAGACGAGGGCGCGCCGGATGCGGCGGTTCGGGTCTGGCGGGAGCCCTGTGCCCGACTTGATGGCTCGGCCGTCTCCAGCGATGAACAAGCGCTGCCCGTCCGGGACGATCTTCACTGGTAGTGGGATGCGGGGTTCGAGGAGCGCCCAGTGCCCATTGCCGGTTGCGTACCGGTCTTGTAGCCGGACGCAGTCTCGGCGCAGGGGCGGGTGGGTCGGTCGTTGCTGCCGGTGGGGTGGTGGGCGCTGCAACTGGCGCTGCCGGGCTCGCTTAGCCCCACGTGCAGGGGGCTGGCCACGAGCCCGTCGTGGTGGTCGGCAGCGCGACGCCCCGCAGCGACGCTTCAAGGGGCGCTAACCCTGGCACCCCCATTTAGGGGATGTGTAGCCGCAAGTGTGGGGCTGTACTGGAGTAATGATCCGAATGAATTATGACGAGAGACGGCTGCTTCACAAGGCGAAGCGAGGAGAGCAGCTCGACCTCCCGAGGAGGCAGGGCAGGAGACCCGTCGTCCGCGCGCAAGTGCTCCGCAACATCATCGGCCGTTTGACAGCAGGACGGCCGGACGCTGGCCCTGTCGTTGTGCGACTAAGTGGTGCGCAGATCGAAGGTCGGCTCGACCTCGCCCACCTTCCGCTAGACGATTCGGTAATCGAGCTGTCCGACTGCGAACTCCCCCAAGGTTTGCTTGCACGTGACGCTCGCGTTCGTGACCTCGTTGTTAAAGACTGCGAGGTGGCCGGTTGCATAGACGCCAATCAGTTGATGGCGCACAAAGTGGACCTCTTCCAGTCTCGCGTTGAAGTTCACTCCTCCGACAGTGCGGTCGATCTCTGCAACGCCCAGATCTACAAGCTGGAGTGCTATGGAGCGAAGCTTACGAACGACGGTATCGGGCCAGCGTTGCATGCTGATGGACTTCGATGCGGCCAGAGCGTCCTGTTGCGCCGCGCAGTTCGACAACGGCTCGGGCCCCGCCCTCCAGGCAGACGGCGTGTGGGTCGAAGGAAGCGTCCTACTGAAAGACTACAAGCCTCACCCTCGCGAAGAAGGACACAGTGAACAAAATTCCGTATCCCTGCGTGGGGCTCTTGTGGGCGGACTCGAATGCGACGGCGCCATACTGCGCAGCCATGCCGGACCAGCGCTCAACGCCGACTGCATACACGTAAACGGCCACGTGTTTATTCGGAAGGGATTCGAAGCGGAAGGTTCTGGAAACGACGGCACTGTCAACCTCAACGAAGGAAACATCACCGGCCCGTTGGACTGCTCGAGTTTCACGCTTATCAATCGAACCGGCGGCCTCGTATTGAATGCGAGCGACCTTAGGGTCGGCGGCACCTTGACTTTGGAAGACCCTGGAGGAGAAGCGAATCTAGCAGGGCTGACCTACGCTGGAACGCCAGACGGCATGAATCGAAAGGATTGGAGGGGTAGGCTAAGGGACAAGGATAAAACCCCTAAATATTCCGCCCAGCCGTATCAGCAACTCGCCGAAGCGTACCAGACAGCCGGCCGCGAGGTGGATGCTCGTGAAATCCTCCTCGCCAGAGGCGACGATGAAATTGACCGAAAAGGCGAGATAGGCCTGAGTGGCTGGGCACTGCGATGGCAGAAGATCACTAATGTCGCGGGCAAGTACGGCTATAAACCTCATAGATTGCTTTGGTATTCCCTGATACCCATTGCCGTACTTTGCATCATCCCAAGCGTAAGCATTTTCTGGGAGGGTGCCGCATATGCCAGTTCGAGCAAGAGCTGCGGGACACTAGCCGAAATCGCTGTCGGCCTGAACTACGCTCTCCCGCTGTTCGAAAATTCTGTGCAGAACGGCTGCTCGGTTCACCCCGGGTTCCAGGTGCTGGGTCGAATTCTTGGCGTCGCCATCTGGGCTCTCGGTGTCTTCTTCATCCTCAGCCTCACCAGCATCGTCCGGAAGCGTTGAGCTATCAAGTCGTCTGCCCCAGTTGACGGCGCGCCCGTCCGAGGCGATGAGCCAGCGCTGCCCGTCCGGGACGATCTTTACTGGTAGCGGGATGTGGAGTTCGAGGAGTACCCCCCCGCATGGTGGTGAGGCTGGGGACGGCTGGGCAGGTGCCGGTGGAGCTGCGGTGACGCATGCGTCACGGCCGAGCGCTTGGTCATGCCAGGGGGCTCGGGCCCGTTGTCGGTGGCTGCTGGCATGGTCCGTCCATGGATGTTGGATACGGTGCGCGCCTGTTACCCCGCTGGCTGAGATCGCAGTCGCCTGAAGTTTTCGACTCGGGCGGGTGGTGTGGAGGGTTGGCGCAGTCGCTTCGGCCGTGGGGAACGACCGTTGTGCTCGTTGAGCAGTTCCGCGTCGGGATTGGTAAGACAGTGGCGGCGGGACTGATCGCTAGACGGTTATGCCTCGAGGCTCGCCTGCCTCACCTAGTGGTGGTTGACGAAGCTCACTCCTACGCGCCTCTTCGCAGGCTCGCTGCGACCACAGAGGACGCCCGAGCACTGGCTGCCGCCTTCCCTCGGGTCAAGTTGGGCGAGGTGCCGCCAAGCCAGCACAAGGCGGCGGATGCCCGCGCGACCAAGCGGGGCGTCGGCTTCATCTCCGACCCGAAGAAGCGCAAGGCGATCGAGCTGCACGCGGAGGACATGGCGGTCGCCCACTATCAAGCGCAGGGCTGGACAGTGGAGCGTTATGCCGTATGACCTGCGCCGCACCCGCAAGGGCGAGGAACGGCATGTGGAGGTGAAGGGCACGACCGGCGCGCCCACGAGCGTGGAGCTGACCATCAACGAGGTTGAGCATGCCCGCAACCCGGCCAACACCGTGGACCTGTACGTCGTCAGCGACATCGCGGTCGATACGCGTATCGACCCGTACAAGGCGAGCGGCGGAGAAGTGAGGCATCTACGGAACTGGGAGCCAGCGGAGGAAGATCTTCGGCCTTGCCGCTTCACGTACCGGGTCCCCGGCGGTGACGCTTGACGCGCCGCCGGAGTTGCCGACGGTGAAGAGCCTTGAGATGACGCTGAAGCCCCCGACCACGGCAGGTCGGGGGCTAGTTCGCTCACCGGAGGTACTTCAGGTCGAGGATGCGTACCCGCTGCGGCTGTTTGAAGACGACCAGTACAGCTCGCGTGTGGTCGAGGATGAGGAGCCGCTTGATGTCGCCGTCGGCCTGGTGGGGCGTGGTGGTCGCGAAAGGGTCTTCGCACACGGCGGCGAGTGCGCGGTCGAATTCGACCCTGGCGTCGCCGGGGCGGGAGTCCCAGACGGCCTCTACGTGAGGCGGGTAACGGAGCGAGTACACGCCGTACAGGCTGCCAGCTCAGGCGGCTCCGCGTGCCCGGTTTCGGTCAGCTACCTCTCGAACCCGCGGGACCCTTGCGAGGGTTCCCGTTCGACTGCGAACCGAGAGGCTCGCTCGGTTTCCACTACGCCGCACAACCGCACAGCGGTACGCCCGCTCGGCAGGCGGGAGGCCGGGGCACACTGGCACGCGCGGGTGCGCCCGTGCGTGATCACCTGCGTGATTTGGTGCAGGTGGGGCAGCATCGCGCGCCGACCCGCTCGAGGTCGGCGCACACGATGCAAGGATCGTTTTCGTCGTCCCAGTCGCCCACGATGTCGGTGACGTCGGAAAGATCGGCGCCGCAGAGGCCGCGGTTGGGGTCGCAGCAGTAGATGTGGTCGAGCTCGTCGTCGCCTGCGGTCAATCTGCTGGCCGGGGCGGGGAGATCTTTTGTGCTCACTCATGGCCTCCCTTCAGGCGCCGCGCCATCCACGGTACGCCTGCGATCACGACTCGCCTGCGGCGGTGGCTGGCCATTGCTGAGCGGCGAGCCCCGTTCGAGGCGATGAGCCAGCGCTGCCCGTCAGGGCTTCCCCCTATGTGCGGGGTTCGGCGAGACGGATTGTTGGCCGTTGCTGCTGCTGGTGGTGGTGCTGTCTGGTGAGGCTGGGGGGGTGGCTGAAGGAGCCGGTGGGCCTGTGGTGGTGCATGCGTCGTGGCCGAGCACTTGGTCTTGCCAAAGGGGCTCGGGCCCGTTGTCGGTGGCTGCTGGCATGGTCCGTCCATGGATGTTGGACACGGCGCGCGCCTGTTACCGCGCTGGCTGAGATCGCAGTCGCCTGAAGTTCTCGACTCGACCGTGCCGGGCAACCGGCACGACTCCCGCGGCTGGGAAGAGTCCGGCGCCAAGGCCGCCGTCGGCAACACATTGACCATCGCCGACGGCGGCTATCAGGGCACCGGACTGGTCATTCCGCACCGTCGCCGCAAGGGCGAAGAACTCCCGGACTGGAAAGAGGAACACAACCGGTCCCACAAGCAGGTCCGCGCCCGCGTCGAGCACGCCTTCGCCCGGATGAAGACCTGGAAGATCCTTCGTGACTGCCGCCTGAAAGGCGACGGCGTTCACACCGCCATGCTCGGTATCGCCCGACTGCACAACCTCGCCCTCACGGGGTAACTCCCTCCCTATACGAGACCAGAGAGGCCCAAGGGAGGCGGCTTCCCACCTCCCCGGCTCGGAGAGTGCTCAGTCGATACAGAACTCGTTGCCCTCGATGTCCAGCATCGGGATGCACGACTCGTTTTCCTCATCGGCATACAGTGTTCGCACGTGGGTCGCACCGAGCGCGACCAGTCGTGCGCACTCGGCTTCGAGCGTGGCGAGGCGCTCGTCCCCCACGAGCCCGGTGCCGGCCCGGACGTCGAGATGCACCCGATTCTTGACGATCTTGCCTTCGGGAACGCGCTGGAAGTACAGGCGCGGGCCCACGCCTGAGGGATCACTGCAGGCGAACCATGAACCCTGCTTCTCAGGAGGCAGGGTGCGGTTGAAATCGTCCCAGGTGGTGAACCCCTCCGGTGGCGGCGGTATGACGTACCCCAACACCTCGCACCAGAAACGAGCGAGGCGCTCAGGTTCTGCGCAGTCAAAGGTGACTTGGAACTTCTTGATCGCTGACATCGGCGCACCGTAGCAGGCTGACTCTGCCGTTCATTTCCCCAGGCGGATCCGCCCGCCACCCGTCGCGCCCTGGGCCACCTTGGACACCAAGTCTCAAACCGGGACAGTCCACGAGAACGACGTGACCGTGGCGGCGGGGCGCCTCAGTGGTCCCCAGGATCCAGCCCTGACCAACCACCTTCATGCCAAGATCAGTTGCGGGACAACCCTTGGTCTTCTGAGTCAGGAATTCGGCGACGAACAAGGGCGTGGCCGCTCAGCTCGGTTCGACACCGCATGCAGTGGGCCGCTGGCGGGCGCGGTTCGCCGAGCACCTCATCGCAGGCCTGCGTGACATGGCGCGGTCCGGCGGCCCAGGACGGTTACCGATGAGCAGGTCGCCGCCGTGGTGACCACCGATGGCGGGGTCGTACACCTCACTGCGGTGCGTGGCGCCGCGGTCGTCGAGGCGGCCGCCGATGTAGTGGTCGATGTGTGCGGGGGCGTTTGCTGTCGTGGTCATCGCGGCTCCTTGAGGCGGCGGGGAATCAGGCGTAGATCCGGGAGTAGAGTTCCTGGATTTCGTCGGCGGTGGGTACGACGGGGTTGTTGGCGGGTGAGCCGGATGCGAGGGCCTGCTCGGCCATGAGGGGCGTCAGGCGGTTCCACGCCTCCTGATCGATTCCGTAGTCGCGGGGCGTGGGTACGGCCAGGTCGCGGCACAGGCCGTCGAGTGCGTCGACCAGCTTGTCGGCGGCCACGGTGTCGACGTCCGCGGTGGTCGCGGCTCCCAGGGCGCGGGCGCAGTCGGCGTACCGGCCGGGCGCCGCGTGCACCGAGAAGGCGGTCACCGCGGGGAAGAGCATGGCGTTCGACAAGCCGTGGGCGATGTGGAAGTGGGCGCCGATCGGGCGGCTCATGCCGTGCACGAGGGCGACGCTGGAGTTGGAGAACGCGATGCCGGCTTGGGTCGCGGCGAGCATCAGGGCCTCGCGGGCCTGGGCGTCACCGCCGTCGGCGTAGGCGGGGCGGAGGTGGCGGCCGATGGTGCCGATCGCGGTGAGGGCGAGGCTGTCGGAGAAGGGGTTGCCCTTACGGCTCACGTACGCCTCGACGGCGTGGGTGAGTGCGTCGATGCCGGTGTCGGCGGTCAGCCGGGGCGGCATCGACATGGTCAGTTCGGCGTCGATCACGGCGGCGAGCGGCAGGAACGCCGGGCCCGTGCAGAGCATCTTCTCGTCCGTGGCGCTGTCGGTGATGACGGTGAACTGGGTTGCTTCCGATCCGCTGCCGGCGGTGGTGGGGACCGCGATCACCGGGAGCGCGGGCCCGAGGTTCACCCGCGGGGCCTTGTAGTCGCGCATGCGACCGCCCTGTACTCCGAGCAGGGCGAGGGCTTTGGCGGTGTCCATCGGGCTGCCGCCGCCGAAGCCGATCACCGAGTCCGCCCGGTGGTCGTGCAACGCCTTCAGGCCCGAGGCCAGGGAGTCGGTCGTCGGGTCGGGCACGGTGTCGGAGAACAGGTGCGGGTGCAGTCCGGACTTCTGGAGCGTTGCCTTCAGGTGTTCCGCCGCACCCGTCCCGACCAGGAACGCGTCCGTCACAAGGAGCGGGCGGCTCAGCCCCAGTCCCGTGATGACGTCGCCCAACTCGTCGGCGGCTCCGCGGCCGACGTGCATGATCCGTGGCAGGGACAGACTGGCAACCATGGAGAACCTCTCAACGGTGGGAGGAAGGGGTGGCTGGGTGCTCCGGCCGGGGGCTTTTCGACTGTGACGCCCGGGAGGTTGTGCGTTCAATCGCCAATGGTGCAGACGTGATGTGCAGAAATGCAGATACGGTGGTTCCGTGCACCCCGATTCCCGCCCAGCCGAGGATCCGGCCCCACCTCCGCAGGCGGACCACAGCAGGCTTGATCCGCGCAGGCTCCGCGCGGACGATCTTCGCTACCTGCTCGCGGTCGCTCGTACGGGGCGTCTGGTGGCCGCGGCCGATGCGCTCGGCGTGGACCACACCACCGTGTCCCGCCGCATCACCGCGCTGGAGAAGAGCCTCGGCCTCCGGCTGATGGAGCGCGGCTCCGAGGGCTGGGCCCTGACGGACGCCGGTAAGGCCGTCTCGGAGAGCGCACGCGCGATCGAGGACGCCCTATCCCGCGTCGTCGACGCGGTGTCCGGTCAGGACACGCCGTCGCTTCACGGCACCGTGCGGGTGAACGCCCCGGACGGCTTCGGCACCGTCTTCGCCACGCCCGCCCTGGCCCGGGTACGCCGACGCCATCCCGGGCTGCAGACTGAGCTCATCACGGCGACGCGGCAGTTGACCCTGCACCCGTCCGGCTTCGATCTCGCCCTGGCCATCGGCAGGACGCCGGGGAGCCGACTGGTCACCGAGCACCTCACCGACTACGCACTGGGGCTGTACGCCAGCGACGCTTACCTCGCCCGGTGCGGATCCCCCGAGACCCTCGCCGACCTGCGGGAACACGCGCTGATCTTCTACATCGAGTCGATGCTCCAGGTCGGCGACCTGGACATCGAACGCCACCTGCCGGGAGTCACTCCCGCGTTCTCCTCCACCAACGTCTTCGCTCAGCTCGAAGCCACCTGCGTGGGGGCCGGCATCGGTGTGCTGCCGGCCTTCCTCGCCCATCGGGCCCAGCTGCGGCGGCTGCTGACCGATGAGGTCGACATCCGACTGCCGATTACGCTGGCCGTGCGGCGGGAAGCGGTCACCCATCCCGCCGTACGGGCCGTGCGCGACGCCCTGCATCAGGAGGTCGCCGACCGCGCCGCAGAACTGCTTCCTGAATAGCCCAGCCGGATTCCCCGGCCGCGTCGGCTCGCCGGTCATCAGCCGCTTTCCGGCGCGTCTATTCCCTGCACACCTGTTGACGTTGCCCCTGAGGGCAAGGCTTGGCGTCCAGCCATTCCGCTGCGGCACAAGCCGGAAGCTCCCCTGTGCGTATGGACAACCAGATGGATCTTGCTGGTCAGTCCGCTCTGGACCGGCCGATCGCCTGGCTGCAGAGCCCCCTTTCCGGGCCCCGGCGGCATGCTGGTGGGCCAGCACGACGGCGGAGTCGACCGAGACCAACCCGTCGATGTCGCCTGTGGTGTCCGCCTGCGCCCGCGCGGTCTGGAGCATGCGGTCGAAGGTCCTGTCCTTGGCAAGCGCCGGAAGCGGGTGTGAAGCAACTACCCGCCCAAGGTCGCCGTCTCCAAGCTGGTCAACAGCCTCAAGGGCGTCTCCGCCCGCCGGATACGCCAGGAGTTCACCGGCCGCATCAACCCCGCCATCATGCACGGACACCTGTGGTCGCCCTCGTACTTCTCCGCATCGTGCGGTGGAGCACCATTGGCGATCGTCCGTCAGTACATCGAGCAGCAAAAACGCCCACTCTAGAGTGCAGGTCAGAGCAGTCCTGAGATGCATTCATCCCCGGCGTGAACGCCGGGGCTTTCTGTAAGAGTCCCGGTAACCACAACGCCAGACGACGAACAGGAGCGCCCCTACGGCCTGGAGTACGCATCCGCAAGGCGCGCCCTAACGGCTGATTCGGTGTCAGCCTTGATGCCGCGACGACCAAGTTCAACCGCCTCAACCACACCCGCCGATGACCGCTGCTCGCGAGGCGAGGTCACGCTGTGGTGGCGGCATCCTCTGGCTGCGAGGTGGACTCATCGTCGGTCGAGGACGCGGATGTGGTCCGCGGCTGGGCGCGCTTGGCGATCCAGCAGCAGAGGGAGGTGAAGGCGAATTCCATGAGGAGGAGTACAGCCATGCCCGCTGCGGCCGTGACCAGCTGGATAGCCCAGCTCCAAGAATCCTTCCAGAAGTAGCGGACCAGGACAGACAGTCCGAAGGCACCGCCTATTGCCGAGACGAAGGCCATAATGGCTGCCCACAGCGTCGTCCGCATGGTCATCGCCGGGTCCTTCCTGACCCGCCGCCACCACAGCCATCGCGCCGGTGAGCAGACCAGCCGGGAAGGCCCCAACCACTGCCATGCTTCGACCCGGCGCCCGAAGGCTCGCCGGAACATGACCTTGCCGGCCTCGGCCTTGGCGCCGCTGACCGGGGACCCCTTACCCACCAGGATGCGCAGCACCGCTTCTACCACCCTGCCGGTCGTGTGTCGTCCGGTCTTCGTGTCCAAGTAGTTCTTGAACAGCTCGGATTCCTTGGGCTCGGCCAGCTCGTCGAGATTGCGGCGCATCTGCTCCTTTCCGATCTCGGCTTGGAGAATGGCCTCGTGCATCTCTGTCTCGATGAGCTGCCGTTGCTGGTGGTCCGAGATGAACAGCCGCAGCAGGTGGTGCGAGGCGTCGAGCCGTCCCCATGTGAAGTCGGAGGCGCGCCACTCGGGCTTCACGAAGGCACCGAAGTGGTTGAGCCGGATGCCGTAGAGCTTGCGTTCGCCGAGGGGCGCGTACTTGTCCAGCGGAAACAGGGGGCTATGGTCGTCGGGGCCCAGCCGCAGGAACTCGAATTGTGGTGTGTGCTCTGTCAGTTCCTCACGGGAGGCGAAGGCCTGCGCTGCGACCTCCGCGATGAGGCAAGAGCGCAGCGTTGTCACGATCCGGCGCTCTGCTCCGGCGTCGTCGGCCGTATGGACGGCGCTGTTGTAGGCCTCAATGGACTTGCGTACTTGCTCGCCCAGGACGTCCGAGAGCCCGAGGTCCTGGTAAATCGTGTTCAGCAGAGTGGTGGGCCCGTGCTCTGGACCGAGGCGTTCGTCTGGATCGCCGCGGATCTCGGCCGCGTTGCGGATCAGGCCGAAGACGGTGTCCTGCACAGATCGCACAATTCTGACGCACGAACTCAGTTCGCCCAGAGCACCGGTCAGGGCCGACTGCTTCCGTCGGCGGCTTTCGGCCTCCTCCTCGTTCGATGCACATGGCGGGGAGTCTGGCCCTGCGGCGCTAGCCCTGAGCCTTCGCTCGATGTCGCTGACGAGGGTCCACATCAGGCGCTCGGCCGCGCTGCCGCCCCACACCCACGGCTCACATTTCGGCGTGTTCAGGGCGTCAGCGGATTCAGGCACCCATGCGGGCCGTGGGCCGTTGCCGAGGATTGAGGCGACGTCTTCGTGCGGGATGACCACCAGGGAGCGTACGCCGCGTCCCTCCTCGCGCAGCTGCCGTACCTTCCATACGGCGCCTCTGATCCGGCTTCTCCGGTACTCGCGGAACAGGGATTCGGCGAGCCTGCCCAGGTCCTCCTCGCGATCGTCCTGGTCCTTCGGCGGTTCGACCTGGCGGATGAAGATCTCCAGATGGCGGTCGAACGACTGCCGGTTCATCCGCTCCAGCAGCTCGGCTGCCCCGGAGCGGAAGTCGGCCTCCCGTGGGTAGCTGATGGCTGTGCCAAGCACCGACGGCCACTCGGTCGCCTTGCAGGGCAGCTTGCTCTCGACATGTCGCTGGGTGACCCCGGCTGACGGCACGATGTAGACGACGACGCGCCGCACGGGCCCGTCCACACGCCGGTCCCCGATGGCCTCCAAAACCGGCCCGAAAGGGGCATTGTTCAGCAGCCCGCCGTCGACGATCCAGCTAGCCCGGTCCCGCCTCCGGCTCGGGATCTCCGGGGCGGGCCGCACTCTCTGCTGCAGCAGCGGCGACTCGTCCACAGGCGCAAAGGCCACCGGGAAGCCGGCGGAGGCACGGGCCGCCAGCTGCAGCCGCTCCAGAACCTGGTCGTCGAGGAAGTCTCTGCGGCCGGCGCTTTGCGGTTTCCACACATCGCACTCGGCTCCGGTCTTCCGGAAAACCACGGCATGCGGGTCGTGCTGGAACTTGTAGATCCGGCGGTGGTCGGCGACCTCGAACCGGCCGCCGAAGCCGTCCCGCAGGTACTCCGGAAGGCCGTCGAGCGCGGTCGCGGTGACGAAGAGAGTCACCGGCTCGGCCGCACACGGGCTCCCGGCCATCCCACGCAGGATCTTCCCAATCTCGTGCTCGAAGTACCGTCCGTCGAGGACGCTGTTGTACGGCGGGGCCCCAAGCAGCCGGTCGTCCGTAAGCGCCGCCGCATCCTGCCAGGTCTTCCGCAAATTGGGCAGTGCCGTTCCCCGGCCGATGGCGGCGGCAAACAGCGAGCCATTCAGACCGCCTGCGGACGTGCCTGCGATGACATCCACAAGGACGTGTGTGTGAGCTCGGTGCATAACCTGTTGCCAGAGGTCGAAGCACACCTGATCGGCTTTCGCGACAGATTCCGGCTGGCCGGATTGGAGACCGCGGGATGCCCTCCTCAACAGGTCCAACTCGTGCGTCACTCCCCCCATCCAAACCGCGAGGCTGACTCCCCCATTGAGGACCAAGGCGAGACGAGTTTGCTCCGGATTCATGCACGCACGGTAACCAGGCGAACTGCCGGGCCCTGGCATCCGTTCGCACTCGCCGCGGGCAGGCCACTCGACTGGATGCAGGGAGAGGAAGCGGCGGGCCCGGCTCGAGCGCGGCTCGCCTTGCATCACAGGCCGGCCTGCAAGAATTGCGTGTGCTTGGCCGCGGAGGAAGGTGGTCCAGGTCTGGCGGTCGCGCTGGGGTGCGGGATCGATGCCGTTGCGCTGGAGGATCTCCCATACCGCGGAGGGGGCTAATTTGACCCCGAGGGTGGCGAGTTCGCCGTGGATCCTTCTGTATCCCCAGCTCGGGTTTTCTCGTCCCATGCGCAGGATGAGGGTTTGGATGCTGCGGTGGGTGGGTGGTCGTCCTGGCCGTTTGGGGCGGGAGGCGTTGGCGTGGCGGCGGCGTAAGAGGTCGCGGTGCCAGCGGAGAAGCCGAGGAGCGGAGTACCTGTTACGTCGCCCTCAACACCGCCTCCCGGCAGTATCTGGGCGAGGGGCAGGCTCAACCTCGAGATAACGGCGGCTGCGTTGTCCCCCGGCGCTCCAACGCCTCCCTGCCCAGCTGCCGCAGCACGGCCACTCAGCTCCTCAACTCGCCCTGTGCCGCGTACGTAGCGCCGCTTCGGCGGGTCCAGCCACTCGACCCGCAGCACTGACGGCGAAGGCCAGGGCTGGGAGAGGATGTGTGACCGGCTCAGGTGGTGCCAGCGGTCGGCGGGCTGTACGGCGAGGCGGGTTGCGGCCATCTCCGTAGGCGGTGCGGACGCGGGCGGGCATGCGGCGGGGCATGGCTGTCCTTCGGTGTCAGTTGCAGCAGGTGCAGCTGGGCTGGCAACCGCAGGCATCCGCTGCGGGGCCGTTGGTGGAGGCGGTGGGCAGGGGGCCGCAGCACGGACGCTGACTTCGACGGTCTGGGGTGAATTGCGGGGCGGGCCCTGGAGGGAGAAAGCAATGCGCTGCGCTGTGTGGTGACGCGACTCAGAGGGAGTACCGGCCACTTCAGGCTCCGTAGGGGCTTCAGGCTCTTCGTGCGCGCCCTGCTGGCGGGGTCGGCATGAGCAGGGGGCCCGCCCGCTTGGTGCGGTGCTGCACGAGGGCTGTCTCCGTGCGGCCGATGCCCGGCAGACCGCTCAGCTCGCGGGCGAGGTAGTCGTACAGCACGCCGGTGTCGCGGCACTGAACCATGGCGAAGACGGATGCCGGACCCGTGGTGACGGCGGCGAAGGCGACCGGCGCGTGGTGGGACAACGCATCGGCCACCGTGCCCAGCGCCGACGGCGCCACCTCCAACCACAGCAACGCCTCGATGGGGGAGCCGAAGTGGGCGGGGTCCACGTCCACCTCGAAGTGCAGCATTCGGGTGGCGCGCAGCCGTGCGATGCGCCGGCGCACGGTCGAGGCCGACCACCCGGTGGCGGCTGCCAGCCGTCGCACGTCCGCCCGGCCGTCCCTGGCCAGCTCGCCCACCAGCCGGAAGTCGGCCTCGTCCCAATCGACCGGCCCGCCCCTGTCGACCGGCTCGCCGGCGGCCTCCTGCCGCACCTCCCGGTCATCCAATGCCGCCAGCCGGCGCAGCCGGGCTTGCTCGGCCTTGCTCAGGGCGCTTGTCCGGCCCGCCCAGCCTCCAACCCCGGCTACCGGCCGCAGGACGCAGCTCGCCTCCATGTCCCTCACCCCCGGGGTACGGGCGAGGTGCTCGAAGAACGGACGCCCGCCGGCCGCCCCTGCCCCTGGAGTACGGACCATGCAGGCCAGACGGCTTCCACCGGCGAGCGCCGCGACCCACGAGGTGTCATCTCGGTGGGCGAGGACGGCAATCAGCGCGTCCACCGCGTCGGGTGCGCAGTCGACGCGGACGAACCAGTCGAGCATGCCGATGCGCGAGCTGTCGACAAGTCCCACGACCCGGACGACCATGGCCGACCGCAGCCGGTGGTAGCGGCGCGTCACGGTGCGCTCCGGCACCCCGAGCACGGCGGCGATCCTGCTGAACGGCGCCCGTCCGTCCAGCTGAAGCGCGTGGACCAGGCGACGGTCCAACGCGTCGAGCATGACGGATTGCGTCATCTTGCCCCCTCCGGTCGGCGGATCGCGTCGCTCCCGGCGAATGTACAACGCCCACCAGGGCGCCCCGCGGGACGCTGTCCGCACCACTCGGAGACATCAGAGCGAGGTACACCATGCTGACCGTTCTTCCCATCAGGTATGTGGCCGACGTCGAGGCGTCGAGGCACTTCTACGCCGGGCTGGGGCTCGACGTCCGGCAGGAGCCTGGCGCAGCTGTCTGGGTCCGGCTGACCGCTGCCGCGGGCGCCGTCGGCATCCACGACGCGGCGGTGTCGAAGGGGCGCCCGCCCGGCACCGCCGAACTCGGCTTCACGACGGATGAGCCGCTGGAGGAGGTCGCGCTGCGGCTCGAACGCACCGGCTACGCCTACGACCTCGTCGACGAGGACTTCGGCCGCAGCATCCGCGTCACCGACCCGGACGGAGTCGTCGTCCAGATCCAGCAGATCGACCCGGAGACGGTTGGCAGGTCGGCCGCCGCGGTGACCGGTGAGTCCGGCTGAGACGGGAGGCCATCCGTGGAACCCCTCCTCACCCTCGCCGCCATCACCGGCCTGCTGCTGCTCGTCGGGGCGCTCGGAGCTGCACGGCTCCGCCGCCCGGCCGTCGCCTTGCGCGGCGGCCTGGCCGCCATGTTCGCCCTCACCGGCGGCGCGCACTTCATCGGGATGCGCGAGCAGCTCATAGCGATGGTGCCGCCGGCCCTTCCCTTCCCCGGGCTGCTCGTCACCCTGAGCGGCATCGCCGAACTCACATGCGCCATCGGGCTGCTGTGGTCGAAGACGACCCGGGCGTCGGCTGCCGTGCTCGGCCTGCTGCTGGTCGTGATGTTCCCTGCCAACGTGTACGCGGCCGGCGGCGACGTCCCCTGGTGGGACCAGCTCGGTCCACGAACGGCCACCCAGCTCCTGTTCCTGGCGGCCACCGTCACCGTGCTGGTCCGGCACGGCCGGCCCGCGCGCCGCTACGGCGGGTCGTGACCCGGCTGGACGGCGGCCCCTGATAGCTCCTGGTCGGATGGCTCAGGGCGATATCACTGGTCTGGTCCCACCGCGAACGTAACTACGGCGGAGTCACTACACGAGCCCACTGTTGCTGCCAGCCCCAGGCTGTGAAGCAGTGTCGAGGGCAGCACCATGTGCGGCTGCGACGTGCCGGGCCGAATCGGACTCGGTCCGGCGTAACACGAATAGCCCGGCTAGCGAAAGTACGCTTGGCCCTGCAAGCATCGCTGAAAGCCATGGCAGGCCCTTGGTGCCGACGATCACGGCACCGGTGAGCATTGCTACGACGATGAAGAAGCCGCCGACCAGCCCGCCGAGGTACAAGAGGTGACTCCTTCGTTCCTTCGCCTCTTGGGCTTCCAACTGAGCTCGTAATAGCCTGAGCTGGTGTTGTCTGGCAAGTTCCGGTTCGAGTGCCTGCAATGCGATCTTGAGATGCTCGGGAGGAAGCTCTGCCCACTGGAGCGCGATCTCGAGGCTGTCTGGCTGCTGCGATGCTTGATCAGTCATGGCTGATTTCCACCCCCTCCGGTCTTGGAGTCGTTCTTGTGTAGCGGCTTGCCAGGGGGAGGCCCCAATTCACGAAAGATCCACTCGAGGCCTGTCGATAGCGCCAATGAGGCGGCAGGCGTGTCCTCGTGGGTGCTGAGGTCAGACAATTCGGCTGGGACTGTCTTGTGGCTATGGCTAGTGATGACCTTGTCGCCCGTAACGCCTGGGGCCTCAGCCAGGTGCGAGGTTTGGGTGGATGTGGTGTCCTTCTCAGCCGTAGCGGTCTTGGTGGGGGTGTGCTTCGCCGGGCTCTTCGCTGCGACACTCTTGCGAGTGCGCTGGGGTGCCTCTGCGGCACTGACCATCAGCATCACACCCTCCTCGTCGAGGACCTGGTTGAGGCTGCGCAGTATGTCTTTCCACTGGGTCGGCGGAATCTGGTCAGCCTCGAAGGCCCGGCGTACGTCGTCGCCGGCGATCTGTCCCTCAGCCTTTCCCCGCTCGATGAGCGCCATGACTGACTCGGACTCAGCGATCTCTGGCGGGAGCGTACGGGGTGTTTCGTCGCCAGGCGTCATGTAGTTTTCGCGGCGAGGCACCCGGACACCATCTCCTCTCGTGGCCTGCGGAGGACTGTGGACAACCAAACGATGATCCCAGGTGGGAAACCGTGCGACTCCTATTCCCAAAGGCAGCGTAATGGGGGTTGACTGCTTCAGTCACCGCTGCAGTGGACGGAGCCTTTGGATTGGGTTTGCGGAGAGCGCGGCACCTTCTTGATCATTGCGGAGTGGAATCTTCCGGCCAGTCGGTGCTGTCGAGGGCGTGATGGTGTGGCCGGGTTCATCGCCGGAAGGGATCGGGCATTCTGCACTGCTCAAGTGAGGTTGCGGGTGCCTATGATGGAGTCGGCTCCGTAATTGGCTCGAAGGCTCGGCAGCTGCGCTGGGCTGCGACCTGGTTGGTCCCAGATGGCACATGGTGCACTCCGTAGCGCTTGACGATTGCTGCGTATGGCGTCGTATGGAGCTTGACGGTGTGCCAGGTCTGCCGAGAGTCTTAAAGTGGAGCAAACAATGAGAATTGCCGCGCTGCTGGGGGTCAAGGGGTCGCAGGTTCAAATCCTGTCGTTCCGACCAGCGTTTTCGCAGGTCGGAGGCCGTTTCCGCGGGTAGCGGGGGCGGCCTTTGTCGTTCCCGGACTGGGAGCGATGGGGAGCCCTCTGGGAGCCCTCGTGCTCCCAACTCGCAGATGGGTCAACCCCGTCCGATTCGTCCGTCACCCGATCCGGTCGATCTGCCGCGCGGTACCGCGCCGCCGCGGGCCGTCGTCAACCGTAGGCCGCCGAGGTCGCCCTGCCGGTATGAATGCCCTCGCCATCGAGAGGCATAAGAACCCCTTGATGGCTCCCGACCCCCTTTCGAGGTGGGAGCACGGCTTCGTGCTCCCCATGCGACAGGGGAGGCCCGACCACGTTGGCGACGCAGGGCGGCCGTCTTCGCAGGCCAGTGATCACTCGGGCTCTCCGGTCGCCTGAGGCTTGCCACGCCAAGGCGGGGTAAAGCCCCTTTGCGCCGGGCGGCAGACGGGGCACTCCCAGGGCGTGAGCGCAGTAGTCGGCTCTGTAGCGCCGTAGCGAGACATTGTGGGTGCCGATAAATTATCCGTGCAGGTCAGGCCGCGTGTTGGTATGCGTGGAGGGTTCGCTGAGTCGGTCTCGTCGGCTGACTTCCAGGTGGGCGAGTTGGGCTTGTTGCGTGAGGGGTGGGGGTAGCGGGCGGCATGGGGCGGTTTGCTTCAGGGCCCTGTGCGGGCGGTGTGCGTTGTAGAAGGCTTCA
>NZ_JAERRF010000031.1 GCF_016741875.1 Streptomyces coffeae | reverse complement strand
TTTCGATCCGAATTTCGGCATGCCGAAATCCATCCCGATGAGGGGCCGTGCAGTAGTGGTTTGCCGCCGGTGCGGCTCGAGTTGCTGTCCCGTTTCCCTGGGGGCTCCGTGACAACCCGCAGAACACTACACGACGCCCTCGTGGCCTCCAAACCGGGGCCGGCCGCCCCCTGGCGGCGTATGCTCGACGTCATGACCAAGCATGCGCACACCCAACTGTGGTGGGCCGCCTGACGGCGGCCGACCAGCGCATGCACTTCCACGGCCGCCGCTCCGGCGGCCGTTCGCGTATCTCCTCCCCGCGCACTCCGGCCGCAGGACCGGCGGTCCCCAGACGGCGGGAGAGAACACCGACATGGCACAGACGAACACGGCACGACGACCGCGAATCTTCAGTGGCGTCAAGCCGACCGGTCATCTGACCCTCGGCAACTACCTGGGGGCCGTGCGCCGGTGGGTCGAGGAGGACCAGTACCGGGCCGACGCGCTGTTCAGCGTCGTCGATCTGCACGCGCTCACCGTGGACCACGACCCGGCCCGGGTGCGGCGGCTGACCCGGCAGGCGGCCACCCTGCTGCTGGCCTCCGGTCTCGACCCCGAGCACTGCACCGTGTACGTCCAGAGCCATGTGGACGAACACACCCGGCTGTCCTATCTGATGGAGTGCACCGCGGCCGACGGTGAGATGCGGCGGATGATCCAGTACAAGGAGAAGACCGCGCGGGAATGGGAGCGGGGCGGCAGCGTACGGCTGTCGCTGCTCACCTATCCGGCGCTGATGGCGGCCGACATCCTGGCGTTCGACACGGACGAGGTGCCGGTCGGGGACGACCAGGTGCAGCACGTGGAGCTGGCCCGGGATCTGGCGCAGCGGTTCAACCAGCGGTACGGGCCGGTCTTCACCGTGCCGCGGGCGACGCGCCCCCCGGTGGCCGCGCGCGTCATGGACCTCCAGGACCCGCTGTCGAAGATGGGGAAGTCGCACGCCGAGACCGCGGGGATCGTCTATCTGCTCGACGAGACGGATGTGGTCCGCAAGAAGATCATGCGTGCGGTGACGGACAGCGGGACCGATGTGGTCTATGACCCGGTGCAGCGGCCCGGGGTGGCCAATCTGCTGGATGTGCTCGCCTCGTGCACCGGTGACAAGCCGGAGGTGCTGGCCGAGCAGTTCACCTCGTACGGCGCGCTGAAGGGCGCGGTGGCCGAGGCGGTGCTGGAGCTGCTGCGGCCGGTCCGCGCCCGGCACGCGGAGCTGTGTGCCGACCCCTCTTATGTGGACGGGGTGCTGCGGGCCGGGGCGGAGCGGGCGCGGGGGCTGGCGCGGCCGCGGGTGGACGCGGCGTACGCGGCGGTGGGGCTGCTGCCGCCCGCGTGAGTCAGCCGTTGCCTGAGGCGAGCTCGCGGCTGCGGTCGCGGGCCGCCTCCAGGGCGGCGATGAGGGCGGCGCGCACGCCGTGGCTCTCCAGTTCGCGGATGGCGTTGATGGTGGTGCCCGCCGGGGAGGTCACGGCCTCACGCAGCTTGACCGGGTGCTGCCCGCTGTCGCGGAGCATCACCGCGGCGCCGATGGCGGCCTGGACGATGAGGTCATGGGCCTTGTCGCGGGGCAGGCCGAGCAGGATGCCCGCGTCGGTCATGGCCTCGACGAGGAAGTAGAAGTAGGCGGGGCCGGAGCCGGACAGGGCGGTGGCGGCGTCCTGCTGGGACTCGGGGACGCGGAGGGTCTTGCCGACGCCACCGAAGATCGCCTCGGCGTGGGCCAGATGCTCCTCGGTGGCGTGGCTGCCGGCCGAGATCACCGACATGGCCTCGTCCACCAGGGCGGGGGTGTTGGTCATGACCCGCACGACGGGGGTGCCCGCGGCCAGCCGCTCCTCGAAGAAGGAGGTGGGGATGCCCGCGGCGCCGGAGATGACCAGCCGGTCGGCGGGGACGTGCGGGGCCAGCTCGTCGAGGAGGGTCCCCATGTCCTGTGGTTTGACGGTGAGGATGAGGGTGTCGGCGTACTTGGCGGCCTCGGCGTTGGAGACGGGCTCGACGCCGTGACGGGATCGCAGCTCCTCGGCGCGCTCCGGACGGCGCACGGTGACCAGCAGATCGGACGGCGACCAGCCGCCCCGGATCATTCCGCTGAGAAGGGCTTCGCCGATCTTTCCCGTGCCGAGCACGGCGACCTTCTCCGTCATGGTGCGGCTCTCCTCATGCCTTGCGGTGTGGAGCGCTGGAGCGCTGGTGGGCGTGTCGTGCCCACAGGGACGTACTCCGCCATCCTCCCATGGGCCGACGCGTGTGACGACGCATTATTCATCGTTCGATGAATTAAATTTTACCCGCCCGCCCGGCGCATCGGAGGGGCTGGATCGCGCCAGCGCTCGCCGGGGTGAACGGAGCCCGATCCTCCTGTTCGATAATCCCGTGTTCACAATTCAGTTACATATCGACTTGCAAACGGTCACGCTCTTCAGGAGACAATGGGAGTCGGTGTCAAATACCTGTATGGAGGGGGGCGATGGTGAGGACGCTCCGGAACACCGCACGCGGACTGCTTGCCGTGGTTTCCGTCTTAGTCGCCCTCTTCATCGCGGCAGACTGCGCATCGGCGCAGGTCACTCACCCCGAGACCGTCGCCACGACGGCGTCCGCCGACATCCGGCCGACCCTCGGGACCATCTCCTCGCACCATGACACCGGGGCAGAGGACTGCCACGGACTCCGTGGCGGACGGGCCCCGTTCACCGCTCCCACGCCGAGCGGCAAATACGGATGTGTGTGCGGATGCGATGCCGTGCCGTCGGCACCGCGTACCGCTGTCACTACAGCCGTCACAGAACGGCAGGCCGTTCCCGTCGTGAGATCGGGCGAGTTGCCCGTCCTCCTTCAGATCTTCCGCTGCTGAGAGCCACATCGTCGTAGCCCGGCGATCCCGGTTCCACGACACACAGCTCTCACGCTTCTCTTCAGCAAGCGATCCAACCGCCAGCGACCGATTCCATCGATCCCACTGACGTGGCGCTATGCCGCGCCCCCGGCTGCCTGTGCGCAGGTCGACGGGGCGCTCTGGAGGCAACCCTCATGCGAAAGATCCTTGATCGTTTCCGCGGTGCCGGAGGCAGCTCACCGGGCTCCGGAGTCAGCACCGGAACGCTCCGTGCCGACTTCACCGCATCCCTCGTCGTCTTCCTCGTCGCCGTGCCCCTGTGCGTGGGCGTGGCCGTGGCCTCCGGTGTACCGGCCGAGCTCGGCCTGATCACCGGCATCGTCGGCGGGCTGGTCACCGGCTTTCTGCCGGGCAGCAGCCTTCAGGTCAGCGGCCCCGCCGCCGGGTTGACGGTCCTCGTCTACGAGGCGGTGGAGGAGTACGGCCTCGCCGCCCTGGGCGTCCTCGTCCTGGCCGCCGGGCTGCTCCAACTGGCGATGGGCGCGCTCCGCCTGGGCCGCTGGTTCCGCGCGATCTCGGTCGCGGTGGTGCAGGGCATGCTCGCGGGCATCGGCCTGGTGCTGATCGCCTCCCAGCTGTACGCACTCGCCGACGCCAAGGCGCCGAGCAGCGGCCTCGGCAAGATCGGCCACATCCCCCAGCTGATCGTGGATGTGGCCGGTTCCGGCACCGCGTGGAAGGCGGTGGCCGTGGGCGTCGGGACCATCGCGGTGCTGATCCTGTGGCCGCGCTTCCGCAAGGGGGCGGAGATCCTCCCCGCACCGCTGGCGGCAGTCGCCCTGGCGACGGCCGCGACCGCGGCGTTCGACCTCCCGGTGGCCCGGGTCGAGGTCAAGGGACTGCTCAAGGCGGTGCAGCCGCCCGGCGGCGGTGAGTTCGCGGCGCTGGCCGAGGTCGGCGTCATCGGGACCATCCTCGCCTTCACCCTGATCGCCTCGGCCGAGAGCCTGTTCAGCGCCGCCGCCGTCGACCGGCTGCACGACGGTCCGCGGACGGACTACGACAAGGAGCTCATGGCACAGGGTGCGGGCAACGCGCTGTGCGGTGCCCTGGGCGCGCTGCCGATGACCGCGGTGATCGTGCGGAGCGCCGCCAATGTGCGGGCGGGCGCGAAGACGAAGGCGTCGCGCGTCCTGCACGGTGTGTGGCTGCTGGTCTTCGCGGTGCTCTTCCCCTCGGCACTCGGCATCATCCCGGTGGCGGCGCTGGCGGGTGTGCTGATCCACGCGGGCTTCAAGCTGATCCCGGTCAAGGACCTGGTTCCGCTGTGGAAGGAGCACCGCGGTGAGGCCGTGGTGCTCGTGGTGACCGCGGGCGCGATCGTGATCACGAACATGTTCGAGGGCGTCATCATCGGCCTGCTGATGGCCGTGGCCAAGACCGCCTGGGAGACCTCGCACGTCCATGTGGAGGTCCGCGGCCTCGACGACGCGGACGACGCGCCGATCCGCGTCCGGGTGCTGGGCAACGCCACCTTCCTGCGGCTGCCCAAGCTGCTCGACGAGTTGGAGGCGCTGCCCCGTGAGCGGGTGGTGCAGCTGGACCTGAGCGGGCTGCGCCATGTGGACCACGCCTGCGGTATGGCGCTGGCCGCCTGGACCGAGCGGCACAACGCGGTCGTCAGCCATGAGGCGGGCACCACCACCGCGCGCGGCTCCAAGACGCCCGGCTCCTCCGACGCTCCCGAGGCCCCCGAGGAGCACAAGGTCCTGGCGTAACACCGCCGCACATTCCTGACGGGCCCCCGGCGCCGCGTGCGCCGGGGGCCCTCGTGCCCGCCCGGTCAGCGCAGTGAACGGGGTTCGCCCTGCCGCCCGTAGGAAGCGCCCTCTAGGCTGAGGTGGCTGGGAACCGATGGTGCCGATGGGGCCAGCGGGACCTGATGGAAGACAGATACGCACATACGGGGCGCCAGAGGGAGGGGTGACGATGCCGCTCAGCGCCGGGGATCCGGAGAGGATCGGCGACTACGCGCTGGAGGGCCGGCTCGGCTCCGGCGGAATGGGCGTGGTCCATCTGGCACGCTCGGCCTCGGGCAGGCGGGTCGCGGTCAAGGTGGTCCACCAGCAGTTCGCCGAGGACGACGAGTTCCGCACCCGCTTCCGGCAGGAGGTGGCGGCCGCCCGGCGGGTCAGCGGCGCGTTCACCGCACCCGTCGTGGACGCCGACCCGGACGCCGAACGCCCCTGGATGGCCACCCTCTACGTACCCGGGCCCACCCTCTCCGAGCGGTTGACCGACGGCGGCCCGCTCGACGCCGGGGAGCTGCGGCAGCTGGCGCTGGGGATGGTCGAGGCGCTCAGCGACATCCACCGGGTGGGGGTGGTGCACCGCGATCTCAAGCCCGCCAATGTGCTGATGGCCGACGACGGCCCGCGCGTGATCGACTTCGGGATCTCCCGGGCCGGGGACAACCAGGCGCTCACGGTGACGGGGCGGGTGATGGGCACCCCGCCGTTCATGTCGCCCGAGCAGCTGAGCCGCCCGCGCGAGGTCACCGCCGCCTCGGATGTCTTCTCGCTGGGCGCGCTGCTGGTCTACGCGGCGACCGGGAGCAGTCCTTTCGACGCCGAGAGCCCGTATATGACGGCGTATCAGGTTGTGCATGAGCCACCCGCGCTGGAGGAGGTGGCACAGCCGCTGCGCGGCATCGTCGAGCGCTGTCTCGCCAAGGATCCGGCCGCCCGCCCGGGACTTCCGGAGCTGGAGCGGCTGCTGGGCGAGGTGCCGTCGAACGGTGTCATCCGGGTGGACGTCGCCACGACGAAACGGCGCGGCCGGAGCGGTGCGCTGCGCACCTGGGCCACCACACTCAGCGGGATCCGCAGGCGCCGACCGGTCCTCGCCGCGGTGACGGCAGCCGCGGCGCTCGCCCTCGGCGCCGGCACGGTCGCGCTGGTGAACTCCCCCAGCGGCGGGGTCCGTAGCGGTGGCGCGGCCGGACCGGAGGGAGAGCCATCCGCGCCGGAGCGGAAGGTCGCACTTCCGAAGGGCTGGCGGCCGTGGCAGCTGTCACTGGTCGATGCCTCGGGCGTCGACGACGAGGCCAAGCGCCTGAAGGGCCTCAGCGGCGATGTGTCCGGGCGCTGCCATGGTGTCGGCACCGCGCTGTACTGCGGTGGCGAGGGCTTCCCGACGATCCGGGTGGACGGGGTCACGGGGCGTGTGGTGTGGCGCACCAAGGACCTGGCGGAGGACAGCGCGGAAGGAATGCTCGAAAGTCAGCCCAGTGGGGTGCGGGACGGACGGGTCATCGTCCACGACGACCCGAGCGACAGCAGCCCCCGGGTCGTCGCCCTGAACACGCAGACGGGCCGGAAGTCATGGTCCCAGCAGATCAGCGACAGCACCGACACCGCGCTCTTCGGCCACGGAGTGCTGGTCACCGACCCCGGTGACCGATCGCTGACCGCGTGGAAGGTGACCACCGGGGAGAGGCTGTGGACGATACCCGTGCCCCGCGGCCGGCTGTGCACGGCCGCGGCGTATGGCGATGTCCCGTACGCGCTCTGCGTGGAGGACTACGCGGGGGAGAGCGGGAACGCCCGGTACATAGTGCTGCGTCTCGACCCGCGCACCGGCACCCCGAAGGAGCTGGCCCGGCTGAAGGACGTCCAGGATCCGCTGGGTCTTGTCGGCCGTGAACTGCTGGTGCCGCACCAGGATCTGGACAAGGGGCTGTCCGGGTACTCCTCCGCGACCTGGGTCGATGTGCGCACCGGCGCCACCCGCACCGCGGCGCTCCCGGACAACGCGCGGGGCGAGCCCACACTGGTCGATGGCCGGGTCTACTTCGTCCAGGAGAGCGGCCGGGTCACCGCGGTGGACGGAAGAAACGGCAAGCAGCTGTGGAGCGAGCCGACGACTGTTGAGCGGCTGGGGCGGCCGCTGATGTCGGAGCGCGAGAGCACCGTCTATCTCTCCAGCACCAGCGGCCGGCTGCTCGCGCTCAACCCTCGTACGGGCAAGGAGCGGTGGCAGAGCGAGGCACGCAGTGTGACCGGTGGGCTCGGCGGCGAGCCGGCCCAGGTCCTGCGGGTGGGGGGCGCGGTGGTGGCGTTGGCCAGCGACGGGACACTGTTCTCGGTGGACCCGCTGCGGCCGGACGCGGAACCCGCGAAGAGCCCCGCGCCGGGCGGACTTTCGCACCCGCCCAGGAGCGGCGCCACCCCGGTCCCCGCCGCGCTCGAGGGGTGACGGTCAGCCGCAGGGCACGGTGACCATGCCGTCACTGCCGGTCTTCACATACGCGTCGGAGACATACTCACCGGGCGCGATGCTGTCCCAGATGTCCGTGGTGCCGTACGGGCCGGAGACCTTCTGGCCGTGCCGCTGACACCGGATGGGGACCCGGGTGTTGTACGGCAGCACTCTGATCAGTCTGTGGTGGGTGCCGGGACCACTGCGGACGCTGACCTGGTGGCCGGGCGCGGTCGGATAGGTCACCGCCGCCGCGGCACTCTCCACGCTCTGTGCACCAGCGGTCTCTTCCATGGCGGCTTCGTTGTCGGCCATCGGGCCCCTCCCCCGTCGATCGGATTACCGAGTTGTGTGGATGTCGTGTGACCTGCCACGACATGCGGAGGCTAGCAAGGTTCGTACAAGCCATCGACTAGGCTCGCCGAGTCGCAACTGGGGCCCAGAGACACGGGGGTGGGGCATGTCGCCGGTGCACAGACCCGGAGCGGGCCCGGACGTGGAGGATCCGGAGTTCGCCGGGCAGTATCGGCTCGAGACACGTCTCGGCTCGGGTGGCATGGGTGTGGTGCACCTGGCGCGCTCGACGTCGGGGCGACGGCTGGCGGTCAAGGTCGTCCATGCCGAATACGCCCAGGACCCCGAGTTCCGGGCGCGATTCCGGCAGGAGGTGGCGGCGGCGCGGAGGGTCAGCGGCGCCTTCACCGCACCGGTGGTGGACGCCGATCCGGACGATCCGCGGCCATGGATGGCCACCCAGTACATCCCCGCCCCCACCCTTGCCGAAGAGGTCAAGCGGAACGGCCCGCTGGTGGCGGGCGAAGTGGTGCGGCTGGCCTCGGGGCTCGCGGAGGCGCTGCGCGACATCCACCGGGCCGGGGTGGTGCACCGCGATCTCAAGCCGAGCAATGTCCTGCTCGCGGCGGACGGTCCGAAGGTCATCGACTTCGGTATCTCCCGGCCCGCCGACAGTGAACTGCGCACCGAGACGGGGCAGTTGATCGGCACCCCGCCGTTCATGGCGCCCGAGCAGTTCCAGCGGCCGCGTACGGTGGGTCCGGCCGCGGATGTGTTCGCGCTGGGATCGGTGCTGGTGCACGCGGCCACCGGGCGCGGGCCGTTCGAGTCCGAGAGCCCCTATCTCGTGGCGTACCAGGTGGTGCACGACGAGGCCGATCTCGCCGGGGTGCCGGACGAGTTGCTGCCGCTCGTGGAGCGCTGTCTGGCCAAGGACCCCCGGGAGCGACCCACTCCGGACGCCCTGATGACGGTGTTGCGCGCGGTGGGCGGCCCGCTGCCGCCACTGTCGTGCGCCGCGGTGCCGCTGGTACCGGCGCCGCGCACACCGGACCCGGTGTCGCTGCCGGGCCGGGGCTCGGCGGCGGCACGGGATCGGCGGCCGGAGGACGGCGGGGTGGACCCCGGAGCGACCGGTCAGGATCACGGCGACGGCACCGGCGCGGCCACCGGGGACACCGACACCCATGTCAAGGAGGCGGCGCCCGGCTCCCGCCCGGTGCGGCGCAGAAGGGTGCGCCGCTGGGTGACGGCCGGGCTCACGGCCGCCGTGCTGCTCGCCGCCGGCACGGTGGTGGCACTGCGCCACTTCGACCGGCCGTCCCCGGAGACGGAGGCGGGCGGTACGCAGAACAGCGCGGCCACCTCCACACCGTGGCGGCCGTGGCGGGCCACCCTGGGCGGCGGCAAGCCGACGGGCACCGGCACGGCGCGGCCCGCGTTCTGCTCGTACGGGGACGGGGCGCTGTACTGCGCCGGGCGGGGCGTCGGGGCCGCGCGTCTCGACCCGGGCAACGGCCGGGTGGAGTGGTCACGCCCGGCCGCGGGGAGCGCTTCGGGCGACGAGGTCCCCACCGCCCCGGTGCTCTCCGGTGGTCTGCTGCGGGTGGTGTCGCCGGACGGGACGCGGCTGGAGGCGCTGGATCCGGCCACCCACCGGGTGCGCTGGAGCCGTGATGTGTCCGGCTACGGCGGCCGGGTCCACCCCGCGGGTGACACGGTGCTGCTGGTCGCGGCGGACGGCACGGTCCGGGCGGTCGACGGCACCACCAACCGGGAGCGCTGGCACCACCGGCTGTCCGGGCACACCCTGCCCAGCTTCTTCGCGTACGGCGACGGCCGGACCGCGTACGCCGTCACCAGCTCCCCCGACGGGTCGCGCACCCTGGTCACCGCGGTGGACACGGAGCGGGGCGCGACGCGGTGGCGGCATACGTTCACCGGGCACCTCATCCCCGCCGGGGCCGGTCCGCGCGGCGCCCTGCTGCTGACCGAGACCGATGCCCAGAGCCGTACCACCGCCGTGGTGCGCTATGAACCGGGGCGTGGCGGCGTCCACCGCGTGCCGTTGACCTCGCCGGTCTCCGCGACCAGTGCGGTCGCCGAGGGCGGGACGGGGTATCTGCTGTGCGCGGACGGCGGGTTGCTGGCCGTAAACACCGGGCGGGGGAAGCGGGGCTGGCGGCTGGAGACCTCGGTGGCCAACGCCTCACGGCTGGTGGCCACGGACGGACGGCTGTACTTCTCGGCCGCGGACGGCAGGCTGCTGGCGGTGGACGCCGAGCGGGGCACGCTGCTCGGCCAGACCGAGCCGCGCGCGGGCCGGGCCGGGCAGCGCTATCTGGAGCTGGTGCCCGCACCGGTGGCGGCGGACGGCAAGGTGTTCGCGACAGCCCCGGACGGCACGGTTTTCGGGGTGGACGGGCGGAACCCGGCGAACTGGTGAGCCCTGGACGCCCTTCCTGGCTCCGCTGTCCACCGCATGGGAGTGTCGCTGCATCGTGGGTCGGCAGGGGACGGGCGGATGGCACTGCGCGCGGGAGACCCGGAGTCCGTCGGCGGCTACACGGCGCCTTCACCGCGCCCGTCGTGGACGCCGACGTGTCGCCCGTCAGCCGAGGCGGCTGATGTCGCGGACGGCGCCCTTGTCGGCGCTGGTGGCCATCGCCGCGTAGGCGCGCAGCGCGGTGGACACCTCGCGCTCGCGGTCCTTCGGGGCGTAGACACCGCCGAGGGCCTCCCGACGGGCCGTCAGCTCCTCATCGCTCACCAGGAGTTCGATGGTCCGGCCCGGGATGTCGATCCGGATCCGGTCGCCGTCCTGGACCAGGGCGATGGTGCCGCCGGACGCCGCCTCGGGCGAGGCGTGGCCGATGGACAGGCCCGAAGTGCCGCCGGAGAAGCGGCCGTCGGTGATCAGCGCGCAGGCCTTGCCCAGACCCCGGCCCTTGAGGAAGGAGGTCGGGTAGAGCATCTCCTGCATCCCGGGGCCGCCCTTGGGTCCCTCGTAGCGGATGACCACCACATCACCCTCGGTGACCCGCTTGTTCAGGATCTTGTCGACGGCCTCGTCCTGCGATTCACAGACCACGGCCGGGCCTTCGAAGGTCCAGATCGACTCGTCGACGCCCGCGGTCTTCACCACACAGCCGTCGACGGCCAGATTGCCCCTGAGGACCGCGAGCCCGCCGTCCTTGGAGTAGGCGTGCTCCATGTCGCGGATGCAGCCGCCCGCGGCGTCGGTGTCCAGGCTGTCCCAGCGCTCGGACTGCGAGAAGGCGGTGGCGGAGCGCTTGCAGCCGGGGGCCGCGTGCCACAGCTCGACGGCCTCGGCCGACGGTGAACCGCCGCGCACGTCCCAGGTCTTGAGCCAGTCGGCGAGCGAGGAGCTGTGGACGGAGTGGACGTCCTCGTTCAGCAGCCCGCCGCGGAACAGCTCGCCCAGGATCGCCGGGATGCCGCCCGCGCGGTGCACGTCCTCCATGTAGTACGTGCCGCCGGGCGCGACGTTCGGGGCGACCTTGGCCAGGCAGGGCACCCGGCGGGAGACCTCGTCGATGTCCTTCAGGTCGTAGTCGAGACCGGCCTCCTGGGCGGCGGCCAGCAGATGCAGGATGGTGTTGGTCGAGCCGCCCATGGCGATGTCGAGCGCCATGGCGTTCTCGAAGGCGGCGCGGGAGCCGATGGAGCGCGGCAGCACGGTGTGGTCGTCCTGCTCGTAGTGGCGCTTGGTGATCTCCACGACGGTGCGGCCCGCGGTCTCGTAGAGCGCCTTGCGGGCGGTGTGGGTGGCCAGCACCGAACCGTTGCCGGGGAGGGCGAGGCCGATCGCCTCGGCCAGGCAGTTCATCGAGTTGGCGGTGAACATGCCGGAACAGGAGCCGCAGGTCGGGCAGGCGTTCTGCTCGATGCGGAGGATGTCCTCGTCCGAGACGTTCTCGTTGACCGCGTCGGAGATCGCGTTGATCAGGTCCAGCTTGCGGACGGTGCCGTCGACCAGCGTGGTCCGGCCCGCCTCCATGGGGCCGCCGGAGACGAAGACGGTCGGGATGTTGAGCCGCATCGCGGCCATCAGCATCCCGGGCGTGATCTTGTCGCAGTTGGAGATGCAGATCAGCGCGTCCGCGCAGTGGGCCTGGACCATGTACTCGACAGAGTCGGCGATCAGGTCGCGGGAGGGCAGTGAGTAGAGCATCCCGCCGTGGCCCATGGCGATGCCGTCGTCCACCGCGATGGTGTTGAACTCGCGGGGGATGCCGCCCGCCGCGTGGACCGCCTCGCTGACGATCCGGCCGACCGGCTGGAGGTGGGTGTGACCGGGCACGAACTCGGTGAAGCTGTTGGCCACGGCCACAATGGGCTTGCCGAAGTCCTCACGCGCTACGCCGGACGCCTGCATCAGGGCGCGGGCGCCCGCCATGTTGCGGCCGTGGGTGACGGTGCGGGACCTCAGCTCGGGCACGGTACTCGGCTCCCTCGTCATGCGGATGGCGATCGTGGTGCGGATCGCGTGGATCGGAGTCTTCTGAGCCTACGCCTCACATCCGCGATCCGGACAGTGTGTCCGGATCGCGGGATGACCGGCTCACTCCTCGGAAAGGTCCGGCCGGTGCCGCGGGATCGCGACCGGGCTCAGCCCTCGGTGAGATAGCGCTGGAGGGTCGGTCCCACCATGGCGATGATCTCCTCCGTCCCGGCGGAGGCCACCGGCTCCATCTTGATCACATAGCGCAGCATCGCGATCCCGATCATGTGGGCCGCGGCCAGCTGGGCCCGGAACTCGGGGTCCGGTACCTCCAGCTCACCCGCCATCCGCAGCAGCAGCCGGCGCTCGATCAGCTCGCGCAGCACCGTGGCGGCGGCCTCGTTGGTCAGCGCGGAGCGCAGTACGGCCAGCACCGGAAGCCGGGTGACCGGGTTCTCCCAGACGTCCAGCATGGAGCGGGCCATCCGCTCGCCCGCGCCCTCCAGGCCGCCGCCCCCGTGGACGGCGTCCGGCACGGTCATCGCGGGGGCCAGGATCAGTTCGATGGCCGCGCCGAAGACCTGCTCCTTGGCGCCGAAGTAGTGGTGGACCAGCGCGGGATCCACATCCGCGGCCTTGGCGATACCGCGGATGGAGGTCTTGTCATAGCCACGCTCGGCGAACTCGTTGCGCGCGGCGGTCAGGATCCGGTCGCGGGCGGCGGGCCCGTCACCGGCGCGGGCACGGGCCGGACGGCCGCGCTTGCGCGGACCCCCGGAGCCGGTGGCGCCGGTGGCACCGGTGCCTGCCGGGCCGGAGCCGGGGGCGGGGGCATCGGCCGCGCGGTCGTCGGGGCCGGTGGCGGGTGAGGGTGCGGCGGGGGTCATGAGCCGGGCACCGCCCTGCCGGAGCGGGACTTCGGGGTCGGCGAGGCCAGATGGAGCCGGGTGAAGGCCAGCGCTTCCGCGAGATCGGCCTCACGCTCGGTGGTGGACATCGCGCGCCGGGTGTTGACCTCGACCACCACATGGCCGTCGAACCCATTGACGGCGAGACGTTCCAGCAACTCGGCGCAGGGCTGGACACCGCGCCCCGGCACCAGGTGCTCGTCCTTGTTGGAGCCGTGGCCGTCGGCGAGGTGGACATGGGCCAGCCGGTCGCCCATGCGGTCCACCATGCCGATCGCGTCGGTGCGGGCGGTGGCGGTGTGCGACAGGTCGATCGTGAAGTGCCGGTAGTCGTCCTTGGTGACGTCCCAGTCCGGTGCGTAGGCGAGCATCTCGCGGTCGCGGTAGCGCCACGGATACATGTTCTCGACCGCGAACCGCACATCGGTCTCGTCCGCCATCCGCCAGATTCCGCGGACGAACTCGCGGGCGTAGGAACGCTGCCACCGGAAGGGCGGGTGGACGACGACGGTGGAGGCGCCCAGCTTCTCGGCCGCCGACCTCGCCCGCTGGAGCTTGACCCAGGGATCGGTGGACCACACCCGCTGCGTGATCAGCAGGCATGGCGCGTGCACCGCGAGGATCGGCACCTGGTGGTAGTCCGAGAGCCGACGCAGGGCCTCGATGTCCTGGCTGACCGGATCGGTCCACACCATGACCTCGACACCGTCGTAGCCCAGACGGGCGGCGATCTCGAACGCCGTCGCCGTCGACTCCGGATAGACCGAGGCTGTGGACAGCGCGACCTTCGCATCCGGGATGCGCACCACTGGCTCTGTCACGAGGGACAGCGTACGGCGGCCCGTCGGGCGGCGAGCAGAACGGGTCGGAAGCACGCCGTCATGGCGCGGTCACAAACAGGTCATGGCCGGACCATGGCGACATCGTGGCGGGCCGGAAACGGCCCCGTGCTCCGTCCCGGCCGCCGCCCTCCGACCGTGGCGAGCGTCACGTCGGCAGATGGTCCAGCCGGCGCAGGATGACGCCCTCGCGCAGCGCCCATGGACAGATCTCCAGCTCGTCGACGCCGAAGAGGTCCATCGCGCCCTCCGCGACCAGCGCCCCGGCCAGCAGCTGCCCCGCCCGCCCCTCGGACACCCCGGGCAGCTCGGCGCGTTCCGCCACGGGCATGGCGGCCAGCTTGGGCACCCACTCCTCCAGCGCTTTGCGGGTCAGCAGGCGCTCGACGTACAGGCCCTCGGTGGAGCGGGCCGCGCCCGCGATCCTGGCCAGTTGTTTGAAGGTCTTGGAGGTGGCCACCACATGGTCCGGGGCGCCATGGCGGCTGAAGTCGCCGACGGTCCGGGCGATCTCGGCCCGCACATGGCGCCGCAGCGCCCGTACGTCGGCCGCCTCGGGCGGGTCCCCGGGCAGCCAGGAGGAGGTCAGCCGACCCGCGCCCAGCGGCAGCGACACGGCCGCGTCGGGCTCCTCGTCGATCCCATAAGCGATCTCCAGCGAGCCACCGCCGATGTCCAGGACCAGCAACTTCCCCGCCGACCAGCCGAACCAGCGGCGGGCGGCCAGAAAAGTGAGCCGCGCCTCGTCCGCGCCGCTGAGCACCTGGAGCCGGACCCCGGTCTCCTCGGCGACCCGGGCGAGGACGTCATCGGCGTTGGCCGCCTCACGGACGGCGGAGGTCGCGAACGGCAGCACATCCTCGACGCCCTTGTCCTCGGCCGCCTGAAGGGCCTCGTGGACCACCGCGATCAGGCGTTCCACCCCCTCGGGGCCGATGGCTCCGTCGCCGTCGAGGAGTTCGGCCAGCCGCAGCTCCACCTTGTGCGAGTGCGCGGGCAGCGGGCACGCGCCGGGGTGCGCGTCCACCACCAGCAGGTGGACGGTATTCGAACCCACATCGAGGACACCGAGTCTCATGGCCAGAACGCTACTGCGCACAGTGCGTACTCATGCACGGGTCCCCACCTTCCGCTTTCGGCTGAGGGGCATACCCTTGCTCCGTGGCAAAGACGAAAAAGGCGAAGCAGGACAAAGGCCAGAAGCGCGCCCCGGAGCGGAGGGCCGAGGAACAGATCTCGTCCCCGGCCGGGGACGAGGTCGGCCTCGACTTCGCCCGCGCGTGGGTCGAATTCCCCGATCCGGCCGACGACGAACAGGTCTTCCGGTGTGATCTGACCTGGCTGACCTCCCGATGGACCTGTGTTTTCGGCCAGGGCTGCCAGGGCATCCAGGCGGGTCGCGCGAGCGATGGCTGCTGCACGCTGGGCGCGCACTTCTCGGACGAGGAGGACGAGGAGCGCGTCGGGCGCCATATGGCCCGGCTCACCCCGGAGCTCTGGCAGTTCCACGACGAGGGGCACGCCCGGGGCTGGGTGCAGGAGGACGAGGACGGTGAGCGCCAGACCCGCCGCCACCAGGGCTCGTGCATCTTCCAGAACCGCCCCGGATTCGCGGGCGGCGCGGGCTGCGCCCTGCACATCCTGGCGCTGCGCGAGGGCCGCGAACCGCTGGAGACCAAGCCGGACGTGTGCTGGCAGCTGCCGGTGCGGCGGACGTACGAGTGGATCGACCGGCCCGACGACACCCAGGTGCTCCAGGTCACCATCGGCGAGTACGACCGGCGCGGCTGGGGGCCGGGCGGCCACGATCTGCACTGGTGGTGCACCTCGGCGACCTCGGCGCACGGGGCCGGTGATCCGGTGTACGTCTCCTACCGGCCGGAGCTCACGGAGCTGATGGGCAAGGCCGGATACGACCGGCTGGCCGAGCTCTGTGAGGCCCGCCTGGCGTCCACGCTGCCGCTGCTGGCCCCGCATCCGGCCGACCCGGCCGCGCGGGCCGCCACGGACTGATCCGCCCGTATCCCGGCTCAGCGCCTCGCTGCTGTCCCGTGCGGTTTCGTCGCGCCCCGAAGGGGCGCGGGGCTGTGTCGATGTGCGGCTCCGCCGCGTGGGCGCGACCAGCCACGACGCGGCCGCAGACGGACGACGGCACCTCGCGGCACGTCCCGCGGAGAGCACTCAGTCCTTCGGCGTGGCCGAGCCGGAGGGGGCGGGGGACGGATCGTCCGGCGAGGGGCTCGGGGTGCCGGACGGCTCACTGGGCCCAGGCGTCGGCTCGGGGGGCGCGCCCTGGCCCTCGATCACCACCGCCGCGCCCGAGGGCCCGATCGTGACCCGGGCGCTCCAGTGGCCGGACGGCTCGCGCTCCTGGTCCACCGAGACCGTGACCGTCGTGGACTCACCGGGCCGGAGCATCCCGGCCGTGTGGTTCAGCAGAAGCCAGTCCGCCGTCGCGGAGGCGGACCAGCGGACCGGGGAGCCACCGGAGGCCGTGAGGGTGATGACGGTCGTCTCGCCCTGGGGCTGGGCCTCGACCGTCAGCCGCCCCGGGCCGGGCGCGGGCCGGGCCGGGCCGGAGCCGCCTCCGGGACGGTCGCTGCGGTCCGTGGAGCCCGGTGTGCCCGGCCGCCGGTCGCCGTTCTTCCCGGCGTGCCCACCACGGTGCTCCACCGTGCCGTCCGGGCTGATGACCTCGACCGAGACATCCGATGGCCGCTTGCCGCCCTTGGCGCTCCGGGTGGGGCCGAGCGGAGCGCCGGAACGGTCCTGCGCGCTGCCGGTGCGCTCGTAGGAGCGTCCGTCCAGCCGCTTGTGACCGGCGGGCGCCTGCTCGGCGGCGTCCGCGTTGGCGGCGGCCACCGAGTCCGTGTCGTGCTTGTCACCGGTCGGCGGGGCGCCCCGGTAGGCCGCCCACAGCGCGAGCACCGGGGCCGCCACGACCGTGGCGACCACCGCGGTGGTGAGCGCGCGGCTGCGCATCCGGCTGCGCCGCGCGGCCCGGTCCTGGGGGTCCAGCGGGAAGCCGCGCCGATCGAAGCGGGGGCCTGGGACGGCGCGCGCGGGGCGCCCGCTGAGGGCGCACATCATCGCGGCCTGCACCGCCGCCCGCGGCGCCTCCACCAGCGGCAGCGCCGCGGGCGCCGCGGCCGTACCGGGCCAGGGGCCGTTCGCCGTGGCCCGCTCGGCCATCCGGCGGCACTCACGGCAGTCGTCCACATGCCGCACCAGCTCACGGCGGAGGGCGGCGGAGAGCAGCACCTGGGTGTCGCCCGCGAGCCGGGCGACCACCGGGCAGTGGCCCAGCTCGACGACGGCGAGCGCGGCGCGCGTCCGCTCCACCTCGCAGGCCGCGCTGGCGAGCAGGGCGCGGGTCTCGTCCTGCTCCTTGCCGAGTGCGGCGGCCACCTCGGCCGGGGTGAGCTGATGGCGCACCGCGAGCTCGAGCGCCTCGCGCTGCTCGGCGGTGGTCCCGGCGGCCTCCGGCCAGGCGAGCGCGGCCAGTTCACGGCGGCGCTGGGCGGCGAGCGGCTCGGGCAGTCCGGCGTCGGCGGCGGAACCGGCAGCGGCGGCAGCGGTGTCGGCGGTGCCCGGCGGGGTGTCCGGCCCCTGGTCGCCGTGGCGCGCGCGGACCGCCCGCCAGTCCCGGAGCCCCCGGTACTCCCGACGCTCCTTCAGCTCGGCCAGCTTCCGCAGACAGGCCCAGCGGGCGACCGCGTAGAGCCAGGGGCGGCACAGATCGCCCTCGGCGGGCCCGCGCCCGCGCCCCCGGCCGCGCCGTCGCTCGGCCACCGCCAGCACATCGCCGAGGGTGACGGCAGCCGCGTCGTGTTCGCACAGGACCGACAGGCAGTACGTGAACAGGCCGTCGAGGTACGGCTCGTAGCGCGCGGGCGGGCGCTGGGGGCGCGTATTGCCGGAGCGCGGCGCACGCCGATCCGCCCGGTGTCCGCCGGTGGCCTGTGTCGAGTGCTCGGACCTGCTGCTCATCACTCGGTGACGGTAGGCGGATGATGCAGACTTCCTCGCGCCACTTGCACAGTTTTAACCCTTACGGGTGACCATCTCCCTCATAAGGGGACAGGTGTCCCACCCTGGTGGCCGCAACCTGCTATGTGCTCCCGGACCGGGCCCGCGGCGCCCCGCTGTCGGCGGCCGACGCTAGCGTTACGGCATGGCTGCCCGTAGCTCCTCCCGCTCATCCGCCAAGGACCGGCCCTCCTACCGCTGCACCGAATGCGGCTGGACCACCGCCAAGTGGCTCGGCCGCTGTCCCGAGTGCCAAGCGTGGGGCACCGTCGAGGAGTTCGGCACACCCGCGGTGCGGACCACCGCACCGGGGCGGGTCACCTCGGCCGCGGTGCCCATCGGCCAGGTCGACGGCCGTCAGGCCACCGCCCGCTCCACCGGGGTGGACGAGCTGGACCGGGTGCTCGGCGGCGGTCTGGTGCCCGGCGCCGTGGTGCTGCTCGCCGGGGAGCCGGGGGTCGGCAAGTCCACGCTGCTGCTCGACGTCTCCGCCAAGGCCGCCACCGACGAACACCGCACGCTGTACATCACCGGGGAGGAGTCGGCGAGCCAGGTGCGGCTGCGCGCCGACCGCATCGGCGCGCTCAGCGAGCAGCTGTATCTCGCCGCGGAGACCGACCTCTCCGCCGTCCTCGGCCATCTCGACTCGGTCAAGCCGTCCCTGCTGGTGCTGGACTCCGTGCAGACCGTCGCCTCCCCCGAGATCGACGGCGCGCCGGGCGGGATGGCACAGGTCCGCGAGGTGGCCGGGGCGCTCATCCGCGCCTCCAAGGAGCGCGGGATGTCCACCCTGCTGGTGGGCCATGTGACCAAGGACGGCGCGATCGCGGGCCCCCGGCTGCTGGAGCACCTGGTCGATGTGGTGCTGCACTTCGAGGGCGACCGGCACGCCCGGCTGCGGCTGGTGCGCGGGGTGAAGAACCGCTACGGGGCCACCGACGAGGTCGGCTGCTTCGAGCTGCACGACGAGGGCATCACCGGTCTCGCCGACCCCTCCGGGCTCTTCCTCACCCGCCGCGACGAGCCGGTGCCGGGCACCTGTCTGACCGTCACGCTGGAGGGCCGCAGGCCGCTGGTGGCCGAGGTGCAGGCGCTCACCGTGGACACCCAGATCCCCTCCCCCCGCCGCACCACCTCGGGTCTGGAGACCTCGCGGGTGTCGATGATGCTCGCCGTGCTGGAGCAGCGCGGCCGGATCAACGCGCTGGGCAAGCGCGACATCTACAGCGCCACGGTGGGCGGGGTGAAGCTGACCGAGCCCGCCGCGGACCTGGCCGTGGCGCTGGCGCTGGCCAGCGCCGCCAGTGACACCCCGCTGCCGAAGAACCTGGTGGCGATCGGCGAGGTGGGGCTCGCGGGCGAGGTCCGCCGGGTCACGGGGGTGCAGCGGCGGCTGGCCGAGGCCGCCCGGCTCGGCTTCACCCACGCCCTCGTCCCCTCCGACCCGGGCCGGATCCCCGACGGGATGCGGGTGCTGGAGGTCGCGGACATCGGGGACGCGCTGCGGGTGCTGCCCCGGCGCCGGGAGCGGGGCGAGCGGGCCCCGGCGACCACCGGGGACCGCGGCTGAGCCGGTCGGTTACGGTGCGTCGGGGCGGAGGGCTGAGTGCCGCACTCCGCTTCCTGCCCACGGGCGTACGCCGGGAGGCCCCACGGGAGGCCGTTGACCGCCGGTAGACTTTGCCCTGGTCTCGCCCGTACGTGGCCTCGCACACCGGCACGGAAGGGCGATCGCGGCACCGACAGACGTGGCGACGGAGGAGTGCAGTGGCAGCAGGCGACCGGGCTTCGGCTCCCGGCAAAGCCGACGGTCTGATGCGCGCCTCCCTGAGCGCGGTCGCGCCCGGTACGGCGCTGCGCGACGGCCTGGAGCGGGTGCTCCGCGGCAATACGGGCGGGCTGATCGTGCTCGGCACGGACCGCACCGTGGAGTCGCTGTGCACCGGCGGCTTCGTCCTCGACGTCGAGTTCACCGCGACCCGGCTGCGCGAGCTGTGCAAGCTGGACGGCGCGCTGATCCTCGACAAGGACATCACCAAGATCGTGCGGGCGGGGGTGCAGCTCGTCCCGGACGCGGCGATCCCCACCGAGGAGACCGGCACCCGCCACCGCACCGCGCAGCGCGTCTCGATCCAGACCGGCTTCCCGGTGGTCTCCGTCAGCCAGTCGATGCGGCTGATCGCGCTGTATGTGGACGGGCAGCGGCGGGTCCTGGAGGACTCCGCGGCGATCCTCTCCCGCGCCAACCAGGCGCTGGCCACCCTGGAGCGCTACAAGCTCCGGCTGGACGAGGTCGCGGGCACCCTCTCCGCCCTGGAGATCGAGGACCTGGTCACGGTCCGGGACGTGACCGCGGTCGCACAGCGTCTTGAGATGGTCCGGCGCATCGCCACCGAGATCGCCGAGTACGTGGTCGAGCTCGGCACCGACGGGCGGCTGCTCTCCCTCCAGCTGGACGAGCTGATCGCGGGTGTGGAGCCGGAGCGCGAGCTCGTGGTGCGTGACTACGTCCCCGAGCCGACCGCCAAGCGCACCCGCACCGTCGCCGACGCGCTCGCCGAGCTGGACCGGCTGACCCATGCCGAGCTGCTCGAACTGCCCATCGTGGCACGGGCGCTGGGGTACAGCGGCTCGCCCGAGACGCTGGACGCGGCGGTCTCGCCGCGCGGCTTCCGGCTGCTGGCGAAGGTGCCGCGGCTTCCGGGGGCCATCATCGAGCGGCTGGTGGAGCACTTCGGCGGATTGCAGAAGCTGCTGGCCGCCAGCGTGGACGATCTCCAGATGGTGGACGGCGTGGGCGAGGCGCGGGCGCGCTCGGTCCGCGAGGGGCTCTCCCGGCTGGCCGAGTCGTCGATCCTGGAACGTTACGTCTGACGGCGAAAGGGGCCCCGAAGGGCCCCTGACCGCCGGCCCCTCCCCGGGGCGTCAGTCCTTCTTCAGGACGAACGACACCTGCGCGGTGCCGAGTCCGTCCAGCTTCGCTTCCACCAGGTAGGTGCCCGACGTGGCCGCCGCCCGCCCCGACGGGGTGGCGCAGTGCTCGGCGCTGCGCTTGCGGTCCCACTCCACGGTGCGCTTGGTCTCGCCGGAGCCCGGCACCTCGACCAGGGCGGTGGCGCTGCCCTCCGGGCAGTCGCCGGAGGCCCAGATGTGCGCGTTGTCCGCGTCGGTGATGGTCAACGAGGCGGCCTCGCGGCCGAAGTCGACCTTGCAGGAGCTGTTCGAGGTGTTCTTCACGACGATCTCGAACGTGGGCTTCTCACCCGGCCCGTAGGAGTTCCTGACCTTCTCGCCCTTGACGCTGCGCACCGTCAGGTCGATGTCCCCGCGGCGGCAGTCGGGCAGGCTGGAGCCGACCGGGAGGGTCCGTCCGTCGCCGCTGCCGATGCCGCCGCCGGTACCACCGGAGCCGCTGCCGCCGGAACCGGAGCCCGTACCACCGCTGTCCGTGCCCTCGTCGTCGGTGCCACCGGAACCGGGGTCATCGGATCCGCCGCCGCCGTCCGACTCGTCGCGCCCACCCGGCCGTTCGCTGTTGACCGGGGTGGAGGAGGTGGGTCCGGGGGTGATGGTGGACGCGGGTCCGCCGCCCGGTCGCTTGCCGTCGTCGTGTCCACCGCCACCCGAACCGCCCCAGTCGGAGGCCCAGATGACAAGGAGTACGAGGAGGACGAGAAGGGCCAGCGCAACGGCCCTCCGCCGCCAGTAGATGGAGGAGGGAAGCGGCCCGATCGGATTGCGCAGAGATCCCACGCGGAAACTCTACGAGAGATCCGCAGCGCGACCCGCCAATAATCACCGCTCGAACCCCTACTTTTCTCATCATCGGACAGGATCCGCCATCCGGGGCCGTACCCCGGGACGGCAAGCGGCCGTCCGTTCCCGCCACGACGCCCGGATTGCACGATTTTTTACCAGCGCGGCGCGGCTCGACCCGAACGCCCGCGCCCTCGGCCACCGTCGGGGGCCCCGGCATGCCAGGATCGTCAGTGATGACTGCCAATCCCGCCCTTCCGGCCGCCGTAAGCCCGACCTCCACCGACGGTGCCACCCTCCACCGGCCCGTCATCGACTGGTTCGACGCGCACGCCCGCGATCTGCCCTGGCGCCGCCCGGAGGCGGGGGCCTGGGGTGTGATGGTGAGCGAGTTCATGCTTCAGCAGACCCCGGTGAGCCGGGTGCTGCCGGTGTACGAGCAGTGGCTCGCCCGCTGGCCGCGCCCCGCCGACCTGGCCGCCGAGCCGCCCGGTGAGGCGGTCCGCGCCTGGGGCCGGCTCGGCTATCCGCGCCGCGCCCTGCGGCTGCACGGCGCCGCGGCCGCGATAAGGGAGCGGCACGGCGGCGACGTACCGACCGACCACGCGCAGCTGCTGGCGCTGCCGGGCGTGGGCGAATACACGGCCGCGGCGGTGGCGTCCTTCGCGTACGGACAGCGCCACGCGGTCCTGGACACCAATGTGCGGCGGGTGTTCGCGCGGGCCATCGCCGGTACGCAGTACCCGCCGAACGCCACCACCGCCGCCGAACGCAAGCTGGCCCGCACCCTGCTGCCCGACGACGAGCACACCGCGGCCCGCTGGGCGGCCGCCACGATGGAGCTGGGCGCGCTGGTGTGCACGGCCCGTACGCCCGCCTGTGTGCGCTGCCCGATCGTGGCGCACTGTGCCTGGCAGGGGGCCGGGGCACCGGAGCACGAGGGCCCGCCGCGGCGCGGCCAGACCTACGCCGGGACCGACCGGCAGGTGCGCGGCAAGCTGTTGGCGGTGTTGCGGGAGGCGATCACGCCGGTTGCACAGGCGTCGCTGGACCAGGTGTGGGACGAACCGGTGCAACGGGCCCGGGCGCTGGACGGTCTGGTGGCCGACGGTCTCGTCGAACCGCTCGCGGGCGGGTACTACCGGCTGCCGCTGACGTGATCCGCCCCACCCTCAACAGCCCTTCTGTGACAGAGCTGTGACACGGTACGGACCCGGTTCTGACACGCCGTCGCTCCGGGTTCCGTTGTTACACAACCTATGGATAGCTGTGCATTGGCCGAGGTGCTGATGCACATGGCGCCGCAACAGCGCCTCCGTAGCGTCCTTCCCGTGCTGGACGACCGCCAGCGCATCCGATGGGGAACACGCGGGATGGAGGCTGCACATGTCCGGCAGCGGCAAGGTTCTGGATTTTGAAGAGTACGTGCGGAACCGGCAGGACGCCCTGCTGCGCAGCGCCCGCCGGCTGGTCCCCGACCCCGTCGAGGCGCAGGACCTCCTCCAGACGGCTCTGGTGCGCACCTACGGACGCTGGGACGGCATAGCGGACAAGTCGCTCGCCGACGCCTACCTCCGACGCGTCATGATCAACACCCGTACCGAGTGGTGGCGTGCCCGCAAGCTGGACGAGGTGCCCACCGAGCAGCTGCCGGAGGCCAGTGTCGAGGACGGCACCGAGCAGCACGCCGACCGCGCCCTGTTGATCGACATCCTCGGAGTTCTGGCTCCCAAGCAGCGCAGTGTCGTAGTGCTGCGACACTGGGAGCAGATGACGACAGAGGAGACGGCGGAGGCGCTGGGTATGTCGACCGGCACGGTCAAGAGCACGCTGCACCGGGCACTGGCCCGGCTGCGGCAGGAGCTGGAGAGCCGCGACCTGGACGCCCGTGCGCTCGGTCGCCACCGCGGGGAGGACAAGGCTGCCGCCCCGGTGCGCAAGCCCACCCGGCTCCGCCGCGCCCGCCACGAGCGGGAGCAGGAACGGTGCGCGGCCTGACCAGGGCCTCTCCCCTCAGGAGCGCAATGATCACCGGCGGCGCGGTCGTAGGACTCGCGGCCGCCGGAGGCTGGATGCTGGCCGGCTGCGGCACGAGCAGCCAGGGGGTGCGCAAGGAAGGCCCTGCGCAAACCGAGTGGACGTCGACCGCCGCGGACTCCGGCAAGCAGGCGGGCGGTGCCTCGGCCCTGCCCAGCCCCCAGCAGAAGATCGACCCCGTCCGGCTGGTCAAAGAGGACTCCCAGGTCAGTGAGGACCTGAAGGAGAACCTCAAGCCCTGCCGGAAGGCCACCAAGAGCACACCGCTGGTCGATGGCTATCCGCTGGACATCACCAAGGGCAAACTGACCGGATCCGGCTCCCCCGATCTGGTCATCAACGTCATGTCCTGCACCGACGGCTTCGGCATCGGCTCGTATGTGTACCGCAAGGTGGGGCAGAAGTACCAGAACGTCTTCCAGGATGAGAAGCCTCCCGTCTACGCCGTCATCGCCAAGGGCACACTCCAGGTCACCCAGCTCTCCTACTCCTCCGGGGATCCCGTCTGCTGTCCCTCGCGCGAGGACCTCATCACCTACCGTTGGTCCGGGCAGCTCCAGGAGTTCGCGGAAGTCACCCGCAAGCACACGGACTACAGCACGCCCAAGGACGAACCGACCCCGGAACCAGACGGAACGGAAGGCTGACCCCAGGCTGTGGCCGAAACCCATGTGCTCTTCGTCGAGGACGACGATGTCATTCGCGAGGCCACCCAGCTCGCTCTGGAGCGCGACGGTTTTCTGGTGACCGCCGCGCCCGACGGGCTGACCGGACTGGAGCAGTTCCGCGCCCGCCGGCCCGATATCGCGCTGCTCGATGTGATGGTCCCCGGGCTGGACGGCGTGAGCCTGTGCCGCCGGATCCGCGATGAGTCCACCGTCCCCGTGATCATGCTGTCGGCCCGTGCCGACGCGATCGACGTGGTGCTCGGCCTGGAGGCCGGTGCCGACGACTACGTCACCAAGCCTTTCGACGGCGCGGTGCTGGTCGCCCGGATCCGGGCGGTGCTGCGCCGCTTCGGCCACGCCAGCGGCCCGGGCGGCCGGGGCGGGGAGGACGGCCCGGAGGAACCGGACTGCGGAGTGCTGCGGTTCGGCGATCTGGAGGTGGACCCGGAGGGCATGGAGGTCCGCAAGGGCGGTGAGCAGGTCGCGCTGACCCCGACCGAGATGCGGCTGCTGCTGGAGTTCTCCTCCGCGCCGGGCACCGTGCTCTCCCGCGACAAGCTGCTGGAGCGGGTCTGGGAGTACGGCTGGGGCGGGGACACCCGGGTGGTGGACGTCCATGTGCAGCGGCTGCGCGGCAAGATAGGCCAGGACCGTATCGAGACGGTCCGTGGCTTCGGCTACAAGCTCAAGGGCTGACCCGGTGGTGAAGCTCGCACTCCGCTCCGGACTGCGCTGGAAGGTCAGCCTGGCCATCGCCGCCGTGAGCGCGCTCGTCGCCGTCGCGCTGAGCCTCGTTGTGCACAACGCGGCCCGGGTCTCGATGCTCGACACCAGCCGCAATGTGATGGACGATCGGGTGAAGGTCGCCCAGCGGTGGTACGAGCAGTCCCGGGTGCTGGGATTCGGCGCCAAACTGGACGACCCCGAACTGCCCGAGCAGCTGAAGAAGGAGGCTTGGCGCGGTCAGCGCGCCACCTACCTGGAGGACTCCGGCACCGGCACCCCCGAGGTGTGGGCCTCGGTCCCGCTTCAGAACGGCAAAGTGCTGTCGGTGCACACCCAGTTCAAGGACCGCTTCGCCGTCCTCGACGATCTGGACCGGGTGCTGATCCTGGGCTCGGTGTCGGTGGTACTGGGCGGGATCGCGCTCGGGGTGCTCATCGGCGACCAACTCTCCCGTCGGCTGCGCAAGGCCGCCACCGCGGCCCGCAAACTGGCCGAGGGCGACTCCGAGGTGCGGGTGCGGGAGGCGATCGGCGGCCGGGTGCGCGACGAGACCGACGATCTCGCCCGCGCCGTCGACGGCATGGCCGAGGCGTTGCAGCAGCGGCTCGAGGCGGAGCGCCGGGTCACCGCCGATATCGCCCATGAGCTGCGCACCCCGGTCACCGGACTGCTCACCGCCGCCGAACTGCTGCCTCCGGGGCGCCCGACCGAACTGGTCCGGGACCGGGCACAGGCGATGCGCACCCTGGTCGAGGACGTCCTGGAGGTGGCGCGGCTGGACGGCTTCGCCGAGCGCGCCGAACTCCAGGAGATCGAGCTGGCCGAGTTCATCACCCGCCGGGTGCGGGTGGTGGCCCCGGACGCGGTGGTCACCGTGCTGCGTGACGCCCATGTCTCCACCGATCCGCGCAGACTGGAGCGGATCCTCGGCAATCTCCTCGCCAACGCCGCCCGGCACGGCAAACCGCCCTTCGAGGTGACCGTCGAAGGGCGGGTGCTGCGCGTGCGCGACCACGGCTCCGGCTTCCCGGAGGCACTGCTGAAGGACGGACCGAGCCGCTTCCGCACCGGCAGCAAGGACCGGGCGGGCAAGGGCCATGGACTGGGGCTGACCATCGCCGCGGGCCAGGCGCGGGTGCTGGGCGCCCGGCTGACCTTCCGGAACGCGGAGCCGACGGCCGAGGGCGAGGACGGCGCGGTGGCGGTGCTGTGGCTGCCGGAGTCCGCGCCCACCAACACCGGCAGCTTCCCCGTCATCGAGGTCCCGGACTGAGCGTCCTCACTCCTCGGCGCAGCCCTCCCAGGGCACGCTGAGGTCCAGCTCCTCGCGGGGCTGGGTGAACGAGAACCAGTTGCCGGAGTCGTCGCGGAAGAGCGCCTCGGTGCCGTAGGGGCGCTCCTGCGGCTCCTGGAGGAACTCCACGCCCTTGGCCTTGAGCGCCGCGTAGTCCCCGTGGATGTCGTCGGTGGTGAGCACGCCCGCGCCGAGCACGCCCTTGGCGACCAGCTTCTTCACGGCCTCGGCCGACTCCGGGTCCAGCCCCGGGGTGCCGGGCACCATCAGGGTGAGCTGCACATCGGGCTGGTCCTTGGCGCCGACGGTGAGCCAGCGCATCCCGTCGTCCCCGCCGATCCGCATATCGGTGCGGACCTCGAAGCCCAGCTTCTCGGTGTAGAACTCCTTCGCCCGGTCCTGATCGAGTACCCAGACGGTGACGATGGACATTCCCTTGATCATTGCTGCCTCCGCACTCGACGGCCGGTTCGATGGACGCTTCCGCGTCATCGCCACCGTAGGCACCGGGCCGCCCGACGGGCTTCTCAAGAGTTGCTGTCCTCAGAGTTGCTGTCCTCGGAACCACCCGCGGGACCGCTCCGGAAGCCGCCGCTCCAGAGCATCGCGTAGCACCCCGGTATCAGCGCCGCGCCCCGGCCGACATGCTTTCGCCGGTAGGCGCTCGGGGTCAGCCCGGTCTGCTTCTTGAAGCTGGACGAGAAGGTGCCCAGGCTGCTGAAGCCGACGAGGGTGCAGATCTCGGTGACGGAGAGATTGGCCGAGCGCAGCAGCTCCTCGGCCCGCTCGATCCGGCGGCGGCTCAGGTACTGGCCGGGGGTGGAGCCGTAGACCGCCTTGAAGGCGCGGAGGAAGTGATAGCGGGAGTACCCGGCGTGGGCGGCCACCGCGTCCAGGTCGAGGGGCTCGGCCCAGTCACGGTCCATCACGTCCTTGGCGAGCCGCAGCCGCCGCAGATGCTCCAGCCGGGCCTCGCCCGGTGTGGTCGCCATGGTTCCGATGCTGACATGCCCCACCGACAGCGGGCTGCCCGGCGCCGTCCCCCGGCCCGGAGAGGGGCACGGGAGGGACGCCGGACAGCCCGGCTGGGACAGTGCGTCCGGCTCAGACGGTCTCGGCCACCGGCGCCCGCTCGACCGGGGCCGCGCCGCCGTCCTCCGCCTTGGGCGCGGCGCCGCGCAGCGGCAGCTCCTTGATGAACCAGGAGGCCGCGAAGGCGACCGCGGCGGCCAGCGAGCCCCACAGGAAGACCTGGTGGGTGCCGTCGGAGACGGCGTGGGCGTAGGCGTCCCTGATCCCGGCGGGCAGCTTGTCGAGCTGGGACGGCTCCAGCTGGGCGCCGCCGGAGGTGATCGCCTTCCCCTTGTCCCCGGCCTTCTCGACCATGGTGTCCTGGACCTGGTGGGTGAAGAGCACCCCGAGAATCGCCACACCGAAGGAGCCACCGAGGGTACGGAAGAGCGTGGCCGAGGAGGAGCCGACGCCCATGTCCTTCATCTCCACGCTGTTCTGCGCGATCAGCATGGTCAGCTGCATCAGGAAGCCCATGCCCGCGCCGAGCACCGCCATGTAGATACCGGTGGTCAGCCGGCTGGTGCCGGTGTCCATCGTGCCCAGCAGCACCATTCCGGCGGTGAGCAGCACCCCGCCCACGATCGGGAACATCCGGTACTTGCCGGTCTCGGTGGTGACCCGGCCCACGACCAGCGAGACCAGCAGCATGGTCAGCAGCATCGGGAGCAGCAGCAGCCCGGAGTTGGTGGCGGAGGCGCCCTGCACGGTCTGCTGGTACAGCGGCAGGAAGGTGAGCGAGCCGAACATCACGAAACCGACCAGGAAGCCGACGAAGGTGATGACCGAGAAGTTGCGGCTGCGGAAGATATGCAGCGGAAGCACCGGTTCGGCCGCCCGCCGCTCGACGTACAGGAAGGCGACGAGGGAGGCGACGGCGACCACGCCGAGCCCGAGGATCTGAGCCGAGACCCAGTCGTACTCGGTGCCGCCCCAGGTGGTGATGAGCACCAGCGCGGTGATCCCGGCGGTCAGCAGCCCGGCCCCGGTGTAGTCGATCCGCGCCTCGGTCCGCTTCTTGGGCAGATGCAGCACCGCGGTCACGGCGGTCAGGGCGATCACGCCGAGCGGCAGGTTGATGTAGAAGATCCAGCGCCAGCCGAGGTGGTCGGTGAGGGTACCGCCGGCCAGCGGGCCGCCGATCATGGCGACGCCCATCACGGCGGCCATCATGCCCTGGTACTTGCCGCGCTCCCGCGGCGGCACCAGATCACCGATGATCGCCATCACGCCGACCACCAGACCACCCGCGCCGAGGCCCTGGAGCGCCCGGAAACCGATCAGCTGCCCCATGGACTGGGCCAGACCGGAGAGCGCCGAACCCACCAGGAAGATCACGATCGAGGTGAGGAAGATGCCCTTGCGGCCGTACATGTCGCCGAGCTTGCCCCAGATGGGGGTCGAGGCGGCGGTCGCGAGCGTATAGGCCGTGACCACCCAGGAGAGGTGGTTGAGCCCGCCGAGGTCTCCCACGATCGTGGGCATCGCGGTGCCGACGATCATGTTGTCGAGCATCGCGAGCAGCATCGTGATCATCAGGGCCAGCATCACCACACCGGTGCTGCGCGGCTTCCGGTCCGCCTTGCCCTGCGGTGGCACCGAGGCGGGCGGTACTTCACCTTCCGGCTGAATCTTGGGCATGATCTCCATTCCCCCTGGTTATGACGTGAGCCCGCAACCCGCCACTTACTTGCCGACCGGCTAGTTGCGTACAGTGGAGACGGTAGGACGTCAACTAGCCGGGCGTCAAGTAAGTAAGGATGCGGCCCGCCGGGGCGCACGCGGACACAGGAGAGCGACCATGGGCAGCACAGCGCGCGAGGGCGAGCCGAAGGCGCGCCGGGGCGATACCCGCCAGCGCATTCAGGACGTCGCCCTGGAACTCTTCGCCGAGCGCGGCTACGAGAAGACCTCGCTACGGGAGATCGCCGAGCAGCTGGAGGTCACCAAGGCCGCGCTCTACTACCACTTCAAGACCAAGGAGGACATCCTTCTCAGCCTCTTCCAGGACCTGGGGCAGCCGCTGGACGAGCTGCTCGCCTGGGGTACGGAGCAGCCCCGCACCCTGGAGACCAAGCAGGAGCTGATGCGCCGCTACAGCGCCGCCCTGAACAAGGCCGCCCCGCTGTTCCGCTTTATGCAGGAGAACCAGGCGACGGTGCGCGAGCTGAGCATCGGCCAGATCTTCAAGGACCGGATGTTCGCGATGTCCCATCTGCTCCGGGAGCCCGACGCGCCCCTGTCGGACCAGGTCCGCTGTGTGACCGCGCTCTTCAGCCTGCACGCCGGACTGTGGGCGCTCCAGACGATCGAGGGCGACCCCGAGGACAAGCGCAAGGCTGCCCTGGAAGTCGCCCTCGACCTGGTGACTCAGGCCCACATGGGTCAGTAGCGGATCCCGCGGTCCTTCATGTACTTGCCGGTGTCGTAGGCCGAGCCGTAGTCGGGGCCGCTGCGGCCCTCGAAGTGCAGGTGCGGACCGGTGGAGTTGCCGGTGCTGCCGGACAGGCCGATCTCCTCACCGGTCTTCACGGTCTCACCGATCCAGGCCCGGATGTCCGACAGGTGCGCGTACTGCGTGTAGCTGCCGTCCTCGTGCTTGATCACGATGGCGTTGCCGTACGCCGGACCGTCACCGCCGCCGTTGGGGCCCGCCTTGACGACCACACCGTGGTGGACGGCGCGCACCGAGGTGCCGGTCGGCACGACGAAGTCCTGGCCGCTGTGCTTGTTGGCCCACAGGTTGCCCGCGCGGCCGAAGGGGGCGCCCAGCGTGTACGTGGCGACCGGGGTCACCCACGCGTTCTCGGCGGCCTCGGCAGCCGCGGCCTTGGCCGCGGCGATCTTCGCGGCCTTCGCGGCCGCCGCCTTCTCGGCGACGACGGCCTTCTCCACGGCGGCGGCCTGGGCCTTCACCGAGTCGCCGAGCGAAGCGGCGGAGGCCACCGTCAGAGTGTCGGCGCTCTTCGCGGCTTCGGCGGCGAGCGCCACTCCGGCCCCGAGCACGACCGAGGCGCTCACGCCCGCGGCGACGACGGCGACGCGGGCGCGCCGGACGGAGGAGAGAGAAGAGCGGCGGAATATGGCACGCGGCGACATAGAGAAACGACCTCCAGAACGTCAGGTGGTACCGGCTGGGGGCCGGAACAGACGCTCCTTGTTATCCCGTCACCGCGATTCCGCCAACGTACGGTTCTACTAAGGAGACCAGTAGAAAAGAAAGGGTCAAGATTCCCTTTCCTCGCACACCCCGGGACAGTTAAAGAGGTCGCAAAATGGCCTCTGAGCTGCATATATATAGCCAGTTGAGCAGTGGGCAAAATCCTGGCTCCCGCATATCCGACCGCGCCCCTAATTCCCGTAGTAGGTCCGTAGCGGGCTGTGCGGCATATCACCGAGACATAAGATCGACTCCCGTTCCGGCGGGACTTTCGGCCGTCCGTTTCAGGACCAAGGCCCCGGCGCGAGAACGCCGCGAAGAGGGGGCACGGAACACCGGTCAGGGGCACGCGCGGCAGTGGACATAACCGGTTCGGCCCACCCGTAATGCCTGGTGTGTTGGGCATTGAGAACATTGACCCGATTCGCTTCACCCAGAACGAGGAGAGCCGGTCATGTCGAAGCGACTGCATGTGGGCAACCTGAGCTACCAGGTGACGAAGGACGACCTGGCGACCCTGTTCGGGCAGATCGGCGAGGTGCTGGACGCCACCGTCATCACCGACCGGGAGAGCGGCCGCTCCCGCGGGTTCGGCTTCGTGGAGATGGACGACACGGCCGCCGAGAAGGCCATCGCCCAGCTCGACGGGCAGGAGATGAACGGGCGGGCGGTGACCGTCACCGAGGCGCGCGCCGTCTCGCGCGGTGGACGGTGAGCGTGCCGTTCGCCACGTATCCCCGTTTCGACTTGCAAGCCAAGTGGTGTCCCGTGGTGGGATGTTCTGATGCGATCCCCCACCCGCATACCTCCACCCCGTCCGCGCACCTCTCACGCCGATGTCACCAGCACGGATCCGAACGACACCGCGTATCTCGCCGCGTACGACACCTCGTACGACGACCAGTACGACGGCATCAACGGCCCTGTGTACAACGGTCGTTACGACCCGGCGCACGGCGCTCCGCACAGCGGCCCCGACCCCTCCGCGTACACCAACCCGTACGAGGAACTGGCCGAGTTGGCCGATCCGTACGATCCGGACGACCCGCTCGGGCTCGGGCTCACGGCGGACGACGAGGACGACGCCGAGGACGCCGGCGACGAGCCGTGGACGCCGCCCAACCATCGCCGCCGCTCCCGGCGCGCGCGCAGCCGCTTCGCGGCCGTGCCGATCGCCGCCAAGCTGGTGATCGGCGCCCTGGTGGCCACCGCGCTGCTGCTGCTGGCCGACCGCTGTGCCGTGATGTACGCGGAGAAGAAGGCCGAGGAACAGCTCCAGAAGAAGATGGGTCTGGCCACCGCGCCGAATGTGACGATCCATGGCTTCCCGTTCCTCACCCAGGTGTGGGACAAGCACCTGGATGAGGTCGATGTCACGGTGCCCGATGTGGCGGCCGACCGGGTCTCGCTGGCCGAAGTGAGCACGAAGGCCAGGGATATCCGGCTCATCGGCGATGTGCCCAGCTCCATCCGCGGCGCCGTGGCAGGCGAGATGAAGGGCGACGTCCTGCTGGCGTTCGAGGACCTGAACCGCGAACTGGGCGCCTCCCAGGTGCGGTTCAGGGCGACCGGCCCGGAGTCGGTGCGCGCCGACGGCAAACTTCCGGTGGCCGGACAGCAGGTGACGATGCACGCCATGGCGCGGATCCGGCGCGACGGAGACCGGGGAATCTCCACCAGCGTCAGCGGGATGCGGCTGGACATGCCCGGAGTCGCCACCTACCGGCCCGGCCGTCACGAGGGACTGCGGCTGCACCGCAAGACCGCGGAGCGGATCAGCCGGGACGCCGAGAAGGCCAAGGCGCTGCTGACCGTGGGATCGGTGGCGCGGCGGTTCGGGCTGGAGCCGGACTCCGCGGGCCCGTCGGCACCGGGCTCGGTGCCGGACTCGGTGCCGGACAACGAGCGGGTGGAGCAGATCACCAAGTCGCCCAAGTTCGTCCCGGCGCTGATGAAGGTCAACTTCGTCGATCTGGTGGCCGAACATCCCCAGCTGGTCAAGAAGCTGGGGATCGATCCCGCGGTGGCCTCCGCGCTGACCAAGCTGAAGGTGCCGGAGCTGTCGGAGAAGCTGTCGCTCTCCTTCCAGATGCCGAAGAAGGCCAAGGGCGTCCACATCCAGCACATCCGGGTGCGCCCGGACGGCATCGTGGCCGACCTCGTCGGCACCGAACTGCACCTGGGCAAGACCCGCTGAGCGCTGAGCGCTCCGCGGGAAGGGCCCGAACCACCTCTCAGCGCACCGGCCCCGCCTCACCGGGCGGGGCCGTGGGCGCTCCCGGGAGCCGGATCCAGGCGACGGTGCCGCCGCCCTCCGCCGGCCGCAGCCCCACCTGGCCGCCGGACTGCTGGACGGCGCGGGCCACGATCGAAAGCCCCAGACCGGAGCCGGGCAGACTGCGGGCGGACGGGGAGCGCCAGAACCGCTCGAAGACATGCGGCAGTTCATCGTCGGCGATGCCCGGCCCCCGGTCCCGTACGGTCAACTCCCCGCCGGTGAGCATCACATCGACCACACCGCCCGAAGGGCTGAACTTCACGGCGTTGTCGAGCAGATTGACCAGCGCCCGTTCCAGGGCCGCCGGTTCCCCGCGGACGTACCAGGGGTGCAGCGCGGCGTCGACGGTCAGCCCCACCCCGCGCAGCCGGGCCCGCTCCACGGCGGTCAGCGCCACCTCGTGCAGCGCGACCAGCTGGAGCGGCTCGCTGCCGGGCAGCACATCGGGCCGGGCCAGCTCCTGGAGATCGCCGATCAGCGCGGCCAGTTCGGTCACCTGGGCCTTGACGCTGGCCATCAGCGCGTCGCGGTCGGCGGCCGGCAGCGCGCGGCCGGTCTCCTCACTGCGCACCAGCAGCTCCACATTGGTGCGCAGCGAGGTGAGCGGGGTGCGCAGCTCATGTCCGGCGTCCGCGATCAGCTGCTGCTGGCGGTCGCGGGAGGAGGCGAGGGCGGCCGCCATGGCGTTGAAGGACCGGGACAGCCGGGCGATCTCGTCGTCGCCCTCGGCGGGGATGCGTACGGCCAGGTCCTCGGTGCGGGCCACATGCTCGACCGCCTCGGCCAGCCGGTCCACCGGTCTCAGCCCGGTCCGGGCGATCCACAGCCCCGCCACCCCGGCGCCGAGCACCCCGACGCCCGCGACCACCAGCATCACCAGGGCGAGGGTGTTCAGCGGCTCGGTGACCTCGTTCAGGGGGCGGGAGACGGAGACGGCCATCGAGGGGATGCCGTCCTGCGGGGAGGTGACGAAGGTGTACACCCGCATCCGGGTGCCGTCCCCCGCCCTGCTGTCGTGGGTGACGCTGTTCAGCCGCCCCCGGGCCACGGCGATGTCGTCCCCGGTCACCCTGACCGCGCGGGAGCCCCGGGCGACGCACCGGTCGCCGTCGGGCAGCACCAGCTGCACATCGGAGGCGCCGGGGCGGGATCCGGCGCCCGGCTGGGACTGCGACGAGCAGTTGTTCTGCGCCTCCACAAGATCGCGGACATAGACCCCGGAGACATCGTGAAGCTTGTCGTCCAGCGCGCTGGTCAGCTGCTCCCGGGTGACGAACCAGCAGGCGAACGCGGACAGCGCCACCGCGACCGCCACCGCCACCGCGGTCAGCAGCGCCAGCCGGGAACGCAGCGGCAGCCGGGAACGCAGCGGTCCACCTCCGGTCATGAGGGCTCGCCGTCCGCCGGCCGCAGGACATAGCCCACCCCACGGACGGTGTGCACCAGCCGCGATTCACCGCCCGCCTCGGTCTTGCGACGCAGATACATGACGTACACATCAAGTGAGTTGGACGAGGGCTCGAAGTCGAAGCCCCACACCGCCTTGAGGATCTGCTCCCGGGTGAGCACCTGGCGGGGATGGGCGAGGAACATCTCCAGCAGGGTGAACTCGGTCCGGGTCAGCTCGACCCTGCGCGTCCCGCGCGTCACCTCGCGGGTCGCCAGGTCCATCCGCAGATCGCCGAAGGTGAGCGCGTCGTCCTCGGCCACCGCCTCGTGCGCGGCGGCCGCGTAGGAGCTGCGGCGCAGCAGGGCGCGGATCCGGGCGAGCAGCTCGTCGAGTTCGAAGGGTTTGACGAGGTAGTCGTCGGCCCCCGCGTCCAGCCCGGTGACCCGGTCGCCGACGGTGTCCCGGGCGGTGAGCATCAGCACCGGTACGGTCACCCCGGTCGCGCGCAGCCGCCGGGCGGCGGTCAGCCCGTCCATCCGCGGCATCAGCACATCGAGCACGATCAGCTCGGGTTTCCAGCTGCCGGCCTTCTCCAGCGCGTCCAGACCGTCGACGGCGGTCTCGGTCGTATAGCCCTCGAAGACCAGGCTGCGCCGCAGGGCTTCGCGGACGGCCGGCTCGTCGTCGACGATCAGGATGCGGGCGGGCTGATCGCCGTGGTCGGCGGGGTTCATGGGCCGGTTTCCTCACAGATGGCGGTGGGGCGCTGATCGTCTCCGCGCCGGACGGTGGCGGGGTGCCGTGCCGGACGGGGGCGGGCGCCCTGCCGGACGGGGGGCCGGGCGCCGCTGCCAGCCTCGCACGCCGCGTGCCGCGGACGCGCCGGGTCAGGAGTCGGTGCCACCGTCGCGCAGGGTGTCGAGATCGGCCTTGAGGGTGTTGACCGGGATCGAGAAGCCGAGGCCGACGCTGCCCGCGCTGCCGCCGGAGGCGCGCTCCGAAGCCGAGGAGTACATCGCCGAGTTGATGCCGATCACCTGGCCCTTCATATTGATCAGGGCGCCGCCGGAGTTGCCGGGGTTGAGCGAGGCATCGGTCTGGATGGCCTTGTAGGACGTGGTGGAGGAGCCGACGTCGCCGTGGTACCGGCCGCCGCCGAACTCGAAGGGCCACCGCCCGCCGCCCTGCCCCTGGTCCTCGCCCGTGGAGACGGTGACCTTGCGGTCGAGGGCGGAGACGATTCCGCTGGTGACGGTGCCGGTCAGCCCCTCGGGCGAGCCGATGGCCACCACCTGGTCGCCCACCTGGACCTGGCTGGAGTCGCCGAGGGTCGCGGGCTTGAGTCCGCTCGCGCCCTTCACCTTGATCAGCGCGAGGTCCTTGCCGCTGTCGGTGCCGACGACCGACGCGCTTCTGGTGCTGCCGTCGTGGAAGGACACCTTGATCGAGTCCGCGCCGGAGATCACATGGTTGTTGGTGATGATCTCACCGTCGCGGGTGAGCACCACCCCGGAGCCGGTGGACTTGCCCTTCGCCGAGGAGGCGCTGATCTCGACGATGCTCGGGCTCACCGCCGCCGCCACGGCCGCGACCCCGCTGTCACTGCGGGAGTCGGTGTTGACGACCGGGGTGGAGATCTCGGTGGCGGGCTTGTCCATGGCCCGGACGGCCAGGGCCGACGCCCCGCCGCCGACCAGCGCGGAGGCCACCGCCACCGCCGCGATCAGCGCCATGGAGCGTGATGCGCGGCGCCTGCCGCGGCCGCCACCGGGCCGCGGCCCGTCCGCGAAGGCGGCGGTGCCCGCACCGCCGCCCGCACCGCCGGACCCGCCCGGCCACACGGTGGCCCCGGAGGGGGTGACCACCGGCTGCGGGGGCTGATACGGGGGCGGCGCGGGGTGGCCGGGCGTACCGCCGTAGGAGAAGGGCTGGGGCTCGTCGTCGCGGCTGTGGCGCGTGGTGTCCGTCATGGTCCGACGGTGTCGCGCGCAGATGAGAGCAGCGTGAGGAGTGCCTGAGAAGCCCGGCAGAAACCGGTATGCCCGGGATAAGGACGCGCCCGCGGCCCTCCCGGCTCGGTGTCAGGAGCAGCCGCAGGAGCGCCGGACCACCAGCGCCGACGGGAACTGCCTGACCCGCTCCCGGCGCGAGCCGGCCCGTACGCCGTCGTCCAGCACCAGGTCCACCGCGGCCCGCGCCATCGCCGGGCGGTCGGAGCCGACCGTGGTCAGCGGCGGATCGGTGAGCCCGGCTTCCTTCACATCGTCGAAGCCCGCGACCGCCAGCTGCCCGGGGACGTCGATACGCAGCTCACGCGCCGCCCGCAGCACACCGAACGCCTGGTCGTCGGTGGCGCAGAAGAGAGCCGGGGGCCGGTCGGGGCCGGAGAGCAGCTCCAGCGCGACCTGGTAGGCGTCGTAGCGGTTGTACGGGGCCTGGAAGAGCCGCCCCTCGGTGGACCGTCCGGCCTCCTGCATGGCCCGGCGCCAGCCCTCGACGTGGTCGGTCACCGGGTCGCCCACGGTGGGGGTTATCTCGGTGCCGCCGAGGCAGGCCACGTATGCATGGCCGTGCTCCAGCAGATGACGCACCGCCAGCTGGGCACCGCCGATGTCGTCCAGCACCACGGCCACGTCGTCGATCGCCTCGGGGCGCTCGTGGAGCAGCACCACCCGGGCGTCCCAGGCCTCGATCTCGGCGGCGGCGTTCTCGCTGGGGCCCTGGCTGATGAGGATCAGCCCGGACACCCGCATCCCCAGGAAGGCGCGCAGATAGTGCACTTCGCGGTCGTCGAGGTAGTCGGAATTGCCGACCAGCACCATCTTTCCGCGCTCGGCGGCCGCCTGCTCGACGGCGTGTGCCATCTCCGCGAAGAACGGCTGCCGGGCGTCCGGGACGATCAGCCCTATCAGGTCGGTCCGGCGGCTCGCCATCGCCTGCGCGACGCGGTCCGGCCGGTAGCCGAGCTCCTTGATCGCGGCAAGCACCCGCTCGCGCGTGGCCGGGGCGACCGGCCTTGGTCCGTTATTGATGACGTAGCTGACGACCGCGGTCGAGGTCCCCGCCAGTCTTGCCACATCATCCCGCGTCACCTTGGCCACGCGCGGCAGTCTACGCGGGTCCAGCTAGGTATTGGCGGGTCGTGCGGTACCCGCTTCCGCCGCGGACCGCGCACTGTCCCCGCGGGCCCCGGCGGTGGGGTCCGGACCGTTGCCGCGGGCGGTGCCCCCGGCCGACGCCTTGGCCCTGGCTTCCTCCGCGGCGCGCTCGACCTTCTCGGGAGCGACGAAACGGTAGCCCACGTTCCGCACGGTCCCGATCAGGGACTCGTGCTCCGGGCCCAGCTTGGCGCGCAGCCGCCGGACATGGACGTCGACCGTGCGGGTGCCACCGAAGTAGTCGTAGCCCCAGACCTCCTGGAGCAGCTGGGCGCGGGTGAAGACCCGGCCGGGGTGCTGGGCGAGGTACTTCAGCAGCTCGAACTCCTTGAATGTGAGATCGAGCACACGACCCTTGAGTTTGGCGCTGTAGGTGGCCTCGTCGACCGAGAGATCGCCGGTGCGGATCTCCATCGGGCTGTCGTCGGTGGTGATCTGCTGGCGGCCCATGGCCAGCCGTAGCCGGGCCTCCACCTCGGCCGGACCCGCGGTGTCCAGCAGTACGTCGTCGATGCCCCAGTCGGCGGTGACGGCGGCGAGACCGCCCTCGGTCACCACCAGGACCAGCGGGCAGCCGGGGCCGGTGGACCGCAGCAACTGGCACAGGCTGCGGACCTGCGGCAGATCGCGGCGGCCGTCGATCAGGATGACGTCGGCGCCCGGGGTATCCACCAGGGCCGGGCCCTCCGCGGGGGCGACCCGCACACTGTGCAGCAGCAGGCCGAGAGCGGGGAGCACCTCCGTCGAGGGCTGGAGTGCGTTGGTCAGCAGCAGGAGGGAACTCATCGTCCACCACCCGCCTCGGTTGTGGTCCTGACATGGAGCACGCTTCGCTCGCCCATTACCTCGGTTCCTCCTCGGTCCCTTGCGAGAGGGGCACCTCCCAGGCAGCGCCTGGGGGAGTCTGCGGCTTCTTCCTCGGCTACTTCTTCGGCTACTTCTTCGGCTACTTCGTCGTACGGTCAGCTCCGCGCCCTTGGAGCGGGTGCCCGCTCATGCGCGCACCGTGCTCCTGAAAGCACAAAAGGACCCGGGGGCAACGCTGCCCGGATCCTCTTCACAGAGAATAACCCACATGACATCCGGTGGAGAGGCTCGATCTGCCCGTTGTTCAGTGCCGTCGGTCACTGCGCGCGACCACAGGGCGACGCTGCTGACGGCGGACGGGGTCCCGATCGAGGCCCGTTACGAGCCGTCCCCGGCACCTGCCGCGCCCCCCGCGGACACCCTCGCGCTGGTGGTCGCACACGGTTTCACCGGTGGGATCGAGCGCCCGGCGCTACGGCGGGTGGCGAGGGCATTCGCCCAGCACACGGCCGTGATCACGTTCTCTTTCCGGGGGCATGGCCGGTCCGGCGGCCGGTCCACGGTGGGCGACCGGGAGGTGCTGGACCTGGCCGAGGCCGTGTGCTGGGCCCGGCGGCTCGGCCATCGGCGGGTCGCCACGGTCGGCTTCTCGATGGGCGGCTCGGTGGTGCTCCGGCATGCCGCACTCTATGGATCGAACGGCGAAAATCAGCCGTCCGACGGAACCGGGAGCGGGGAGCGCGAGGGGCGCACGGAGGCGCGCGCCGATGCGGTGATCTCCGTGAGTGCTCCCGCCCGCTGGTACTACCGAGGAACCGCCCCGATGCGACGGGTGCACTGGGCGATCACGCGCCCCGCCGGACGGCTGGTCTCCCGCTACGGGCTGCGCACCCGGATCGACGGCCGCGGCTGGGACCCCGAACCGCTGCCGCCGGCGGCCGCCGCACGGCTGATCGCGCCGACTCCCCTGCTGATCGTGCACGGCGACCGGGATCCGTACTTCCCGCTGGACCATCCGCGGATGCTGGCGGCGGCGGCCGACCCGTCGTCCACACAGCTGTGGATCGAGCCGGGGTTCGGCCATGCGGAGACGGCGGCGCCGGACGGTCTGCTGGAGCGGGTGGCGGGCTGGGCTCTGGCCCACGCCTGAGGGGCCGCCGCCGCGCGGCACCCAGGAGCGCCCGGGGCCGGAAAACCTCCCCGGCCCCGGCGCTCCCGTTCACTCCGCCTCGACCGCCGCCTCCGCGAACTGCGCCGTGTAGAGCCGGGCGTACGCGCCCTCCGCCGCCAGCAGCGCGTCATGGGTGCCCTGTTCCACGATCCGCCCGTGCTCCATCACCAGGATGACGTCGGCGTCGCGGATGGTGGACAGCCGGTGCGCGATGACAAAGCTGGTCCGGCCCGTCCGCAGCGAGGCCATCGCCCGCTGGATGAGCACCTCGGTACGGGTGTCCACCGAGCTGGTCGCCTCGTCCAGCACCAGGATCGACGGCTCCGAGAGGAACGCGCGGGCGATGGTGATCAGCTGCTTCTCACCGGCGCTGACATTGGAGCCCTCCTCGTCGATCACCGTGTCGTAGCCGTCCGGCAGGGTCCGGACGAAGCGGTCCACATAAGTGGCCTTCGCCGCCTCCACGATCCGCTCGAAGCTCGCGCCCTGCGCGCCGTACGCGATGTTGTCCGCGATCGTGCCGCCGAACAGCCAGGTGTCCTGGAGCACCATGCCGATGTGGGAGCGCAGCTCCTCGCGGGACATCGCGGCGATGTCCACTCCGTCCAGAGTGATCCGCCCGCCGCTGACCTCGTAGAACCGCATCAGCAGATTGACCAGGGTGGTCTTTCCGGCGCCGGTCGGCCCGACGATGGCCACGGTCTGGCCGGGCCGCACCGACAGCGAGAGGCCGTCGATCAGCGGCTTGTCCGGCTGATAGCGGAAGGAGACCTCCTCGAACTCGACCTGGCCGCGCACCGACCCGGGCACGGTCTCCGGCCGCGGCGCCGCCTCCGGGTCCGGGCTCTGCTCATCGGCGTCCAGCAGCTCGAAGACACGCTCGGCCGACGCCACCCCGGACTGCACCAGGTTGGCCATCGAGGCCACCTGGGTGAGCGGCTGGCTGAACTGCCGGGAGTACTGCACAAACGCCTGGACGTCACCGATCGACAGCGCGCCGCTCGCCACCCGCAGCCCGCCGACGACCGCCACCAGCACGTAGTTGAGATTGCCGATGAACATCATCGCGGGCTGGATCAGCCCGGAGATGAACTGGGCCTTGAAGCCCGCCTCGTACAGCTTCTCGTTCTGCTCGCGGAACAGCTCCGCGGACTCCTTCTCCCGCCCGAAGACCTTCACCAGCGAGTGGCCGGTGTACATCTCCTCGATATGGGCGTTGAGCTTGCCCGTGGTCTTCCACTGACTGACGAACTGCGGCTGGGCCCGCTTGCCGATCCTGGTGGCGACCACCACCGACACCGGGACGGTGACCAGCGCCACCAGCGCCAGCAGCGGCGAGATCCAGAACATCATCGTCAGCACCCCGACGATGGTCAGCAGCGAGGTCATGACCTGGCTGAAGGTCTGCTGGAGCGTCTGCTGGATGTTGTCGACGTCGTTGGTGGCGCGGGAGAGCACCTCACCGCGCGGCTGCCGGTCGAAGTACGACAACGGCAGCCGCGCCAGCTTGTGTTCGACGTCCTCGCGCAGCCGGAAGACCACCCGCTGGACCACCACCATGGCCACCCGCGCCTGGACCAGGCCGAGCAGCGAGGCGAACACATAGATCGCCAGCACCCACAGCAGCACATCGCCGACCGCGCCGAAGTCGATGCCCTGGCCGGGGTGGACGTCCATGGACGCGACCATGTCGGCCAGCGTGTCCTGGCCGTCGTGGCGCAGCCGCTCGACGGCCTGCTCCTTGGTGACGCCGTCGGGCAGCTCGCGCCCGATGATGCCCGCGAAGATCAGGTCGGTCGCCCTGCCGAGGATCAGCGGGCCCAGCACCGACAGGGTCACGCTGACCGCGCACAGGGCGAGCACGGCCAGCACGATCCCGCGCTCGGGGCGCAGCCTGCCCAGCAGTCGGCGGCCGGAGCCGCGGAAGTCCATGGACCGCTCGGTGGGCTGGCCGCCCATGAAGCGGGCGGGCCCGGCGGCGGGCGCCGGACCTCTGCGGGGCGCCGGGGTACTCATGCACGGCCCTTCGACGACACATACGGGAACGGCGGACGGCGGAAGCGGCGGAGGGCTCGCGACGGGCCGCTCATGCGGCTTCCCGCTCGGTGAGCTGGGAGAGCACGATCTCGCGGTAGGTCTGGTTGTCCGCCATCAGCTCGGTGTGGGTGCCGGTGCCCACGACCCGCCCGGCGTCGAGGACCACGATCTGGTCGGCGCCGCGGATGGTGGACACCCGCTGGGCGACGATGACAACGGTCGCGTCCCGCGTCTGGTCCGCGAGCGCCGCCCGCAGCCGGGCGTCGGTGGCGTAGTCGAGCGCCGAGAAGGAGTCGTCGAAGAGGTAGACCGAGGGCTTGCGGACCAGGGCGCGGGCGATGGCCAGCCGCTGCCGCTGGCCGCCGGAGACATTGGAGCCGCCCTGGGCGATGGCGGCGTCGAGCCCGCCCTCCATGGCCTCCACGAAGTCCCGGGCCTGGGCGGTCTCCAGGGCCCGCCACAGCTCCTCGTCGGTGGCGTCCGGCTTGCCGTAGCGCAGATTGGAGGCGACGGTGCCGGAGAAGAGGTACGGCTTCTGCGGGACGAGCCCGATGGTCTGCGACATCACCTCGGTGTCCAGGTCGCGTACGTCCACACCGTCGATGTGGACGCTGCCGTCGGTCGCGTCGAACAGCCGGGGCACCAGCCCCAGGAGGGTGGATTTTCCACTGCCGGTCGAGCCGATCACGGCGGTGGTCCGGCCGGGCCGGGCGATCAGCGAGATCTCGCGGAGCACCGGCTCCTCGGCGCCGGGGTAGCGGAACTCCGCGCCCCGCAGCTCCAGCAGACCGCGCCCGCCACCGGTGGCCGCGGGCGGGACCGGCACCAGCGGCGGGGCCACGCTGGTCCGGGTGTCCAGCACCTCCTGGATGCGCTCGGCGCACACCTCGGCGCGCGGCACCATCATGAACATGAAGGTGGCCATCATGACCGCCATCAGAATCTGCATCAGATAGCTGAGGAACGCGGTCAGCGCGCCGATCTCCATTCCGCCGCTGTCGATCCGGTGTCCGCCGAACCAGACCACGGCCACGCTGGAGACGTTCACCACCAGCATCACCGCGGGGAACATCAGCGCCATCAGCCGCCCGGCGCGCAGCGAGATGTCCATCAGGTCGCTGTTGGCGCCGGTGAAGCGGTCGCGCTCATGGCTGTCGCGGACGAAGGCGCGGATGACCCGGATCCCGGTGATCTGCTCGCGCAGCACCCGGTTGACGGTGTCGATGCGCTCCTGGACGCCGCGGAACAGCGGACGCATCCTGCGGATGATCAGGCTGACGATGACCCCGAGGACCGGGACGATCAGCAGCAGCAGCGCGGAGAGCGGAACGTCCTGGTTGAGCGCCATGATCACGCCGCCGATGCACATGATCGGCGCGGAGACCATCAGGGTGAAGGCCATCAGGCACAGCATCTGCACCTGCTGGACGTCATTGGTGGTCCGGGTGATCAGTGAGGGCGCCCCGAAGTGGCCCATCTCACGGGCGGAGAAGGACTGCACCCGGTCGAAGACCGCGGCCCGTACGTCCCGGCCGAGCGCCATGGCGGTGCGGGCGCTGAAGTAGACGGCGCCGATGGCGCCCACGATCTGGGCCAGGGTGACGGCGATCATGAAACCGCCGATGCGCAGGATGTAGCCGGTATCTCCCTGCACCACTCCGCCGTCGATGATGTCGGCGTTGAGCGTGGGCAGATAGAGCGTCGCCAGCGTCTGTACCAGCTGCAACAGCACGATCAGCATGATCGTTCGGTTATGGGGTCTGAGATACACCCGTATGAGTCGGACCAGCACACCGAAACAGTAAGCGAGAGCACCGGCACCGGGCCCGCCCTTTTCGGGGCCGCCGTTGGTCCCGGACCGGTGCCCGCACCCGTCATCATGGAGGCGGCAGAAGACGGGAAGGGATCGCGATGGCGATGAAGAACGCGCCCGCCGGCACCATCCGGTACTGGGCCGCGGCCCGCGCGGCGGCCGGTACCTCCGAGGAGCCGTACGCGGCGGCGACGCTGGCCGAGGCGCTCGACGCGGCCCGGCGGCGGCACACCGCGCGCCCGGAGTTCGCGCGGGTGTTGATGCGCTGTTCGTTCCTGGTCGACGGCACGCCCGTCGGCACCCGCGACCACAAGACGATCCAACTGGCCGAGGGCGGCACGGTCGAGGTGCTCCCGCCGTTCGCAGGAGGGTGACCCCGAGGTCATGAGCAACCAGCCGCACAACCCGCAGAACCCGTACGAGCCCTCTGATCCGTACGGGTCCCCGGAGACGCCGTACGGGGGACCGCAGCCGCCCGCCGATCTGTACGGAAGCTGGGACCAGGGCTGGTACGACCCGGGCCACGACCAGGCCGGGCAGCAGCAGCCGCAGCAGGGGCAGGGGTACGGCGGCCAGCACGGCCAGCACCCGCAGCACCACGGCCACCAGGCCCAGCAGCACAGTCAGCACGGCCAGCACGGCCACCAGGCCCACGCCGCCCAGCACGCCCCGCACACCCAGCAGCAGGGTCACGCCCCACACCCGGGTCACGCCCAGCAGCAGGCGTACGGGCAGCAGCAGGCGTACGGGCAGCACCCGCAGCCGTACCCGGACCCCTACGCCGCCGCGCAGCAGGGGCATCAGCAGGGATACCCGCAGCAGTCGTACACCCCCGGCTGGGACCAGCAGCACCAGCAGCCGCACCACCATCAGCAGCAGCCCGCCGCCGCGTTCGCCGCGCACGGCCCCCAGGGCCCCGCGCCCGCCACGGCGGCCCCGGCGGGCATGGCGGACCCGGGCGGTCCGGAGCACCCGTCCACCGGAGCGCCCGCCCCGTCCGAGGAGGAGTCCCGGCCGCTCACCGCCGCCGAGAAGGCCCGTGCCGAGGGCCGTCCCCAGATCCTCCACCCGGGTCTCGTCCCGGCCGCCCTGACCGCCGCCATCGCCGCGGCTCTCGCGGGGGCCGCGCCGCTGGGCCGCCCCGCGGTCGCCGTCGTGGTGGTGCTGCTCCAGGCGGTCACGGCCGCGGGCTGGTTCCGGCTGAACGGCATGTGGCCCGCCCGGCAGGGCATCGCGCTCGCCTTCGCGGGCGGGCTCGCCGCGACCGCCGGGCTGCTCGCCACCGAGCGGGTGCACGCCCCCACGGTGGTCATCGGCACGCTCGGGGTCTGGCTGCTGCTGGTGCTGGTGCTCCAGCTGCGCAGCCACAGCGCGCCGGACGAGCGGCTGTACGGCCTGACCGCCACCGTGGCCTCCACCGCCCTCGCCGTGATCGCGGCCGGATACCTGGCCACGGCCGCGGAGTCGTCCGACGCCGTGGTGGTGGGCGCGGCCGGAGTGGCGGTGGCCGTACTGGTGCGCGCGGTGCCGCTGCCGATCGCGGTGTCCGTGGTCGTGGCGCTGCTCGCCGCGGCGGGCGCGGGCGCCGGGGCCGGACAGCTCACCGGCACCGGCGCCACGGACGCCGCGGTGCTGGGCCTTGCGGCCGGGGTGTGCGCGCTGGTCGGCCACCGGGTGGCGAGCTACGACTACCCCTCCCGCTTTGTGCACATGACCGCCGGGGTGGCGCTGCCGCTCGCGGCCGCCGCCCCGGTCGTCTATGTGATCGGCCGCGCACTGGTCTGACATTCCGGGCCCCCGGCTCATCGCTCCGGTTAGGCTCACAACCTCAGGCGAGCGCCTGACCGAGAGCCAGGGGGACCCACAGCACATGCGCGCACTACGCATCACACTGATCGTCGCCGTGATACTCGGCGGTCTCTTCGTCGCCGCGGACCGCATCGCGGTGAGCATCGCCGAGTCCAAGGCCGCGGACAAGATCAAGAGCTCTCAGGGGCTGATCGGCACGCCCGATGTCTCGATCAAGGGCTTTCCGTTCCTCACCCAGGTCGTGGGCAAGGAGCTGGACGAGGTCGACATCAGCATGGAGGGGCTGACGACGGACGCGGGCAACGGCCGCAGTGTCCGGGTCTCCGAACTCGACGCCCAGCTGCACACGGTGGGCGTCTCGAGCGACTTCTCGTCCGCCACCGCGGACCGCGCCACCGGCACGGCCCACATCAGCTATGCGGACCTCTCACGCGCCGCGGGCCCCGGGATCACGGTCTCCTACGACCCGTCGGGCAAGAACCGGGTCAAGATCACCGGCAGTCTGCTGGGCTTCACCCTCACCGCGCACTCCACCATCACCGTGGTGAACGGGGACACCATCAAGCTGCACGCCGACTCCATCCCCGGCGGCACCATCCCGCGCTGGGAGGAGAAGGTCCGGGAGCGCACCGACATGGAGCGCAAGGTGGGCGGGCTGCCGACCGGGATGCGGCTGGACACGGTGAAGACCGACAAGGACGGCATGGACATCTCGGTCGCGGGGAACAACGTCGAACTGGCGGGCTGAGCCGCACGCCCGGGGCGCCCCGGCGTCCCCGGCACCCCCGCCCGCATGCGCCGAAGGACCCCGGTCCATGCAGTGAGACGATCCCGTCCGCGATAACAGATGCCCACCGCCGCCACCTGGCGCGCCGACGCCTCCTCCGGGGTGCCCTCCGATCACCATCCCACATAGCGGACAATCGCGTCTCACCATCCGACACGCCGGTGACACGCCCACCCGTCCGTCCCTACGATCGGACCCATGAAGCGACAGGCGGATCTCACGAAGCGGCGGGCAGTCGACCTGTGCCGCGTCGCCGCCATGCTCTGTCACGCCGTCTGAGACGAGGATGCGTGGCCGCCGACGAGATGCCCCGGCCCGCCCCGCCTCGGCCCGTCAGCCGGATCTTCCCGCACTTCGCTCGTACGCTCGCAACCGAGCCCGCTTCGCGCCGTCCGAGCGTGCCCTTACCGCCACCGCCGCAACTGCCCCGGAGGAGAGACACATGAGCCGCAGTGACGTCCTGGTGGACGCCGACTGGGTACAGGCCCGCCTCGATGACCCCAAGACGGTCATCGTCGAGGTCGACGAGGACACCTCGGCCTACGACAAGAACCACATCAGGAACGCCATCCGGATCGACTGGAAGAAGGACCTCCAGGACCCGGTGCGCCGTGACTTCGTCGACCAGGCCGGCTTCGAGAAGCTGCTGTCCGGGAAGGGCATCGCCAACGACGACACGGTCGTCCTCTACGGCGGCAACAACAACTGGTTCGCGTCCTACGCCTACTGGTACTTCAAGCTCTACGGCCACCAGGACGTGAAGCTGCTCGACGGCGGACGCAAGAAGTGGGAGCTGGACTCCCGCGACCTGGTCGCCGAGGTCCCGACCCGCGCGGCCACCCAGTACAAGGCCAAGCCGCAGGACGCCTCGATCCGCGCGTTCCGCGACGACGTCGTCGCGGCCATCGGCTCGCTGAACCTGGTGGACGTCCGCTCGCCCGACGAGTTCTCCGGCAAGCTGCTCGCCCCGGCCCACCTTCCGCAGGAGCAGTCGCAGCGTCCGGGCCATGTGCCCACCGCCCGCAACATCCCGTGGTCCAAGTCGGCCAACGACGACGGCACCTTCAAGTCCGACGCGGAGCTCAAGGAGCTCTACGAGGGCGAGGGCGTCGACCTGGCCAAGGACACCATCGCCTACTGCCGCATCGGTGAGCGCTCCGCCCACACCTGGTTCGTCCTGCACGAGCTGCTCGGCCAGAGCAACGTCAAGAACTACGACGGCTCCTGGACCGAGTACGGCTCCCTCGTCGGCGTTCCGATCGAGCTCGGCGCCAACAGCTGACCCCCTCCCCCCCCGACGTAAGGACAGACATCCATGTGTGGAGCCCAGGCCGGCGGTCCCGACGCCTCGACGATCAAGCCCGGTGAGACCACGATCCAGGGGTCGGTGACCCGCGACGGTGAGCCGGTGACCGGCTACGTCCGCCTGCTGGACAGCACCGGCGAGTTCACCGCCGAGGTCCCCACCTCCGCGACCGGACAGTTCCGCTTCTACGCCGCCGAGGGCACCTGGACGCTGCGCGCCCTGGTCCCCGGCGCCACCGCGGACCGCACGGTCGTCGCCCAGAAGGGCGGTCTGGCGGAGGTCGCCATCACCGTCTGACGCCACACCGCGCGTCGTACGCACGGCGGGAGGGCCGTACCCCGGGGTTGGACGCCTCGGCGGGGTACGGCCCTCCCGTCTGTCCGCGGCATCGGCTCAGGCCCGCAGGGAGCGCTGCGCATCAGCTGCCCGCGCGGCGCCCCCGGACGTATCCTGGGGATATGTACGCGCGACGCCGCCACGCATATTTCTTCCTGATGGGCGCGTGTCTGACGCTCTTCATCTCGGCGTGGGCCTTTGTCCGTCTGTGGTCGGTCCCGGCCGCCGTCGTGATGTGCATCGTCGCCATGGTTATCCCCCCGCTCGCGGCCATCGTCGCCAACCGCCGGGGCCCGGACGACCGCTGGTGGGACGAGTCGGGGGACGAGGAGTCCGACCGGTGGTGGCGGGAGCTGGACGAGCACAACCACCGCCACTGACCCGGCATCGGCCTCAGTAGACGACCGCCTGTACGCCGTCCTGCATGATCTCGCTCACGAAGACCTGGGAGCCCGCGATCCGCGCCCCCTCGATCAGATCCTTCTCCTCGATCTCCCGGCGGGCCGCGCACTGGGTGCACACCGTGATCGTGCCGCCCGCGAGGATCCCCTCGATCAGCTCCGGCAGCGGTGCCGCGTGCGGCAGCTCGAACTCCGCCGCCCGCCCCGGGAGCGCGAACCACGTGGACTCACCGGTCAGCCAGAGCGAGACCGCCACCCCGCTCGCCACGGCCACCGCCGCCACCGTGAACGCCTGAGAGCACCGCTCGGGCGCGTCCGCGCCCGCCGTCACCTTGATCACCAGCTTCTTCGCCATACGGCAAGCCTAGGGTCGGGGCCGCGCGACGCCTCCCGCCGGACCGCCGACTAGACTCGGCCCCGGTCCGTCATCCGTTCCACCGTCCCTCCGCCGCCCGCGGAGCCGGGGGACACCGTTCGAGGAGCGCGCTCGTGCTTGAGGCAGTCTTCACCACGCTGATGATCCTGGTCGCCGTCGCCACCCTTGGCTTCTGCGCACTCACCTGGAAGAAGCTGTTCCAGGGCCAGCGCTGATCCGCGCTCCCGCACCACCGCCACCGACCGCCCACCGACAGATCGCCTGAGTCCATGATCGAGATTCCCTCCGACCTCCACCCTGACCTGGTACCGCTCGTCTTCCTCCTGGGCAACTGGGAAGGGGCCGGCGTCTCGGACTTCCCGGGGGCCGAGAAGTGCAACTTCGGCCAGGAGGCGACCTTCAGCCACGACGGGCGCGACTTCATCGAGTACGTCTCGCACACCTGGGTGCTGGACTCCGAGGGCAAGAAGGTCCGCCCGCTGGAGTCCGAGACCGGCTACTGGCGGATCGACAAGGACCGCAAGGTCGAGGTCGTGATGTGCCGCGACCAGGGCATCGTCGAGGTCTGGTACGGCGAGCTGGCCGAAGGCAAGCCGCAGATCGACCTGGCCACCGACGCCGTGGCGCGCACCGCCGCCGCCGGACCCTACTCGGGCGGCAAGCGGCTCTACGGCTATGTCAACAGCGATCTGATGTGGGTCGGCGAGAAGGCCACCCCCGAGGTGGAGCTGCGGCCGTACATGTCGGCGCATCTGAAGAAGGTCGTCGACCCGCGCGAATGGGCCAAGGACCTCAAGGACCTGCCGGACGACGGCATCGCCTTCTTCCGCTGAGGCTCCACCGGCCCCCGCCTACACTGGCTTCGTGGCGACCACCGACTGGAAGACCGATCTGCGGGAGCGCGGCTATCGGCTGACCCCGCAGCGTCAGCTTGTGCTGGAAGCCGTCGACCACCTGGAGCACGCCACTCCGGACGACATCCTCACCGAGGTCCGCCGCACCGCGAGCGGGGTCAACATCTCCACGGTCTACCGCACCCTGGAGCTGCTGGAGGAGCTGGGCCTGGTCAGCCATGCCCATCTGGGCCACGGTGCCCCCACGTACCACCTCGCCGACCGGCACCACCACATCCATATGGTGTGCCGGGACTGCACGGATGTGATCGAGGCCGATGTGTCGGTGGCCGAGGCGTTCACCCGGCGACTGCGGACCGACTTCGGTTTCGACACCGACATGAAGCACTTCGCGCTCTTCGGCCGGTGCGCCGACTGCACGGCCAAGCGGGGTGCCGAGCAGGGCTCCGACGACTCCGCCAAAGGCCGAGCGGCCAAGTCGTAGGCTGAAGCTCATGAAGAGCCCTTTGCTGTCGCTGCCCGGCGCCGTCCCCGGCGAGGGCCCCGACGAAGGCGTCGCCGCCCACTACGGCGACCTGTTCCGCGAGCAGCGCACGCTCGCCGACGGATCCGGTTTTGTGGACCTCTCGCACCGCGGGGTGGTCACCGTCTCCGGAGCCGACCGGCTGAGCTGGCTGCATCTGCTGCTCACCCAGCATGTCCAGGAACTCCCCGCCGGACAGGCCACCGAGGCGCTGATCCTCTCCGCTCACGGCCATATCGAACACGCGCTCTACATCGTCGACGACGGTGAGACCACCTGGGCCCATGTGGAACCCGGGAGCCAGGGCGATCTGATCGCGTACCTGGAGAGCATGAAGTTCTTCTACCGGGTCGAGATCGCCGACCGCACCGAGGAGTACGCGGTGGTCCACCTCCCGGCCGGAAGCATCACCGAGGCCCCCGAGGACACCGTGGTGCGGGAGACTCCGCACGGCCGTGATCTGTTCCTGCCGCGCGAGCGGCTGGAGTCCTTCGCCGAGACCGCCGGACCGCCCATCGGTGTGCTGGCGTACGAGGCACTGCGCGTCGAGGCGCACCGGCCGCGGCTGGGCCTGGAGACCGACCACCGCACCATCCCGCACGAGCTGGGCTGGATCGGCAGCGCCGTCCATCTCCAAAAGGGCTGCTACCGCGGCCAGGAGACCGTGGCCCGGGTGCACAACCTGGGCAAACCGCCGCGTCGGCTGGTCTTCCTCCACCTCGACGGCAGCGAGGTGAAGCTGCCCGGCCACGGCGCGCCCATACGTCTGGCCGCGGATGGCGAGGAGGGCCGCCAGCTGGGCTTTGTCACCTCCTCCGCCCGCCATCACGAACTGGGGCCGATCGCGCTGGCGCTGGTGAAGCGGAACGTTCCGGTGGACGCGGAGCTGCTGGCGGACACGACGGCGGCGGCGCAGGAAGTGGTCGTCGAGCCGTAGCCGCTCCGCGCGGTGCGGTGGCTTTGGGGCCGTCCTTGCGGCCGCGGCTGAGTCGTGGCTGATCGCGCAGTTCCCCGCGCCCCTTTGGGCGCCCCTGCGGGGGCACCAGCAGCCTCAGCCGTAGCCGCTCCGCGGGGTGCCCCGGGATGCCGTCCTGCGTCCGCGGGCGCGCGGTGGCTGGTCGCGCAGTTCCCCGCGCCCCGGCGGGGCGCGGTCAGAGCACGTCGCTGGCGGTGTCCGCGAGTCGGCTGCGGGCGGCTCGCGCGGCCGGAAGGGTCGCCGCGGCCACCGCCCCGGCCACCGCCCCGGCGCCGATCAGCACCAGCACACCCAGCGGCGGGGCCTGGGCGATCCCCGCGCCCATCCCGCTGCTGCGGCCCTGGAGGTCGATCATCCAGCCGGAGGCGAACGTCCCGATCACCGTGCCCGCCAGGGCCGCGGCCAGGGCCGTGAACCCGGTCCCGGCCACGATCACCGCGGCGATCTGGCGCGGGGTCAGCCCGATCGCCTTGAGCGCGAGCAGATCGCGGCGGCGGTCGCGTACCGCCGCGCCGATCGTCGTCGACAGTTCGGCCAGGCCGATCAGCCCGAGCACCGCGATCAGTCCGAGGGTCACCCCGCGGACGGCGGAGAGCCGGTCGGCCGGGTTGGGGATCTCCCGCACCTCCATACGGCCGTGCGAGGCGTCGGCCAGCGAGGCGCTGACCGCCTCGGGACTGGCGCCGGGGCGCAGGCCCAGGTGGTAGAAGTCCGGCTCCAGCTTCGGGTCGCGTTCGCGGAGGGTGTCGATCGAGGTGGAGATCACCCGGCCACCCTGCTCCGGCTCGATGCTGCGCCCGACGATATGCAGCACCTGGGGGCTGCTGCCGACCGTCATCCGGACCCAGTCGCCGACCTTCACATCGAGCAGGTCGAGCAGACCCTGTCCGGCCACCGCCTCGTCCTCGCCGTGGGCGGGGCGGCCTTCGGCGACGGAGAACGGATAGGGGTGCCGGTCGGTGCCCAGCCCCTGGAGGGTGATCGTCCCGGTCTGTCCGGGGACCAGAGCCTCGGTCTCGGTGCCCGGGTAGACGGCGGTGACCTCGGGGTCCTTGCTGAGCAGGGCGCGGATCCGGGCGTCGGAGAGCCCCTCGGCGCGGGCGGCGAGCGGGGCGGCAAGACCGATCTTCTCCGGGTGGCTCTCGAACCGGTCCAGGGTGGTCCAGGTCCCCACGGCGACCGTGATCAGCAGCAGCGGCAGGGCGAGCCGCCCGATGGACGCGAGGGAGCGCACCGGACGGTGGAAGGCACCGCGCCAGCCGAGCACCAGCGCGGGCGGCAGCCGCATCCCGAGCGCCCGCCGGGCGGTGCCGGACATCCGGCGGCCGGGGTCGGTGGCGGCGCGGGCGACCGGCACCGGCGGCACCCGGCCCGCGCGCCAGGCGGCCAGGCAGGTGGCGGCGGCGATGAAGACAACGGCGCCGCCCACGATCGCGAACGGGGCCCAGCGGTGCTCCGGAAGCGCCTGCCACAGCGCCACCGCCTCCCCGATCCGGCCGGGCAGACGCGGGCCCAGCACCTCGGCGAGGACCGCGCCGCAGACCACACCCAGCAGTGACAGACCCAGATGCTGGACCAGGAACATCCGCACGACCTGGCCGGGGGCGAAGCCGATCGCCTTGAGCACCGAGATGTCCCGCAGATGGCCGCGGACCCGGGTGGTGATCGCACCGCCCACCGCCAGCGCCGCGGCCAGCAGCGCGCCGAGCCCGAACAGGCCGAGCAGCTGGCCCAAGAGCCGGTCGTCGCCCACCGCCTCGGCCCGCGCCCGCTGCCACAGGGAGATTCCGGTGACCTGGTCGGCGCCGAGTTCGGTGACCGCCCTCTGCACCGCGAAGTCGGTGTCCGTCGGGTCCTGCAACCGCAGTCCGATGGCCTGGCCGAGGTGGTCGGGGCGCGTTTCGACCGAGCCGAGGGTGGTGGGCAGCACCCAGCCGACCCCCGGGGTCTCGCCCGGGTCGAAGCCCGGTTCGGCGGTCTCCGCGACGCCCGCGACCCGCAGCGTACGGGCCTTCTCCCCGGGGGCGCGGACGGAGAGCGCATCGCCCGGTTCGGCCCACAGCGCGCGGGCGACCGAGCTCTCCAGCACGATGCCGTCGCGTGCGCCCGCGGAGAGCCAGTGGCCGTCAGTGATCAGCGGACGGGCGGTCTCCGGCTCCTCGGGTCCGGCGGCGCGCAGCTCCAGGGAGGCGCGGGCACCGCCGCGTTCGAGGGTGGCGCGGGCGGTACGGAACGGTCCGGAGGCGGCCTCGACCCCGTCCTGTTTTGCCAGTGCTGCGGCGTCGGCGGCGGCCCGGGTGTGGATCCACACATGGGCGCCGGAGGACTGGGTGAACACCCGTTGCCAGGGGTTGGCCGCATAGGCGAAGAACGCGCTCGCCAGCAGCAGCGAGACGATGATCCCGGCGGTGGCGAGCACGGTGAACAGGGCCGCGCCGCGGTGTGCCCGCAGATCGGCGTGTGCCCAGCGCAGGGTGGCCCGCACCGTGGTCAGCCCTTCAGCTCGAGGACGTCGGCCACTCCGCCGCCACGGCGTCCGCCGCCGCCCTGGAGCGCCACGTCGTCGACGACCTGGCCGTCGAAGAAGCTGATCACGCGGTCGGCGGCGCTGGCCATCCGGGCGTCATGGGTGACCAGCACGATCGTCTGGCCGCGCTGGTGGAAGCGGGACAGCAGCCGCAGCACCTCCCGGGTGCCCTTGCTGTCCAGGCTGCCCGCGGGCTCGTCGGCCAGCAGCACGCTCGGGGTGTTGACCAGCGCGCGGGCCAGGGCGACCCGCTGCTGTTCACCGCCGGACAGCTCGGCGGGCATGCTCTGCTCCTTGCCCGCCAGGCCCAGCTCGGCGAGCAGCTCCTCGCGGCCCGCCCTGGCCTGCCGCGGGGTGGACCCGGCCAGCAGCGCGGGCAGCTCCACGTTGTCGGCGACGGTGAGGTTGGAGACCAGGTTGAAGAACTGGAAGACGATGCCGATCTTCTTGCGGCGCAGTACGGCCCAGCGGGCCTCGCTGTAGGCGTCGACCTGGCGGCCGTCCAGCCAGAGGGAGCCGCTGTCGGGGCGGTCGAGGCCGCCCAGCAGATGGAGCAGGGTGGACTTGCCCGCTCCGGAGGGTCCGGTGACCGCGACGAACTCGCCGCGCTCGACATGCAGGTCGACTCCGCGGACCGCCTCGACCGGGGCGGTGCCCTCGGTGCGGTAGGTCTTGACCAGGCCCTCGGCCCGCAGGATCGAGTCCGCGGACGGCCCGGCGGCGGACCCGGTCCGGTGGGCCGATTCCTCGCGGCTCATCTCTGCTCCTCCTCCAGATCCTCCTGGCAGCGCTCCAGCCAGTCGAGGTCGGCCTGGAGGTGCAGCATGGCCCCTTCTATGAGCAGCTGGGGGATCCGGTTGTCCCGCTCCTCGGCCGCGGCCAGCCTGGACAGGTCGCGCATGGCATTGAGGTAGTGCCGGCGCTGCTTGTTGATCAGGCCGATCTGGTCGACATCCCCGGTGTGGGGGGCGAGGGCGAGCTTCATGAAGAACTCGTCCCGTACCCGCGGCTCATCCGTCGGCTCCTCGAACCATAGGGCCAACGCTTCGCGCCCGGCGTCGGTGAGCCGGTAGATGCGCTTGTTGGGCCGGGTCGACTGGGCAACATCCTCGCCCTCGATCAGACCGGACTTCTGGAGCCGGTTGAGAGTGACGTAGATTTGTCCGATGTTGGGCTGAGGGTACGCGGAGCCCAGGAGCTTCTCAAGAGCCTGCTTCAGCTCGTAGCCGTGGGCGGGTCCGCGCGAGAGTAGCGCCAGCAGCGGGAGCCGCACCCCTGCCCTCCTCCGCCGAGCCGTACATGTCCGTTAGGGGCCATTTCCGACTGTGTGCCGGATCGCCCTCGTATCTTCCTGCAACGTCTAGTATCCCGCATGCCTAACAGGTATACAGGTGGCCGGATGCCGGTAGCCGGATCCGGCCGGCTGTACGCACGCGCAAGGAGGGACCGATGCGGTGGACACACGCCGCCGGCAGGGCCCTCCTCGTCACCACGCTGCTGCTGGCGGGCCAGGCGGGCGCGCGGGGCCCGGACGGGGAACCGGCGGCCGCCGAAGGAGGCGGCCGCGGTCCGATCACCCTGGTCACCGGAGGTGACCTCACCAGCTATCTGCGCGGAGTGCTGGACGGCTGGAACCGTGCGCACCCGGCGGAGAAGGCCACGCTGATCGAGCTGCCGGACGCCGCCGACGAGGTGCGCGCGCAGATGGTCAGCGGACTGCGCTCCGGGAGCGACCGCTTCGATGTGCTCAACATCGACGTGGCATGGACCTCGGAGTTCGCCGCGGCCGGATGGATCTCCCCGCTGAACGCCGACCGCTTCCCGCTGGACCGCTTCCTGCCGCCGGTGGTGAACACCGCCACCTTCGGCGGGCGGCTGCGCGCGGTGCCGTATGTGACCAACGCGGGGCTGCTCTACTACCGCAAGGACATCCTCGCCCAGGAGCATGAGAAACCGCCCCGGACCTGGGCGGAGCTGAAGCGTCTCGCCAGGACCGCCGCCCCGGCGCACGGCCTGGACGGCTACGCGGGCCAGTTCCTGCCGTACGAGGGGCTGACCACCAATGTCACCGAGGCCGTGCAGTCGGCGGGCGGGACCATCCTCGGCGACGAGGGCGCCAAGGTCACCGTGGACTCCGCGGCCACCCGCCGGGCGCTGGACTTCCTGACCGGTGGGGTGCGGGACGGCTGGATACCCAAGGAGGCCCTCCGCTACAAGGAGGAGGAGTCGCGGCGGGCGTTCCAGAACGGCCGGCTGCTGTTCCTGCGCAACTGGCCCTATGTGTACTCGCTGGCCAACGCCCCGTCCTCACCCGTCGCCGGCAAGGTCGGCGCGGTTCCGCTGCCGGGCCCGGACGGCCCCGGCTCCAGCGTTCTGGGCGGCTCCAACCTCGCCGTCAGCGCGCATTCCAAGCACCAGAAGTCGGCCACCGACCTGATCGCCTATCTCACCAGCGAGCGGGTCCAGCGCCAGGTCCTCGCCAAGGGGGCACTGCCACCGGTGTGGGCCGATCTGTACACCGATCCCGCACTGGTGCGGAAGTACCCGTATCTGCCGACGCTCCGCAAGAGCGTGCTCACGGCCAAGCCGCGCCCCAAGAGCCCCCGCTACGACCAGGTGAGCCTGACCGTCCAGGCCGTGGTGCACGACGCGCTGGCGCAGCGGCAGTCCACCGAGCAGACGGTGGCCCGGCTGCGGCGCGAGCTCGGTGACGTCGTCCGCGAGGACTGACCCTCCGGCTGCCCTCCCCGCGCTTCCCCGTCCGGGACTCCGCTTCCTAGTTACGTGTTAGGTATGCGGGGCGCCCTGAAGTGCCGGTCAAAATACCGCATACCTGGACAGCTGTTCGTTACTTCTGTGATTTTCGTTGACACCCGTTCGCCATGCTTACTTAACATGCATGCATAACAGCCGACAATGGCGTGCGGCGCACGCCCGCTGAGAACGGGTAAACGGCACGATGCTCACAGCCACGGCCGCGAACGGCCCCTCGCCCTCCCCTGCGGACCTCTCGCAGCGGCACTGGTGGCGCGACGCGGTGATCTACCAGGTCTACATCCGCAGCTTTCTGGACAGCACCGGCGACGGCATAGGCGATCTGGCCGGGGTCCGCGCCGGACTGCCGTACCTCAAGAAGCTGGGTGTGGACGGCATCTGGCTGAGCCCCTTCTACCCCTCGCCCCAGCACGACCACGGCTATGACGTCGCCGACTACCGCGATGTGGACCCGATCTACGGCGATCTCGCCGAGTTCGACACCGTGGTGACCGACGCCCACCGGCTGGGCATGAAGGTCCTGGTCGACATCGTCCCCAACCACTGCTCCAGCGAGCACCCCTGGTTCCGGGCCGCGCTGGCGGGCGCCCCCGGCGGCCCGGAGCGGGAGTACTTCCACTTCGCCGACGGCCGCGGGGAGAACGGCGAACTGCCGCCCAACAACTGGCGCGCCATGTTCGGCGGCCCCGCCTGGTCCCGGGTCCGGGAGGCCGACGGCAGCGAGGGCCAGTGGTACCTGCACCTGTTCACCCCCGAGCAGCCCGACCTCAACTGGCGCAACCCGGCCGTCGGCGAGTACTTCCTCGACGTCCTGCGGTTCTGGCTGGACCGCGGTGTCGACGGCTTCCGCATCGACGTGGCCGCGGGCCTCTTCCGCCACCCCGAGCTCCCCGACTCCCCCGACCCGGAGGCCGATGAGCGCACCCGCGACTCGGTCAACCCGCTGGCCTGGAACCAGCCCGAGGTGCACCAGGTGTGGCGCGACTGGCGCGCGGTGTGCGACGCGTACGCGGAAGCCGACGGCCATGACCGGCTGCTGGTCGGCGAGGTGTCGGTGCCCACCGCCCGGGAGCACGCCGCCTATGTCCGCCCCGACGAGCTGCACCAGGCGTTCTTCTTCCATCTGCTCAGCGCCCGCTGGGATGTGGACGCCTTCCGGAACACCATCACCGAGGCGCTGCGCGACATCGCCGGGACCGGCTCCACCGTCACCTGGGTGCTCAACAACCACGACCAGGTCAGGACCGTGACCCGGTACGCCTCCGGCCCGGCCGGGGAGGGCGACACCACCACCGACCACGGTCCGGCGCGGGCCCGCGCCGCCGCCCTGCTGATGCTGGCGCTGCCCGGCGCCGCGTATGTCTACCAGGGCGAGGAGCTGGGCCTGCCCGAGGTGCTGGACCTGCCCGACGAGGTGCTCACCGACCCGATCTTCCGCAGGACCGGCAGCCGCCGGCACGTCCGCGACGGCTGCCGGGTGCCGCTGCCCTGGTCCGGTCTCGCCTCCCCGTTCGGCTTCACCCCCGCCGAGGGCGGCGCCCGGCCGTGGCTGCCGCAGCCCGAGTGGTTCGCCGAGCACGCCACCGACCGGGCGCTGGCCGACACCCGTTCGTTCTGGCACCTCTACCGCGACGGGCTCCATCTGCGCCGCAGCCTCCCCCAGCTCGGCGAGGGCACCCTGCGCTGGCTGGAGTCCCCGCCCCAGGTCCTCGCCTTCGTCCGGGGCGACGGCCTGGTGTGCGCGGTCAACTTCGGCACCGAACCGGCCCCCGCGCCGGTCTCCGGAACCCCCCTGCTGGCCAGTGGCGACTGCCCGGTCGGCATCCTCCCCGGCTCCACCGCCGCCTGGTGGATCAGCGACCTCGACCCCCGATAGCTCCAGCGAAAGGACATCCCCGATGAGACGCATAGTGACCGCAACCGCGACCGTCCTCGGTCTCGCGCTGACCGCGACCGCCTGCGGCGGTGGCGACGGCGACTCCGCCAAGGGCGAGCAGAAGCTCAAGGGCCAGACCGTGAACGTGGCGGGGGTCTGGACCGGTGTGGAGATGAAGAACTTCAAGAAGGTGCTGGACGCCTTCTCGGAGAAGACCGGCGCCAAGACCAACTTCGTCCCCACCGGTGACAACGTCTCCACCGTCATCGGCAGCAAGATCGAGGGCGGCAAGGCCCCCGACGTGGTGATGGTGCCGCAGGTCGGCGTGCTCAAGCAATTCGCCAAGAAGGGCTGGCTCACCCCGCTGTCGGAGAAGGTCGGCGCCAAGGCCGGAGCCACCTTCGCCACCGTGTGGAAGAAGTACGGCACCGTCGACGGCACCTACTACGGCCTGTACTTCAAGGCGTCCCACAAGTCCACGGTCTGGTACGCCCCGCAGGCGCTGGAGCAGGCCGGGGTGCAGCCGCCGAAGAGCTACGACGAGATGCTCAAGATGGCCAAGACCGTCTCCGACTCCGGGACACCGGCCTTCTCCGTCGGCGGTGAGGACGGCTGGACCCTCACCGACTGGTTCGAGAACATCTACCTCTCGCAGGCCGGTCCCGAGATGTACGACAAGCTGGCCTCGCACAGCATCCCCTGGACCGACCCCACCGTGGTCAAGGCGCTGACCACCCTGGGCAAGCTGTTCGGCGACAAGAACCTGGTGGCCGGGGGCAGTGCGGAGGCGCTGCGCACCGACTTCCCCGAGTCGGTGGAGAACGTCTTCGGCAGTGAGCCCAAGGCGGGCATGGTCTACGAGGGCGACTTCGTGGGCGGTCTGGTCTCCGGCCAGTTCAAGAAGAAGGTCGGAACGGACGCCAGGTTCTTCCCCTTCCCCGCGGTGGGCGGCAAGAAGGCCCCGGTGGTCAGCGGCGGCGACGCCGCGGTGGTGCTCAAGGCGGGCAAGAACCAGAAGGCCGCCATGGCGTTCCTGGAGTACCTGGCCAGCCCCGAGGCCGCCGAGGTGTGGGCCGAGGCGGGCGGATTCGTCTCCCCCAACACCAACCTCAAGCCCACCGCCTACAAGGACGAGACCACCCGCGCGATCGCCGAGTCGCTGGTCGACGCCGGGGACAACGTCCGGTTCGACATGTCGGACCAGGCCCCGGCCGCGTTCGGCGGGACCGTGGGCACCGGTGAGTGGAAGATCCTCCAGGACTTCCTGAAGGACCCGTCGGACCCGAAGGCCACCGCAGCGAAGCTCGAGGCCGCGGCGGCCAAGGCCTACAAGGACTGAGTGCCCGTCATGTCTGCCACTGACCGCAAGGTGCTGCCCGCGACCGCGGGCAGCACCCCGTCCGGGCCCACGCCCCGCAGCCGTGCGGCCCGCCGGCGGAAGCTCATCTCGCTGGCCTTCCTGCTGCCGGCGCTGCTGATCCTGGGCGCCCTGGTCGCCTACCCGATCCTCTTCTCGGTCGGGCGCAGCTTCTTCGACGCCTCGGGCGACACCTTCGTCGGTGCCGACAACTACACCGAGATGTTCCAGGATCCGGCGACGATGAAGGCGATCCGCAACAGCGCGATCTGGGTCATCGTGGCTCCGGTCCTGCTCACCGGTCTCGGTCTGATCCTCGCGGTGCTCACCGAGAAGATCCGCTGGGCGACCGCCTTCAAGCTGCTGATGTTCATGCCGATGGCGATCTCCTTCCTCGCCGCGGGCATCATCTTCCGCGTCGCCTATGAGCAGGACCCCGACCGGGGCGTGCTCAACGCGGTGACGGTCGGCGTCCACGACGCGTTCTCCGGGGACACCGCCGGATACCCGACGGCCCACCCGCAGAACCCCCGGACGATCCCGGCACAGAAGGACGGTTCGTACCGGACGGCGAAGACCGCCTCCCCCGGTGACACGGTCAACCTCGGTCTGGTCGGCGTTCCGCCCAAGGACGTGCCCAAGGAGGCCAAACCCGCCCGCCAGGCGTCCTCGGCCCCCGCGGCCAAGGGCGAGCTGCGGGGTGTGGTCTACATCGACTTCACCCTCGGCGGCGGCGGCAAGCCGGGCCGGGTGGACCCGACCGAACGCGGACTGCCGCAGCTCGCGGTGGAGGCGGTGCGGGACGGCAAGGTCGTCGCCACCGCCACCACCGGGAACGACGGCGCGTACCGCTTCGAGGACCTGCCGCCCGGCGACTACGCACTGCAACTGCCGAAGAAGGACTTCGCCGAGGCGTACCAGGGGATCTCCTGGCTGGGCCCGTCGCTGATCACCCCGGCGATCATCGGTGCCTATCTGTGGATCTGGACCGGCTTCTCCATGGTGCTCATCGGCGCGGGTCTTGCCTCGCTGCCGCGGGACGCCCTGGAGGCGGCCCGGATGGACGGCGCGAATGAGTGGCAGATCTTCCGGAAGATCACCGTCCCGCTGCTCAGCCCGGTGCTGGGCGTGGTCTTCGTGACCACGGTGATCAATGTGATGAAGGTCTTCGACCTCGTCTACATCATCGCGCCGGGGCCGGTGCAACAGGACGCGAGCGTACTGGCCACCCGGATGTGGCTGGTCTCCTTCGGCGGCGGCAACAACCAGGGTCTCGGCAGCGCGCTCGGCGTTCTGCTGCTGGTGCTGGTGGTCCCCGCCATGGCCCTGAACATCCGTCGCTTCCGCAGGAGCCAGTCATGACCCTCCACGACACCGCCGGACGGGAACCCGGCGCGCCCGTGGCCGCACCGGCCACCGCGACCCCCGCGAAGACACCCGCGGCTCCCCGCCGGTCCGGGCGGGGGCCCGCCGCCTGGCTGACCAAGAAGCTCAGCAACGGTCTCATCCAGGCGTTCCTGCTGCTGATGGGGCTGATCTGGCTCACTCCGGCGGCCGGGCTGTTCCTGTCCTCGCTGCGTTCGGAGGAGGACAACGCCACCTCCGGCTGGTGGAAGGCGTTCTCCAGCCCCGGATCGCTGTCCTTCGACAACTACTCGGCGCTGCTGAAGGATTCGGGCATCGTCCAGGCGTTCTGGAACACCGTGTCGATCTCGGTGCCCGCCACCGCGCTGGTCGTGGTGATCGCCGCGCTGGCCGGATACGCCTTCGCCTGGCTGGAGTTCCCCGGCCGGGACTGGGTCTTCCTGGTGGTCGTGGCGATGCTGGTGGTGCCGGTGCAGATCGGTCTGCTGCCGGTGTCCAAACTGTTCGGCTCGCTCGGTCTGTTCGGCACGATCCCCGGTGTGGTGCTCTTCCACGTCGCCTACGGACTGCCGTTCGCCATCTTCCTGCTCCGCAACTACTTCGCGGAGATCCCCCGGGAGATGCTGGAGGCGGCCCGGATGGACGGCGGCAGCGAGTGGCGGATCTTCACCCGGCTGGTGCTGCCGCTGGGCCGCCCGGCCATCGCCAGCCTGGCCATCTTCCAGTTCCTGTGGGTGTGGAACGACATGCTGGTCGCGCTGATCTTCGCCGACAATGAGTCCCAGCCGCTGACCGTGGCGTTGCAGACCCAGATGCGGCAGTTCGGCAGCAACATCGGGGTGCTGGCACCGGGGGCGTTCCTGTCCCTGATCGTGCCGCTGGTGGTGTTCTTCGCCTTCCAGAAGCACTTCGTCCAGGGAGTGATGGCGGGGTCGGTGAAGTAACGGGGGGCGGGGCCGGTGCGCCGTCGTGCGCTCCCGGCCCCGACCGCAGACTTCCCCGGGCTGACGGGGTCCTCCGCTCCGCCGGCTTCCTCAGACCTCGACGATCACCGTGAACGGGCCGTCGTTCGTGAGCGAGACCTTCATGTCCGCTCCGAACCGGCCCGTTTCCACATGTGCGCCCAACTCCCGCAGCCGTGCCACGACCTCGTCCACCAGCGGTTCGGCGATCTCGCCCGGCGCAGCCGCGTTCCAGGTCGGACGGCGGCCCTTGCGGGCGTCCCCGTAGAGCGTGAACTGGCTGATCACCAGCAGCGGGGCGGCCAGGTCCGAGCAGGACTTCTCGCCCTCGAGGATCCGCACCGACCACAGCTTGCGGGCGAGCTGGGCGGCCTTCTCGGGGGTGTCCTCATGGGTCACCCCGACCAGGACGCACAGCCCCGGGCCGACGATCTCCCCGACCGTCTCGCCGTCCACGACGACGCTCGCCCCGTTCACTCTCTGTACCACAGCACGCATACGGACCATCATGCCGTGCGTCCATCCGGGGCCGATCGGGTGGACAGCCGCTGCACAAGGTGCACCTGCGGTGGCACGATGCGTGCAGGCGGTGCAGGTGGGCAGGAACTGCGGGAATGACGCATCGCTGGAGGGGACGGACACAAATGATCACACCGGGCACCGAGCAGCACACGGCCGCCGAGGGCCTGCTGCCGCCACGACCGCCGAGCCAGCGCGGCGGCCGCCTGGCCGACTCCGTGGCGCTGACCACGACCGCCGCAGACGCCGGGGCCGCCGGGGCCGCCGGGGCCGCCGGGGCCGCCGGGCAGAGCCTGGCCGGGCTGCGGCTTCCGGAGCTACGGGCGCTGCGCCGCACCGCCCAGCGCGAGGAGGCGGATCTCAGCTATGTACGCAGGCTGTTGCAGGGGCGGATCGACATCCTCCGCGCCGAACTGGACCGCCGCCGCGACCCGGCGCCCCCGGTGGTGCCGGACGCCCCGCCCGCGGCCCTGGTGGACCTGCTGCCGGAGATCCTCGCGGATGTCCCGTCCCGGCACCGCTCCTCCGCCCGCCATGTGACCCTCGGGACCCCGCAGAGCGCGGAGTACGAGCGGCTGGCCGAGGAGATGCTCGCCGAGGTCGGCCTCTCCGACCCGGGAGCCCGTACCGACGAGGAACTGCACGGCGCGATGGGCCGTCTGACCGGGTACGAGCAGCAGGTCTCCCGGCGGCGGCAGGAGCTGCAACGCACCGCCGACGGCTGTAGCGCGGAGATCGCCCGCCGGTACCGCGAGGGCGAGGCGCAGGTGGACGACCTGCTCGGGTAGGAGCGGGCAGGAGCGGGGGTTGTACGCGGCGGGGCGGGCCGGAAAATCCGCGTGCGCCCGGTCGCGGGGCGCACCTAGCGTGGCCCCATGGCCATCGAGATCCGCACTCCGCTCGCCGACTCCGATCTGACCTCGTGGACCCTCGCGCTCAACACCGGCTTTCTGCGACCGCCGGAGGCGTCGAAGGAGGATGTGGAGCTGCGCCGGGCCCAGACGGATCTGGACCGGACGCAGGGTGCGTACGACGGGGACCGCTGCATCGCCACCTTCCGCAGTTTTGCGCAGCGGCTGACGGCGGTCGGCGGAGCCGAGGTACCGGCCGACGCGATCAGCAATGTCACGGTCTCGCCCACCCATCGCCGCCGCGGTCTGCTCAACCGGATGATGGACCACGACCTGCGGGCGGCCAAGGAGCGGGGCGAGGTGGTGGCCAGCCTGATCGCCGCCGAGTACCCGATCTACGGGCGGTACGGCTTCGGACCGGCCACCTGGGTCACCGAGTGGCGGGTGGACGTGGCGCGGGCCGGTCTTGACCCGCGGTACTCCGGGCCCGCGGACGGCGGCCGGGTCGACCTCGCCGACGGCGACGAGGTACGCGAGCTCGGCCCCACGCTGCATGAGCGGCTCCGTGCCCGGCTGCACGGGGTCATCGACCGGTCCGAGGTCTGGTGGCGGCGCAACACCGGCCTCCAGCCGACCCCGTCCTTCCCCTGGTCGGAACCGTTCTACGCGGTGTACCGCTCTCCCGAGGGCACCGTGGACGGGCTGCTGAGCTACACCGCCGATGACCGCTGGGAGGCCAAGCGGGCGCAGAACACCGCGACCGTCAGCGGCCTGATCGCGGTCACCCCGGCCGCCGAACGCGCCCTGTGGCACTTCCTGTTGTCCATCGACTGGGTCATGTACGTCAACACCGGGCTGCGCGCCCCGGACGATCTGCTGCCGCTGCTGCTGGGTGATCCGCGCGCGGCGCAGACCACCACCTGCGCCGACTTCCTGTGGCTGCGCCCGCTGGACGTACCCCGGCTGCTGACCGCCCGTACCTATCCGGCCGAGGGCTCGCTCGTCCTCGAACTGCGCGACCGGGCCGGGCTGGCGGGCGGACGCTTTTCCCTGGAGGCGGGGCCGGACGGCGCCGACTGCGCCCCGACCACCCGCGCCGCCGATCTGACCATGGACATCGCCGAGTTGGGGACGCTGTGGCTGGGCGACGAGTCGGCGGTACGGCTCGCGGCGCTGGGCCGAGTGACCGAGGAGCGCGAGGGCGCGGCGGCGCTGGCGGAGCGGCTGCTGCGGACGGCCCGCCGCCCCTGGTGCCCCGACATCTTCTGAGAGCCCGGATCGTCTGCGACCCCGACAGGAATCCGCTCAACCGGGCTTCGTTCAGTCGGATTTGAGGTACCGGTGCGGGCCCGCGCCCCTTTCGCCCATCTGGTCATAGGGGTTGGCCAGTGCGCACTTGTCGATCGACAGACAGCCGCAGCCGATGCAGTCGGTGAGGTGGTCGCGGAGGTTCTCCAGCTGCTCGATGCGCTCGGAGAGGTCCGCGCGCCAGCACTCCGAGATCCGGGCCCAGTCCTCCTTGGTGAGCACATGGTCATCGGGGAAGAGCGCGAGCACCTCCCGGATCCGGGCCAGGGGGATGCCGACCCGCTGCGAGGAGCGGACGAAGGCGACGCGGCGCAGCGTGTCACGGGTGTAGCGGCGCTGATTGCCGCTGGTACGGCGGCTGTGGATCAGCCCTTCGCGCTCGTAGAAGCGCAGCGCCGAAGCCGGGACCCCGCTGCGCCGGGAGAGATCGCCGACCGTGAGCTCATGGGTCTTCCAGGTCAGTTGCGTCATACCGCCGAGAGTAGCTTGACTTAAACCAATGTTTAAGTCCGAGGCTCTTCCCATGACCTCACAGACCGCGGTTTCCACCGCTTCCACCAGCACCGTCACCACCGCTCCGCTCCGGCTCGCCGTGGTGGTGGGCAGCACCCGCGAGGGCCGCTTCGGGCCGAAGGTCGCGCGGTGGTTCACCGAGCGCGCCGCGCTCCGCGACGACATGGACGTCGAGGTGATCGATCTGGCCGACACCCCGCTGCCCGCCGATCTCACCCATACGCCCGGCCCCGAGGAGAGCAAGGCCCTGGAGGCCGTGAGCCCCCGACTGGACGCGGCCGACGCATACGCCGTGATCACCCCGGAGTACAACCACAGCTATCCGGCGGCCCTGAAGAACGCGATCGACTGGCACTACAGCCAGTGGCGGGCCAAGCCGGTCGGCTTTGTCTCCTACGGCGGGATCTCCGGCGGACTGCGCGCGGTCGAGCATCTGCGGCCGGTGTTCGCCGAGGTCCACGCGGTCACGGTGCGCGACTCGGTGAGCTTCCACCACGCATGGGATCTGTTCGGGCCGAACGGGCGGCTGACGTCCCCCGAGGCCCCGGACGCCGCCGCCACCACGATGCTCGACCAGCTCGTCTGGTGGGGCAGGGCCCTGCGCACCGCCCGCGAGACCAGCCCGTACGGAGGCTGATCCGCGGACGGCTCCCGGCCCGGCCCCGGCCGCGGCCTCAGACCGTACGGCGGCGGAAGAGCGCTCCGGAGCAGGCGATCGCCACCGCCAGGATGCCGCCGCACCAGACCAGAGCCCGCCAGGCGCTGTCGCCGACCGGCTGGTCCAGCAGCAGCGCCCGCAGGGTCTCGATCACCGGGGTGACCGGCTGGTTCTCGGCGAAGCCGTGCAGCCAGCCGGGCATGGTGCCGATCGGCACAAACGCGCTGCTGGGGTACGGCAGGAACATCATCAGGAAGGTGAAACCACCCGCCGCCTCCGGCGATCTGGCGATCAGACCGAAGCAGGCCGACAGCCAGGAGATCGCGAGGATGAACAGCAGCAGGACCCCCGCCACCGCCGACCACTGGAGCGGATCCGCGTCCGGCCGGAAGCCGATGAGGAAGGCGACCCCGAAGACGATGGCGGTCGCGACCGCGTTGCGCAGGACGCTCGCGGCCACATGGCCCGCCACGATCGCGGTGCCTCCGATGTCCAGCGAGCGGAAGCGGTCGATGATGCCACCGGTCATGTCGTTGCTGACGGTGACCGCGGTGTTGGCCGAGCCGAACCCCGCACACAGCAGCATCACCCCGGGGACGACATAGGTGACGTACTCCGTACCGGTGTTGATGGCGCCGCCGAAGAAGTAGACGAAGACCAGCATCAGCATCACCGGCAGCAGCATCGCGGTGATCACGGCGTCGAGATTGCGCCTGCTCAGCCGGATGGCCCGGCCGGTGAGAACGATCGCGTCAGACACCGCTGGTCTCCTTGTCGTGGGTGGTGGCGTGCCCGGTCAGGGCCAGGAAGACGTCGTCGAGCGTCGCGCCGCGCACGGTGAAGCGGTCCACCGCGCGGCGGCCGGGGTCGAGTTCGTCGAGCAGTGCGCGGATCTGCGCGGCGCTGCCGTCGGTGGCGACGCCGAGGGTCAGCCGGTCGGCGTCGCTCCGCACCAGCCGGGCGCCGAGGCGGCGTGCGGTCTCCTCGAACGCGTCGGGGCCGCCCAGCACCAGTTCCAGCCGCTGTCCGGCGACCCGCTCCTTGAGCTGGGCGGAGGTGCCCTCGGCCACCACCCGGCCACCGTCCACCACGGCGATCCGGTCGGCGAGTTGATCGGCCTCCTCCAGGTACTGGGTGGTGGGAAAGACCGTCACCCCGTCCCCCACCAGCCCCTTGACCACCTCCCACATCGCCTGGCGGCTGCGCGGGTCCAGCCCGGTCGTCGGCTCGTCCAGGAAGATCACCTCGGGGCGGCCGACCAGCCCGGCGGCAAGATCGAGACGGCGGCGCATCCCGCCGGAGTAGGTGCCGACGGTGCGGCGTCCGGCGCCGGCGAGGTCGAACCGCTCCAGCAGTTCCTGGGCGCGGCGGCGGGCCTCGGCGCGGCCGAGCCGGGTCAGCCGCCCCATCATGCGCAGGTTCTCCTCGCCGGTCTGGTTCTCGTCGACGGCCGCGTACTGGCCGGTGAGGCTGATGGCGCGGCGCACTTGGTGGCGTTCGGCGACCACGTCGAAGCCCGCGACCCGGGCGCGCCCGGCGTCGGGGGCGGTGAGGGTGGCCAGGATGCGCACGGTGGTGGTCTTGCCCGCCCCGTTGGGGCCGAGCAGGGCAAAAACACTGCCGCGCGCGACGCTCAGATCGACGCCTCTGAGGACGCTCACCTCCCCGTAGGACTTCGTCAGGCCCCGCGCCTCGATGGCCGGTTCGCTGGTCATGGCCCCCCGCTCCTCTTCTGCGTATGCCATACACACTACTGCGTAGGGTATACACAGTTTCTAGGATGGCAGTCAACCGGGCGGATACCAGCGGATGAGACAGACGGAGGTCTGAAGGCCATGGCCACGGAGCGGAACGGCGGCGGCACCGGCCTGCCGACCAGCATCGAGGCCGCCTGGGGGCGGCGCGAACGCCCCGCCAAGGGGCCGCGCCCGGGGCTGACCCTGGCCCGGATCGTCGACGCCGCCGTGAAACTGGCCGCGGCGGACGGCCTCGGCGCGGTCTCCATGAGCCGGGTCGCGGCCGACCTCGGCGTCTCCACCATGTCGCTGTACCGCTATGTCTCGGCCAAGGACGAACTGCTGCTGCTGATGGAGGACGCGGCCTTCGGCACCCCGCCGCCCGGCCCCGGCCCGGACGAGCACTGGCGGACCGGGATCAGCGGCTGGGCCCGGTCGCTGCGCGCCGCGCTCATCCGCCACCCCTGGGCGGTGCGGATCCCGATCAGCACCCCGCCCTGCACCCCCAACTCGGTGGCCTGGATGGAGCACGGGCTCGCCTGTCTGCGCGGCACCGGCCTCGGCGAGGGCGAGAAGATCTCCACCCTCATGCTGGTCAGCGGCTTCGTCCGCAATGAGGTACGGCTGATGGCCGATCTCCAGAACGCCGCCGAGCGCTCGGGGAACAGCCCCGAGCAGTCGATGCTGGCCTGGGCCCGGCTGCTGGAGAAGCTCACCGACGCCGAGCGCTACCCCGCGGTGACGGCGGCACTGCGAGCGGGCGAGCTGTACACCCCGGGCGGCCCGGACGACGAGTTCATCTTCGGCCTGGACCGGATCCTCGACGGAGTGGAGGCCCTGGTCAGCGCCCGGAGCTGAGCCACCCACCGGCCCGACTGGCCAGATCCTTGCACATCATGTCCGTCCGGCCACTCGTTGCCGCCGGGCCGGTTTTCCACGATGGACGCATGAACGTGCTGTGGATATTCGCCCATCCCGAACCGCGCTCCCTGAGCGGCGCCCTGCGCGACGAAGGACTGCGCGCGCTGCGGGAGCTGGGCCATGACACCCGGCTGTCCGATCTCTACGCGATGCGCTGGAACCCCGTCGTCGACGGCAAGGACTTCCGCCATGACGGCGAGCAGCGCCTCATCGTCGGCACCTCCTCCCAACGCGCCTACACCGAGGGGACGCTGAGCGAGGACATCCGCGCCGAACAGGAGAAGCTGGCCTGGGCCGACGCGCTGATCGTCCAGTTTCCGCTGTGGTGGTACGGCATGCCCGCGATCCTCAAGGGCTGGTTCGACCGCGTCTTCGTCAAGGGCTTCGCCTACGGGGTGACCGGCCCCGACGGCCGCACCCTGCGCTACGGCGACGGCGCGCTGTCCGGCAAGCGGGCCATGGTGGTGCTGACGGCCGGGGCGCCCGAGGACTCCATGGGCCCGCGCGGGATCAACGGCGACCTCGGACAGCTGCTCTTCCCGCTCCAGCACGGCACCCTCTGGTACAGCGGGATGTCCGTCCTGCCGCCCCATGTCGTCTACGGCGCGGACCGGCTGTCGCCGGACGCCTACCGGGCCCGCGCCGATGAGCTGCGGCAGCGGCTGCGCACCCTGCCCACCACCGAGCCGCTGCCCTTCCGCCGCCAGAACGGCGGGGACTACGACGAGCGGCTGGTGCTGCGCCCCGAACTGCTGCCGGGGCGCTCCGGCCTCGCCGTGCACTACGTCTGAGAGCCGCGCCTGCCGAGGAGCTCCATGTCGTCCTCGTCGAGGACCAGCCGCGCCGCCGCCATGTTCTCTTCGAGATGGGCGAGCGACGCGGTGCCGGGAATCTGCACGACCGAGGGCGACCGGGCCAGCCCCCAGGCCAGCGCGATCTGGTGCTCGGTCGCGCCGTGCCGCCGCGCGACCGTTCGCAGACCCTCCCCCTCCAGGGCGGTGTGTCCCCCGCCGAGCGCGAAGAACGGCAGATAGGCGATCCCGGCCTCCGCGCACAGGTCGACCAGCGCGGCGTCCCCCTGGTCGAGCACCCCGAACCGGTTCTGCACCGCCGCCACCGGTGCGACGGCCCGCGCCTCGGCCAGCTGCTCCGCGCTCACATTGCTCAGCCCGAGCTGCCGGATCAGCCCCTCCTCCCGCAGCGCGGCCAGCGCCTCGAACCGCTCACCGATGGACACCCCGCCCACCGCCCCGAGCCTGCCCACCCGCAGATGGACCATGTCCAGTGCGTCGAGGCCGAGCTGACGCAGGTTCTCCTCCACCAGCCCCCGTATCTGCCCGGGCGCGGCCTCCGCGTACATCTCCCCGTCCGCGTCCCGCAGCGGGCCGACCTTGGTGGCGATGGTGACGTCCGCCGGATAGGGATGCAGCGCCTCGCGCAGGATGTCGTTGGCCCGGGCGCGGGGCGAGAAGTAGAACGCGGCGGTGTCGATGAACCGCGCGCCCAGCTCCACGGCCCGCCGCGCCACGGCGACCGCCGTGTCCCGCTCGACCACGCGGGTCCAGCGTCCGGGCAGCTGCATCGCGCCGAAGCCCAGCCGGGGCACGGCGATCTCGCCGCCCAGCGCGAACGTGCCCGGCAACGAAGGTGAAGGTGCTGAAGGTGAGGTCATGGGGCAGCATGCGCAGCTTTCCGCGCGAATCACAAGATCGCCAGGGCGTTCACCCCGCTGCCGCGTGGCACACACCACTATTGCAAGCATTTGCTTGCAATAGTTAGCGCCGATGGGGCAGCATCGAAGCATGGCATCACTGAACGTCGGCAATCTCGGCGAGTTCCTGCGGGAGCAGCGCCGCAGCGCGCAGCTCTCGTTGCGGCAGCTCGCCGACGCGGCCGGGGTGTCCAATCCGTACCTGAGCCAGATCGAGCGCGGGCTGCGCAAGCCGAGCGCCGAGATCCTCCAGCAGCTGGCGAAGGCGCTGCGGATATCCGCCGAGACCCTGTACGTGCAGGCGGGGATCCTCGACGAGCGCGATCGGGAGGAGGCGGAGGTGCGCAGTGTGATACTCGCCGACCCCTCCATCAACGAGCGGCAGAAAGCGGTGCTGCTCCAGATCTACGAGTCCTTCCGCAAGGAGAACGGACACCCGACCGCCTCGGACAGCACCCCCACCGCAGACGCCGACGTCGCCCCACCCTCGACCTGATCCGGGAGGACCATCAGATGGCCATCACCGACGACGTACGCAAGACCCTCACCGACCCGACCCCGCTGTACTTCGTGGCGGGCACGGCCGACCTCGCCGCCCAGAAGCTCAAGGAGGTGCCGTCGCTGGTCGAGAAGATCGTCGCCGAGGCCCCCGAGCGCATCAACGCGGTGCGCAACACCGACCCCAAGGCCGTCCAGGACCGGGTCACCCAGCAGGCGAAGGAGGCGCAGGACAAGCTGACCGAGCTGCTCGGCACGCTGGACACCGACCTCAAGCGGCTGCGGGACACCGCGCAGGACCTCGCCCTCCAGGGCGTCGGCCGGGCCGCCGAGCTCGCCGTCAAGGCGCGGGAGCGCTACGACGAGGTGGCCGAGCACGGCCAGGAGGTCGTGAAGACCTGGCGCGGCGAGGCGGCCGACGAGGTCGTGGACATCGCCAGCGCGATCGAGCCCAAGGACGACAAGCCCACCAGTGCCGCTGCGCAGACGAAGACCACGTCGCAGTCGGTCACGGTGGACTCCTCCAAGGAGGCGCCGAAGCCCGCGGCCAAGCCCGCCGCGCAGAGCGGCCCGGCCAAGAAGGCCCCCGCCCGCAAGCCCACCACTGGCAAGAAGACGGACCCGAAGTCGGCAGACTGACGCACGAGCGTCCCACGGGAGGGCCGGGCTCGCCCTGCGTGCACGGCCCTCCCACCGGGTACGGTGGCCCGAGAGACGCTCCCCTTCATCTCTTCTAGGCGGTGGACAGCGTGCTGGTGCAAGGTTTCGGCGAGTTGCTGTACTGGGTCTCCTGGGGCCTGCTCCTTTTCAGCCTGTTCGCCTTCGTGGACTCCGCGATCCGCCGGGAGGACGCCTACCGGGCGGCGGACAAGCAGACCAAGCCCTTCTGGCTGATCATCCTCGGTCTCGCGGCCGCGGTGAACTTCTTCATGGGCATCATGAGCTTCCTGCCGATCATCGGGCTGATCGCGACGATCGTGTACATCGTGGACGTCCGGCCCGCGCTGCGGCAGGTCTCCGGGGGCGGCGGTGGCCGCTGGAACCGGGGCCGCGGCTCCAGCTCCGACGGCCCGTACGGACCGTTCAACGGCCGGTGACGCGGGCCCTTCGACGGCCGGTGTCGGCCGGTGACCGGGCCCCGTCGACCGCCACGGCCCCTTCGACGGCCGGTGAGCGGCTGACGGGGCCGCCCGACGGCCCCCGCGCGGCGCGCCTCAGCCGCGGTCGAGCAGCAGCACCGCGAGATCGTCGGTCAGCTCTCCGCCGTTGAGCGTCCGCACCTCGGTGACGGTCGCGTCGAGCAGATCCTCACCGCGCAGCCCCTCGCCGAGCTGGCGGGCGACGATCTCGACCATCCCCTCCTGCCCGAGCCGCTGCACACCGGGTCCGACACGGCCCTCGATCAGCCCGTCGGTGTACATCATCAGGCTCCAGGCGCCGCCGAGCAGGATCTCCCGGCGCGGCCAGCGGGCCTTCGGCAGCAGGCCCAGCGCCGGGCCGTTCTCATCGGTCGGCACCAGCCGGGGCGCCATTCCGGACCGGATCACCAGCGGTGCGGGGTGTCCGGCCAGACAGACCCCGGCCCGCCGCCCGTCCGGGGCGATGTCCACGGTGCACAGGGTCGCGAAGAGCTCGTCGTCCGGGCGCTCGTTCTCCAGCACCTGCTGGAGAGTGCCCAGCAGCTCGTCGCCGCAGAGCCCGGCGAAGGTCAGGGCGCGCCAGGCGATCCGCAGCTCCACCCCGAGGGCGGCCTCGTCCGGGCCGTGGCCGCAGACATCGCCGATCATCGCGTGGACCGTGCCGTCAGGGGTGCGCACGGTGTCGTAGAAGTCGCCGCCGAGCAGGGCGCGGCTGCGGCCGGGCCGGTAGCGGGCGGCGAACCGCAGCCCCGAGTCCTGCAACAGCGGGGTGGGCAGCAGTCCGCGCTCCAGCCGCGCGTTCTCCTGGGCGCGCAGCCGGGACTCGGTCAGCTGGCGCTGGGCGAGGTCGGAACGTTTTCGCTCCACGGCGTAGCGGATGGCACGGCTGAGGATGCGGCCGTCCAGCTCGCCGCGGAAGAGGAAGTCCTGAGCACCCACGCGGACCGCCTCGGCGGCGCGCTCGGCGTCGTCCTCGGCGGTGAGCACGAGCACGGCGTGCGAGGGCGCCAGTTTCAGCACCGCGCGCAGGGTGTCCAGCGCGTCCGCCCCCTCGCGGCCCGGACCCGGCAGGGCCAGGTCGAGGAGGATGCACTGCACACCGTCGGTGAGCAGCCGGGTGGCCTCGGTGAGGTTGCGGGCCGTGCGGATACGGACCCGATTGCCCTCGGTGTCCAGCATGTCGGGGACAGTGAAGGCACCGGACGGATCGTCCTCGATCACCAGCAGGGTGAGCCCGCTGTCGGACAGCGGGGCGGGGCGGGCCTCAGTGGCCGACGCCTCCCGTTGCCTCGGCACGGGTACGGACATCGCTCGATTCCTTCCCTCCCCCCGAGGACGCGGCGCCCGCCACCGATCGGCGGACCGCACAATCCCCGGCACGCACACCGACTGGTCGGTTTCGGAGGTCTCACAGGCGCGGTGCCGGATACTGCCAGGCGACCTTAGCGCCAGGGCCCTGCTCTACGGAACGTCCTTCAGGCATCGACTTTTGTCATATGCCGCACGCCATGCGGCACTTGGCAGACAACGGGAGAATCACGGAATGACGAACATCACGCTGGTACTGGGCGATATCACTCAACAGGACACCGATGCCGTGGTGAACGCGGCCAATTCGTCGCTTCTGGGCGGGGGTGGGGTGGATGGCGCCATTCATCGCCGGGGCGGATCCGACATTCTGGACGAATGCCGCGCACTGCGCGCCTCCCACTACGGCAAGGGACTCCCGGCGGGCCAGGCGGTCGCCACCACGGCCGGCCGGCTGCCCGCCCGCTGGGTGATCCACACCGTCGGCCCGGTGCACTCCACGAGCGAGGACCGCTCCGCGACCCTCGCCTCCTGCTTCCGGGAGTCACTGCGCGTCGCGGACGAACTCGGCGCCCGCACGGTCGCCTTCCCGGCGATCTCCACCGGCGTCTACCGCTGGCCGCTCGACGACGCGGCACGGATCGCGCTGGAGGCGGTCCGCGCCGCGGATACCTCGGTCACCGAGGTCCGCTTCGTCCTCTTCGACCAGGCCGCCTACGACACCTTCGAAGCGGCCCTGCGACTGCGGGACTGAGCACCGGCTACACCCCGCCCGGGCGCACCACGCCCAGGATCGGCATGGAACCCGCCCCCGCCACCGTCACCTGGCGGCCGGGGCGCGGGGCGTGCACCATCGCGCCGTTCCCCACGTACATCCCGACATGGCTGGCGTCCGGGAAGTAGATGATCAAGTCGCCCGGGCGCATGTTCCCGACGCTCACCTTGGGCAGCAGCCGCCACTGCTCCTGCGAGGTCCGCGGGATCGACCGCCCGGCCACCGCCCACGCCCGCTGCGTCAGCCCCGAGCAGTCGTAGGTGTCGGGGCCCACCGCGCCCCAGACGTAGTTCTTGCCGATCTGGGCCGAGGCGAAGGCCACCGCCCGTTTGCCCGTCGCGGTCGCGCCCGCGCCGAGCTCCCGCAGTATGCCGGTGTCCAGCCACTTCGCCTGGGAGGCGCGGGCCTTGTCCTCCTCCAGCCGGCGCAGCCGCTCCCGCTCCTTCTTCTCCAGCCGGGACTCCATCCGCTGCGCCTTCGCCAGCTTCGCCGTGATCTGCTTCTTCGCCGACGCCTTCTTCTTCCGGCTCCCGTCCAGCCGCTCCCACTCCTTGGACGCGGACTCGGCATAGCGGTCGAGCGCGACCCGGGTGCGCTCCAGCCGGCTCATCAGGCCGTGGGTCGCCTGCTGGCCCTTGCGGGCGAGGGTGACACCGTCGAGGAAGTCGCCGGGATCGCCGTTGAGGAGCAGCCGCGCCTCGGCGGGCATACCGCCGCCGCGGTACTGGGCACGGGCCATCGCCCCGGCCCGTTCGCGTAAATCCGCCATCTCCTTCTGCGCCTTCACCACGGCCCGCGCGATCTTCACGATCGCCCTCTCCTGCCGTTTCTGGCGCTCCCGCGCCAGGTTGTAGGCGTCGGTGGCCCGCTCGGCCTTGCGGTAGAGGCCCTCGATCTCGGAGCGGACCTCCTCGAGACTCTTGCCGCCGGGCCCACCCGACCCGCCCGGGTCCGGCCGCGGTGCCGGTTCACCCGGCGCCGCCTGCGCCGCCTCCGGCACCGCCGTCATACCCAGCGCGCATACGAGCGCGGTGGCCGCGGCGGCGCTCGCACCCCTCCCTCTCCCGTCCCGCCTCACCCGCCGTCTCCTCTCGTCCGCCGAGGCCGTACGCACAGCCGTGCCCATCGCGCACCAGACCTGACGTACCGGCACGTAGAGCGGGATAGTGACATGCCGTACCGCAATCCGACAGAGACACGCGCGAGTTACCCCGCAGCCGCCCGGATCCGGGGCGCGGCAGGCATTCCGTACGGAAGTCACACGGCTGTCATCCGGACGACGCACCCGCGTAGGGCGGTGGCGGGGCGCACGCGGCACGGTGGCGCGCCGGTCGGCGCCCCGCCATCCGGTGGCCGCGGGGGAGCAATCCGGCCAGGTCCACGGCGGTGGAGCCGGGCCTTACGCCATGGACGGAGTGCCCGGGAGGCCGTCTGTCCGGGCCGCGACCACGCCGTGACCTGGCCGTGACCTGGCCACCACACTGACGGCCGAGGTTCACCATCCGTTAACTCACCCCCTGAGGCCGCTTCACCTGTTCTGCCTAATTTCAGCCCTACTGGGAGTGAGCCGGGGCTTGAATCCGGCCCGCTCACACAAGCGCCGCTCAACAGTGCGCATCATCCGTCTCGCGCGCCGTCCCCACCGGCGGCAACTGGAAGGAACTCCCGAAAGTGAAGCAGCTTCAGCGCAAGAACCGGCTTCGCGCCGTCGCCGCCGGTGCCCTCGCTGTCTCCAGCGCCCTGGTCCTCACCGCCTGTGGCTCGGACGACAACTCCGGTGGCGGTGGCGGCGGCAAGGCCGCCAAGGCCGGCAACATCAAGTGCGACGGCAAGGGCAACCTGCTGGCCTCCGGCTCCTCGGCGCAGAAGAACGCCATGGACCTGTGGGTCAAGAACTACGGTGCCGCCTGCAAGGACACCAAGATCAACTACAAGGCCACCGGCTCTGGCGCGGGTGTCCAGGAGTTCCTCCAGGGCAAGACTGCCTTCGCCGGTTCCGACTCGGCCCTGAAGCCCGACGAGGTCAAGAACTCCAAGAAGGTCTGCACCGGCGGCCAGGGCATCGACCTGCCGATGGTCGGCGGCCCGATCGCGATCGGCTTCAACGTCCCCGGTGTGGACAAGCTGGTCCTCGACGCCGAGACCCTCGCCAAGATCTTCGACTCGAAGATCACCAAGTGGAACGACCCGGCGATCCAGAAGCTCAACAAGGACGCCAAGCTCCCGAGCCTGAAGATCCAGGCGTTCCACCGCTCCGACGAGTCGGGCACCACCGACAACCTCACCAAGTACTTCAAGGCCGCCGCCCCCTCGGCGTGGCCGCACGAGCCGGGCAAGGCGTGGGAGGGCAAGGGCGGCCAGTCGGCCGACGGCTCCTCCGGTGTCTCCTCCCAGGTGAAGCAGGTCTCCGGCGCGATCTCCTACTTCGAGCTGTCCTACGCGACCGCCAACAGCATCAAGACCGTGGACCTCGACACCGGCGCCTCCGCCCCGGTCCAGGCCACCGTCGAGAACGCCACCAAGGCCATCTCCGAGGCCAAGATCAAGGGCACCGGCAAGGACCTGGCCCTGGACCTGGCGTACGACACCAAGGCGGACGGAGCCTACCCGATCACCCTGGTCACCTACGAGATCGCCTGTGACAAGGGCAACAAGCCCGGCACCCTCGCCGCCACCAAGTCCTTCCTGAACTACGTCGCGAGCGAGGACGGCCAGATCTCCCTGAAGGAGCTCGGCTACGCGTCGCTCCCGACCGAGATCGCCACGAAGGTCCGCGAGACCGTCAAGAGCCTCTCCTGACCCGAATGCGGCCGGCTCCACCGCGTGAACGCGCGGCGGAGCCGGCCGCATCGTCCGGTGCACCGCCGCACGCAGGAGCCGGTCCCGATCGGCTCCGCAGACCGGAGAACCCATGAAAACGGACATAGAACCCACACACACGCCCGCCGGGACACCACCCCGGATCAAGGCCCGTTCCACGGGCCGCGCCGGTGACAAGATCTTCCTCGCGCTCTCCCGGGGATCCGGTATCGCCCTGCTGGTGATCATGGCGGCCATCGCGGCCTTCCTCTCCTACCGCGCCGCCATCGCGATCTCCAAGGACGAGGCGAACTTCCTCACCGCCTTCGAGTGGAACACCGGCACCGAGCCGATGAAGTTCGGCATCGCCGTCCTCGCCTACGGCACGGTCATCAGCTCGATCATCGCGATGGCCATCGCGGTCCCGGTCGCGGTCGGCATCGCGCTGTTCATCTCGCACTACGCCCCGCGCCGGCTGGCCGCCCCGGTGGCGTACGTCATCGATCTGCTCGCCGCCGTCCCCAGCATCGTGTACGGCCTGTGGGGCGCGCTCTTCCTGGTGCCGCATCTGACCGGGCTGTACACCTGGTTCGACGAGTACCTGGGCTGGACCGGGATCTTCAGCTACCAGGGCGGCGCCGCGCGCTCCCTGTTCACCGTCGGCATCCTGCTGGCGATCATGATCCTGCCGATCGTCACCAGCGTGAGCCGCGAGGTGTTCCGGCAGGTCCCGAAGATGCACGAGGAAGCCGCGCTGGCGCTCGGCGCCACCCGCTGGGAAGTCGTCCGGATGGCGGTCCTCCCCTTCGGCCGCTCCGGCATCATCAGCGCCTCCATGCTCGGCCTCGGCCGGGCGCTGGGCGAGACCATGGCGGTCGCCACCGTGCTGTCCCCCAGCTACCTGATCAACGCCAGCCTGCTGGACCCGGGCGGCGGCACCTTCGCCCAGAACATCGCCAGCCACTTCAAGGAGGCGAACGACAACGGCCGTGATGCGCTGATCGCCTCCGGTCTGGTGCTGTTCGTCATCACCCTGCTGGTGAACGGCGCCGCGCGGATGATCATCGCCCGGCGCAAGGAGTACTCGGGGGCCGCAGCATGAGCAACGCCACGATCACCAAGAACGAGGCGGGCGCCTCGTCCCTCCGTCAGGCCCGGCTGCCGCGCTGGACGCTCCCGGCCCTGGTCGTGGTCTCGGCCGCGGCGGGCGCGGGCATCGGCACCGCGGCGGGCCTCGGCAACACCCTCCAGTGGGGCCTGATCGCGGCCGTGCTGTTCATCCTCGGCTCCTACGGCCTCGCCGCCGCGGTCGAAGGCGGCCGCCAGGCCAAGGACCGGCTGGCCACCAGCCTGGTCTGGGTCTGCTTCGTGCTCGCCGTCGTCCCCCTGGTCTCGCTGATCTGGGAGACCGTAGAACGCGGCAAGACCGTGCTCGACGGCTACTTTCTGAACCACTCCATGGAGGGCGTGCAGACGATCCTGCCCGGCGGTGGCGCGTACCACGCGATCATCGGCACCCTGGAGCAGGTCGGCATCGCCACCCTCATCGCCGCCCCGATCGGTCTGCTGACCGCCATCTATCTGGTGGAGTACGGCCGCGGGCGGCTGGCGAAGGCCGTGACGTTCTTCGTCGACGTGATGACCGGCATCCCCTCGATCGTGGCCGGTCTGTTCATCCTCAGCTTCTGGATCATCATCCTGGGCTTCAGCTACTCCGGCTTCGCCGGCGCGATGGCGCTGGCCATCCTGATGATGCCGGTGGTCGTCCGCTCGACCGAGGAGATGCTCAAGCTCGTCCCGAACGAGCTGCGCGAGGCTTCGCTCGCGCTCGGCGTGCCCAAGTGGCGCACCATCCTCAAGGTGGTGCTGCCCACCGCCGTCGGCGGGATCACCACGGGTGTGATGCTCGCGGTCGCCCGTATCGCGGGTGAGTCCGCGCCCATCGTGCTGCTGGTCTTCGGCGCCGCCGGGATCAACAACAACCCGTTCGATGGCGCCCAGTCCTCGCTGCCCTACTACATCTACGAGCAGTGGCAGCTCGGCAACGAGGCGTCCTTCAACCGGGCTTGGGCCGCGGCACTCGTGCTCATCGCCTTCGTCATGATCCTGAACCTGGTCGCCCGCGGTATCGCCCGCTGGAAGGCCCCGAAGACCGGCCGCTGAGGCCACGAAGAAGAGAAGTGATTCACATGGCCAAGCGCATCGACGTCAGCGGCCTGACCGCCTACTACGGAAGCCACAAGGCCATCGAGGACATCTCGATGACCGTCGAGCCCCGCTCGGTAACCGCGTTCATCGGCCCCTCCGGCTGCGGCAAGTCCACCTTCCTGCGCACCCTGAACCGGATGCACGAGGTCACCCCCGGCGGCCGGGTCGAGGGCAAGGTGATGCTCGACGACGAGAACCTCTACGGCTCCGGTGTCGACCCGGTCTCCGTCCGGCGCACCGTCGGCATGGTCTTCCAGCGCCCGAACCCGTTCCCGACGATGTCCATCTTCGAGAACGTCGCGGCCGGACTGAAGCTGAACGGCTCGTACAAGAAGAGCGAGCTGGCGGACATCGTCGAGCGGTCCCTCAAGGGCGCCAACCTCTGGAACGAGGTCAAGGACCGGCTGAACAAGCCGGGCGCCGGACTCTCCGGCGGTCAGCAGCAGCGGCTGTGCATCGCCCGCGCCATCGCGGTCGAGCCCGATGTGCTGCTGATGGACGAGCCCTGCTCGGCGCTGGACCCGATCTCCACCCTCGCCATCGAGGACCTGATCGGCGACCTCAAGGAGCGCTTCACGATCGTCATCGTGACGCACAACATGCAGCAGGCGGCGCGGGTCTCGGACCGTACGGCCTTCTTCAACCTGGCGGGCGTCGGCCAGCCCGGCAAGCTCATCGAGATCGACGAGACCGAGCGGATCTTCTCCAACCCGTCGGTGCAGGCGACCGAGGACTACATCTCGGGCCGCTTCGGCTGACCCACGACCCCTCGCGATCCGGCGAGGAGGAGGCGTCCTGCGGTGCTGCATGGCGGTGCCACCGCATGACGAAAGGCCCGCCCCTGGCTCCCGGGGGCGGGCCTCCTATGTGCTCGCCGCGCTGCGGCGCGGGCCGACGGGCGTACGGCGAAGCCCGCGGGACGTGGATGACAACGCCCGCGGGCCGCGAGGGACAAGGCCGTCAGCCGAAGGCCAGATTCACGATCCAGTAGCTGCCCGCCGCCACACCGGCGGCCGCGGGCATGGTGATGAACCAGCCGAGGATGATGTTCTTCGCGACGCCCCAGCGCACCGCGCTGATGCGCTTGGTGGCGCCCACGCCCATGATCGCCGAGGTGATCACATGGGTGGTGGAGATCGGCGCGTTGAACATGAACGACGCGCTGTACATGACGGACGCCGCCGTGGTCTCGGCCGCGAACCCCTGCGGCGGGTCCAGCTCGATGATCCGGCGGCCCAGCGTGCGCATGATGCGCCAGCCGCCCGCGTAGGTGCCCAGCGAGAGCATCGCGGCACAGGCGATCTTCACCCACACCGGAATCGGATCACCCTGGTCCTCGACACCGGAGATGACCAGGGCCATCACCACAACACCCATGGTCTTCTGGGCGTCCTGGAGACCGTGGCCCAGCGCCATGCCCGCCGCCGAGACGGTCTGGGCTATCCGGAAGCCGCGCTTGGCCTTGTGCGGGTTGGCCTTACGGAAGATCCAGAAGATGATCACCATCACGAAGTAGCCCAGCACCAGGCCGACGATCGGCGAGATCACCATCGGAATGACGATCTTCTCCAGCACGCCGTCCCAGTGGACCGTGCTGGCACCGGCGAGCGCCGCGCCCACCAGACCGCCGAACAGAGCGTGTGAGGAGGAGGACGGCAGCCCGAAGTACCAGGTCACCATGTTCCAGGTGATCGCGCCCACCAGTCCGGCGAACAAGATCATCATGCCTTGTTTGCCCGTCGGGGTGGCGATCAGGCCCTCGCTGACGGTTTTGGCGACCCCACTGCCCAGGAAGGCACCGGCGAGGTTCATCACCGCGGCCATCGCCAGCGCCGCCCGCGGGGTCAGCGCGCGGGTGGAGACCGAGGTCGCGATGGCGTTCGCGGAGTCGTGGAAGCCGTTGGTATAGGTGAAGAAGAGCGCGACCGCGATGGTCACGACAAGCGCGAAGGTGTCCATGCCGGGGCTCAGGACTCCTTGACGGCGATGGTCTCGACCGTATTGGCCACATGCTCGAAGGCGTCGGCCGCCTCCTCGAGCACATCCACGATCTGCTTGAGCTTGAGCACCTCGATGGCGTCGTACTTGCCGTTGAAGAGGTGGGCCAGCAGCTTGCGGTGGATCTGGTCCGCCTGGTTCTCCAGCCGGTTGACCTCGATCCAGTACTCGGTGAGGTTGGTCATGGTGCGCAGATTCGGCATCGCCTCCGCGGTCAGCTCAGCCGCCCGCGCCAGCACCTCGATCTGCTGCTCCACACCCTTGGGCAACTCCTCGACCTGGTAGAGAACGACCAGGTCGACGGCCTCCTCCATGAAGTCCATGATGTCGTCGAGGGACGAGGCCAGACGGTAGATGTCCTCGCGGTCGAACGGCGTGATGAAGGAGGAGTTCAGCTGATGGAAGATCGCGTGGGTGGCGTCGTCTCCCGCGTGCTCCGCGGCCCTCATCCGCTCCGAGATCTCGGCACGAGCGGCGGAGTCCGCCCCGAGCAATTCCATCAGGAGCTTGGAGCCGGTCACGATGTTGTCCGCGGAGGCGGCGAACATGTCGTAAAAGCTCGTCTCCCTGGGGGTCAGACGAAAGCGCACTGGGGATCCTCGGGATGCAGCGGATGGGGACTCGACGATGCTAGGCGCATCTTCCGGCCACGGTAACCGGCGGTCCCAGTGTCGCCCATCAGGGAGAGTGCTCTTCACAGGGGCCGGAATCGACCGGAAAACCCGGTAGCATATACCCAGTGGGGGTATACGGGGACATAGAGTGAACAACGGGAGGACTCCATGACGACCACGGCAGCCGACACCGGCTCGCCCCTCGAGGGCGGGACCGGGAGCGAGGCATCCGGCCAGGCGTCGGGACCGGCTCCCGAGAGCCACGGCGGCCATGGGTACGCCAAGCAGAAGGACCAGCACCTCAAGCGGCTGCGCCGGATCGAGGGCCAGGTCAGGGGCTTGCAGCGGATGGTTGAAGAGGACGTCTACTGCATCGACATACTCACCCAGGTCTCGGCGAGCACCAAGGCGCTCCAGTCCTTCGCCCTCCAGCTGCTGGAGGAGCATCTGCGCCACTGCGTCGCCAGCGCGGCCGTGGAGAGCGCCGCACAGGGCGAGACCGAGGGCGGGAGCGAGGTCGACGCCAAGGTGGCCGAGGCCACAGCGGCCATCGCCCGGCTGCTGCGGACCTGACCGGGGCGGCCGGTGCGACCTGGCGCTCCGCCGGGGACCGGGCCCATCAGCGGCCCGCCGCGGGCCGCACCGCACCCTCGCCGGACGGAGCGCTCCGCGCCCGCCGGCGAGGCGGTGACAACTCTCACCCGGCGTCCGGGACCTCGGCTTCCGAATCCTGCTCCGCACCCGGAGCCCGGTCGGCACCCCGGTCGCTCCGGGGGCTGTCGACCCGGGCACGCTCGGCCGGATCTGATCGGTCGGCCTCCACCCGGAGAACCTCGTCGATACGGTCCGTGCTGAGCCTGTCCTCGTCCGCGCTCGACGCAGCGATCATCAACTCACCATAGAGATCGATCTCGACGAGGGCCACGGGGTCCGGGCCCGACGAGCCGCGACGCGCAACCACGTGTTTCACCTCCTCCTGCGAGCACCTGCGAGCACTTTCGAGCAGCGGCTTCCCAGCGTAGGGATCGGTACACACTCCGCGCATGGCACGGATGGGCCATTTCGAAGGGCAGAGCGGGCCCCTCCGACTACTTCTGAGGCGATCCGACCTTCCCTGTGTAGATATCCGCGGGCTTGGGCAGCTCGACCAGGGCCGGCGCCCCGAAGTCGTACAGCTCGGTCGTGGAGGACACCCCCACCGCGCTGCCGGTGGCCCCCTGCTCCTGGGCCGCGTCCCGGCCGCTGACCTGGCTGCCCACGGTGAAGCGGTGGCGCACCTCACGCAGCCGCCCGAGGCCGTCGAGATACGCGTCGAAGGCGACCGTGCCCTCGTCGAACCCCTTGGCCGCGGCGGTCAGCGCACCGCGCGCGCCCTCCGACGCCACCCGCGCGGCGCGGCCGATGTCGGTGGTGCCGCGGTAGTGGCGCACCAGGGCCCCGTCGAGCCCCTCCTCGCCCACCAGGCTCGCCTTCCGCACCCCGCGCAGCAGTTCGGCGGCGGCCAGCGGGTCCGTGGCTCCTCCGGTGACCAGATTGCCGTCCGGAATGTCGGTGGTGTCCACCCGTACCCATTTGTCGCTGGGGATGCCCGCACCGCGATTGCGCATGAAGAGCGCTCCGGAGGCGAGGAGTTCGGTGATCGGCGCATGCTCGGCGTCCCCCATCGGGTCGCGCGGCAGCAGCAGCCGCAGCCGCCCCCGCCGCTTCTCGAAGTCGTACGCCCCGGCGCCCCGGATGGACACGCGGGTGCCACCCGTGGCCGTCTCCATGGTCGTACGGACCCGTGAACTGCCCTCGCGGACCAGGACGTCCGCCGCCCGCCGCAGCACCGCGACCGCGGTCTCGTCCGGGGCGACACCGCCGGGGCGCTCATCGGCCGCCGTCTCGGAGGAACAGCCGCTGACTGTCGCCAGGAGCGCAGCCAGCAGACCGCCCGCCACGACCCCGGCGACCACTCTCACCCGTCTCCGTACGCCGAGTCCGCGCTGCTGGAACTCCATCGACCGCCGACCCCCTGGCCACGCTCGTCCATGCTTGGTACTTGTTCGTTTAACGATCCGGTCGGGCGGCCCGTCACGGCCCGGTAGCGTGGTCATGTGCTCGACTCAGGTGACACGGGCCCCGGCGCGGACGACGGCGGCCCGGGCGACACAGGCGCCGACGGCCCGCTCACGTCCACCGTGGAGCGGGGTTCCTTCTGCCTCGCCCGCTGCACCTGCGGCTGGTCCGGCCCCGCCCGTCGCGCCCGCGGGCTGGCGCGCGACGACGCGGCCGCGCATACGACGACCCGTCACTCCGTGCCGGACGTGCTCTGAACTCCGCGCCGGACGTGCTCTGACGACGACGTTCCCGGCTTCCCTCGACGGCGGCGTTCCCCGGCGCCTTGCCCTGTTCTCCCTGACGGTCGCAGGCTCCCCTCCTCACGGCCGTCCCACCGGCTGCCTGTTGATGGCCCCTTGATGGCCAAAACGTCGAACTCCCGCCCGGACAAACGGAACCACCTCACCCGGTCCTCCCCTCTGACCAAGTGACCGGGCCCGCTGAGCGGCGGCCTGGTCCGCGTTTCGGACACAGGTCGACAGGGAGGGGACACCGCCATGAACCGGCGGAAACTGCTGGCAGCGGGCACCGGACTCACGGTGACGGCCGGCTGGGCCACCGCATGCAGCAACGATTCCGGACGGGCCGCCTCCTCCCGTTCCACCTCCGGGGCGGACGTCCGCTCCGCCGCCGCCTCCGGCCGCCCCGGCGCCCTCGCCGGAACGGCGCGGGCCGCGGACTGGACCGCGCTGGGCAGGGACCTCCAGGGCGATCTGGTGCGCCCCGGCGACTCCGACTTCACCTCGGCCCGGCGGCTCTACAACACCCGGTTCGACCATCTGCGTCCGGCCGGTGTCGCCTATATAGAGAACACCGCCGACATCGCCGCCTGTCTGGCCTTCGCCCGGCGCCACAACACCCCGGTGGCCATCCGCAACGGCGGCCACAGCTACGCCGGATGGTCCAGCGGCGACGGCCGTCTGATCATCGATGTCTCCGCGCTGCGCTCGATCCGCACCACCTCGGGCGAGGCCCGGATCGGCGGCGGCGCCAAGCTCATCGACATCTACACCACGCTGGGCGCCCGCGGTGTCACCGTCCCCGGCGGCTCCTGCCCCACGGTGGGCATCTCCGGTCTGACGCTGGGCGGCGGCCATGGTGTGGTCTCCCGGGCGTACGGGCTGACCTCGGACAGCCTCATCGGCGCGAAGATCGTCACCGCGGACGGCAAGACGCTGGACGTCTCCAAGAACCGCGAGACCGATCTGTTCTGGGCCCTGCGCGGCGCCGGCAACGGCAACTTCGGCGTGGTCACCGAACTCCGCTTCCGCACCCACCAGACCCACGACGGCGTCACCGCGTACATGTCATGGCCATGGTCGAAGGCGGCGAAGGTGCTGAGCGCCTGGCAGAAGTGGGGCCCGGACCAGCCGGACGAAATATGGTCCTCGCTGCATCTGTCCGCCACCCCCGGCCACACCCCCACCGTCTCCGTCAGCTGCTTCTCTTTGGGCACCTACGGCGACCTCCAGAACGCCGTGGACCGGCTGGCCGACGGCCCGGGCGGCCCCGGCCCGGCCACCCGGGTCACCCTGCGCCGCCGCGACTACGTCGAGGCGATGCGGATGTACGCGGGCTGCAGCGAGACCTCGACCACCAAGTGCCATCTGCCCGGCGGCCACCCGGGCCAGAGCAACTCCGGGGTGCTCCAGCGCGAGACCTACGCGGCGCGCTCGGACTTCTACGACCGCTCGCTGAGCGCGGCGGGCGTCCGCGCGATGCTCGACCAGGTCGAGCGGTTCGGACGGCGCACCAGCGGCGGTGGCGCGGTCAGCATCGCGCTCACCGCGCTGGGCGGGGCGGTGAACCGCGTATCGGCCCAGAGCACCGCGTTCGTCCACCGGCGCTCGCGCTTCCTCGCGCAGTACACCGGCTCCTGGGCGGCGGGCGGCTCGGGCGACGCACAGAACTCCTGGCTGGCCAGTACGCACTCGGCGATGCGGCGGTACGCCTCGGGGGCGGCGTACCAGAACTACACCGACGCGTCCCTGAGAGACTGGCGGAAGGCGTACTACGGATCCGCCGCGGACCGGCTGACCCAGCTGAAGAAGCGTTACGACCCGGACCGGCTCTTCAACTTCCCGCAGGCGCTCTGACGCCCGCACACCGGCCGAACACGGCAAAGGCCCGGCGGTTCATCCGCCGGGCCTTTGCCGTGTGTACGCCGGGTGCCAGGGCCTAGGCCGCGAGGTCCTTGTTGCCGCGCTCGCCGCCCGGCGACCGGCGCTCGGGCACCTCCGGCAGCCCTTCCCCGGCCGCGGATCCGACGGCGTGGGCGGCGCGGCCGTCCCGTACCAGCCAGCCCGCGCGGGAGCCCGCGATGGCGGTCGTCAGCGGGGTGAGCAGCATCATCGCCAGCGGCGCCAGCAGCAGTGTGACCGCCGTGCCCAGCGCGAACCCGCCGACCACGTCCGTGGGGTAGTGCACGCCCATGTAGACCCGGCAGAAGCCTTCGAGCAGCGCCAGCGCTATGGCACCCACCCCGAAGGCGCGGTGGGCCATGAAGACGCCGACGGCAATGGCCATGGTCAGCGTCGCGTGATCGCTGACGAAGGAGTAGTCGGTCTTGCCCGCGACCAGGACGTCGAGCCCCTGATGGTCCTTGAAGGGGCGGGGCCGCTGGACGATGCCCCGGATGGGGATGTTGGCCAGCAGCGCGAGTCCGGCCGCCAGCGGCGCCCATATCAGCCCCGCGACGGCGGACGGCGCTTCCTGCGGACGCTTGCGCACGCTCCACCAGGCGCCGAGGGCCACCAGGACCAGCCCGATGACGATCCCGTACTCGCCGACGAACTCCATGACGCGGTCGAACCAGTGGGGGGCGTCCTTCGCGAGTCCGTTGATGTCGTAGAGCAGGCTGACATCGGGGTTCGACCCGTCCTGTGCGAGTCCAGCCATGTGCCATGACCCCTTATCTCTTGCCTGTTGCTACATGCCGTTGACGGCCCCCGTGGTGGTGACGACCGGTGGCCGCCGTGACCGGTGCCGGAGAACCGGCCGCCCGTCCACGTCGGACCACGCTGATCCCATGCATGGAATCGATCCACTCCCAGGAAACGCCCACTTTCCGCCGGGCGTTCCGTTCTCAACCCAACGATCACCGGGACGTTATCGAAGGGTGACCGATCGTCGCAGCTCAGGGGGAATCTTTACGCGGAGTTCGCCCGTGGCAACGCTTTTGCGCCATCTTGTGTCACCCGCGTCGCGCCGATGTAGTCGGGGGTGTCGATCTTGTCGAATCTGATCACCGCGCCCGTGTACGGAGCGTTGATCATGTATCCGCCGCCCACATACATCCCCACATGGTGGATCGATCTCGGATCGTCGAGATCGTAGGCGAAGAAGACCAGGTCCCCGGGGATCAGCTCGTTCCGCTTGGGGTGGGGCCCGGCGTTCCACTGGTCATTGGCAACGCGCGGGAGATCGATCCCGACGGTCTTGTACGCCGCCTTGGTGAGCCCCGAGCAGTCGAACCGGCCGCCCTGCTCGGGCGTACCGTTCCCGCCCCACAGATACTCCTTGCCGAGCTGCTTCTGCGCGAAGTAGATCGCCCCGGCCGACTGCTGCGAGGGGCGCACCCGCTGGACGGGGGCCTCGAAGCTCTTGGCGAGGGTGGTGATCGTCTTCACGTAGTTCCGTGTCTCGCGGTACGGCGGCACCCCGCCGTGCTTGATCACGGCATAGGCACCGGCGTTGTACGAGGCCAGCATGTTGTGCGTGGCGTTGCCCGGCACGTCCTTCACATACTTGGCGAGCGAGCAGTCATAGGCGGCCGCCGACGCGATGGCATCCTTCGGATCCCAGATGTCCCGGTCGCCGTCCTTGTCGCCGTCCACCCCGTGGCTGGCCCAGGTGGCGGGGATGAACTGCGCTATCCCCTTGGCGTTGGCCGGGCTCTGCGCCTTCGCGTTCCACCCGCTCTCCTGGTAGAGCTGCGCGGCCAGGAGCGCGGGATTGATGGCGGGGCAGCTATTGCCCCACTTCTGGACGAGCGGCTGGTACGCGGCCGGGACGGCGCCCTTGGCCAGCCCGACGGTCCCGCCGCTGCCGCCGCCGGTGAGATCCGCGGCGACCATATAGGTGCCGACGACCAGCAGACCGACGAACGAGGACGTGACCCCGAGACCGACACTGACGCCCAGCCAGACCTTGCGCACCCGGCCATCCTCCCCCATCGACCCCCCGTACGAACGCGTTTCCGCACGCACGGCGAAATCCAGCCGCTTCCCAGCCGAAACCTTACGGCGGCCCCGCGGCACGCGCCCCCCATGCCTCGCCGCTCCGCCCTCTGCCGCCTTCCACCAGGCCGTGGAACGCGTAGAGTCCGGCGCGTCCGAGCCGCCCGAACCACATCCGGGGGAAGCAGAGATGACGCAGCTCGACTGGCAGCGGGCCCCGGCCGGCGACGGCGAGCCGGGCGCCGCCCGCCTGGAGGTGGCCGTGGACCCGGACGGCCGGATCCACCTGCGGGAGAGCGACGCCCCGCAGACCGTCGTCATCACCACCCCCGCCAAGTGGATCGCGTTCGTCAAAGGGGTCAAGGCCGGCGAGTTCGACGACTTCACCGAGGGGTGAGGACGGGTGACGAGCCGTCGGGGCGACTCCGGACGGGTGGACCGGGGGCGCCGAACGGCGTGCCCGACCGGCGTGTCGGGGGACGCAGCACTGGGCCCGATGGCGGTCACTGATCGTTGCCCGGCGCCCAGGTGCGTGATACACAGAGTAACCATAGGGCCTTGTTTTGACGCGCCTCGCCCACCGGACAGACCGCAGTGGTCCACAACACGTGCGAGATCCGCCAAGAAATGCCGCCAAGTCGACATGCGGAAGCGGAATCGTCAGCGAAGATAGAGACTGACCCACGCCATGACGGCGAGGCAGATACAACTACCCATAAGGGGCGGTGAGTTCAAATGTTCCTAGCGGCCGAAAAGGGCGACATCAACACCATCATCGGCGGAATCGCCCCAGACTGGGGCCCCTTCGGGAGCCTTGGCAGCGAGGCCCGCGTGATGATCGAGGTCGTGATGGCCATCGCGCTGCTGCTCTGCTTCGGCATCGCGATCTGGGGCGCTGCCAAGCAGCGGATCGGCGCGACGGCACTGCGCGACACCTTCAGCGCGGAGCAGGGCAAGGGGCTGATCGTCGCCGGCCTGACCGGTGTCTTCATCATCGGTTCACTGGGCACCCTCTTCACGATCGTGTACGGCATGGCCATCTAGCCCCGCCCCGGAGCGGCGGAAGCGCCGGGCAGAGGAGCGCGGAACCGGCGGACGAGCCGGAACACGGAGCGCGCTCCGCTCTTCGAGCCCCGGAGCCGCCCCTCGTATCCGGCGTACGCCCCCGTTCCCGAGCCTCCGCCCCCGATCCCCTCTACCGGCCCCCACTCCCGTTACCCGAGGCTGCTCCCCGATGCCCGCTCCGATGCCCGCTCTCCTCGCTGAGGTCGTGTCAGCTTGATGTCCACTCACACCACCGCGCCCGAGCGTCAGTCCACGCCGTTACCGTCGTACAGGGGTGGAGGAAGAGCGACCATGGTCGACGCGGCCGGTACGGGCGGCCGGATCGGCCCGGTCGGCGGCAGGCTTGGCACGGGTGAAGGGGCGTACGCACGATGAGTCTCGGCGGCGACGACGGATACGGCGGCGACTACGACGGCCACGACACGGGCCGCGCCCGCGGCGCGGCCTCCGGCGACCACCTCACACGCACCCGCCTACCCGAAGGCGACGGCGACCCCTACGGCCCACCCCGCCGCGGCGCCGGCCGCGCGGCCAAGCCCAGCCGCAATCTGGTCACCGTGGTCGGCGTTGTCGTCCTCCTCCTCGCCGCCATCGCCTTCGTCAACCGCGGCGGCGGCAAGGACAACGACTCCGACAGCGGCACCACGGGCGGCACCAGCGCCGACAGCCAGCCCACCGCCCCGACGGGCCAGCGCCCGGTCGAGGGCAAGAACAGCGTGACGGGCATCGCGTCCGGCTTCCCGAAGACCGAGCAGGGGGCGCAGAGCGCGGCGGCGAATTACGCGGTGGCGCTGGGATCCGATGGCATGTTCAAGCCCACCCGCCGCGAGGCGATTGTGAACACCATCTATGCCCCGGATGTCGCGGCCACGCGGCTCAAGAAGCTCGACAAAGCGTTCTCCAACAGCAAGATCCTCGCCAATGCCGGTCTCGATTCCGACGGCAATCCCCCGGACGGCATGACCTTCGTCTCACGCGTCAACCCCGTAGGCACCAAGGTGGAGAAGTTCAAGAACGGTGAGACCCGGGTCTCTGTCTGGGACTCACGACTCTTCGGCCTCGCGGGGGAAGGGTCCAAGACCCCGGTCGCCGAGAGCTGGTACACGGATACGTTCGACCTGAAATGGATCAAGGGTGACTGGAAGATCGTCCAGTACGCCCAGAAGAGCGGCCCGGCGCCTGTCGGCCAAGACCAGACCGCTTCCTCCGCCGAGGACATGGCCAACGCCGTAGAGGGATTCGGAGGGTTCACGTATGCCCGCTAGTCGCCGCCGCGCCCTCTCAATGGGTGCGGCAGTCGCATCCGTACAAGCCGCTTGCGTACTGCTTGCCACTCACGCAGCAGCTGCCCCGACTCCTCGCCCGTCGGACACCAGCGACGGTTGTGACGGCATTGATGACGCCCAGCTCAAGGATTTGTGCAAGGGCGATGGTGGCGGGGGGTCATCCGGCTCCGACCCCTCCAACCCCCTCGACCCCGCCGCCTCCCTCGCCCGCGGCTGCGCCGACGCCGCCGCCTGGCTCGTCGGCAAGCTCTCCAAGCTGGTCAAAGAGACAGCCAACGTCGACTTCACCAACGAAGCCTTCCTCCGCCAGTACGCCGTCGTCTTCGCCGCCTCGACCGTCCTGACCCTCATCCTCTGGCTCCTCGCCGTTGCCAAGCGCGCCATCCGTGGCGTCCCGCTCGGGGAGGCGCTCTCCGAAGCCATAGGTTTCCTCTGGCTGACGGTCCTGGCCTCCGCCTTCACCCCGCTCATCCTCTATACGGTCGTCACCGCGACCGACGCCGTCACCGAAGCCATCGCCTCCGGCACCGGTGCGGACAACGACGCCTTCTTCGGCTCGTTCTCGGAAGCCCTCAAGAAGGACGAGGACATCGGCGGCGGCCCCATCATGCTCATCGTCGTCTCCCTCGTGACGATCCTCGCCGCCGGCGTGCTCTGCCTCGAGCTGGTCATCCGCGCCGCCCTGCTCTACGTCGGCGCCCTGCTGGGCACCGCCGTCTACTCCGGCCTGGTCGACAAGAACATGTGGAGCCACGTCCGCCGCTGGGCCGGAATCATGATCGCCGTGATCCTCGTCAAGCCGGTGGTCGTGACGGTCCTCGCCCTCGCCGGGGCGCTCTCCACCTCCGGTGACGAGCCCGACGCCTTCTCAGCCGTCGTCTCCGGCCTCTCCATCATCATCCTTGCCATCTTCGCCAGCGCGATGATCTACCGCTTCGTGCCCGGCTTCGGCGACGAGATCGTCAAGGCCCGCAGCGCCAGCGCCGACCCGGCCTCCCGCCAGGCCGCCGCCATCATCAGCTCCCCCGCCGCCCTGGTGAAGCAGGGCATCAACACCCACAGCGCCCGCGGCGGAGGCGACAGCGGCTCGGGCGGCGGCTCGGCGCAGTCCAAGCCCGCCAACCCCGTCTCCGGCGGCGTGGCCGCCCACAGCACCCGCTCTGCCGGAGGCGGCGGCGGAAGCAGCAGCGGCAGTCCCGGCGGAGGCGGCGGAGCCTCCGCCACCAGCCGTACCGGCCACCCCGGCGGCAGCCGTGGCAGCGCCCCCCGCACCCCCAACCGCAGCTCCGGCAACACCCCGGGAGGTGACCGGCGGTGACGCTCGACGTCCAGACGCATCCCGTCCACGCGCCCCGACGCACGTATCTGATCGGCCGCGCCCGCCCCAACGCGATCGTCGGCAAGAACCGCGAGACCGGCGAGATCGCCCTGATCATCGGGGGCGCGTTCGTCGGCATGATGTGCGGGCTGGTGGTGCAGGTGCTCATCGTGCGCATCGTCGCCCTGGTCGGCTTCCCCACCCTCGCCCTCGCCGCCGTGTACGTGCCGTACAACGGCCGTACCTTCTACCGGTGGTTCGAGATCAACCGTTCCTACAAGCGTGCCGTCCGCAAGGGCACCACCGCCTACCGCTCCTCCGCCGCCGAGGTCGGCACCCGGTTCGACGGCCGTGAGGTCGAGGTCGGCCCGCCCCCCGGCATCGGCCGGATCAGCTGGCTGGCCGCCCCCTTCGGCCCCGACGAGATCGCCGTGCTGCTGCACGCCGACCGCCGCACCGTCACCGCCGCCATCGAGATCGAGGGCCCCGGCGTCGGTCTGCGCGACAGCGAGGACCAGGAGGCCCTCGTCGACCGGTTCGGCACTCTCCTCAAGCATGTGGCCAACGGCGATGGCTTCGTGACGCGCCTCCAGATGCTGGCCCGCACCCTCCCCGCCGACCCCGACGCCCACGCCAAGGACGTCGAGCGCCGCGGCGACCGCGATGCGCCCCACTGGCTCAAGGACTCCTACGACCAGCTCCAGTCCATGGTCTCGACCTCCTCCGAGCAGCACCGCGCCTATCTCGTCGCCTGTATGCACTACACCCGCGAGCTGGCCGCCGAAGCCCAGGCCATCGCCCGCGCCACCCGCCACAGCTCCGGCGGCCGCCGCCTCGACAAGGACGCGGGCCTGGCCGTCGTCATGGCGCGTGAGCTGACCGACATCTGCGCCCGGCTCGCCGAGGCCGACATCCGCGTCCGCCAGCCCCTGGGGCAGGGCCGGCTGGCCTCGTTGATCCACTCCATGTACGACCCGGACCACCCCATCGACCACATCCAGGCCATGACCAAGCGGAACGCCTGGCCCGCCGAGCTGGACGCGATGGAGCCCACCTACCTCCAGGCCAAGACGCGTGAGTCCAGCACCCGCGACCCCTGGTGCCACGCCACCGCGTGGGTGAAGGAGTGGCCCATGACGCCCGTCGGGGTCAACTTCCTCGCCCCGCTCCTCGTCCACACCCCCGACGTCATCCGTACGGTCGCGGTCTGTATGGACCTTGAGCCCACCGAGATCGCCATCGAGCGGATGCTCACCGAGAAGACCAACGACGAGGCCGAGGCCAGCCGCGCCGCGAAGATGAACCGCACCGTCGACCCCCGTGACATCGCCGCTCACGGCCGTCTGGACCAGCGCGGCGAGGACCTCGCCAGCGGCGCCGCGGGCGTCAACCTCGTCGGTTACATCACCGTCTCCTCCCGCTCACCGGAGGCACTCGCGCGTGACAAGCGGACCATCCGGGCCTCGGCGGGGAAGAGCTATCTCAAGCTGGAGTGGTGCGACCGTGAGCACCACCGGGCTTTTGTGAACACGCTGCCGTTCGCGACCGGCATCCGCCGATAGAGCCAACAGATCCAGTAGAGCAGTTAGAGACGACTGGGACGACAGGGACGATAGGGGCTCCGCCGTGGCCGATCCGATGAGCGCTCTCACCGAAGCGTTCACCACCTTTCTGTTCGGAAAGGTGGAGACCACGCGGCTGCCCGTCCGCACCTCCACCGGGCAGGCACAGGCCGTCTATCTCCCCACCGCGGCACCCGGCCTCGGGGACTCCGGCGTTGTCATCGGGCGCGAGGTGTACTCCGGGAAGGGCTATATCTACGACCCTTTCCAGCTCTACGGACAGCAGCTGCCCGCCCCGCACTGGCTGGTGCTCGGTGAGTCCGGGAACGGCAAGTCGGCCCTGGAGAAGACCTATGTCCTGCGCCAGCTGCGGTTCCGCGACCGCCAGGTCGTGGTGCTGGACGCTCAGGGCGAGGATGGTGTGGGCGAGTGGAACCTCATCGCCGAGGAGCTCGGCATAACGCCCATCCGGCTCGACCCCATGGCCGCCCTGGACGGCGGAATCCGGCTCAACCCCCTGGATCCGTCGATCACCACCACCGGTCAGCTCGCCCTGCTCCGCACCATCATCGAAGTCGCGATGGGCCACGGGCTCGACGAGCGCTCCGGATTCGCCCTGAAGGTCGCGCACGCGTACGTCAACGAGACCATCGTCGACCGTCAGCCGGTCCTCACCGACATCGTCGAGCAGCTGCGGCACCCCGAGGCCGAGTCCGCCGAGGCGATGAACGTCGACATAGACGATGTACGGGCCTGGGGCCTGGATGTCGCCCTCGTCCTGGACCGGCTGGTCGACGGTGACCTCCGCGGCATGTTCGACGGACCGACCACGGCCGGAATCGACCTCGACGCGCCCCTTATCGTCTTCGACCTCTCCCATATCGACCGCAATTCGATCGCGATGCCGATCCTCATGGCCATCGTGGGCGTCTGGCTGGAGCACACCTGGATCCGGCCGGACCGCAAGAAGCGCATCTTCCTGGTCGAAGAGGCGTGGCACATCATCAACTCGCCGTTCGTCGCCCAGCTCTTCCAGCGGCTGCTGAAGTTCGGCCGCCGGCTCGGTCTGTCCTTCGTCGCCGTTGTCCACCACCTCTCCGACGTGGTCGACGGCGCGGCGGCGCGGGAAGCCGCGGCGATCCTCAAGATGGCGTCCACCCGCACCATCTACGCCCAGAAGGCGGACGAGGCACGGGCGACGGGGCGGGTGCTGGGCCTGCCCCGCTGGGCGGTCGAGATCATCCCGACCCTCTCGCCCGGTATCGCGGTCTGGGACGTCAACGGCAACGTACAGGTCGTCAAACACCTGATCACCGAGGCCGAGCGGCCCCTCGTCTACACCGACCGGGCCATGACGGAGGACGCGCTGGCCGTCCAGATGGCGGCCGAAGCGGAGGCCGAGGAGCGGGCCGCGGCGGCGGTCGAGGCAGCGGAGGCGGATGCATACGGCGGACCGTCATACGGATCCACGGTGGCATGACATGACAGCGGGGCTGAACCGCGGCGGACCCGCGGATCACGGGAGACCTCCGGGCCCGGAGCACGGCATTCCGGACGGGCTGCTGGTCGGCGTCATGGCATTCCTGCTGGGCTTGACCTGTCTGGTGTGGTCGGCGACCGGCCTGGCCGGGCTCTTCGCCCACGGCTCCTGGCCGGACGGCCTGACCTTCGTGCGTACGCCTCTGGCGCTGCGTCATCTCGTCGAGGAGCCGCACAACCTCGCGGCGGCATGGCCCGACACCCCGAAGGCGCAACTGTCGGGGTACGGGCTCTTCTGGGGGCTCTTCATCAGCGAGCTGATGGTGCTGATCGTGCTGACGATCTTCACGGTCGGCACGGTGACCCGCTACCGCGCGGTCCGCGCCAGACGCCGCGCCGAGGCCGCACAGGCCGCACAGGCCAAGAGGGAAGCCACGGCCGAGGCGAAGGCGGCTGAGGCGGAGCGGCCGGGAGCGGTGAACGGCGGACCCGAGCCGACCTCATCCGCGCGGCCGCCGGGGAGGGCATACGAGACCGCCGGGTACGGCTCAACGGACCCTGGCCCCGGCAGCCCCCGCGACGCGACAACGGCACCGCCCGCGGGCGGCCCGACGCTCCCGGTCCCCGGCGGCCCCCAGCCGCCAGACGTGGTCCACGCCCCCGCGGTCTCCGCCCCCACCGCCGAGCGGCCGCCCCCGTGGGACGCACCCACCACCGACGGGGGCGCCCCGGACCCCACGGTGGCGGGACAGCCGCTGCCCGCACCCCGCCCCGACTCCGCGACCGCAGCCCTCCCCAACGGGGAGCTGAGCCGGTCCCGGGTGCTCTTCGGCGCACAGCGCGGTACGTCGGCCACCGAAGCCGTCCTGGAGGCCGTCGGCCCCGTCCTGGTGGTCACCAGTGACGCCGCGCTCTGGTCCTCCACCAAGGACGCCCGGGCCAAGTTCGGCCCCACCCATGTCTTCGACCCCTCCCATCTCCTCGACACCCCGGCCCGGCTGCGCTGGAACCCGGCTGCGGACTGCGGGTCCCGCGATATCGCGGCCACGCGCGCCGCGGCGCTCCTCGCTCCCGTACGCCCCGCGCACGCCATGGACAGGCCCATGGCGGAGGCCGCGGAGACGCTCCTCCGCTGCTGGCTGCATGCCGCGGCGGTGGACGGCCGCCCCTTCCGCCATGTGCACCGCTGGGCACAGGGCAACTCCGCACATGAGCCCGTACGCATCCTGCGGACGAACCCCAAGGCGGCGGGCGGTACGGCGGGGGAGCTGGAGGCAACGCTCACCGCGCACCCCGAACGGCGCGATCTGGCACAGGAACTGACGGCACGTGCGCTCAGCGCGCTGTCCTCCATCCACATCCGGGACGCCTGCAATCCGGGACGTGCCGATTCGCTCGCGCTGGAGTCATTCGTGGGCGAAGGGGGAACGCTCTATGTGATGGGCGAATCCATCGAGGATCCGCGGACCCATCCGGGTGCGATGCCCTTGCTGACCGCACTCGCCTCGCACGTGGTCGAGCACGGCCGGCGCATGGCCGAACGGTCATCCTCCGGTCGGCTCGACCCACCACTCACCCTCGTCCTTGACGACATCGCCGCCGTGGCACCACTCCCGGCGCTTCCCGATCTACTGACCCAGGGAACGGCCCAGGGCCTGCCCACGCTGGCGCTGATGCGCTCTCAGGAACAGGCACGGGCACGGTGGCCGCATCGCTCCCTGGCGACCCAGGAGCAGGGCTAGTACACGAGGACAGGACACCAGCGGCGCTGCGCTGGCGCCCCTGGCACCCTGGCGCGCTGGCGTCAAAGACAGGTGAACTCCAGCGCATTGAATGGGTCGTGAG
>NZ_JAERRF010000030.1 GCF_016741875.1 Streptomyces coffeae | reverse complement strand
GGCCCGTCGTCACCACACGGCATGGGCCAGGGCCGTCGCCGCGGCCGCCCTCGGGCGGTTGTCGGCGGGGCGGCGGCGGGGGTGGACGGTGTTGGCCAGCAGCACCAGATAGGAGTCGGTGGCGCGGTCCAGGACCAGGCTCGTTCCGGTGAAGCCGGTGTGGCCCGCCGCGCCCCGTCCCGCCAACTCGCCCATGAACCACGGCTGGTCGATCTCGAAGCCCAGGCCGGGTGCCGTCAGCATCAGGTCCACGGAGGAGGGGGCGAGCAGCGGGTCGCCGCCGCGCAGCAGGGTGCGGCACAGCACGGCGAGGTCCCCGGCCGTGGCGAAGAGTCCCGCGTGGCCCGCGATCCCGCCCAGGGCGTAGGCGTTCTCGTCATGGACGGTGCCCCGCACCATGCCGCGGTCCAGTTTGCCCCAGGGGCGTCGCTGGTCCTCCGTCGCGGCGATCCGTGGCAGCCAGGAGGCGGGTGGGCGGAAGCGGGTGGAGGTCATGCCCAGGGGGCCGGTGATGGTGTCGTGGACGAGCCGGTCCAGGGGTTCGCCCTCGGCGCCTTCGAGCACGGCCTGCAACAGCAGGAAGTTGAGATCGGAGTAGCGGCGCGCGGTGCCGGGGGCGGTGGCCGGGGGCTCGCAGGTCAGCCGGGTCAGCCGCTCCTCGGCGGAGGCGCAGTCGTACAGGGGGAGTTCGGGGACCAGGCCCGAGGTGTGGGTGAGCAGCTGCCGCACCGTGATGCCGTGTTCGGCGGCGGCCGTGAACGCCGGCGCGTACGAGGCGACGGGCGCGTCGAGAGCGATCCGCCCGCGTTCCAGGGCCCGCACCGCCACGATCGTGGTGAACAGCTTGGTGAGCGAGGCAAGGTCGAAGAGAGTGTCGGCCCGCACCGGCTCCCACCGCTCGCGCGGCAGCTCCCGGTCGTGGGCCGCATAGCGCACCGCCCAGCCGGAGGCTTCCCGGACCAGCGGGCCCGATCCGGTCCCCGCGGCCAGGGCCACCCCGGCGCACCACGGCCGCTCCCCCTCGGGGAGCGCCTCGGGGAGCGCCGCCACATCCCCGACCAGCCGGGACAGCGCGCGGTCGCGGTTCGCTTCGTTCCTCGTCGCCACGCACGGCAGGGTACGCGCCCGGCCCGGGGTGGGGCCGGACGCGTACCGCGGGCCGGGCGCGAGGAGCGTCAGGCGGAGTGCAGACCGGGGTTTCCGGCCTCGCTGACGAAGGACGCCGCGATGGTGAGCGGCGCCCCCGGGGTGGTGACCGCGGAGACCGTCTTGTAGTCGGCCCGCGCATGCTGCTCGTCCAGCGTGACCGTCACATAGCCGCGACGGCCGTTGTAGAACTTCATATGCGGGTTGGCCGCCATGTAGGTCGACCAGTTGGCGGGCTTGTCCGCGCCGTCCTTCCCGCTGCTGATGGACGTGCCGACGAACTCGACGCCCAGGGTGCGGGAGTCGGGCTTGTTGAAGTCCTTCTTGATGTCGAAGGCGTAGTGGACATGGACGTCACCGGTGAGGACGACGAAGTTCTCCACACCGGCCTGCTCGACACCCGCGAGGATCCGGTCGCGGGAGGCCGGGTAGCCGTCCCAGGAGTCCATGGAGAGCTTGGAGCGGGCGTCGGTGGTGTTCTTCCGCTGGGAGAAGGTGACCTGCTGCGGAAGGACGTTCCAGGTGGCCGTGGAGCGGTGGAAGCCATCGAGCAGCCAGCGCTCCTGGGCCGCGCCGGTGAGGGTGCGCGCCGGGTCCTCGGAGTCGGGCCCGGGGTACTGCCAGCCGTCTCCGTACGCCTGGTTGGAGCGGTACTGGCGGGTGTCGAGGATGTCGAACTGGGCGAGCCTGCCGTAGTGGTAGCGGCGGTAGAGCCGCATATCGGGGCCCTCGGGCTGCTGCGGCATGCGCAGCGGCATGTTCTCCCAGTACGCGCGGTACGCGGCGGCCCGGCGGACCAGGAACTCCTCCGGCGGGCTGTTGTTCTCGTCGACGTCGTCGGCGTAGTTGTTCTCGGTCTCGTGGTCGTCCCAGGTGACGTACCAGGGGAACGCGGCGTGGGCGGCCTGGAGGTCCTCGTCGGACTTGTAGAGCGCGTAGCGCAGCCGGTAGTCCTGGAGGGTGAGGGTTTCGGTGTTGAAGACGGCGGGGAGGCGGCGGTCGGAGTAATTGCGGGCGCCACCAGTGGCGTTGACGGCGTACTCGTAGTGGTAGTCACCGACGTGGAAGACGGCGTCCAGGTCCTCGTTCGCGAGGTGGGCGAGGGCGGTGTAGTAGCCGTCGTGGTACGCCTGGCAGGACACCAGGCCGAACCGCAGGTCATGGATCCGGGCCCCGGTGGAGGGGGCGGTGCGGGTGCGGCCCACCGGGCTGATCCACTTGCCCGCACGGAAGCGGTACCAGTAGACGCGGTCGGCCTCGAGCCCCTTGACGTCCACGTGCAGGGCGTGGTTGAACTCGGCGTGCGCTCCGGCCCTGCCGCGCCGGGCGATCCGCTTGAAGTGCTCGTCGCGGGCGACCTCCCAGTCGACCGTGACGGTGCCCTCCTCGGGCAGCCCGTTGCCCGGCTCGTAGGGACGGGGCGCCAGTCTGGTCCACAGCACGACGGAGTCCGGCAGCGGATCACCGGAGGCCACGCCGAGGGTGAAGGGGTTGTCGGTGAGCGATTGCGAAGACACCTGCGCGGCCTGGGCGCTGGGCAGGTTGGTGGTGAACGCGAGTGCGGCGGCGGCACCGGTTACGGTGAGGAAGCGGCGGCGGCCCAGACGTGCTGCCGCGGCTCGTATCGCCTGCTGGTGCGAGTCGTGTGCCATGTGCTCTCCCCTGGCTTCGTGGCGTCAGAGGAATTGGAGTGTCGGGGAGCGGCGGTGTGTTTGCCCGCACACGACACGTACATGGCCACTGGATGAGGACCGTTGCCGGAAGGGGCGTTTGACGCAATCCGCCGCCCCCCGGATCAACTGATGTGACATCAGAAAGTCCTGGTGAAGGGGGAGATGGCGGTCGGCACGGTACGAGAGGTGAGAGAGGTACGGAAAGCGACGGATGGGGCGCGCACGGCGCGGCAGAGGGCGCCGCGGCCACGGGAGACTCGGGGGGCTCTGGAGGTGAAGGTGCGGTCCGCGACGGGAGGGGCGGGAGGAAGGCCGTAAACCGGTCGCGACCGATGGTCGATGGATCGTCACCCGTCGTAGATATCCAGGGATTTGGGTGGATAATGTGAAGAAGATGTAAATTCACCCCATTAGGCCAGCAGCGATCTTCTCCGGGCCCGGGGTGTTCCACGATCGCTCCGTATGGCATGGTCTCTCCCACTGCTCCCACCAGCCCATCACCCCGCCCGCGCCTCCCTTTTCACGACCGCCATCCGACCGAAAAGAGACCGCCATGCGTTCTCTGCCGCTCACGCTGGCCGCTCGTCTGGTGCCTGTGGCCGTGCTCGCCGCCGCCGGTGTGGCCATGACCACCACGAGCGACTCGGACGCGCGGCCCCGGCAGGCCGACGCCTCGCCGAAACCCTCGGCCCCCGCCCCCGCCCCCGGCGACTCCACCGCGCCGCCCCGCTACCCCAAGGCACCGGCGCGAGCCTGCGCCGCCCTCCCCGCGGACACGGTCAAGAAGCTGGTGCCCGGGGGCTCGGCGGCCGGGAACGAGCTGAAGACCGGCGATGTCTCCCGCCGCACCGGCTGCTCATGGCACGCCCTGGACGGCTACGACTACCGCTGGCTGGACATCGCCTACGACGTCGCGGGCACCTCGCCGGGCGGGGAGAAGGGCCCGGACTCCGCCGAACCACTGTCCGGCCTCGGCGACCGGGCGTGGATCGCCGAGACGCTCACCACCGACGACGGCCAGAAGATGCGCGAGGCCAAGGTCACCGTCCGCAGGGCCAACGCGACGATTACGGTGACGTACAACGGCGGCGACTTCGACAGCCATCAGGCCGCGTCGGCCGCGGCCATACGCGAGGGCGCGATCGGCGCCGCCAAGAAGGCCGTGGCCTCCCTCGACGGCTGAGGCCCGCTTCCGCTGTCCGCGCGTCCCTTGATGAACATTGGCTGTACGGAAGTGGCCACTTCGGTGAACGGCTACGATCGCGGGGATCGTCGTCGAGCTCTGGAGTCCTGCCGTGTCCGAACCGCGCCTGGGTGTGGCCATCCTGACCATGGGCAACCGGCCCCGCGAGGTGGCCGCGCTCCTGGAGTCGGTGGACAAGCAGGACGTATCCGCGACCCGGATCGTGGTCGTCGGCAACGGCTCCCCGCTCCCCGAGCTCCCCGCGCATGTGACCGCCGTCGAACTGGACGAGAACATGGGCGTCTCGGGCGGCCGCAATGTGGCGCTGCGACGGCTGCGCGAGTTCGGCGATGTCGATGTGGTGATCGACCTCGACGACGACGGACTGCTCATCGACCCCGATGTGTTCCGTACGGTGCGCGATCTGTACGCGGCCGATCCACGGCTGGGCATTGTGAGCTTCCGCATCGCCGACGAGCACGGTGAGACCCAGCGCCGCCACGTCCCCCGGCTGCGCGCCTCGGACCCGATGCGCGGAGGTGAGGTGACCACCTTCCTCGGTGGCGGACACGCCCTGTCGATGCCCATGCTGGAGCGGATCGGCGGCTGGCCGGACGCGTTCTTCTTCACCCATGAGGAGACCGATCTCGCCTGGCGGGCGCTGGACGACGGCTGGACCGTGCGGTACTCCCCCGAGCTGCTGCTCCAGCACCCCAAGACCTCCCCCGCCCGGCACGCGGTCTACTACCGGATGACCGCCCGCAACCGGGTCTGGCTGGCCCGCCGCCATCTGCCGCTGCCCCTGATCCCCCTCTACCTGGGCAGTTGGACGCTGCTCACCCTGGCGCGCACCCGCGCCGTGGACGGTCTGCGGGCGTGGGCGGGCGGATTCATGGAGGGGGTCCGCACCCCCTGCGGCACCCGGCGTCCGATGCGCTGGCGCACGGTGTGGCGGATGACCCGGCTGGGCCGTCCGCCGGTGATCTGACGGGACGCGACCGCCGAGGCGTCAGGCCCGCACGCCGATCCCCAGGGCGGGGAAGACCGAGGACTCCAGGAAACGGGTGAGGTAGGCGGCGTCGGCCTGCCGCCCCTCCAGCAGCGGGCGCACCCGCATCGCGCCGATCAGCTGGGTGGGTACGAACTCGGCCGCCGCGTTGCCCTCGGCGACCTCACCGCGGTCCACACCCTTGCGGACCATGGCCAGGATCGCCGCCACCTCGTGCTCGATCAGCGCCGAACGCAGCGCCTCCAGCAGCTCGGGGTCGTGCAGCGCGGCATGCCCGACCGCGTACATCAGCTTGGTGTCCCCACCGCATACGGACCCGATGGCCTCGGCGACCGCACGCAGATCGCCCTCCAGGGAACCGGTGTCGATGCCCTCCAGGGCCATCCGGCGGTTGCCGGACCGCAGTGCCGCGACCACCAGCTGCGGCTTGGAGTTCCACTGGCGGTAGAGCGTGGAACGGCTGGAGCGGGTGCGGGCGGCGACGCCCTCGATGGTGAGCGCCTCGTATCCGCCCTCCTGGAGCAGATCCAGCACCGCCGTGTAGAACTCCTGCTCCCGCTCGGGAGTGATCTTCGAACGGCGCTGCTGCGTGGCCGTGGCCTCCGACGGCATGTGTTTCCTCCTCGGACTCCCCCGATACCCGGCTCCCCTCTCGCAGTGTACCGAGACATCGGCGTACCGATACACACCTGTACCGATACACCGATGAACCGGTACACTCTCGTATCGGTACAGTCGTGTACCGATAGGGACTGGCCGCAAGCGGCCGGGCGGACGGGAGGAGCGGCGGATGGACCCGACTCTCATGGCCGTCGTACTCGCCCTCGCCTCCGCCGTGGCCTACGCGACCGCGGCCGTGGCCCAGGAGCGGCTGGCGGGCTCCGGCCGCCGGGGCGGCATCGCCGGGCTGCTGCTGTGCGGCGCCTGGTGGGGAGCGGTCGGGCTGAACGCGGCCGGTGCCCTGCTGCATGTGGCGGCGCTCGGATACGGCCCGCTCACGCTCGTCCAGCCGCTGGGCGCGCTCACCCTGGTCGCCGCCGTCCCGCTGGGCGCGCGGCTCGCGGGCCGACGGGTCCTGCGGACCGAGTGGCGCGGTACCGCGCTGGCCCTGCTCGGCCTCGGCGCCCTGCTGCCGGTCACCGGTGGCGCCGCGCCGCACGACACCCTGACCCTGTCCGAGGCGCTGTCGGTGGCGGCTGTCGTCCTGGCGCTGATCGCCCTGCTCACCCGGCCCGGCCGGCGGCCACGCGGCCGTGGGCTGCGGTTCGCCGCGGCGTCCGGTATCGCCTCCGGCGTCGCCTCGGCGCTCACCCAGACCCTCACGGTCGCGCTCACCGCCCACACCGGGACCGCCGTGCTGTCCTGGCCCGTACTGGCGATGGCCGTCCTGGTCGCGGCGTTCGCGGTGAGCGGTCTGCTGCTTTCGCAGAGCGCCTACGCGGGCGGCCTGGGCGCCCCGTTGGCCACTCTGACCCTCGCCAACCCGGTCGCCGCGGCGGCCATCGGCATCACCCTGCTGGGCGAGCGCCTCCACGGCGGCCCGGCGGGCACCGCCCTCGCCCTCGCGGGCGCCGCGGCGGCGGCCCGCGGCGTGGTCCTGCTCTCCCGCGCGCCCCGCCCGGCCGGTTCCGTACCGGCGTCCCGGCAGCCGGTCCCGGCCGCGCTTCCGGCCCCACGTCCGGACTCGCTGCCGGCGCGAACGCCCCACCGGGGCGCCGTCCACCCGGTGTTCCTCTCCGGCTTCCCGGCCTTCGGCGTCCTGGCTCCCGTCCTCCCGGCCCGCGTCCACCCGGCGCTCGACGTACCGGCCCTCGACGTACCGGAGGCCACGGCCCCGTTCCCTGGCGAGCCGGGAACCGAGGGCTTCGCGCTCACCCGCGGCTGACATTCCGCGGCCACGGCCGCCGCGTGTGCTGCTGCTTGCGACGGAGGTGACCTCAGCGGTCGCCGAACGCCTGGGTCCAGGTGGGGCCTCCGCTGCCGCGGTTGACGCCGACGCCCATCTCCGTGAAGTCGCAGTTGAGGATGTTCTGCCGGTGGCCGGGGCTGTTCATCCAGGAGTCCATGACCGCGGCCGGGGTCTGCTGCCCCTTGGCGATGTTCTCGCCGTAGGTGCGCCACGGGTATCCGGCGGCGGTGATGCGGTCGCCGGGGTCCGAGCCGTCGGGGGAGGTGTGGTCGAAGTAGCCGCGGGCGGCCATGTCGTCGGAGTGGCGCTGGGCGGCGGAGTTCAGCTTGTCGTTGAGGCGGACCGGGGAGCAGCCCACCTTGCCGCGCTCGATGTTGACCAGCTCCATGACCTGCTGCGCGAACGCGGTGCTGTTGCCCGAGCCGGGGTCGGCCTTCGGAGGCGCCGTGGTCGGGGCGGAGCGGGTGGGCGGTGCGGTCGGGGCGCTGGTGCTGGGGCGCGGAGTGGGCTTGGAGGTACGGGGCGCCTTGGTGACCGGGCGCCGCGTCGGGCTCTCCTTGCGGCTGGCGGGCCGGGTGGTGGTGTGGTCGGGGGTGGGCTCATCGGCGGACGGGGTCTCCTCCGCCAGCGGTGCGGTCCGGCTGCTCCCGGCGTCGTTGTGCCCCTTGTCCCCGGGGACCAGCAGCAGCGCGGAACCGCCGACGGCCAGCGCGAGCGCCGCGATCCCGGCACCGCGGGCGGCGCGGGACCGCTTGCGGGCCCGGTGCCGGGCGCCGCGCGCCCCGTCCGCGGCGTGCGTGCCGGCCGAGCCGTGCGTCGCGCCGGCCGAGCCGTGCGCACCGGCCGGTCCCAGGTCCACCGCCGGGAGCACCGTGGTGTCCGCCGAGTGCGTCCACGCGTCGCCGGGCACGGCCGATCCGGCCGGGTCCATGGGGAGTTGCGCGGCGGCGGCCGTACTCGCCCGCCAGCCCAGCAGCGCGCCCGCCACCGGCACCAGACCGAGCCCGACGAGCAGTCCCTCGGCCGGGACCAGTCCGGACCAGTGGCCGGAGCACCCGGCGCAGCCGCGGGCGTGGCGGGATATTCGCTTGCGCCACAGCGCGGACGGCCGTCCGTCCCAGATGCCGGTGAGCTGCCGCAGTTCGCCGCAGAGCGGGGTGGTGGACAGGGCGCGGACCACCACCCGCGCGGTCTCCAGCTGATCCTTGGTGCGCTGGACGCGTACGGCCGTGTGCTGCGGCGAGAGGTCGAGGGCGGCGGCCACCTCGGCGCGGCTCAGTTCACCCCCGGCCTCCAGCCACCACAGCGAGAGCACTTCCTGCTCGCTGTCGTCGAGCCAGCGCGTCGCCTCGGCGACCTCCTTGCGCTGGCCTTCCAGCCCCAGCCGCACAATCGTCAGATCGGCGAAGTCGGGCTCGGGTCCGGGCATTTCGTGCACCTCCCCCAGGCCGCCGACGGGCGCGTCCTGCCGCTCCCGCCAGTGCCGGCGCACCTGGTTCATCGCGATCGCCACGAGCCAGGAGCGGCAGGCGGAGGGGTCCCGCAGTCCGCCGAGCCCGCCGAGGGCCCGGATCATGGTGTCCTGGACCACGTCGTCGACGTCCGCATGCCCCTTGAGGGCGCGGCCGACGACGTTGTAGACCAGTGGCAGATACGCGCTGACGAGCTGATCCCGCGCCACCGGGTCACCGGACCGCGCGGCCTCGATGACCTCTGCTCCGACCTCGCTGCTCACTCTCAGCGCCCCATTTCCTGAGCTCGACTCGTCGTCCTGGCACTGAGGGAGACCCGGGCCGGGACACCGGATAACAAGAATTCATTCAGGAGATGGGTGGCGGCGCTGTGAACCACCCCACACTCGCCGCGCCCTTGGGCGGGAACCGGCCGCGTTCAGCAGCCCGCGTTCAGCGGGAACGGGCGGGGTTCAGCAAGGACCGGCCGGACGGCGGCCGACGGCCGAGCGCGGCGGCCATGCCTGCGGATCGAGGATACCCAGCACATACGCCCGGCTGACCAGCGCCAGCCGGGTGGGCGCCTCCAGCAACTCCCGCAGCCGGCCGAGGTGGTAGTCCAGCGTCTGCCGCGAGAGCCGGAGGGAGGCGGCGATCTCATTGTTGCCGTGTCCGGCGGACAGCAGGGTGAGGATGCGCAACTGCGCCGCGGTGAGCGGCGGCAGTGGCCGGTGCGGCAGGGTGTGGTGGGGCAGCACCACCCAGACGCCGCGGGCCCGCCGTGAGCCGCTGCCGACGGCGGTGAGCAGCAGCCGGGCCCGCCACTCCTCGCCCCGCGCGTCGAGGAAGGCCGCGGAGGTCTGGACCCGGCGTCTGCGCCGGTTCACCAGATCCCGCCAGGCGTGGCGCAGTCCGGCCAGATCCTCGGCGGGGGCCAGATAGCGGTGGGCGGGGCGGCCGAGCAGGTCGGGGACATGAACCCGCAGCAGTTCCGCGGCCGAGGCGCTGACCCGGCGTATCCGGCCGCCCGTCGAGAGCAGGGCGCAGGGCAGTCCGCTGTGTTCGCTGAGCGCCTGGAGGTCCTCCTCGGCGGCACGCCGCTGACTGAGGGCGAGGGTGTAGTCGGTGATGTCGATGTAGATCCCGGCCACACAGGTCCGGTCGCCCTCGGCCACCGGGAAGCGATGGCCGACCGCGCGTCCGGGGGAGCCGTCCGGGCGGTGGTAGTCGAGGGTGTGCCGCACCGGTCTGCCGGAGCTGAGCACCTGCCGGTCCAGGGTCTGGAAGGTGGCCACGTCCTCGGGGGCGTCGAAGTCGGTGACACTGCTGCCGATCACGGCCTCGGCGGAGGTGCCGTACAGATGAGCGTAGGCGTGGTTGGCCCACAGATAGCGGCCACCCGCGTCGCGGATGAAGGCGGCGGCGGGCGCGTAGTCCGCGAAGTCGGTGAAGGCGGTGTGGTCGCGCCGGCCGAGGTCCAGGGCGCTGATGTCCACCGCGAGCCCGCTGGTCCCGCCCCGGCGGCCACCGGCGAGCCGCCCGGGGTAGGAGGTGACGTCGAACAGCCGCCCGCCGAACCGGACCTGGCGGCGGTCGATCCCCGCCTCCCGGTCGTCGGCGGCCGCCCCCTCCCGCCGTCCGTCGGCCGTACCGCCGAGGCTGTCGACGAATCGCTGTGCGGTGCCCGGGTCGTGGAACGCGCCACCACCGCAGTTGACGATGCGCAGCCCCTCATCGGCTTCCCACCATGACACGGGCATGCGCTCAAGCAGCGTACTCAGGCCCATATCGGACACCTGCCGCCTTTCCGGTCCGGCCTCCGGGCATCGACGACCGAAGGCATGGCCAAGGCTTGCCCAGACACCGTGCGTGCATGCACCGTAACCGGCCGGAACGCACAAGGGGCCGAGAAGGGCCGAAACCCATGCCTGAGGTCCTCGCTCACCGTGAACTCCTCGTGACACTCAGGCATTTGCCTGAGCGCCCGCCCCCGGTTCGGTGGGTAAGCGTGGTGCCCGACTGGTTCGCTTGACGGGCCCGGATCGCGGCGGAAGTGCCAGCCCGCCGGTTTCGCTGAGCCATCGAGAAACTCTGAACCGAGGAGTCGTTATCTGTGAGTAAGGTGCTGTTTGTCTACGCCAAGGGCGGGCCGCCGCTGGAATACGCGCTGTCCCGGGTCGCCGCGAAGGCCGAAGTGCATCTGCTCGTGCTCAGTCCCCTTCCGCCCTCCACACGCGATGCGGTCACCCGGCTCTGTGCCTCGGTGGTCGCCCCCGCGGACACCGCGTCCCACGACCTCGTGGCGCTGATCACGGCTCAGGCACAGGCCGTCGGCGCCGACGCGGTGTTCACCCCGTCCGAGTACGCCGTGGTGGCGGTGGCCGACGCCGCCGAGCGGCTCGGCCTCGCCGGGGCCGGTGCGCACTGTGTGCTCGCCCGCGACAAGCGGATGATGCGCCGCACCTGGGACGCGCACGGGGTGTCCCAGCCGCGGTTCCGCTCCGTGGCGACCGAGCGCGATCTGCACGAGGCCGCGGCCGAGATCCCGTACCCGATGCTGATGAAGGCCGCCTGGAGCGCCGGGTCCACCGCCCATCAGATCCTGCGCGGCCCACAGGACATCGCGCCCGCCTGGGCGCGGGCCCGTGAGGTGATGGAGGAGTCCGCCCGCCAGGGCTACGCCGAGCTCCATGTGGCCGGGGCGGACGCGGACTTCCTGGTCGAGGAGATCGTGACGGGCACGGCCGGGGACTGGTTCGAGGAACCCGGCTGGGGCGACTACGTGAGCGTCGAGGGCGTGGTGGCCGAGGGCGTCTACCACCCGGTGTGCCTGAGCGGACGGATGCCCACCATCGAGCCGTTCACCGAACGCGCCGGGATCACCCCCGCCCTGCTGCCCGAGGACGCCCAGCGGAAGGTGGTGGAGCTCGCGACGGCCGCCGTGGACACGCTCGGGCTGCGCACCTGCGGCACCCACACCGAGATCAAGCTGGGCGCCGACGGGCGGATGTGGGTCATCGAGACCGCCGCCCGGTTCGGCGGCGCGATGACCGTGCCGCAGATCGAGGACGTCTTCGGGGTGGACGTCATCGGCATGCTCATCGACCGGCTGCTCGGCCGCGAGGTCGACTGGCCCGCCCCCGGGCCGGGTTCGGTGCTCGGCGCCGCCGACGCCAAGGGCGCGGCCGGATCGCTGGTGGTGCTGGCCGTGGGCGGCTCCGGCGCGCCGTGGCCGGACCGGCGGCTGTGGGACTTCGCCGCCGTCCAGCGCTCCGGGCTGATCTCCACCGGGGCGCGGCTGACGGAGGTGGCCGAGCACTCGCTGCCCGACGGCACACCGGTGCCGGTCTACGACCCGGCCGCGGGCGCGAACTCCATGGCGGCGCTGTGTCAGCTCGTCGCCGACGATCCGGTCACGGTGATACGTGACTTCGAACGACTCAACGACGCCCTGCCCACCGTCCTTCCGCCCGCCCCGCCCATCGGGAGGCCGTGATGGCCGGCCTCAGCGCGTTTCCCAGCCCGGCCACCGCGCCCGGCACCGATGCCACCGTGGTCGGCGAGAACCTGTCGCTGCCACTGTTCCGGACCCTGTCCGGAGTGCTGGCCGGACATCCGTATCTGAAGGTGGTGGTCGACCGCGCCGAGCACACCTGGCATCTGCTGGACACCGCCGTCCACCCGTTCCACGTCAACTATGTGGCCACCCGCATCCTCGGGATGGGCCTGGACGAACTCGACGCCCGGCTGGACGCGTTCAACGCCTCGGTGTACTCCGACCCCGACCGCCGTTTCCTGCTCGGTGTGCTGTCACTGCACGCCGACGAGGACACCGAGGGCCGGGAGCGCCCGTTCCTGGTGCTGGAGACCACCGAGGCCGACACCATGGACGGCCCGCTGCTCCAGGAGTTCTACGACTTCGTCCGGGAGCGGGTGGACGGGCGGCTGCCGCTGCTGCTGAAACCCGCCAACCACGCCCAGGAGGCCGCGCTGGCCGTGGTCAGCGACGTACGGCTGCCGCGCATCCTCAGCCATGAGCTGTTCGTCAGCCGCCCCCGCACCCCGCTGAACACCGGTGAGGCCATCGGGCGTCTGCACTGGTTCGGCTCGCTGGAGGAATACCGCGAACGCGCCGCGGGCCTCGGCTGGTCGGACATCGTGGCCATGGACTGTCTGCCGGACGACGTACCGCGGGTGGCCGGATTCATCAACGCCGCCCCCATCACCCCGCTGTCCCACACCAATGTGCTGGCCTCCGGCTGGGGCATCCCCAACGCCATCGTGCGGGACATGCCCCGGCTGGTGGAGGCGGAGGGACTGGACGGGGCCTGGGTGTGCTACCGGGTCCGGGACGACGAGGTGAGCCTGGTCCGGCTGCACGAGGTGCCCGAACTGGAGGAGCCCCTATGGCATCAGCAGCGGATCCGGCTCGAGCCGCCGCTGCTGGAGGACATGCCCGTCCTGGAACTGCGCAGACTGCGCCGTGAGGACCACGACCGCTACGGCACCAAGGCTGCCAACCTCGGTGAATTCCACCATGTGCTGGACAGCCGCACCGCCGATCTCACCGCCTTCTACGGCCGGCCCCGGCCGCCGAGAAGGGATCTGTACGGCCATCTCGCCTCCCGGCTGACCGCGTCCGCCGACCCCGCGGCGCTGCGCCAGGCGGCCTCGGAGTTCGTGGCCGCCACCGTCACCGCGCCCGAGGGCGTGGCGCTGCCGTTCGCCCTCCAGCACCGTTTCCTGATCTCCTCGCCCGCCCTCCAACAGGGCATCGGCAAGCTGAAGATGGCGCTGGAGCAGGGCGCCGACGATGTGCTGGACCCGCTGTGTCTGAGCCTTCAGCAGCTGGTGCGCGGCACCCCGGTGCCGGACGAGGTGGCGGCGCGGATCACCGCGCCGTTCGCCGGCAGCGTGTGCCGCCGGCGGCTGGTGGTCCGCTCCTCCTCCAACGCCGAGGATCTGCCGGGGTTCTCCGCCGCCGGGGTCTACGACTCCATCACCACGGTGCACGGCACCGCCGAACTCCTGGACGCCGTACGGCAGGTGTGGGCCTCGCTGCTGTCGCCGCGCAGTGTGCGGCTCCGCCACGAGGCGGGCATCTCCCTGGACGACACCTACATGGGCGTCATCGTCCAGGAGTACACCCCGGCCGAGCTCGGCGGGGTGCTGGTCACCTGCAACCCCACCCGGCGCGAGGACTTCCGCAACGTCTACATCAACTGCACGCCCGGTTCGCCCGAGAGCGTCGTCGACGGAACGGCGCTGCCGCTGCAATACCTGTACAACACCGTGGAGGGCGGGGGCCGCACCGTGGACCTCGGCTCGTCCGGCGCGGACCTGCCCGCCCCGGACCGGGCGCGGCTGGCGGATCTCGCGCTCACCGGGCGGCTGCTCCAGTCGCACTTCTCGTACGACCCGGACGATCCGCTGGACATCGAGTGGCTGATGACCGACGAAGGCGGCTTCCGGCTGGTCCAGCTCCGCCCGTACGCGCTGTGAGGGGCCGCATACCGTTCCTCCGCCGCTCCCCGGCGGAGGGGCGGGTCCCGGCGGAGGGGCGGGTCCCGGCGAAGGGGCGATCCCCGCTCACCGCCGGGTCCCGCCGGGTCATCGCCCTCAACAACGGCTTCCAGCTGCTGTTCAACCTGCTGTGGTGGATGCCGGTCTTCTATGCCTACCAGCGGGAGGCCGGGCTCTCGGACGCGCAGATCTTCGGCATCCAGTCCATCTACTACATCGCGTTCTGCCTGTTCGAGATTCCGACCGGTCTGGTGGCCGACCGGATCGGCGCCCGCAACTGTCTGCGCGCGGGCGCGGTGGTGATGACCGCGGCCAACCTCGCCCCGGTCCTCTCCCCCGACTACACCGGCTTCCTGGTCCACTTCCTCGCCATCGCCGCCGGCCGCTCCCTCACCTCGGGCGCGGCCAGCGCGTACCTCTACGACGCGCTGCACGCGGAGGGCGCGGACGACCACTATCTGCGCGCCGAGGGGACCGCGCGGGCACTCGGGCTGGCCGCGAAGGTGGTGTGCTGGCCGCTGGTGGGGCCGCTGATGGCGGTGTCCCGGCCCACACCGTACGTCCTCAGCGCGGCCAGCGCCGCGGCGTCACTGGCGTGCGTGATGGCGCTGCCCCGGCTGGCCGGGAACGCGGAGAGCGAGACGGGCGAACGCCGGTCGGGGGTCTGGAAGGAAGCCGGGGGCGCGCTGCGCCATCTGCGCCGCTCCCCGTGGCTCGCCCTGGTGATGGTGCAGGGCGTGGCCGTTTTCACGCTCTCCCGGATCTGCCAGGTGAACCTGTTCCAGCCGATCCTGATCGACCAGGGCATCCCGGAGACCTCGCACGGCAGTGTGCTGGCGGCGGTGACGGTGGCCGAGGCCGTGGGCGCGGCCCGGCCGCAGTGGCTGGGGCGCAGACTGAAACCGCTGACGATGGTGTCCGGCTTGAGCCTGGCGATGGCGGTGTCCCTGGCCGGGATCACCCTCGGCGGGCCGCTGGCGGCGGTCGCCCTGCTCTGTCTGTTCTCGGCGGTCACCGGTTTCGCGTATCCGATCCAGCGCAAGCTGGTGAACGACGCCGTGCCGAAGGGCGCTCCGCGCGCCACCCTGCTGTCGGTGGAGAGCATCATCGACCGGGCGGTGTGCGCGGTGGTGGCGGTGGCCGCGGGCGCGTATCTCTCGGCGGGCCGGATGGACGCATTGCTGTGGCACAGCGCCGCCGTGACCGCCGCGGTGATGGTCACGGTGCATCTGGCGGTGCTGATCGGGCGCCCGCGGCGCCCGCACGCGGCGCGGACCGATCGCGAGGAGCGTCAGGAGGCCGTCGGCCACGCGCCACGGCGGTGATATAGCGACACGCACACCGCGCGGCCGTCCGGGATCTCCCGGGCGGCCGCGCGTCGTTCGGTGTGCACGGCGGTGTGCACGGCGGTCAAAATGCAGCGGTCACTGATGGGTTATGACCGCGATGACTCAACCCGCGACCGGTTCGGACCGTCTTCATGCAGGGAAGCACAGAGAATCCTGTCAAATTCAGGTAAAGATCAGTCAGATTTGATCAGTTATCTCGCTGTTAACGACAAGATCTCACCATCTGTCCGTCAACTCCCCCGAGGAGATACAGCGTGATATCGGCTTCCCCACAGCGCCGACGCATCGCAACCGCGTCCGCGCTAGCCGCAGCATCCGCTCTTGTTGCCACCGGCCTCCAGATCGCCCAGCCGGGGTCCGCCGTGGCCGCCCCGTCACCGCGGGACAAGGCCATCGCCACCGCGGAGGCCAATGTCCGCGCCCACGCCGAGGCGTTCGGCTTCGGCGCCGGACAGGACCTCGCCGTCAAGGACGTCGTCATCGACCCCGACGGCACCCAGCACATACGCTTCGACCGCACCTTCCGCGGACTCCCCGTCGTCGGTGGCGACTTGGTCGTCCACCAGTCGAAGAACGGCGACTTCAGAGACCTCAGCCGGGCCAGAGCGCGTACGGTGGCCGTCAAGAAGACCACCCCGGGCGTCTCCCCCCAGCACACCGCCAACCAGGCGCTGAAGAAGACCGACAAGGTCAAGGACGCCACCTCCCGCCCCAAGCTGATCGTCTGGGCCGTCGACGGCACCCCGCGGCTGGCCTGGCAGACCACCGTGATGGGCACCGGCACCCACGGGGAGCCGGTCGGCAAGATCATCGTCACCGACGCCGCCAACGGCAAGCAGATCGCGTCCTACGACGCGCAGCACCAGGCCAGGGGCAAGGGCCACTCCGAGTACACCGGTGACATCAGCATCGACACCACCAAGCGGTCGGACGGCAAGTACGCGCTCAAGGACCCCAAGCGCGGCACCGTCACCAAGGACGCCAAGAACGTCGACGCCGACTCGCTGAAGCACCCGAGCGCCGGCAAGCTCCTCACCGACCGCGACAACGAGTGGGGCGACGGCAAGAAGTTCTCCACCAACCGCGCCACCGCCGGTGTGGACGCCCACGCCAACACCGCTTGGACCTGGGACTACTTCCAGAAGACCTTCGGCCGCAAGGGCATCCGCAACGACGGCAAGGCCGCCACCGTCTTCGTCCACGTCGGCGACAAGTGGGACAACGCCCAGTGGTCCGACGAGTGCTTCTGCATGCTCACCGGTGACGGCGACGGCAACCGCGACGCCGAGCAGGTGGACCTGGACACCATGGGCCACGAGATGACCCACGGCGTCACCAGCGCCACCGCCGGCCTCGTCTACGAAGGCGAGTCCGGCGGCCTCAACGAGGCCACCAGCGACATCTTCGGCACCATGGTCGAGTGGTACGCCAACAACCGCTACGACAAGCCCGACTACCTCTTCAGCGACCAGTCCACCCCGCCGTGGCTGCGCCGCATGGACAAGCCCTCCCTGGACGGCTCGTCCGCCGACTACTGGAAGTCCGGCCTCGGCGACCTGGACGTGCACAACTCCTCCGGAGTCGGCAACCACTTCTTCTACCTCGCCAGCGAGGGCAGCGGCCGGAAGACCATCAAGGGCGTGAAGTACGACAGCCCCACCAAGGACGGCTCCACCGTCAAGGGCATCGGCAACCAGAAGGTCGCCAAGATCTGGTACCGCGCGCTGACGGTCTACATGACCTCGACGACCAACTACAAGGGCGCCCGCAAGGCCACCTTGAAGGCCGCGGGTGACCTGTACGGCAAGACCAGCCGCGAGTACAAGACGGTCAACGCCGCGTGGAAGGCGGTCAACGTCCGCTGACGTGACCTGATCCGAACACGGTCCGACTGTGATCCCCGGCACCCCGCCCCCGTGCGGGGCGTCGGGGATCTCCGCGTTCCCAGCGGGGCGGGAGGCTCACGGGCGGACGAGTCGGCTTGCACGCCGGGGCCAATCGGCGCCTCCGCCTGAAGGAGCGTTGGGGCCGCAGGGATCCCCGCGAGTGCGGGGAGCAGCCCATCGCTCTACTGCTCGTCACCGTGCTCCTGGGACCATCCCCGCGGATGCGGGGAGCAGACTCCATGACCTGCATGCCTGTCTGACAGTACCTCGTTCGCAAAGCACTTTCTTGAAGTCCGACGTCCCGGGCATAGGCTCTCCTAGTTCCGCGAACCGCACGCCCAGCCGCTCCCTTTGGGGGCGGGGGCCAGAGGCATGCTGCTTGGGATCGTCATGACGGACAACTGGCCGGGCAGGTGCGGAGTTTGACCGTCGCTTCGATCGAAACTGCCTCTCCACCGGCGGCGAGCAGCCGCGCGCCTTGGACTTCATCAAGCCGGACCTTCCCGAGCGAGCCGAAGCGTCCCAGTGATGTGGGAAGCCCCCGAAGGAGCGCACCATTCTGATCGCCCGCCGGAAATGGGTGTGCCTGGACTGCATCCCGCGGGGTACGTGCTGTCAGCCCCTCGCCACGACACAGGGCGGACAACATCGGTGTATCGGCGATGAGGAACACCTCACCCGTGTTCTCCGGCGGGGCTTTCGGCAGCTTCAGTACCACCCGATCTGATCGACGGATGTCTCGCCGAGACCGGCCTACCGATCACCGAACCCCATACCGAAATCTTCACGAGGCAGCCGCGTCTTCCCCTGATCTAGCCGTGTTATGTTCACCCTCTGCTGCCGCTCCTCCTGTTGCTTTCTGTGCCGTTCACTCTCAGCTTCCGCATCGCCGCTGATGACTTTTCGGAGCTTCGTTACATCATCCTCAACTACCTTGCGCCGCGGCTCATGGAAGCGACGCAAGAAGGGGAGCGCAAATATCCAAAACGGCTCACGAAGGAGGAGGAGAATCCGATCCTTGGTTGAGTCGTGGTATTGGTACTCGACTACCGAGAATTTAGTGCCATTACTTACGGGCATGAGGCGATAGAACCGCCTGACACGCTTGCTAGGGATAGAGAAACGAACCGTCGCCCCATATGGTTCATCGTACATTTCTATTACGCGGGTGCTGGGTTCATTATCACTGTTTAGTTCAACATCATATTCGGCGCCTTCCGCAGGTGGCCCGCTGACCTTCGGAACCAACTGCGATATTTCGGGCCACGAGGCCTTCGACACGCGCTTCGACGACGCAGCATCTCCATCATCCGCGGCATTCGACGCCCATTTCACAACCAGGTCAGGCTTAACCAGGTACGGAAATATTCCCTCCACTGGATGGTCTATCAATGTTTCGTAGCGCACAGCGTAACTCCGCCAGTCTCGCTGAAGATTACTCCTCCACATATACGCCATCCAGTTAGCGGACAAGATGACGCCAATAATCGCAGGCAGCACAATCCACCAACCCATCCCATTCCAGGCCATTTTGAATATGACAGCCCCTGCCGAAATCGCAAGAAGGATGCCGACGCCCGATATATAGAAAGCGGCAGCCCTGCGTCTGACTCCCTGATCCCTTGTAAGAGTCAGCATGTTATTGCGAATAGGCGGAAGCCATGCATGCTCCCTTTCGATAAGTAGACCCTCCCGAAAAGCACCCTCCAGCAGGGTATAGTAAACCAGTTTGATCGAGATTCCAGAGAAGCGTAATGCCAATAGCTCCGGCCATGGCTATCCCAGCCGCTAGGCACTCTGGAGGTATGTGGATAGAGATCTTTCCGGAAAGGACGAATCCGATTCCGGCAAACGCGGCTAGAAGCCATGTAGACGCGAGGACTCGGTAACGCGCCTCGAGGTCGTGAAAATGCCTTTCATAGGCGCCCAGTTCGGTGTAGATCTCCCACACGTCATCAAATACCGGTGAGGGATTTACGGCGCCTCTGCCATGACGTACTACGAACATGACACTCCTGGGGGTCACTTCACGTAGAGCTCCCACCCGTCGTCGCAGCCAACAAATAAGGTGGCTTGTCAACCCGGGTGAATTCTTAAAATCACTTCAGGAATGTGTGCCGACGTTGGATTGATACCCGTAGAGGCATAGACGCGCGGCCTTTTTCTTAGGCTAGCCACTGCTGAGCACGCCGCAACCTTGACGTTGGTGATCAGCGCAGGACGATCACGCGCCGGTCTCGTGGCGAGGGCAGCTTGCCGCTCATGACCACCTCTTGCCGAGCCATGTCCGCCAGCAGCATCGCGGCCCACCCGTCGACCTTGCGTTTCGAGCCGCGCCGGTCCTTGCCGAAGCTGATGCCGTAGATGTTGGGGCGGCGGCGCGCGTTGAGCGCGTGGCGGCGCAGGGCGACGTTCCCGGTGTGCTTCACCACGCCGTCCTTCACCGCCTGCACCAGGCGCTCGTTGGCGAGCGTGGACTGGGCCGGGCGCCCGCGCATGTCCCAGGCAATCGGATGCCGGGCCGATGCCCGGACGAGGACCTGTTCGCGGAACGCCTCGCCCCAGGAGTCGACGTGGGACTCCCCGTGCTCCACGTCGGCGAACATGCCGACCACTTGGTAGCGGGCGAAGGCGTCCCGTACAGCCTCGTCGACGGCCAGGCGGTCGACCTCCCAGCCCTTACCGTCCGGGCCTGCGGGTCGCTCTGGCGACTCACCAGCGGTCCCTTGACACGTCGAGGCGCTCTCCATGGCCTCGCCGAACTGCCTGGCCGCAGCCTGCCCGCGAGGAATCCCCGAGAGTGTCCCGGCCCTTCCGCTCCCTACACACCTGCCTGGCACCGCGTCAGCACTTTGACGGAAACCTGTGACGGCCCCGAGCGGGGCTGTCACGCTGGGGCTGCTCAGCGGGTGCGGCCCGGCCCTGGGAGGTCCGGCAAGGAGCCGCGCCCGGTGTGTCGCGCGCCGCAGCCCGCGTCCTGCGAGCTCATGGTCTCGTCGAACCAGTGGGGGACGAATGCGGCAGACGTCCGAGGCGCCGTTCCTGGGCAGGCACCAGGAACTGACCAGCATGGGCACCTGGCTGGACAGAGCGGCGGGCGGCGAGCCCCGGGTTGTTGTCATCGACGGAACCGCCGGGATCGGGAAGACCTCCCTGATCCGACGCTTTCTCTCCGGTAAGGCCCGGGACTGCCGCGTGGTGACGGCCAGCGGCGAGGAATTCGAGCGGGAACTGGCCTACGGTCTCATCACCCAACTGATGTGCCATCTTCCCGATTCGGCCGGTGCGACGCTCCGGGAGGCGGCTCTCGGAGCGTCCTTGGGCACCGCCGCGCAGGATCCCATTTCCGTGGGGGCCGTGTTCCTCGATGCCCTGGGGCGGTTGCAGGACCGGAACCCGGTGGTCATGGTGATCGACGACATCCACTGGGCGGGCACTCCTTCTCTCCATGCACTGACCTTCGTCCTGAGACGACTGCGCGTGGACCGGGTTCTGACCGTGCTGGCCACCCGGGACTCAGCCGATCCCCGGCTGCCCCAGGGGCTCCACCGGTTGATCCATGACGACACCACGCTCCGGCTGACACTCGAAGGCCTCGGCGTGCCGGAACTGATGGCGCTGAACGCGGCCCTCGGACCCGCGTCGCTGCCCCACCGGACCATGGTCAGACTGCGGGATCACACGCTCGGAAACCCACTGCACGTCAAGGCACTGCTCCAACAGTTCCCCGCCGACGTCCTCGGTGGCGGCCGCGCCGTCCTGCCGGCACCCCGCAGGTACGAGCGGATCATCGCGGAGCGACTCGCTGCCTGCGACCCCGGATCACGCTGCCTGGTACAGGCCGCCAGTGTCCTCGGCATGTCCAGCCCTCTCCATATGGCGGCGGAGATGGGAGCCGTGCCGGAGCCCCTGACCGCGCTCACCCGGGCGATGGCGTGCGGGCTGCTGGAGGAAGGCCCCACAGGTACCCCGCCGCAGGTGGCCTTCCCCCATCCTCTTCTGCGTGCGGCCGTCTACCGCGGGCTGGAACCGGCCAAGCGCTCGCACCTGCATCGCATGGCCGCCGATCTCATGGCCGACCCCTGGATCGCGCTGCAACACCGGGTGCACGCCGCCGTCGGGCCGGACGGACAGCTGGCGGAGGAACTCGCTCTGTTCGCCGCGCAGCAGTCCGAGAAAGGCGCCTGGTCCGCGGCGGCCTCCGCCTCGATGGCCGCCGCCCGGCTGTCCGCCAAGCCCGGCCGGCAGGCGCGGTGGCTGCTCCAAGGGGTCGAGTACCTGCTGCTCGCCGGAGATGTCAGCCAAGCCGCCGAACTCGAGCAGACCATCCGCGGCGTGGCTCCCGACGCGGAACAGCACTACGTACTGGGACACCTCGCCCTCACCACGGGCCGACTCGACGAAGCCCGGCGAGAGCTCTCCACCTGCTGGGACACCTGTGACGCGACCACGGGACCGGAGGCACTCCGCAAGGCCGCCGAGCAGATGGCCTGGCTGTGCCTCATCCAGGGAGACGCCCCGCGCATCATCCACTGGGCCGAGCGCGGGCTTGCCCTGCCACCGGGCGAGCGGTCGTCCTTCCTTCGCGACTCCCTCGCCATCGGCCTGGCCATCTCCGGCGACTACGCACAAGGCATGCGATCCCTCGCCCACCTGTCCGACACGGGACCGCGGGACACCCCGGAGCGGCTGGACGGCCTCCTCGCACGCGGCATGCTGCATCTGTGGAACGGGCAGCTGCGCGAGGCCCGCAGGGACCTGAAGGAGGCCTTCAACTCCCACCGTCGTGGCGGACTTCCCTATGCGGCTCTGGTGGCGCTGGGCTTCCTCACGGACGCCGCATACCGGGCCGGGCAGTGGAACGAAGCGATCGCCCACGGCACCCATGCCGTGTCCCTGGCGGAGGACACCGACCAGATATCCATCCTCGCCGTGGTGCACGCCGTGACCGCGTACCCGCTCGCCGGCCGGGGTGACTTCCGGGCCGCCGAAGCACACGCCGCATCGGCGGCCGAACACGCCCGCGTGCTCGGAGACATCAACGACTCCGCCTTCGCGGCCACCGCGCTCGCTCTCGTCCACACCGCCCGCGGTGATCACGAGAAGGTGATCGAGCAGCTGAGCCCCTTCCTGCCCCCGGAGATCGTCCCCCGGTACGGCATCGAGGAGCCCGGTCTCGTCGCCTGGCGCCCCCTGCTCGCCGAAGCCCTGACCCGCACCGGCCGCATCGAGGAAGCCCAAGCGGTGCTCGCCCCCTACGAGAGGCGCGCGGCCGAGCGGAGCCGACCGCTCGAGCAGGCGGCGGCCGCACGCTGCCGGGGGTTGCTGGAGGAAGCCCGCGGCCACGTCGAAGCCGCCGACCAGGCATTCCGAGACGGCCTGCGGCATTGCGCACAGGGCGACGGCTGCTGGGAAGAGGCTCTGCTGCACCTGGCCTACGGCACGGCTCTTCGCCGCTCCGGCCGACGCAGAAGCGCGGCGGCCGAGCTCGAGGCCGCGCACAGGACCTTCCGCCGCCTCCAGGCCACGCCGTATCTCGAGCGGTGTGACAGGGAACTGACGGCCTGCGGACGCGTGACCGTGCATCCCCGGCAAACCGGCCATCCGGTCCTGACCGCGCAGGAGCTCACCGTCGCCAGGCTGGCCGTACAGGGCATGACGAACCAGCAGATCGCCCGCGAACTCCTGCTCAGCGTGAAGACCATCGAGTACCACCTCAGCAACTGCTACAGCAAGCTCGGCATCACCTCACGCATGGGACTGGTCGGCAAGCTGGCCCAGGACGACTGACGGGCGGCACCAGCGCCGGCGGCGCCGTCTCACGCTCGCTTGCGCGCCGGCTCGCGCCCCAGGGATCTCCCCAGGGTCGGTCCTGGGGTGCCGGGAGCTGTTCCTCCGTAGCCTTCCTGTCCACCAGACACGATCGATGGGGGGAAAGAGTTGCGTGCGATTGCGTTCACTTCACGCCTCTTCTGCGCTGTGATGCTCGCTCCGGTGCTGATGACCACCGCGGCCTGTTCCGGGAAGGGAACACCGGGCGACACCCGGACGGCCGCCAAAGGCGGCTCGCGGACCGCGTCGAGCGGCGTTTCCTTCCGCACGCCACCGCGCGTGGTGGGCAGCTGGTGCGGAGGAACAGACGCGGCGGCGCACTGGACCTACGTCTTCGCCGACGACGGGCGGTACACCCGGAGCGATGGGAAGGGGCAGGGCGATTCCGGGATCGCACGCTTCGACAGTGCACAGCTGACGCTCCTCGTCGGCGGCCGGCCCCTCATCTCCTACCCGTGGTCCCTCAAATCCGACCCGACCCTCGGGGACCTGCTGTACATCGACGGCTTCAGCTACGTACGGGGGAAGTGCTCATGACCCGTCCCGCCCCTGACAGGACCACCGGTCGGCGGCGTCGCACCTCGCTCCTCCCCCTCGTGGCGCTGCTGCTGCTTTCCGGCGTCACTGCCTGCTCGGACTCCAGGTCCGGAGGAGACACCACGAACTCCGGTCCACCGGCCAGGACCGCCACGCCCCGAGACCTCGTCGGGGCCTGGGAGAGCGCGCAACCGGGCAGCAACACCACACTCGCGTACCGGTTCACCGAGGAGGGGAAGTACAAGTACTTCGGCATGACGTCGTATCCCATGGGAGAGAAAGGGACCTACGAACTCACCTACATCGCCGAAGGGACGTACACGGCCTCGGTGAACGCCCTGACCCTCAGGCCCCGCTCCGCGAGCATGACCAGGAAGAACCCTGAGAACCCCGCTCGGGACTACACGAACAGGCCGACCCCGGTGAAAACGCAGCACTACCGGTGGAAGCTCGCGGACCGGAAGCTGTCGCTCACCCGTCAGAACGGAACGCGGTTCGTCTTCACGTGGGTGTCCCGATGACGGGCCCCACGCCTACGGGCCCGGCCGGCAACGCTCCGCCCCGGCGGCGCTTCTGTCTGCGGACGCGTGTCCAGTTCTGGCTGATAGCCGCGATCGTGGCAGCGACCCTTCTGGCCACCTGGCAGTTCAAGAAGGCCGGTGACTGCCATCAGAACGCGGTCGCCGAGGAACTCAGGTTGCAGGCGGCGGTTCAGGAAGAGGCCCGATACGTATACGCCGACGAGGCCCCCCTCGCGTTCCGGGTGGCGGCTGCGTCCAGCCGGGCGGAAGCACTTAAGGCACTCAAGGACGACGGCCGGCTCGCGGCATCGGAGTTCACTCTCGCCGAGCAGGAGACGGTCAGCCTTCGTCACAGTGCCGGCCCCGGGAGCATCATCGGCAGCGACCGGTACCTGGACGCCCAGAAAGGCTATGACGTTCCCCGCCGCCTCGCCCACGAGGAGAAGAATCCGGCCGCCTATCGCCTCGCGCCGGACAGGACGATGGAGGAGGGCGACAGGTGGGCGGCGTGGGGGAGGGTCTCCTTGGCCGTGGCCGCCGCGGCGATCCTCGCGGTGATGGCCGCCGCGAGCGTTCTCCGCCCCGCGGCCTGGCAATTCCCACCGTCCACCGGCGGGTCGCGCCGCCTCCTGCGAGGCATCGACCCCATTCCGCAGCCGGCAACCGCTTCGTCGGACCGCCGGCGCGGCACGCAGATGCACCTGCTCGTGGCCGTACTGCTGTTCCTGCTGCCTCTGCTGCAGTTGGCGGCCGCCTCCAACGAGCAGCGCGCGCAGGCCGAAGCGTCACGCCAGGCGCTCCGGCTCGGCGCCGCCATCGTGGCCAGCGGACAGCGAGAGGCCTTTCTGACGCAGGCCGTCACCGCGTCGCAGGTGGCCGACATCCATGCGGCTGCCCGCGAAGTGGCGGTCCTGTACGAGAAGGACTCTCCCGCCGTACGACACGAACGGGCCGTTGCCGCCGCCGAGACGCGCCATGCCTCCCAGCTGCGTGTGATGGCGGAATACATGGGCCGGGCACCCAGCGACACCGACGGGGTCTCCGCCGCGTCCGTGGCCGCCCTGCGGGCCCGGCCCGAGGACTGGCCGGACATGCGGGCCGAGCAGAACCGTTACAAAGCCCTGGCGGACGCAGCCGGCGATCGAGGTCTGTACCTCGCCGCAGCCACGGCCCTGGCGGTGGTCGCGGAGGTGCTCGCAGACGCGTTTTTGGAAGCCGGACGTCTGTCCAGGATGGGCTGGCCCGCGGGAATCGCGGCGCTCTCGATCGGCATCACGGCCTGGACCGTGCTCTCGTGACTCTGTCGAGCCGGTCCACGACGACGGTCATGTGCTGGATGTGACCGACCTTGATACGTGGAACGACCTGCTCGCTCGATTCGACCCCGATTCGACCCCGACGGTGCAGGGCAGAGTGGATCACCGCTCTGACCAGGGCCAGAGCGGTGAGGCGGACGAGACCGGCCTGTACGCCGGGGACAATCGGCGCTTTCCCGAAATCCACCACGACCTGCACATATACCGCCCGTGGACCACCGCGATGCACACAGCGTGCACGACCACACCTGACGGCTCCGAACATCCGGCAGCGGGCGATCGCTCGGAATCGGGACACGCTCGCCGTGACCGATATTCTCAGGCGGAAGCGCCGACGCCCGGACGCTCCCGCTCGGCTCGGGGTTCCAGGGCGGCCCGTGGAGGACCGGCCGACGCGGGAATCCCGTTGATCAGAGTCCGATCAACGTTTCCGTTGACATCGCGCTTTCAGGTCGCGGAGCAGGCGGCCCGAGGGCCCTGGGCTCGAGTGACGTCGGTGATCACGACCCGATGGTCTTCGTTGACCGTTCGCAGGATGCAATTCAGGGAGTTCACGCCTCGGTGCAGGATGTAGTCGAACTTCTTGTGAACGCCGACATGCGTCCAATTGCACCGACGGTCGGCCCGCTGCCTACAGAACGGGTCGACATCGGAGAAACCGGCCCGCCAGAGCGGACGCATCTCCTTGTCCGACGGTTGGGCGTTGAGATCACCGGCGACCAGGGCTGTGCGGTACCGCAGTGTAGCGCTCGCGAGTTCCTCGACCTGCTTGCCCCGCTCCTCGTGGTAGGGGCCCCAGCTCAGCTGGGTGTTGAACACCCGGACCTGCCGACCTGCGAGACGTGTGGTGAACGCCGTGTAGGCGCGGGATTCCCACGGGCCCTCGTCGACCCTGTACCTCCGCTCGAGGTAGTTCTGTATCGGGGTGCCCTTGGCGTACACGATGGCCTGGCCGTTCTCGCTCCAGCCGTCGCAGCCGAGGTTGACGATGCCCGGTCCGAGTTTGAACTCGTACTCGAACCCGATTTGGTTGAGGAACTTCACGGCCTTGCGTACCTCGGTCCTGCAGGATTCCTGCAGGAGGACCAGCTGCGGCCGGAACCTTTTGATGTGGTCGACGATGTCTTCCGGCGTGCTGAGTTTTTGTCCGTTGGAGTTCCAGCTCATGACCCGGTCCGGGATCACTGTCGCGGGCAGGTCGACGGCGGGCTTGGTCTGTGCGGGCGTGTCGTTAGCAGGATTGGCGTGTGCGGGCGTACTCAGTCCCACGATCGCCAATGACGTGGCTATGCCGGCTTTCGCGACGAACGTGGCCGCGCCGCGGGTTGTGCTGCTCATCATTCCCCCTGTAGTGGACCTTCGGTGTGACCGCGCCATCCGCCGACGCGCCACCCACTTCACTCTTGATCGCTTCCTTCGACGGCTCGTTGCTCGGCTCTGGGACTCCGGAGGTCCGCCGCGGCACCACCGTGCACGTGCGGGCTTGCTCAGATGTTGGGCGAACCTCGAATTGCCTGGTCGCACCGCGGCGCTCGAAAGGGGGAGCACCCCACTCAGGAGCTGAAGTGGGGGCTCCGCCGGGGCCAGGTTCAGCTGGTTGCGCCAGTTGGGGGTCGGTCGTCGATGACGATGCGGGTGAGCGGGAGGTCCGGATGACTGGATTCTGAGGGTGGGGCCGGACGCGTGGAGGGAGACACGGCCGTCAGCTTGCTCCGTCGCTTTTCCGGGGAGCCGGAAGAGGTCTCCGTTGACGGCATGTTTGACGAGGAAGTTCCACATGTCGCGGTGGCAGGTGATCTCGGCGGAGCTGTGCGGCCGATGCTTGGCCCGCGGCTCGGCCCGCCTCTGCGGCGTCGGCCCGCCAGCCTTCGATGGCGAGCCGTAGGTCGGCTATCTCCCGGAGGGCGCGCTCGTCGCGTTGCTTACTCGCAGACGCCTCACGGACAGAAATGCGTTGACAACGTCAACATACACATGTGACCCTCGTCAACAGGTGAAGGTATACGCTCCCTACGGAATGTACCCACCTTGTCTGCGCCGGGTGAAGGGGGAGGGCCAGTGAGCCAGGAGACGGTCGCCGGACGGTTCCGGATCACGGGGATTCTGGGACGCGGGAACATGGGCGAGGTGCACCGGGCCCGAGACCTTCAGGCCACCCCGGACTCCCCGCACCAGGAGGTCGCGGTCAAGACCGTGCTCCGTGCCCGAACCGGAGTCGCCGTCGACGCGTCGGGGCCGAGCAAGGAGATCGACCGTTTCCGCCGCGAAGTGCGGATCATGCGCATGCTCTCCCAGGGGCACCCCAACCTCACCCTGCTGATCGACGGTGGCGTGGACCGGACGCCGGGCGGCAGTGGCCTGCCCTACCTGGCCATGGAACTGCTGGACGGCCATCCGCTCGCGGACCTCATCGACGAGGAGCCACAGCTGCCCGTCTCATGGGTCGCCGCCATCGGGGCGCAGATCGCCGCCGGTCTCGCCGCCGCTCACACCGCCGGGGTCGTCCACCGCGATCTCAAGCCCGCCAACGCGATGCTGACCCGCGACGGCACCGTCAAGGTCCTCGACTTCGGCATGGGCTCGGTCGTCGACGACCCCGACCAGACGAGGCTGACCAGCACAGGCGTCAGCGTCGGCACGGCCCGGTACATGGCGCCCGAGCAGTTCCGTGCCGAGCGGGTCTCCGCGTCGGCCGACCTCTACGCGCTCGGCTGCATCCTGTACGAGCTGCTGATCGGACGGCCGCCGTACGCCGCCAGAACCCCCTACGAGCTCTCCGAACAGCACCAGCACGAGCAGCCGCCGCGGCTGACACTGGTGCGCCCGGACCTGCCCCCCGAGCTGGTCCGGCTGGTGGGCCGCCTCCTGGAGAAGGACGCCGAACTACGGCCCGAGAACGCCGCCCTCGTACGTGAGGCGCTGGTCCCGCTCGCGCACGCACCGGACGACACGGCCGCCCTGCTGGCTCCGCACTGGCAGGTGATGGACCCGGTGGCACGGCTGCGTGCCCTGCTCCCCGAGCCTGCCCCGGCCGCCCCCGCACCCGCGCCGCGCAGGGAGCCGCGCCTGCCCGAGGCGATGGACGTCTTCGGTATCCACGCCGACCTGATCAGCGAGTACGAAAGCTTCACCAAGAGCGCGACGGTGATCAGGGACGCCCGCATCGCCGGCTTCGTCGAGGACGACCTCGCGGCGAAGTCGCAATGGCCTGACCCGTGGCTGTCGCTGAACCCGTTCTTCGCCGACGGCGGCCAGGTCACCGACCTCGTACGGGACGAAATGCTGCATCCGAAGTGCGCGGAAATCTTCCAGGCCGGCAAGAAGGAGACCTCGCCGCGCCCGGACGGCCGGCCCCTGACCTTCCACCTCCACCAGCGGCAGGCGATCGAGGCCGCGCAGGCGGGCGACTCCTATGTGCTCACCACGGGCACCGGTTCCGGCAAGTCGCTGTCGTACATCGTCCCGATCGTGGACCACGTGCTGAAGGAGCGCCAGGCGGCCGGGCGAGACGCGGGTGGCCGCGTGCGCGCAATCGTCGTCTACCCCATGAACGCGCTGGCCAACTCACAGCTGGGGGAGTTGGAGAAGTATCTGCGCCACGGATTCGGGAAAGGCCGGGAGCCCGTCACCTTCGCCCGCTACACCGGCCAGGAGTCCGATGAGGACCGCCGGGAGCTGCGCAAGAACCCTCCGGACATTCTGCTGACCAACTACGTGATGCTGGAGCTGATGCTGACCCGGCCGGACGACCGGTCCAGCCTGATCCGCATGGCCGAGGGGCTTCAGTTCCTCGTCTTCGACGAGCTGCACACCTACCGGGGCCGACAGGGCGCGGACGTGGCGTTCCTGATCCGCCGGGTGCGCGAGGCCTGCCGCGCGTCCGCGACGCTCCAGTGCATCGGCACCTCGGCGACCATGTCCACCGAGGGCGCCTGGGAAGACCAGCAGCGTGAGGTGGCCAGGGTCGCCGGCCAGCTGTTCGGCACGACGGTGCTGCCCAAGCGGGTCATCGGCGAGACCCTGGTCCGGGCGACCGAGGAGGCCCCCGAGACCGTGCCCGCCGAGCGGCTGCGGGTGCCGGCGGCGCCCCGCTCGTACCAGGCACTGACGAAGGACCCACTGGCCCGCTGGGTGGAGTCCCGGTTCGGTCTGGAGCGCGAGGAGGGCACGGGGCGGTTACGCCGCCGTGCCCCGGGCACCGTCGAGGAGGCGTCGGCCGAGCTGGCCGCGCGGTCCGGGGTGCCCGAGGAGAGCGTGCGCGAGGCGATCCGGACGACCCTGGAGGCGGGTGCGCAGGCCAAGCACCCCGTCACGGAGCGACCGCTGTTCGCGTTCCGGCTGCACCAGTTCCTCTCCAAGGGCGACACCGTCTACACGACACTCGATGATCCGCTCACCCGTCCGCTCACCCGCACCTACCAGCTGGAGCAGCCGGACAGCGACGGCAAGCCGCTGTTCCCGCTGGCGTTCTGCCGGGAGTGCGGCCAGGAGTACCTGACCGTCTGGCGCACCGAGGACAGCGGCGCGTTCCGGTACGAACCGCGCCGGGACACCTCCGCCTCCGGGGGCCGCGCGGGCGAGGGTTACCTGTACCTGGGCATGCCCGCGGAGGACTACGAATGGCCGGCCGACCCGCAGAAGGCCGTGGACGACCGGCGGCTGCCGGAGTCATGGCTGGAGCTGGACGCGCAGGGTGTGACGGTCGTCAAGAAGTCCTACAAGCCGCGTCTGCCCAAACGTGTCGTGGTGGACGCCCACGGAAACGAGTCGGGTGACGGACTGGTGGCGGCGTTCGTTCCGGCACCGTTCCTGTTCTGCGTGCACTGCCAGGTCTCCTACGAGCAGACCCGCGGCCGGGACTTCGCCAAGCTGGCCACCCTCGACCAGGAGGGACGTTCCTCGGCGACCTCGCTGATCTCCGCGTCCATCGTGAAGTCCCTGCGGGCGGTGCCGGAGGAGAGCCTGGGCAAGGAAGCGCGCAAGCTCCTCACCTTCGTCGACAACCGGCAGGACGCCTCGCTGCAGGCCGGGCACTTCAACGACTTCGCTCAGGTGACCCAGTTGCGTGGCGCCCTCTACCAGGCCGCGGTGCGGGCCGGTGAAGAGGGGCTGCGCCACGACGACCTGGCCGAGGCCGTGACCGAGGTGATGGGCCTCACCCCCCGCGAGTACGCGGCCGGCACCGACCTGCCTCCGTCCATGGAGCGCCGGGCCACGAAGGCGTTCCGGGACGTCGTGGGATACCGCCTGTACCGTGACCTCGAGCGCGGCTGGCGCATCACGATGCCGAACCTGGAGCAGACGGGGCTGCTGCGGATCGACTACGAGGACCTGGGCTGGATCGCCGCCCACCCCGAACGCTGGCAGTCCGCGCACGCCACACTGCGCGACGCCGATCCGGCACTGCGCGAGGAGATCGCCCGGACGCTGCTCGACTTCATGCGGCGCGCCCTCGCCATCGATGTGCAGTACTTCCGCGACGACTTCGACACCTTGCAGCGGGCGAGCGAAGAGCGCCTGACCGGGCCATGGGTGCTCAGCGAGAGCGACCGGCCCGCGGTCGGCACCGCCTACCCGTACGGCTCGCGGCCGGGTATGGAGCGGACCGCGCAGTTCCTGTCGGCCCGCGGCAAGTTCGGCAAGTACCTGCGGCGGAACATGCCGGACCTGCGCGAGGCATCCGCGACCCTGGACGACGTCCAGTCCGTCATCGAAGACTTGCTGAAGGTGCTGCGCGACGCCGACCTGGTGCGCGAGGTGGACGCGACCCCCGAGCAGTCCGGCCCTGCCTACCGCCGCCGTGCGGCGCAGAAGCGCACCGGTTACCGGGTGTCGGCCGCCGCGCTGATCTGGCGGGCCGGGAACGGTGAGCGGGGCGCGATCGATCCCCTGGCGCGCACCTACACCAGCGGCGAGGGCCCGCGCGTCAACCCGTTCTTCCGCGACCTGTACCGAACCGCGGCCGCCGAGCTGGCCGGCCTGTACGCGCGGGAGCACACCGCGCAGGTCACCCCGGAGGACCGGCTGGAGCGCGAGCGGCAGTTCCGCGGCGCCGAACTGCCGCTGCTGTACTGCTCGCCGACGATGGAGCTGGGCGTGGACATCTCCTCGCTCAACGCGGTGATGATGCGCAACGTGCCGCCGACCCCGGCGAACTACGCGCAGCGCTCGGGCCGGGCGGGCCGTTCCGGTCAGCCCGCGCTGGTCACGACGTACTGTGCGACGGGCAACAGCCACGACCAGTACTACTTCCGCCGCTCCCAGGACATGGTGTCGGGGCAGGTGGCCCCGCCGCGCCTGGATCTGGCCAGCGAGGATCTGGTCCGCTCGCATCTACAGGGCATCTGGCTGGCGGAGACCGGGATGAAGCTCGGCACGGCGATACCCGAGGTCGTCGACGTCGCCTACGACCCCGACGGAGACGACCGCCCCGACCCGCACATGCCGCTGCCGCTTCTCCCGGGCATCCTCAGCGCGTCCCTGGACGAGGACGCCCGCAGGCGCGCGGCCGCCACCGCCCGTACCGTCCTCGCCCCGCTGATCGCGGACTTCGAGTCGACCACCTGGTGGTACGACGAGTGGATCGAGGACCGGATCGAGCGGGCCCCGGAGAAGTTCGACGCCTCCTTCGACCGGTGGCGGGATCTGTTCCGGGCAGCCGTCATCGACCAGTACGAGCAGAACAAACGCGTCGTCGACCACACCCTCTCCCAGGGCGAGCAGAGCCGGGCGCGCTCTCGCCGACGGGAGGCGGAGACGCAGACGAACCTCTTGCTGAACCGCTCCGTCGACAGCAAGTCGATGATGAGCGACTTCAATCCGTACCGCTATCTCGCGTCCGAGGGGTTCCTGCCCGGCTACAGCTTCCCGCGGCTGCCGCTGGCCGCGTACATCCCGCGCTCCGGCAACCGCCGCAACGCCGACGGCGACTATCTCCAGCGTCCCCGTTTCCTCGCGATCCGCGAGTTCGGCCCCGGCGCGCTCATCTACCACGAGGGCGCCCGCTACCAGGTCACCCGGGTACAGCTGCCGCCGGACGCCTCGGGCGAGCTGGCGACGGCGGAGGCCCGCCGCTGCGACGGCTGCGGCTACCACTACGCCGTCAAGCCCGGCTCCGACAAGTGCACGATGTGCGGGGAGGAGCTGTACGGCAAGCGCACCGGCCTGCTCCACCTCCACACCGTGTACACCACGCCGCGCGAGCGGATCTCCTCCGACGAGGAGGAGCGCCGCCGGGCCGGTTTCCGGCTGGAGACCTCGTACGCGTTCCAGGACCACGGGGCCCGCAAGGGGCGCCTAACCTCGCATGTCGCCGACGCCGACGGGACGCCCGTCCTCGACCTGGACTACGGCGACTCCGCGACCGTCCGGATCACCAACCTCGGCCACATCCGTCACAAGGAGGGCGAGCCGGACGGCTACTGGCTGGACCTGGGCGACGGCCGCTGGCTCAACGACCGGGCCGCCGCCGACGCCATCGAGGGCACCGGCATGCCGGTGGTCGACGAGGACGGCAACGAGAAGCGCCGCAAGAAGCGGGTCCTGCCCTTCGTGGAGGACCGCCGCAACATCCTCGTGGTCACCCTGGAGGAGCCGCTGCCCGAGCCGGTGGCCCTGTCGTTCCTGTACGCGCTGGAGCGCGGCATCGAGGCGGCGTTCGAGCTGGAGGACTCCGAGCTGACCGCGGAGCTGCTGCCCCCGGACGAAGGCCCGCGCCGCCGCATGCTGTTCACGGAGGCCGCCGAGGGCGGCGCCGGTGTGCTGCGCCGGATCCAGCACGACAAGCAGGCCCTCGCCAAGGCAGCCCGGACCGCGCTGGAGATCTGTCACTTCGACCCGGGCACCGGCGAGGACGTGGGCGGCCCCGCGGACGGCGAGAAGTGCGCCCGCGGCTGCTACGCCTGCCTGCTGGCCTACGTCAACCAGACTCACCACCGCCAGCTGAGTCGGCACGCCGCCCGCCCGCTGCTGGTGCGGCTGGCAGAGGCCCGCACCGAGCGGGAGGACCGCGGCGAGTCCCGAAGCGAACGCTTCCGCAGGCTCGCCCCGGCAAGCTCCTCGTCCCAGAGCGCCCAGCCGACCCCGGTGGAGACGGATCTGGCGGCCCTCGTCGCGGGCGGTGACCTGCTCGGCTGGCTGAGGGCGAAGGGCTACCGACTGCCGGACGAGGTCGGCGTCCTCGTCCCGGAAGCCGGGGCGTGCCCCGACCTCGTCTTCCGCCTGGACGGTGCCAACCTCGCCGTGTTCGTCGACGTCCCCGGCCACACGGCCGACTCCACCCGCGACGTCGAGGCCGGGTACCGCCTGGAGGACGCCGGCTGGGACGTCCTGCACTTCCCCACGGACGCGGACTGGGACACCATCATCGAGCACAACGCCGCCTATTTCCGCCTGCGTTGATCGCCGCACCCCTCTCGAACCTTCTCGATTGCAAGGAACTGAGACATCTCATGAGCCTCACGTACACAGCCGGCTCCCTGGTCGCCGCCCGTGGCCGGGAATGGGTGGTGCTGCCCGAGAGCGCCTCCGACATGCTGGTACTGCGCCCCCTGGGTGGGAGCGAGGACGACATCGCGGCCGTCTTCCCCGCCTTCGAGGAGGTGCGACCCGCCGAGTTCGCGGCGCCGAGCCCGGCCGACCTGGGCGACCAGCGGGCCGCCGGCCTGCTGCGTACGGCGCTGCGCATCGGGTTCCGCTCGGGCGCGGGCCCGTTCCGTTCCCTGGCGTCGATCGCTGTGGAGCCCCGGGCCTACCAACTGGTTCCGCTGCTGATGGCGTTACGGCAGCGCACCGTACGGCTGCTGATATCGGACGACGTGGGTATCGGCAAGACCGTCGAGACGGGGCTGATAGCCAAGGAACTGCTGGCGCAGGGCGAGGCGACCCGGCTGGCCGTGCTCTGCTCCCCCGCCCTGGCCGAGCAATGGCAGGGCGAGCTGCGGGAGAAGTTCGGCATCGACGCCGAGCTGGTCCTGGCCTCCACGGTGACACGACTCGAGCGCGGCCTGGAGCTGGGCCAGTCCCTGTTCGACAAGCACCCCCACACGATCATCTCGATGGACTTCATCAAGTCGACCCGGCACCGCGAGGACTTCATACGGCACTGCCCCGACCTGGTGATCGTCGACGAGGCCCACACCTGCGTGGCGGCCGACGACACCGCGCACGGCGGCACGTCGTCCGCCGCGAACCAGCTCCGCTACGAGCTGCTGCGCAGGATCTCCGCCACTGCCGACCGGCACCTGCTCCTGCTCACCGCGACCCCCCACTCCGGCAAGGAGTCCGCGTTCCGCAACCTGCTCGGCCTGGTACGGCCCGAACTCGCCACGCTGGACCTGGAACCCCCGGCGGGACGCGCGAAGCTCGCCGAACATTTCGTGGCCCGCAAGCGCGCCGACGTCCGTGACTACCTCACCAAGGAGGACGGCCTCGCCGACGACTCCCTGGCCGAGCGGACCGCCTTCCCGTCCGACCGCTGGACCAAGGACGAGCCCTACAAGCTGACGCCCGCCTACCGTGCGCTGCTCGACGACGCCATCGCCTATGCGCGGGACCGCGTCACGGCGGCCGGGGAGCAGGGCAAGCGGGAGGCCCGGATCGCCTGGTGGTCGGTGATCGCGCTGCTGCGCTCGATGGTGTCCTCACCCGCGGCCGCGGCGCAGACCCTGAAGACGCGTTCCGAGTCCGCCACCGCTCGCACCGCGCAGGAGGCGGACGCGCTGGGCGCCCCGGTGGCCGCCGACTCCGCCGAGAACGACCGGCTGGAAGGCATGGACGTCGCGCCGGGCGCAGCCGAGTCGGAGGAGGCGGGTGCCCGGCTGCTCGAACTGTCCCAGCGGGCGGCGCAGTTGGTGGGGCCGTCCGAGGACGCGAAGCTGAAGGCGCTCACCCGGCATCTGAAGGGCCTGATCGCCGACGGCTACCACCCGATCGTCTTCTGCCGCTACATCCCCACCGCGGAGTACCTCGCCACCCAGCTCGAGGGCAAGCTCGGCAAGAAGACGAAGATCGCCGCGGTGACCGGCACCCTCTCCCCGCAGCAGCGTCTGGAGCGCATCGAGCAGCTGGCCGCCGAAGCGGCCGAGGAGGCCGGCGACCCCGCCGTCCGCCGCGTCCTGATCGCCACTGACTGTCTCTCCGAGGGCGTCAACCTCCAGCACTACTTCGACGCCGTCGTCCATTACGACCTGGCCTGGAACCCCACCCGGCACGACCAGCGGGAGGGCCGCGTCGACCGCTACGGCCAGAAGCGCGACCAGGTCCGCGTCATCACCATGTACGGCGAGGACAACGGCATCGACGGCAAGGTCCTGGACGTGCTGTTCAAGAAGCACCGGCAGATCAAGAAGGACCTGGGCATCTCCGTCTCCGTCCCCGACGAGACCGCCTCCGGCGTCACCGACGCGGTCGTGGAATGGCTGCTGCTGCACGGACGGCAGGGCAGCCAGGAGAGCCTGTTCGACCTGGACGGCCACCAGGAGTCGTTCGACCGTATCGAGCGCGAGTGGAACTCGGCCGCCGAGCGGGAGAAGACCTCCCGCTCCAAGTACGCCCAGCGCGCCATCCACCCGGAGGAGGTGGCACGCGAGGTCGCCGCCGTACGGGCCGCGCTCGGCGGCGCCGACGAGGTGCGCGGTTTCGCCCTGGAGGCGCTGCGCGACCTGGACGCGCTGGTCCGCGACCCACGCGACGGCACCGGCGACTTCACCGCCCAGCTCGGCGGCGCCCCGGCCGGCCTGCGCGACGCGCTCGCCGCCACGCTCGGCGGACGGCTGATCGAGGAGGACCGGGAGATCCCGTTCCGTACGACACCGGCGATCGCCCGCGGCGAGGCCGCGCTGGTCCGCACCGACCCGGTGATCGGCGCCATCGCCTCGTACGTCCTGGACTCAGCCCTCGACGCGAACACCCCGGGTCCCCGTCCGGCCCGCCGCTGCGGCGTGGTCACCACGGACGCGGTCACCATCCGCACCACACTCCTGCTGGTCCGCTACCGCTTCCACCTCACCCTGCCGTCCCGCACCGGTGAGCGGCAGCTGGTCGCGGAGGACGCCCGGCTGCTCGCCTACGAGGGGATGCCGTCGCGCGCCCGCTGGCTGGACGACGACGCGGCCGCCGCGCTCCTCGCGGCCCGCGCCACCGCCAACACCCACGAGCAGCTGGCCCGCAACCAGATCACCCGCTCCCTGGACGGCCTGCCGGACCTGTCCGCCCACCTCACCGAGTACGGCACGCGCCTGGCCGCCGAACTCGACGCCTCGCACCGCCGCGTGCGCAAGGCCAACGAGGAGATCGTCCGCGGCCTGAAGGTCGTCCCGCAGGAGCCCGCCGACGTCCTCGGCGTATACGTCTACCTGCCGCAGCCCGCCTCTACTGTGTCCGGAGCCGAAGCCTGATGTCCGCCGCCACCCGCACCGCCCTGGCCTTCACCGCCGTCACCACGGTCGGCGGACTGCTCCCCGCCGACATGCTCCTGCGCATCGCCGAGGCGCGGAACCTGCCGGGCACCAAGTCCGCCGACTACGGCCTCCCCGCCTCGGTTCCCGTACGCGACGAGGCCGAGCGCGCCTGGGAATACCTCAAGCCTCTGTGGCGCGACCTGCGCGCCGCCCTGCCCTCCGACCCGGTGACCGGCGCGCCCGCCGCCGACCCGACCGGCCGGGCCGGCACCGACTGGCTCGCCCAGCTCTTCCGCAAGCTGGACTTCGGCGCGCTGGCGGAGGTGGGCGCGGCAGGCATCCCGGCCGACTCCGACCCGGACAAGCGGTTCCCGGTGTCGCACCGGCACGGCCCGGCCCTCGTCCACCTCATCCCCTGGAACCAGGAGCTCGACAAGCGCCCGGCGGCTGGGCAGGTCCCCGCCCAGTCCATGCTCCAGGACTGCCTCAACCGCACCGAGGCCCACCTGTGGGCAGCACTTACTAACGGGCGGCGCCTGCGGCTGCTGCGCGACTCGTCGTCCTTCTCCACCGCCGCCTACGTCGAGTTCGACCTGGAGGCGCTGTTCGACGGCGAGTTGTTCAGCGAGTTCGTGCTGCTGTACAGCCTGCTGCACGCCTCTCGGTTCGAGGTGGCGGAGGGGACGGCGCCTTCCGGGTGCTGGCTGGAGAAGTGGCGTGCGGAGGCCGTCACCTCGGGGGCGCGGGCGCTGGATCAGCTCCGGCTGGGCGTGCAGAACGCGCTGACCGTGCTCGGGACCGGGTTCCTTCGGCATCCGGATAATGTCCGGTTGCGGGAGGACGTCGATCCGAAGGCGCTTCGGGATGCTCTGCTGCGGCTCGTCTACCGACTGCTGTTCGTCTTCGTCGCCGAGGACCGCGGGGCGCTGCTCGACCCGAGCGTCGGCAAGCGGCAGCGAGAGACGTACGAGCGGTACTTCTCCTCGGCGCGGTTGCGAGAGCGGGCCCGGCGGCGTCAGGGCACGGCTCACGGTGACCAGTACGAGGCCCTGCGCATCGTCCTCGACGCGCTGGGGACTGAGGGCGGCCGTCCCGAGCTGGGCCTGCCCGGTCTCGGCGGCCTGTTCTCCTACACGGAGGCCGACGCGCCGCTCGACGGCCTGAAGCTGTCCAACGAGTCGCTGCTCGCCGCCGTCCGTCACCTGGCCCAGGTCCGTGACCCTGGCGCGCGGCGCTGGCGGGCCGTCGACTACCGGCACCTCGACGCGGAGGAGCTGGGTTCGGTGTACGAGTCGCTGCTGGAGCTGGAGCCGAAACACTCGGCGACGGACCGCTCGTTCGAGCTGATCGAGGTGGCTGGGAACAGCCGTAAGACGACGGGCAGTTACTACACCCCGTCCTCGCTGATCGAATGCCTGCTGGACACGACACTCGACCCGGTTATCGATGACGCCGTCAAGCGGGCCGAGCAGCGGGCCACGGCGGCCGGCCGGCCCGACCCGACGAACGACATCGTCGACGAGCTGCTGTCGCTGACGGTGTGCGACCCGGCTTGTGGGTCTGGGCACTTCCTGGTTGCCTCGGCCCGCCGCATCGCCAAGCGCGTGGCGTCCGTGCGTGAGCGCAACCCGGAGCCGACGGTCGACGCGATGCGCCACGCGTTGCACGAGGTGGTCGCGCGCTGCATCTACGGTGTCGACCTCAACCCGATGGCCGTGGAGCTGGCCAAGGTCTCCCTGTGGATCGAGGCCATGGAGCCAGGCAAGCCGCTCGGCTTCCTGGACGCCCATGTCAAGCACGGGAACGGCTTAATCGGTGCGACGCCGAAACTGCTGGCGGAGGGTGTTCCAGACGACGCCTTCAAGCCGATCGAGGGCGACGACCGGAAGTACGCGGCCGGGCTCGTCAAGCGCAACAAGGCCCAGCGGGGCGGCCAGGACGAGCTTCTGTTCGACACGGACACGCTGCCCGGCAACGAGCGTTACGCCGCCGAGCTGGCCCGGATCACTGCTGCCCCTGCCGATTCTTTGGAGCAGGTACGGGCGCAGGAATCCGCCTATCGGGCGTACACGGGGTTGACCACATATGTGCACGACCTACACGCTGCCGACGCGTGGTGCGCCGCGTTTGTGTGGCCCAAGCGCGAGGGGGCGCCGGAGGCGCCTACCGACCAGGTGTTTCGCGCGCTGCGTGGTCGCGACCAGTCGGCTGTGCCGGATGCCACGCATGCCGAAATTCTGCGGCTGCGGGATCAGTACAGCTTCTTCCACTGGCACCTGGAGTTCCCGGAGGTCTTCTCCGTCCCGGAGTCGGGGGCGGGTGTTCAGCAGGGGACGGGTTGGGCCGGCGGGTTCGACGCGGTGGTGGGGAATCCGCCGTGGGAGCGGGTCGAGATCCAGGATCAGGAGTTCTTCGCCCAACGCGATCCGCGCATCGCGGGCGCCAAGAACACCGCCGTCCGCAAGCGCCTTATCGCAAGCCTGCGCGAGGACCCCGACCGCGCCCACCTTGCCGTGGAGTTCGAGGCCGCCAAGCGCCATACCGAAGGAGAGAGCCAGTTCTTCCGTAGCAGCGACCGCTACCCGCTCACAGGTCGGGGCCGTATCAACACATACGCCGTCTTCACGGAGACGAACCGCACGCTGACGGGACAGCGCGGCCGGACTGGGGTGATCGTCCCTACCGGGATCGCGACGGACGCAACCACACAGTTTTTCTTCAAGGACATCGTCACAAAGGGCCAACTTGCCGCACTGTACGACTTCGAGAACGAAGACAAGGTATTTCCCGCAGTCCACAATCAGATGCGGTTCTGCCTGTTCATGCTGCGCGGCTCAGGGAACCTGAGTGAGCCGATCCGCATGGTTTTTAAGGTGCGACAGCCTGAACAGATTTCCGAGCGCGGCTACTCACTTTCAGCTCAAGACCTCCTTTCTATGAACCCGAACACGGGCACATGCCCCGTGTTTGCCAGCCGCCGGGATGCAGACATCACTCTGAGCGTCTATCACCGCATCCCGGTTCTTGTCGACGAGACAAATGCGTCATCTGGAAACCCGTGGGGTGTCTCTTTCATGCAGGGCCTGTACAACATGGCAAGCGACTCCCACCTCTTCCGCCCCGATGCCCGGAAGGGCGAAACCTTCGACGACCTCATCAAGGAAGGATGGGAACCCCACGGCAACATCCTGGTCCGCGGCAACGAGCGGCTACTCCCACTGTACGAGGCAAAGATGCTTCACCACTATGACCACCGATTCTCCACATACGAGAACGCAACCGAGAAGCAGCTCAACAAGGGCACTCTACCCCGCTTCACTGTGGAGCAGCATCAGGATCCCTCCGCTGCCCCGGTTCCCCATTATTGGGTGCCGGAGAACGATATCCCTACGGGCAATGTGACCAAGGAAGGCGAGGAGATAAAGATTCCTGGAGTGCGCAGCCGACTAGCCGCCCGAGGATGGAAGCACGACTGGATGCTGGGATTCCGCAAGATCTGCCGAGCTGCCGATGAACGCACCGCAATCACCTTTGCAATCCCTCTCAGCGGTCTTGGCGATTCCGGAAATATTATCTTCCCCCGGAACGGAGAACAGCCTGGCATCCTCTACAGCAATTGCACTTCCCTAATCCTGGACTACATTCTTCGCCAGAAACTCGGCGGGACAAGCCTCAATTTCTTTCAATTCGAGCAACTTCCTTTCTTGAGCCCCGAGCAACTCGCCCGCCATGCGAAAATGATCAACCCTCGCCTCCTCGAACTCACCTACACCGCACACGACATGAGTGCGTTCGCCCGTGACCTCGACGAAGCCTGGGCCCCCTTTCGCTGGGACACCCACCGCCGTGCCATCATCCGCGCCGAACTGGACGCCCTCTTCTTCCACCTCTACGGCATCACCCGCGACGACACCGCGTACATCCTGGACACCTTCAACGTCACCCGCGACAACGACATCAAGGCGCACGGCGAGTACCGCACCAAGAACCTGATCCTCGCCGAGTACGACCGCATGGCCGCCGCCGGCCTGACTCTGGAGAACCCGCTCACCGAGGGCGAGTCCGGCACCTACCGATCCACCCTCACCCCGCCCCCCGGCCAGGGCTCCCGCCACGGCTGATCCCGCCCCTCACCCAAGGAACCAACACCTCGTGGTACGCCGAAGCCAGACCAGCAACCCGCCGCTCGGCCGTTGTACTGACGTCGGGCGCGGACTGGGGCTCGCGTGCCGCCGGGCAGCGTCGAGGCAGCGGGGCGGAGTTCCCGATGCCACGGCGGCAGGCGGCGAAGGTCAAGGCAGTGCAGCAGTCGCTCGGGGTGATACGCACTGCGATCAACGCCAAGCGCTGGGCCCAGGCCCGCTATGCGCTCAGCCGAGCCCGGGCTCTGGTCGGCGCGCTGCCCGCCGACCAGACCGTCAAAACGCCTCACCCGGTCTCCTTCGGGCCGACGTCACCGACGGGCGCGGGGACAGGTGGCCGCTGGTTCGTCCCGTGAACGCCGTATCTGACGCATCGCTCCTCACCAGCGGGCGCGGCCTCTCGCTCGTCGCCGCGATCGCCGACCGCTGGGAGACGCTCCCCTACCCGCCCAGCGGCAAAACGGTCCGCGCCCTCCTCGCGACACCTGCTCCTGCCCCGCACCCGAGCTGACGACGTTACGGAGTCGAATCCCCCGAGCCAGGGCCGAAGGGCACCTCGTCCCCACGATCATCGGCGGCCCAGCTCGACGGGGGCTCTCCGAAGATGGCACGTGCGGATTTGATCGTCAGTCGCCCGAAGACATGGTTGCCGCCGGCGCCGAGCGCGGCACCGATACCAAGGGGCACCTGTTTGCTCAGCACCAGAACCCCTTGCTTGGTCCCGTACTTGGTAACGAACCGCGGGCCCAGCACCTTGTTGACCCGGTTGATCGCGCTCATGGGGATCGCCCCGACGATGCGCCGTGCCCAATAGGGGCCCGTGCGCCCGATGGCTTTGTCCAGAACCCTCACCGCTCCGTCGCCAAGGAGGACGGTCAAGACCAGGAGCTTGCGCCGCTCGAAGTCCTCAGGATGCATGCCATGCACCTCGGCCAGCGACAGCGTGTAAAGCACTGACGCTTCGGTGAAGACCATGGCATCGGCCAGAGCCGTCGGGATCCCGGCCCCGGGCACGATCCCTGCCGCGCCGGATGCTCCTCCGGATGCGGTGATGCCGGCGAGGTAGTAACGGTTCAACCGGCGTATCAACTCCTCTGGAGTTTCACCGGGATGGACTCGCCGCAGGCGCTCGACGTTCTTTCTCGCCAGCGGCTGCTGGGCGACCAACGCCTTGTCGAGAGCCTGCTGGAGCTTGCTCTTGAAGTCATCGGTCTTGCTCATCGGGTTTCTGGTCCTCTCGGCTGGAATGTGGGTCCGTCACTTCGTGTGCACCCACCCGCGCAGTCCCTCCAGGTGGCGCGGCAGCCGACTGCCCTGCCAGCCCAGCACCAGTCGCGTCCGCGCACGGGTGATCATGACGTAGTAGGCCATGCGGAGGGAGGCCGCCGTGGGGTCGGTGGCGGTGTCGGTCTCGGTGTCCGCGATGACGACCGTGTCGAAGTCCAGGCCCTTGGCGCTGGCTCGGTGGACGAGGACGACGCCGGGGCGGGCGAGGTCGAGGTCGCGATAGCGTCCGGAAGAGGCCACCGAGCTGTAGAGCTGCGGTTCGCGGGCGAGGCCGCCTCGTTCCAGGCGGCGCATGAGATCGGCCGCCATACGCTGGGAGTTGACGATGACGCCGATGCGGTCCCCCGGGTGTCGCGCTGCCATGGCGGTGATGTCGTCGGCGAGCTCCTTGGTGCCGGAGTAGTGGCGGACGACGGGCAGGGCGCCGCTGCGGAAGGGCATCTCAGGGCGGGTACCACTGGTGCGGAAGTGCTCCGCGAGGGAGGCGATCTCGCGGCTGTTGCGGTGGTTCCCGGCGATCTCGCCGCGTCCCGTGGAGCGCCCGAGGGCGTCGGTGATCTCGGTGAGGGTGGAGTTCGTCTCGGTGAGGCGCTGGCACTCGTCGGCGAACACCGTGACCGAGGCGGCGGCGAGGCGGGCCAGTCGGTAGAAGCCCGGCGAGAGGTCCTGGCCCTCGTCGACGACAAGGTGGGGGGCGGCCGCCTCGTTCTCGCCGAGGGTGGCGGCGGCCTGGTGGGTGAGGGCCGTCCAGTCGAACCAGCCGTCCTGGGTGCGCGGTGCGCCGTATCCGAAGTGACGCAGGACCCAGCCGTGGACGGTGGCGGCCTCGACGGGTGCCCCCGGGACCGTGAGGCCCTGGAGGGTGTCGCACAGGAGTTGGCGCAGCAGGTTGGAGCGGGACAGCAGCAGAGTGGGGCGGCCGGTGAGGGCGAGGTGCATGGCACGGTGCGCGGCGAGCAGGCTCTTGCCGCTGCCGGGCGGGCCGCTGATGACGTGGTTGCCGGTCAGCGGCAGGGGGTCCAGGCAGTCGCGCTGGGCAGGGGTGAGGCCGGGGTGGAGAACGGGGGTGTTCGTGGTGGTCATGGGGTCATCCCAGGGCGGTGGTGGCCGCGTACTCGCGGCTCGCGGTGAGGACGTCGGTGAAGTAGCCGGGGACGCGGGCGGAGCCGACGATCAGGGCGCGGTCGAGGAGGGTGTTGCCGGTCTGGCAGCTCGTCTCCGGCAGCAGCGCGCAGGCGTGGCAGGCGGCTCGGTTGAGGTTGCCGAAGCCCTGGCCGGTGTGTTCGGCGCACAGCGGGTCTGCGGAACACCAGGCGGCGGCCTCCAGCATGCGGATGAGCGTCTCGGCGAAGTGCGGCGCCTCGCCCTGCCGGACCAGGCCGCCGAGGGTGCCTTCCGCGTCGCCGGCGGCCGTGTAGATCAGCAGGCCGCGCTGGCCGTGCTCGGGGCGCCCGTAGACGCGCTCGCGCAGGCTGGCGGTGGTGTAGCCGGAGTCGAAGGAGAGCTGGCGGATGAGCAGGTGGGCGAGGGTGTGCAGGAGCAGGAAGCGAGCGGAGAGTTCGCTGCCGACGGTCTCGGCGAGCTGTTCGTCGCGGAACGACGCGTCCAGGTCGGCTCGGATCCCGTGGACGTGGGCCCGCACGCGGGGGTCGCTCTCCCAGGTGGTCAGGCGCTGCTCGTCGAGGGTGAGGACGATGCCCTCGCCGTAGACCTCGGTCGCGGGCAGCCAGCGCAGGCGGCCGCTGGTGTCTGCGGGTATGAGGGTGCCGCCCAGCGAGTGGCGGCGGAATCCGGTGAGTGCCCGCACCTCGCGGAGGCGGTCGGCGAGGATGACGCCGTCGACGTGTGCGTCGAGGGTGCCCCAGGGCTCCTCCGTCTCGCCGTTGAGGCCGAGGCCGCCACGGCGGATGGCGAAGTCACCTGTCGGCTCAGGGAGTTCGGTGGCATCGAAGGCGTGCCACTCGTCGCGGCTCAGGTCGGTCCTTCCGGACTCCGAGTGGCCGTCGGGCCGGGGCGCGGAGGAACCGGTGGCCTCGGCGATGAGCTGGTCGATGAGGCTGTCGGGGGCGTCGGTGTCCTCCTTGATCATGTCGCGGAAGAGGGCCGCTCGGGGTGTGCCGAGTGCGTCGAGAAGGTTCGTCCAGTAGGCGTGGCCTCGGACGGCCTCCGCCGCGTCCTGTTCCGCGCGCGGGGGTTCCTCGGACTGCGGGATGTCCAGGGCCGAGTAGACGACCGGGTGATAGACGTTGCCGGCGGTGCGCTGCACGATGTGGACCTGCTGGCCGCAGGAGGCCTTCTGGTGCGGGCGCTGCCAGGGGTTGCGGCCCGAGCAGCGTCCGCCCTGGGGGCCGAGGATGTCGAGCAGGTCGCGCTCGGCGCCGCACGGCTTGCCGTCCTGCCGGATCGCGCCGCAGCGCACGGAGAGCGCTTCGAGCCCGGAGGCACGGTCGGCAACGCGGAAGCCGAGTCGGCGTGCCTTCCAGGCGTGCTTCGCCTCGGAGCAGGAGGCCCGCAGTTCGGGAGTGAGACGGGAATGGGCCCAGTACCACCAGTCGACGTCGTCGAGGTGCCCGTCCGCGCAGGTGCGGACGAACCGCATCGGGGTGAGGCGGGGTGCGGGGGCGCAGGAGGTGCACACGGGCGGCTCGCCGGGCTTCTCCATCTCGCGCAGGAAGCGGACCATCGTCCGGCAGGCGCCGCAGAACAGCCAGCCGGGAAAGCGGACGTAGGGTACGCCGGGGCGGTCGGGCTGGTCGTAGCGGTCGTTGAGGGTGTGGGGCGCGGCGTAGAAGCCCGTGACGCCGAGGCGGGCGGCGAGCCGTTCGGAGGAGACGGGGGTCTTGAGCTGCGGCCAGTTCTCGATGCCGGCGGCGACGAACGACTCGCCCTGGACGTCGAGGACGGCGCCGACGCCGAACGGCAGCACGGTCTGCGCCTGGCGGACCCGGAGTTTGCGCTTCACTTTCCTGCTCCCGTCACGGTGATCTGGCATTCGCGGTCCACGCTGCGCATGGAGTTGAGGGTCTCCCACAGGCCGTAGCGCTGCTCGAAGACCTTGAGCAGGTTCCGGTGGCCCTTCCCCTGGCTGCGGTAGTAGAGGTCCTTGCCCTCGGCCGCGGCTGTCCGGGCCTCCCGATACCAGTCGGCCAGGAGGTTGCCGAGTTCGGCGCGGACGTCGGCCCGTACGGCGTCGGCGCCCGTGGCACCGCGCTCGGCGGCCGCGGCGCGATCGGCGAGGGCGTCGGCGATCCGCTCGGCCTCGTCCTGGTGGCGGGTGATGTGTCCGGCCTGGTTCTCGGCGGCCAGGCCGAGCTGGTGGCGGACCAGGATGACGAGCGCGGCGTGCAGGGCACGGCCTCGGGCGGGCGGGGACCAGGGGGTGACGCTGGCGGGTTCGACGTAGCGGTAGAGGGCCCGGTGGTAGTCGATGAAGGTCTCGTAATGGGACCGGTCGCGCGGGCGGGTGGCGTTGAAGTAGGTGACGACGAGTCCGGGCACGCGGTGGCGGCCGACGCGGCTGGTGGCCTGGATGTACTCGGCGGTGGTCTTGGGCTGGCCCTGCATGAGCATGTAGGCGAGCCGCTTCACGTCGACGCCGACGGAGAGCATGTTGGTGCACGGCAGGAAGGACACCGACCGGGGGTCGTCCCAGGGCTTCTCGAGGCGGTCGAGGAGGAGGGGCTGCTCGGCGCGCGGCAGGTTGCTGGTCAGTTCCTGTACGTCGCCGGCGCCGAGCGCGCGGACGTCGGTGCCCTCGTGGAGGCCCCGGAGCTGGGCGGGGATGTCGTCGCCGGCCGCGGTGACGGTACGGCCGAGCTCGCGCAGGCTGTGGTGGTAGGCGACGAGCGTCCAGTAGGCGTCGCGGTGCTCCTCGGGGAGCTGGTGGACGCCTTGGAGCATGGCCGCCGTGGTGGCGACGGCGCCGCGGCCCGCGGTGTGGCCCTGCGCCATGACGCCGAGGTAGAGGCGGCCGGGGCGACCGGTGTCGGGGACGGCGAAGAAGCTGTCGCGGGCCTGGAGTCCGGGCGGCGGGAAGAGCTGCACGTCCTGGTGGTGCAGGGCGCGGACTTGTTCGGTGGAGCGCCGGATGGTGGCCGTGGCGGCGACGATCTTGGGCGGGTGGCCGTCCGGGCCGGTGCACAGCTGAAGGATGGCCGCCTCGTAGAGGCCGACCATGGTGCCGAGCGGCCCGGTGAGCAGGTGCAGCTCGTCCTGAATGATCAGGGACGGAGGCGGGTTGCCGGTGCCGCTTTCGGTGCCGGTGGCGGCGCCGAAGAGGCTGCCGGAGTCGGGCTCCCAGGCGAGCCGGGCGAACTTGTCGACGGTGCCGAGGACGAAGGTGGGCGGGCGCCGGTAGAGGTGCTGGTCGACGACGGCGACGGGCAGGACGTCGTGGAAGGCGCACTCGTCACGGGTGCAGTGGAAGGCGAAGGCGTCCGTCTCGGCGCGGACTCCGTAGTCGGAGCGGACACCGGACCGGGCCGACGGCAGGATACGGGTGCCGCACCACGGGCAGCGGTCGAGGATGAAGACGTCCTCGGGGTGGGTGGCCTCGTACTGCTGGTCGAAGGCGTCCTTGGCCTTCTGGAAGCTGTTGGGGGTGGTGGTCTCGCCGACCCACAGGCCGATGGTGATCGGCTCGTCGCCGAGGCCGAGTCCGGGCTCGGTGCGGCGGAGGTGTTCCAGGGCGCAGATGGTGGTGGCGGCGCGCTGGAACTGCTGGGTGGTGAGCAGGCTGAGGGTGTAGCGGCTGAGCACGGCGGTTCCGCCGCCCTCGCCGCGGATCCGGCGCAGGGCGATGGTGAAGGCCGCCAAGAGCAGGTACGCCTCGGTCTTTCCGCCGCCGGTGGGGAACCAGATCAGGTCGGTGGTCCGGCGGTCGCGGTGGTCGGGCTCGGCGACGCCGTCGAGGGCGAGGAGGAAGAAGGCGAGCTGGAAGGGGCGCCAGGTGGCCTTCGGGTCGACAGGCGGGTCCAGGGCCACGGGATCGGAGCGGTGACGCAGTTGACCGGCCTGGTCGGGGGCGGAGTGCCGCATCTGGAGCAGCATGGCGCGCTGGGCGATGCGGAAGGCGTCGAGGAGTTCGGGGCGGCTCGGGTCGCACAGGGTGCGCACGCCCGCTTCGATGCGGGTGGCCGCCTGGCGGATGCGGCCGAGGATCCGCTCCGCGGCCTCCCGCCCCCAGGCGAGCACGTCGACGGATCGCTGGCCCACGTACCAGGCGTGGTAGGAGTCGGCGAACTCCGCCAGTTCCTCGCGGAGTTGGTCCCTGCTGACCGTCGCGTCGGCCAGGTGGGCGAGGACGAGCACGGGGGCGTCGAGCGGGCCGCCGGCCCGGATGGCGGGCACCTCGGCGTGCGGCAGGGCCTCGCAGGCGAGGCGTTCGACTGCGCCGTCCTCGCCGCGGTCCTCGCGGACAGCGCAGCCGTGGCCGACGGCGTGGGTGACGACGTCCCGGTACTGAAGGCGCAGTTCGCGCTCCTCGGGGTCCCGGCTGGCGAGCTGGACGCCGGGGTAGGGCAGGACGGCGCCGTCGGCGGGACGGGCGGTGAGCCGACACTGGAAGAGCATGTCGTCCCAGCTCGGCGCCTTGCCGTCGGCGCCGTCGTGGCGGGCGGTGTTGACCAGGGCGACGGTGACCAGCGTGCCGTCGCCGTAGGAGCGGCGGCGCAGCCGGATCTCCGCACGGCCGTCGAGGACGGGCACGCTCTCCCGGTCAGGGCCGATGGTGTGCGTCTCGGCCGTGAGGGGGATCCGGCGCCAGCGCCGCCCGCGTCGGGGTTCGTTCCGCAGTGTCTCGTAGCGGGCGGCCGTGCAGACCACCTCGACCTGTGCGGCGGTGGTGTAGAAGCTGAGGCCGAGGGACGCGGGCAGCCAGCTGTTGGTCTCCGGCACCGGATCGGCGGCCGGATTCACGTCGGGGGCGTCCTCCTCGGCACCCGGCGCCTCAGGTTCGTCGGCCGCGAGGGCGAGCTGCCGCTCCAGCTCTGCCTGTTGCGGGTACAGGGTGCCCATGAGGTACTGCCGGTCCGGCGGCGCGTCGAGCACCTCGTCGTCACCGCCGGCGGGGCCGACGAGCTGGCGGGTGAGGTAGTCGACCAGCTCTTGGCGCGGGTCCATGTGCGGGGTTCCTTTGGGTCAGGTAGGGGCGTGGAGAGGGATCAGCGGTGGGCCCGCCGCGGCGTGCAACCGGTTCAGAGGTGCGACGGGATCATCCCGTGGCGAACGAGCTGACCGTGGAACTTCCCCTTGACTTTGGATTCGATCTGCCGGATGCGCTCGCGGGTGACGCCGAAGACGGCGCCGATGTCCTCCAGCGTGTCCGGCTCGTCACCGTCAAGACCGGTGCGCCGGACGAGGACGTGCCGCTCCCGCTCGGAGAGGTGCTCCAGGACGTGCCGCAGGCGCGCCTGGAATTCCTTGCGGAGCAGCACGACAGGAGGTCCGGGCTGTCGGCTCGGCCCGATGATCAGGTCGCCGAGTGCGGTGTCGTCGCCGATGATCCGGTCCAGGGAATCGGTCGGCCGGCTGATCCTGCGCACCTGCTCCACTTCGGCGAAGGTGAGGCCGGTGGCGTAGGCCACGTTGTCGACGGTCGCGGCGCGGCCCTCGTTCAGCAGCTTGCGCTCGGCTACGGCGACCTTGCTGACTTTTTCGTGCAGGTGCACGGGCACCCGGATCAAGGTGCCTTCATCAGCGACAGCCCGGGTGACGGCCTGCTTGATCCACCACGTCGCGTACGTCGACAGCTTGTAGCCTCTGGTGGCGTCGAACTTGCGGACCGCGCGCATCAGTCCGAGGGTTCCGTGCTGGACGAGGTCCTCGATGTCCAGTCCGTGTCCCTGGTAGCCCTGAGCGATCTTCCACACGAGCCGCCGGTTGTGCAGGACGAGGCACTCGTAAGCGCGCCACGGCTCGCCGTCGCGGGGCAGTGCCGCTATCTCCTCCGCCGGAACATCGCGGCCGAGGCGGTCGGTACCGCCGCGGAGGAGAACGGCGAGGCCGACTTCCTCGTCGGCCTTGAGCACCACCTTGGCCGGGTTTCTGCGCCACCGGTCCTCCTTGAGCACGGCCCGTGCGGCGCGGAGGGCGTCGGACAGTCTGTCGTCCACGACGGAAACGGCGGAGTGGGCGTGCTTCTTACCGGTCGGCGGCTTCGCGGATGCGGTGCTCGGCGCGGGAGCGGGCGCGGGCGCCGTGGGGCGGGCCCGTCCGCTTGCCACCGCCGGGACGGACAAGCGGGGCCGGCCGGGGCGGGTGATCGGGAAGTCGGCGGTCAGCTCGCGTGCTTCTGCGGGACCGAGCCTGTGGAGCCGTACGACGCCGTCGTGGGCGAGCTTGCTGACGGTGCCTTCGGCATTGGCGTAGCGGGCCAGCATCCGCCGGGCCTGGGCCAGGCGTCCCGCCGCCTCGGAGGGGGCGGGCCCGGGCCCCGGAGCGGCGCGCCGCTGCACGCCTGCCGAACCTTCGCCCGCGGTGGATGTCGGCCCGGACATGACGGCAGATCTTGTGGCGGACGTCCGACACCCTGTCCGGCGCGGGGGCTTCACATGAATGCCGACAGCGGCGAGCCCGGTGCGGAGCCTTCGCTGCTGCTCGTCGCTCGTGAGCCCGAGCCGGTCCGCCTCCAGCGCGAAGACCCGGCGGCTGACAACGCCCGCAGGAGACGCACACCGCTTCAGTCTCTCGATGACGGAAGGTAACTCTACTTCGATCGCACGCCGATTGGCCTCGACTGACGGCTCCCCACCCATAACGCCCCCCACTTCAGCGTTCAAGCGCCGGTTCGACCCAAGAGGTCCGACTCAGCACATTCCGCACCCTAAGGCCCGTCTGTTTACGTTGTCAACAAGCTCCACGTAGAGCATTTCTCGGCAACAAAGGGTCGCTTGACACCGTCAACAGGTAGGCTGGCGGAAGTCCGCGTCGACCTCGCTCTCCCCGGAAGGTCACCCGTGCCCCAGCCCGAACTCCTCCCCGGCACACCCGAGTTCCACATCAAGCTGCCCAAGGACGGCGGCGAAGCACGCGGACGCCTGCTCACCGAGTTCGGCGGCAACGGCACACACAAGTTCCTCCTGCGGGCGGGTTCCACGGTGGCCGCCGAGGCATGGCCCGGACTCGGCGACCACGCACGCCGACTGCGTGCGGAACTGCGCGCCAGCGGCGGGTTCGTCGAGGCCAACCCCGCCCGGCCCGGCGCACCGGCGCGTTGGGTGGCGGCCCGGGACATCGAGTGCAACTCGTCCTCGGCCGCCGCCGCGCTGGTGTACGGCTATGACGCTTCCGGCCCCGAGTCGTGGCGCACCGCGGAGGGCCATCCGCTGGCCGACTATCTGGCCACCGGCTGGCGCGCCCCGCGCAAGGCGTGGCTGGTGCGCGGCTCCAATGTCTCCGGGCACAACCTGGTGCGGCAGCTGTGGCTGAAGGAGGGCTTCGTCTCGCTCGCGGCCGCGCATCTGCCGCCCCTGGAGGAGACCGATCCGACCAAGAGCACGCTGCGCCGCTTCGTGGAGGAGGGGTACGAGGGGGCGGCCTCGTACAACCAGAAGCAGGGTCTCATCGACGAGTTGCACGCCTTTCTGACCCAGATGCGCGTCGGTGACACGGTCGCCACCTTCGACGACGGCCGACTGCATGTCGGGCGGATCACCGGGGAGGCCACGCAGAGCGCGTCGCCGGGCGGGCTGTCCAATCTGCGCCGGGCCGTCGCCTGGCGGGCGGACAGTCACGCGTACGAGGAGTTGCCGGGGGAAGTGCAGCAGAAACTGTCCGTGCAGCACGACGCCGTCGATCTGACCGGTGTCCTGGACGCGCTGGACGGGCTCACCGGGCAGTCGGGGCGCACGGACCCGGCGGAGACCGGGGACACCGGCGAGCGGCCGGCGCAGCGTGAGCTGACGCTGCCGGATGTCAGCGGGGAACTCGCCGCCGAACTCCTGGTCCACGACCGCGCCTGGCTGGAGGAGATGCGGGAACTGCTCATCGACGAGAAGCAGTTGGTGCTCTACGGTCCGCCGGGCACCGGCAAGACGTATCTGGCGATGAAGTTGGCCGAGCACTTCGGCGGCGGCCCGGAGCAAGTCAAGATCGTGCAGTTCCATCCTTCGTACGCCTACGAGGACTTCTTCGAGGGCTTCCGCCCCGTCGCGGATCCCGAGACGCGGGAGGTGGCGTTCCGGCTGACGGCGGGCCCGCTGCGGGAGCTCGCCGATCTCGCCTCCCGCGAGGGCAACCGGCACATCCCCCACTTCCTGATCATCGACGAGATCAACCGCGCCAATCTGGCGAAGGTGTTCGGCGAGCTGTACTTCCTCCTGGAGTACCGGGACCGGTCCGTCCGTCTCACCTACTCCGGAGACGACTTCCCACTGCCGCCCAACCTCTTCGTGATCGGCACGATGAACACCGCCGACCGGTCGATCGCGCTGGTGGACGCGGCGATGCGGCGCCGTTTCGCGTTCGTGGAGCTGTCCCCGCGCACCGAGCCGACCGCCGGGCTGCTCACGCGCTGGCTCGCGCGCGAAGGGAGGGATCAGGAGCCTGCCCGCCTCCTTGATGCCCTCAACGCCCGTATCGGCGACGCCGACTTCGCCATCGGGCCCTCGTACCTGATGAAGCCGGGCGTGTACCGCGACGGCGGCCTCGAACGGACCTGGCGCACGAAAATCCTGCCGTTGCTGGAGGAGCACCACTACGGCGAGGGCCTCGACGTGACCGCCCGCTACGGCCTCGACTCGCTGCGCGGGCAGCTCCCGTGACGGTGCCCGTGCCCGAGGTGTCGCTGCGCGAGCACGGGCCCGCCGTCTCCGTTCCGCTGGGCGCCGAGATCGGGCGGGCCCTGGCCGCCTCCGGCATTCTGCAGAGCGCGGTCCCCGACCCAGAACGCGGCGGGCACTGGCTGCTGCGGGCGGGTAGCCGGGTCGGCGCCGTCCGCACGCCCGGCGGCCCGGTCGTACGCATCATGCCCAAGACCCCCGTGAGTCGGCTGTTCTTCCTCCTCGGCTTCAGCCTCGACCCGGCCCGCGCCTGGCGCGACAGCCGGGAGGGCACCGTCGACACCGGCGCGTACGACGATGTCGTCCCCGCGCTCGCACACGCGGTGGAGCGCCGGATCGACGCGGCACTGCGGCAGGGGGTCCTCCAGGGCTACCGGGAGGTGGAGGAGTCCGCGCTGGTGGTGCGCGGACGGCTGCGCGAGGCTGAGCAGATTCGGCGGCGCTTCGGCCGAACGCCGCCCGTGGAGATCGCCTACGACGCGTATACCGCCGACACCGCCGAGAACCGCATCTTGCGCGCCGCCGCCGAGCGGTTGCTGCGGCTGCCGGGCGTTCCCGGTCCCGTCCGGCGGCGCCTTGCCCATCAGCGCATACGTCTCGCCGACGCTCTGCCGCTGATACGGGGGCAGGAACTGCCGCGTTGGCAGCCGTCACGCCTGAACTCCCGCTACCAGCCCGCGCTGCGGCTGGCCGAGGCCGTCCTGCGCGGCACCTCGCCGGAGCACCGGCCGCCCGAGGCCGACCCGCTCGCCGTGGACGGCTTCCTCCTCGACATGAACAAGCTGTTCGAGGACTTCGTCACGATCGCCCTGCGTGAGGCCCTTCGGGAGCACGCCCTGACCGCGCGCCTCCAGGACCCCCACCACCTCGACACCGCCGGCCTCGTACGAATGCGCCCGGACCTGGTCGTCCGCACCGGTGACGGCCGCACTCCGGTCGCCGTCGTGGACGCCAAGTACAAGGTCGAGAAAGCCGACGGACTCCTGAACGCCGACCTGTACCAGGCGCTCGCCTACGCCACCGTCCTCGGCCTGCGCGAGGGACACCTGGTGTACGCGGCCGGACGGCAGCCGGCACGCTTCCACGAGGTGCGTGGAACGACGACAGGTGCGGACGGACGGGGAATGCGGCTGTACCAGCACAGCCTCGATCTGTCCCGCGACCCCGGACAAATCCTGGCATCCGTCCGGGACGTCGCGGGGCGGCTGGCCGCAGCCGCCCCGCATCCGCGATCATGAAACGCCGTCAGGCGGAAAGGAAGAGACCTCATGCCCCGGCTCGCCTTCGCCCAGAGCTTCTGGGACGGCTACGACACCCTGGAGAAGCCCGTCCGAGCCGGAGTACGCAAGGCCATGGCGAAATTCCAGGCCTTGGGCGTCGCCGAACTCAACGCGGACAAAGGACTGCATCTTGAGTCCGTCGAGAACGCCCGTGACCCGCGGATGCGCACCATCCGCATCACCGACTTCTGGCGGGGCGTCGTCCTCGCCCCCGACGACGGCAGCCACACGTTCCTGCTGGTCAACGTCCTGCCGCACGATGACGCCTACACCTGGGCGGCGAAGCGTCTGTACAGCGCGAACACCGCGACCCGTGCCCTGGAGGTACGCGACGCCGTCGCCCTGGACGAGCTGACACCGCTGTACGAGACGGCCGCACGCACGGCTCCCCGGCTGCTGTTCGCGGACGTCTCCGACGGCACGCTGCGCGAGTTCGGCATTGACGACCAAGTGCTGCGTGCCGCGCGTTCACTGGTGGACAAGGCCCAGTTGGAGGCGTTCTCCACACTGCTGCCGGAGGATCAGCTGGAGGTGCTTCAGTACCTCGCCGAGGGCTTCAGCCCGGAAGAGGTCTACCGGGACGTCGTGGCCGTGCGCCGGCCCGCCGACGCGCCGGCCGAGCCGGTCGAGGACCTGGCCACGGTGATCGCCAACACGCCCGCGCGCATCCGGCTGGTCACGGGGCCCGAGGAGCTCCAGGAGATCCTGGAGAAGCCGTTCGAGGCCTGGCGGGTCTTCCTCCACCCCTCCCAGCGGCGCGTCGCCTACCGCACCTCGTACGGAGGTCCGGTCCAGGTCACCGGCGGACCCGGCACGGGCAAGACGGTAGCCGCACTGCACCGGGTCAAGCATCTCCTCGGCCGCTGCGAGGACGGCCGCATCCTGCTCACCACGTACACGAACGCGCTCGCCGCCGGGCTGCGCGAGATGCTCGCCCTGCTTCTCGACGAGGATGAGAAGCTGCTGGCGCGGGTCGACGTGACGACGGTCGACGCCTATGCGAACGGCGTCGTGCGCGCAAAGTCCGCCGCGGTGCCCAAGCCGATCGGCGACCGGGAACAGCGACAGTTGTGGGAGAAGGCAGTCAAACAGCTCGATCTGCCGTTCACCCCGCAGTTCCTGGCGCAGGAATACCGGCACGTCGTTCTCGGCCAGAACCTCCGCGCTCTCGATGCCTACCTCGGCGCGAGCCGCCGCGGCCGCGGCACCGGCCTCGGTCCCACGCGCCGCCGAGAGGTATGGAGCGGAGTGGAGCGGTTCGAACAGTTCCTGGACGACCGTGGCGAGACCACACACCTACGGGTCTGTGCCCGCGCGGCGGAACTCCTCGCCGGTGAGCCGGCCCCGTACGCCCATGTCGTCGTCGACGAGGCACAGGGCCTGCATCCCGCTCAGTGGCGTGCGCTGCGCGCCGCCGTGGCGCCCGGCCCCGACGACTTGTTCGTCACCGGCGACCCACATCAGCGGATCTACGACTCCCGGGTGTCGCTCGGCTCCTTGGGCATCATCACGGCCGGCCGCAGCTTCAGGCTGCGGGTCAACTACCGCTCCACCGAGGAAATCCTCGCCTGGTCGGCGCGGCTCCTCGCGCCCGTCACCGTCGACGCCCTCGAGGGCGAGGGTACGGACTCGCTGGCCGGGTACCGCTCCCTGCTGCACGGTGGTCGCCCCCAGGCGCAGGGGTACGCGACCCGGCAGAAAGAGACCGAGGCCCTGGTGGGCCGGGTCCGTGCGTTGCTTGCCGAGGGCCTCGCGCCGCACGAGATCGGCGTGTGCGCACGCTTCAACCTCTCGCTGGACGCCGCCGAGGAGAAACTGAAGGCCGCGGGCATCCCGGTGCTACGAGTCAGGGGGCAGGTCGCGCAGCGCGCTGAGGGCGTACGGCTGGCGACGATGCACGCGATGAAAGGTCTGGAGTTCCGCGCGGTGTCCGCCCTCGGCGTGAACGAGGGCGCCGTCCCGTTCGCCCGTGGGATCACCCCACGCGAGGCGGACCCGCTGCAGCACGACGCGGACCTGCTCCGGGAACGCTGTCTCCTGTTCGTCGCCTGCACGCGCGCGCGTGAAGCGCTGAGTGTGACGTGGAGCGGCGCTCCGAGCCCGTTCCTGCCGAGCGCCGCCTGACACGACCAGGGCGGGGACCTGCGCGCGGCACCCGGGGTGCCGCGCGCAGGTCTCACCCTTCCGGTGCCAGGGCCCCCGTGGCGAGGCCGTCACGGGCGACCTCGGCGAGCCGCCGGCTCAGATCGTCGACCTTGCGCATGCCTTCCTCGAACGCCGACAGGGCCCGGAAGGCAGAGCCGTATCGACGCTGTTCGTCGATGCCCATGCGGGGAATGCGTGAACCTCTGCCGTCAAGACGGTAGGTCCCGCTGGCGCTGGTGGACCGGCGGGTGTTGACGGAGCTGCGCAGGAACCCCTGCAAATAGTCCGTGTCGAGTTGTTCGCTGGCCGAGATCGGTTCCGGACCGTCGTACGTGACAAGTCCGGCGCGGGCGAGCTCCGCGACGCTGGTGGTGGAGCTGTCCAGTGAGCCCGGTCCGCCGCCCGCCGTGAGCTCGGGCAGGAGTGCGGCCAGCCGGCGGATCTGGTCCTCCAGCTCCTTGCGCAGGGCGACGTACTCACCGGGATAGTCACGGTGCCGGGACCGGAGATGGCTGCCGGGGGTCAGGTCGACGGTGTCGTCGAGGAGCTCGATCAGGGGCACGTCGGCGACCTGGTCAGGGCGTGGTTCCAGGGTGCCGTCGGGGCTGTTGTCCGTCAGGTCGACCATGCGCACGGTGTGATTCGTATCCGCACGTGCTGTGCTCTCGGGACGCCGCAGGCACCAGAGATGGATGGGCAGAGCGTGAGAGGTCGCCGTCCCCGGCGGCAGAGCGACCACTTGGCGCACGATGCCCCGGCGTACGAGTTCTGATCGGATGCGGCGGCCTGCCTTGCGGTAGGCGACCGAGGCCGGCATGACCATGACGACCTGACCGCCGGGCTCGGTGTGCGCATAGGCATGCTGGAGCCACGCGAGCTCCCCTTCGGCCTTGGACGGGGTACCGAGTTCCCAGCGGGAGTCGAGCAGCAGTTCCTCTCGCCCCCACTCGGTCACACCGGCCGGTGGGTCGCAGACCACCAGATCCGCCTTGAGGTCCGGCCATGCGTCTGCGCGAAGCGAATCACCTGCCACAATGCGCACGCCTGATCGGCCCAGGAGATCGGCGCGGAGCTGCGCGAAACGGGCGCTGTCGGCATCCATCTCCTGGCCGCAGCAGCGCATCCCGGCTTCGGCGGCGATGGACAGGAGCAGCACCCCGATCCCGCAGGCCGGGTCGAAGACTGTGGCGTCGGCCGGCAACTCGGGAGCGAAGTGGCACACAGCCCGCACCACACGCTCGGGAGTCACCTGGTCCGATCCCGCACGCCGAGCGGAGTCCATGAACCGTTCAGTCAGTCCATTCACGAGGTCCACGGGTGCTTCGGTTTGAGCGAGACCCTGCACACGGGCGGCGACGTCATCCGGCAGTCTCGGCTCACGTTCCCCGGCCAGCACCGCGGCCACCTCCGCCAGGCCCCCGACCATCTGCTCCCCGTACACGGCCCGCATGGCCTGCCACAGCTCGACCTCGGGTGACACTTCCTGGCCTTTGCGCTGCTTGTCCAGCCATTCCTGGACCTCGGCGAGCGCATAGAGCGGACTGTTCGCAGCGCCTCCCGCCGGCGCGGGGAAGTCGTCGTAGCGCCGACGCCAGTTGGAGACAGCGGCCCGAGTGACTCCGGCCAGCCGAGCGATGTCGGAACCGGTGACAAGAGGTCCAACCGATGAAGCGGCACTGTCCGTCATAGTTTCAGTGTACACGAGTTGTCAACATTAGCTGCAGGCAATATCCGTTGACTACCTACACAAGCTGACACCAGAAAGTGACGTGTACTTGGTTGCTCCCGAGCCTGGTGCCAAGTCAGTGTGTTCTCGCCTCAGCCCGCCCGCGCCCCCGTCACGACCCCGTCGACCTCCGGCAGGGGTACGCGCAACCGCGTGCACATTCACGCGGGAACACGCGGGAAACCGCAGGCAGGGGAAGGAAGTCCGTCGGGGCGCACAACGGCCCCGACCGGGATGCTTTCCCAGGTCAGGGCCCTAACGGCGGACGAGTCGGCCTGTACGCCGGGTTCTGTCTCCCGCGGGCCTTGCGGCCCGTGGGGAGGCGGCCATCCATCTAGGACCGGCGTTGCCGTCGGCCTCGTGCGGTCTACCCGCGGACTCGGGCGGGCAGCCCTCGATCGTCCGCGCAGAGCCGCCAAAGGCGGCTCCTCTTGACCTTGCTCCGGGTGGGGTTTACCGAGCTGCCCAGGTCACCCTGGGCACTGGTGGTCTCTTACACCACCGTTTCACCCTTACCGAGGACCGAGGTCCCCGGCGGTCTGTTTTCTGTGGCACTGTCCCGCGGGTCACCCCGGGTGGGCGTTACCCACCACCCTGCCCTGTGGAGCCCGGACGTTCCTCGGCGGGATCCCGAAGAACCCCGACGCGGCCGCCCGGCCGGCTCGTCCGCCGTGATGACCATGGTACCCGGAGCGCCCGGGCGGCTCAGACGAGGTTCTCGCCGCCGGCCTGGGTGCCGAGGGGGTCGGCACCGCGCGGACAGAGTCTTCCTCACCCGATCGTGGCGCAGAGGCCCCCGCGCCGGGCCCCGACCGCCGTTGACCTTGTCGTGGCGTCAACGTATTCACTGGCCCCATGAGGATCGGAGAGCTCGCCGCGCTGGCCGGGGTCACTACCCGCACGGTGCGGCATTACCACCATCTGGGGCTGCTGCCCGAGCCGCGGCGGCGGGCGAACGGGTATCGGGTGTACGGGCTGCGGGACGCCATCGCGCTGGCGCGGGTGCGGCGGCTGGCGGAGTTGGGGCTGGGGCTGGACGAGGTGCGGGATGTGATCGCCGATGACGCCGGGCGGGAGCTGCACGAGGTGCTGGCCGAGCTGGACGCCGATCTCGCGCGGCAGGAGGAGGTGATCCGGGAACGGCGGGCGCGGCTGGCCGGGTTGCTGCGGCAGGCCGAGGAGGGCGGGCTGCCCGCGGAGGGGCCGGTGTCGGAGGGGCTGGCCGCACTGTTCGGGGAGATGGCGCGGACCTCGGCGGCGCTGCCCGGGCCCGAACCGGCGATGGCGGTGCGGGAGCGGGAGTTCCTGACGCTGCTGGAGACGGTGGCCATGCCGGAGGAGGCCGAGCGGATGCTCGCGCTGTTCCGTACGGCGATGACCGGGACACCGGGCGCGATGGAGCGCGTGTACGAGACCTACGCGCTGCTGGACGCGCTGGTCGACGCGGAGCCCGACGATCCGCGGGTGGACGAGGCCGCGCGGGTGCTCGCGGAGGCCCTGCCGGACGAGATCGTGGCCGGGATGCGGGCCCAGGAGGGAATCAACGGGGCGACGGGGATGACGGGGAAGGCGACGGGGGCGCGGGAGGCCGCGTTCATGGAGGCGTTCTTCGCCGACTTCGCGCCCGCCCAGGCGGAGGCCGTACGCCGGGCCATCACGACGATCGAGGAGCGCCTCCGGTGATACGGCTGGTACGCACGCTGGCGCTGTGGGTGACCCGGCGGCGGGACGGGGTCGGGGCAGGGGACACGGCGTTCGGCTATGTGCGGGGGCACGGCGCCACGATGTACGCGCTGGTCTTCGTGTGTGTGGTCGAGACCGTGGGGATGGCGGTCCTGCTGCGGCCGTGGCCGGTCGTGCACTGGGTGGTGCTGGTGCTGGATGTGTACACCGTGCTGTGGGTGCTGGAGCTGCACGCCGCCTGCGTCGTACGCCCCCATGTGGTGTCCCCGGGCGACGGCGGTACCTCTGGTGTGCTGCGGTTGCGCCACGGCCGGCGCCATGATCTGCGGATCCCGATGGAGCTGATCGTCTCGGCCCGGCGGGCCTCCCGCTTCGGCCCGGCCCCCGGCACGGACGGGGACGAGACACGGGATGGGGTGCTCACCCTGGCCGTCGGATCACAGACCAGCCTGGTCATCGAGCTGTCCGAGCCAGTGGCCGCCACGCTCCCCCGGGGCGGGAGCCTCGCGGTCCGTACGGTCAGATGTCACGCGGACGAACCGGATCGGCTTCTCGCCGCGCTGCCTCCGTCGGTGCGGGCGGGGCGGTGCTCCCCCGCGGGATGACCCGGGTGGGGAAGACGATGTGGCGGGTGGGGTCGGCCTCCGGGTCGTCGATGATCGACCGGGCCAGCTCCGCGGCGGCGCGGCCGATCTCCTCCACCGGCTGGGCGACGGTGGTGAGGTCCAGCCATTCGGAGAGATGGTGGTCGTCGAAGCCGAGGATGGATATCCGGCCGGGTATGTCGACACCGGCGGAGCGCAGCACCCCCATGACCTCGATCGCCACCTCGTCGGACTCGGCGAAGACGGCGGTGGGCGGATTGCGCAGGCTCAGCAGCTGGCCGACGGCCTCGCGGATACCGCGGCGGTGGCGGGCGACGGGGTAGAGCACCAGCTCCTCGTCGTAGGGCAGCCCGGCCTCCGCCAGCGCCGCGCGGTAGCCGGTCAGCCGCTCCTGGGAGCTCCAGTAGAAGCCGGTGTTGTCGCTGGACTGGAGAAACGCGATCCGCCGGTGGCCGAGGTTGAGCAGATGCCGCATCCCGCGCTGGGCGCTGTCGGCGTCGTCGATGTACACGCTCGGCCGCCCGGGGGCGTGCTGGCTGACGAAGACCACCGGCATGCCCAGCTCGTCCAGCCGGGCCCGCTCCTCCGGGGTGAGGTCGAAGCAGGTCACCAGCATCGCGTCGGCGTTGCGCCGGGCGGGCAACCGGTCGAAGAACGCGCTGCGTTCGGCGAGGTCGGTGACGCTGTAGACGAGCAGATCGAGCTCGGCCTCGCGCAGCACCGCGCTCACCCCTGCGATGGTGTTGCCGAGGAACCATGAGTCCAGGTGCGGGGTGAGTACGGCGATCCGCCGCGTTTTGCCGGTGACCAGGCTGGAGGCGCTGCGCGAGACGGCGAACGACAGCTCGCGGGCGGCCTTTTCGACCCGGTGACGGGTCTGCGGGGACACGCTGGACAGTCCGCGCAGGGTCCGGGAGACGGTGGAGACGGAGACGCCCGCGCGCTCGGCGACATCGGCCATCGTGGCCTCGGGTCCGTTGCCGTTCTGGCTTCCCGGGACATCAGGGGCGTTCTGGCCCCCCGGGGCCTCGGGGGTGTTCCGAGTTCCGGTAGCGCCCTGAGTCCTCGCGGCTCTCCGAGTTCCAGCAGCGCTCCGACTCCCGGTGTCGCCGGGGGTCCGGGGACTGACAACGCCGCCCGGGCCACCCTCGCCACCGTCGGCGCCGCCGGCGCCGCCGGCGTCACTCGCAGCGCTGGCAGCGCTGTCCGGGATCGTGGGACGGGCCAGGTTCTCAGGGCCGTCGGAAGCTGCGGAAGCTGCGGACATGGCGGGACCGTAGCACGCACCCCGAGGCCACCGACACGGCCCCGACCACTACAGTTTGGCAACGCTGTCATTCGATGACCACAAGCCTCCCCCTCGAACTTTCGCTGACGCGACCGTTGACACTCACCAACTCGCCCACCTAGCTTGCAAGCGCTGTCAAAGCGGCAGCCCTGACGGGAACGGGAGGAGAGCACATGGCCCTGAGCCGCAGGATGCTGCTTGCAAGCGCTGGCAGCGTTGCCATGACCGCCGGTCTCACCACCGCGTGCGGGACCAACAACCTGGACGACCTGTTGGTCAAGGCGGAACGGCCACCGAAGGGACCGGTGACCATCCGCTGGTGGGCGGGGAAGATACCCGCCCGCGACGGGGGCGATATGCGCCCCGCCATCATCCGCGCGTTCCGCCGCACACACCCCAACATCCGTATCGAGATCGTGAAAGGGCTCAGCACCACCGACGGCAACCGCGTGGGGCTGACCACCCAGATCGGCGGGGGCTCCGCCACCCCGGACGTCTATCTCGGCGACATCACCTGGCCCGCCCAGTTCGGCGCCAACTACCTGGCGCTGCCGGTGGAGTCACTCGTCCCCAAGAACTTCTGGGATCCCTACCCACGGGCGCTGATGCAGGCGTCCAGCCTCAAGGGCAAGGTGTACGCGTTTCCCTGCTACTCGGACGCGGCCTACCTCTTCTACCGCAAGGACCTGCTGGCCAAGCACGGCCTCCCGGTGCCCAAGTCCTGGGAGGAGCTGGAGCGCAGCGCGCGGCGGATCCAGCGCGCCGGGGACGCCGACTACGGCTTCGTCTGGCAGGGCTCCGTGAGCGAATCCCTCACCTGCGTCGTCACCGAATTCCTCGCCGACGCGGGCGGCAGTGTGCTCGACCGCTCCGGCCGTGTCGCCGTCGCCGACGAACCCGCACAGCGTGCCGTGAGCTATCTGCGCGGGCTGGTCGACGCCGGAGTGACACCGTCGGCGGTCACCACCTACGCCGAGCAGGACGCCATGGACGCCTTCGCGGGCGGCCGGGCGGTCTTCCTGCGCAACTGGGCCTACGCCTGGGGGATGTCCGACGCCGACGGCGCCTCCAAGGTGGCGGGCAAGGTGGGTGTCGTGCCACGGCCCGGTTTCGAGGGCCGTCCGCACTCCGGCTACGCCTGTCTGGGCGGCTGGAGCAACTTCATCAACCCGAACTCGGAGAACCTCGGCGCCGCCGTCGCCTTCGCCCGCTTCTGCGCCGAGGAGGAGTCGCAGATGATGCTGCTGCGCCAGGCCGGGGTGCTGCCCGCGATGGACACCGTGCTCGACAGCCCGGCGGCGGCCAGGACCGGCGATCCGACCATCACCACCACCCGGCGGCTGCGGCTGGTCTCCCGTCCCGTGCAGACGCCGTACTACCCCCAGGTCAGCAAGGCCGTCTACACCCAGGTCAATTCGGCGATCGGCGGCTCGGAGCCGGTCGGCGGCGCGCTGCGGGCCGCCCGCTCCGACATCACCGCGGCACTGGAGGGCAAGGCGCTGTGAGTACCACCAGCACAACCAGCACCACGACCGGCGGGGCCCGCGGAGCCGCGGCCCGGACCGCCAAGGACACGCGTACGGCCGGCCGTACGGCACCCCGCGGCTCCACCGAGCGCCGCCTCGCCCGCGCCGGGTGGCTGTACGCCTCCCCCGCGCTCACCCTCGTCGCGGCCGTCACCATCTTCCCGATCCTCTTCTCCGTCGTCCTCAGCTTCTCCGAGGTGCACCTCAGCTACGGCGGCTTCCGGATCGACGGCTTCACCACCGACAACTACGCGGCGCTGGCGCACAGTTCGGCGTGGTTCCAGTCGCTCGCCTTCACCGTCGGCTTCACCCTGGTCACCGTCGCCCTGGAACTGGCGCTGGGCACCGCGGCCGCCCTGGTCCTGGAGCGGCTGGGCGCCGCGCGCGGCTGGATCCTGGCCGTTCTGCTGCTGCCCTGGGCGATGATCAACGTGGTGGCGGCGCAGCTGTGGGGCTATCTGTACAACGGCACCTATGGTGTGGTCAGTTGGGCGATCGAGGCGCTCGGCGGCGGTGAACCCGTCATCCTGGGCCGCCCGGTGCCCGCGATGGCGGCGATGGCGGTGGCCGACATCTGGAAGACCACCCCGTTCGTGGCCATCATCGTGCTCGCCGGGCTGATGCAGATCCCCAAGGATGTGTACGAAGCGGCGGAGATCGACGGTTCCGGCCCCTGGACCACCTTCTGGCGGGTCACCCTGCCGCAGCTGCGGCCGATCCTGGCCATCGCGGTGCTGTTCCGCACCCTCCAGGCGTTCGGCGTCTTCGACCTGCCGTTCGTGCTCACCCAGGGCGGGCCGGGTACGGCGACCCAGTCGCTGGCCATCCTCGGCTACAAGACGCTCTTCCAGAACCTCAGCATCGGACCGGGCGCGGCCGTCGCCACCAGTACGGCGGTCCTGGTCCTGGGGTGCTGTCTGCTCTTCCTGCGCGCCTTCCGGGCCCAGGTGGACGAAGGAGGCCGATGATGAGAACCCGAGCCACCCGCGGCTGGCGGGCTTACGTCAATGTGGTCAACATCGGTGCGCTGATCATCGTGGTGCTGACCACCGCACCCCTGTACTGGATGGCCACGGCCTCCTTCAAGGGCACCGGCGAGATCAGCGCCAGCCCGCCCACCCTGTTCCCGGAGCACGCGACCACCGGCAACTACGCGGACGCCTTCGGCGGCAACAGCCTGGGCCGCTACCTGTTCAACAGCGCGCTGGTGTCCGTGGTGTCCACGGTGGTGGTGCTGGCGCTGGCCTTCTTCGCGGGCTATGCGCTCGCCCGGCTGCCGATGCGCGGACGCGGACCGATCATGGTCTCGCTGCTGATGATCTCGGTCTTCCCCGCCATCGCCGTGGTCACCCCGCTGTATCTGCTCGAACGCTCGGCGGGCATGCTCAACAGCTACCAGGGGCTGATCATCCCCTACATCGCCTTCAATCTGCCCTTCTCCATCTGGATCCTGCGCAACTATCTGCTGGGTGTGCCGCGGGCGTTGGAGGAAGCGGCCACGGTGGACGGCGCCAGTCCGCTGCGCACCGTCGTCTCGGTGATCCTTCCGCTGGCGCGGCCGGGCCTGTTCACGGCCGGGGTGTTCACGTTCACCGCCACCTGGGCGGAGTTCCTGATGGCGCTGACCCTCAACAGTGAGGACGCCTTCCGTACGGTGCCGGTCGGTATGGCCCTGTTCACCAGCCAGTACACCGTCCCCTACGGCACGATCTTCGCCGGCGCGATGGTGGCCACGGTGCCCATCGCCATTCTCGTCCTGGTCTTCCGGCGGTCGGTGATCTCCGGAATGACCTCCGGTGCGGTGAAGGGGTGACACCGCCATGAGCTGACGTCCGCGGCGCCCGGCCGCACCACGTGCAACCTACGCATCCGACGCCCGTATTCATCCCCGCGAGGATCTTGTGACCCTTCAGCCCTCGGACCCCAACTGGTGGCGGCAGGCCGTCTTCTACCAGATCTACCCCCGCAGCTTCGCCGACTCCGACGCGGACGGCGTGGGTGACCTGCCCGGTATCACCTCCCGGCTGCCGTACCTCGCCGAACTCGGCGTGGACTGTGTCTGGCTGAGCCCGTTCTATCCCTCCGCGCTCGCCGACGGCGGCTACGACGTGGCCGACTACCGCGATGTCGATCCGCGTCTGGGCACCCTGGAGGACTTCGACCGGATGATCGCCGAGGCGGACCGGCTCGGCCTGAAGGTGATGGTCGACATCGTCCCCAACCACACCTCCGACGAGCATGTGTGGTTCCAGAAGGCGCTGCGCTCGGCCCCCGGCTCCGCCGCCCGCGACCGCTATGTCTTCCGGGACGGACGCGGTCCGGACGGCTCGCTGCCGCCCACCGACTGGGTCTCCTGCTTCGGCGGCCCGGCGTGGACCCGGCTGCCCGACGGACAGTGGTATCTGCACCTGTTCGCGCCCGAGCAGCCGGACCTCAACTGGGACCACCCGGAGGTGCGCGCCGACTTCCTCACCACCCTGCGCTTCTGGTCCGACCGCGGTGTGGCGGGGTTCCGTGTCGACGTCGCCCACGGACTGGCCAAGGACCTGGCCGAACCGCTGCGCGACATCGGCGATGTCCAGGGCTACGACCCGGACGAACTGCCCGAGGACGGCAGCCATCCGCTGTGGGACCGCGACGAGGTGCACGGCATCTTCCGCGAGTGGCGGAAGGTGATGAACGAGTACGACCCGCCGCGGATCGCCGTGGCCGAGGCATGGGTGCGCAACTCCCGCCGTACGCCCTACGCCGGCCCCGATGAGCTGGGCCAGGCGTTCAACTTCGACTTCCTCTACACCCCGCTCTCCGCGCCCGCGCTGCACACCGCCATCGACAGCGCGCTGAGCGACGCCCGCAAGGCCGGTGCCTCGGCCACCTGGGTGCTGTCCAACCACGATGTGATCCGCCATGCCTCCCGGCTGGCGCTGCCCGACGAGCTGAGCCGGACGGGCCGCGAGGCATGGCTGCTGTCCGACGGCCGGGAGCCGGAGGCCGACCAGGAACGGGGGCTGCGCCGGGCCCGTGCCGCAACCCTGCTGATGCTCGCGCTGCCGGGTTCGTCGTATCTGTACCAGGGCGAGGAGCTGGGTCTTCCGGAGGTCGCCGACCTTCCCCGGGCGGCGCTCCAGGACCCGACCTGGGAGCGCAGCGGCGGGCGGATCAAGGGCCGCGACGGCTGCCGGGTGCCGCTGCCGTGGACCCGGTCAGGCCCGTCGTACGGCTTCGGCGAGGGCGGCTCGTGGCTGCCGCAGCCGGAGGTCTTCGGCGAGCTGTCGGCCGAGGCGCAGGACGGGGTGGCGGGCTCCACGCTGGAGCTGTACCGCGAGGCGCTGCGGCTGCGGCGTTCGCTGGGCGGCGACGAGGAGGTGGAGTGGATCGGCTCGGTGGAGGAACTGAGCGCGGGCGTGCTGCACTTCCGGCGCTCCACCGGCTGGCACAGCCTCAGCAATCTCTCGGCGGGCCCGGTGCCGCTGCCGGAGGGCCAGGAGGTGGTGCTCGCCAGCGGGCCGGTCGACGGTGACCAGGTGCCCGCGCATACGACGGTCTGGCTGCGGCAGCGGAGGCCGTAGGCTGCGGGCGGGGCGGGCGTGGTTCTTCCGGGCCCGCCCCGCGCCCTGCCGCCAACGACCCGTTCAACGACCCGTTCGAGGAGATCCGCCGTGCTCGTCCTGCTGCCGCCGTCCGAGGGAAAGGCCACGGGAGGCTCCCGCTCCCCGCTGGACCTGGGAGCGCTGTCGCTGCCCGAGCTGGGCGAGGCGCGGGCGGAGGTCCTGGACGAGCTGGTGTCGCTGTGCTCGGGCGACGAGGCGAAGGCCGCCGAGGTGCTGGGGCTCAGCGAGGGGCTGCGCGGCGATGTCGCGAAGAACGCGGCGCTGCGGGAGGCCGGGACCCGGCCCGCCGGTGAGATCTACACCGGGGTGCTCTACGACGCGCTCGGCCTGGCCACCCTGCCCACCGACGCCCGGCGCCGGGCGGGCCGGTCGCTGCTGGTGTTCTCCGGGCTGTGGGGCGCGGTGCGGATCGGCGACCGCATCCCCTCCTACCGCTGCTCGATGGGGGTGAAGCTGCCGGGGCCGGGCGCGCTGGGCACGTACTGGCGGAACCGGACCCCGATGGCCGAGGTGATTCCGCGGGCCGCCGGGCGCGGGCTGGTGCTGGACCTCAGGTCGGCGGCGTACGCGGCGGCATGGAAGCCGAAGGGGGAGGTCGCGGAGCGGACGGCGACGGTGCGGGTGCTCCAGTCGAAGATCGTGAACGGGGTCGAGAAGCGGTCGGTGGTCAGCCACTTCAACAAGGCGACCAAGGGACGGCTGGTACGGGACCTGCTGATCGCCGGGGTCGCACCGAGCGGACCGGGCGAACTGGTGGCGGCGCTGCGCGAGCTGGGGTACGTGGTGGAGGCCGCGGAGCCGGAGAAGGCAGGGCGGCCCTGGGCGCTGGATGTGATCGTCACCGAGCTGTAGTCCCCGGCTCCGTGAGCCAGTTGCACTCTGCGCAACGCTGATTGCACGGTGCGTCGGGGGTGGGCAGGATGACCGCTGTGACCTCCCCCGCCGCCGTATCCCCGCTCGATCTCGCCCCTGTTGTGCCCGTCGTGGTGCTGCATGACGCGGCCGACGCGGTACCGCTGGCGCGTGCCCTGGTCGCGGGCGGGCTGGCCGCGATCGAGGTCACCCTGCGCACCGCGGCCGCCGCGGACGCGATCCGGGCCATCGCCGAGGAGGTCCCGGAGGTGGCCGTGGGCGCCGGGACCGTGCTCACCACGGAGCAGGTGGAGACGTCCGTCGCGGCCGGTGCGCGCTTTGTGGTCAGCCCCGGGTGGACGGACCGGCTGCTGGACGCGATGCGCGGCTCGGGGGTGCCGTATCTGCCCGGGGTGTCCACGACGTCGGAGGTCGTGGCGCTGCTGGAGCGCGGGGTGACGGAGATGAAGTTCTTCCCGGCGGAGGCCGCCGGGGGCCCTGCCTATCTGGCGTCGCTCGCCGCACCGCTCCCCCGGGCCCGTTTCTGCCCCACCGGCGGGATCGACGCGGCGCGTGCCCCGGACTATCTGGCCCTGCCCAACGTGGGCTGTGTGGGCGGCACATGGATGCTGCCCGCGGACGCCCTCGCGGACCGGGACTGGGCGCGGGTGGAGTCCCTGGCCCGCGAGGCGGCGGCCCTGCGGAGTCGACGGCGCCGCAACGGGCCTTGACGGCAGCGCAACGGCCTTGACGGCGGCGGAGCGGGCCCGCCCTACCGCAGATGGGACGTGTCGTTCAGCAGCCGCAGCGAGGCGTTGCCGTCCGCGTAGTACGCCACCGCCGACAGCGAGGCCGCCGACAGTTCCATCCGGAACAGCGACTCCGGCGGTGCGCCCAGCGCCAGCCGCACCAGGGTCTTGATCGGTGTGACATGGGTGACCAGCAGCACGGTGCGGCCCGTGTGGCGGGCGATCAGCTTGTCGCGGGAGAGGGCGACCCGGCGGGCGACCGTGGCGAAGCTCTCGCCGCCGCCGGTGGGAGCCGCTTTGGTGGAGGCGAGCCATGCCGCCAGATCGTCCGGGTAGCGCTCCTTGACCTCCGCGAAGGTCAGCCCCTCCCAGGCGCCGAAGTCCGTCTCGCGCAGCCCCTCGTCGATCCGGACCTCCAGGCCCAGCCGCTCGGCGACCGCCCCGGCGGTCTCCCGGCAGCGCCGCAGCGGGGAGCTGACGATCTCCTGGATGGTGCCGCGCGCGGCGAGCGCCGACGCGACCAGCTCGGCCTGGCGGTGGCCGACGGGTGAGAGTTCGGGGTCGGTGCCACCGCTACCGGAGAACCGCTTCTCGGGGGTGAGCGCGGTCTCGCCGTGCCGCAGCAGTACGAAGGTGGCGGGGGTACCGAGGTCCGCGGCGCCCCAGCCCCGCGCCGGGGCCTTGGCGGTGGAGAGGGCGGGCTCGGCGAGGGCGTCGTCGGCGGGGGCCTCCGGGACGCCCGCCGCGAGAGTGCCGCCCGGCGGGACCCGGGGGCGCCACTCCTCGCCCCGTTCGCCCGCGTCCATCGCCTCGTTGGCCAGCCGGTCGGCGTGCTTGTTCCGCTCGCGCGGGATCCACTCGTAGGTCACCTGGCCGGGCGGACAGACCGACATGGCCTCGGTGGCGAGCGGCCGCATATCGGGGTGCTTGATCTTCCAGCGCCCCGACATCTGCTCGATGACCAGCTTGGAGTCCATCCGGACCTGGACCCGGGCCTCCGGGTCCAGGGCGTGCGCCGCCCGCAATCCGGCGATCAGCCCCTTGTACTCGGCCACGTTGTTGGTGACGGTGCCGAGGTACTCGGCCGCCTCGGCCAGGGGTTCGCCCGTCTCGGCGTCCAGCACCACCGCGCCGTAACCGGCCGGCCCCGGGTTGCCCCGGGAGCCGCCGTCCGCCTCGACGATGAAGCGACGCGCCATCGTCCTACAGCCCCGACTCGGGGGTACGCACCAGGATCCGGCGGCAGTTCTCGCAGCGGACGACCGTGTCGGGGGCCGCCCCCCGCACCTCGTTCAGCTCGGTGATGGCCAGCTCCTGGCGGCAGCCGTCGCAGCGCCGCTGGTAGAGCCGGGCCGCGCCGACACCACCCTGCTGCGCGCGCAGCTTGTCGTAGAGCTTGAGCAGATCGTCGGGGATGGTCCCGGCGATGACCTCGCGCTCCTTGGTGACCGACGCGATCTCGGTGTCGATCTCCTCGGCCGCGGTGTCCCGGCGCGAGGTGGCGTCACCGATCTTGGACTGGAGGGACTCCACCCGGCCGGTCAGCTCGGTGACCCGCTCCTGCGCGGACTCCCGGCGCTCCATGACCTCGAGCACCACGTCCTCCAGATCGCCCTGGCGCTTGGCGAGCGAGGCGATCTCGTGCTGGAGGCTCTCCAGGTCCTTCGGGGAGGTGATGGCCCCGGAGTCCAGCCGCTTCTGGTCGCGGGCGGCGCGCTGGCGCACCTGGTCCACGTCCTGCTCCGCCTTGGTCTGCTCGCGGGCGGTGTCGCTCTCCTCGGTCTGCGCGGCGACGAGCAGATCGCGCAGCTGGGTGTGGTCGGCGTTCAGGCCGTCGATCTCGGCGTGTTCGGGCAGCGTCCTGCGCTTGTGCGCGAGCTGCGAGAGCCGGACGTCGAGGGCCTGGACGTCCAGCAGGCGGATCTGGTCGGCGGGCGCGGCGTTCAGCGTGGGGCTCCAGGGGTGTTGAGGGGCGGGAAGGCGTAGACGTGCTCAGACGGAGAAGGCGTGGGCCGGGGCGTGCGCCGAGGCGTGGGACGTCCAGGGGTCGGTGACCGTACGGGAGACATGGGTGCGCAGACCCCAGCCGTGCCGGTCGGAGATCTCGTCGAGCTGGGCCGCGGCCTGCTCCGTCCACGGCCACTCGGTGGCCCAGTGCGCGGCGTCCACCAGCGCGAGATCGCTGTGCTCACGCGCCTCCGAGGACGGGTGGTGGCGCAGGTCGGCGGTCAGATACGCGTCGACACCCGCCGCCCGCACCTCGTCGAAGAGGCTGTCGCCGGAGCCGCCGCAGACCGCGACCGTACGGATGACGCGGTCCGGGTCGCCCGCGGCGCGGATCCCCTGGGCGGTGGCGGGCAGCGAGCCCGCGGCGCGCTCGGCGAACTCCCGCAGCGTCTGCGGGTGGTCCAGCTCGCAGACGCGGCCGAGGCCGCGGCGGCCCGCGGGGTCGGTCGGATCGGGCACCAGCGGACCGGTGATCCGCAGTCCGAGCGCACCGGCGAGTGCGTCGGAGACGCCGGGGTCGGCGCGGTCGGCGTTGGTGTGCGCGACATGCAGCGCGATGTCGTTCTTGATCAGGGTGTGCACCACCCGGCCCTTGAAGGTGGAGGCGGCGACCGTGGTCGTGCCCCGCAGATAGAGCGGATGGTGGGTGATCAGCAGATCGACGCCGAGCCGCACCGCTTCGTCGGCGACCTCCTGGACGGGGTCGACGGCGAACAGCACACGGCTGACCTCGGCGTCGGGGTCTCCGCACACCGTGCCGACGGCGTCCCACTGCTCCGCCCGCTCGGGCGGCCAGAGTGCGTCGAGGGCGGCGAGGACGTCGTTGAGTGCGGGCACGGGGCAAGGCTACCTCCCGGATCACGGGTAAGCCCTGCCCCTGCCTTCACTCACCGCGACCGCCAGCGGGTGGACCGGGGATAGGGATCGGGGTGGCAGTCGGAGAGCCCCGGAGCGCAACCCGGCACGCCGGTGCTTACAGCACATTCACCCGCGACCTCTCAGGCGAATCGGGCAATCGCCACACGTACGGGTGGAGCAGGACCCTTTCAGCCGTTATCGGGGAGTGCGAAAACTACGTTCAGTGGCCGGAGGTGACTGATCGATGACTGCCTGTGCCTTCGACGCCGCCCTCGCCGGCGGCGTCAGCACCCGGCGGCGCGAGGGGTCCGCCCGGGGTTCCGCCCGGGACGGAGCGGCCCGGGAGAGGTTCACCGTCGCCGCCGACGGCTCGTACGGCGCACGGCTCGCACTCGAGCCGGAGACGCGCTGCTGGTACCCGGAGCGCTGGACGCTGGACGGACCCGAGCCGTACGCCGTACCGCTGCCCGCCGCCCAGCCCGAGGAGCCGGACAGCGAACTGCTGCCGCTCGCCGACGGACAGGTGCTGATCCACCGTCGGGTGGCCGGGCACCATGCGTTCTCCCTCCTCTACCCGGCGGGCCCCGGCACCGGCGAACGGCTGCTGGGCGCCCTCGACCGCGCCGATGTCTCGCTGCTGCCCCCGGCACCGGGCGGTCTTTCGGTGTTCGCCCTGGCGCGCGGGGAGCGCTCCACCTCCGTCTGGCTGGTGCACGGCGGTCTCGTCCCCCAGCACCTCGCGGAGGTGCCCGGCCGCTGTACGGGCGGCAGTTGGCTGGACCGTACGGGACGGTTGCTCGCCCTCGACCGCGAACTCGACGGCCGGACAAAAACAGTTGTCGTCGATCTGCGGCGCGGCGGTGAGACCAGCCCGCTGCTCCAGATCACCGAGCGCAGCAACGACCGGCTGCTGCTCGCCGATCCGGACAGCGGGCTGCTGCTCGTACGGTCCGACGCCCCCGGGGACGAGCGGCTGGGGTGGGGCGTGCTGGGCAGCACCCGGCCGGTCCGTTTCCCGGACTGCCTGCGTCCGGCCGCGCAGACGGAAGCGACACCGTTCGCGGTCCAGCCGGGCCAGGTGCTCACGCCGGAGGCGTGCGCGGTCGCCTTCCGCATCGACGGCCCGGCCGGACGCCCCTGGGTCGGCGTATGGCGCCCGGCCGAGCGCCAGTTGCGCCAGTTCTCCGCCCCGGAGGGCTGGCTGCCGGGCGCGGGCCTGATGACACGGGACGGCGAACTGCTGCTGCCGTACGCGACACGGCAGGTCGCGTGCGGGGTGGCACGGCTGTGGCTGCCGGAACCAGCGGAGCGGGGGCATGGGGTGGGACTGTCCCGTGCGGGGGAGACGCGGGGCGGGGTGGAGTTGCGGGGTGGGTTGGAGTTGCCGGGGGCGTCGGAGCTGCGGGGCGCGGCCGAGGTGCCGCGCAGGGTTGAGGTGGGCCGCACCGCGGAGGTGACACGCCCGGTTCAGGTACCGCGCACCGCGGAGCTGCGCCGTACGGCGGAGATGCCCCGCACCGGGGAGATCCGGCGGATGGCGGAGTTGCGCCGACCCACGGAGTTGTCGGGTGGCGGGGAGTTGCCCGGTGGCACGGCACTGGGCCGCCCCACGCAGTTGTCGCACACGGCGGAGGTGCCCCGTACCGGGCAGTCCTACCGCACGGGCGAGATGCCCGGCACGGAGGAAGCGCGCCGTACTGCGGAGTTGCCCCACCCAGGGGCGATGTCCGGCACGGCGGAGCCCCGCACCGCGGAGATGATGCTCCACACCGGGGAGATCCACCTCCCGGTGGTGGCGCCGCGCACCAGGGAGTTGCCCCGTACCGGCGCCATGGGCGACCCGCCAGGGCTGTCCCGCACGGCGGAGATCCCCCGGCTCGGGGAAGTGCCTCACACCGCGGGGTTGCCCGATAGCGGGGAGTTGCCCAGCCGCGGGCCGGTGGGTCGCTCCGACGAGTCGGCCCGCACCGGGGAGACGCGCCGTACCGCGGAGTTGCCCCGTACCGGCGCCATGGGCGACCCGGCAGGGCTGTCCCGCACGGGGGAGATCCGTGGTGTGGCCGAGACCCCACGGGCCGTGGAGCCGCCCTGCGCTGGTGAGTTGCCCCGCACCGCCGAGATCCCCCGCACCGCGGCCACGTCGCACACGACACAGACGCTCCGCGGCGCGGAGGTCGCGCAGGGCGCCACCATCGCACGGGGCGTCGGTTTGCCGTCGGCGGCCACTCCGCCCACCGCCGCCCGAGGGGTGCCGCGCGTCGTACGGCGGGTGGCGCAGACGGCGCCCACGGAGCCCGCGGGTATCCCGGCACCTGCCCGGATCACCCCGTGGACGAGGGTCAAGGGCGGGGACGGCGCGGCGGTGTCCGGGGTCGAGCCCTGGGGCGGGACCGGTTCATGGGCCGGGGTGGAGCAGACCGGCCCGGAGACCGAGGCCGAGGCCGGCCTCGGGCGCGGCCCGGTGGCCGGTGCCACGGTCGCGGACGCCACGGCCCTCGCGGGGGCCGGTTCGGCCGACGCGCTGCGCCCCGTACCGCTGCAACAGGCACCGCTCGCACGTCCGCTCCAGCCCCGTCCACCCCGGTGGGTCAGAGATCAGCGCCCTGGTTAAAATCGGTCCGGGGGGCTGTGCAGCCAGGCGTTCCGTGTGCTCACGGGCGCTTCGGGTGGCGCGCGTTGTGTTGTCGTGACCGGCCTCCGGGACCGGCCTCGCTTCCGGCCTCCCTCGCACAGTACGGAGCGATTTGACGGGGTGACTACCCACATGTCCGAAACCCAGATCGACACGACCCAGGCGCGTCCGCGTGAGGCGGCCGCGACCCAGGCCGATGCCGCAGTTCAGGGCAGGCACCGGGGTCAGCAGGCCACGTCGGAGGAGGCACAGGCGCCGGTCCACGGCCGCCACCGCCGCCCGGACGAAAACGCCTCCTGACACCCGAGCACACATCGGGTGCCGGACGGGCTGGAGGTGTCCAGCCCGTCCGGTGCTCGAGGACCGGGCCGGGTCAGCCCGTCACCGTCACCTGGTCGACCTCGTCTGCCGTAGAAGCCCGTGACCGGGGCGGTGGCTATCGGGCCGGATCCCCGGCCACGCACAAGGCGACGACGGCACCCAGCAGCGACGCGGCAGCCGAAAGGACCAGACACGCGCGCAGGGCGCACAGGAGTGCGTTACGCATCGGGGGCCACCTCCCGGCACAGTGGACGGCAGACCCACAACTCGACCTGCTCCCGGGTGTCACCCCCGTAGGTCATCTCGACACTGCCGAGGAGTTGGTCCTCACGCAACGCTGTGCCGCACAGGGCGCAGTTCCAGCCCTGGGGCTGGCCGTATGTGAGCTTCTGTGGGTCCACGGTGGCGAGCAGAGCGGCCAGTTGGGCGGTGGACGGGGCGGCGGCCATCAGATCCCGCCTCCCTGGCCGCGTGCGGGAAACAGCGGGATCCGGCCGTGTTCCGGGTAGTACGACGCGTGCTGCGCGCAGACGTAGATCGTGCCGCCGCCGACGCTGCCGCCGTGTTCGTCGCCGACGATGATCGGTTCGTCCGTCGGCAACTGGCAGCGGTAGCACAGCTGTCGTCCCTCCGGGACCCCTCCGAGTCCGGCGCGGACGACCTCGGTCAGCGCGGTCCACAGGGCCTCGGCGTCAGTCAGGCAGGGGCCGTGCGTCAGAGGGACGCGCCAGTGGGGACCGGGCCCTTCGGTCCAGGAGGCGGGCGGTACGCCGAGGTAGGTGCTCTCATCGGCCAGGGCGGGAAGTACCCGTACGTGACGCAGGCGCCGGTCGCGGACGGAGCCGACCGCCACGAGCCAGTAGAGGGTGCCGTAGATGTCCTGGATGACGGCGCCGGACGCCTCGCCGAGCGCCCCCAGGGCGCGGCCCGCGACGGTCGGTGCGACACGGACGGCGTCCCACCAGCGCCCCACGGGTAATGGCTCGACGTCCTCGGTGTTGGGTGGTGTCCACGGCAGCACTGGTTCAGGTTCAGCGATCACGACACGGCTCCTCACGGCTGATTTTCGTCCGTGTCGTCACGCTAGGTGTGCGGTTCGTCACCGTTCAATGGCACTTCCGCCGAGCCACGGACCGAGATGCCAAGGAGAGTTGACTCACATCGGGAGGCCGACCGCGTCGGCCAGCGTCCGCATCTCCGGCGTCAGTGTCCTGCGCCTCTGCACCACGTCCCCAAGGATGTCCCGGGCGTACCGCTGGTGGGTCAACCACTCAGGCGCGTCGCTGTGCACATCGGCCAGCACCTCAATCGCCTCCCCGTACTGCCTCAGCATCGTGTGCGCCCTCGCCACATCCAAGTGGTGCCGGTGATACTCGGTGCTCGCCACCTGGCTGCCCCGCCCGCGGGCCATACACAGCACCTTGTCCGGCTCGTCCAGCACAATGTGCCGCTCCGCAGCCTTGTAGCGGACCGTGGTCGGGCCCCACGTCGTCAGGCGCTCGCTGCCACGCGGCAGTTCGCGTCCCAGCATGACGGCGACGGACTGAGCGAGCCGCATCGTGTCGGCTGCCTCACCCTTGCGGTTGTCCCGCAGGTTGGCGGCCGACGCCTGCGTCAGCAACCAGCCCCATGCGGCAAGCTCCTCCGGTGTCGCGCGGGACACTCTCGGCTCGACGTCATCAGCCCATCGGGTGGCCAACTCACGGGACGCGGCAAGGTTGCCCTGCCGGACGAGCAGCCAGCTCCACGTGGTGATGATCCCGGCGGCGCGCAGCCGCTCCGGGGCATCGTCCAAGGCACGGCACAGCGCCGTCTCCGCCGCCTCGTACTGCCGAACCTGGGTGAGCACGGACCCTGCGATCTGCAACAGGTGGGACCGTACATCGCGCGCCTCGGTGGAGTCCCCGAGCGCGTCGGCGTCGCGCAGCAGGGGGACCAGAAGGCCAGTCAACTCGGCGAGGTGGTTGGCGAAGTACGCCCGGCGTACTTCGGGCAGCAACTGCCGCACGCCTGCCACCGTCGGGGGCTCGCCCGTGCGGTCAGCCGCAGCCTGCACGGCGTGCTGAAGCGGACGCCAGGGCTCGGCGGCGTCGCCTTCCGGCTCCTGGTCGTCACGCTCCAAGAGCGTGCTGGTGTGGACGCGCAGGGCTTCGGCCAGTCGACGGGCGGTCTCCATCCGTGTGTCGCTGAGTTCGGCCTGCTCCAGCTTTCGGATCAGAGACAGTGATACGCCGGAGGCCGTAGCCAGTTCTCGCTGCGTCAGGCCGCGACGTTTGCGGATGTCGCGCAGCCTGGAGCCGATGTGAGTGTCGTCGCGCATGCCTAACTCCATTCCGGACTCGACACTCCGACGGTACTCCCGGCGTGTCCGGAGGCGCACGGAACAGCCCTCACGTCACCGTTGGGGCTGACGTGGGGGCGACGCCGGGCGCTCCCGCCCTCACCCGGGGCCCGGGGCAAGGGCGGGAGCGTTGCGGCGAGGGGCGCGGCCCCGGAAGCAGGGCGGGCCGCGGAAAAGCTAGGCCGCGGAAAACTCATGGCACGTGCGACTGACCCCGCTTGAGGCCGAGCACTTCCACCGCCCCGAAGTTCTCCCCTCCCCGCCCCGCGAAGTACGGCGTCAGCACATCGTCGAGTTCCTCGAAGCCGAAGGCGTCCTTCGTCGCGTCCAGTTTGGCCGCCACCTTGGGGCGTTCGAGGATCGCCACCATGCCGCCGTGGACCACGAACACCTGGCCGTTGACCCTGGCCGCGCGGGGTGAGGCGAGGTAGCCGACGAGGGGGGCGACGTGCTCGGGGGCGAGGGGGTCGAGACGGCCCTCCTCGGGGAGTTCGAAGTCGGCGAACACGTCCTCGGTCATCCGGGTGCGCGCGCGGGGGCAGATGGCATTGGCCGTCACACCGTATTTGGCCAGGGCGTGGGCGAGGCGCGGGGCGTGGTGCAGCTGCTGCAACACGTGGTCGAGCAGCGCGGCGAACTGGCCGAAGTGGCGGCCGAGCCGGCGGGGAACTTGGCGCGCAGACTCTCCTCTGACTAAGCCCTACGCCACAGTCTCGCTGGCGAGCAATCACCGCATGGAGTTGGTCGATTCGGCGGTGCGTGGAGGGGGCGCCGCGCACCCGCGGCGGTCCCGAGGCGGGGGCGCTGGAGCGCGTAGTCGCCGCAGGGGCCTCGAATCGTGCTCCAGGCGGCGGTCGGGCCAGTAGGGTGCGCGGGGTGAATGCACCTGCTTCCCGTCTGCCAAGCACCTTCCGCCTCATCGTCACGGGGGGAGGTACCGGCGGCCACACCTACCCCGCACTCACCGCAGTCCGTACGTTGCAGGCTCGGCTGGCGGCCGACGGCCACGCGCTCGATGTCCTCTGGATCGGCACGCCCGACGGCCTGGAGGCCCGCGTCGCCCCGGCCGAGGGCATCGCCTTCAAGACGGTCGCGACGGGCAAAATCCGCCGGTCTGCGAACCCTCTCAAGATGCTCAGCCCGGCGAACGTCAAGGACATGGCGCGGGTGCCGCTCGGTGTCGCCCAGGCCCGCAAGATCGTGTCGGACTTCCGGCCGGACGTCGTGCTGGCGACCGGCGGGTACGTTGCCGTCCCGGCCGGGCTCGCCGCCCGCCTGTGCAAGCGCCCGTTGGTGCTGCACGAACAGACTGTGCGGCTCGGGCTGGCGAACCGGAAGCTCGCCGGCTCGGCATCGCGGATCGCCGTGTCGTCGGAGTCGACGCTCCCGCTCCTCCCGGAGGCCGTACAGTCCGCGGCCGTCGTCACCGGGAACCCAGTACGGCCGGAGGTCCTCAGCGGGCACGCCGATAAGGCGGTCGCCGCTCTCGGTCTGAACGGCTTCGACCGGCGGCTCCCGACTCTCTACGTCACCGGCGGCGCCCAGGGCGCGCAGCAGATCAACAACGTCGTGCGGGACGCCCTCCCCTGGCTGCTGGAGCGCGCGAACATCATCCACCAGTGCGGGCCGTCGAACGTCGAGGCCCTGCGCGCGAGCGCGGCCGGACTCCCGACGCAGCTCACCAGCCGGTACTACCTCACCGGGTTCGTCGGCCCGGAGCTCCCCGACGTCCTGGCGCTCGCCGACGTCGTGGTCTCGCGCAGCGGCGCCGGCACCCTCGCAGAGCTCACCGCCCTCGGCAAGCCCGCGATTTTCGTGCCGCTCGCGTCCTCGGCGGGGAATGAGCAGGCGCACAACGCTAAGCACCTCGAGGACGCCGGCGCCGCCATCGCGCTCACCGGGGAGGTCACCGCGGACCGGCTGCAAAACGCCCTCGGGCCGCTCCTGACCGACCCGGCGCGGCGCGCGGGGATGGCGGAGGCGGCCCGGGCACACGGACGGCCGGACGCGGCGGACAGACTCGTGGACGTGATCCTGTCCGCCGCGTCCAGCTGACATACCTCGCGGTTTACGGGAGGCGTCGGCCGATGTGCAGCGCCGTGCCTGCCTCGATCAGCACGGCGTAGTCGTTGAACACGTCGTCACCCTGGCCCATCGGGTCGGGGACGTCGCGGTCGCCGAGGTAGAGACCGAGCTTGTGTGCGTTGCCCCCCGCAGATCGCCCGGAGCGTTTCGAGGACGGCGGAGTCCATCGTCAAGACGATGTCCGCCCAGTCCAGCATCTCCAGGGTGATCTGGCGGGCCCGATGGGGATTGAGGTCGTAGCCCAGTCGCCGGGCGGCGTTAATCATGGACGGGTTTGCAGGCTGGTCCCGCCACTTGCTGATCAGTCCGGCTGAGCGGACGGTCACGGCTGTGCCTCCCCGGCGGGTCAGGGCCATCTGCGCGAACGGGCTGCGGCAGTAGTTCCCCAGGCACACGGTCAGCAGCTTGCGCATCAGGCGGCTCCAGCAGACTTGAGGACTTGTTCGAGGGCGGTGACCACCTGGTCGATGTCCCTCTCGGTGAGGTGCAGGTGGAAGGGCAGCGTCAGGATCTCCCCGGCGACCTGCTCGGTGGCCGACAGGGCCCGCCGCCAGGTGGAGAACGCGGGCTGCAGATGGTTGGGCGGGTAGTGGACGCCCACGCCGATGCCCTGGGCTCGCAGCTGGGCGAACACGTCGTCTCGGTGCGGTACGCGGACCTGGCAGAGGTGGGGCACGGAGCGATCGGGGTCGACGTCGATGAGCGTGACAGCGTCCAGCGGGCCGAGCGCACGCCGGTAGGCACGCCACAGAGTGCGGCGGGTGCGCTCGGTCTGGTCGAACCGGTCGAGCTGGGCCAGGCCGATGGCGGCGTTGATGCCGGACAGTTGGTAGCGCAGGCCGAGCCCCGCCACGCGGTAGCTGGTGGTCTCTGCGCGTTCCGCTTGGGACTGGACGACTCCGAGCAGCCGGATCCGGCGGACGGTGTCGGCTTCCTCGCGGGTGCGTGGGATGACCATGCCGCCCTGGCCGCAGGTGAGGTTCTTGATCGGCCCGAAGCTGAAGCAGGTCAGGTCACCGGTGGCGCCGACGCGGCGGGCCCCGTAGCGGGAGCCGAATGCGTGCGCGGCGTCCTCGACGATGGCGATGTGCGAGCCGGTCAGTTCCTTGCGCACCCGGGACAGGTCGACGGCCCGGCCTCCGAACAGCACCGGGACCACGGCGGCCGTGTTCTCGGTGACGGCGTCCATGACGTGCTGGTCGGTGACGCACAGCGTGCCCGGGTCGACGTCCACGAAACGGGGGGTGGCGCCGACGGCGAGGATCGCCTGGACGGTCGCGCAGAACGTCATGGACGGCACGATCACCTCGTGGCCGGGGCCGACGTCGGCGGCGAGGAGGGCCGTGTGGAGGGCCGCGGTGCAGGACATGACGGCGACGGCGTCGGGGACGCCGAGGAAGGCGGCGATGCGCCGCTCGAACTCCTCGGTGACCTCGGTGTGCCCGTACTGGCCGGCCTCCAGTACGCGGGCGACCGCGGCGGCCTCCTGGCCGTACAGGTACGGGGAGGCGTTGCGTCCGGCGCCGGGCCTGGCGGTGGTCGTCATGCGGTGGCTCCCTTCGTCGCCTCCGTGATCGGCCGGATGATTGGCCGAACCAGCGCGCTAGCCGTCTCTAGGGCCGAGATTGCGTCCGCAACCGACGGTCCGGCAGCGACGAGCACGCCGATCTTGTGGCCGGACTGGTCATGCGGCCGTACAAGGTCGCCCGGCTTGGCGTACAGCTCGATATCGGTGATCCCGGGGGTGTTGCGGGCTTCGGCAACGCCCTCCCACGTGACCAGCTCGCCTTCCACGACGCTCGGTGAGCCGATCAACTCCAGCGCCGCATGCGCGGCGCGCGTTTGCGCCAGGTGGTCGCCGAACGGCTCACCGAGCGCGAGCGCGATGAGCGCACGCACGACGTCCACGCCATAGGCGGCGGCGAGCAATCGCGGGACGCTGTCACCGCCGAGACGTGCGTTGGCCTCGATGACACGCTCCTGGCCGTCCGCACCGAGGACGACGTCAAAGTTCGCTGGCCCGTTGACAATGCCGAGTGCGTGACACAGCCGTTCGACGGTGGCCTCAAGCTGGTCGCGTGTCGCCGATGGCAACTGAGCAGTGCGCAGCCGTCTGACGACGAAACTCCCGTCGACAAACTCCTTGTCCTTAACGCAGGTCATCAGTGCCCTGCCGTCTCGCATGAAGACCTCAATGGCCAATGGGCGACCTTGAATGAACTCCTCAGCGATCACGGTCTGAGAGGCGGAGTAGGAGCGGGCGTAGGCGACGGCGGCGGGCAAGTCGTCAGAGCGGGTGACGCGGGTGACACCCTTGCTACCCGAACCGTCCACAGGCTTGATCACGAGCGGGAAGCGCAACCCCGCCGCCTCCGCGACGACCTCATCCGGGTTGTCCGACGCGGTCCATCCGTATCCGGTGATGCCGCAGGACGTGGCGATCTCATGGAAGGTGGCCTTGTCGCCAGCCGCGAGTGCGCTCTTGGGGTACACGTAGGTGGTGCCGTACCGCAGGCCCAAGGCGTGCCAACTGGCCAGCGCGGCGTCGCTCGCGCCGCACACGATCCCGGCGGGGCACGCGTCGCCAAGCGCGTCGGCGATGGCGCCGGTGTTCCGAGTGGAGATCTTCAGGGCTGCGTCGGCGAACGGAAGCGCAGGAGCGTCCGGCCGCATGTCCACCGCGATGGTCGGGATTCCACGACGCCGCGCCTCCTGGTAGAGCGGGATCTGCTCCTCCGACGCGCCAAGCACAATCAGCGCGCCCTGTGGCCAGTGCTCAGACATGCTGCGGCTCCCGGACCGTGCCGAGGGTGACGCGCGGACGCGTGGCGGCAAAGTTGCGCGTCAACGGCGCCCACCGATCGTGGTTGCGGCGGTACCAGTCGGCGGTCTCTTCCAGCCCGGCGGCGAAGTCCCGGGTCGGCTGGTAGCCGAGGCCGGCGAGCTTGGACCAGTCCATGGCGTAGCGGACGTCGTTGGACAGCCGGTCGGGGATGTAGGTGACCTGGTCCCAGTCGGCGTCGCACAGGCGCAGCAGCTCGCCGGCCAGCTCCTTGCAGGACAGGTCGGTGCCGCCGCCGATGTTGTAGACCTCGCCGGGCGCGCCCTGGCGGAGGACGAGTTCGACGCCGGCGCAGTTGTCGGCGACGTGCAGCCAGTTCCGCACGTGCTGCCCGCGGTCGTGGAGGGTGACCTGCTCGCCGCGCAGCAGACGGGTCACGAACAGCGGGATGATCTTCTCCGGGTGCTGGCAGGGCCCGTAGTTGTTCGACGAGCGGGTGACGCAGACCGGCGCCCCGTACGTCTGCCAGTAGCTGAGCGCCACCAGGTCGCTGGCGGCTTTCGAGGCGGCGTAGGGGACGGTGGGCCGCAGCGGGTAGTCCTCGGTGGCCTTGCCTTCCAGGAGCGGCCCGTACACCTCGTCGGTGGAGACGTGCACGAACTTCTCGACGCCGTGCCGCATGGCGGCGTCGGCAAGGGTCTGGGTGCCGATGACGTTCGTGGTGACGAACGTGCCGGTCGTCGTGAACGAGCGGTCGACGTGGGACTCGGCGGCGAGGTGCACGACCGCGGTGTGCCGGGCCATGAGGTCGTCAACCAAGGCGGCGTCGCAGACGTCGCCGACGACGAACTCCAACCGCGGATTGAGGAAAGCCTGCCCGAGGTTGCCGGTGCTGCCCGCGTACGTCAGCGCGTCGAGGACGGTGACCTGCTCGACGTCGTCGGCGTCCAGGATGCGCCTGACGAAGTGGGAGCCGATGAAACCGGCTCCGCCGGTAACCAACAGCTTCATGTTTGCCTCCGGTAAGGGTGACCGGTCGGCCGCATGGGTGTGCCGCTCATTGGGGGACCGGTCGTGGAGACGCCCGGCTGTTGCCGGGTGCGGTCCTCACGATGAGGCCCGGTACGAGCGGTGCCGGACGATCCGGTGCGCACCGGCATCCGGTGTGCGGATCCGGCACATGGTGTGCATCCGCGCGCCCTCCCAACAGCCCCGGAGCCTCGCTAGGTTCTCCACCACCCGACCGGGTCCAAGGAGGTGCCCACATTGGGCACAGATGCTGAGATCGGCGCTCTGTTACGCGGTGCACGCTGCGCCAAGCGGCTCACGCAGGCTCAGGTCGGCGCAGCCTGCGGCTACTCGGCGTCGGCGGTCTCCCGCATCGAGAATGGGAAGCTGCGCGTTGACTACACGACCCTCATGCAGCTCGCCGCGTTCCTGCGGATCGCACCCGAGCAACTGCGCGGGTCTGCCAGACCGGACACGGCCAATATCGCTACGGTGGCCGTTGGCTGTCGGCCGAACGAGGAGGATGCGGTGCGTCGTAGGAACCTGCTCACCGGGGCGGCAGCGATCGGAATGACGGCCGCGGTCGGCACCACCGCGGCGAGCGCCGCCCCCGCCGGGGGTGACCCGGCCGCGCCCCTCGAGGACTACCTCTTCCGGCTCCCCGCCGCCGCCCCGGTGCCGCTGGCGAGGCTGGTGCAGGAGACAGCGAGTGCGCGGGCGGACTTCCGCGCCGCCCGGTACACCGCCCTCGGCCGCGGGCTCCCGTCCCTCCTCGCCGCTGCCTCCGCGACGTGGGAGGCGTCGACCGGGCACGAGCGGGAGAAGGCGAGCGTCGTCCTCGCCCGCTCCTACGTCCTCGCCGCGGAGCTCGCGCTCAAGCAGCACAGCGACGCGGCCTGGGCCGCCGCCGACCGCGCGCTCACTGCGGCCCGCGCGTCCGGGCACCCGGTGCCCGTCGGGGAAGCCTCCCGCGTGCTGGCGATCACTATGCGCCGCTCGGGGAACTGCCCCTCCGCCGTGCGGCTCCTCACCCGCGAGGCCGCTGACCTCGACGGCGGGCAGGAGCAAACGGGGGCGGTCCGTACGACGCTCATGCTCACCGCGGCATACAGCGCGGCGACGGGCGGGGACCGCACGACCGCGCTGCACCTCCTCGACGCAGCCGAGGAGGAGACCGCCCGCCGCGAGGCGACACCGTCCGGGCTGTTCACCGTCGATGCGACGCGCACGCAGGTCGACGTCTACCGCATCGGCGTCCTCAATGCGCTCGGCACCCCGGACGAGGGCGTGAGCGTGGCGCGGCGGATCAACATCGACAGCATGCCGACGCCGGAACGGCGCGCCCGCGCCTGGACAGACACCGCCCGCATGTGGCACGCGCTACGAGATGGCCGGCAGACCTTCGCGGCGCTGCGGCACGTCGAGCAGGAGGCGCCGCAGGAGGTACGGCGGCCAGCGCTCCGGGTGCTGACTGCCGATCTGCTCTACGCCCCGGCCCGCGTGCCCGGCGTGCGGGAGTTCGCTACCCGTACGGGTGCGATCTCGACCTAGTCCGCTTGCTGGCCCGCTCGGGCGGCGGGGATGTGTGGACGAGCCGTCCGCCGCCCGAGCGGGAGTCGCGGGGGGATCTCCGGCGGTACCGCACCTACGGGAAGAACAACGACGGGCTACACGTCACCACCCTGTACAACTCCACCGACGGCTCGGCGACCCGCATCGACGGCATGCCCGACGGGCCGCCGATGGTCACCAACAGCGGGCCGCGCGACCTGTGGGAACCGATCGAAGCCGGCCACCGGCTGTGTCAGGAACTCAACCGGCCCCGCCGCGAGTGGTTCACCATCGAGGCCACCGCGAACTAACAAACCGTGAGGTACACCGCCCCGGACGGACGGGTCCACCGCTGGACCCCTGTAGCCACTGATGGCCACAGGGCACAGAGCACCGATCGTTCTCCGACCGGCCCACGGCCGGGGAACGAGAGGCAGGCCACGCCGCGTGACCACCCCGCACACCAGCGACCCGCAGAACGAGGGCGCCGCGACCGTAGCCGACGGCCGGGGCGCCTCATCGCCGTTTCCGATCGCCGAAAGCGTGTCGACGACATGGCTCCTCGCCGCTCCGAGACCTTCGGGGCTGAAGTGCCCGTTGGCCTCGGGGGGGGACGCCCCCGCCCGCCCCGAGGGCAAAGGCAACGGCATGCGCGAGGGGCCCGGCCCCGAAAGCTGGGGCCGCGGAGAAACTCACGGCACGCGCGACTGACCCCGCTTGAGGCCGAGCACTTCCACCGCCCCGAAGTTCTCCCCTCCCCGCCCCGCGAAGTACGGCGTCAGCACATCGTCGAGTTCCTCGAAGCCGAAGGCGTCCTTCGTCGCGTCCAGTTTGGCCGCCACCTTGGGGCGTTCGAGGATCGCCACCATGCCGCCGTGGACCACGAACACCTGGCCGCTGACCTTGGCCGCCCGCGGCGAGGCGAGGTAGCCGACGAGGGGGGCGACGTGCTGGGGGGCGAGGGGGTCGAGACGGCCCTCCTCGGGGAGTTCGAAGTCGGCGAACACGTCCTCGGTCATCCGGGTGCGGGCGCGTGGGCAGATGGCATTGGCCGTCACACCGTATTTGGCCAGGGCGCCCGCCGTGGAGGTGGTGAGGCCGACGATGCCGCCTTTGGCGGCAGCGTAGTTGGGCTGGCCCGGGGATCCGGCAAGGAACGCCTCGGAGGAGGTGTTGACGATACGGCCGTGGACCGGGCCGCCGCGGGTGGCCTTGGAGCGTTCGCGCCAGTGGGCGGCGGCGAAGCGGATGGTGTTGAAATGGCCCTTGAGGTGGACGCGGATGACCGAGTCCCACTCCTCCTCGGACATGGAGAAGATCATCCGGTCCCGGAGGATGCCCGCGTTGTTGACCAGGATGTCCAGCGCGCCGTAGGTGTCCACGGCGAGCTGGACCAGTTCCCGGGCCTGGTCGAAGTCGGCCACATCCCCGGCGTGGGCGGTGGCGAGGCCGCCGGAGGAGCGGATCTCCTCGGCGACCTGCTCGGCCGGTCCGGCGGACGCCTCGCCCGAGCCGTCGCGGCCGCCCTGGCCGAAGTCGTTGACGACGACCTGGGCGCCGAGACGGGCCAGTTCAAGCGCTTCGGCGCGGCCGAGGCCACGTCCGGCGCCGGTGACGATCGCAGTCTTCCCCGCCAGCGGCCGGTCCCCGGACGGCCTCAGATCTCGATGCATGTGCGCAGCGCCTCCCCGGTCCGCATCTGGTCGAGCGCGTCGTTGATCTCGTTCAGCCGCACCCGGTGGGTGATCAGCCCTTCGAGGTCGATCCGGCCCGCCCGCCACAGCGCGATGGTGCGCTCGTAGGAGCGCAGCACATCACCGCCGCCGTAGAGCGAGGGCAGGATCCGCTTCTCGTCGAAGAACAGCTCGAACATGTTGAGGTCCAGCAGGTCGTCGGCGGCACCCGCGCCGACGACACACAGGGTGCCGCCGCGCCGGGTGGTCTCGTAGGCGGTACGGGCAGTGGTGGAGCGCCCGACCACCTCGAAGACGTAGTCGAAGCCCTCGCCCGCGGTGACGCTGTTCTTCGCGTCGGCGAGGCCGTCCGGGGCGACCGCCTCGGTGGCGCCGAACCGCAGGGCCGCCTCGCGGCGCGATGCGACCGGGTCGACGGCGACGATCTGGGCGGCGCCCGCCGCCCTGGCTCCCTGGATCACGCTGATGCCGACGCCGCCGCAGCCGATGACGGCGACCGACGCACCGGCCTCCACCCGTGCGGTGGTGAACACCGCGCCGAGCCCGGTGGTGACCCCGCAGCCGATCAGGGCCGCGATGTCGTACGGCACATCGTCGGGGATCGGTACGGCGCAGGGCGCGGGCAGGACGACCTCCTCGGCGAAGGTGCCGGTGCCCGCGAAGCCGAAGACCTCGGCCGGACTGCCGCCGGGGCGGCGGTAGTTGGGGGTTCCGGCATTCATGAATCCGGCCAGGCACAGATGCGGCTGGCCGCGGCGGCAGGACGGACAGCTGCCGCAGGCGGGCAGCCAGCACACCAGCACCCGGTCACCCGCGCTCAGCCCGGTCACCCCCTCGCCGACCTCCAGGATCTCACCCGCGCCCTCGTGTCCGGGGACGAAGGGCGCGGGCTGCGGCAGGACGCCGCTCATCGCGGAGAGGTCGGAGTGGCACAGTCCGGTGGCCCTGACGCGCAGCCGGACCGTGCCGGGGCCGAAGCCCACGGGTTCGATGTCGTCGAGGACTTCCAGCTTGTCCTGCCCCGTCTCGTGCAGTACGGCCGCGCGCACGGCGCCTCCTCCTGGGTCAAATGGGTCAGGCGTGCTCGACGGTGGTGTCGGTGAGGACGGGCGCGCCGTCGCGTTCGAGGGCGGTGGCCGTCACATGGATACGGCCCGGACCGTCGGTGTCCCCGCCGTCCCGCCACATCCGGACGCACAGGGTCTCGCCGGGGAAGACCACCCCGGCGAAGCGCGTGGTGTACGCGCGGACCCGGGCCACATCGCCGTCCAGCGCCGTGTCCACGACCGCCTTCAGCACCATCCCGTACGAGCACAGCCCGTGCAGGATGGGCCGGTCGAACCCGGCGCCCTTGGCGAAGTCGGGATCGGCGTGCAGTGGGTTCCAGTCGCCGGACAGCCGGTACAGCAGCGCCTGGTCCTCGCGGATGGCCCGCTCCACGGTGTGGTCGGGGTCGCGAGCCGGGGGTTCCACCCGCTCGGAGGGGCCGCGTTCACCGCCGAAGCCGCCCTCGCCACGGACGTAGATCCGGGTGTCGCAGGTCCACAGCGGGCCGTCGGCGTCGGTGGCCTCGGTCCGCAGCACGATCACCGCGGCCTTGCCCTTGTCGTACACCGCGGCCACCTTCGACTTCTGGGTGGCCTTGCCGTCGACCGGGATGGGCCGGTGCAGTTCGACGGACTGTCCGCCGTGCAGTACGGCGGCGAGGTCGACGTCGATCCCGGGTGCGCTCATCCCGCCCGCGAGGGCCATCCCGCCGCCCGCCACGGTGGCGAAGCTGGGGAGGACATGCAGTCTGCTCTCCAGGGTGTAGCGGAGTTCACCGGGGTCGGTGGCCGGGGTTCCGGCCCCGATACCGAGGTGGTAGAGCTGGATGTCCTTGTGGCCCCAGGTGAGAGCCGCGGTCCGGGGTTCGGCCGAAACGGCCTTGGCGACATCGATGGGCATAGGGCGACAGCACTCCTCGGTTCCTGGGCCACGGCGACACGGTGTGAAGACCCCGGCCCGCCCGTCCGCACCGTCGGCCGCGCCGGGGTCGCATCTGGTCGGCAGGTCCGCGTCCCGCACGTCCGGCCGCCGCACGTCGGGCCGCGGAGAACGAGAACGCGTTCTAGCCGATGGGCCATGTATAGCCCAATCCCCCGGGACTGGGAAGGGTGCTGACACGTCGTCAGCTTTGCTCGGGGACATATGTCACGGCCCTGCCCCCACCTTTGCATCTGCCCAGGTCATGGGCGGCTTGCCTACAGTGCGGTCCATGGACGCCACCACCGCCGAGATCGAGCGGCTCAAACCCCCCAGCCGCTATGCCTTCCTGCCCTGGCTCTTCATGCTCAGCGGGAATGTGCAGCCCCTCGTCGTGGGCGAGACCCCGCTGCCCTGGCTCGGCGGCCTCGGCCTGGTGGCGTTCGTCGCGCTCTACGCCACCGCCGTCCTCACCGGCCTGGACGAACGGCGCCGCCACACCTGGGTTCCGCGGGCCGCGCTCGCCGGGCTGGCCGTGGTCACCTACGCGCTGGCCATCGGCTACGCAAAGGACTGGCTGTTGTGCTTCCCGCTGCTGTCGCTGGCCGCCGGCATCGTGCTCCGGCGGCGGCAGATGGGGCCGTTCATCCTGCTCTTCGCCGGGTCGGCGGGGGTCATCTCGGGGCTGCGCGGCGGGGCTTCGGACACACTGACGGTGGCGTACGGGACCGTGCTGTCCGGGCTGGTGACCGCCGCCATCCTGTCGCTGTTCGAAGCGGTGGCCCAACTCCGCGCCACCCGCCAGGAGCTGGCCCGGACGGCGGTGGAGAAGGAGCGGCTGCGCTTCTCCCGCGATCTGCACGATCTGCTCGGCCACACGATGTCGGTGGTGGTGGTCAAGGCGGAGGCGGTACGGCGGCTCGCCCCGCACAACCTGGAGGCGGCGCTCGGCCAGGCCGCGGACATCGAGGCGGTCGGACGGCAGGCGCTCACCGAGATCCGCGAGGCCGTCACCGGCTATCGCGACGGCAGTCTGGCCACCGAACTGGAGCGGTCCGCCTCACTGCTGGACGCCTCCGGTATCGAGGCCGACGTACGCCGGTCCGGACCGCCACTGCCCCCGCAGACCGAAGCGCTGCTGGGGTGGGTGGTCCGCGAGGGCGTCACCAATGTGGTGCGGCACAGCGGGGCGCGGCGGTGCGCGATCGAGATCCGTGGCGGCACCGACCGGGTACGGCTGGAGATCACCGACGACGGACCCGGCGTAGGCTCCCCTGGTGCGGTGACGCACACCGCGCGCGGGACCGGCGCGGTCGGCGGCACCGGCCTGAAAGGGCTGGCCGAGCGGCTGTCGGCGGCGGGCGGCACGCTGGTGGCCGGACCCGACGGCCGCTGCGGCTTCCGGCTCGTCGCCGAACTGCCGGTGGACGAAGTGGTGGACGAAGCGGTGAACGGATTCTCAGGGGATACGGAGGACCAGGTGGAGGCCACAGCCAAGGGAGCCCGGACGGCGTGATCAAGCTGCTGCTCGCCGAGGACCAGGGGATGATGCGAGGCGCCCTGGCCCTGCTGCTCGGGCTCGAGGAGGACTTCGAGATCGTCGCCCAGGTCGGTGACGGCGACGAGATCGTGCCCCGGGCGCTGGAGACCCGGCCCGATGTGGCGCTGCTGGACATCGAACTCCCCGGCCGCAGCGGTCTGGACGCCGCCGCGGCGCTGCGCGAGGCGCTTCCGGACTGCCAGGTGCTGATCCTCACCACCTTCGGCCGCCCCGGCTATCTGCGCCGCGCGATGGAGGCGGGGGCGGCCGGGTTCCTGGTCAAGGACGGGCCGGTGGAGGAACTGGCGGTGGCGGTGCGCCGGGTGCTGGCGGGCGAGCGCGTCATCGACCCGGGGCTTGCCGCCGCCGCACTGAGCGCCGGGCCCAATCCGCTCACCCAGCGCGAACGCGATGTGCTGGCGGCGGCGGTGGACGGTGCGACGGTGGCCGACATCGCGGCCAAGGTGCATCTGTCCCCGGCCACCGTGCGCAACTACCTCTCCTCCGCCATAGGCAAGACCCAGACCCGCAACCGGATGGAGGCGGTACGGGCGGCCCGCCAGAACGGCTGGCTTTGACTTCCGCTCCCCGTGCTAGAGCACGGGGATTCCTGCCACGGTCGTCTGACCGTCTCGGTGGGTTCCTGCTTCGCCGCGCTGCGCCGGGACGTGTCCCGGTCTTACCTGCGCTCCACAGGCTGTCACCGCCAGTCCGGCGGCCTGGGCGACGTTGACCGCCGCGTTGATGTCCCGGTCGAGGACGGCCCCGCAGGCTCCGCATTCCCATACGCGGATGTGCAGGGGTTTGGGGCCGTCCTTGACGCCGCACTGTGAACAGACCTGGGAGGTCGGCTCGAAGCGTCCGATACGGGTGAAGGTGCGCCCGTACCGGGCGGCCTTGTACTCCAGAATGGCCAGGAACGCGGACCACCCGGCGTCGTGCACGGACTTGGCCAAGCGTGTACGGGCGAGTCCTTTCACCGCCAGGTCCTCAACGGCAACCGCTTGGTTCTCGCGGATGATCTTCGTTGAGAGCTGGTGGTGGAACTCGCGCCGCCTGTCGGCCACACGGGCGTGTGCCCGTGCGACCTTGCCCCTGGCCTTGTCCCGGTTGCTGCTGCCCTTGGTCTTCCGGCTGAGGGACCGCTGTTCCCGCTTGAGTTTTTTCTCCGCCCGGCGCAGGAAACCCGGGGCGTCGATCTTCGTGCCGTCGGAGAGGACCGCGAAGTGCCCGAGCCCGAGGTCGATCCCGACGACGGAGTCCACATCGGGCAGCGTGACAGGCTCGGTCTCCACGACGAACGAGGCGAAGTACCGCCCGGCCGCGTCCTTGACCACGGTCACCGTGGACGGAACGGACGGCAGGGCGCGGGACCACTTGACCCGCACATCGCCGATCTTCGGCAGGGACAGGTCCCCACCGGTGGTGATTTTCCAGCGGGCGTTGGCGGTGAAACGGATCGCCTGCCGGTTGTCCCTCTTCGACTTGAAGCGTGGCGCGCCCATCTTCGGCCGCTTGCCCTTGAGGCCGTCGAAGAAGTTCCGGTACGCGGTGTCCAGGTCCCGCAGAGACTGTTGCAGCACCACAGCGGAGACCTCGCCGAGCCAGGCGCGCTCTTCGCTCTTCTTCGCCTCGGTGATCAGCAGCTTCGACAGGTCACCCATCCTCGGGAACGGCTCGCCTTCGGCGCGGGCGGTTTCACGAGCCCGCAGGGCATCGTTGTAGACCACCCGCGCGCACCCGAACGCCCTTGCCAGCGCAGAACGCTGAGGACCGTTCGGGTACAGGCGGAAGCTGTACCGAAGCTGCATGCCGATCACCGTACTACGGTTGGTTTATGGCCGAGTATCAGAACATTCGTACGGGCAGACACTGTGCTTTCGTGCTCCACGCGCACTTGGTCTTCGTGACCAAGTACCGGCATGAGGTCTTCACCGAGGTCCATCTCCAGCGCATGGAAGAGATCATGCGGGCCGTGTGCGAGGACTTCGAGTGCGAGCTGGCCGAGTTCAACGGCGAGAACAACCATGTCCACCTACTCGTGAACTTCCCGCCCAAGGTGACCCTGTCCAAGCTGGTCAACTCCCTCAAGGGCGTCAGCTCCCGCAGGCTCCGCCAGGAGTACCCGGAACTCGTCCAGCACTACTGGCGGGCACAGCGACTGTGGTCCGGCTCCTACTTCGCCGGATCGGTCGGCGGGGCTCCACTGTCGATCATGAAGCAGTACATCGAGCAGCAGAACCGGCCCGTCTGAGCTGAGGCCAACAGCGCAGACCCATGCCCACGGCCAAGGTCAGAGCAATTCTCAGAATCGCTTCACCACCGGGCTGAAGCCCGGTGCACTGCGATTGATCTCGGTAGCGGCCGGGTTGGGCACCCGGGCTACGCCATACGGTCCGCGCCGGTAGCCGCGGAGGTGCGGGGCAGTGTCAGCGCCATCAGCACCACCGCCGCCACGATGATTCCGGTGGCCACGGTGAACACCTGGGCGTAGCCCGTCGCGAGCGCCGTCTCCGCCGTGTCCCCGTCGCCGCGTGCGGACGAGATGCGCTCGGCGGCGATCGTCGCCAGCACCGTCAGACCGAGTGCGCCGCCGATCTGCCGGGAGGTGTTGACCAGGCCCGACACCAGCCCGGCCTCGGACTGCGCCGCGCCGGAGGTGGCCGCCGCGGCCAGCGGGGTCATCAGCAGACCGGCCCCCAGCGACATCGCCACCCCCGGGCCGAGGACCGCGCTCAGGAAGGTGCCGTCGGCGTCCATCCGGCTCTGCCAGGCGTAGCCGACAGCGGCCAGCGAACCGCCCGCCAGGGCGAGTGCCTTCCCGTCGAACCTCGCCATCAGCCGGGGTGCCAGCTTCGATCCGAGGACTATCGACAGGCTGTGCGGAAGAAAGGCGAGACCGGCTTTGACCGGGCTGTAGTGCAGCACGTTCTGCAAGTAGAGCGACATGAAGTACCACATGGCGAACATCGCGCCGCCGCACACCAGCATCACCGCGTTCGCCGCCGACACCGCCCGGATACGGAAGAGCCGGAGCGGCATCAACGGCGCCTTCGTACGGGCCTCCACGGCCAGGAAGACACCGAGCACCGCCAGTCCGCCGAGCAGCGGGACCAGCGAGGCGCCGGTGGCCCAGCCATGCGACTCGGTCTGGACGATGCCGTACGCGAGCGACGACAGGCCCGCCGTGGCCAGCACCGCCCCCGGCACGTCGAGGCGGCGCACGGCGCCGGACCGGCTCTCGGTCAGCCACAGCGTGGCGGCCACCAGGACCAGGGCGCCCACCGGCACATTGACCAGCAGCACCCAGCGCCAGGACAGATACTCGGTGAGCAGTCCGCCGACAAGCGCGCCCGCCGCGCCCCCGCCCGCGCCGACCGCGGTCCAGGTGCCGATGGCCCGGGTGCGGGCCGCGCCGTGCGGAAAGGTGGTGGTGAGGATGGTGAGCGTGGCCGGTGAGAGCACCGCGGCCCCCACCCCCTGCACGGCGCGGGCCGCGATCAGCTGCCACGGCTCCTGTGCGAGACCGCCCGCCAGGCTGGCGGCGGTGAACAGCCCCAGCCCGACGAGAAAGACGCGCTTGCGCCCGAAGAGGTCCGCCGCGCGCCCGCCGAGCAGCAGGAAGCCCGCGAAGGTGAGCACATAGGCGTTGACCACCCACTGGAGACCGGTCTCGCCGAGCCCCAGGTCCGAACGCATCGACGGCAGCGCGACATTGACCACGGAGACGTCCAGGACCACGAGGAACTGTCCGGAGCAGGCCGCCAGCAGCACCGCCCAGAGCGGTGGCCCGCCGGGCGGGGCGGTGGTGTGCGCGGTGGCGGACGGGGTCGGGTAAGGAGTACGGGCGGCCATGCACCTGATGCTCGCAGTCCCTCCTTGCCCCTCGCATCGGCATTTCAGCGCATCCGGGCCCCGTTGGTCCTAGGACCAGCGGCCCAGGTGTCACGAGTGTCCCAACGGGTTCTCCGGCCCCTCCTGCCCGCCCGCCGGAGCCGTACGGGAGGATGGCCGGGTGACTCAGCGCGGCGCTCGGCCGCGGCGACCGCGGTGTCGCGTTCGTTCGTGGCGGCGAGGCGCTGTTCCTCGGCTGAGCAGGCGAAGTAGGACTCGCCCGAGTGAGCGAGCACTCCGTCCAGGAAGTCGGCGTCGTGCAGGATCCGGCCGATCGCGGGCAGTCCGGGGGCGTCCGGCTGAGGCCGCCGCGGTGGCCGTCGCAGTCGATCTCGATCTGAGCCGGGATCGCGATCCCGGCCTCACGGGTGGCGTCGGCGACGGACGTGGCCTGCTCGGTGCTGTCGAGCAGGACGCGCAGGGTGATCCCTCGGCGCAGCAGGGCGATGACCCGCGGGAGTGTGTGGGGGTCGATGCCGACGGCGTAGGTGATGTCGGTGTAGCCACCGTCGGCGAAAGCTTCCGCCTCGGCGAGGGTGGAGACGGTCACGGGGCAGGGTGCCTGGTTGTGCAGGAGGACGGCGACGTCGAGGCTCTCGGCCGTCTTGACATGCGGGCGCAGGGTGACGCCGAGCCGTTCGGCCCGGGCGTTGAGGCGCTCGATGTTGCGCAGGGTCTTGTGGGGTCGACGACGGCGAACGGCGTGTCGGGGTCGGCCGGCGTCCGTGCGGCAGCGGGAACGGTGTTCACACGGCGATGTCCAGTTTCTTGAGGAGGGCCAGCCCGAGGTACAGGTCCTGCAGACCGATCCCGGAGCTGTCGAAGATCGTGATGTCATCGGTCGTGCTGCGGCCGGAGTGGTGGCCGAGGAGGACCTCGCCGAGCGAGGTGAGGGGCGTCCTGTCGGGGGCGTGCTGGGACTCGCCCATGCGGCGCGCTTGTTCGGGGAGGTCGCAGAAGACGCGGGCGCGGTCGAACAGGGCGGGCGGCAGTTCGCGTTTGCCGGGGGCGTCGGCGCCCATGCAGGAGATGTGGGTGCCGGGTCGCACCCAGTCGACCTGGAGCAGCGCGGGGCTGTCGGCGCGGGTGGTGGTGGCGGTCACGATGACATCGGCCAGCGCGCAGGCTTCCGCTGCGTCGGCAGCGCGCGCGGTGTGGCCTGCGGAAGTCAGTGTGTCGGCCATCTGCTGCGTTCGCCGCGGGTCTCGGCCGACGACGAGTACGTCCTTGATGGGGCGCACGCGGCTGACGGCCCGGACTTCGTAGGCGGCCTGGTGGCCCGTTCCGAAGATGGCAAGCGTGGCCGCGTCGGGCTGGGCAAGCAGGTCGACGGCGAGGGCATCGGCAGCGGCGGTGCGGTAGGCGTTGGCTGCCCCGACGTCCAGCACGGCGGCGATGCGGCCGATGGTCTGGTCGAACAGCAGGAGCGTGGAGTGGTGGCGCGGCAGGCCGTGTTCGGTGTTGCCGGGCCAGTAGGTGCCGATCTTCACTCCGGCGTGCATGGCGGATGCCGACGGTTTGAGGGTGAACCGGTTGGCCGGGTCGGAGCCGTGTACCGCGAGGCTGGGGAAGACGGTGCCGTCCACGGTGGCGGCGAACGCGGTGCGGGCCGCGTCCAGGGCGAGTTCCTCGTCCACTACTGCGGCGGTCTGCTCTTCGGTGGCGTGCAGCAGGGTTCGGGGGACGGTCGGGGTGTCAGTCGAGGGCCGCAATGGCGTGCACCTCCACGGCGGATCCGTAGTGAAGTTCCTTCACACCGGCGACGGCGCGCTGAGGGCGGTGGGCGCCGATCCAGTCACGGTAGAGGGCGTCGAAGGCGGGCCAGTCGGTGATGTGCGTGACGTACACGGTGACGGACAGCAGCCGCTGTCTGCTGGTACCGGCGAGCCTCAGGCAGACGTCGACATTGTCGAGCACTTGGCGGGCCTGGACCTCGAAGGGCTCGCCGGACAGGCGGGTTCCGTCGGGTGCGAGGGGGAGCTGGCCCGAGATGTAGGCGACTCCCTGGTGGGTGACGATGTGCGAGTAATGGCCCGCCGGTGGCGTCAGTTCGGTGCTGTCGGCCGTGGCTATCGGCGCTCGCGTGGTGCCGGCATCGGAGGAAGGCGTGCGGGTGGTCATCGTCCTCACTTCGTGTAGGTGTAGACGCTGGCGCGGGAAATGCCGAGGAGGTCGGCGATGGTCTGCGCGGCGTTGCGGGTGTCGAAGTAGCCGTCCTCGTACAGGCGGCGCACGAGGTCCTTCTTGTCGTCCCGGGAGAGGGAGCGGGGGGTGGTGGAACGTTCGGCCGCGGCTGTCTCGATGACCTCGCGCAGCTCGCGCCTGCTGCGGTCGCGCAGGCTTTCCAGCGGGACGTCACGGTGCTCGGGGTCGGTGGCCACCAGGTTGGACAGGGCCAGGGTGACCGGGGAGAGGGTCGAGACGTCGAGGTTCAGGCAGAGTGCCGCGATGTACTCGCCGGCGGCGTTCTTGATGCCGATCGATGTGCTCTTGGCGGGGCGTCCGTCGGGGAACTGGTTGGCGTAGTTCTGGATGACGCTGGGGTAGTTCGGGTCCTGGATGCGGGCCAGTCCCAGCTCGGTGGCCGAGTCGCCCACCTGCCGTCCGGACAGGTTGTTCTCGATGGCCCGGATGGCATGGCGCGGATTGCGCAGATCGTGCAGCACCACCTCGCAGAGGCCGGGGAACATGCGGCCCAGCGCGACAGCGATCTTCTCGGCCTCGGCGAGGATGTGCTCGTCACTGGCTGAGGCCGACACCGTCAGTCCACCAGTCCGCCGGTCGTCTTCCTCGGCGCGCCGGGTGCTGTCGTCCTTCACGGACATCCGTCTGCTCCTTCCTGGTCGCTTGTGCTGCTGTGCCTCATCCTGCTTCCTCTCGCCCGTATACCGAGATCAACGGACGTGGGGCGGCCCGAGCGCGGTGTCGCGCCACGGCCGGGGAGTCGGCCACCGAAAACCTTGCTTTGATTTCCTGTCTGGATATAGACAGAGAATCTATCCAGATCTAGAGTTCCTGTCCAGCGCCCGGGAGCGGCTCTCCATGAGGAAACCCCCGCCGCCGCAGCGCCGATCGCACTCACCACGAGCCTGCCGCGCTCTCGCACTATCTGAGATTTCACGAAGGAAGACCCGATATGCCCCCCGCACGCCGGATCCAGTTCCTCTACACCGGAGGCACCATCGGCATGGTCCCGTCACCCCGAGGATTCGAGCCCGGCGGTGACATCCACGCCCACATCCAGAAAATCGTCCACGCCCAGAACACGCCGGCCGGCCTCGATCTCGGCTTCGCCCAGCTCCGGGAGATAGTCGATTCCTCCAACATCACCCCTGATCACTGGCAGGAGATCATCGACCATCTCCGGGCGCACCGGGACGGCTACGACGGCTTCGTCGTCCTGCACGGCACCAACACCCTGGCGCACTCGGCCGCCGCAGTCGCTCTCGCGCTGACCGGCTTCGACAGGCCCGTCGTGTTCACCGGCTCGCAGATCCCCTTCGGAATGCCCGGTAGCGACGCCGTCGGCAACGTCATCGGCGCCCTCACCGCAGCCGCCGGAGGCACAAGCGGCGTCAGTTTGTACTTCGACAACACCCTGCTGTCCGGCACCCGCGCCACCAAGATCTCGGCGCTCGACGCGCACGGCTTCATCAACCCCTACACAGAACAGTCCGACGCACCCCGCCACGGCAGAGCCGATCCCGCCCCCTACCGGCGCCATGATGTCGCCGTCGTCACCCTGGCACCGGGCATAACCGCCGCCCGCTTCCGCGCAATGACCACCCCCGCCCCGGACGCCGTCATCCTGCGCGCCTACGGCGCCGGAGAAGGCCCCAGCGACGAGCCCGAACTGGAGCAGGCCATCGGCGACCTGGTCGCCGCCGGCACCCCGGTCGTCGTCATGAGCCAGTGCCTGCACACCCGCATCGACCTGACCAAGTACGCGGCCGCGCAGTTCCTCCACCGCTGCGGCGCCATCGGCGCGCATGACATGTCGCTGGAAGCCGTGTACGCCAAGCTCCAGTTCCTGCTCAGCCAGGGCATACCCGCCGACCAGATCGGCACCTGGCTGCACACCAACATGGCCGGCGAACTCACCCCCGACACCGCAAGCAGCCTCTCCACAGCCGTGCGCGCCTCGTAGCACGCCCACACACCGCCACCGCTGGCAGCCGCGGCACCCCACTGCCCCGCCATCCCCCACCGGCATCGACCCAAGGATCGCGACTCACGATGTCCGACAACATCCCCCAGCTCACCGACCGCAGCGGCCGCCGCTACGCACCCGACCAGCCCCGCTGGCGCGGCGACGACGGATCCCCGCTGATGATGGAACCCCTGCCCGGCATCACCCGCCGGCAGATCGACACCGGCGTCAACTCCCAGTGGCGCTACCGCGCTGCACTCCCCCTGCCCCAGGCCGAACCCGTCACCCTGGGCGAAGGACGCACCCCCCTGCTGCCGCGGACCCTCGCGGGACTCCACGTCGCCGTCAAGCCCGAGTCCATGAACCCCACCGGCAGCTTCAAGGACCGCGGAAGCTCCGTCATGATCACCGCACTGCGCCACCAGGGTGTCGGACAGCTCCTCGAAGACTCCAGCGGCAACGGCGGCTCCTCCATCGCCGCCTACAGCGCCGCCGCCGGCATCGACGCCCAGATCATCGCTCCCGCCTCCACCTCCCCCTCGAAGATTGTGCAGAGCCGTCTGCACGGAGCCGGCGTGGACCTCGTCCCCGGCAGCCGCCAGGACGTCGCCGACGAAGCTGTCCGCCGCGCCGACACCCGCTTCTACGCCAGCCACAACTGGCACCCCCAGTTCCTCCAGGGCATCAAGCTGATCGCCTACGAGATCTGGGAGGACATGGGCTTCACCGCCCCCTCGGCCGTCCTCGTGCCGGCCGGCGCCGGCAGCCTCGTCCTGGGCTGTGCCATGGGCTTCGCCGAGCTCAAGCGCACCGGTGAGATCGACCAGGTGCCCCGCATCCTGGTCAGCCAGCCCGAACACTGCTGCCCCCTCGTCAACGCCATCGCAGGCGGCGACACCACGGTCGAGGCCCGTACCTGGCCCAAGACGCTCGCCGAAGGGACGGCCATCGCACAGCCGGTACGCGACCGGGAAGTACTCGCGGCGATCCGCGACAGCGGCGGCGCCGCCACCGCCGTCGACGAAAAAGAACTCCTGCCCGCCGTACGTGAACTCGCCCGCACCGGAGTGTTCGTCGAACCCACCAGCGCCCAGGTCCTGCCCGCCCTCCGCCAGTTCCACGCCGACGGCCACATCAGCCCCGACGACACCGTCGCCCTCGTCCTGACCGGCTCCGGCCTCAAGGCCAGCCAGGCCCTCAGCCAGCTCATCACCGA
>NZ_JAERRF010000003.1 GCF_016741875.1 Streptomyces coffeae | reverse complement strand
CCTGTCCGGTGGGTCTTTGAGGATGAGCCCGCGGCGTCTGGTGCCGTGGATCGCAAGGCGGAGGATCGCCCTCGTACTGGGCGTACTCGGGCGACTCCGACAACGCAGCGAGGTGCGGTGCCAGGCGTCGCGGGCCCGATAAGACCTGCCGGACAGGGCCTAACCCTGCTCGGCCGCGTCCGCACCCGCCGTGCGCGCCGCGTCCGCGATCGCCTGCAAGGCGGCGAGATGGCGGGTGAGGGCGGTGCGGCCGGCCGGGGTGAGGGACAGCCAGGTGCGCGGACGGCGGCCCACGGCCCCCTTGCGGATCCGGAGGTATCCGGCCTCGTCGAGGGCGGTCGCGATCCGGCTGACGCTTGCGTCGGACACCTGGCAGTAGTCGCGTACGGCGGCGAACTCGGCCTCCGCGCAGCCCGCGAGGAAGGCCATCATCGTCAGCCGGGTGGGGTGGTGGATGACCTCGTCGAGCGCGGGCGGGGTGGAGCCGGTCACTCGGTCCGCCCCGCCTCCGCCGGACCGGCCCCGGCCGGATCCGGTGCCGACAGCCGCGCCTCGGCCTCCGCGATCAGCCGGTTCTTACGGGTCTCGCGCCACCAGAGCGCGGCGCCGCCGAGCGCACCTCCGGTGATCGCGCCGGCGGCCCAGCCGACGGCGAGGTACACCACCCAGCCCAGCCCGTAGGCGGCCAGCGGCGTGCCCTCCCGCACGGTGCGCTGGCGGGTGGTGCCCGGCGGCGGCCAGGCGATGACCTTCATCCGGCGGACGCGCAGCACACACATGGCGGGGAAGACGGCCAGCGCCACGATCCCCACGGCGCCAAGGACCGTCCGCCAGACCGCGCCGTCCGAGGCGTACGTCCAGGGGCCGGCCGTAAGGGTGAGGCCGACCGCGTGGGTGAGGGCGGCCGTGGGCGCCCACCACGCGGGCGTGGGCTCCGGCGTACTGGCGCGCAGCCGGGCCCGCTCCGCTGCCCGGAGGGCCTGTGCGGCGGCGGCCGGGGCGGCGTACTGACTGTGGGACATGGGTGTCTCCGATCGTTCCCCTGCGAGGGAAGAGCCCCTGCGGGCTGCTTCCATCTTGCCATCTACTTTTGCGATACAAAAGTAGTTTCGAGGCAGAGCCATCCGGACCCGCCCTCCGGACAACCCGAGGGCGGTCCTCCGGACAACCCGAGGACCGTGATCCACCGACCGGTGGACCACGGATTCAACCGGCCGGGCCTGTCGGCGGTGTGCGCCCACTGAGCAGGATCGATGGCATGAGACAACTCCCTGTGCGGGCCGCCCGGTTGAGTGCCCGGCACCCCTGGCGGATGCTCACCGGCTGGCTGCTGTTCGTTGCGCTGTGCCTCGGTGTGGGCAGTGCCCTCGGTACGAACAAGGCCACCACCGAGGACTACCGGGTCGGCGAGGCGGGCCGGGCCGAGGCAATGGCCGCCGAGGGGCATCTGCAACGCAAGCCCGTGGAACACGTTCTGATCACCGCCCGGTCCGGGGCACTGGACCGCGCCGCGGCCGACGCCGCCGCCCGCGAGGTCACCGACCGGATGCGGAAGCTGCCCGAGGTGGCGGGCGTGGCCGCGCCGGTCCGTTCGGCGGACGGCACGGCGCTCCGGGTCGACATCACCATGAAGGGCGAGGAGCTCGACAGCCAGGAGCATGTCGACGCCCTGCTGGCCCGGACCGCGGCGGTGCAGCGGGACCATCCGGGGCTACGGGTCGAGGAGACCGGCAGCCCCTCCATCGGCAAGGGTGTCGACGATCAGCGCGACAGCGATCTCGCCCTGTCCGAGGCGATCACCGTGCCCCTCACCCTCCTCACCCTGCTGGTCGTCTTCGGCTCGGTGGTGATGGCGGGCGTACCGCTGCTGCTCGCGCTGTCCTCGATCGCCGCGTCCGTGGGCCTGTCCATGGTGGTCTCGCACCTCTCCCCGGACGCCGGGGTGGGCACCAATGTGATCCTGCTGATCGGGATGGCGGTCGGCGTGGACTACACGCTCTTCTTCCTCAAACGGGAACGGGAGGAGCGGGCCCGCTCCGGCGGCCGTCTGGACACCCCGGCGCTGATCGAGCTGGCCGCGGCCACCTCGGGGCGGGCCATCGTGGTCTCCGGGCTCGCGGTCGCCGCCTCCACCGCCACCCTCTGGCTGGCCTCGGACGTGATCTTCTCCTCGCTGGCCACCAGCACCGTCCTGGTGGTCCTGGTCGCGGTGGGCAGTTCGCTGACCGCCCTGCCCGCCCTGCTGATGCTGATCGGCAGGCGGGCCGAGCGCCGGGCGGCCCGGAAGGCGGCCCGGGGCGGGCAGTCCCGCGAGCGCCGGACGTCCCGTACCGGCGACGGCCGGATGTGGCGGGCGCTGATGCAGCCCGCGACCCGGCACCCGCGCCGTACGCTGTGCCTCTCGGTGCTGGTCATGCTCGGTCTGGCGCTGCCCGCGCTCGATCTCCACCTCGGGGTGATGGACCGGGACACCCACTCCCGCGACGTCCCCGCGATGCGGGCGTACGACCGGCTCAATGACACGTTCCCGGAGCTCCGCGTCACCCACCAGGTCGTGGTACGCGCCGATCCGGCCCGCGCCGACGACGTCCGCCGGGCCCTGACCGACCTCGGCCGACGCGCCGACGCCGACCCGCTGTTCGACGGCAGCGGGACCCCGCATACCTCGGCGGACCGGCGGATCAGCGTGCTGGAGCTGCCCGTCCCGTACTCCGGGGGTTCACAGCAGGCGCAGGACTCGCTGGCCCACCTCAGGGAGGACTATCTGCCCTCCACCGTCGGGGCGGTGGCCGGGACCGAGGCCGCGGTGACCGGGGATGTACCGCGCGCCGTCGACTACCTCGATCACCAGAACCGCAAACTCCCGCTGGTCATCGGCTGTCTGCTGCTGCTCACCTTCGGGATGACGGTGTGGGCGTTCCGCTCGGTGGTCCTCGGACTGCTCGGGGTGGCGCTCAATCTGCTGTCCGCGGCGGCCGCGTTCGGCCTGCTGGTCCTGGTCTTCCAGGGGGACTGGGCCGAGGGGCTGCTCGGCTTCACCTCGACCGGGACGATCGGGTCCAGGGTGCCGCTGTTCCTGTTCGTGATCCTCTTCGGGCTCTCGATGGACTACCAGGTGTTCGTCGTCAGCCGGATCCGGGAGGCGGCGCTGCGCGGGGCGGACATCCGCACCGCCGTACTGGAGGGACTGCGCAGTTCGGCGAGTGTGGTGACCAGTGCGGCCATGGTGATGGTGACGGTGTTCGCCAGCTTTGTCCTTCTGCATCTGATCGAGATGAAGCAGATCGGCTTCATCCTGGCCACGGCCGTGCTGCTGGACGCCTTCATCATCCGGATCATGATCCTTCCATCGGCCATGATGCTGCTCGGCCGGGCGAGTTGGTGGCCCTCGCGGCTGTCCCGGAAGGCCCCGGAGCCCGCCCCGCAGTCCGTCCCGCCCGGTTACGCGGAGATAGATTGACGCGCATGCTCCCCTGGTCACGAGGTACCGGCCGGCCGGATCCGGCGGAGGGCACCCCCGGGCGGGCCGGTGCGGCCGGTACCGGCAGTACAGCCCTGGGGCTGCCCACCGGTCCGTTCTGGCTGAGGACCCTGCACCGCTGGAACACCGTCGGCTGGCTGCTGTTCGGGGCGGTGGCCCTGATCAGTGCGGTGACGGGGGACCCGGGCCGCCGTCGGCTGTGGTGGCTGGCGCTGGTGCTCCTCCTCGCGCTCTGCTACGCGCTGCTGATGCGGTTCCCCGGCAACCGGATCCTGCGGCCGCACACCTATCTGTGGCTGCTCACCCTGGGATTGGGCGCGCTGTCGTATCTGCGGGGCGGCTATGTGGCGCTGTTCATCGTGGCGGTGCCGCACTACTGGATGTTCGGCAGGACGCCCCGGGTGTCGATCGCCCTCAGCGGACTCACCTCCGCCCTGACCGTCGCCGGGAGTTCACTCCGGGAGGGCTGGGACACCCGCTTCTTCGGCGAGACCGTCGTCTCCACCGCCGTGGTCTTCACGGCCAGTTGTCTGATCGGGCTGTGGATACGCTCGGTGGTCTCGCAGAGCGACGAACGGGCCCGGCTGCTCGCCGCGTTGGAGCGCACCCAGGCCCAACTGGCGGCGGCTCACCAGCGGCAGGGCGCGGCGGACGAACGCGAACGGCTCGCCCGGGAGATCCATGACACCCTCGCGCAGGGCTTCGCCTCCATCGTCGTGCTCGCCGAGGCGGCGCGGGCCGGACTGGAGACCGGCGATCCGGTGCGCAGCGGCCGCCAGTTGCGCTCGATCGAGAACACCGCGCGGGAGAATCTGGCCGAGGCCCGGGAACTGGTGGCCTCGGGGCAGGGCAGCACCGTGGCCGCGGGCTCGGCCGCCCGCACCCTGCGCCGCACCCTCGACCGGTTCGCCGAGGACACCGGTCTGGAGGTGACCGCCGAACTGGCTGACGTGGTCTGTGACCAGCCCACCCGGATCGCGCTGCTGCGCTGCACCCAGGAGTCGCTGGCCAATGTCCGCAAGCACGCGGAGGCGTCCGCCGTGGGCGTGGTGCTCAGCGAGTACGACCACCGGGTCGAGCTGGAGATCACCGACGACGGGCGGGGGTTCGTCGTCGCCGAGGCCGGGGGGTTCGGGCTGAACGGTATGCGCAAACGGCTCGCCGAACTCGGCGGCGACCTCCTGGTCACCAGTTCCGTCGGCGACGGCACCCGCCTGCTCGCCGTGATCCCGCTCAGCGACGAGGTGTGAAGTGACAGCGGACAGACTCACGGTCGTCGTCGCGGACGACCACGCGGTGATGCGCGCCGGGGTGATCGCGCTGCTGACGCCCGACGCGGGGATCGACATCGTGGGCGAGGCGAGCGACGGCGCCCACGCCATCGAACTCGTCGAACGCCACCGGCCGCATGTGGCCCTGCTCGATCTGCGGATGCCGGTCCTGGACGGGGTGGCCGCCACCACCGAGATCGTCGCCCGCCGGCTGGGCACCCGGGTCCTCATCCTGACCATGTACGACACGGACGCCGACATCGAGCGCGGGGTCGAGGCCGGTGCCATCGGCTACCTCCTGAAGGACACCACCCGGGAACAGCTGGTGGACGCCATCCACGCGGCGTCCCGCGGTGAGACGGTGCTCGCGCCGCGCGTCGCGGAGAAGCTGGTGGCCCGGATGCGGCGCCCGGTGCAGGCCGCGCTGACCACGCGCGAACTGGACGTGCTGGGGGCCGTCGCCGACGGTCTGTCCAACGCGGACATCGGCCTGCGGCTCTGCATCGCGGAGGCCACCGTCAAGACCCATCTGCTGCGCATCTTCGCCAAGCTGGACGTCGACGACCGCACCCGCGCCGTGGTCATCGCCCTGGAGCGGGGGCTGCTCCCCCGCTCCGGACCGCGCTGACGCGGGGAGTTCAGCTCAGCGGCGCCTCGGCCGGGGCGGGCACACCGCTGGTGACCGGCTTGCGGAGCAGCAGCAGCGCGGCGTCGTCGTGGAGCCGTCCGCCCACATGGTCCAGCAGATCGTCGTGGAGGGCCGCGAGGGTGCGGGACGGCTCGTCGCAGATGTGCCGCGGCACCCGCTCCATCAGGGGGAAGTACTCCCGGCCGCGGTCCCGCGCCTCGATGACCCCGTCGGTGTAGAGGAGCATCTGGTCCCCGTCGTCGAACGGCACCATCTGGAGGCTGGGCAGCTCACCGCCCAGGGACGCCAGGCCCAGCGGCGGGGCCGGGCGGGTCGGCTCGACGGCCACCACACCGGAGCGGTTGACCAGCAGCGGCGGGGCATGGCCGCAGTTGACGACCTCCATCCGGCCGGACCGGGGGTATCCGGCGACCACGGCGGTGACGAAGTCGTCGGGTGCGAGATTGCGGGCCAGGCTGCGTTCGATCCGGCCGACGACATCCAGCAGATCCGGCTCGTCGTAAGCGGCCTCGCGGAACACACCGAGCACCAGGGCGGCGGTGGACACCGCGGGCAGTCCCTTGCCCCGCACATCGCCGACGATCAGCCGTACCCCGTACGGGGTGGGCACCAGCGCGTAGAGATCGCCGCCGACCCGGGCCTCCGCCGCGGCGGCGCTGTAGCGGACCGCCACCTGGAACTGGCCGACGCGTGCGGGCACCGGCCTGAGCAGGGCGTTCTGCGCGGCCTCGGCCACCGAGCGGACGGCCGCCAGCACCCGTTCCCGGCGCCGCCGCAACAGACTGGCCAGACAGCTCGCCAGGGTCACGGCGGCCACCGCGGCCAGCATGATCGCCCGGCCGCGTACCGCGGTATCGCTCTGGGCGCTCAGGAAGCCGCCGATGGCCACGGCCAGCAGACCGATCCGCAGGACCCCCCACGGTCCGCAGATCGCGGCGGCCAGCGCCGGGCCGACGGCGAGCAGCGGCAGCCAGCTCATCCCCCCCGATCCGGTGAAGACGTCCAGCAGGGCAACACCGCAAATGATCAGTACGGGCACCGCGGCAGCGAGTTGTGCGGGGGCATGGGGCCGGTCCGGGTCGCTCAGGAGGTATCGGGCCTGGATCATGTCCTGTTTCGCTGCTCTCTTTCCCACTCGGACAGGGACTACGGACTGCTTTTGTCCGTTTCATCCAGGGAAACAGCGATTCCATACTCGGGCAAGAGCCACGTTTTCAGATAGTGAGCGAGAGGCTCCTGCTCACCCGGTCCGCGGTGGGGACCAGCCACTTCCGGACCCGTTCCAGCCGCTTGTCGTCACGACGGGTGAGCGGGGTGATCCGGTCCGCTCGCAGGGAGATCCCGAGCGAGCCGAGCCGGTCCCCGCTGTACACCGGCACCGCGAAGCAGACCGTGCCGAGCGCGTACTCCTCCAGGTCCGCGACGAGGGAGCCCTGCGATCCGGCGTCGAGGCGGCGCAGCAGCTCGGCGGGGCGGGTGACGGTGCGGGGCGTGAGATCGGCGAGCGGATGGCGGGACAGGTAGTCGTTGCGGGCGTCGTCGTCCAGCTCGCGCAGCACACATTTGCCCAGCGCGGTGGCGTGCCCGGCGTCCTCGAACCCCACCCACAGATCGACCCGCGGCGCCCGCGGACCGTCCACGATCTCGGCCACCCGGATCTCGCCGTCCTCGTAGAAGGTGAGGTAGGCGGCGGCAGACAACTCGTCGCGCAGCGAGGCGAGGGCGGGGCGGACCCGGGCCAGCAGCGCCTGGTCCTGGCTGCCGCTCTGGAGGGAGTGCAGCTTGTCGCCGATCACGAAGCCGCCGTCGTCCAGCCGGTTGACATAGCCGTCGTGGACCAGGGTGCGCAGCAAGTGGTACGTGGTGGCCAGGGGCAGCCCCACCTCACGTGCCAGCTGCTTCGCCGGCGCACCGCCCTCATGTGCGCCCACGGCTTCCATCAAGCGGAAGGCTCGCTGTACGGATGTGATCAGCGTAGGGCCCGCCTGAGCACCCATATCACCAGCTTGCGCCCCTCGCACCGGGCAGGCAAGGGCCGTCCGGCGCCCCGGGCCCCCGCGGTTCCGCTGATCACCGCGGAGGGCCCGGCCGCCGGGGTTACGGACGCGCCCCCGCCGCCAGCGGGATCCGCACGGCCGAGGTGCCCAGGCCGGTCGGAGCACGCCAGCCGGGCGGCCCCGCCACGGCGCCCCCGGCCGGGGGCGCGGGCCGGTGGCGCAACTCCTCCTCCCGGTAGCGCGGGACCTCCCGGTGCCAGTGGAGGATCCCGGTCATCCAGTGGCGCAGATCCCGGACGTAACCGTGCAGGGCGGCCCTGACTCCCGTGCCCGGGCCGACGTCGTCGCAGAGCACGGGGAGTTCATGCGCCGCGACATGCTGGAACTGCCGCATCCGGGAGGTCATCAGGTCATGGACGATGGCGAGCCCGGCCGGGTAGTCGCAGTCGAAGAAGTTCTGCACCACCAGGATGCCGTTGTGGACCTCGCCCTCGGCCTCGATCTCCTTCTGGTACGAGAAGACATCGTTCAGCAGGGTCGCGTAGTCGACGGCGGCGTTCTCCAGGGACCGGACCGGGCCGCTGCGGTAGATCGCGTCCGGGACCCGCTGCCCGTGGCCCGGCCGGCACAGGCTCAGGGTGAGGGCCGGGCTGAAGGTGTGCCGCCGCATCTCGATGTAGTCGACCGGATCGGGGATCCGGTTCTGTGCCTGGTTGGCCAGCTCCCACAGCCAGCCGGCGGTCATGTCCTCGATCGTCTCGCGGAACGTCCGCCGCGCGGTGTGCGTCATGGGCCCGGCGGTACGTTTCCACAGGTCCGCGAGCGCCCGTTCCAGCGCGTTCGCCGGGACCGGGGTGGCGCCCGCGTCCAGCGGCATGAAGGCGCCGAGCCGGTCGTTGCTCGCCCTGGCCCCGGCCAGATCGCGGGTGCGGCCGAAGACCGCCGGGTAGTAGTCGTCCGCGTACATGCCCCAGGCCAGCCACTCCGACGCCAGGTGGACCTCGTCGGGCGAACCGTCCGGATGGATCCCCGCCGCGCACAGCGGAAGGTCGGCGGCCAGCAGCCGGTGCTCGTCCCAGACGTAGGAGCCGGGGACACCGGGCTGCGGCTGGAGGATGCCCATCCGGTGCGACCAGTCGGCCAGATGGCGCCGCGCCCCGTTCAGATGCGGGCTGAGCCGGAGCGTGAACGGCATGGAGAGGTCGGGGATCCGGGACGGCCCGACGTGTCGGAACGGAACATGGCTGAAGCCGCGGCGCCGGGCCGCCTCGGCCCGCCCGGTGGTCAGCCGCAGATCCGCGGCCGAGACCCCGAGACCACCGCCGCCGATACCACTGAGCCCGAACGGGGACCAGGCCGCGGGCGCGGCGCCCGCCCCGCCACCGTTCATATAGCGGCTGGAACGCAGATGCCATGCATGGCCCCCGGACTGCCAGTCCTGGAGCCCCTTGACGTAGGCCAGGACGCGCGAGCAGCCCTCCGGGTCCAGACCGTGTGCGGCGAAGAGCGGGCCCAGCTCGGTGAGCGCGGTGTTCTCGAACTGCTGGAGCCGTGAGGTGAGCAGGTCGTTGACGGCGTCCGCGGCCTGCTGGGTGGTGCAGCCGAGGAAGGTCTCCAGCACCAGGACACCATTGCTCAGCTCGCCCTCCTCCTCGATCTCCCGCTGGTAGGAGAAGAGGTCGTTGCGCAGATGCACCCCGTCGGAGAACGCGTCCCGCAGCACCCGCAGCGGCCGCGATCCGGCGACGGCCGCCGGGACCTCGGCGCCCGCCGCGTACTCCACAAGACCGGCCGACCAGGGCGCGCCGCCGACCTTGCGGCGCATCTCGATGTACTCGACCGGGTTGGGGATCCGGTCCGCGTTGATATTGGACAGCTCCCAGAGCGACTCGTTGAGCAGGTTCTCCGTCGACTCCCGGAACCGCGCCCGCCAGTCCCGCGACATGGCGGGCACCGTGCGCGCCCACAGATCGGCGAGGCCCGCCTCGACCGGATTGACGGGCTCGGGGACGTCCGCGGCGGCGTCCATCGGCATGAAGGCGGGCAGCCGGTCCAGATACGCCTTGCCGCCCGCGCGGTCCTGGGAGCGCTTGAAGGTCTCCAGGAAGTGGTCGTCGAAGAAGAAGACCCACACATACCAGTCCGTCACCAGGGCCAGATCCGCGGCGGAGCAGTCGGGGTGGGTGCAGGCGCACAGCAGGGCGTAGTCGTGGGCGTCGAGGTCCTTCTCCTCCCAGATGCCCGAGCCCTCGAGCATGCCCATCTCACGGGCCCACCGGGTGGAGTGCTCCCGTGCTTCCTGGACATGGGGGTTCAGCCGCGCCGGATACGGCAGGTAGAAGTCGGGGAGTCGAAAGGGCTGTGTCACTGGTGGGCCGGCACCTCTCCGTGCGACGGATGCCCGGAGCCGTACGGCGTCGGGGCGGAACGGCTGCGCCCTACCCGGGGCCCCGACCGGTTACCCGACAGCCGCATTAGTCACATGAACGGCCGGTGGTTTTCAGCCCGTTGGCCGGTCCCGGAGGCCCGTTGGCCGGTCCCGGATCCGTGGCGGGTACCCACTCTGCTCACCTGGTGCGGCACCGTCCGCGCCGGGGCGGGCGGCGGCACCTCGGGGACGGCGGGCCGGAAGGCCCACTCCATCCTCGGCTCCATCGCGAACCGGAACAGCCGCTGTACGGGCGGCGCGCACAGCGCGGTCACCACGGCCGCGGCCAGCGCCGTCACCGCGATCTCACCCGCCGGCCGATGCACCCAGGGGTGGTCGTACCAGCCCCAGAAGCGGGAGCCCTTGGCGAGGAAGCCATGCAGCAGATAGCCGTACAGCGTCCCCGCACCCAGCGCGGTGCACCACATCCGGCGACCGGGCACCCAGGCCAGGAAGCAGGCGGTGAGCAGTATCGAGCAGCCGAAGAGTGCCAGTGTCATCACCGCCCCGCTCCACCACGGCGCGCCCAGTTCCTGGGCGCTGTCGCGGCGGTAGAGCCAGGCCGGGTTCATCCGCGGCACCGCCCAGTAGGCGAAGACCAGCGCGGCGGCGAACACCGGCACCGACAGCCGTCGCACCGCGCGCCGCCGCACCATCCGGAAGTGCTCGGGCCGCAGCTGGAGTCCGAGGACGAAGAACGGCAGGAACTGGAGCACCCGTTGGAGGTCGAGGTCGTCGCCGATGTCGGGCGAAGAGGCGGCGAGCGCCGCGATGGTGAGTGCCAGGGCCAGTGGACGGCGCGCGATCCGCCACAGCGGCGTGGTCAGCCGCCAGACGAACAGCGCGATCAGGAACCAGGTCAGATACCAGGGGTCGAGCAGGCTGACCGGATGCGACGGATCGTCGTCCGCCCAGCGCTTGAAGAGGCTGTACGCGGCCTCGAAGAGGACGTACGGCACAGCGACCCCGGTGACCAGGCGGCGCAGCCGGTCCGGGCGGAGGTCGAAACTACGGGAGAAGTAGCCGGAGATGAGGATGAAGGCCGGCATGTGGAAGGTGTAGACGATGAGGTAGAGCGCGGCCGCCACTCTGCTGCCGCTCCGCAGCGGCTCCCATGCGTGACCCATCGCCACCAGCACGATCGCCAGGTACTTGGCGTTGTCGAAGAACGCGTCACGGTCCCGACGTCCGGGACGTAAGGATGCGGAGTGAGGCATTCCACGGACCCTAGTGGCGTCCGCGCGGCCACGCCCGGAATGGCTCACCTCTCGCGTACCGACGTTTGCGCGCCCTTCGGTTCTGTTAGCTTCTGCACTGCTGTAGATCTACAGAGCTGTAGATCCGGACGCCCGACCGACGACCCCGATGGAGTGGTCATGGCCTTGTGGGACCGCATCAAGGACTCCGTCCAGATGATGCAGAGTCAGCTGCTCGCCAAGAAGAACGACGTGCGGAGCGGAGCGTTCCGCGACGCGGGCATGGCGATGTGCGCGCTGGTGGCCGCGGCGGACGGTGCGGTCGACCCGGCCGAACGGCAGCGTGTCGCCCAGCTGATCACCCTCCATGAGGGGCTCCAGAACTTCCCCGCCGACGACCTCCTCCGGCGCTTCGACGCGTATCTGGATCAGCTCGTGGCCGACTTCGACCGCGGCAAGGCCGACGCGCTCCAGGAGGTCGCCAAGGCGCGCAAGAAGCCCGCCGAGGCGCGCGCCGTCATCCAGCTCGGCATCGTCATCGGGGGCGCCGACGGCGATTTCGACACGACCGAACAGGCCGTGGTCCGCGAGGCGTGCCGCGCCCTGGACCTACCCCCGGCCGAGTTCGACCTGTAGCGGCCGGACGGCGCCGACACCGGCAGCACTGCGAGACGCCCGTCGCTCAGCCCTCCTCCGGCTCCTTCTCCGCGGCGTCGTTCAGCAGCTCGCGCAGCAGCCGCCCGTCGTCGTGGCCCAGCCCGGTCACAAAGCGGGCGAGCACCGCGCCCCGGTCGTCCTGGCCGTCCAGCACCCGCCGCATCCGCAGCGCCGCGAGCCCCGCCTCGTCCGAGGCCGCGCGCCAGACGAAGGACCGCCCCACGCGCTCACGGGTCACCGCCTGCTTGGCCCGCAGCCGGGACAGGATCGTCATCACCGTGGTGTAGGCGAGTTCGCCGTCCAGCCGCTCCCGCACCCAGGCGGCGGTCACCGGGCCGGGCGCCCGGCGCAGGGCCCCGAGCACCTGCGCCTCCAGTTCGCCCTGGCCGCGTCGACGGGGACGCCGGGGCCGGTGGCCGGGCCCGGCGGTCCGGTCCTGGTCCGTCACACCGTCTCCTTCCCGCCGCGCCGCCCGCACCCGCCGGGCGGCGGTACATCGTACAGACACACCCCGGCCCCGCCCGGGCCCGCGCCCACCCCATTGGCCCGGCTGTACGCGCGGGCCCCGACCCGGTCGCCCATGCTGGCCGGAGGGGGACGTCCCGCCGCCGGGGCCGCCCGCCGAGGGACGCGGGACGGCGCCGACGGCCCGAGGTGTGGGAAGGACAGGGCCGGATGCGGATTGTTGTCGATCTCAACCGCTGTCAGGGATACGCGCAGTGCGCCTTCCTCGCCCCCGACGTGTTCACCATGCATGGCGAGGAAGCGCTGCTCTACAACCCGTACGCGGACGACACCCAGCGGGAGAACGTGGCGCGCGCGGCGGCGGCCTGTCCGGTGCAGGCCATCCTGGTCGAAGACCTCGAAGGGGCCGCGGGGGCGGCCGGGCACCCGGAGCGAGCGGAGCCGACCGGTGTCCGGTGACGGATCGCTGGAGGCGCTGCGGCGCTCGGGGCGGATCGTGATCGTGGGTGCCTCACTGGCCGGGCTGCGAGCCGCGGAGACCCTGCGAGAGGAGGGGTTCACCGGCTCCCTCACGCTGATCGGCGACGAACCCGACGAACCGTACGACCGCCCCCCGCTGTCCAAGCAGGTGCTGCTGGGCAAGGCCACCGCCGACCACACCGCACTGCCCCGCCGCCGTGCGCTGGACGCCGAGTGGCGGCTCGGGGTGGCCGCCACCGGCCTCGACATGTCGGCCCGCCGGGTGCGGCTGGCCGACGGCGACGAGGTGCCCTACGACCGGCTGATGATCACCACCGGCGTGCGCGCCCGGCCCTGGCCGCATCCGCTGGAGGCCGAACTCGACGGGGTCTTCGTGCTCCGCACCCGCCAGGACGCCATCGCGCTGAACCGGCGGCTGACGGCGGTGCCGCGCCGGGTACTGGTCATCGGCGCGGGGTTCACCGGTTCGGAGATCGCCTCCGCCTGCCGTGAGCTGGGGCTCGAGGTAACCGTTGCCGAGCGCGGCCCGGCGCCGCTGGTGGGGGCGCTCGGCGGGGTGGTCGGCCAGGTCGCCGCCGAACTCCACCGCGCCCACGGGGTGGATCTGCGCTGCGGGGTGATGGTCACCGGTCTCGAGGGCGACCCGGCCGGGCGGCTGCGCCGCGCCCATCTGTCCGACGGCACCGCCCTGGACGTGGAGGTGGCGGTGGTCTCGCTCGGCGCCACCCGCAACACCGAGTGGCTGGCCGGGTCCGGGCTCGGCGCCGGGCCGCGGGGCATCGCCTGCGACGCGGGCTGCCGGGCCTTCGACGTCCGCGGCATCGTCACCGACGACATCTTCGTGGCCGGGGACGTGGCCCGGTCCCCGCATCCGCTCTTCAACTACCAGTTCCTGTCCCTGGAGCACTGGGGCAACGCGATCGCCCAGGCCGAGACCGCCGCCCACAACATGATCAACGCCAGCGCCGACCGGCGGCCGCATCTGTGGATTCCGGCCTTCTGGTCCCCCCAGTTCGGGGTGAACATCAAGTCGGTCGGAGTGCCGTCCCTCGGCGAGGAGATCCAGATCGCGCAGGGGTCGCTCGCCGAGCACCGCTTCACCGGCGTCTACGGCTACCAGGGCCGGGTCATCGCCGCCGTCACCTTCGACCAGGCCAAGTGGCTGGAGCACTACGAGCACCTGATCGAGACCGCGGCCCCCTTCCCACCGCCGGGGACCACCGTGGACCGCCGCGCCGAGGGACTCCGCCCGGTCCCCGCCGACTTCCCCGACCCCTCGCTGCCCACCCACGGGCCGACCGTCACGCTCAGCGGCTACTCGCCCACCGACCGACGGATCACCCTCACTCCCGCGCGGGCCTGACCGAGCCCGATGATCGAAGGACCTCAGCCATGACGCAAGGCTCGCTGCTGCGGAAGATCACCGACTACGCCAACCGCGCCGACCCGTACCCCGTCTACGCCGAGCTGCGCAAGACGCCCGTGGTGCAGGACGAGGAGGGCCCGTACCTCGTCAGCACCTACTGGGAGATCCACGGGCTGCTGCACGATCCGCGGCTCAGCTCCGACGCCCGCAATCTGAACCCCCAGGCCGCCGGGGCGCTCACCGACGAGGAGGACACCGCGCTGCCGCCCGCCTTCCTGCGGCTCGACCCGCCCGAGCACGACCGGCTGCGGCGGCTGGCGATGACCCCTTTCGGCCCGCCGCACACCCCGCGCCGGATCCACGCCATGCGCGGCGAACTCTCCCGCATCATCGGCGAGCTCATCGACGGCTTCGCGAACCACCACCGGATCGACCTGGTCGACCACTTCTCGTACCCCTTCCCGGTGACCGTGATCTGCCGGTTGCTGGGCGTGCCGCGCGAGGACGAACCGCGCTTCCACCACTGGGCCGAGACCCTCGCGGCCGGTCTGGACCCCGCCCCGGACGAGGACGCCGCCGAACGCCGCCGCACCACCCAGCAGGCGCGCACCGAACTCGGGCGCTATCTGGCCGAGCTGATCGAGGAGCGGCGCCGCGCCCCCGGGGACGACATGCTCTCCGCCCTGGCCGCCGGACACGGCCCGGAGGGGCAGATGACCCAGGCGGAGCTGCTGAGCACCGCGTCGCTGCTGCTGGTCGCGGGCCATGAGACCACCGTCAACCTGATCACCAACGGCATGCTGACGCTGCTGCGCAATCCGGACGTGCTGACCCGGCTGCGCGCACGTCCCCAGCTGGCCACCCCGCTGGTGGAGGAGCTGCTGCGGTTCGAGCCCCCGGTGCAGCTGCTGCCCCAGCGCACCCCGCTCGCGGACATCGACATCGCGGGCGTCACGATCCCCAAGGGCGCGTCGGTCTGGCTCGTACTGGCCTCCGGCAACCGCGATCCGCAGCGCTTCCTGGAGCCGGACCGGTTCGATCCGCAGCGCAAGGACAACCAGCACCTCGGCTTCGGCAGCGGTATCCACAGCTGCTTCGGCGCCCCGCTGGCCCGGCTGGAGGCCCAGCTCGCCCTGACCGAGCTGGCCCGGCGGCTCGACAACCCGCGGCTGCTGGAGGACCCGCCGGAGTACCGGCGCAACGCGGTACTGCGCGGCCCCCGCCATCTGCCCGTGGCGTTCGACGGACTGCGCGGGCGGGACGACTGACGGAGCGGGGCCGAGGGCGGGCCATCGCCGGAGCCCCCGGGGCGGGACACAACGCCCGCGGGAGGACGACCCCGTGGGCCCGCCCGCGGACACACGACGCGGCAGAGGACTGACGAACCGCCGCGGGCGGGATCCGGACGGCCCACGGGCACGCCGTTACCCGGCCGGGGCTGACCCGCGCCCACTCGCCCCACCGGTCACGGCCGCGGCAGAGTCGAACCGTCCGCCTCCGCCGTGGCGGCGATGTTCCGGGCCATCCCGCCGAAGACCAGGGCGTGCCAGGGCGACACACCCCACCAGTACAGATGTCCGGCCAGCCCGCGCGGATGGAACACCGCGCGCTGCCGGTAGACCGTCCCGCCCGCCGGGTCCCGGTCCACCCGCATCTCCAGCCAGGCCAGGCCCGGCAGCCGCATCTCGGCTCGCAGCCGCAGCAGCCGCGGCGGCAGGACCTCCTCCACCCGCCAGAAGTCGAGGCTGTCCCCGACCCGCAGCCGCGCCGCGTCCCGGCGCCCCCGGCGCAGCCCGACACCGCCCATCAGCGTGTCGATCCAGCCGCGCAGCGCCCAGGCGAGCGGAGTTGAGTACCAGCCGTTCTCCCCGCCGATGCCCTCCACCACCCGCCATACGTCCTGCTGCGTGGCGGCCACCGCGCGCTCGCGGTGGTCCGTGTAGAGGCTGCCGCCCGCCCAGTCCGGGTCGGTCGGCAGCGGATCGCTGGGCGCGCCGGGGGTGGCGGCGGAGGACCAGCGGGTGGCCACGTCCGCGTCGCGGATCCGGCGCAGCGCCAGCTCCAGCGCCCGGTCCACTCCGATCGGACCACCGGGCGGATCGGGTACGTACCGCGCGATATCGCGCTCGGCGCACACCACTTCATGCCGCAGCGACTCCACCAGGGGGCGCGCGATGGCACCCGGCACGGGGGTGACCAGGCCGACCCACAGGCTGGACAGCCGGGGGGTGAGTACCGGAACCGGCAGGACGATCCGTCTGGGCAGTCCGGCGACGGCGGCGTACCGCAGCATCATGTCCCGGTAGCTGAGCACGTCGGGACCGCCGATGTCGAAGGTGCGGTGCACCTCGTCCGGCAGCTCCGCGCACCCCACGAGCAGCCGCAGCACATCGCGGACGGCGATCGGCTGGGTGCGGGTGCGCACCCAACTCGGCGTCACCATCAGCGGCAGCCGTTCGGAGAGATAGCGCAGCATCTCGAACGAGGCCGAACCGGAACCGATGATCACCCCCGCGCGCAGCACCGCGGTCGGCACCCCGGAGTCCAGCAGCACCCGGCCGACCTCGGCGCGGGAGCGCAGATGCGGGGAGAGCGCGCGTGCGGACACCCCGGCCGGGGTCAGCCCGCCGAGATAGACGATCCGCCGTACTCCGGCGGCGCGGGCCCGCTCACCGAAGATCCGGGCCGCGTGGCGGTCGGTCTCCTCGAAGCCGGGGCCGGTGCCGAGCGCGTGCACCAGGTAGTAGGCGACGTCCACGCCCCCCATGGCCGCGTCCAGGGATGTCGCATCGGTCACATCGCCGCGGACGGTCTCCACCCGCGGGGCCCATGGATGATCACGCAGCTTCGCGGGCGAGCGGGCGACACAGCGCACCTCATGGCCCGCGGCCAGCAGCTCGGGCACCAGCCGTCCGCCGATGTAGCCGGTGGCTCCGGTGACCAGACAGCGCATGCGGCCATGCTTGGACGCGCGGAAGCCCGGCGCAAGCGGAGGCGGCGGGCGCGTCCGGGCCGGGCAGCACAGAACCTACGAGGTGGGCTCCCTTCGGCGGCATTGCCCGTATCAGGTAGTGGAGGTCGCCTTCCGGTCTCCCCGACCTTCAGGCCTCTCAGCCAGACCATCTAGGAGGCGTTCCGGAGGACCAAAGCCCTCTGTCCTGAACGTCTCTCCGGTCGAGCTCCCTCGCTCGCCCCGTAGGCTGCTATTCAGGTTACTCCCGACCCCCCTGACCGCCTAGTCCCTTTTGAAGATAATTTCGCCCAATTTGCCTCTGGCGTGACGTGGGCCGCGCCCCGGCACTCCGGCGCCTTGGCTGCGCCGGGAGCCGCTTGCCCGGTAGGCTTTCCGTGTGATCTTCAAGCGCATCGGAAACGGTCGGCCCTACCCCGACCACGGCCGGGAAAGCACCCGCCAGTGGGCGGATGTCGCCCCACGCCCGGTACGTCTTGACCAACTGGTCACGACGAAGCAGCAGCTCGACCTGGAGACGCTGCTCGCGGAGGACTCGACCTTCTACGGCGACCTCTTCGCCCATGTCGTGAAGTGGCAGGGCGACCTCTATCTGGAAGACGGGCTGCACCGCGCGGTCCGCGCCGCGCTCCAGCAGCGCCAGGTCCTGCACGCCCGCGTCCTCGAGCTGGGCTGATCACCGCCCCTTGCCCTGCCCGGCCGCACGCCCCCCGTGCCCGCCGCGGCGGCCCGTGTTGGCCCTTTCGGGTTGGCCTGAGCACTAACCATTGATCATTTAGTAGGCATCGCCACCAGGCCGCACTACGCTGCGCACATGAGCATGCTGACCCCTCCCGGGATGGGCGGTAAGTACCGCATCACGGGCGAGCGCTACCCGCGTATGAGGCGACCGCGCGGCCGTCGGCGTCTGGTGATCGCCGCGCTCGGCTCGGCGGTGGTACTCGGCCTGGTCGGCTGGGGAACGCTCCAGCTCATCGACGTCTTCTCGGGCGGTGACGGCGACACCGTGCGCACCGCGCGGGGCACCACGGACTGCAAGCGCGACCAGCGCCGCGAGGAGCACCCGCGGACCGGCCGTACGGCCGCCTCGCTGCCCGAGCCCGCCGACATCACCGTCAACGTCTACAACGCGACCCCGCGCTCCGGCCTCGCCAAGGACACCGCGGACGAGCTGAAGAAACGCGGCTTCAAGATCGGCAAGGTGGGCAACGCCCCGTCCGCGTACGACAAGAAGGTCAAGGCCGCCGGGATACTGCTCGGCGCCCCGGACGCCACCAAGGGCGCGTTCCATGTGCTCGGCACCCAGCTCGACGGGGCCGAGACCAAGAACGACGCACGCAGGGGCAAGGACGTCGACCTGATCATCGGCTCCGGTTTCAAGGACCTGGTGAAGCAGAAGGACGCCGACAAGGCCATGGCCACTCTGGCCAAGCCCGAGCCGGCGCCCTCCGGTTCACCGTGCGACTGACGGCACCGGCCGCCCGCCGCCCCGGGCCCTAGGGCCGCCTGAAGGCGGACCCTAGCCCGCGGCCCCGTACATCCGGTCGCCCGCGTCACCGAGCCCCGGGACGATGTAGCCGTACTCATTGAGCCCTTCGTCGAGGGAGGAGGTGACCACCCGCACCGGCGCGCCCGCCAGCTCGCGCTCCATGACCGCCACGCCCTCCGGCGCGGCCAGCAGACACAGCGCGGTCACATCGTCCGCACCCCGCGACATCAGTTCCTTGATCGCCGCGACCAGCGTCCCGCCCGTGGCGAGCATCGGGTCCACGACATAGACCTGACGGCCGGAGAGGTCGCTGGGCATCCGGGTGGAGTAGGTGGACGCCTTCAGCGTCTCCTCGTCGCGGACCATGCCGAGGAAGCCCACCTCGGCCGTCGGCAGCAGCCGCATCATGCCGTCGAGCATGCCCAGACCGGCCCGCAGGATCGGCACCACCAGCGGGCGCGGATGCGACAGCCGCACCCCGGTCGTCGGCTTCACCGGGGTCTCGATGTCGACCGGCTCGGTGCGCACATCGCGCGTGCCCTCGTACGCGAGCAGGGTCACCAGCTCGTCGGCGAGCCGCCGGAAGGTGGGGGAGTCGGTGCGCTTGTCGCGCAGCGTGGTGAGTTTGTGCGCCACCAGCGGGTGGTCGACGACATGGATCCGCATGGCATCGACACTAACCGAGCCATGGCCCCCGGCCACCGCCGGTAACCCCCCTACCTCGCCCTGACCGCATCAACAGTTCGTCGCGGTACTGGCATCAAACCGCCGATTCGGGGGAAAGTGGGCAGCAGCGCCCGGTTGCCATCCGGGCGGGGACTCGGCCCGAGGGGTGATGTGGCCCATGGCAGAGAGGGAGAAGGAGAGCGCCGCCGAGCGGCGCCGCCGCCGCGACCGCTTCCTGCGGGCGCTCAACGAGGCCCGGGCGATAAGGAATCAGGTCCGGCCGCAGCGGGCCCGGTCGGCCCGGATGCGCCAGGCGATACACATGCGCACGTTCGGCTGGTGAAGCCCCGATGAGCGTTCGTGCCCCGCCGGAGGCAGCCTCCGGGCCGGTGCAACCCCGGTCCGCGTGAGCGACATCTCTTTGGACTGGTGCACGACGCAGCGCGGAAGACCTCTCGCGAAGCGACGGTTTCTGCCACGATTCCGATTGGGGCGGGACACTGTCCCGCCCGCCCCGGCACGCCTATGACCAGTGGGAGAGTCACGGTGTACTTCGCCGCATTGCTCGCGCGCACCGCAGAAGGGTGGGAAGCGAGCGACACAGAGCTCGACGATGTGGAGACCCTGACCGATCTGATCGAACTGGCCCGTGGAGCGTCCAAGGACGACGACACGGTTCTGGCCTTCCTCGAGCACGAAGACGCGTGGTTCGGCGTCGTCCGCGTGGACGGCGAGGACGACCCGCACATCTATGTATCCGACGCGGCCGCGGCCGCCCGCACCTCGTACGGTTCGATGCTCACCGACGAGCTGCTCGGCCGTGACCCCGACGACGACCTGGACAGCCTCGTCGACCTCGACGGCACCGAGGACGGCGAGCCGGACCGGGACGACGACGAAGACGCCGACTCCGACGCGCCGGTCCCGGTGGGCCCGCTCGGCGACGGCGACATCCTGGCCGACCTCGGCATGGAGGAGAAGGAGCTGAAGGCCCTGGACGGGGACGCGCTCGAATCGATCGCCGACATGCTGGGATGCAGCATGGAGGGGCTGGAGGCGGTGCGCTGACCGCGGTCCGCGGCCACCCCCATCCCGTCGCCCACACTGGTGTCATGACCGATCCACTGACCGGCATCCCGCCGGGCCCCGACCCCGACCCCCTGCGCGACCCCTGGCGCACCCCGATGCGCCTCGCGCTGGAGGAGGCCGTACGGGCCCCGGAAACGGGGGATGTGCCGGTCGGCGCCGTCGTGCTGGGCCCGGACGGCGCGGTGCTCGGCCGCGGCCGCAACGAGCGCGAGGCCCACGGCGACCCCACGGCCCACGCCGAGGTCCTCGCCCTCCGAGCCGCCGCCCGTTGCCTCGGCAGCTGGCGCCTGACCGGCTGCACCTTGGTGGTGACGCTGGAGCCGTGCACCATGTGCGCGGGCGCGATCGTCCTGTCCCGCGTGGACCGCCTGGTCTACGGCGCGGCCGACGAGAAGGCCGGTGCGGTCGGCTCCCTCTGGGACGTCGTCCGCGACCGCCGACTCAACCACCGCCCCGAGGTCATCTCCGGGGTCCTCCCCGCCGCATGCGCGGCCCCCCTCACCGCGTTCTTCCGCACGCCCTGACCGGCCCCCGCCGGGAACCGATTTCGGTTCCCGGCCACCCGTCCGCTAGGCTCTCTCTCGGTAGCGTGTCCGAGCGGCCTAAGGAGCACGCCTCGAAAGCGTGTGAGGGGGCAACTCCTCCGTGGGTTCAAATCCCACCGCTACCGCTCGAAGAACGTAGGGCCCCACCCGCACGGGTGGGGCCCTACGTTGTCTTCCCTCTCCGTTCTTCGTCCGCCGGCCGCGGCGCGGGCAGGGGAGATCCACGTCACATGCGCTCCTGTCACATCGTGCGGAGTCGTTCCGTCATAGGTGTGTAGCCATCGACAACGGCAGAGGAGCCCACCATGGATGCCCGTTTGAACCTCTACGGCAACCCGACCGCCGGCAAGTTCGTGAAGCGCCTCGTCTCGGCAGGCCAGGTGATCTCGGACTCGACGCTGCCCGCCGCGACGGAGGAGCTGGTGAAGCTGCGCGCGAGCCAGATCAACGGGTGCGGTTTCTGCACCGACATGCACACCAAGGAAGCCATCGCCGCCGGTGAGACTTCGGTGCGCCTCCACCTGGTCGCGGCGTGGCGGGAGGCCACGGTCTTCACCGAGGCCGAACGCGCCGCACTGGAGCTGACGGAGCAGGGCACCCGCATCGCGGATGCGGCCGGTGGCGTCACGGACCAGGCCTGGGCGAACGCCGCCAAGCACTACGACGAGGAGCAGCTCGCCGCGCTGGTGTCCCTCATCGCCCTCATCAACGCCTTCAACCGAATGAACGTCATCGTCCAGCAGCCCGCCGGCGACTACCAGCCCGGCCAGTTCGGCTGACCGGGAGCGCCCGGGGCCCGGAGGGCTGGTGCCATCGCGCACCAACCGCAGCCGCCGGGCCCGGTGCGATCCCGGGCGGCCGGGAGCAGAAGGGGCGAGGACAGAGCCCGAACAGACAAAGGCCCTCTCCGCCGAGAGGGCCTCAGAACTGTGCAACTCCGCGTAGATATTCGCCCAGCCGGCCGCTGGCTAATTTCGCTGGACCTGCTTCCGCGGAAGGATGAAGCCGAAGAGTTTATAAAGCACGGCACGACTCGCCACTCGAAGTGCTTCGTTCTGTTCGGCCACGACACGTTGACGAGCTTCGGCATAGCTGTCACCGCGCAAGACACTTGCACGCCGCTCCATATAGGCATCAGGATCTGCCCTGTATTCTTCCATCAGAGCATCCACGCCTTTAACCGGGGAATCACCGAGACTTCCCTGTTTGCTTTTGCGCTGCAAGTTGCCGTTCATTGCTCCCCCTAAAGCATTCAGGCTCATACGGTTCGCACTTTCCCCCTGGTTTCACACTGGCGCATAGCCTCTATCAAAATAGACCAGCCAATTCCAGTCGTCAACGACTTGCCCCCTTTTGGAGGAAGCGTCCGTCGCGTGACTGGCGGGGCCCATGGTCACGCTGAGTATGTTCCCGCAGGTGGCAGCGCTCATGCGGCAGTTGGCCAACATCTTCCACACATCGTGTCACTGGTGCTACCCTCCGTCGCCATGGCAACTCGATGGTGGGGGCTCGGTCGAGGCACTGCTGTAGCGGGGGCGCTGAATGTTCTTGCCTACATTGCCGCGGCACTCGCAGGTTTGTACGAATGGGGCTGGGTCTTTTGGTTGATCGTGGGCGGTGGAGCACTGGCGACGCTCACCGTGATCTTCTTGGCCGCGCGCGGAGTGAAGACCGAGAAACAAACCGCGCTTTTAGCCGGTCAGGAGCAGCGACGCATGCTCCAGGAGATGCTGGTTCCCATCATGGAGGTCTTCGGGGAAATCGCTATCGCGACGACGGCCCAGCGTAGGCGTTCGCTCCAGGGGGACATGAAGCAGGTGGTGATCAGGGCGGCGCGCTCCATCGGCCCGCCGCACACACGTGCATGCCTGCTCGATGTAACGGGCAATTCGGGCAACCGTGAGCTCACATGCCAAGCCGGAATGTGGGCCGGCCGGCAGGAGACACCGCGTACCACCTTCAAGGAAGGTACGCCACGGGGAGATCGACTGCTGCGGAGCATGGACAAGCGTGAACCGCTCTTTGTTCCCGACCTGCTCTCCGAGCCTCCGGAGTACCAACCTGATACGCAGACGTACAAGACCTTCATAGCGGCTCCGATCGCCCCTGCCATCAATCACGACGCGTTCGGAATGCTCACCATCGACAGTCCGGTGAAGGGCGATCTGACGGATCATGACATCAAGATCATCGAGATCTTGGGGCAATTACTCGGATCCGCCTTGGCCATCAAGCGCTGAGGGGTGCCCCGGCCGACGGTCCGTTGCCCGGCACACGACGCGATCTGAGGGGATCTCACAGGGCTGGCGTGAGCCCGGCGCATGAGACGGCGTCCCCCCATCTGCCGCATACGCTACGTGAGAACTGCTTGACGTTCTGCGGTCGCGGGCGGTGTGATGGCTTGTTGCCGACGCGGAATGGTTGGACGCCGATGACCAACTCTCTCCGCGGCGGGGCATGAGCCGGGGGGGAGATCATGAATAGCAACGGCGACGGCAGAGACGATCTGACCCGAGTACGCCCAGACGATCTGGATCCAGGGGCGGTTATCGCGCAGTCGTTGGACAACCAGTGGGTCAGCGCCGAGATGACCCGGAAGATGATCACGAAGGGCAAATCCCTGCGGGACATCCAAGATCTCCGTAACGACCACGTACGGGCCGAGTACTTCCGCAGCCTCATCAACACCCGGCAAATCGTCGTGAACAGGGTGTTCTTTTACAACAACCCCGCCGTGAGCCGTGACTTGACCGAAGGGGGACACGCCCGGACTGCCCACCAGAAGCTCTTGGCCGAGGGCGCTTTGATCCCCTTCCTGCTCGGCGAGCGGGAGCCCACCGACCTTCCCAAGAGCGTGGACGTGGATGAGGCTGCCTTCGCCGCCTGGCAGGAGACCCTGGCTGGGATGCCCGCCGCGGAAAAGGTGACCTGCGTCCGCATGTCCTGGAACGACGAGGAGAACGTCCGGGACACCAAGTCGGCTCTGATCAACCCCTTCGCCGGTAGGGTGCAGGGCCTGACCGCGAAGGACATTCCCCTGCTCGCTTCCCAGGTGGGCGTGCCGGACGACCGGATTCCGCAGTTCGCCGAGAGGGTCGGCGACGTCGTCCAATTCAGCAACGAGCAGCGCGTTGTCGATGCCACGGTCACCCGGAATCTGCTGTACGAGAAGTTCGTGTGTGTGGACGGCTCGCCCGTCTCAGAAGGCAGATACGACGGGAGCAAGCCTTTCGCCGCCGAGATCAAGCAGTTGCTCGACCTGATCTACAACGTCAACCTCGCTGATGCCCTGGGGATGTACCCACTCACTCCGACCGGCAGCCTGCGCCGCGTGGCATTACAGGAGTGGAGGGACATACGGGCCAGATCCACGGCCCGCGCGGCGGTCCAGGATCCTGAGGAATTGATGTTGTTCTTGCGACAACAGGCATTCGCCGCCGTCCAGGACCGTCTCACCCCCTCGGAGATCGACACACTGCATCTCGAAGACGTCTGGCTGCTCCGGCAAAGTGGCCCCTGGCACCGCTACATGGAAGCGTTCAACGCGCTGACGGCCGATCCCGCCGCTTTCCACGACAAGGTCGGGGACGTCTTCGACCGGTATGTCAGGCTCAACTCCGAGATTGTCAGGCTCGCCGATGCCCGCCGCGGCTCCCAGGCGAAGTCACACACATGGTCGCCCATCGTCGAAGTCATCATCACGATCGGCGGCGCGGTCTTCACCGCGGTGACCGGAGAGGAGGGGTGGTCCGTGGCCGCGAGTCTCGGAGCGACGTCCATGGGTTCGTACGGCGGTTCCGTGCAGCTGGTGCTGCGCAATCGGGCGGCCGGGCGACGAGAGCAGAAGTTCGCCCGTGAGATCGCCACCGTCCGGCTCGACAGCGAACACGAGTGGCGGCAGTTCCACGACCTGGTGCGCAGACTCCCGGGATACACCGAGCACGGTGGTGCTCCACCGGCCACAAGTTCCAGCACGATTCAGGAAAGTGACGAAGTCCCGGAGTACTGACACCGCCGTGAACCATCCCCCCACTTCCTACGACGACCTTCGTCGAAAGCGTCCGGAGATGTTCGTCAACGCTCCGGGCGGTATCGAGATTCTGATCGATCCGGCCGAGATCGAGGCGGCCAGGCGCAGCACCGGATCCGATGAGCCGGTCGGCGTGGTCTACTCCGATCGGTTCATCACGGTCGTCCGTGACGCCGTACGCTTTCCGGGCGGCGATCTGGGGCTGTACGTCCGGGTCCTCCCTACCGGAGGAGCTCCCGGGGCAGTGATCCTCCCGCTGATCGGCGCCGACCCAGAGATCGTCCTGGTCGACCACTACCGTCACGCCACCCGCTCCTGGCACCTGGAGGCGCCCCGCGGCATGGGGGAGCCCGCGGAGGCGGGACCGGTGAGCGCGGTCCGCGAACTGCGGGAGGAATTGGGCGTCCAGCCCGATGAGGTGATCCCGCTGGGCACGTTGCACGCCGACAGCGGACTGCTCGGCGGCCACGTCGAACTGTTTGCCGCCCGCATCCCCCGGGTCGGAGCGCTGGACACCGCCGAAGGGATCCAACGAGCAGTCGTGATGCCGTTCACTCGGGCGGAAGAGCTGATCGGCCGGGGAGACATCACCGACGGCTTCACCATCGCGGTGATCACCCGTGCCCGGCTGGCCGGACTGTTCGGCAGGGATCTGGAGAGCTAAGCCACCCAGTGCCTTTCCGGCGGATCCATACTGCCGATCGCAGGCGCATCCTGGGCCGCAAAGTCTGCGAGCCCGAAGCACACGTTGTCGGGGTCGCCTCCTCCAGAATCGACCACGTCATCGGACGGGAGCCCCGACCACGACTAAGTACGGATACTCATGGAGACGCCCTCCCCAGTTCCCTACACTGAGCCTTTGCTAAGTCACTGTGGGTCGCGCATCGTGGGGAGAATGGGGAGCGCATGTCGACGTTCGATGTGGAGTGGGCGCAGATGAAGCGCGAGGCATCCGGCAACACCGGGATGAGCCTCGCAAGCGCTGAAAACAAACCCAACTGGGGGCAAGCGGATCGGGCAACTTAAGGTCCAGCAAGACGGCTTGGACAAAAGCGGGCAGGGGAGTCGGCAAGCTTCGGGGGACATCAGTACCGCGCTCACGAAGCTGGCGGAGGAACAGAAGGGCTTAGGCGCGGGCAGCACGACCGGCGGCAAGATCGAGAGCGCGGCGGCCCAGCGGGAGCTCCACCGATCCTGGAAGCGCTATTTGAAGGGGGTGAGCGGTAAGTGCGGCACCTTTCAAGACCGGCTTGAGAAGGCCGGGGATCATCACTACAAGAACGACGCGGCCACCATGAGGGCATTCAATCGTTTAGAGGGTCTGTACAAGGACACAAAGCCGGTCGGCGGCGAGAGCCGGGACCGGTGACGCAGACCAATGGATTACGTGACTCTCAAATCCCTCAAGCCCTCCGAGTTTGAGGACGCTGCGCGTGGCTATCGGACCGTCAGTGACATGGCCAGTCAGGCCAAGGATGACCTCGAGCAGCAGGTGACCGCAGGCATGCGACGCTCGCTCGAGGGTGACGGCGTTGACGCTGCTGTGGAGCAGATCCAGAAGCTGGCGACAAACTTCCACTACACCCAGGTCGAGTGCGCGATCATCACCACCGCTCTCAACTCTCTGGCGTACGAACTGCGATTAGCAAAAGACAAGCTCGACGCTGCGGTGGAAGATGCCGAGGCCGAGAAGTTCACAGTGCAGTCCGACGGCTCGGTGAGCTACCCGGCTTCCGGCGACAAGGTCGACGGCAAGGTGCCCGAGGGCGGCACAGTCAAGGGGAGCGCCCAGGGGAAGGCGACCAACAACCCGATCGACCCTGCTGGAGATGCGAACGACACGGCCGAGGCACTCAAGCGCCAGGCATCGAACCATCACGACAATCCCAAGTACGGCCGTGCGGTCGCCATTGCCGACCGCATTGCCCAAGCCGTCTACGAGGCCACACAGGCCGACGAGAAATGGGCTCCCAAGCTGCGCAGGTTGAAGGCTGACGACGACATGGTCGTCGCCGCTGAGGACTGGGCTGACGCGAAGAAGGACGCTGGCGGCGTCCGAAGCGGCGCCAAAGAATACCTGCACGACCTCAAAGCACCTCCAAAGGGTGGCAGCCCGAAGGAAAACGCTGAGTGGTGGAAAGGCCTATCGAAGGACGAGCAGGATGCCTATGCCGCCCTCAATCCGTCCACCCTCGGCAAACTTGACGGCATACCCGCTGACGTTCGCGACGAAGCGAACCGGACCAACCTCGCCGAAGCCGAGGCGGCAATCAACCTGAAGCTGGATCGGTTCGATAAGGAACGCCCCGAGCCCACGAAGTACGAGCAGAGGTGGGACAACATCAGACAGGTTCCCATTCAGGGCGAAGTGCAAGTGACGCAGGCGTGGAAGGCATGGAAGGCAGAGAGGGACGGGATCAAGGAACGCCTGAAGGGCATAGCAGCGATTCAAATCCGCTTCGGAAGGACCGGAGAGCGCGGCCTACCGCAAGCCTATCTAATGGGGTTCAGCCCGGAGGGGCGAGGGCGAGCCATCATCGCTAATGGAAACCCTGACAGCGCTGACCATATCGCGGTATACACACCTGGCACCGGAGCTTCACTCAGCAATAGCAATGGCGATATAAACCGCGGAGTGAACTTGTGGAAAACATCCCAGTCATTGACGGACCAGGACGTATCCACAGTCACCTGGATCGGCTACGATGCGCCACAAGATATCTTCCCGGATGCCACTCAGCATGGATATGCAGACAACGCCGGGGGCGCATACAATCAATTCATTGACGGCCTCAACGCCACGAACAAGTCGGGCTCTGACAGCCACATCACCTCGGTCGCGCATTCGTATGGAACAACAACGATTGGCATGGCCGCCAAGGAGGGTGACCTCGGTGTCGACGACATCGTGTTCGCAGGAAGCCCCGGGGCCCGAGTGGACAACGCCGCAGACTTGGACGTCTCCAAGGGGCACGTCTGGAACGAGCACGCCAGGGGCGACAATCTCGTAAATGGCACGGGGCGCTTCTTTCACGGGGGTGGGATATCGAGAATCGACCCGACTGACGACATTTTCGGGGCCAACCAGATGGCCACCGACACTGATGGGCATAGCGGTTACTGGGATTACGACGACAAGACGGGCAAGCCCAGCCTCAGCATTGAAAACCAGGGCAGGGTCATCACAGGACACTACGACGAAGTAAAACTGAAGCCTCGCAGCGACGGTTCGCTCATGCCCAGCGACTGGCGTAATCCTATAAATTGGAACGATTGAAGTGCGAAATACGCGACGAGTCAGCGCGACAATTGCGGCCGCAACACTCCTTCTACTTTCCACTGGATGCAGTTCCATGAACAACTCCGACAGCGCACCACCTAAGACAATGCATCCGGAGCAGGCGATAAAAATCGCCAGCAAGTTGTCCAGCGATCTGTACGACATGGTACGACTCCGAGGAAGGGTATCCCCAGCCGGACCAGGAGCTGCGACTGGCGACGAGAAGGAAAGGGATTACGCCGTCCAGCACTTTTGGTCCATCTCCCAATTGCCTCCAAAAGATCTGACTCGCGGCTTCAACAGACTACGCGAAGAGCTTCCAAAAAAGGGATGGCATGTCACACACTCCGGTCCCGCTAATTCAACGGCGCGCCAGTTGGAGATTGAGGCGGTGCATCAGAAGGATGAGTACTCGCTATCCGTGGAGCTCCTGATCAGAAGCACCAGGAAAGATCAGCCCCCACACGCGTCCAAAGACGACAGGATCCGCTTTTCCGTCGGATCCCCAACCTACCGAGCTCCGGAAGGAGTCGACCCCGACGACTACTACTGATTCGCACTGGGCTCCCCGCTGGACCACTCGCCCGGTGAGCCTTGCCAACCTCGCATCGACCGGGTCGGGTCAGGGGTCCGGGTCGCCGTGGTCGGGGTGGCGGCGGCCGCCCGCGGCGATCAGGCCCTCGAGTCGGTCGAAGCGCTCGTACAGGGCCTCGGCGTCGGCGGAGAGTCGGCGCTCACCGCCGAAGACGCGGTCGTGGACGGCCTCGGCCAGCCGGTGCTGGCGCTTCTGCTCGCGGCCGACGAACCAGGCGGCGATGGCCGCGGTGATCATGCCGTAGGTGGTGATCCCGACGAACATCACCACACAGGCGACCAGCCGTCCCCAGAGGGTGACCGGGTAGAAGTCGCCGTAGCCGACGGTGGTCGCCGTCTCGGCCGACCACCACAGCGCCTTGGGATAGCTGGTGAGGTTCGCGGAGGGGGCGCCGCGCTCGGCCGCCACCACGGCGTACGAGCCCAGCAGCATCACCGCGCCCAGGACGAGCGTGGCCACGGCGGCGGCCTGGGTGTGCAGCGGCCGGTCCCCGCGGCCGAGCAGCAGCTTGATCGTCCTGGTCAGGAATCCGGGCAGGACCATGGTCACCATGCTGCCGCCCGGGGCGGCCGGCGAGTGGCCGGGGCGCGCGGCCGGCGTCCGCGGATTGCACCGAACGGACGCCGGTCGGGGAGCGCTCCTCGCTCAGGACCTCACGGACCCGACGGCGGAGGCTGCGGCGGGGGCTGGGTCTGGTTGGGGTCCGGCTGCGGCTGCTGGTTCTGGCCCGGCGGCTGCTGCGGCGGCGGCTGGTTGGGGGGAGGCTGCTGCGGAGGCGGCTGGTTCGGCGGGGGCTGGTTGGGAGGCGGCTGGTTCGGCGGGGGCGGGGGCTGCGGCTGGCTCTGGTTCGGATCCGGCTGCGAGGGTGGCGGCTGCTGCTGGTTCGGGTCCGAGGGCTGCGGCTGGGACTGCTGACCCGGGTCGGTCGGCTGCTGGTTGGGGTCGGTGGGCTGGTCCGAGGTCTGTGCGTCCGGCATACCGCCGGACGGCGAACCGGACGGCCGCTTGGTCTCCAGCGGAGTGATCGTGTCGGCCGGCATCTCGCCCGGCTTCGGCGCCTCCGTCAGGTCCGGCGCGCCCTGCTCGCCCGGCATCGCCAGATACGGCGGGTAGTCGGCCTTCGCCAGGACCGTGTCCTCGGACGGGGAGTCACCGCCCGAACCGCCGTCCCCGAGCGGCCGCTTGAAGAGCTCGGACTTGCCCCCCACCGCCAGCATCACGACCCGCTTGACGGCCTTCGAGGCTGGTTGGATCTCGGTGACCGTGCTCTTGGAGAAACCGGACCACTCGGGGCCGGTGAACGTCGGGCGGGAGTCCTGCGGCGGAGCCGCCATCCGCACCGGGCTGCCGCAGTTGCACTTCACCACGGGCTCCCCGCGCTGGTTGACGAAGACCGCCGTACCCGCCTGGAGAACGGCGGACGAGGGCTTCGCACCGGGACGGGAGCCGTAGACCTTCGCATAGGTGTCGGACCGCAGCACGGCGCCGGTCAGCCGGTCGACATAGTCCGCGATGGCGTTCGTCGAGCCGATGTGCTGGATACGGCTCCAGGTGGCCGCCTTCTTCGGGTCGGCCTGGAGACCGCGGATCAGCTCCCCCCGGTCACAGGACTGCCGGTCGGGCGCCCCGGCGTACAGACCCGGGGTGTTCCCCAGGAAGGCCCGGCCACCATTGGAAGGTGACTCCAGATCGTTCCGGTCCTGGCCGACGGACCGGGTGAACGCCGGGACCGAGGTCTTTCCGACCGGTTCCCGGCGGAATTCGACCGCCGCCGCCTTCCCGGACGCCTTTCCGGAGGGGGAGACCATCCCGACGACCACCACGGCGGCCACCACAGCGACAAGTCCGACGACGAGAGCTGAGCGGCGCGAGGTGAGATGCCATGTGCTCGAGCGCATTTCCCACTCCTTCCCTTCCTCGGCCCCATGCTGCGCTCGCCCGGCAGGCCCCCGCGTCCCCCGAATCCTTGACATCCCACCCCACCTTCGGGGGAGTTGACCGCCCGACGCGACCGATCCGACCCACCCGGCCCGTCACGGAGCGCCCCGCAAACGCAGAACCGCCCCCGGACCGATCTCTCGGCCCGAGGGCGGTCGCCGCCCCTCGCGGTCTGGTGCGCCGGTCCCGGCGACCGGCGGGGATGTCGGATGAGGGGAGGTGAGTAAGGGGACGGGTCCGGTGGTCCGTACGCATCCCCGGTTCTCCAGTTCACCACGGATGGCCCGCTCGCGCGCGCCGAACCCGGAAGCCTCCGCCCCTGCCCGTATCCGCTGCGTCTCCGCTCCGTCTCCGCTCCGTCTCCGCTCCGTCTCCGCTCCGTCTCCGTCCGGCCGCGAGCATCGCCCATATCTACACTGAACGGATGTAACACCCTCCGGCGGCCGAGCGGGATGCAGCAGAGGAGGACCCGATGAGCGGCCCTGTCGTAGCGGGGGTCGACGGATCGCGGCGCAGTCTCGCGGCGGCGGAGTGGGCCGCCCGGGAGGCGGCGCACCGCGGGGCCGCGCTGCTGCTGGTGCACGCCTGTCCGCCGCTGCCGCGCCGGGTCTCCCCGGTCCCCGGTGTGGACGCCTGGCAGCACGTGGGGACGGAGATGCTGGAGCAGGCCGTGGCCGGGTTCGCGGCCCGCCATCCGGATCTCCAGGTCTCCGGTCGGCACACCGACTCCGAACCGGACGAGGCGCTGCTCACGGCCGCCACGGACGCCGGACTACTGGTCGTGGGGGCACGGGGCTGGGGCGGTTTCGACGGGCTCGCGGTGGGTTCGGTGGCACTCCGGGTGACGGCGGCCGCGGACTGCCCGGTGGTGACCGTGCCGGGCGCGCCCCGGCAGACGGATCAGGCCCGGGGCGGTAACCGCGAGGTGCAGCTCGGCTTCAACGCACACGCCCCGGCGGACGCCACGGCCGACTTCGCCTTCCGCGCCGCCCGGGAGCGGGACGCCCTGCTACGGGTGGTGCACGCGTGGGCGCTGCCCCCGGCGTCCCCGTCCGCCTGGATGCTGAGCGTGCTGGAGGAGGACCGCGGGATGTGGGAGGACCAGGAGAGCCAGGTGGTCTCGGACGCGCTGCGCGGCTGGCGGGAGCGGTATCCGCAGGTCTCGGTACTGCCCGATGTGGTGCTGCTCAGTCCGGCGCAGGCGCTGGTGCGGACGTCGGCGCGGGCGCGGCTGCTGGTCCTCGGGCGACGTACGGGCCACAGGGTGGCGGAACGGCGGCTGGGGCCGGTCGCCCACGCCGTACTGCACCACGCCCGCTGTCCGGTGGCGGTCGTACCGCACCCCGCCTGACGCATCGCCGTCCGACCGCCCCCTCGCCCGAGGCTCCCCGCCTGCCCCGTGACGCACCCTGGCCGGACGGGTCTGTCGGCCGAGCACCTCTGGCCGGTCGTCAGCCGAAGAACACGCCGAACTCGGCGTAGAGCGAGGGGTCCACGGTCCGGGTGCCGGCCGCGGCCTCGGCGAGCGGGATGCGCACGATGTCGGTGCCGCGCAGCGCCACCATCGTCCCGAAGTCCCGCTCCTTGACCGTGTCGATGGCGCGCAGCCCGAAGCGGGTGGCCAGCCAGCGGTCGAAAGCGCTCGGCGTCCCGCCGCGCTGGATGTGCCCGAGGACCGTGGTGCGGGCCTCCTTGCCGGTGCGGTCGGAGATCTCGCGGGCCAGCCACTCCCCGATCCCGGACAGCCGTACATGGCCGAACTCGTCGAGCGTGGAGTCCTTGACCACCATCTGCCCGGCCTTGGGGACCGCTCCCTCCGCGACCACCACGATCGGCGCGTACCTGATCTTGAACCGGTTCTCCACCCAGCCGCAGACCTGTCCGACGTCGAAAGGCTGCTCGGGGATGAGGATGACGTTGGCACCGCCCGCGATGCCCGAGTGCAGCGCGATCCAGCCCGCGTGGCGCCCCATCACCTCGACGACCAGGGTGCGGGTGTGGGACTCGGCGGTGGTGTGCAGCCGGTCGATGGCCTCGGTGGCGATATTGACGGCGGTGTCGAAGCCGAAGGTGTAGTCGGTGCCCGCCACGTCGTTGTCGATGGTCTTGGGGACGCCGACCACGCCGATCCCCTCGTCGGCCAGCTTGGCGGCGACGCCGAGGGTGTCCTCGCCGCCGATCGCGATCAGCACGTCCACCGCGTTCTCGGCGAGCGTCCGCCGGATCCGCTGCACTCCGTCCTCGCTGGCCAGGGGGTTGGTCCGGGAGGAGCCGAGGATGGTTCCGCCGCGCGGCAGGATTCCGCGTACGGCCTGGACGTCCAGCGGCACGATGCCGCCGTCCAGCGCACCGCGCCAGCCGTCCCGCACCCCGACGAAGTCGAAGCCGTGCACCTCCACGCCCTGGCGGACGATGGCGCGGATCGCCGCGTTGAGGCCGGGGCAGTCGCCTCCGCCGGTCAGCACACCGACACGCATCTCCGCTCCCTCCTCCTCCGCTGTTGCCGCCCTCCCACCTCCCAGAATCCACCCATTTATGCAAGGGCGCCCACCTCGATGAGCACGGCCCACGGGACGCCGCTCCGATGATCGGACTGGTACGACTGTTGTTCCAGGGGTGTGGATAGACTCACGCGACGCCGCAGGGGACGACCGGGGAGGGCAGCACGGGATGGCACAGGCGAAAAAAATCGCGCTCTACATGCTCATCGTCTTCGTGCTCTACACGATCATCAAGACCCCGGCGCGTGCGGCCGACCTGGTCCAGATAGGGTTCGAGGGCATATCGGACGCCGCCAAGAGCGTCGGCGAGTTCATGACCGAACTGGTCCAGTGACACCCCCGCCCATGGAGGCCCCCCGTGATTCGCCACCTCGTCCTTTTCAAGCTCAACGACGGCGTGACGCGCGATGAGCCGCGGGTGCGGGCCGGGGTCCGGGCGTTCGAGGAGCTCGGTGGCACCATCCCCGAGCTGGAGCACTGGGAGTGCGCCTGGAACATCACGGACCGGCCGATCGCCTATGACTACGCGATCAACTCCGCGGTGGCCGACGTCGACGCCCTGAAGCGCTACATCGAGCACCCGGCCCACCAGGCGGCGGCCGCGCAGTGGCGGGAGTTCGCCACCTGGGTGATCGCGGACTACCCCTTCTGATCCCGTTCCGGACGCTTTCTGGTTCCGTTTCCAAACGCCTCCTGAGCGTCTTCTGAAGCCTTCTGATCCTGCTCCGGCCCCCTTCTCTACCGCTTCACGATCACATTTGCCCCACTACGTGGCAATTTCGCCATCAACACGTAGTAAAGCGGTGCTTGCACACAGTGCACATGTCTTGTGATGCTATGACCGCTTTGCCGGGTGAGTACATCGTGAAGGGGTGGCGTGACCGTGTCAGCCCGTACCGCGCCCAGAACCCCTCCCCAGGACGATGGCGGCAGCGAGAGCGGCAGAAGCCGTGGAGCTGACGCCAGAGCGCTCACCCAGGTGCTCTTCGCCGAGCTCTCCGGCCTCGACCCCGGAACCCCCGAGCACTCCCGGGTGCGCGCCGCGCTGATCGAGGCGAATCTGCCACTGGTCCGCTATGCCGCCGCGCGCTTCCGCAGCCGCAACGAACCCATGGAGGATGTGATCCAGGTCGGCACGATCGGCCTGATCAACGCGATCGACCGGTTCGACCCCGAGCGCGGGGTGCAGTTCCCGACGTTCGCGATGCCCACCGTCGTGGGCGAGATCAAGCGCTACTTCCGGGACAATGTCCGCACCGTCCATGTGCCGCGCCGGCTGCACGAGCTGTGGGTGCAGGTCAACGGCGCCACCGAGGATCTGACAGTGCTGCACGGCCGCTCCCCCACTACGTCCGAGATCGCCGAGCGGCTCAAGCTCAGCGAGGACGAGGTGCTCGCCTGCATCGAGGCCGGGCGCTCATATCACGCCACATCACTGGAGGCCGCCCAGGAGGGCGACGGGCTGCCGGGACTGGTCGACCGGCTCGGCTACGAGGACCCCGCACTGGCCGGAGTGGAACACCGTGACCTGGTGCGCCATCTGCTCGTACAGTTGCCCGAGCGCGAGCAGCGCATCCTTTTGCTCCGTTACTACAGCAACTTGACCCAGTCTCAGATCAGCGCGGAGCTCGGCGTCTCCCAGATGCATGTCTCCCGGCTGCTGTCCCGGAGCTTCGCCAGGCTGAGATCCGCAAATCGGATCGAGTCCTAATCACGACGGGCGATACCCACCCCGGTGGATCGGGGCACTAATGTCGACTTGGCGCTACAGCGCGTTGCCGACATGTGACATTCTGCTGGAACCGCGTTTGCCGTGGCTGAACCTCCGGTATTCAGGGGGAGGCTGCGTTGCACGCGCGCTGCGCGCAGCTGGGATCCGTCCGCGACCTCAAGGGGGTGGCATGTCCGTAGAACTGGGCAGCTCGAAGGTGCTCACCAATGACGCACCGCACGCGCTTGACGACTGCGACACCATCGACACCCGCACCCTCTCCCGCTCCCTGTTCCTGCGGCTCGCCGCACTCGACCGGGACAGCGTGGAGGCCACCTACGTACGTGACACCCTCATCGAGCTGAACCTCCCTCTGGTCCGTTACGCGGCCGCCCGGTTCCGCAGCCGGAACGAGCCGATGGAAGACATTGTCCAGGTCGGCACCATCGGTCTGATCAAGGCGATCGACCGGTTCGACTGTGAACGCGGCGTGGAGTTCCCGACCTTCGCGATGCCCACCGTCGTGGGTGAGATCAAGCGCTTCTTCCGGGACACCAGCTGGTCGGTGCGGGTGCCGAGGCGGCTCCAGGAGCTGCGGCTGGCGCTGACGAAGGCAAGTGACGAGCTGTCACAGAAGCTGGACCGCTCCCCGACCGTCACCGAACTCGCCACGGCGCTCGGTGTCTCGGAGGAGGACGTGGTCGACGGTCTCGCGGTGGGCAACGCCTACACGGCGAGCTCGCTGGACTCCCCCTCCCCCGAGGACGACGGTGGCGAGGGGTCGCTCGCGGACCGCCTGGGGTACGAGGACAGCGCACTGGAGGGCGTGGAGTACCGGGAGTCGCTCAAGCCGCTGCTCGCCAAACTGCCCCCGCGCGAGCGGCAGATCATCATGCTCCGCTTCTTTGCCAATATGACGCAATCGCAAATCGGCGAAGAGGTCGGGATCTCCCAGATGCATGTCTCCCGGCTGCTCACCCGGACCCTGGCCCAGCTACGCGAAGGGCTCATCGCGGACTGAACCCCAAGGCCATCGGCCCGTCTGGGTACGGGTGCCGGCCGCCGCCGTACGGCAGCCGACGCACATCTGTACACCTGACGGGCCGTCAGCCACACTGGCCCGATGCGACACGCAGCGAGCCGGACAACGGGCCGCCGGGGCAAGGCGATCGCCTCCTCGGCGGTCGCGCTGTGCCTGGGGGCACTGCTCAGCGGCTGCGGCGGTGGCGGCGACGGCTATGTCGCGGCCGGGGCGGCCGGGCCCGACGGTGAGCGGACGGCGAAGGCCGTACCGCCGAAGGGCGGCGTCAAGCTGACGCCGCTGGACCAGGACGACGAGCGTGGCGGCCAGGACCGCGAGGGCGACGGACGCGACCGCGACGGACGCGGCGAAGGGACGGCGGACCGGGGCGGTACGCCCTCCGCCACGGCCTCCGGTGAACGCGCTGGAGGCGGTTCGGGCGACGCGGACGGATCGGACTCGGCGAGCCATGGCGGCGGCCGAGGCGGCTCCGGCAGCCACGACCGCCCGAGCAGTGGCGAACCCGGCGAAGGCTCCGGCTCGGGCTCAGGGTCCGGTGGCGGCTCCACACCCCCCGCACCCTCCACACCCAACCCCCCCAAACCTCCCGAGCCGCCCACGACCCCCTCACCACCGTCCGGACCGGCCGCACTCGAAGTGGTCGGCGACCCTGAGCGGGCAGCGGCGGACCAGCGCTGGTGCGAGAAGGTGACCGTGCGGTTCCGCAACACCGGTGGTGCGCCCGTGACCTCGGGAACCGTCACCTTCGCGACGCACATCATCGACTCGATCGGCATCGACTGGGCGACACGCGAGTCGAAAGAAAAGCTGCCCGCGCCGATCGGCGCGGGTCAGAAGAAGGAGAAGACCTGGACGGTGTGCGTGGACGACTGGCGAGTGCCGCTGGGCATGCACATCGAGACGCGGGACGTCGCGGTCACCTGGAAGCCCGAGCCGTAGCAGTAGCCGTAGGTCCCGGTCGCGCGAGCGCAGCCCGCGGGTCCGGCCGTACACCCCGGCCCTGAAGGTGTCCTGAAGCGCCTCGACGTCCGGCCGCTGCGTTCAGCCGCGGCGCTCGCTCAGGCGAGCGCCAGCCAGGCCACCCCGGCAACGACAGCGATCGCGACGATCACGCCGACGATCACGCCGATACGGGAGCCACCGCTCGACGCGGTGGTCGGCTGCGGCTGCCGTCCGCCGTCGTCGACGAAGGCGCGGAACATCTGCGTGGAGCCGGCCGGGTCGTGGTTGCCGTTGGGGCCCTGGGGGTTGTTCGCCATGGCCCCCGACCCTAGCGAACGTGCGTTATCTCGCCCACCCCCGGGGCCCCGCGGTCCTTGTGACCCCATACGCCTCAGCCACCCCAGCCATCCCAGCCGAACGACGGCAACTCTGGGCCCTTTCACAAGCTGCCTGAGTCTTTAACGGCTATTTACCGCCCAGACCGCCCTTTCATTTGCCTGTAGCAACTAACTTCTTCTATGGTTGCCTCAAGCAACTGATCGCCATCCGGGAGGTGCCATGGCCGCGCAGAGTCAGTACGAGGAGCTGGCCCGCCAGCTCAGCGCCATCGGCGCCGTCAAGCGCGGCCTCAGCCGGGTGCTGCCCGCCGACTGCCCGGCGGGCCCCGCGGTGGTCCTGATGTTGCTCGACCGCTTCGGCGAGATGCGCATGAGCAAACTCGCCGAGATGCTCGACATCGATATGTCGGTGACCAGCCGGCATGTGGCACATGTCGCGGACCGCGGCTGGGTGGACCGCACGCCCGATCCACTGGACCGGCGATCGCGGCTGCTGAGCATCAACACCCATGGAAAAGAACTGCTCAGGCAGGTGTCCGAGCGCTACACGGAAGCGCTGGCCCACTGTCTGAGCGACTGGTCCGACGACGACGTCGGCCGTCTCAATGAACTTCTCGCCCGGTTGCGGGCCAGCTTCGGGGACACCCGCTGCCGGGCCCTGCCCCTTCAGGGCGCGAGCACGACCCGTACACCTTCGCAACGATAGGGAACGTCATGGCAACGACCACACCGGACGGTGGTGTGCGGGGACCCGCGGGGCACCCCGCCCACGCCAAGCACGGCGGAGGAGGTCACCGGGCCCAGCACGGCCACGGTTCCGACCCCTCGGAACCGATGACCCACCGGCAGATCATGGAGGCCCTGTCCGGGCTGCTGCTCGGGATGTTCGTGGCGATCCTGTCGTCGACGATCGTCTCGACTGCGCTCCCCGAGATCATCGCCGACCTCGACGGCAGCCAGTCCTCGTACACCTGGGTCGTCACCGCCGCGCTGCTGTCCATGACGGCCACCACCCCGCTGTGGGGCAAGCTCTCCGATCTGTACAGCAAGAAGCTGCTGGTCCAGTCGGCCCTGCTGATCTATGTCGCGGGCTCGGTGGTGGCCGGTCTGTCGCAGAACACCGGAATGCTGATTGCCTGCCGGGTGGTCCAGGGCATCGGCGTCGGCGGACTGTCCGCGCTCGCCCAGATCGTCATGGCGGCGATGATCTCCCCGCGTGAGCGCGGCCGGTACAGCGGCTACCTCGGCGCCACCTTCGCCGTGGCGACCGTCGGCGGCCCGCTGCTGGGCGGCGTGATCACCGACACCGACTGGCTCGGCTGGCGCTGGTGCTTCTACGTCGGTGTGCCGTTCGCGATCATCGCGCTGATCGTGCTCCAGAAGACCCTGAAGCTCCCGGTCGTGAAGCGGGACGTCAAGGTCGACTGGGCCGGTGCCCTCTTCGTCAGCGCCGCGGTCTCCCTGCTGCTGATCTGGGTGACCTTCGCCGGCAACAAGTACGACTGGATCTCCTGGCAGACCTACGCGATGGTGGGCGGCGCGCTCGTCCTCGCGCTGATCTTCATCCTCGTCGAGGCCAGGGCGAGCGAACCGATCATCCCGCTGCGGCTGTTCCGCAACAAGACGATCACCCTCACCTCGCTGGCGTCGCTCTTCGTGGGTGTCGCGATGTTCGCCGGAACCGTGTTCTTCTCCCAGTACTTCCAGCTGGCGCGCGACAAGTCGCCGACCATGTCCGGCGTGCTGACGATCCCGATGATCGGCGGACTGTTCCTCTCCTCGACCATCTCCGGCCAGGTCATCACCAAGACCGGTCGCTGGAAGGCATGGTTGGTCAGCGGGGGTGTGCTGCTGACCGCGGGCCTCGGGCTGCTCGGCACCATCCGGTACGACACCCCGTACTGGCACCTGGCCATCTATATGGCGCTCATGGGCCTGGGCATCGGCATGATGATGCAGAACCTGGTGCTGGCCACCCAGAACCAGGTCGCCCCGCAGGACCTCGGCGCGGCCAGCTCCGTTGTCACCTTCTTCCGCTCCCTGGGCGGTGCGGTCGGTGTCTCCGCGCTCGGCGCGGTGCTCGCCAACCGGGTCTCCCACTACGTCAAGGACGGCCTGGCCGACCTCGGCCCCAAGGGCGCCGCGCTGGCTCACTCCGGCACCGGCGGCGGGGGCATCCCCGACCTGGACAAGATGCCGCAGCCGCTGCGGACCGTCATGGAGAGCGCCTACGGCCACGGTGTCGGGGATGTCTTCCTCTACGCCGCGCCGGCCGCGCTGCTCGCCCTGCTGCTGACCCTGTTCATCAAGGAGGTCGCGCTGAAGACCAGTTCGGGCTCCCAGGAGGCCGGTGCGCCCGCCGCGCAGGACCCGGCCGCGGCCACCGACGCCCCGGCAGCGGCCACCGTCCCGGCGGCGACCGAGGCCGTGCCGGCCGGGACCGCCGCCGCCCAGGTCGCGGACCTCGAGCCCGCGCTGGTGGGCGCGCCCTCCGCCGAGGTGCCCGAACCGGGCTCCGACGGAGCACTGGCCGCCGAGATCGCCCCGCAGCGCCTGGCCGCGTTCTCCTCCGCTGCCCAGGGCGGCGGCTCGGACCAGCCGCCCCGGCAGGGTGTGTACGGCTTTGTGCGGAACGGGGACGGCGGCACCGTACCGCGGGCCGCGGTGACGCTGATCTCGCTGGCCGGGCGGCAGTTGGGCCGCTCGGTGGCGCACGCCGACGGTTCGTACGCCCTGGACGCGCCGGGCTCCGGCTCCTACGTCCTGATCGCGGCGGCCGACGGCCACCAGCCGCAGGCGTCCACGGTCATGGTCGGTCACGAACCGCTCGGTTTCGACATCGTGCTGTCGGCCACCAGCGGTCTGGTGGGCACCGTGCGTGACGCCGCCGACAGCCACCCGGTGGACGGGGCGATGATCGTGGTCACCGATGTCCGCGGGGAGGTGCTGGCCTCCGGAAGGACCGGTGAACAGGGCGACTTCGGCTTCGAGGAGCTGATCGCCGGAACGTTCACGATCGCGGTGAACGCGGCCGGCTTCCGGCCCGCGGCCCTGCCGGTCGAGGTCGGCGCCCAGGGGCTGACCCGGATGGAGATACCCCTCCATGCGGGCGCCCGGGTGCAGGGCACCGTACGGGCCGGGGCCGGACAGCGGCCCCTCGCCGACGCCCGGGTCACGCTGGTGGACGCCGCCGGGAACGTGGTCGCCACCGCCACCACCGGGGCGGACGGCGCCTATGCCTTCACCGACCTCGACGCGGGCGACTACACCGTGATCGCGAGCGGCTATCCGCCGGTCGCGGGCGCGCTGACGGTCTCCGGGGAGGGCATCGACGGACACGACGTCGACCTCGCCCACCCCGGCGACTGAGACCCCGGGCCGGGGCGTGGACGAGCGGAGACGCGCCCCGGCCCGGACCGGGCCGGCGGAGTTGTCCGCCGTGACCCGGAACCCGGATCCGGGCGGCGGTGTACTAAAGGCAGGGGACGGCCTCACACCGGCGTCCGGGTCCGGCCCATACAGGACCTCCGGCGCACAAACAACTTCCGGCGCACACAAGACCGGAGCCACGGGATCGAGAGCGAGAGGCGGCATGACGACCACGGAAGCGGGCACAGGCGGGACAGCGGGGCTGCGGGCCCGGATCCGCACACGGGACGGCTGGGCGGTGCAGCACGCGGTGCTGACCGTCACGGATATGACGGGGGCGCAGGTGCTGCGCGCCCAGGCCGCCGAGGACGGCTCGGTGCGCACGGAGGAGCCGCTCGCGGCCGGTCCGTACACGGTCATCGCCACCGCCGTCGGCTATGCGCCGGTCGCCTCGACGGCCATCGTCACCGGCTCCGGGCGGGCCGATGTGGGCACGGTGGTGCTGGCGCGGCAGGGCGGGGTGGAGCTGCCGCCGCCGGGTGTGTGGACACTGGACCCGGCGCATTCCGCGGTGGCCGCCACGGCCCAGCATCTGGGGATATCCAGTGTGCACGGCCGGTTCACGGAGTTCGGCGGGCGGATCGAGATCGCCGAGGACATCGAGAAGTCCAGCGTGGAGGCGGTGATCCAGGCGGCCAGTATCGATACCGGAAACCGGATGCGGGACGGCCATCTCATATCGCCCGACTTCCTGAATGTGGAGCAGTACCCGGTGCTCACGTACCACGGCTCGCATCTGAGCGCCGCGGGCGCGGACCGCTGGACGGTGCACGGTGAGCTGTCGATGCACGGCATCGTGCGGAAGGTGGATCTCGACCTGACGTATCTGGGCACCGGCCCGGATCCATGGGGCGGGGTGCGGGCGGCCTTCCGGGCCACCGCGGAGCTGCGCCGCGAGGACTTCGCGATGAACTACAACCAGGTGGTCGCGGCGGGGATCGCGGCGATCGGCACCACGCTGCGGGTGGAGCTGGACATACAGGCGGTGCAGGGCGAGGAGCTGCCGGTGGTCTAGGCCCTCTCCGGTGGGTCCTGCGAGGCGGCGTCGCGGGGGGCGGCGTCGCGCAGGGCCTCGATACCGGCGATCGTGATGTCCAGCGCGAAGGTGAAGTCCCGGTCCCGCATCTCCTCGACGCTGATCTCGCCCTGGGCCGCGAACATCTCCCGGGTGCCGTCGAAGTCGGGGCGGTCCTTGACCGTGGTCATCACCTCCTGGAGCAGCTCGTCCTGGGCGATCCCCTCCTCCCGGCAACTGACGGCGAACCGGCCCTCGAGGGTGCTGAATCCAAAGACGAAGTGGGTGACGAGCGCGAGGGCGCTGGACAGCTTCTCCACCGGCAGCCCGCTGTTGCGCATCACTTCCTGCGCGGCATTGGTGAAGACCATCGCGTTGGGGCCGATATTGAGGTAATCGCCCATCAGCGGGGACAGCCAGGGATGGCGGACCAGTACCTTCCGTGATTCCTCGGCGAGTTGGCGCAACTGATCACGCCAGTCCCGAGGCTCGGCGGGGAGATGGGCGTGGGCCTCCGCCGGTCGCGCCGCCCTTTGCGACGCCGGCTGCGACGCCGGTGGGCTCACCACTCGGGCCTTCGCCGGTGCCACGGCCTCGATGGGGAGCACGATCTCGCCCATGGCGGCGTCGAGGGCGAGTTCCAGCAGATGGTCCTTGGTGTCCACGTACCAGTAGACGGACATGGCGGTGACCCCGAGCTCCGCCGCGAGCCGCCGCATCGAGAAGCCCGCGAGCCCTTCGGCGTCCAGCAGCCGGATCGTCGCCGCGACGATCTTCAGACGGTCGAGCCCGACCGGCTGCTGATCTGCCTTGCGCCTGGGAGGCTTGCGTTCGGAGAGCCATACGCTGGACTGCGGACGGATGGCACGGCTGCCGTTTGCCATGGCGCGCTCTCCTTCTCCGATGCGCTGTCGCCACGCGTCCGGGGACCCGGACACACAGCGGGTCATACATGTCCGATGCTATGCCGCCGGGGCGGTGCGTGAAGATCGTTCGGCCCGGCCGAGCAGCAGTGCGGCCAGCACCCCGCCCGCCAGCACCGCCACCGCCCCGACCAGCTGACTGGTCTCGACACCGGAGGCGAAGGCATCGCCCACCGCTGCCCGCTCCTCGGGGGTCCGGGCGGCGGCGACGGCGGCCGGAAGCGACCCCGCCCCGGCGGCCACCGCGGGCAGCAGCGATGCGAAGCGGGAGTTCAGAACGGCGCCGAGGACGGCGACCCCGAGACCGTTGCCGAACTCGGTGAGTGTGCCATTGACCCCGGCGCCCACCCCCGCCTTCTCCGGCGGAATGGCCGACATGATGGCTGCGGCCATCGCGGGCATGGCCACGGCGATGCCGGTGCCCATCACCACCAGCCCGAGGAGCATCCCGCCGTAGCCATCCGTGCCGAGCTCCGCCACGGCGGCGAGACCGGCCGCCAGCAGCCCCATGCCGATGATGACGGTCAGCGGGGTGCCGAGCGCGGGCAGCAGCCGGGCGCCCAGACCGGAGAGATTGATCAGCACCACCGCGAGGGCCAGCGGCGCGGTGCGCAGCCCTGCGTCCAACGCGTCGTAGCCGAGCACCAATTGCAGATGCTGGGTGAGCAGAAAGAGCGAACCGCCCATCCCGAAGGCCACGAGGATGCCCCCGGCGACGGCACCCACAAAGCGGCGATTGCGGAAGAAATGCATATCCAGCATGGGATACGGGACATGACGCTCCCACAGTGCGAACCCGGTCAGCACACTGATGCCGATGAAGGCCGAGCAGAGCACCCGGTCCGAGGTCCAGCCGTGTTCCGGCCCGGAGATGATCGCGAAGACCACACCGGTCATCCCGACCGTGGAGAGCAGCGCGCCGAGCAGATCGGGCCGGTCGCCGCTGGGGTTCCGGGACTCGGGCACCAACCGCACGACGGCGATCAGGCCGAGCAGCGCCACGGGGAGGTTGATGAGGAAGATCGAGCCCCACCAGAAGTGCTCCAGCAGCGAGCCGCCGATCAGCGGTCCGGCGGCGAAGCCGAGCGAACTGACCGCGCCCCACAGTCCGATCGCCTTGGTGCGTTCGGCCTCGTCGAAGACCTGCACCACTACGGCGAGCGTTGTGGTCATCAGCAGCGCCCCGCCGACGCCCATCCCCCCGCGGGCGGCGATCAGCTGACCGGGTCCCTGCGCCAACGACGCGGTCAGCGACCCCACACCGAACAGCACCAGCCCGGCGACCAGCATCTTCTTACGCCCGTAGCGGTCGGCGGCGCTTCCCGCGGTGAGCAGCAGCCCGGACTGGACCAGCGAATAGGCGTTGATCATCCACTGGATGTCGGCGGTGGTGGCGTGCATCTCCTCGGTGAGGGAGGGGACCGCGACATTGAGGATGGTGTTGTCCAGCAGGACGGTGAGCTGGGCCAGACAGATGACGCCGAGGATCAGCCAGCGCCGAGGATGCCCGCCGGAGGGTCTGTCCGATGGAGCGGTGGGTGCGGAGCCGGCGGTCGAGGCGGTCATGGGGAGACTCCCGGGAACAGACTTGTACGGTGTATGACAGTGCTTGTCATACACCGTACAAGGCTCGCTCTACGCCGTACAGTGAATTACTCCGGGGCAGCCCTCCAGCATCAGGACCTCGAGGTCGTCGACGGCGAGGTCAGGTCGTAGAGGGTGGTGTCGCCGACGGTGACCTTTTTGAAGGTGCTCTCGACCCATGAGGTGATCTTGGAGGAGGTGCCGGTGCTGCCACCGCCGGGGCCGCCGCCCCACCCGGTACCGGAGGCGATGAAGTAGTGAATCTTGCCCTGCTTCACATACTCCTTGAATTGGGCGAGGGTTGGTGAGGGATCACTGCCGTTGAAGCCACCGATAGCCATCACCGGCTTCTCGGTGGCGAGTTGGTAGCTCGCGGCGTTCTGCGAGCCGATCGCCGCCGCGGCCCAGGTGTAGTCGTCGGCATCCTTCGCCAGTGCCGCCTTCTCCTGGGAGCCGACCTCACGACCACCGAGCAGTCCGCCCATACCGCCCTTCATGCCGCCGCCCTGGCCACCGCCGCGCGGTAGGCCCTGGCCACCCGGGCCGCCCTGCTGTCCGTTCGGGCCCGGGGCGCGCCCGTTGCCGTTACCGTTGCCGTTCTGCTGGGGCGTACCACCGCCCGGGAAGCCGCCGCCGGGAAAGCCGCCGCCGGGGAACGCCCCGTTCTGGCCGCCCGGTTGACCGCCCTTGTTCGAGCCCTGCTGACCGCCCCGCATCCCCGGTGGCAGGCCCGGGAAGCCGCCGCCCCCAGGTCCGCCCCGGCCGCCCGACACCGCGGGACCGGCCATCACGATCGAGCCCCCGTGCGGGGTGCCGACCGTGCTCAGCGTGTACGCCACCGGCCCGGCCAGCGCCGTCGCGAGCCCCAGCCCGGCCACCCCCAGCGCGGCCCCGCGGCCCAGCCGCGTCACCAGCAGCAGCCCGGCGCCCGTCACCAGTCCGCCGATCAGCACCACCCAGCGCAGCCACGGATACCAGTCCGCGGACCGGCCCAGCAGGACGTACGACCAGACGGCCGTGACCGCCACCGTGACGGCGAGCACCGCCGGAGCCACCGCCCCCGAGGACCGCCGCTCCCACAGCAGCACCGCCCCCATGCCGACGATCGCCGCGATGTACGGCGCGAGCGCGACGTTGTAGTACTGGTGGAAGATCCCGGACATAAAGCTGAAGGTGGCGAATGTCATCAGCAGCGCCCCGCCCCACACCAGGAACGCCGCCCGCCGCAGGTCCGTGCGCCCGGCCTGCCGGGTCAGCCAGACCCCCGCCATCAGCAGGATGAACGCCGCGGGCAGCAGCCAGGCGATCTGGCCGCCCATGTCGGAGCCGAAGAGCCGGTCGATACCGGTCTCGCCCCACATACCGCCCCCGCCACCGCCGGCACCGCGTCCGCCGCCACCGACACTTCCGGTCTCGTCGCCGTTGATCCGTCCCAGGCCGTTGTAGCCGAAGGTCAGCTCCAGAAAGCTGTTGTCCTGCGAACCGCCGATGTACGGACGCGACGACGCGGGCAACAGCTCGACGATCGCGACCCACCACCCGCCGGAGACCACCATCGCGGCCCCGGCCGGCAGCAGTTGCCGGATCCTCCGGCCGAGCCCGGTCGGCGCGCACACCGCGTACACCAGTGCCAGCGGCGGCAGGATCAGCCACGCCTGGAGCGTCTTGGCCAGAAAGCCGAGCCCGAAGCAGACACCGGCCAGCACCAGCCACGTGGTACGCGCGTCCTCCAGCGCACGCAGTACGCACCACACCGCCGTGACCATCAGCAGACACAGCAGCGCGTCCGGGTTGTTGAAGCGGAACATCAGCGCGGCGACCGGGGTGACCGCGAGCGCCGCGCCCGCGATGAGCCCGGCCGCCGCGCCGAACCGGCGCCGTACGGCCGCGTACAGCACCCCGACCGTCGCCACGCCCATCAGCGCCTCCGGTACGAGGATCGCCCACGAGCTCAGCCCGAAGAGCCGCACCGACAGCGCCATCGGCCACAGCGCGGCCGGAGGCTTGTCGACGGTGATGGAGTTCGCGGCGTCGGAGGAACCGAAGAAGAACGCCTTCCAGCTCTCACTGCCCGCCTGCGCGGCGGCCGAGTAGAACTGATTGGCGTAGCCGGAGGCGCCCAGGCTCCACAGATAGAGCGTGGCGGTCACCGCCAGCAGCCCCCACAGCGCGGGCCGCGCCCACCGCGGATCCTCCGTGAGCGGTGCCGCGGAAGACGGCACGGCACGCCCGATCTGTCCGGCGCGGTCGTCGTAGGTGATGCTCATCGGCCGTTCCTGACGTCGCGGTCGGTGCGGTCGGTGGTGGCGGTCCCACGGTCGCGGTCGCGGTCGCGGTCACGGTCGCGGTCTCGAACGCGGTCTCGGTCGCGGTCGCGGTCCGGCGGAAAAACCCAGGCCCGGAAGAGCAGGAACCGCAGCACGGTCGCGGCGAGGTTCGCCGCGATCAGCACGGCCAGTTCGGTGCCATGCGAGGGGGTGCCGGGCGCGGCGGTGAGCGCGGCCAGCGAACCGCTGGTCAGCGCGAGGCCGATACCGAACACCACCAGCCCCTGCGCCTGGTGGCGCACCGCCCGGTCCCGTCCGCGTACCCCGAAGGTGAGCCTCCGGTTGGCCGCGGTATTGCCGAGCGCGGACAGCAGCAACGCCAGCGCGTTGGCCGTCTGCGGACCGGTGCCGAGCCGGAAGGCGGAGTACAGCAGCAGATAGACGAGCGTGCTGAGCGCGCCCACCACACAGAAGCCGACGAGCTGGCGCGGTAGTCCGCCCGGCACCCCGCTCAGTTCACGGTCGCGCGGATCGTCCCCGAAGGGCCGTCGCACCCGGTCCAGCGGCAGCGCACCGGTGGCCAGCGCGCGCCCCACCCGCCAGACGCCCTTGAGGTCATCGGTGGCGGTACGTACCAGATGCACCGTGCTGTGCGGGTCGTCCACCCAGTCCACCGGTACCTCGTGGATCCGCAGCCCCGCCCGCTCGGCCAGCACCAGCAGCTCGGTGTCGAAGAACCAGCCGGAGTCCTCGACCAGTGGCAGAAGCCGCTCCGCGACGTCCTTGCGGATCGCCTTGAAGCCGCACTGCGCGTCCGAGAAGCGCGCGGCCAGACTGCCGCGCAGGATCAGGTTGTACGCCCGCGAGATCAACTCCCGCTTGGGCCCGCGCACCACCCGCGCACTGCGGGTGAGCCGCGAGCCGATCGCCAGGTCGGAGTGGCCGGAGATCAGCGGGGCGACCAGCGGCAGCAGCGCGTTGAGATCGGTGGACAGATCGACGTCCGTATAGGCCAGTACGGGCGCCCCGGACAGCGACCACACCGTGCGCAGCGCCCGCCCCCGCCCCTTCTGCTCCAGCCGGACCGCCGTGACCTCCTCGAGCGTGTCGTCCAGGCGGGCCGCGATCTCGGGGGTGCGGTCCATACTGGCGTTGTCGGCGATGGTGATCCGGAAGGGGTAAGGGAAGGTGCGGACCAGATGGTCATGCAGCCGTCGTACGCACCGCTCGAGGTCGGCCTCCTCGTTGTAGACGGGGACGACGACGTCGAGCACCGGCCGGTCGCCGCCGACCGCCACAGGGCGGCGGGCGGGCAGCGTCGCCAGAGGGGTTCCGGGCGATGCCTCGGAAGGAGGGGGAGGAGTGTCGGTTCGCATGGGCCGACCTTCGCGAGCGGCGCTGTCACGGCTGTGTGGTCGACCTGTGGCCCACCTGTGAGTCCGCGACGCCTGACGATGACCCCCAGCGACGTCGCGCTCCTACGTCGCGCCCAGCTCGCCCAACGACGTCGCCGACCCGAGCCGTTGGGCAGAACGGTGGCCACCGATCCGCATGGGTGAGACGCGCACGGGCAGATGGACACCGAACACCGTGCGCCCCGGGGCGCTCTCCACCGTCACCGTGCCCCCGTGCGCCGCCACCACCGCGTGCACGATGGCCAGCCCCAGCCCCGTACTGCCCGCGGTCCGCGAACGCGAGGCGTCCCCGCGCGCGAAGCGTTCGAAGACATGCGGCAGCAGCTCGGGCGGAATGCCGGGCCCGTTGTCCTCGATCTCCAGCGAGACGCAGGGAGGTTGGAGCGCGGTCGCGGCCCCGGACGTACCGCCGCCGCGCAGCACCCGCGCGGTGACGACCGTCCCGGCCGGGGGTGTGCGTACGAGCGTTGCCGAGCAGATTGACGAGCACCTGGTGCAGCCGGGCGGCGTCACCGTGGACGACCGCCGGTTCATCGGGCAGCTCCAGCCGCCACGCATGGTCGGATCCGACCGCGCGGGCGTCGCTGACGGCATCGACGACCAGGGGCGAGAGATCGGCCGCCGCGCACTCCAGCGGACGGCCCGCGTCGAGCCGGGCGAGCAGCAGCAGATCCTCGACCAGGGCAGTCATCCGCCCGGCCTCGGACTCGACCCGGCCCAGCGCGTGCCGGGTGTCCGGTCCGATCTCCTCCCGGCCGCGTCGGGTCAGCTCGGCGTAGCCGCGGATCGAGGCGAGTGGCGTCCGCAGCTCATGGCTGGCGTCGGCGACGAACTGCCGTACCCGTGTCTCGCTCTCCTGCCGTGCCGCGAGCGCCGATTCCACATGCCCCAGCATGCGGTTGAGCGCCGCGCCCACCTGGCCGACCTCGGTCCGCGGATCGGCCTCGGACGGGGGAACCCGTTCATGGAGCGCCACCTCTCCGCTGTGCAGGGGGAGTTCGGAGACCCGGGTCGCGGTCGCGGCCACCCGGCGCAGCGGGCGCAGCGAGATGCCGACCATGGCGGCACCGGCGATCCCGGCCGCGACCAGTCCGGCGGCGGTCACACAGACCTCGACGAGGATGAGGGTGTTGACGGTCTCCTGCGTCTGGCCGAGTGGGTGGGCCAGCACGATCCCGTTCTTCACCTTCCCCGGCTGGGCGATCACGCGATAGTCGCCGAGGCCGGGCAGTTCGACGGTGTGGACGTGTCCGTCCCGCGCCACGGACGCGAGCGCCTTCAGCTGGCCGCCGGTCAGCGGGTCCACCCGGCTCTCGAAGTCCAGGTCGGAGGTCATGGGGGTGTCATTGCTGCGGCCCGCCTGGGCGAGGGTGCCGCGTTCGTCGAACCGCGCCCCGACCGTGCCGATGGGCTGGCCGGGGGAGGCGATGAACATCACGTCCTCATGGGGCGGTTGTCCCGGCCTGTCCAGGAAGCGCCCGACCGAAGCACGCAGATCGTCGTCCACCTGGCCCTGGAGATAGGACCGCAGGGCGATGGTGGTGACCGAGCCGATCACCGCGCAGACCACCGCGATCAGCGCGACCGCCGAAACCACCAGACGGGTGCGCAACGACCAGGGACGGCGTACCACGCGCCGCCCCCGCGCCGCCCCTGCCGTACACGCACCTCCCGCCGTACGCCCCGCCGTACGCGCCACGGCCCTACTCCCCGGACTTGAGCAGATACCCGGCTCCCCGCCGGGTGTGGATCATCGGGCTGCGCCCCGCGTCGATCTTCCGCCGCAGATAGGAGATATAGAGCTCGACGACATTGGCCTGGCCACCGAAGTCATAGCTCCAGACCCGGTCGAGGATCTGCGCCTTGCTGAGCACCCGCCGCGGATTGCGCATGAGATAGCGCAGCAGCTCGAACTCGGTCGCCGTGAGGTGGATCTCCTGCCCCCCGCGCCACACCTCGTGGCTGTCCTCGTCCAGCACCAGGTCGCCGACGGCCAGTACCGAGTCCGCTCGCGCCGCGGCCGCCCCCGACCTGCGCAGCAGCCCGCGCAGCCGGGCGACGACCTCCTCCAGGCTGAAGGGCTTGGTCACGTAGTCGTCGCCGCCCGCCGTCAGCCCGGCGATCCGGTCCTCGACCGCGTCCCGCGCGGTCAGGAACAGCACCGGGACATCGGGCAGCTCACGGCGCAGCCGCCCCAGCACCGCAAGACCGTCCATGTCCGGCAGCATGACGTCCAGGACAACGGCGTCGGGCCGCAGCTCGCGCGTGGTCCGTAGCGCCTCGGCGCCGTCACCCGCGGTGCGTACCTCCCAGCCCTCGTAGCGCAGGGCCATCGACAGCAGATCGGCGAGGGCCGACTCGTCGTCCACCACCAGCACCCGTACGGGGCTTCCGTCGGGGCGCAGCAGCTCGGTACGCCCTGGGGGCGGGGTCGCCATCATGGTCCGCAGCCTCCAGGACCGGTCTGAGAGCTCCCTTTCGGCAATCTGTGAAAAGGCTGAGAATCCGGTATGAGCGAGCGGGCGGCGGAGCGGCGACGAGGGTGAACCGCGTAGGCCGAACGAGCCACCCAGGGAATTTCCGGAAAGGATCACCAGGTTCCCAGGGCATGGCTTCTCATCCCGCACTCGGCACCATCGGCATCTGGACCGGCGCTCTCCACTCCACCGACCCGGCGAAGCACTCGCAGGTCAGGGAGGCGGCGGCCGAAGTGGACGAACTCGGCTACGGCGCACTCTGGCTCGGCGGCAGCCCCAGCCCGGACGAGGCCGCCTTCCTGCTGGACGCGACCTCCCGGATCACCGTGGCCACCGGCATCCTCAACATCTGGGACCACGAGCCCGGCTCTGTGGCCGAGCGGTACGCCGCCATCGACGCCACCCACGAGGGCCGCTTCCTGCTGGGCCTCGGAGTGAGCCACGGTCAGCTGGTCGATCGGTACGCGCGCCCGTACTCCGCGATGAAGGACTACCTCACGGCGCTGGACTCGGCGCCGACCCCGGTCCCCGCCTCCCACCGCGTCCTGGCCGCCCTGGGCCCGAAGATGCTGGAGCTGTCCCGGGACCGCGCCGCCGGGGCGCATCCGTACCTCGTCACCCCCGAATTCACCGCCTCGGCGCGGGAGATCCTGGGGAACGAGGCACTGCTCGCGCCCGAACTCAAAGTGGTCCTGGACCCGGATCGGGAGCGTGCCCGCGCCACCGCCCGCAACTACCTCTCCTTCTACCTGGGGCTGCCCAACTACACCAACAACCTGCTGCGGCTGGGCTTCTCGGAGAAGGACTTCGCGGACGGCGGCAGCGACCATCTCATCGGGTCCGTCTTCGTCCTGGGCGACGCCGAGGCGGTGCGCCGCCGGGTGGACGAGTTCCTGGCCGCGGGCGCGGACCATCTGGCGATCCAGGTGGTGACGGCGAACGCGTTCGAGGACATGCCGCGGGCGGAGTGGCGCACCCTGGCCGAGGCGCTGCCGCTGCGCGGATGAGCGGCTGAGCCGACGCGGCGGGAGCCGTGGGGCCGGGCGAGCCGGGCGGACGATCCGACGGGCCCCACGGCTCCCCGACGCCCCACGGCACCTGAACGCCCTCGGTTTCCCGAAGGCGCCAGCTCCCGAACCGTGTCAGATCCCGAGCGGCGTCAGATCCCGAACAGCCGGGCCGCGTTGCCGTAGCAGACCGCGCGCAGCCACTCCTCGTCCTGGTCGAGCCGGGTCAGGACCTCCAGGGCATGCCCGTACGGATAAGGGAGGTTGGGGAAGTCGCTGCCGAAGAGGACCCGGTCGCCCAATGCCGCGAGCCGCCCCCGTTCCGCCGGCGGGAAGGGCCAGCGGGCCTCGATGAAGTCGGTGAAGACCATGGTGGTGTCCAGGTGCACACCGTCGTACCGTTCGGCCAGCGCCATGAAGTCCGTGTACTCCGGCAGCCCCATATGCGCGATGATCAGCCGCAGCCGGGGATGGCGGGCGAGCACCGCGGCCACCGGCTCGGGGCCGGTGTGCTTGCCCGGCGCCGGGCCCGAGCCGCAGTGGATGACCACGGGCGTACCGGTCTCGGCGAGCAGCCCCCACACCGGGTCGAGCAGCGGGTCGCCCGGATCGTAACCGCCCACCTGCACATGCGCCTTGAAGACACGGGCGCCGTTCTCCAGCGCCTCCCGCACATAGCCCTCGACGCCGGGCTCGGGGAAGAAGGTCGCGGTGTGCAGACAGTCGGGCGTACGCTCCGCGAACCCGGCCGCCCACTGGTTCAGCCACACCGCCATGTCCGGCTTGTGCGGATAGAGCATCGATGTGAAGGCCCGCACCCCGAACCCGCGCAGCGCCGCGAGCCGTTCGTCCTCCTCGTCGCGGTACATGACGGGCCAGGGCATGCCGACGAGCGGCCCCGCGTCGAAGTACGCCCAGACCTTGTCCAGTACACGCTGGGGCATGAAGTGCGTGTGCACATCGATGAGTCCGGGCAGCCCGAGCCCCTGCCAGAACCGCCGAACCGCGTCTGGTGCGTCCGCCATGTCTTCCGCGCCTGGATCACTCATACGGGTCACCGTACGGCTGTGCGTCCCACGCTCGCCCCGGCCCCGGCCCCGGCCCCGGCCCCGACGTCCGGTGTGCTACAGCCGCGTTTCAGCCCCGCTGCGGGACCATGACAGCCGTGACCAGGGATTTTGCCAAACGCATGAGGGAGTGGGGTACAAGATCCCTGAAGTGCCGGATCCCTGCGGGATCCTTGGGTAGGCCCGACCCGCGCCACCACCGGCCAACGGCGCCACCGCCACCACCGCCCGAGGGCAACGTCGCCCAACGGCCCACCGCCTGACGGCAGCACAGTCTGCTCTGACCACCACGGGGGACAGCCATGCACCACATACCGGTCCGCACGCGCACCGCAACCGCAGTCGCCTGCGCGATCGGCGCCCTCGGCATCGCCTCCCTCACCACCGGCTGCGCCGACGGCGGCCTGGCCGAGCGGGCGCGGCCCGCCGGTTCCGCGCACCAGGCGGCCGACGACGATGGCCGCAAACCGCTCGCCCTCGGCACCCCCACGTCCGTCACCTACCGGCGTGGGTCGGACCATCAGCGCGGTGTCCTGGAGGTGACGGCGGTGAGCGTACGGAAGGGCGCGGAGGCCGATCTGCGGAAGGCGGGGCCGCGGGCCGAGACGCGGACGGCACAGCCGTACTACGTCACCATGCGCTTCGAGAACACCGGTGACCGCTCCCTCCACTACCCCTTCCTCAACGCCCCCACCGGGCTGAGGGACAGCAGCGGTACCGACGACCAGCCGCTCGTCACCGACAACGAGGTGGCGGCGTGCCCGGGGAAGGACCCGGACGACTTCGCGGTGGGCGCGCGGATCACCCTGTGCAAGGTGTTCCTGGTGCCGAACGGGCTCAAGCCGACGGCAGTGACGTACAGCACAGGCGATGCGGCCAAGCGACCGGTGCGGTGGAAGATCAGCGAGGCGGACGCGGCGGGTTCGGCGGGGTCTACGGGCACGAGGCGCACGACGGATGTGGCGGGAGACACAGGAAGGACAAGGGCAACGGGCTGACGGCCCCGGGCCCCCGGCCCCCTGCCCTGGGCGCCAATGACCGAGGGCCCGGCACAGAAGCTGTGCCGGGCCCTCGATGAGGAGTAGCGGGGACAGGATTTGAACCTGCGACCTCTGGGTTATGAGCCCAGCGAGCTACCGAGCTGCTCCACCCCGCGTCGATGTCTGTAACCCTACGTCATTCCTTCCGCCGAGGGAAATCCATCAAGGACGGCCGGTTACTTTGCAACGGCCAGGTCCCAGCCCGGCTGCGAACGGATCCCCCCAGGCTGACCGGCACGTTTGTCGAGGCCATGATGATGTCCGGCATCACGCGTCACCGCCGCAACACCGTCACCACGACATAACTCACACTTCACAACGGGGAACCACACCATGCACAACCGATCCGCCCGCCGTACGCGGCGCACCGCCGCCGCCCTCCTCTGCGCCGCCGGTCTCGCGCTCGGCGCCACCGCCTGCAACGAGGACGCCGCCCAGGACGCGGGCAGCAGCGAATCCCCCGCCAAGGACAAGAAGCCGACCGCCCCGGCGAGCAAGGGGACGGACACGGGGGACAACGGCGACCAGGGGTCCGGCAGCAACGGTGGCAACGGCGTGGACGCCGATGCCAACAAGACCATCCCCCTCGGCCAGACGTCCGCCCTCACCTACAAGCGCTCCAACAAGACGGCCACCCTGGAGGTCACCGCGAAGAGCGTGGCCAAGGGCTCCCAGGCGGATCTGTCCGGGCTGAGGCTGGACTCCGAGGCCAAGGGGCTCCAGCCGTACTACGTCACGATGGCCTTCAAGAACATCGGCGACAACACCCTCAAGTACCCCTTCCTCATCACCCCCACCAACCTCCGCGACAGCAAGGGCAATGGGGCCAAGACCCTGATCGCCCCGGATGACGCCGTGAAGTCCTGCCCGGGCAAGGACCCGGACAACTTCGGCCCCGGCGCAAACGCCACCATCTGCAAGATCTTCCTGCTCCCCAAGGGCGAGAGCCCGTCCACGGTGCTCTACAACGGCGACTTCGACAAGGGCCCGGTCTACTGGAAGGCCACCAAGGACTGACGCCCTTCCCCTGACCACCGATGTGGCCGGTTCCCGCGGCGGAACCGGCCACATGGCTGTCAGCCCCCGTCCACATCGCACCCCCGACCTATAGAGTCCGTTCACACACGTTCACTCACGTTTACTCACTGGGTTGAGCTGGGGGAGCTCTGACATCCATGGAATCGACGCCCATCGTCCTCGTCCACGGGACACGCTTCAGCGCGGGCCAGTGGAGCTACCAACTCGACGCGCTCCGCCGTCACTTCCCGGTCACCGCCGTCGATCTCCCGGGCCACGGCGCCCGTTTCGCCGAGCCCTGGAGCCTGGGCGCCGCTACGGAGATCGTCGCGGCCGCCGTGGACTCCCTCGACCGCGGACCGGCCCTGGTCGTCGGGCATTCGCTGGGCGGCTATGTCGCGCTGGAGTTCGCGCGGCGCTTCCCGGAACGGCTGCGCGGACTGGTCCTCGCCGGAGCCAGTGCCACCACCCGCGGCCCGTTGACGGCCCCCTACCGCTTGGTCGCCGGCCTGGTCCCCCGTATCCCGGCCGACCGGCTGACCCGCTGGAACGACCGATTCCTGCGCCGCCTCCATCCCCCGGAAGTGGTGGGCGCCACGATCCGCTCCGGCTACGCCTTCCACACCCTCCCGGCCGCCTGGGGCGAGGTCCTCGGCCGCTTCGACGCGAGCGCGATGCGCCACGTCGCCGCCCCCGTGCTGATCCTCAACGGTGAGAAGGACCCGCTCTTCCGCGCCGGTGAGCGCGAGTTCGCCCGCGCCCACCCCAACGCCCGCATCGAGCTGATCCCCCGGGCCCGTCACCTCTCCAACTTCGACGCCCCGGCCGTCTTCACCGATGCCATCCGCCGCTTCGCCCGCGAACTCCCCGCAGACTGACGGAACTTCGGATGTCAGTGACTTCCCCTACCTTCGCCGTGTGACCGAACCCTCCTACCTCACCGCCGTCCGGGAGTCGTACAACACCGTCGCCACCGCCTACACCGAACGTGTCCCGCCCCCGGCCGAGCTGGATCCACTGTCCCGCGCGATGCTGGCCGCCTTCGCCGAACTCGTGCGGACCGCCGACCGCGGCCCGGTGGCCGACCTGGGCTGCGGCCCCGGCAAGGTCACCGCCCACCTCGCTCAGCGGGGCGTCCGGGCCTTCGGTATCGACCTGTCGCCCAAGATGGTCGAACTGGCCCGAGAGGCTTATCCGGGCCTGCGGTTCGCCGTCGGTTCCATGACCGCCCTCGACATCGAGAACGACCACCTCGGCGGCATCCTCGCCTACTACTCCACCCACCACACCCCGCCGGAGCTGCTACCCGTCGTCTTCGGCGAATTCCATCGCACCCTGGCACCCGGCGGACATCTGATGCTGTGCGGCTACGTCGGAGACAACGAGCGTCTGCGCCCCACCCGTGCCTACGGCGACCACCCCGTCTCCTTCGAGTCCCACCTGCTCCCACCCCATCACCTCGCCGGCCTCCTCACTCAGACCGGATTCGCGCTCACCGCCCAGCTGACCCAGTCCCCCGCCGAAGGCCGGAAGAGAACGGTGGCCTGCTTCCTGGCCCGTAAACCGGCATGACCCAGTGAGATCCATACCGATGTGGTCGGCCTCTGCCAGACCGACCGCAGTCTGTTTTCGGTGTGTGGCCGTGAAGACAGCGGCGGAATCGGCGCGTCCGGACGGGCAACGACACCCGTTGCCGCCCCGCGGGCGACCCCATATGACAACGCCACCAACCCCAGCCCCACCAGTGCACATCGCCGTTGCGGGCGCTGCCGAAATAGGTGAACTATGGACGCTGCGGTTGAGCACACCGCAAGGTCCACAAAGCTGTCCAGGTCAGTACAGACCCTATGAGAGGGGACATGGCATGAGCACCATGGCGGCCGACCTCATCGGCGAAAAGCTGGGACGAAAGTTCCAGGCACTGGACCGCAACAACGACGGCTACCTGGAGTGGGAGGACTGCCAGCTGCTCATCGACCGCTACCACCAGGTCTTTGACCTCGGCAAGGACGACACCCGTGGCGCGAGCCTTCAGGCGTTCTTACAGATGTACTGGCAGGAGCTGCTCCGCCACTCCGGAGCCAAGAACCAACGCCTGAGCCAGGAGGAGTTCGTCCAGGCCAGTCGGCTCGCCAGCGTCGACACCAGCCGGGTCAACATCGTCGACGGCAGCGCCCACGCCATCTTCGACTGCGTCGACGCCAACGGCGACAACCAGATCACCAAGGACGAGTTCGCCCACTACCTCAAGGAAGTCTGGCAGCTCACCGCGCCGGACGCGCTGGACACCTTCACCGTGCTCGACGCGGACGGAGACGGAGTCATCTCGCGCCAGGAGTTCGTCCGGGCGACCCGCGAGTACTTCTTCTCCGCCGACTCCAACGCCGCCGGCAGCCTGTTCTTCGGGCGCATCTAGCACCGGATCGAGTCGGCAGGTCCCACTCGGCCCCGACGCGATCACATGACCCCGTCGGGGCCGACCGTGTGCCCCCGTCGTCCCACCTGACCTGTCCGCCCAGCGGCTGACGTCAGTTGGGCTGTCACCACATACGCCAGTGGTCCCTTCCGGTGCTCGGAAGGGGCCACTGAGCTGCTGCGCGCTCGGCAGGATTCGAACCTGCAACCTCGTGAATGCGTAGGTTCGGGCAGCGCCCCGCACGGGCCGCCTCGGGCGCCGCGGGCGAACATCGCTCTCCCCGCTTGCGGGAGGAAGACACCTCGTACGTGAAAACCGTGAACAACCGAGACGCCAATTTTCTCGCTCGGCAGCCAAGCTTGTGGAACGTGAGACGAGGCAGGGAAGGCAAGCACCCTGCGAATATGAGGCGTACCAGCGAGTAGTCCTATCAACTTTCCACGTTTTTAAGCGGGTTGGACCTCGGAGGAAACTGCTAAATAACCCCTACTGGGAGGGATAAGGCGCGAGACCTCGCGCAAAATCCATGCCGCGAGGGGTTTTTCTGTCTACCCAGACTGTTACCTAGTCACTGCTGAAACGGCTTAGGAAAGGTCTCGCTCAGCATCGCCGGGCGACCCCCAGGGTGGCTCCCTCGGGGGCCCGGCACCTCACATGGCCTCGTCCCGATCGGGACGAGGCCATTGTTCTTCCTGGTCAGCAGCGCGTGCGCGAGGGCCGACAGGTGGTAGCGCACGGTGACCATTCCAGAGGTGGTGCCACCCATCGCCGTTATCGAGAAGCGCAGCGCAGTGCAAGTAACCACGCCGCTGAGCGCGCGTCGGGGAATGGGTCAGGATGTGAGGTGACGTTCCGTCGGAACCGGAATGATTCCCTCTGGATGGGCTTTAGTTGGACCTCTGTCTCTCGTCGGATACTCTCTGTCGATAACCGGTGGCGGAGGAGCCCTAGCCAGGTTCTCGCATGCGGCCGGCAGCAAGTGCAGAGACCTTTCCGTTCACCACGTCGTTGCGGTCGAGTTCTGGTCGCTGATCGGTGCTCGACCGCACGTTCGTCGACGCTCCTTGGAGAGCCGTTGTTCAGCATCAAGCCGCTCGACGCGGTGGTGTTGATCTTCATGATCGCACTGATATCCGCCTGCTACGCAATTCGCCGACTGGAAAACAAGCCCGCCCGCGTCGCCACCGTAATCCTTGCGCTCGCCGCGTTAGTAGGTGCGCTGGCGCCTGCCGTCAGGCTCCTGATCGGGGGGACGGGACCCGCTTCCACACACGTCGTTGTCCCCTCTGTACCCGACGAAGCCGCGTCCCCTGTGGCGTCGCCGTCGCGATCCGGTCCGGCAGCAGGGGTGGGGAAGTGACGAGTCCACCTTGGGGTGAAGCGGAGGCCATCGTGCGCTCCCCCGAGATGGAGATGATCCGGAACTACTTCGATCGATATGGCTTGCCGAAGGAGACGATGGCTGCTCTTGAGGATGCCTGTAGGGGGCGGAACTACCCCCGCGGCGGCAGCTTTTCCAACGGCGGGCGATACGTCCGCTTTGTCGTCCAGGGGTGCGTATCCGAGCACACGCCGTCGGGCGAGACACGTCTGTGGGGCAGGCATGCCGTCATCGGTGATCTCTACGTAGGTCGCCGGTTCGTGAAGAGTGGTCGGCTTCGGCCTCCTCGTGGGCGCGGCAAGTTCTTGTCTGATGCACAGGCGATCGTCATCGGCACTGGAGCTCTCCACACGATGGCGTTGCACGACCCCGCCGTGATGCGCGTGATCAACGCCCTCAACATGGAGCGGAACGCGGTGATGGAGGAGGTGTACGCCGCTAACCGAAGGTCCCCGACGGCCCGCGTGGCCACGCTCCTCGACTATCTACTCGACGATGGGGGCTCGTCCAGATTCAAGTTGGTCAGGAAGACGGAGCACGATGGAAAGGTCGTCGTGATGGGCTTCGACAGGTCTCTGGCCATTGAAGGCCCCTCGCAGTCTCAGATCGCCGAAGCCTTGGCTCTTGGGCGTGCCACCGTCGAGAAGGTCATCGCGTCTCTGCGTAAGGATGGTGTTCTCGCGACCCCAAGTCCCGGCCTGCGCACCAACCGCTACTACGAGGTCAAAGACCGTGACAGGCTGAAGGAGATCGCGCTGGGGGCATGACGCTGCCATCCGCCACCCGACGTTGACGCAACGGGGCGGTCCCGGTCCCGGTAATCGCCCGGCTCGCCCCGCTGCGTGAGACAGCTTCTGTGCGCCTACTTCGAGTCCTCAGCGCTCCGGCTCGAGTGGCAGGCTGGTCGCTGTCTGATCGGAACGCTCGGCGATGGCCGTCAATGACCGCCGTCAGCCAGAGGTCGCTTCAGCCAGGGGATTCTTGACTGTCGCAGTTCCTTGGCCCGCCGTGCTGTCCTACGGCCAAGCCCCACCATAAGCGGCTGGCGAGCGGTGGAGCAGTTGTCCGGTCCGGCCGGGTGACGCCGCGCGCGAACGGGTGATTCAGGTGCTTTTCCTTGTTTCCAGGTGGAAGGGAAAAAGTGGCATTCATGCGCGAAGAGCACGCATGAGCACCTGGGAGGAAATATGCCGATACAAGCGAGCACGCTCGTGCGCGGCTGCTCGGTGCTGGTCACCGCCGCGGCGACCGTCGCCATGCTGGCTGCCCCTGCCGAAACCACCGAAGCCAAAGCCCACGACGGGCGGCCACGCGACGGGCAGGCGGCCGAGACCAGGCAGATCGCGTCCTCGGTCCTGGACGCGGACGAGAACGTCAAGTTCACCCTGACCGCGATCCGGTCCACGGTCGACCCGCTGAGGGCCACCGTCCGCCTGAAGGCCTTCGCCCGGCAGCACGGCCGGTTCATGCTGTCGGACGAGGTACGGGTCGGTGCGGTGGACAGCTTTTTCTGGTTCCCGGTCACCGGGCGAGGCGCGATCTGCGAGTTCTCGACGGCGAGCACCAACCCCGCGCCCGTCACCGCGAGCCTGCTGATCACCCCAGCGATCGGCTGCTCGCTGCCCCAGCACTTCGAGCTGCGGGACGGGAAGTTCAAGGCCGACGGCCACAGTGCGCGGGCCCCGCACGGCGGAGTGAGCACCGGCGGTGGCGGCATGGCCCAACGGACCGCCACCCAGGGAACGCCGACCGGCGTCCAGGGCGTTGCACCCCGCACGGCCCGCCGGTCGCTTTCGTACTGACCGGAGCCAAGGCCGTTGAACCGAGGTCCGGCTCGGTAGCTTCGCCACCGAGCCGGACGTCGTCACCATCCGGCAGACGTGGGACGGTTCGGCCGTGTTGGTGCCGTTCGGTTACACAACAAGCATTCCGCGTACATCGTTCTGTACAAGGATTCCCGTCGTCGCCACACCGACCTGGTTCACGGGAATGTACGAGGGAATGCCATGCACCGTTCCATCGCGGCCGCCGCGGCGGTCGTCACACTCACCGCCACCCTTGTGGCATGCGGCGGTTCGGACGAGGGCAGCAAGGCGGGCCCCACGAAGAACACCGGTTCCAGCGGCGCCGCGAAACCCGGCGGTGAGCAGACGCCTGACGCCGGGCCCGGCAGCGCGCAGCCGCCGGTCGGCAAGCTCGGCGACACCCTCGCGCTGGAGGGAAGCCCCACCAACCTGGACTCCAAGGGCACGGGCCGGGCCGACTTCACGTTGAAGAGGTACGTGGACCGCGCCCAGGCGAAGGTCGACTACTTCAAGGCTCCCGCCGGGGAGCGCCTGGTCGCAGCGGAGTTCACGATCGTCAACACCGGCCAGGGCACCTACCACTACACCCCGTACAACGAGGCGAAGGTCGTCGACTCGACCGGTAAGAGCTACGTCGGCAAGCCCGGATCCCCCACCGCCGGCGAGTCCCTGGACATCCCTCTGATCCTCCGGCCGGGCAAGCAGGCTGCCGGTTGGGTGATCTTCAACGTGCCGGAGGACGTGAAGATCACGGCCCTGACATACCAGATGGACGCCAACGGGCTCGACGAGGAACGCATGGGCAAGTGGACCCTCGGCTAGTACTCCAGTCTGGGCTGACCACGGGTGGAGGTTGCCGCGCTACCCAACGGACCTGTCGGATGCCGAGTGGGCCGGGGTCCGGCCGTTGCTGCCGGCGCCGGGGTGGCAGCGTGGCCGGGGCGGGCAGCTGGAAGCGTGCTGCCACCGGGTGATGCGGCCTCATATGGTGTGGCGTCAGGTCCCGCAGCGTAGGCGGTGTGACGCCTGTCATGGGAACAATCCCCCATGGCCACGTCGCGCCGCGCGTTTAGCATCTGCGCAGAGAGACCACCGCTTCGTGGTCATTCAATTCAGAGAGAGCAACACGCATGCATAAGTCCATACGCCGGGCGCTGATCGCCGCCCCCGCTTCCGCCGCCGTTTGCCTCGGCCTCGCCTTCACGATCGGCGCGGGCACGAGTTCGGCCGCCACCAACAACGTGAGCGAGCGGTACGCCCAGGGCTCCATGTCGTACAACTCGGCCACCGACACTGTCACGGTCAAGGACCTCAAGGCTGACGGCCGCACCTTCGCCGTCAGTCTCTTCGGGCCCGCCTCGGACAATGTCCGCGTGTGCAAGGTGGGCGGCAAGGGCCATTCCAAGACCTGCGACTTCAACTTCAACAGCGGTCGGCTGAACGTCCTGGTCTTCACCGAGCGGGGCAACCAGCACTGGGACATCGACAAGTTCCACATGGACGCCTGATCCACGGATCCGCGGACCGGGCCGCCAGTCGCCCCGCTCCGCCTCCACCACCTCGCTCGTCGTACGAGAGCTTCCCCCACTCGTCCATCGTGGGCCGGATCTTCGTCGACTCCAGGTGGTCCGCATCGGAGAGGCGCGGCGGCTCGGGGCCGTCGCGGACACGGACTGGGACCAGGCAGAACCGGAGGATCGCAGTGCGCGATGCGCGCAGCCAACGCGGGCTCGGATGGAGCGGCGTCCCGACAGCGGTCTGACGGGCCGGGGCTGCGGCTGATGTCAGTTGCGCGGTCACCGTATACGCCAGAGGCCCCTTCCGATGATCGGAAGGGGCCTCTGAGCTGCTGCGCGCTCGGCAGGATTCGAACCTGCAACCTCTTGATCCGTAGTCAAGTGCTCTATCCGTTAAGCTACGAGCGCTTGGCTTTGCGGCGGTTTTTCTTGCCGGTCGGCGTTGCGGGGACAACATTACATGACCTGCGGCGTCACGCGAAATCCGTTTGCCGCACCCTCCCTGACCTGCGAAAACTCCATATTTGGGGGTCGGCGCGCCCGCCGTCGCGGCGCACCGTGGAGGCGAGAGGTGATCCAGGTCAGGGGCGCGATACCCCGCAGCGTTTTCACTCAACGCATTCGATCAGATACCAGCAGTCATGCCAGCTCATCGGCAGCGGCAGACCCCCGCAAACACAGGAGCCCCGGCCTATTTCGGCCGGGGCTCCTGGAGAAGCGGAGGCTGAGGGATTTGAACCCTCGATGGGCTTTAAGGCCCAAACCGCATTAGCAGTGCGGCGCCATAGACCAGACTAGGCGAAGCCTCCAGCACACCAGTCCCATCACGCGAGCGCGATGTGGTGTGTGCAGATGATGTCACAGCCCAGCGGGATGTCACCAATCGCGCCCTACGGTACTCGGCGGGCGGGCACCACCGCAAAGCCCTATTGGCGGCGCAACGCGCGCTTCGGCGGCGCGTTAGAGGAGGCAGGGGCAGCGCGCCCCGGATCGATCACTCCAGGAGTGCCCCCATGCCCCTGCTGCACCGCATCGCCGTCACCGCCGCTGTCACCGCCGCCGCCTCCGTCGCCACACTGGCCCCCGCATGGGGGACGCCGCTGCCGCTGCCGCTGCCGATCGACGGGGAGAGCGCCGACCGGCTGGCGATCACCGTGAGTGAGACCGGAGATCCCGCGGATGCCGCGCGATATGTGCTCTCCTGCCACCCGGCCGGCGGTACGCATCCGCGGGCGCGGGCGGCATGTGGGCAGCTCGACTCGCAGACGGAGTGGGGGCGGGACCCCTTCGCGCCGGTGCCGCCCGGGGCGATGTGCACGGGGATGTACGGGGGGCCGGCCACCGCGTGGGTGAGCGGGCGGTGGGCGGGGCGGCCCGTCAACGCTCGCTTCGACCGCACCAACGGGTGTGAAATCGCCCGATGGAACCGATTCTCCGTGGTTTTGCGAACCTCTGGTAGCTGATGGGTGGTGATGGGAGCGGACCGGGGGATTGGCCCAGGACGGAGAAGGGCCGACCCTCGGAGAGGTTTGTCCGGGCGTGCGTCGAGACGCGTACGTCGTGCTGCGAGCTCCCTCTCATCTACCGTCGCGCCCGCCGCAGGTGCCCGTAGACTCCCCTAGAGACACTCCGCAGACGGGGCGGCAGAATGACCGCGGGTGTCAGCAAGGTGCGGTAGTCAGGGAGGAAGCGTCGTCGTGAGCAGCAGGCCATCCCGAGGCGCTGCTCGCCTCGCAGCGATACTCGACGCCCTTCCCGACGCACTGCTGCTGGTCAACTGCAATGGCACGGTCGTCAACGCCAACCACATCGCGCTCCAGTCCTTCGAGACACCGGGAACCGCCCTCGTCGGTCGTGGTCTGCTCGATCTGCTCCCCTCCTTCGATCCCAACCGCATTCCCGGGTCGATGCGGCGCCCCGCGGACGCGGAGCGGACGAGCGGCACCAAGCCGACCCGGATGATGGCCCGGCGCACCGACGGGGCGCAGTTCCCCGTCGAGGTGACCAGCGCCAATCTGGAGGATGGCCGGACCCCCTACGCCGATCAGTACAGCTACACCGGCGATGAGCTGCTGATGCTCATCGTGCGCGACCTGACCGGGACGCTCGACACCGAGGCCGAACTCGCCCGCCAGCAGCGCCAGACCGAGATGATCCTGCGCGCGGCGGCGGAGGGCGTGGTCGGCGTGGACACCGAGGGCAAGGTGGTCCTCGTCAACCCGTCCGCGGCGCAGATCCTCGGCTACCGGGCCAGTGACTTGGGCGGTCAGGAGCTTCACTCTCTGGTACACCACTCGCGCCCGGACGGTTCCCCCTTCGCGTACGAGGAATCGCCGCTCGCCGACTCCCTGCGGTCCGGCCGCAAGCACCGGGTGCGCGGTCAGGTGCTGTGGGCCAAGGACGGCAGCCAGGTTCCGGTCGATCTGACGACCGCGCCCGTACGGGACGGCGAGCAACTCGTCGGCGCCGTGATGACCTTCACCGACCGGCGCGCCGAGCGGGACCTGGTCGCGGCTCACACCGAGGAGGTGGAGGGCCTCACCTCCCAGCACGCCGAGGAGCTGGAGAGCCTCACCGCCAAGCACACCGCGGAGCTGGAGGAGCTCACCACCCAGCACACCCAGGCGCTGGACGACCTCCGGGGGCAGTTGGCCGGGGAGCGCGAGCGGTACGCGGAGCAGCTGGAGTCCCTCACCGACCGGAACACCCAGTTGCTGGCCGTGCTCGACCAGTCGCTGCGCGGGCCGCTGCTGGAGCTCCGCCACGAGCTGGGCGTCCTGGCCGACGACCCGGCCGGACAGCTGTGGCCGGAGGCCAACCAGATCCTGCACCACCTCGCCGCCGGGTACACCCGGATGACCACGCTCGTGGACAACGTCCTGAGCTACCAGCGGCTCGACGCGGACGGCGAGGAGCTGGCCCGGCGCGCGGTCTCCATGGACGAGGTCGTGGCGGCGGGTGTCGAGGGCGCGGTCGAGCTGATCGGCCCGGGCCGGGCGCAGTTCGCCGTGCATGCGCCGCCGATCGAGGCCGAGGTGGACGCGGATCGGCTGGCTCAGGCGCTCGCCCATCTCGTCGCGGACGTGGCCGGTGTCGACTCGACCGGCAAGGCGGCCTCGGGCGGCGCGGCGTCCGGGGACTCCACGATCGTCGTCGCGGCGGCGCAGCGCGGGAACGTCATAAGGGTCGAGGTGCGCGGGCCCTACGCGGGCGGCGACCCGGTGCACGAGCCCATCGTGCGCGGGATCGTGCGCCGGCACGGGGGCGTGCTCCAGACCCATGAGATGCCGGGTATGGGCGGACACGCCTATGTCCTGGAGGTACCGATCTCGGCCGCCGCCGCGGACCTGGAGCGCGCGAACGCCGCGTCGAGCGCGGAGCGCGGCGACGGTACACAAGGGCAGGGCACCTCCGGCGGCGGCACCTCGGGGAGCAGCACCTCCGGCGGCGGCACCTCCGGCGGTGGCACGGCCGGGAACGGCACCGGCCATACGCCGACCGGGCGCCGCCGGGCACGTCCGCACCCCGACGAGACCCCGGCCCCCGGCACGGCCACCCAGGACACCGACGGCAGCGGAACGCAGAACGGCGAGCAGAGCGCGGGCGCACCGGCCGAACAGCCCGCCGTGGGTGGCGACGACACCGGCGCGCACCAGAACGAGCCGCGGCCGACCGGGCGTCGCCGGGCACGCCCGCACCCCGACGAGACCCCGGCCCCCGGCACGGCCACCCAGGACACCAACGGCAGCGGAAGCGGGCACCACCGCCACGCCCGCGCCGACGACGCACCGGAGGCAGCCGCTCCGCAGCCGGTCGGCCCCGCCGGTATGGGCGTGGTGCCGCCTCAGGGCATGGCCGGGCAGGCCCCCGGCGGGCGGCGCGCCCGGCGCGGCGCCCCGGCCCAGGAGAACGGCGCGGCCCCCCGGTCCGCCCTCGCGCTCCCCCCAGCGGCGGCCGATGCCACCGACCCGGCGCCGCAGCAGCAGGTTCAGCCTGGCGCCATGCCCGCGCTGCCCGCCGCCCGCAGCCCCGAGCACGAACAGCAGCAGCAAGAACAGCAGCCGCCGCACGAGCAGCAGGAGCGCGAGCAGCAGCAGGCGCAGTGGGGCGATGCTCCGCAGGGCACCAACGGCGGCCAGCCGCAGCAGGCTTCCGCGCCGACCGGACGGCGCCGGGCCCGCCGGGCGCTGGCCGAGGCCCCGGAACGGCCGCTGTCCGACGAGGAACAGGCCCAGCCCCAGGGGCAGCCCGCGGAGGAGCCCGGCGCCGCCCGGTCCCCCTTCGCGCTGCCGCCCGCCGCGGCCGACCGGACGCCGGAGCACGGCGGGCTGCCGCCGGAGCTGGGCCCGGCCGGGCTGGTCCCCGCGCAGCACGGTCCCCTCGGCGCCACTCAGCCACAGGGCGGTGGCGGTCTTGCCGTACGCGGCGAGCCCGTACGCCCCAACGGCGCCCCCGGGCAGGGTGAGTCGGCCATGGCAGCGCTGCCCGCCGCCCGCGGTCCCGAGCACGAACAACAGCAGGAGCAGCAGCCCACCGGGCGGCGCCGGGCGCGCCGACCGCTCTCCGAGGAGCAGCCGGGTCCGGCCGCCCAGCCCAGCGGTCCGCCGTCGGGCCAGTGGTCGGCCACACCCGCGCGGCCAGGCTCCCAGCCGCTGCCCGCCGAGGCGCCGCCGGGCGCGGACACCACAGGGCGCGCGATCAGCGTGCGCACGCTGGGACAAGGGGTGCCGTTCGCCCAGCAGGCCGGTGAGCATGCCACCGGGCAGCATCCGACGGGTCAGCACCCCATCGGTCAGCAGCCCACCGGAGTGCAGCGCCCGGGTCAGCCGCAGGGCGGCCGTCCGCAGGGGCAGCAGCCCCCGCCTCAGTCCCAGACGCCCTCCGGCGGCACGGCCACGGCGGGGTCGGGCCGACGTCGCAAGCTGGCCGCCCGACCCGATGTGCCGGGTCCGGACCAGGGCGGTCCGGCACCGGAAGCCGCGGCGGCCGCCGACCGGACCCCGCCGCCCCAGGCCGGGACACAGCCGGGAGCGCCGTCCGGCGCACAGCCCGCGACGCCGTCGCGACCGCAGCCCGGAGCGGGCGCACAGCCGCATCGCGCGCCGGGGCCGCAGAGCTCGGGCCGGGCGTTCGCGATCGGCGCGCCGGACGAGGGCGCCGAGGGTCCGGAACCGCTGGACGGGCCGAACGGCGCCATCGAGATCGTCGACGACCGCACCCCGCCCCTGGACGACGAACTGCCGCCGGAGCCGCTGGACAATCCGCGCCGCCTCCTCGTGTGGCCCGCGCCGGACATGTCCACGCAGCAGGCGCTGAGCGACCGCGGCTACCGCCCGGTGATCGTCAACTCCCGGGAGGAGGTGGACGCGCAGATCGCCGCGTATCCGGCGGCGCTCTTCGTCGACCCGCTGACCGGGCCGATCACCCGTACCGCGCTTCAGTCGCTGCGTACGGCGGCGGTCGCCGCCGAGGTGCCGGTGCTGGTGACGGCGGGGCTCGGCCAGGCGACACGGGAGGCGGCGTACGGCGCCGACCCGGCCGTCCTGCTCAAGGCGCTCGCCCCGCGCGACAGTGAGCAGCACCCGCCCCGCGTACTGCTGATCGAGGAGCACGAGCCGATCGCGGCGGCGCTGACGGAGACGCTGGAGCGGCGCGGGATGCAGGTCGCCCGCGCGGCGACGGACGCCGACGCGGTGTCGCTCGCCGGGCAGATGCGGCCGAACCTGGTGGTGATGGACCTGATGCAGGTACGCCGCCGCCGGGCCGGGATCGTGGACTGGCTGCGTGGCAACGGTCTGCTCAACCGCACCCCGCTGGTCGTCTACACCGCGGCGGACATCGACCCGGGGCAGCTGTCGCGGCTGACGTCGGGCGAGACCGTGCTGTTCCTCGCGGAGCGCTCGACGAGCGCGGAGGTACAGGCCCGGATCGTGGACCTGTTGGCGAAGATCGGCACCAACTGACGCGGTGCGTCGGCGGGCGAGGGGCGTGAGCGCGCCCCCGGCCCACCCCGGGAACAAAGGACGCGTCCGGCCCGGCCCTCGCCCCTCACCCCGCTCCCGAGTCCGGCTCCGGGCCGGGGCCGGGGGCCGGGTCAGTCGAGCTCGGTCACGTCCAGCTCCCCGTCCGCGTACTGCTTCCGCAGCAGCTTCTTGTCGAACTTGCCCACGCTCGTCTTCGGCACCGCCGGGATCAGCGTCCAGCGCTCGGGGAGCTGCCAGCGCGCGATCCGCTCGGCGAGGAAGGCCCGGAGGGCCTCGTAGTCGACGGTGGCGCCCTCCTTCAGCACCACGGCGGCGAGCGGACGCTCGCCCCACTTATCGTCCGGCACGGCCACAACCGCCGCCTCAGCGACCTCCGGATGGCCCATGAGCTGGTTCTCCAGCTCGACCGACGAGATCCACTCACCACCGGACTTGATGACGTCCTTGGCGCGGTCGGTCAGCGTCAGATAGCCGTCGGGCGTGATGGTGCCGACGTCACCGGTCTTCAGCCAGCCGTCCTCGGTGAACTTGTCGTCGGGGCGGAACGGCTCACCTGCCGCGCCTCCGTAGTACGCCCCGGCGATCCACGGGCCGCGCACCTCCAGCTCGCCCGCCGTCGTCCCGTCCCACGGCACCCGACCGCCGTCGGGCGCGGTCAGCCGGGCCTGCACGGAGGCCGGGAAACGGCCCTGGCTCACGCGGTACGGCCAGGCGTCCTCGTCCGGGACGCCGGCGGGCGGCTGGGCCAGGGTGCCCAGCGGCGAGGTCTCCGTCATGCCCCAGGCGTGCACCACACGGATGCCGTGGCGCTCCTCGAACTCCTTCATCAGGGCGGGCGGACAGGCAGCACCGCCGATGTAGACATTGCGCAGACAGGCCACGTCCCGCGGCTTCGCTTCCAACTCGGCCAGCAGCCCCTGCCAGATGGTCGGCACGGCGGCGGCGATGGTGGGGCGCACGCTCTCGATCATCTCGGCGAGCGGCTCGGGCTGGAGGAAGCGGTCGGGCATCACTATCGAGGCGCCCGCCATGAAGGCGGCGTGTGGGGTGCCCCAGGCGTTCGCATGGAACATCGGCACCACCGGCAGCAGGGTGTCGCGCCCGGAGATCGCGAACGACTCGGCGCTGTTGACCTGCATCGAGTGGAGATAGATCGAACGGTGGCTGTAGGCCACCCCCTTGGGGTCCCCGGTCGTCCCCGAGGTGTAGCAGAGCACGGCGGCCTCGCGCTCGTCGAGCTCCGGCCAGTCGTAGTGGGCGGGGCGGCCCTGGATCAGTGCCTCGTACTCATGGACCCGCGCACCGCATCCGTCCAGGAGGGAACGGTCGCCCGGACCGGTGACCACGATGTGCTCGACGGAGCCGAGGCCGGGGAGGAGCGGGGCGAGCAGCGGCAGCAGCGACCCATTGACGATGATCACGCGGTCGGCGGCGTGGTTCACGATCCAGGAGAGCTGCTCGGCCGGCAGCCGGAGGTTGAGGGTGTGCAGCACGGCGCCCATGGACGGCACCGCGAGATAGCACTCCAGATGCTCGCCGTTGTTCCACAGGAGCGTGCCCACGCGCTCACCGCGCTCGACCCCGAGCTCCTCGCGCAGCGCGTGGGCGAGCGCCGCGGATCGCCCGCCGACCTCCCGGAAGGTACGGCGCCGGGGCGCGCCCTCGCCGGTCCAGGTGGTCACCTGGGCCGTGCCGTGCACAACCGAACCATGCATGAGGATGCGGGTCACGGTCAGCGGTACATCCTGCATCGTGCTGAGCACCGGGGCCTCCAGGGGTTCCGGTTACGCGCGGGTAGAACTGCCGCTGATTTTGCTGCCGACCGGCTGTTATGTCATCCCCTGTGGATAACTCCGCTGTGGAAAACCCCGCCCCGCATGAACAGCCCTGGACTGCGGCGTGGACGTGACGATCGGGCCCGGAGCGCGCGACCGGGGAGGCCGTCAGGCCGCGCAGCAGAGGTCCGGGTCCTCGCGCAGCTTGCCGAGGGCGCGCGAGACCGCGCTCTTCACCGTGCCGACGGACACCCCGAGCACCTCAGCGGTCTGGGCCTCGCTCAGGTCCTCGTAGTACCTGAGGACGACCATGGCTCGCTGGCGGTCCGGCAGCCGGAGTACCGCGCGCCACATGGCGTCGCGGAGCACCTGCTGCTCGGCGGGGTCGGGAGCGGGGACCGGATCCGGCTCGGGCAGTTCCTCGCACACGAACTCGTCGACCTTGCGCTTGCGCCACTGCGAAGTGCGTGTGTTCACCAGCGCACGTCGCACATAGCCGTCCAGCGCCTTGTGGTCCTCTATGCGCTCCCACGAAAGGTACGTCTTCGCCAGGGCGGTCTGGAGCAAGTCCTCCGCGTCGAAGGCGTTGGCGGTCAGTGAGCGGGCGGTGCGCAGCAGAACCGGCCCCCGCGCCTTGACGTACGAGGAGAACGACGGGAACGCACCAGTGGAAGCGCCCGTGCACACGGTCGTGGTCATGTCTCAACGCTATGAGCGAGCAGCTCATCGCGGATCGGTCCCAGGTGCCGAAGCCGGGTCACTCTCAAGTTGTAGGGGTGGGGCCCGCATCACCTCCTGAGGGGGGATGGGGCAGGGCGAGGGTCGGGGATTCGCCGGAGGGGTGGGGTCATTCGACGATCGCGACCGGCGCGTCCACCTTGTTGCGGTCGATCCGCAGCGTCCGGCCGCCGTATGTGACATCGACGTTGCCCCTGTACTGGTGGACGCGGCGGTGCGGCTGCCAGGCGGCCCCGGCGAGGGCCGGTTCCCCGTTCAGCGACGCCTTCGTGGTCCAGCGGGCGAACCACATGACGGAGGGGAGGTCATCGACTCCGTCCTTCCGGGCCTGTTCCAGATGGCGCACCCCGGACTCGGCGCTGCTGTAGAAGCCGGGGAAGAAGCCCTGTGCGGCGACTTCGCGGTTCCAGGCACGGATGAAGGAGAGCGTGGTGGCGGCGCAGCCGGTGTGCGACTGGTCGTACGCCTCCATGTCGAGATAGAGCGCGCTGCGCTCCTTCATGCCCAGCGCCTTGGCGCGGGCCACCGCGTCCCTCGCCTCCGCACGCCCCTGCGACCAGGGGGAGCTGCCGATCGGTACATGTGTCTTGTCGATGTTGCGGACGCACGGCGACTGGGAGCCGACGTAGACGGGCAGCGCGTGCCATCCCAGGGCCGCGGCCCCGCGCATCCAGGAGGCGGTGAGATGGGGCTGACTCGGGCAGGCCCGGCCGCGGCCGCCGAAGTAGACGCCCAGGGCGCGGTAGCGGGAGCCGTGCCAGGCGCGCAGGGTGCTGAGGGGCGGGGTGCGGCAGGTGTCGAAGGCCCAGCCCGTGAAGACCTTGGCGCCCAGATCGCGGGGGTCGGGGAGGGCGGACTCCGCCGAGGAGAATCCACCGGTCTCGGACGGGGCAGGGAGCGCAGCCTTGGACGAGACAGGGGCGGCACCGGTGATCGAGGCCAGGGCTGTGACCAGACCCGCGGCCCAGCCCGTGATCGCCCAGCCACTCTGCTTCCTTCGGCTCATATGACAAATGAAGGAGGATGAGGGACGGCCGAAGCCGCAGACACGCGCGCGGTTCAGCCGTCTGCGCCGAGGAGAAGCCCGGATGTCGGTACCCCGGTGCCCGCGGTGACCAGGACGCGCGAGGCGTGCGGGACCTGGTTGACCGAGGTGCCGCGGATCTGCCGTACGCCCTCCGCGATGCCGTTCATCCCGTGCAGATACGCCTCGCCGAGCTGGCCCCCGTGCGTGTTGAGGGGCAGCGCGTCCTCGGCGACGAATCCGGCCGCCTCACCGCGCCCGCAGAAGCCGAACTCCTCCAGCTGCATCAGAACAAACGGGGTGAAGTGGTCGTAGAGAATGCCCACATCGATCGCGGCCGGGGCGAGACCGCTGTCGCGCCACAGCCGCCGCGCCACCACGGCCATCTCGGGCAGCCCGGTGAGATTGTCGCGGTAGAAGCTGGTCATCTGCTCCTGACCGCGCCCCGCACCCTGCGCCGCGGCCGTGATCACCGCGGGCGGATGGCGCAGGCCGCGGGCCCGCTCGACGCTGGTGACCACGATGGCCTGGCCGCCGTCCGTCTCCTGGCAGCAGTCGAGCAGCCGCAGCGGTTCGACGACCCAGCGGGAGGCGGCGTGATCGGCCGGGGTGATCGGCCGGCCGTAGAAGTACGCGGCCGGGTTGGTGGCGGCGTACCGCCGGTCGGTGACGGCCACATGGCCGAACACTTCGGGGGTCAGACCGTAGATGTGCAGATAGCGCTGTGCGGCCATGGCCACCCAGGACGCCGGGGTGAGCAGACCGAAGGGCAGCACCCAGCCGAGCGCGGTCCCCTCGGCCGAGGGTTCGCGGTGCTGCACCCCGGCCCCGAAGCGGCGCCCGGAACGCTCGTTGAACGCGCGGTAGCAGACGACCACATCGGCCACACCCGTCGCGACGGCGAGCGCGGCCTGCTGCACGGTCGCGCAGGCGGCGCCCCCGCCGTAGTGGACGCGTGAGAAGAACGACAGCTCGCCGATGCCGCACGCCTGGGCGACGGTGATCTCGGGGCTGGTGTCCATGGTGAAGGTGACCAGACCGTCGACATCGGCGGGGGTGAGCCCGGCGTCGTCCAGGGCGGCCCGGACGGCCTCGGCCGCGAGCCTCAGCTCACTGCGGCCGGAGTCCTTGGTGAAGGCGGTGGCGCCGATACCCACGACGGCCGCGGCGCCGCCCAGAGTGCCGCCCCCGCGGGCGCTCATCGGAGGTCCTCCTCGGCTCCGGGGCCCCCGGTCGGCCCGGTGGACTCCATCGGGGCGGCATCGATGGGCAGTTGCACGGTGACCGTGCCGGTCACATGGTTGCCGATGTGGTTCGCGCCGGTCACCGCGACCTCCGCGGCACCGTCGGCGACCGAGGTGACCTCACCTCTCAACACCATCTCATCGCCGGGGTAGTTGGGCGCCCCGAGCCGGATCGCGACCTTCCGCAGCCGTGCCCGCGGTCCGAAGTGGTCGGTGATGTAGCGCCCCACGAGACCATTGGTGGTCAGGATGTTCATGAAGATGTCCGGGGAGCCCTTCTCCTTGGCCGCCTCGGCGTCGTGGTGCACATCCTGGTAGTCCCGGGAGGCGAGGGCTCCGGAGACGATGAGGGTCCGGGTGATCGGGATGCGCAGCGGTGGCAGCGCGTCGCCCGCGCGGACGGTCATACGGCCTCCTCCGCCGTCGCCCGGAACACCGGGAGCTCCATGGTCCCCTTGGCGTCGTCGACCCGCAGGAACTCCAGCTCGACGGGCATACCGATGCGCACCTTGTCGTACGGCACCCCCGTGATGCCGCTGACCATCCGCACCCCCTCCGCGAGCTCGATCAGCCCCACGGCGTAGGGCGGGTCGAAGGCGGGGAAGGGCGGGTGGTGCATCACCACATGGCTGAACACCGTGCCGCGGCCGGACGCCTCGGCCGTCTCCCACTCCGGTGAGCCGCACCGGCCGCAGCCGGGCAGCCAGGGGAAGCGGAGGGTGCCGCAGTCGGTGCAGCGCTGGAGGAGCAGCCGGTGCTCGGCGACGCCCTCCCAGAAACCGGCGTTGTCCCGGTTGACGACGGGGCGGGGGCGCGCCGCTTCCGCCACGGGCTCGGGATGCGCCTTCGGCTTCGGCTTTGGATTCCGGTGGGCGGGGGCGTACGTGAGGACGCGGAAGCGGTGCGTCCCGACCAGCTCATCGCCCACATGGATATCCATCCGGGTGGTGACGAAGTGCCCGGACCCCAGCGCTGTGTTCTTCCGCGGGGAGACCGACTCGATCACCGCGTCGAAGCGGACGCGGTCACCGGGCCGCAGCGGACGCGGATACTCCTGCTCGCAGTCGGTGGCCACGATCGAGGTGCAGCCCGCGTCGTCGAGCAGCGCGAACAGCTCGTCGTACGCCCGCGTCCGGGTCGAACCGGCCGGGTGGCCCGCCAGTCCGCCCATGGTCCACGCCTGGAGCATCGTGGGCGGCGCGATGTCCGGATAGGCGGGGTTGGTGTCGCCCATCGCCTCGCACCAGTGCCTGATCATGGGCTCGTTGACGGGGTCCCGGCCCTCGCCGCCCTGTACGGCCGTCCGCCCCTCGAACGCCTTGAGGCGCTCGTACAGGTCGTCGGGCGCGGGTTTCCCGGCCGTCCTCTCACCGGTCATGGGCAGTGGACCCCCTTGACGGGACCTCGACGGGACGCCCCTGGGCGGGACGGGGATGCATGACTGACCTCAGCGAAAAGCTTTCTGACTATCCGTCAGATTATTCCGGACTGTCAAGCACGACGGCACGCACGGCCGCGCGGCGGCACCGATGTGCCACCGCGCGGCCGTACGACCTCACCCGTCCCCTTGGGTCAATGAATCACCACTGTTCGCTCTCGTCGGTCCGAACACCGTTCTCTGCCCCCCAGCGCCCCCCGGCGTCCCCCATTCCCCCGTTACGTCCCGCTCCTCGGTGGCGATCTGCCTCCGTGCGACCGGGGCACGACCCCGGACCTCCACCCGGTGGGGATGGTGCGGATCTCCGCCATCTCGCTTCCTCCGACGCTCGGGAACCATCGCGGAAGCAGAATTGCCCCACCGCATCCCGGAACAAGCGCACTGGACACCGCAATTACCACGCAAGCATGAGGAATGAGAGTTAAACGTGCCGAGCGCCTCCACTCCTTGGGAGCGCGCCCATGCGCCACCCGCTCCACCATCCACCGCACCGCGCGGGAGCGGCGGAGCACCGGTTCCGCACACTTTCGGCCATCCTTACCGCGTTCCCCGACCCCCTTCCCATTGCCGAACACTTGTCCGAAAATGGGGGTCATGGCGACCATCGCACTCGCCCACGCCCTCGCCGCCTCGGCGCGCGGCTTCCGTGTGATCCCGCTGACCCGCGCGAAGCTGCCCGCCGTGCGCTCCCCACACCACCGCGACCCCGAATCCCCGCCCTGCCGCGGCGCTTGCGGCCGGCTGGGCCACGGCATCCATGACGCCTCCGCGGACCCGGAGACGGTCCGCGCGCTGTTCGCCGCCGCCCCCTGGGCCACCGCGTACGGCATCGCGTGCGGATGCGCCCCGCACCACCTCATCGGCGTCGACCTCGACGTCCGGCCGAACGGCCCGACGGCACCACAGAACCCGCGGGGCCCCGGGGACGTCACCGGTCGGAACGGCACCGACGGCCCCGCCGCTCTCGCACGGCTCGCCCGCGAGCACGGCTTCACCGTCCCCCGCACCGTCACCGTGCTCACCCCGGGCGGCGGCCGTCACCTGTGGCTGAGCGGCCCGCCCGGCCTCACCGTCGCCAACTCCGCGGGCCGCCTCGCCCCCGGTATCGACATCCGCGGATCGGGCGGCTATCTCGTCGGCCCCGGTTCGGCCGCCGCACACGGCAGCTACCGCCTCGCCCCCGGCTCCCCCGTCTGGACCCCCGCCCCCGTCCCGCCCGCGCTGCTGCGGCTGCTGCGGCCGCCGTCTCCCGCCCGGCTGCGCGCATCGTCCGGGCGCCGCCCGTCCGAGCGGCCTCCCGCCGCGCTCACCGCCCTCGTACGGTTCGTCCGCGAGTCCCGCGAGGGCCAGCGCAACGACCGGCTGTTCTGGGCGGCCTGTCGCGCCTACGAGACGGGCGCTGGTGCACAGCTCGCACCCGACCTGGTCCAGGCCGCCGTCGACATCGGGCTGACCTGCCGCGAGGCCCGGGCCACGGTCGCCTCCGCCGCCCGCAGCGCGGCCCGCCACCTCCAGCCGCCGGCCGTCTGGCCACCACCCCTTGACGCGCGTGAAGGGCGGCGCGGGGGGCTCCCCGGCACGGCCCAGGGCGGCGCGATCCCGTGGTAAACGGAATGTGAGCCGTGCATTACGCGATCGAGGGGCACTATCGTGACCACGCGACGAGGCGCTCCGTGCACGCACCGCACACCACTCGCCGGTCCTTCCGCCCTCCGGGCGGACAGTGATGGGGCTCCCGCTCTCCCCGTGACCGGCCGCTCGCCTCCGGCGCACCGGCAGCGAGGCGCGAGCAGGGGGAGCATTGCACGAGCTCTATGCACAGGAGTGGTTCGCGCGGATCGCGTTACCCCTCGCCGCCTGCGCGCTGGTCACCTGGATCTCACTGATCCACCGTTTCGCCGACAAGGGCAGGCTGCTGGGCACCGCGCGGTCCACGGCGCTGTGCGTCGCGATCACCGGATGCACCTGCGCGGCGGCGCTGATCACCATCACGCTGCTGCTGCCCCACGCGGCCGATGTGCCGCCCGCCGTGGCCGCGGCCGCCGCGGGCGGGGCGCTCGCCCCGCGCGTACGTCAGCAGCAGAACCAGCAGTCCACACCGCCCTTCGTCGCGGTGATCACCCTGGGCATCGCGGTGCTTCTGGACCGGCTGGAGCGGCGGCTCGCCCATGACATGTACTGCCACTGCCACCGGCTGGTCCGGGACTTCGGAACGGTCGCCCAGCTGCGGATGTTCGCCTTCGACTCCCGTGGGTACCTGCGCGGCTCCACTCCGGTGACCAAGGAGCGGACGGCGATCAACACCTTGTACGAGGAGGTGGATCAGTACCTGGACGACGCCGCCAAGGTCGAGGCGGACATCGAGGCGAGCTGTCGGCAGCGTGAGCTCCAGGACTTCCCCGTCGAACTGCACAGCGCCACCCGGGAGGAGGCGGAGGACCGCCGTCAGGCGCTGGCCATGGCCAAGGAAGCCTGTGTGAAGATGCTGGAGTTCGGCTATCGGACGGGCAAGCGGAGCGCGGACCGCGACCTCGAACGGCTGCGGGACCAGGCGCTGACCGAAGAGCCACTGGCGGCAGCGGGCGCGTCGCACCCCTGATCCGCGCGCCCCGCACGGCCGTTCATGGATTCACGGGGCACAGACGAAGGAGTCGTCGCCGCGGCTAAGCGCGCGACGGCCGCCGTCGTCCTTGGGCTCAACGAAGCTGATCTTGACGTCCAGTTCAAGCGCTTCGGCCACCGCGGCCAGGCTTCTCAGGGTCAGATTCTCATCTCCGGACAGTATTTGGCTCACCCGCCCCGGACTGACGTCCATGAGCCTGGCCAGATCCGCTCTGCTCATATCCCGCTTGCCCAGCAACCCCGCCACTTCCACGGTGGCTTGACGGGCCAGCTGGGCCCCGGCGAGCTCCGCGGCCTCCCCCTTCGGTCCCTTGCCCTTCCACGGCATGCACATCACTCCCAGCCGCACCCTGTCGACGAATCTCGCTCGTCCCTCAGCCACAGGTTCCCACCTTTAGCTACAACTAAAAGCCCACTTCTCCGTGTCCCGCATCCCAACTGCCCGCCAGTCGGCCGATCCCATGGCCCTGACCTGCATCAACGACCCACACCATAGGTTTTCGGCCAGATCGCCGCCCAGCTTGGCGCCGTCCTGTGGACGCCAGGCCGGGCGGCGACGTGGTGCGCGGAGCCCACTGCCCCGTCGCGCCCAACGCGTCACAGGACAGCAACGGGGACTCGTATGTCTCTCGCTCCCCGTTCAACCCCGCCTCGCATTCCCTCGGAGAGCTGGTGGGCCGCGAGCGGACGATCGAAATCCGGAATTCCGGCACTGCCGGGAACGGCGTCCCTCCGAGCCGCATGGGGGAAGGGGCGATCGGACCCCGATTCCCCCTCAGCCTCCTTGTGAGTGGGAGTCGAGTGCCCGCAGATACCCATGGGGCGGAAGGCGGTTGGCGTCTTCGCGAAATGCAACAGGAGGTACATGATGCGTCGGATGGGAATCGTGGCGGCAGCGGTGATCGGTGCGCTGGGTCTCGCCCTCTCGTCAGCCGGAACAGCTGCCGCCGCCCAGGGCACCCTGATCGTCAGCGGCACGCCGCACAACAACCCCAGCGGCTGCTACAACACCGATCACTACCCGCTGAGTGTCGACAACCGCACCGACGAGGTGGCCCTGGTCTTCTCCGGCCCCGACTGCCAGGGAGCGCCGATCGCCCCGGTCCCGCCGGGTGAGAGCGGCATCTTCGAGTTCGGCCAGAGCGTCTACATCCCCTGACCTCCGGAATCTGCCGCGCACACAGGGTGCCTCTCCATCAGGGGCACCCCATGCGCAGTTACAGGGATTCCGTCCTCAGTGGGAACCCAGCGTGCTGCGCGCCGCCGCCATGAACGCGGACTTCCCCGCTTCGAGATGCTCGTTCACCTCGGTGTCACCGATGTTCCGCCACACCGCCTGATTGAGCGCATGCCCATAGACCCGGACCGGCTCGTGCAACGCCTCGTCGCACAGCAGCATCACATTCCCCGACGCGGTCCACAGCGCGGTCATGGCGGCCCCCGCCTGCGTCGTCCAGTCCTCGTCGTCGCCCCACTCCTCAGGACGGCTGTAAGCCGCCCGTTCGGCCATCTGCGCCTTCGCGATGAACTCCTTCAGGGCCTCGAGCTGTTCCGCCCGGCGGCTCTCCGCGGTGGCCACGACCTGGCGGGCTTCCTCGGCTCGCTCCGCGGACCGCTGAGTGGCGTGCTGGGCGAACGCCGTCAGCCCGCCCCCGAGCAACACACCCGTAAGCGACAGAACCGAAGCCCACACCTCCCCGCCCATTTCAACTCCCCGACCCTTACGTGATCACCTACGGTTTGGCGTTGTCGCTCACGGATCCGGCTTCGTCAGCGCTCAGCAGAATCGGAGCACATCTCATGACCATGTCCAACCCGCCGCCCGCATCGCACGTGCCCGCTGTATTCCCGCTTCTCTTCGGGTAGCCGCTTCTTCCGGATTCCAGTAACGGCCTGTCGCGGTGGTCTGATCAGGGTGCTTCCGGTAGAGGAGGCTCGGTTCGGCGATGAACTCACCAGGTGCGACGACCTCCGCGGCGAGAAGGAGAGCCACCCCTTCAGCTCCGGTCAGCGCATGCCAGCCCCCGAGTGCGAGCACCAGAGAACGGTGAGCGGCAAATGTGGTCGTCTGCACGGACAGACGGTTTTCCACCACTTCCTCATAAAACCGGCCGGGCTCCACCGGGCCGCCCAGAGGGTCGCGCGGTCCCGGTGAGGTACTGCCGTCCTGGAGGAGGTCAAGACATGCGGATACGCACCACGGAACTCGCTCCAACGTCTCGATGTCACGTTCGAGGGCTCCTGGCAACAGCACGTCGTCGGCGTCCAGAGTCCGGATCAACTCGCCGGTCGCACGGGTAAGCGCATGCGTTCGCGCCACCGCGACGCGCGCGGGCAGTCCGGATTCGATGGAAATCCGGGGATCCTCGGGGAGGACGGCGGCGGCGATCCCGGTGTGCCCGTCTTCTTGAACACACCATTGCCATTCCCAGTCACCGGGCAGTTTCTGCTCGCGCAGAGATTGGTAGGTCTCGTCGATGTAGTGATGGCCGCCGTTGTACACGGATGTGATGACGCTGATCGTTGGCACGCGAAATTTCCCCCTCAGAAGCCCGGGACGTGACCGCCAACGATCACGGTAGTAGGCAAAAGATGACCTGATACAGCGTCAATTTGTGCTCGGGCGCGCATACGTGTCGATCCATCGGCAGCAAAGGCCGGGGGAGGGTCGCCGGCCTCGGCGGAGGCTGAGGCATGTGGGCCCTCGGTGACATCGCTGCCACGACGGTTTCCAAAAGGGTCGCGGCCAGGACGATGGCTACAGCTCCCACCGGTGCAAACGGCCCCTCTGCCTACCCCGTAACGACGTTGGTGGTCCACCAGCGATCCACAGCGTCGAGCCAGCGGCTCAGACTCCGCACCCGCAGCCTGCGGCGGCCGTGGACTCCTCCGGGCCGGTCCGGCTCGTGCAGCAGGTGTCGGTGGCGTCGGCGGTTGCACCCTTGCCCAGGTTGTCCGCGTCGGCCTTCACCACATAGACCTCCCAGGGCTCCTTGCCGGGGCCGTGGACCCACACCTTGTCCTGGAGGGCGTAGCAGCACGAGGTGTCGTTCTCCTCGAAGGTGGCGAGTCCGGCGTCCTTGAGGCGGTCGGTGGCGGCATTGACCTGGTCGGTGGAGGTGACCTCCACACCGAGGTGATCGAGCCGTGTGTCCTGGCCTGCCTCGCCTTCGATCAACACCAGCTTCAGCGGCGGCTCGGTGATCGCGAAGTTGGCGTATCCGGGGCGGCGCTTGGCGGGCTCGACGCCGAAGAGCTTGGAGTAGAACGCCACCGAGGCATCAAGGTCGGGGACATTCAGGGCGAGCTGTACGCGGGACATGGCGGTCTCCCATCGGGCTGTATCGATGTCCTTCGATTCAAGCTTGCATCTTGGATCGAAGAACGTCAACATAGAAGAATGTCGAAACAAGACCTTGTGGTGCTCGGCCAGGACGGCGTTGACGGCTGCTGCCCCGGACTGCTGACCGCTCCGCTGGACGAAGCGCAGTCCGTCGAGCTGGCGAAGGTGTTCAAGGCGTTGGGCGACCCGATCCGGCTCCGGCTGCTGTCGATGATCGCCTCCCGGGCCGGGGGCGAGGTCTGCGTGTGCGATCTGACCCCCGCCTTCGACCTCTCTCAGCCGACGATCTCCCATCACCTGAAGCTGCTGCGGCAGGCTGGGCTGATCGACTGCGAGCGCCGTGGCACGTGGGTCTACTACTGGCTGCTGCGGAGATGACCGACCGGCTCGCGGGGATTCTCACCCGCCCCGCTGGTCAGCCGCTGCCCGAGCGCACCACGACAGCGGCTCACGCCTCGTGACCGCCGATTCCTACCCTGCTCCGGTCGCCGCCCGCCTGTCGTTCGTGGACCGCTTCCTTGCCGTGTGGATCCTGCTGGCCATGGCCGCCGGCCTCGGCCTGGGCCGACTCGTTCCCGGCCTCGGTGCCGCCCTGGCGAAGGTGACGGTCACCGGCGTCTCCTGCCGATCGCGCTCGGCCTGCTGGTGATGATGTACCCGGTCCTGGCCAAGGTCCGCTACGACCGCCTCGACACGGTCACCCGGGACCGCCGCCTGCTGGTCCCCTCACTCGTGCTGAACTGGGTCCTCGGTCCGGCGATCATGTTCGCGCTGGCCTGGCTCCTCCTGCCGGACCTGCCGGAGTACCGCACCGGCCTGATCATCGTCGGTCTGGCCCGCTGTATCGCGATGGTCATCATCTGGGACGACCTGGCCTGCGGCGACCGGGAAGCCGCCGCCGTCCTCGTCGCCCTGAACTCCGTCTTCCAGGTGATCGCCTTCTCCGCGCTCGGCTGGTTCTACCTCGACCCGCTGCCCGGTTGGCTCGGCCTGGAACAGACCGGTCTCGATGTCAGCGTGTGGGAGATCGCCCGCAGCGTGCTGATCTTCCTTGGTATCCCGCTGGTGGCGGGGTTCCTCACCCGGCGCCTGGGCGAGAACGCCAAGGGGCGGGCGTGGTACGAGACGAAGCTGATTCCGCGGGTCGGCCCGTTCGCCCTGTACGGGCTGCTGTTCACCATCGTCGTGCTGTTCGCGCTCCAAGGTGAGGCGATCACCTCGCAGCCCATGGACGTAGCCAGGATCGCGGTGCCGCTGCTGGTGTACTTCGCCGTGATGCGGGCCGGGCCCATGGCCCTGGGCAAGGCCGTGGGCCTGGACTATCCCCGCTCCACCACGCTGGCGTTCCCCGTGGCCGCCGAGCCCGCGCCCGCCCAGGAAGGCTCCACCCGTGTCTGAACCCACAACACGGTCCGTGCTGTTCGTCTGCGTCCACAACGCGGGCCGCTCCCAGATGGCGGCTGCGTTCCTCACCCACCTCGCGGGCGACCGCGTCGAAGTCCGCTCCGCGGGTTCGGCACCCGCCGAGCTCGTCAACCCCGCCGTCGTGGAAGCGATGGCGGAAGTCGGCATCGACATTGCGGCAGAGATCCCGAAGATGCTGACCGTCGCAGCCGTGCAAGCCTCGGACGTCGTCATCACCATGGGCTGCGGCGACGCCTGCCCGTACTTCCCCGGCAAGACCTACCTGGACTGGAAGCTCGAGGACCCGGCCGGTCAGGGCGTCGCGGCCGTCCGGCCGATCCGCGACGAGATCCGAGCCCGCGTCGAGAACCTGATCAGCGAACTCATCCCGGGAGACCGCGGGTGACCCTTCGCACCAAAACGATCCGGATCACCAGCCTGACGGCCGACCACACCGACGAGGTCTGGCCATCTACCAACTCGGCATCGACGAGGGCAACGCGACCTTCGAAACCACTGCGCCCGGCTGGGATGATTTCGACGCTGCCAAACTGCCCGACCATCGATATGTCGCTCTCGACCATAGCGGGCACGTCCTCGGCCGGGTGGCCGCCACCACGGCAGATGGCGTGACGTCGTCCTCATCACTCGTGCAAGAAGACAGCGGCATACACCAAGACATCGATCTGCTCGCGGGCCTCGGACAGCATGTCCACGAACGCGGACACCGGGATGTCCGCCCGCTGGTCGTAGAGCGCGCCAAGTTCAGGGCTCACCGCGAGGGCGGGTCGCTCCCTGCGCGGCGTACGCCCCGGATTTGCCCATCTCTCAACGGACTTGGGGTCTACGTCGACTTGGGAGTTGATCCAGTGGAGGTCGCCCGGTGGGCGGGGCACAGCTCGCCGTCCTGTTCCGCTTCTACGCCAAGATCCTTCGTAGCGGCCAGGACCATTCCACCAGGGGTGGGCGGCCGTTTTAGCCGCGATCATGGGGTTGCCAGGTGCGCTGGGAGGTGCCCTGGTCGGCGGGTACGCCGCGATCCGCGGGGCGCGCCAACAGCCCGGGAGGGCCCCATCATCCTGACTCCCTGCTCCTGAAGTGCCTGATCAAGGGCGTGCCTTGAGCGCGTGCGAGTACGCGGGCCGGTCAGAAGCTTGACCGGCCCGCGTAGCCCCGTCTTGGGTTACTGAGAACCGACGCAACGGGCCTGGCAGCCGTCGTAGCCGTACTCCAGCCGGTCGCCACACATGCGCTGTCTCATGTCGGCACTGTCTCGCGCTGGTCAGCGGTGCCAACCGCTCCAGCCACCACTGGAGGTTCCGCCACGGTTGTTGTACCACCAGTTGCCGTCTGTCCCGCGCACGCTCAGGGTGATGGCCCAACCGAAGCCCGTTGCGCCGACAGAGCTCCGGCCCTGACCACCTAGCGAGGTCCAGGAACTGAGGGTTCCGTTCGTCCGTGACCATCGTGTCCAGATCGCGCCGTCCGAGCCTATGCCGAAGACCTGAGCCTCACCGTTGGGAAGGTCGTAGTGAGTGCAACCGTACTGGCCTTGGATGTTTCCACCCCAGTTGCGGTCAGTGATACATGAGGCCATGACCGATGCAGTGCCAGCGGGCGCGGCGGCTGCCGTTCCCACGCCCATCAACGTGCCGGATAAGGCAAGGCCGGCGGTCGCAACGGCCGCCTTGCGCAACATGTTTGCCTTCATGGGGACCCTCCTCTGTGAGAACTGCGTCCGAAGTAGGACTGCCCCAACAGTGGCGAACGGGCATTGACCAAAACCTTGGACGAACCTTGAATAGGCCGGTCTCCCGCTTCCCGCCCGAGCGTTGTGGGCCCTGCGTCCTGACCAAGGTGGCGGAACGGGCGGATTGCCGCACCCGTCTCGATGATCGGCCGCGTTACCAGAGATCTGGTCCACGCCTGGTCCACACGCACTGGTCAACGGTGGGATTCGAGCGGCACAGGGTGAGACGGCGGACATGCGGAAGGGGTGCCCCCGAACCAGGGGCACCCCTTCTGACCAGCTAGTTCGCTGACCTCGGCGGAGGCTGAGGGATTTGAACCCTCGGTGACATCGCTGCCACGACGGTTTTCAAGACCGTTCCCTTAGGCCGCTCGGGCAAGCCTCCCCACGTCGCCCTCAGGGTGACGTGGGGATCAGCCTAGCGCGTCAACTGTCACCCTTGCGCTTCCCCAGGGTGACATCGACCGTGGACTGCTTGCCGTCCCGCTTATAGGTGAGGGTGACCTTGTCGCCGGGCTGGTGCGTCCAGATCTCGCTGATCAGGGTGGGGCCGCTGTCGATCACCATGTCGTCGAGTTTGGTGATCACGTCGCCGGACTTGAGGCCCGCCTTGTCGGCCGGGCCGCCGGGGACGATGGCGGGGGTGCCGCTGGCGCCGTTGGAGGCGATGGTGGCGCCCGCGCCGGTGTCCTTCATGTTCACCGTGGCCTCGATCACTGGGTAGACCGGCTGACCGGTTTTGATCAGCTGCTGGGCAACGTTCTTCGCCTGGTTGATCGGGATGGCGAAGCCGAGGCCGATACTGCCGGACTGCTGCGACTCGCCGAGGCCATTGCCGCTACCGGCCGACTGGATGGCGGAGTTGATGCCGATGACGCCGCCGTTGGCGTTCAGCAGGGGGCCGCCGGAGTTGCCCGGGTTGATGGAGGCGTCCGTCTGGAGGGCCGACATGTAGGAGGCGTTGCCTCCGCCGCCGTCGCTGGAGGCGACCGGACGGTTCTTGGCGCTCACGATGCCGGTGGTGACGGTGCCGGAGAGGCCGAAGGGGGCGCCGATGGCGACGGTGGCGTCGCCCACGGCGACCTTGTCGGAGTTGCCGAGGGGCAGCGGGTTCAGCTTGGCGCCCGAGGCGTTCTTCAGCTTGAGCACGGCGACGTCGTAGCCCTCGGCGCGGCCGATGACCTGGGCGGCGTACCGCTTGCCGTTGGAGAAGGTGGCGGTGAGCTTGCCCTGCTCGGCGGCGGAGGCGACTACGTGGTTGTTGGTGAGGATGTGGCCCTGCTTGTCGTAGACGAAGCCGGTGCCGGTGCCGCCCTCGCCGTTGCTGCCCTTGGCCTCGATGGTGACCACGCTGGGCAGGGTCTTGCCCGCGATGTTCGACACCGAGCCCGGCGCGCGGCTCGCGGACTTCGGATTGCCGAAGGCGGAGACGGTGGTGGTGTCGCTGTCGTCGTGGTCGGCGGCCAGATAGCCGATGCCCCCGCCGATACCGCCCGCGACCAGCACGGCGGCCAGCGCGGCGGCGATCAGACCGCGGGGCTTGCGCTCGGGTGCCCCGGACGGCGGTACCGGAGCGGTCCCCCACGGCCCGCCCGGTCCGCCGCCCGAGCCGCCCTGCGGCTGTCCGCCGCCGGCGGTCCACCACGAGGCGGACTGCCCCGCGGTGGTGTCGCCGCCCGGGCCGGAACCCGGAGTGTGGGGAGCCCCGCCACCGGGCTCGGTGCCCTCGCCGGCACCGCCGGAACCCGTACCGCCGGAGGCGGACGCGGCCGGCGGCTGGGCCGGGGGCGCGGCTATCGGTGCGTCCTGGGGGGCCGGAGCCGCGCCCGCGGTGGGCTCGAAGTCCGGCGCGGGAGGCACCGCGGGGTTCTGTTGCGGCGCCGGAGGAGCCGGGTGCGGTCCGGCCGCAGGCGGTACGGCAGCGCCCTCGTTCTCGGTGCTCACAGCTGTCTCCTCAGGTGCACGACAGTTCTTTCATGACGGCCCACGCTTACGCATTACCGTCGTCAGCTTTTCCCACGGCGCGTCAGACGGCCGTAAGGAGCGGTGGCCCGGTGGACTACCACCCTTTATCCCGGACAAATCGCCCTGCCGCCATTCCGGACAAGGATCGACGGGGCCACGTCCACCGGCTCACACCGGGCGGTGGCACCATAACGCGGTGACCTATGCGCGCCCTGCCCGGGACATCCGCCCCGGTCCGCACACCGTGTCCGTCGTCGCCCACCGCGGATCCTCCGAGGACGCACCGGAGCACACCCTGGCCGCGTACCGCCGAGCGATCGAGGACGGCGCCGACGCCCTGGAATGCGATGTCCGGCTGACCGCCGACGGCCATCTGGTCTGCGTGCACGACCGCCGCGTCAACCGCACCTCCAACGGCCGGGGCGCGGTCTCCGCGCTCGAGCTCTCCGATCTCGCCGCGCTGGACTTCGGCTCCTGGAAGGGCCAGGCCACCGACAAGGAGGCGCCGGACCGAGACCACCGCGACTCCACCTCGGTGCTCACCCTGGACCGGCTGCTGGCGCTGGTCCGGGACGCCGAGCGCCCGATCGAACTGGCGATCGAAACCAAACATCCCACCCGATGGGCCGGCCAGGTCGAGGAGCGGCTGCTCACCCTGCTGCGCCGGTACGGCCTGGACGCACCGCCGCCCGAGGGGCCCTCGCCCGTGCGGGTGATGAGCTTCTCGGCGCGTTCGCTGCACCGGGTACGGGCCGCGGCCCCCACCCTGCCCACCGTCTTCCTGATGCAGTTCATGCTGCCGCGCCACCGGGACGGGCAACTGCCGCCGGGGGTGCGGATCGCGGGGCCGAGCATCCGGATCGTGCGGAACCACCCGGGCTACGTGGAGCGCTTGCAGCGCATGGGGCACCGAGTGCACGTCTGGACCGTCGATCAGCCGGAGGATGTGAACCTGTGCGTCGAGCTCGGGGTCGATGCGGTGATTACCAATCGCCCCAAACAGGTTCTGTCTCAACTCGGCCGTACATAGTGGGCATGACACGGCGTGCACCGGCGCGTTCGGTACGCATTCGATCGTGACGAGTGCGTCACACGATGCCACTTGGCCTGTTTCCGCTCCAGCCCATTGGGGCATCCATCCCGTGGCGTGGGGCTAAGGAGGTCTCGGGGGTGGCGTTGGTGGTGGCACGGCAGGTGCCGACGTCGTCGACCATGGCCGTACCCCATGGTCCTGCGGGTGTCCGCGCGGCAAGACAATGGATGCGTGGCGATTTGGGCAGGACTGGGGTATCGGAATCGGTCATAGACGACGCTGTATTGATCCTTTCGGAATTGCTCAGCAACGCATGGCGTCATGGCCGCCCATGGCGTTCCGACCATGGTGACGACACGGTCCGGGCGGCCTGGAGCGTGGACGAGGACGAGCGGCTGACCGTCGAAGTCACGGATGGCGGCGGACCCACAAGACCTCTTCCGGCCAAACCCTCCATCACCGCGCGCGGTGGCCGTGGTCTCAACATCATCCGATCGCTGGCCGACGACTGGGGCGTCCGGGACGGCGTCGGCGAAGTCACGGTATGGGCGCTTCTTCCGGTTGACGACGGTTTTATGAAACGGGTCACGCTCCGGGCCGACCTGGACCCGCAGCTGACCGCGGGGCCGGCGAACGGCCTCGGCCCCGAGCTCGCTCCGGACATCGCTCCGGACATCGCGCCGGAGATCGAGCGGGCCGATCTCGAGCGGGCCACCGACGCGGACGTCGCTCCACGGGCGGACCTCGTTCCGCGGCCGGCCGCCCCGGGGGCGCCGCAAGCCGACATGGACATCGATCCCGATTTCGACCGCGAGCTGGGCTTCGCCGATCTGGACGAGCTCGCGTAACCGACGCGGCCCATCGCGCCGACGAGGTTCGGCCAAAGGGCTAGGCTCGCGCCCGTACGAGCAAGCCCTGCCGCACGATCGGGAGACAGCCACGCCATGGCCAAGAAGCGCCGCCCCCAGACGAAGGCCGCAGCCCCCCGGGCCACGACGGGCGACATCCCCGTGGTGGGCGCGCGCGAGCCCTGCCCCTGTGGCTCGGGCCGTCGTTACAAAGCCTGTCACGGCAGGGAAGCCGCCCACGCCGTCACCGAACTGGTGCAGCGCCCCTTCGAAGGACTCCCCGGCGAATGCGACTGGGTGGCCCTGCGCGAGCTGGTGCCCGCCGCCACCGTCGAACTGAGCCTGGCCGAGGGGCTGCCCGAGGGCGTACCGTCGGTCACCCTCGCGACCGTGCTGCCCATGGCCTGGCCGGCGCTGCGCCGCGACAGCGGCGCGGTGCTGATCGGCCTCCAGAACGACACCCCTTCCGGCGACATCAGCCGCGACCTCGCCGACACCCTGCGCCGCGCGCTGACCGCCGAACCCGGCACTCCGGTCTCCGCCGAGCGGGCGCCCGGCGACGGTCCGCGGCTTCAGGATCTGCTCGACCCGAAGGGCACTTTCACGCCGACCCTGCACGAGGGTTTCGAGTTCTGGGTCGAGGACGCCGCGAACGCGAGCGGGGAGGTCGCCGCGTCCCTGGAACGAGCCAATGCGGCCGCCATCCCGACCGCCCGGCTCTCCGGTGTGGACGCCGCCTACTGGTGCCGGACCCCGGAGAAGAACCACCTGCGCTGGGTGATGTCGCACTCGGAGGAGAAGCTGCTGGACGCACTCGCCCGGCTGCACGCCGCCGGCGCCTCCTCGCTCGGCGAGAACACCCGGCTGGTGGGCTCGTTCCGGGCCCACGGACTCACCGTCCCGGTGTGGGACCTGCCCACCGGGATGCGCGCCGAGGACACCGAGAAGCCCGCCCAGGAACTGGCCGAGCGGCTCGGTGAGGCACTCGCCTCCGACACCCCGCTGACACCCGAGCAGCGGCGTGCCCGCGGTGGTCTCACCAACCGTCAGGTGACGCTGAGCTGACCGTCACGGCCGGGCGGTGACACCCCCGTCCGGCACACGTGACCCTGCTCACAACTCACCGTTACGGCCTGGAAGTACGCGTCCGGAAATCCGCGATCGAATTTGCTAACGGCCGATCTCTTGTTACGGTTCTAAAAGCCCGGTCGCTGGTGCATCCCCCGTCGCCAGCGACCGGGCGCTTCCATGTCCGGAGCCGGACGCGACGGCAGACCGACGGCGGACATGACGCATGGCGGCGCGGACCCCGGTCGGCCGGTGCGGTCCCGACGGGCGATCAACACGCTATGGCGCCAGGGGAGTTGCCCCTCGCGGCGCAGTCGGCCTCCAGGGCCCACGGAGCCCCCGTCCACGCCCCTCGGGCGCACAAGGACACCACGACACACGAGGGCACTGACACAACGGCGACGCGGTGGGGCAGCCGCCCCACCGCGTTTGTCCTTCTGTGAATGTGCGGTTGCGCAGGGATGCGCACAGCTGCATCAGCGAACGTCCGCCGACAGGGCAGCCGTACCGCCGACGGCCCGGCCTCAGTAGGCCAGTCGGCTGCCCCCGTCGGGCGCGCTGCTACTCGCCTCCACCAGGGCGTCCACCACAGCGGACACCTCCGGCAGCCAGGGCCGCCCGCCGCGCCGCAGCGGCGCGCGCTCCCAGCGCACCCGCCCCGCGCCGACCTGGGACGGCGGCAGCACCAGATAGCCGCCCTCGCCGTGGAACCGCAGCGAGCTGGGCACCCAGTCCTGGCCGTTCAGCAGTTCGCCGAGCTCTTCGAGGGAGTACGGAGCCACCAGCAGCGACCAGCGGGTGGGTGTGGCGACCACCGGGCCGAGCCGTACCCCCGCCCGGTCGAAGTCGGCCAGCGCCCGCGCCCCGGCGACAGCGGGCAGGCTCACCGCGCAGGGGCCGCGCCCCCCGGTGGCCAGCAGCAGGGGAGCGGTGGGGCGGTTGGTCCACCACCAGCGCACCATGCGCGGGTCGGTGGTGGCGGCGAGGAGCACGGGGTCGAACGGGTGGCCGCCCGGCACCACGCAGTCCGGGTCGGGACAGCCGCACACCCGTGACCGTCCGCCACCGGGCTGGAGGCCGATGCCCGGCAGGACGGGCCACTGCCACTCGGTGGCGCAGGTGAGCGCCGCGCGGAGCAGCGGCGAGCGTGCGCCACGCCGCAGCGAGAACTTGCGTCGCCTTCCGAGGATCTCGCGCATGAGCGCTCGTTCCTTTCCGTTAACGCCGAGGGCTGTATCCGTCGCACTTCGCACTACATGGCACTACGTGGCGCTGTACGGCATCGTTCGGCCCGTCACAGCACGTGGATCACAAGTCACTGCGCGTACAAGGCAGCGCATCACGCCGCAGGCCGAGCGTGGAACGTGGCGAGGGGTGGCGCGCGCATGGCGCTTGCCGTCCTGGTGGTGCGTTTCCTCGCCACTCGGGGATGGGCGCGGCCGTTGTCGTCTATGACGCTTGGACCGGCCGCGGGGTTCCGGGGCGAAACGAACTGCCCCCCGCCCCTTCCCGATGTGTACCCGCCGCGGTGGAGACGACGCGCTGTCGATTGACGTCAGTCGACCCCAAATTGACAGCCTAACGACTTTTTTTCAGCCAAGTTCAATTCCCCCCAGACACCAACAAGACCACCCGGACAATGCTGGACATCGCCTCTTCGGTGCGTGTACATCTGGAGACAGTAGCGGCACAGTAGCGGCGCAGCACGACAGGGGGTTTGCGATGCTATTGAGCAAGCCGGACGCGGCGGGCGAAAGCAGCGGGCCATGAACTCCCCCCGCCTGCCGAAAGTGGCTGGAATCGATTCTTCCCTCCCGGCGCCCACGCAAACTGCCGACCCCATTGCGCCGCCTCCCGCCGCTCCGGACCCCGGTCCGGGTGTTCAGGACCGCCTCGCCGGCTGGGTGTCGGACCTCACCACCCTCCATGAGCTGACCGAGCGGCTGGCCCGCACCGACACGCTCGACGACGCGCTGCACGAGCTGCTGCGCGCGGGTGCCGCCCTGGTGGGTGCCCAGCGCGGGCTGGTGGCGCTCGAACCGGCCGACGGGCTCGGCCCGGTGACCACCGTCGGCCTCGGTCTCGGCCACGCCGACCTCGGCCAGATCGAGACGATCCCGCGCGGTTCCGCCTCCGCCGGCCATCTGCTCGACGGGCTCCCCGAGCCGGACGGTGAGCGGCACGCCGATGTCACCCATCCCGACATCGCGGGCGAGGCCGATCTCGACCCCCGCCACCGTGAAGTGGCGGCCCGCCTCGGCTTCGCCGCCAGCTACGCCGTACCACTGGACGCCTTCCCCGGCCCCGAAGACCCCGGCGCCGTCACGCCGCCGGGCAGGGTGATGCCCTCCCCCGCACCCGACGCGGGCACGGTCACCAGTGCGGTCGCCACCGCGGACCCGGGCGCTCCGGGCGACCCCGTGATGAGCGCGTCCGGTCCCGTCCGTCACCGCCTGGCCCGCGCCGCCGAGGGCGTACCGGGGATCGCGGCCGCCGTGGGCGCCGCCCGCCCCGCCGGACGGCTCGGCGCCGCCGCCTGGCTCTACGACGAACCCGCCGAACCCGGAGAGCGGCAGCGTCATCTGGTGGGCTTGTACTGCCGTTACGCCGCCGCCCATCTCGTCCGCCTCCTCGAGCTCGGCCGGGCCCGCGCCGCCGTGGCGACCGTCCAGGAGGAGCTGCTGCCCACCCGGCTGCCCCGGGTCCCCGGCGTCCGGCTCGCCGTCCGCCACCACCCCGGCCCGTACGGCGGCGGGGACTGGTACGACGCGCTGCCGCTGCCCGACGGCGCGCTCGGGCTCTCGGTCGGCGGGGTGACCGGCACCGGGCCGAGCGCCGTGGTCGCGATGGGGCGGCTGCGAGCCTCCCTGCGCGCGTACGCGGTGATGGAGGGCGAGGATCCGGTCGCCGTCCTCTCCGATCTCGAACTGCTGCTGCGCCTCACCGAACCCGCCCGCTCCGCGACCGCCCTGTTCGCGTACTGCGAGCCCGGGCCGCGCCGGGTGGTGCTGGCCGGGGCCGGACACTGCCCACCGCTGATCACCGGTGAGCGGCGCACCGAGTTCGTGGAGACCACGCTGTCCGCGCCGCTGGGGATGCTCTCCTGCTGGGAGGCTCCGAGTGTGGAGCTGGAACCCGCCTGTGGAGAAACGCTCCTCTTCTACAGCGACGGGCTGCTGCACCGCACCGGAGAGCCCATGGACCGCGCCTTCGCCCGGCTCCAGGCAGCCGCCGCGAGCGCGCCCAAGGCGGTCCGCGGCGACCCGGAGACGCTGCTGGACCATGTGCTGCGCGCGATGCTGCCCGGGGGTGTGGACGCCGGGGACGGTACGGAGGACCTGGTCCTGCTCGCCGCCCGCTTCGACTGAGCCGCTGCGACCGCGCCCCGCTTCGGCTGAGCCGTCCGCCGCGACGGGGCCCTCCGCCGCGACCGGGCCGCCGAAACCCCCGAACGCGTGCCGGGTGACGTCGGTGGCACCGGCGCGACGTGGCGTTCTCCGCCCTCCCGTCCGTCGGGTCCCCCCACCTACCATGGGAGAGGTCCAGTTCGAGGAGGATGTCGTGACCGAGGAGCACACTCCTGAAGCCCTGGAGACCCCGGAGGCCGAGGAGCAGCCCATCAAGCAGCGGAAGAACGGCCTTTACCCGGGCGTCTCCGATGAGCTCGCCGCGAACATGAAGTCCGGATGGGCGGACACCGAGCAGCACGACCTGGCGCCCGTCGAGCAGGCTCCGCACACCGCCCGCCGCCGGGCCGCGCTCTCCGCGCGCTTCCCCGGCGAGCGCCTGGTCATCCCCGCGGGCAACCTCCGCACCCGGTCCAATGACACGGAGTTCCGGTTCCGCGCCGCCACCGAGTACACCTACCTCACCGGCGACCAGACCGAGGACGGCGTCCTGGTCCTGGAGCCGGACGCGGGCGGCGAGGGCCACACCGCGACGCTGTATCTGCTGCCCCGCTCCGACAGGGAGAACGGCGAGTTCTGGCTGGACGGCCAGGGTGAGCTGTGGGTCGGCCGGCGCAACAGCCTCACCGAGGCCGAGCGGCTGTTCGGCGTGCCGGTGAAGGACGTGCGCACGGTCGCCGACGAGCTGAAGGCCGCCACCGGCCCGGTCCGTATCGTGCGCGGCCATGACGCCGGTCTCGAGGCCGCGCTGACCGACAAGGTCACCGGTGAGCGCGACGAGGAACTGCGCGTCTTCCTCAGCGAGCAGCGGCTGATCAAGGACGAGTTCGAGATCGGCCAGCTCCAGGCGGCCGTGGACTCGACGGTCCGCGGCTTCGAGGACGTCGTCAAGGTGCTGGACAAGGCCGAGGCCACGTCCGAGCGCTACATCGAGGGAACGTTCTTCCTCAGGGCCCGGGTGGAGGGCAACGATGTCGGCTACGGCTCCATCTGCGCCGCCGGGCCGCACGCCACCACCCTCCACTGGGTGCGCAACGACGGCCAGGTCCGCTCCGGCGATCTGCTGCTGCTGGACGCGGGCGTGGAGACCCACACCCTCTACACCGCCGATGTCACCCGCACCCTGCCCATCAACGGCACCTTCAGCCCGCTCCAGCGCACGATCTACGACGCGGTGTACGAGGCGCAGGAAGCGGGCATCGCCGCGGTCAAGCCGGGCGCCAAGTACCGCGACTTCCACGACGCCGCCCAGCGTGTGCTGGCCACCAAGCTGGTCGAATGGGGCCTGGTCGAGGGCCCGGTCGAGCGGGTGCTCGAGCTGGGTCTCCAGCGCCGCTGGACCCTCCACGGCACCGGCCACATGCTCGGCATGGACGTGCACGACTGCGCCGTGGCCCGCACCGAGACCTATGTCGACGGCACCCTGGAGCCCGGGATGTGCCTCACGGTCGAGCCGGGTCTGTACTTCCAGGCCGACGACCTGACCGTGCCCGAGGAGTACCGCGGCATCGGCATCCGGATCGAGGACGACATCCTGGTGACGGAGGACGGCAACCGCAATCTGTCGGCCGCGCTGCCGCGCCGGGCCGATGACGTCGAGACGTGGATGGCCCGCCTCACCGGCTGACCTCACGGCTCCGCGACGCCGTATCGCGAAGCCGGCGGGGGAGCGGCACCGCCGCTCCCCCGTTTTGCTGCCGTCAGCCCTTGCCGGGCACCTTGTGGGTGGTCACCGCGATCCGGTTCCAGGCGTTGATGGTGAAGATCAGCGCGATGAGCTGGGCGAGCTCGGCCTCCCCGAAGTGGCGGGCGGCCCGCTCGTAGACCTCGTCCGGGACACCGCCCGGCAGCAGGGTGACCGCCTCGGTGAGCGCGAGGGCGGCCTGCTCCTTCTCGGTGTAGAAGCCGGCCTCGCCCGCCTCCTCCCAGACCCCCACCAGGTTGATCCGCTCAAGTGCCTCGCCCGCCTTGTGGGCGTCGGTGGTGTGCATATGGAGGCAGTAGGCGCAGTGGTTCAGCTGTGAGGAACGGATCTGCACCAGCTCCACCAGGGCCGGGTCCAGGCCCTCCCGCGCGGCGGCGTCCAGACCGATGAGGGCTTTGAACGCCTTGGGCGCCGCCTTGGCGAAGTCGACCCGCGCGGGGCGGGTTCCGGTCGCCGTGGTCGCTGCTGTTGTCGCCGTCGTCGTTGATGTCATAGCGATGAATCTAAGCCTCGATGCGACAGGTTGTAGGGTGCATTTCCATGGCGGAATCGCGGGTCAATTCGGCGGAGATCCTCGGCAGTGACCTCCATCTGGAGCTGACCCGCGCGGGCAGCCGCCGCACCGCGCTGACGAGCGCGCTGCGCGAGGCGATCCGCGGCGGACGGCTGGCCCCCGGCACCCGGCTGCCGCCCTACCGCTCCCTCGCCGCCGATCTCGGCATCGCCCGCAACACGGTCGCCGACGCCTACGCCGAGCTGGTCGCTGAGGGCTGGCTCACCGCCCGCCAGGGCTCCGGGACCCGGGTGGCCCCCCGTATCGCACCGCCCCCGCCCCAGCGCGGCGGAGGCCGTGAGCGCGGCGGTCCTCGTGCGGCGGCAGCCCCCGGCACCCGCAGACGCCGGGCAGCGCCCGCCCCGCGCCCCACCCACCATCTGCTCCAGGGGCAGCCGGACGCCTCCGCCTTCCCCCGCACCGCCTGGCTCGCCTCCGCCCGCCGCGCCCTGACCGCCGCACCCAACGAGGCGTTCGGCCCCGGCGATCCGCACGGCCGCCCCGAGCTGCGCCGTGCCCTCGCCGACTACCTCGCCCGGGCCCGCGGGGTGCGCACCGACCCGGACCGGATCGTGGTCTGCTCGGGCTTCGCCCATGCCCTGCGGCTGCTCAGCGGCACCAAGGTGCTGCGCCCGGCGCTGGCCGTCGAGTCGTACGGGCTGGCCTTCCACCGCTCGCTGCTGTCCGCAGCCGGGGTGCGTACGGTCCCGCTGCCGCTGGACGCGCACGGCGCCCGCACCGAGGAGCTGGCCTCCCACCCGGGGCTGCGGCCCGTACGGGCCGCCCTGCTCACCCCCGCCCACCAATTCCCGACCGGCGGTCCGCTGCACCCCGAGCGGCGCGCCGCGGCCGTCGATTGGGCGCGCACCAGCGGGGGACTCGTCCTGGAGGACGACTACGACGGGGAGTTCCGCTACGACCGCCAGCCGGTCGGCGCCGTCCAGGGGCTCGATCCGGACCGGGTGCTCTATCTGGGCTCGGCCAGCAAGAGCCTCTCCCCGGCGCTGCGCCTGGGCTGGATGGTCCTCCCGGACCATCTCGTCGACGCCCTGCTGGCCGCCAAGGGTGAGCGGGAGGGCTGGGCGAGCGCGCTCGATCAGCTGACGCTCGCGGATTTCATCGAGTCCGGCGGCTACGACCGCCATGTGCGCCGGATGCGTCTGCGCTACCGGCGCCGTCGGGACGCGCTGGTGGCCACACTCGCCGAGCGCGCCCCGCACATCCGGGTCTCCGGCATCGCCGCCGGGCTGCACGCGGTGCTCGAACTCCCGCCCGGCACCGAGCAGTCCGCCGTCCAGGCCGCCTCCTGGCAGGGGCTGGCCCTCGACGGCCTGGCCGGCTACCGGCACCCGGACGCGACCACACCCCGGTGGGAAGGGCTGGTCGTGGGCTACGCCACCCCGCCCGAGCACGCCTTCCCGGCGGCCCTGGACGCCTTGTGCCGGGCACTGCCGCCCGAGCAGCCGCCCCCGAAGACCGGAGGCTGAACGACGGCCCACGCCATGGCGCCCCGCGCGGTCATGACGCTCTGAGCAGGGAGTCCTCGCGCCACTTGAGGATCAAACGTCCCCCAGGCATCGTGAGACGCCGTCGAGCATGCGGTGCGGCGCCCGGCGTCGACGGCGCATGGGGGTCACGCGGTGGCCGGCAAGTAGACGGACTTCAATTGGAAGTACGCCATCAGGCCTTCGGGGCCGAATTCCCGACCGAGACCGCTGGCCTTGACGCCGCCGAACGGTGCGCCGAGATCGGGCTGATAGCCGTTGATTCCCACGGTGCCGGTGTGAATACGGCGAGCCAGATCCGTGCCCCGTGCGACGTCGGAGGTCCACACGCTGCCCCCGAGGCCGTACTCGGAATCGTTGGCCAGAGAGACGGCCTCGTCCTCGTCCCGATAGGGGATGACGGCAACGACCGGGCCGAAGATCTCCTCGCGCGCGATGACCATGTCGTTGTGTACGTCGCCGAAGACCGTGGGCTCGACGAACCAGCCCTTCTTCAGGTGGGCGGGGCGCCCGCCCCCTGTGGTCAGCCTGGCACCCGCGTCGCGGCCCATGGTGACGTATCCCTCGATCCGCTCGCGCTGCCTGGCCGAGACCACCGGGCCGATGGCGGTCGCCGGGTCGAACGGGTCACCGACGGGCAGGGCCCGGGCCATGTCGGTGACCGCGTCGAGGACTTCCGCGTAGCGGAGTGCGGGAGCCAGGATGCGCGTGTTGGCGTAGCACGTCTGGCCGTTGTTCGGGAACGAGACCCGGGCCAGGCCCGCTACTGTCTCCGAGAGATCTGCGTCGTCCAGGACGATGGCAGCGGATTTGCCGCCGAGTTCGAGTGTGACGGGTCGCAACAGCCGACCGCAGACCTCTCCCACGGCACGTCCCGTGGCCGTCGAACCGGTAAAGGCGACCTTGTCGACACCGTGATGGGCCACCAGTGCCGTACTCGCCTCGACGCCACCGGGAACGACGTTGAGCACACCGGGCGGCAACCCGGCAGCGGAGGCCGCCTCAGCCATGATGTTGGCGTCGAGCGCCGTCTCCAGGGCGGGCTTGAGGACAACCGTGCACCCGGCTGCCAGCGCGGGGGCTATTTTGACCATGGCCAGGGACTGCGGATAGTTCCACGGCACGATGGCGGCCACCACACCCACAGGCTCCCGCCGCACCAAGGTGCGGCGCGCGGGCACACTCCGCCGCTCCTCTTCCAGTGGAAGTTCGCGGATCAGGCCCGCGTAGTAACGCAGCGCACCGGAGCCGCTGAAGCCGTTGAGCGGAACGGACAGGGAGAAGGGCATGCCGTTCTCGGCTGTGACGACCTCCGCCAGCAGCTTGGCTCGCTGCTCCAGCTCCTCGGCGAACCGCTCCATGACGTCTGCGCGTTCGGCAGCAGTGAGGTCGGACCAGCCGCTGCTGTCGAAGGCGCGGCGAGCCGCGTGAACAGCGGCCGCGGCATCCTCGGCATCGGCGAGCGGTGTCTGGCCGATGGCCTCCTCGGTGAACGCGGAGACGACTGTGTTGACTTCTGCGGAGTGGGGGGTCACCCACTGGCCGCCGATGAACAGAGAGCTGTAGTTGTGCTTCAAGATCGCTCCTGAGTGTGGCATGGACTGGCCCACCTGGGTCACGCTTCGGCGGGCATGCGGTAGGTGTTCCGCCCGGACTCTCCGGCGGCTTCAGCCCGGGACGGACTCGCGGATGGTGTTCGCGTAAGCCGTGCCACCCGGCACCAGGAACTCCACCAGCTCGGGGCTCAGACCGCCGCTCACGTTCTCCTCGATCGCGGCGGCGGCCGACTCGGGGGTGAACGTCTGCCAGCGCCTTGCCTGGCCGTTCAGCAGGCCTATGAGAGGCAGCAGATGCCCGGCGGCCGACTCCGGTACTCCCAGGTGGCCGGCGTGCTCGCTGCCCAACGTGAGCCGCAGCACGCCATGAGTGAGGTCGCGGTACTGCTCCTCATCCATCAGGGCGTCGGGGGCGGCGGCGAGGACCTGAGCCGTGGCATCGATCATCGCGGCCGTCAGGGCACGCGAGTTGTCGTCCGGCGGCGCGCTCGTCGAGTCCAGGAGGTCGAGCAGCCGACCGGCGCTCTCGTCGTCGGTGACGTCCTCGTAGAAGGACGGGTCCAGTCCCAGCAGGTAAGCGACGTAGGACCAGTACGCGTAGCGCTTCTGCTGCTCCTCAAGGCTGTAGACGATGCCGATGGCTGAGGTGGCACGGGAGTTGATGAGTGTGAAGTCGAGCCAGGTACGGGCCGTGTCGACCTGACCGATGGGCACACCCCAGACGGCCGGATCCCAGCCGTGCTTGAGGGCCGTGGCACGCACGCGGGCGTGCAGCAGGCGCACCTGAGCGGTGGCGACATAACCCGGTGCGCCTCGGTGCAGTCCACCGGGCTGGTTGATGGACCCCACCCACATACCCGTTTCGATCAGGCGTCGCGGAGCCATCTTCGTCAGCTGACCGGTCTGCACCAGCGTCCGGGCGATGGCCGGAGAGGAGTAGGTGTGCGACAGCGTGGTGGTGATCACGGCGATCCTGAACCACACCGGAGGCACGGAATGCGCCACAGCCTCGCCTCGGTCGAGCATCGCCGGATCAACCCAGGACGGCACGGTCTCCAACTGCTCAAGGAGGGCCTTGATGGCCTTCGGCGGCTCTTCCCCCAGCCGCTCCAGGCCCTCGGCGAGTCCTGCGTTGAGGATCCGCCGCCCCTCCTTCCCCAGTTCATCGAGTTCCGTGATCACAGCGTCCGCCAGCGGGTCCGCACCCATGACCATCTCGGCCATGTGGTCGGCCTTCGCTCCGTGGCGGAGCCGAGCCTCGTCCAGGTTGACCACCCGCTCGGGGATGGCGCCGGCATTGTTCGTGGGCAACTTCGTCAACTCCTTGAGATTGGGGGATTCGCCGCCAAGTGATGGCCCTCGGCGGGACGGGCGAGGAGCCGGTCCTCGGTGCCGCTCCATGGACCGCACGGATCGCGTCGTCAACGCCGAACCCGTTCATCCTGGCGGCGCCAACCCGATAACCGACACCTGTCAGTTTAATAGGCAAGCGATCCCCGTCAAGCCCCAAGCGGGGACAACTGAGCGGACGCCCTCACCGAGCGGAACCCTCAAAAGGCCCCTGAACAGGTACGATGCCGGGGCTCACCGACATGACCGACTGCGCTGTTCGGTGCAGGGCAGGTGGCCGTACGGCCTGGAAGACGGGAGAGGACTCGTGGCAGCCAAGCCGAGCACCACTCGGCGCCGGGGGCGCCCCAGTAGCGACACCGCCGCACTGCCCGACGAGCGGGACATCCTGCTCCGGGGACTGGAGACGTTCGCGGAGCTGGGCTACGACCGCGCCTCCGCGCGGGAGCTCGCACGTCGCCTCGGGGTCAGTCACACCTTCATCAACGACCGCTACGGATCCAAGGCGGCCTTCTGGCGCGCGGTGGTGGACGCCGCACTCGGGGCCAGGCTGAAGCGCATGGCACCTGTTGACCCCGAAGCCGACGACGAAGCCGCGGTACGGCAGTTCATCAGGGACTTCTACCGGACCGGCATCGACGAGCCGAACCTGCCTCGGCTGATCACAAACGAGTACTCACAGGACACCGAGCGGCTGGACTATCTCTACCAGCGCTATATCGAGCCGACGTTGTCCGTCATCCTGCCCAGAGTCGAGAGGTTGACGGCGTCCGGACGCATGGACCGGGTGCCGGTGGACATCCTGTTCTTCGCCCTCGTCGCCCCCATGTCAGGCCTGGTAAGTGACCCTCTTGCCCACCGTCTGGGCAATTCTTCCGGGCCGACAACGAAGGAGGAACGTCTGCGCAGGGCCGAGACCTTGGCCTGTCTGGTGGTGGACGGACTGCTGGCCCACCGGCATACGAACGGCCAGTAGCGGCAGCCGCCGGCCAAGGCGGCGGGCGCGGTACGGGGCTCGCCCACCCCCCGCCCAGGCTCGGGCGCCCGCCGGCGCCCGGACTCCTCCCCCCACCCAGCCCCGCCCCCTTACGTCGGTCAAGACGCCTTGAGCAGGGAGTCCTCGCGCCACTTGAGGATCTTGTCGAAGCTCACCACCACCCCGCCGCGGCCCGGCCGGTCGCGGTAGCGGACGTGGTCGGTGAGGGCCTCGATGAGAAACAGCCCCCGCCCGTGCTCGGCCTGCGCGGGAGCTGGGCCGTGCGGATGCTGCGGGCTGCGCGGAGTGGCGGGCCGTCGCTCACTGCGGGTGCGCTGTCCGCGACGGACGGTGCCGCGCTGGGTGAATCCGGGCCCCGAGTCGGTGACCTCGATACGGCAGGTGTCGCCGTCGATGAAGGCCGTGACCCGGTAGTCCCCGCCCGTGCCGTCGGCTCCCCCGTGCTCCACCGCATTCGCACATGCCTCGGAGAGGGCGACCGACAGGTCGTAGGAGATCTCCGGGTCCACCCCGGCCGTCTCCATCGTGCCGAGGAGTAGTCGTCGTGCGAGGGGAACGCTCGCCGCCTCGCGGGGCAAATGGAGTGACCACCAGATGCTCATGCTCCAGCCTCCCGGCCGCGGCTCGACATACCGTTACGTATTGCCTGGGTCCATGGTCCGTAAGCGTGCGATTGACGTGACTCCGCTCATTCGGCGGACGCGCACGGCAGGCGCACCGGTGTATGGGCCTGTCCCGGTGTGCGCCGGTACGCCCTACCCGCCGTAGGTAACGCATGGGCCCAGTGGGATGATGGCGCGGCCATGGCTTCCTCTGTCGCCCGTGCGGGCGCCGATCTGCGCATGCTGCGGGCCGCGGTGTTCACCGCGGTCTGCGTTGTGCTGTCCGCGGCCGGGCATGTGTTCGCCTCCTGCGCGACCGTGCCGCTGTGGACGGTGGGCGTGGGCGCGGCGACGCTGTTCTCGGTGGCGGTGCCGCTGGCCGGGCGGGAGCGGTCGCTGCCCGGGATCGCCGCGGTACTGGCCGTGGGCCAGCTGGTCCTGCACACCGTGTTCGGACTCGGCCAGCAGCAGGCGGCCGCCGCCCTGCGGGCCGACGGACACGAGGGCCGGGTGATCGGCCTGGCCGCCCATTTGCTGTGCGCCCCCGTACCCGGCCGGATGGACGCTGCCACCGCGCACCGGATCGTGGAGCGCGCGGGCATCGACCCGGCCTCGGTCCGCGACGTGCACGCCGCGCACACCATGCACTCCGCGCCCCTGGCCGCCGTACCGGGCGCCGAGCACGGCCCCGCTCTTGACAGCCTGCTGCCGTCGCTGCCCATGGTGCTGGGCCATCTGCTGGCCGCCGTCGCCATGGGCTGGCTGCTGCGCCGCGGCGAGGTGGCCGTGTGGCGGGCGGTGCGGCTCTCGGTCGACGGGGTGCGCGAGGTGGCCGAGGTGACGCTCGTCCGGGGTCTGCGCGCCGCGCTGCGGATGGTGCGGACCCTGCTCGCCGGGCTGGCCGGACTGCCCTCGGCCGGGCCCCGGCGGCCGCGTACGGCCGAGCGCGACGAGGGCGCCGTCACGGCCCTGGTACTCCAGCACAGCGTGATCAGACGGGGTCCGCCGCGCCACGACCTCGCGGCCTGACCGACGCGACGCTCCTCCAGCGGGTCCGGAGGGCGGCCGCGGCCTCGCCGCATGCGCGCCACCCACTGATCATCCGTATCCGGATCCCTGGAGTACTCCCATGAACGCCATGCGTCTTCGTCGTCTGCCGGTTCTCGGTGCCCTCACCGCGGGCAGCCTGGTGCTGCTCGCCGCGGGCCCCGCCTTCGCGCACGTCAGCGTGCAGCCCGGTGAGGCCGAGAAGGGCGGCTACAGCACCGTCAACTTCAAGGTGCCCAACGAGCGCGACGACTCCTCGACCACCAAGCTCGAGGTCACCCTCCCCACCGACCATCCACTCGCCTCGGTCATGCCACAGCCGGTGCCCGGCTGGAAGGTGAAGGTCACCAAGACCAAGCTGGCCAAGCCGATCGAGATGCACGGCGAGAAGATCACCGAGGCGGTCAGCAAGGTCACCTGGACCGGCGGAAAGATCGAGCCGGGCCAGTTCCAGCAGTTCCCGCTCTCCGTCGGCCAGCTTCCCGAGGACGCCGACCAGCTGGTCTTCAAGGCGCTCCAGACGTACGACGACAAGGAGGTCGTGCGCTGGATCGAGGAGCCCAAGGAGGGTGAGGCCGAGCCGGAGAACCCGGCGCCGGTCCTCAAGCTGGTCGCCCCGGCCGAGGGCTCGGACGGGCACGGCGGCGCTGCCTCCGATCACAAGGACGACGACAAGGGCGAGGACGGTGAGAAGAACGCCGCCGACTCCGACGGCGACAGCAGTGACACCACCGCCCGGGTGCTGGGCATCGCGGGCATCGTCATCGGCGCCGCCGGTGTCGCCTTCGGTGTTCTCGCGAGCCGCCGCCGCTCCGCCTGACCCACCAGCGTCCACGGCGTGACCGCGCGTCCTGACCCGACCGCGCGGTCCGCCGGGGCGGCGGGCCCCTCCGGCCCGCCGCCCGGACATCACCTACACAGCACCGATCCACACCTCTCACGGGAGAACGGCTCCATGCGCACCACCATCCTGGGCACCGCTGTTGTCGCCGCCGCGGCGCTCACCCTGACCGCCTGCGGCGGATCCGACAGCGACGGCGACAAGGGGAAAGCGAGCGCCGCCGAGGTCAAGGGCGGCCAGCAGTCGGGGAAGGCGATCTCGCTCGACAAGGGCAAGGAGAAGCCCAAGCCGGACCTGGTCCTGACCGACACCGATGGCAAGAAGTACGACCTGATCAAGGAGACCAAGGGCCGTCCCACCCTGCTCTTCTTCGGCTATACCCACTGCCCCGACGTCTGCCCGCTGTCCATGAGCAACCTCGGCATCGCCGAGAAGAAGCTCTCCAAGGCCGAGCGGGAGAAGCTCCGCGTCGTCTTCGTGTCCACCGACCCGAAGCGCGACACCCCCAAGCGGATCCGCACCTGGCTCAACGCCCAGGGCGGCACCGACTTCGTCGGTCTCACCGGCGACTTCGACACCATCCAGGCCGCCGCCCGGACGCTGGGCATCTACGTCGACAAGCCGAAGAAGGAGAAGGACGGCAGCATCACCGTCGGCCACGGCGCCGAGGTGCTCGGCTACGCGCCCCAGGACAACAAGGCGCACTGGATCTACACCACCGGCACCACCGCCGAGCAGTACACCAAGGACCTGCCGAAGATCGTCAAGGGGCAGAACCCGTGACCGGCGGCACACCTCTCCGCAGGACCGTCGCCGCGGCGCTCGCCCTCGGTCTGTCCGCGGCGATCGCCGCCTGCGGATCCGGTGACGGGGACGGCGGCGGGAACGGCGGCGGGAGCGGCGCGGAAGGAAAGGACGGCGGCGGCCGTCCGAAGCTGTCCGTCAGCGGTGCGTATCTCCCCCGGCCGTCGATGGACGACATGGCCGCGGGCTTCTTCACCGTACGGAACGCCGGCGCCGGCGCGGACAAGCTGACCTCCGTCACCACCCCGCTCGCCTACGACATCACGCTGCACCACACCGCGGACAACCGGATGAAGCAGGTGAGTTCGCTGGACGTCCCGGCGAACGGGCGGCTGGAGCTGGCCAGCGGCGGAGATCATCTGATGCTGACAAAACTGACCCACCGGCCCAAGGTCGGTGAGAAGGTCGAGTTCACGCTGCATTTCGCGAACTCCGACCCCATCGAGATCAAAGTCCCGGTCGAGCCGACGACGTACCGCCCCAAGGACTGACGCCCGATGCCCTCGCTGACCTTCCCGACCTCCGCAGGGGCCGCCAGGACCACCGTCTCCCTCACCGCCCGGCGGCTGACGGCGGTCTGCGCGACCCTGCTCGCCGCGCTGCTGTGCGCGCTGACCGTCGGCGCGAACACCGCGTCCGCGCACGCCACGCTCACCTCGACCGACCCGCGCGATGGATCGGTGGTGAAGGCCGCGCCCTCGGAGGTCACGCTGAACTTCTCGGAGGGTGTGCTGCTCTCCGACGACTCGGTGCGTGTGCTCGACCCCAAGGGCAAGCGCGTGGACACCGGGAAGCCCGGCCATGTGGACGGCAAGACCTCGACCGCCGCGATCAGGCTGCACTCCGGGCTGCCGGACGGCACGTTCACGGTGGCGTGGAAGGTGGTCTCGGAGGACAGCCACCCGGTCAACGGCGCGGTCACCTTCTCCATCGGCGCCCCGTCCAAGACCAACGTCAAGGTGTCCAAGGGCGGGGAGTCCGACACCACGGTCGGCACGCTGTACGGGATCGGGCGCTACGCGGCCTACGGCGGTTTCGCGGCCCTGCTCGGCGCGAGTGTATTCGCCGGGGTCTGCCGCTCCTCGCGGTCGGTCCGCAAGATCGCCGTCGGTGGCTGGGTGACGCTCTTCGCCGCCACCCTGGCGCTGTTGCTGCTGCGCGGCCCGTACACCGACGGCAAGGGGATCGGCGCGGTCTTCGACCTCGGCGGGCTCGGTGATGTGCTGGCGACCAAACCGGGCGCGGCGATGCTGTCGCGGCTGCTGCTGCTCGGCGCGGCGGCGGTCTTCCTGGCGGTGCTCTTCGGTACATACACCCGGCGCACCGAGGAGGCCGAGGCGGCGAAGGCGGCGGGCGATGACGAGAGTTACGCGGAGCTCGACCACGGGCGCCGTCAGGACCTGGCCTTCGGGCTCGGCTTCGGCGGCACGGTGGTCGCGGTCGGGCTGGCCGCGACCTGGGCGATGGCCGAACACGCCTCCGTCGGCCTCCAGAAGGAGCTGGCGATGCCGGTGGACGTGGTCCATCTGCTCGCGGTCGGGGTGTGGCTGGGCGGCCTGGCGTCACTGGCGGTGGCACTCCGCGCGGGCGAACCGGTCGGGCGGACGGCGGTGCGCCGCTTCTCCCGGCTGGCCTTCGGCTCGGTGGTGGCGCTGGTGCTCACCGGCCTCTACCAGTCGTGGCGCCAGGTGGGTTCGTGGAAGGCACTGACCGGCACCGAATACGGGAAGTGGCTGCTGGTCAAGGTCGGTCTGATGGCGGTACTGGTGGGAATCGCCGCGGTCTCGCGCCGCTGGACGCGCCGTCTGATGGACGCCGCGGAGAACGACGCCGAGACGGGCGACGAGGCAGCGGACGCCACGACCAAGGCGAAGGTCACGGCGGCCGCGTCGGCCGGACGGGCGGGCCGTACCGCCGACGCCGACTCCGGCTCCGCCGGGAAGGGCGACGCATCGGAGGACGGCACCGACACCGACGCCGCGGACGACCCCGTACGCACCGCCCAGCTCGCCCGCCAGCGCGCCGCCATCGACAAGACCGCCACCCAGCGCAAGCGGGACGCCGATCCGGTGCGCAGCGGACTGCGCCGCTCGGTGCTGGCCGAAACGGTCGTGGCCGTGGTGCTGCTCGCGGTGGCCACCGTGCTCAGCGGCACCCAGCCCGGCCGGGCCGAGACCGGGCAGCCCGCCGCCGCTGCCGCGCCCGATCCGCTGGGCGTCGACCCGGCGAGCGTGGAGATCCCGTACAACACCGGGAGCAAGAGCGGCAGCGGCAAGGCCGTGGTCATGCTCGACCCGGCGCTCGCCGGGGACAACACGCTCCATGTCTTCCTCCTCGACCGGGCCGACCGGCCCGTGGACGCCGAGGAGGTCAAGCTGTCCCTGACCCTCAAGGAGAAGGCCATCGGGCCGCTCCGGGTATCGCTGAACCACCTGTCCACCGGACACTGGAGCACCGCGAATGTGCGGCTGCCCCTGGGTGGCGACTGGCGGATCTCCCTGACCGTACGCACCTCCGACATCGACCAGGTGACGGAGACCAAGAACGTGAAGATCGCGCAATGAGCACTCAGCAGCCCACTCGGCGAGAGCCGGAAGACAACCCCGGGAAGGACGGCCGGACGGACTCCCCGCAGGACTCGTCGCCGAGCCCCGGCGCGCGGATCTCCCGGCGCCGTCTGCTGGGCACGGCGGGCGCCGCGGGCGCGGCCGGGCTGGTGGCGGGCGGCGCCGCCGGTGCGTACGCCGCCGAGGCCACGCGCTCGGATCCGGAGCCGCTCACCTCGGTGGGCAGCACCACCGTGTCCTTCCACGGCAGACACCAGGCGGGGATCACCACCCCGCTCCAGGCCCACGGCCATCTGGTGGCCTTCGACCTGGCCCCCGGCGCGGACCGCAAGGCGGCCGCCGCGCTGCTGCGCCGCTGGTCGAGGACGGCCGGACAGCTGACCGAGGGCGAGGCGCCGCCGGACGACACCGGGATCGCGCTCGACGCGGGCCCTTCCGCCCTCACCGTCACCTTCGGTTTCGGCCGGACCTTCTTCGGCCGGGCGGGGCTGAAGGAGCAGCTGCCGGAGGCGCTGGCTCCGCTGCCCGACTTCGCCTCGGACGCCCTGGAGGCGGGACGCAGCAACGGCGATCTGTGGATCCAGATCGGCGCCAACGACGGGCTCGTCGCCTTCCACGCGCTGCGCGCGCTCCAGCGCGAGGCGCGCGGCACGGCCAGGCTGCGCTGGCAGATGAACGGCTTCAACCGCACCCCCGGCGCCACCGGCCATCCCATGACGGCCCGCAATCTGATGGGCCAGATCGACGGCACCAACAACCCCAAGCCGTCGGACGAGGACTTCCAGCGGCGGATCTTCGTGCCCGCGACGGGCGAACCCGCCTGGATGGCACACGGCTCCTACGCGGTGGTCCGGCGGATCCGGATGCTGCTGGACTCCTGGGACCACCTCTCCCTGGAGCGCCAGGAGAAGGTGGTCGGACGCCGCAAGTCCGACGGCGCCCCGCTGTCCGGCGGTGCGGAGGACACTCCCGTCCGGCTGGACAAGGTGAACGGGGACGGCTCGCTGGCCATCGCCGGGGCGGCTCATGTCCGGGTGGCGGCGCCCGCGTCGAACCAGGGCGCGGCCATGCTGCGGCGGCCCTTCTCGTACCACGACGGATTCCGCGAGGACGGGGCGCCGGACGCCGGGCTGCTGTTCATCGCCTGGCAGGCGGATCCGATGAAGGGGTTCGTTCCGGTGCAGCGGAAGCTGGACCTGGGCGACGATCTCTCGCGCTTCCTGCGGCACGAGGCGAGCGCGCTGTTCGCGGTGCCGGGCGGCTGCGCTCCGGGAGAGTACGTCGGTCAGGCACTCTTGGAAGGATGAGCCGCCGAATCCGCCCGATCCGCGGGATCCCGCGGAACCGTTGGATCCCGCGGAACCGCCGGGCCTCCCGGCCCGCGGGCTGTCCCCGGTCGTGGGCGCCGTGCGGGTGCCGCTGGGTATCGTGGCAGTTCTCGTCAGATCACAGGGAGCCACCGTGATGTCGGCCAACCGCTATACGTACCTGGGCCCCGAGGGCACCTTCACCGAGGCCGCGCTGCGGTCCATGCCGGAGGCCGCCACGCGCGAGCTGGTCCCCATGGTCTCGGTCCCGGCCGCCCTGGACGCCGTGCGCACCGGCGCGGCGGCGGCCTCCCTGGTGCCGATCGAGAACTCGGTGGAGGGCGGGGTCAACGCGACCCTCGACGAGCTGGCCGCCGGCGAACCGCTGATGATCTACCGCGAGGTGCTGCTCTCGATCAGCTTCGCGCTGCTGGTCCGGCCGGGCACGGCGCTGACGGACGTCAAGACGGTGACCGGGCATCCGGTCGCCCAGCCGCAGGTGCGCAACTGGCTGGCGGGGAATCTGCCGGACGCCCAGTGGGAGTCCGCGGCCTCCAACGCGGACGGTGCCCGGCTGGTGCAGGAGGGGCGGTACGACGCGGCGTTCGCGGGCGAGTTCGCGGCGCCGAGGTACGCTCTGGAGCCGCTGGTCACCGACATCCATGACGCGCAGAACGCGATGACCCGCTTTGTGCTGGTCGGCCGTCCCGCGCGGCCCGCCGCCCGGACCGGCGCGGACAAGACGTCCGTGGTGATCTGGCTCGGCGACGACCACCCGGGTGCGCTGCTGGAGCTGCTCCAGGAGTACGCGGCGCGCGGGGTCAACCTGATGCGGATCGAATCCCGCCCGACCGGGGAGGGCATCGGCCGCTACTGCTTCTCGGTGGACTGCGAGGGGCACATCACCGACCGGCGGGTGGGCTCGGCGCTGATGGGGCTGAAGCGGATCTGCCCGAAGGTGCGCTTCCTGGGCTCGTATCCGCGGGCGGGCGTGGAGCCGGCGGAGATCGCGCCGCTGCGGCACGGCACCTCGGACGAGGCGTTCACGGAGGCGGCGGAGTGGCTGGCGCGCTGCCAGGACGGGCGGGCCTGAACTTCGCGGACGCCGGTTGACGGCGCCGTCCCCAGGGTGACGGGGAAAGTTATCCACAGGCTGCGCCCGTCCGCTGGGGATAAGTCGACAGACCAGTCCGACATTGTCGACAGATCGCCGCAGTCGACCCATTCCTCGCCATCACCGGACAGAGGGTATCCGTCACCACAATTCGATTGATCAACTCTTTGGAGTGAGCCATTCCCCTCTCAAAGAGTGTGTGAACGAGGTTTGATAGGGGAATCCATCGCCGAGCACTCGCCGGACCAAATGATCACCTCGACATCCACAGATCTCACACACAGGCTGTGGATAACTCATGGCACCCGGCCCGCCCCCTGTGGACAACCCGCGGTCAACTCGCCCCGCGCGCAAGGAAAACCGTCATCCCGAACCCTTCACTTTGCCCCTTTTCGGGGAATGCATACGTATTCCTTGACGACGGGCGTCACAGAAATTCCCCCGGTTTCCCACAGCCACTAAAAGGTGCAAATAAGGACACAAAGGAATATCGCGTCGAGGGCGCGAGGTCACACCGGTAACCTGGTGGGGTGATTGACCTTCGCCTGCTCCGTGAGGACCCCGATCGTGTGCGCGCCTCCCAGCGCGCTCGTGGAGAGGACGTCGGCCTCGTCGACGCGCTCCTGACCGCCGACGAGCGGCGCAGGTCCTCCAGTGTCCGCTTCGACGAGCTGCGCGCCGAGCAGAAGTCGCTCGGCAAGCTCATCCCCAAGGCCACCGGCGACGAAAAGGCCGAGCTGCTCAAGAAGGCGGGCGAGCTGTCCGCGGCGGTCAAGGCGGCCGACGCCGAGCAGGACGAGGCCGCCGAGGAGACCCAGCGGCTGCTGATCCAGCTGGGCAACCTCGTCCACCCGGAGGTCCCGGTGGGCGGCGAGGACGACTTCCGCGTCCTGGAGACGATCGGTACCCCGCGCGACTTCGCGGCCGAGGGCATCACCCCCAAGGACCACCTGGAGCTCGGCGAGCTGCTCGGCGCGATCGACACCGAGCGCGGCGCCAAGGTCTCCGGCTCCCGCTTCTACTACCTGACGGGCGTCGGCGCGCTGCTGGAGTTCGCCTTGGTGAACGCGGCGATGGCGCAGGCCACCGCGGCGGGCTTCACCCCGGTGCTCACCCCGGCGCTGGTCAAGCCGAAGGCCATGGAGGGCACCGGCTTCCTCGGCCAGGCCGCGGACGACGTCTACCACCTCGACAAGGACGACCTCTATCTGGTGGGCACCTCCGAGGTGCCGCTGGCCGCCTACCACATGGACGAGATCCTGGACGCGGGCGAACTGCCGCGGCGCTACGCCGGGTTCTCCTCCTGCTTCCGCCGCGAGGCCGGGTCGTACGGCAAGGACACCCGGGGCATCTTCCGGGTGCACCAGTTCGACAAGGTGGAGATGTTCGTCTACACCACCCCGGAGGAGGCCGAGGCCGAGCACCAGCGGCTGCTGGAGTGGGAGAAGCAGTGGCTGAGCTCGCTGGAGCTGCCGTTCCGGGTGATCGACCTGGCCTCGGGTGACCTGGGCTCCTCGGCCACGCGGAAGTTCGACTGCGAGGCGTGGATCCCGACCCAGGGCAAGTACCGCGAGCTGACCTCCACGTCCAACACCACCGAGTTCCAGTCGCGCCGGCTGTCGATCCGGATGCGCGAGGGCAAGAAGGTGCGCCCGCTGGCCACGCTCAACGGCACGCTGTGCGCGGTGACCCGGACGATCGTCGCGATCCTGGAGAACCACCAGCAGGCCGACGGCTCGGTGCGGGTGCCCGAGGTGCTGCGGCCGTTCCTGGGCGGACGCGAGGTGCTGGAACCGGTCACCCGGTGAGCGAGACGCTGCCGTACCGACTGATCGCCACCGACCTCGACGGGACCCTGCTGGGCCCCGCACACACCGTCTCGGCGCGTACGCGTGCCGCGCTCGCAGCAGCCACTGCCGCGGGTGCCGCGCACATCGTCGTCACCGGGCGGACCGTGCCGGTGGCCCGGCACATACTGGACGACCTCGGTTACCAGGGGCTCGCGGTGTGCTCGCAGGGCGCCCAGCTCTACCACGCGGGCGAGCACCGGCTGCTGACCTCCGTCACCCTGGACCGCAAGCTGGCGGTGCTGGCGCTGGAGAAGATCCAGGCGGAGATCGGCCCGCTGGCCCTGGCCGCGGCCCGTGACGGTCTCGACGGCGAGATACTGTTCGGCCCCGGTTACCGGATGGGTTACGACATGGAGCCCGCCTCCGTCACCGACCCGGACGCGTTCTGGACCGCGCCCATCAGCAAGCTCTACATCCAGCACCCCCGGCTGGACGACGACGCGCTCGCGGACGCCGCCCGGATCGCCGCCGGAGGGCTGGTCGGGGTGACGGTGGCGGGCACCGGTCTGGTGGAGCTGCTGCCGCTGGGGCTGACGAAGGCCACCGGGCTGTCGCTGGCCGCCCGGCGGCTGAAGGTGACGGCGGCCGACACCATCGCCTTCGGCGATATGCCCAACGACATCCCGATGCTGGAGTGGGCGCGGCACGGCGTCGCGATGGCCAACGCACACGACGGGCTCAAGACCGTGGCCGACGAGATCACCGCCTCCAACGCGGAGGACGGGATCGCGGTGGTCCTGGAGCGGCTCTTCCCCATCGCGTCACGCTGACCGGGTGGCCCACGGGGGTGGGCCACCCGGCGTCGGTACGGCGCTGGGCTCAGCCGCTGCGCTGGGCTCAGCCCAGGATCTTCACCGCCTGGTAGTACGTCCACGCGGTGCTGTTGCAGGCGGCCTTGGTGGCACCGCCGTAGTTGTTGCAGACGCGCTTGAGGTCCTCGTAGAAGGCGCTGTCGATCCGGGCCTTGTTGGCGTCGAAGATCCCCATCGCCTTGTGGTTGCGATAGCCGAAGTCATGGCGGGCACAGGCGGTCTGGAAGGGGAAGCCGAACGGGTTGTCGGGCGATGAGCTGCAATAGTCGGTCGACCAGTCGAAGGCGTAGGTGGCCCAGGCCCCTTGGTTGTTGCGGGCCGAGAGCCAGGCGTTGTAGCTGTCGGCGCTGGTCTGGGTCCAACTGGCGAGCACCTGCTGTTTGTCCGCGGGTACGGCCTGGGCGGGAGAGGCGAGGGCGACGGTGGCGGCCGCGGTGACCGCGGTGGCGGCAAGACTCATGGCAAGACGACGCATATGAGGGGTTACCTCCGTCTTTTGCTTGGTGACGCGCCATCACTGTCCCTGTGGATGAGGGGCGATGGCGCGAAGTGGGGGGAGTACCTGCCTTCAGAGTTCGGCAGGTCCCTGACAAGCGTCAAGATCTGTACGGTCGTCTGGATGAACAGAATTCAACCATTCAGGATTCAGAGCTTTCTACCAACTCGCCCTGCCACCAAGGACATTGGCGTCTGAACCCCCGCTCAGGCGGGACGCCGAGCCGCACCGCGTGGAGCGACCGGCAGCGGCCCCGGTCCCTTGACCCTCCGGATCATGGGGGAGCTCTCCATATGCCGTATGGCAGGCAGTGCGGCGATCCGCGTCGTCAGATAGCGGTAGAACGCCGGGGCATCCGCGCAGACCACGATGGCCAGCAGATTGTTGGGGCCGGTGGTCGCAGAGGCGAACGCCACCTCCGGATGGTCCGCGAGCGCCCGGCCGGTGGCCTCCAGCTCCGACGGTGGCACCGACAGCCACAGGGCGGTGACGATGCCCGTCCGGAACGCCCGGTGATCGTAGTCGACATCGAAGTAGAGAGTGCCGTCCGCGCGCAGATCGGCGAGCCGACGGCGGACGGTCGACTGCGACCAGCCGGTGGCGGCGGCCAGTTGGGCCAGTGGCGCCCGCCCGTCCTGCGCGAGCACCTTCAGCATCGTGCGGTCGTCGGCGGCGAGCGGCCCGCGGGGGCCCCGCGAACGGTCCGGCTCGGGCAGCCGCAGCCGCTCGGCCTGCTCGTCGGTGAGCGCTCCGGACTTGGTGATCAGACCCTGCGGGCCGCCGTAGAACTCATGCAGCACGCAGTGTGCGCTCACGCCCACCACCCGGGGCGTCTGGGGCAGCTTGCGCAGCAGCAGTGTGTCGCTGTCCGCTTCGGTGGCCGCCCGCGTCAGCGCGACCACCTCGGTGCCCTCGGACATCAGGCTGACCCATGAGGTGTCCTCGCGGCGGGCCAGTGCCTCGGCCACCGCCTCCGCGGTGTCCGGCATGCACTGCACCCGCACCAGCCAGACCAGTTCACCGAGCGCGGCGGGATCGGTGAGTCCCAGCACCCGGATCGTCCGTGTGGTGCGCAGCCGGGTGTAGCGGCGCGCCACGGTCTGGTCGGACACGCCCAGCACCTCGGCGATCCGGGAGAACGGAGCCCGCCCGTCGAGCTGGAGGGCGTACACCAGCGCCCGGTCCAGGTCGTCGATGCTGTCGGATTCCATCGCAGCACGCTAGCCGGTGTCGGATAGCGCCGTGTTCCCGGGGCGGGCTGGAGCATATCCGGAGCCCCGGCGACGGTGAGGAGCACGGGGGGTGCGGCGTACGGGCCGGGCCCCGGCCCGACGTCCCGGAGTACCTCATGCGCAGCCCTTGGTGGCCACTGGCCGCCATCACCCTCGGCAATTTCATGTTGCTGATAGACGTCACGATCGTGAACACGGCGCTGCCGGAGATGGCGCACGGCCTTGATGCCTCCTTCACCTCTCTCCAGTGGGTGATGGACATCTACGCGCTGGCGCTCGCCGCGCTGCTGATGACGGCCGGTTCGGCCGCCGATCTCTTCGGCCGTCGGCGGCTGTACCTGGCGGGGCTCACCGTCTTCGCCCTCTCCTCGCTGGCCTGTGGGCTGGCGCCGGACGCGGGGGTGCTGATCGCCGCCCGCGCGGTGCAGGGAGTGGGAGCGGCGGCCATGTTCGCCACCAACACCCCGCTGCTGATGGCCACCTACAGCGGCCGCGCCCGCGGAATCGCCTTCGGGGTCTGGGGCGGCACCAGCGGGGCGGCCGTGGCGGCCGGGCCGGTGCTGGGCGGTGTGCTGACCGAGTACGCCGACTGGCGGGCGATCTTCCTGGTCAATCTGCCGCTGACGGCGGTGGCGGTGTGGATCACGCTCCGTACGGTCGGCGAGTCGCGCGGTGCGCCGGGGGCGCGGATCGACTGGCCGGGCGCCGCCGCCTTCACCCTGTGCGCCGGGTCCCTCACCTACGGGCTGATGCGGGGCGGTGAGGAGGGCTGGGCCGACACCGGCACGGTCGTCTCGCTGGTCGCCGCGGCCGTCGCGCTGATCGTGTTCATCGCGGTGGAGCGCGGGGTGCGGCAGCCGCTGCTGGATCTGCGGCTGCTGCGCCGTCCCTCCTTCGCGGTGCTGATGGCCGCGGCTCTGCTGCTCCAGGCCGCCGCGTTCCCCTATCTCACCTATGCGGGGCTGTGGCTCCAGTCGGTGCTGGAGCTGAGCCCGGTGCGGGCGGGGCTCGCGGTGACCCCGATGGCCGGGGCCGCGCTGGTCGTCGGCGCGGCGGGCGGACGGCTGCTGGAGAAGGTCGCCCCGGGGCGGGCACTGGGCGGCGGACTGCTGCTGATCGGTGCGGGCGCGCTGCTCAACGCCGCGCTGCTGGAGCCCGGTTCGGGCTGGGAGGTGCTGGTCCCGGGGATGATCACGGCCGGTCTGGGGGTCGGGCTCGCCATGCCGGTCCTGGTCTCCGCCGCCCTCGACGCCGCCCCGCCGGAGCGCGCGGGAATGGCCAGCGGCGCGGTCAACACCTTCCGGCAGCTGGGGTACGCACTCGGCATCGCCGTCCTGGGCACGGTGTTCGCGTCGCGGGTCCGCGAGGTGGTCGATGCCGACGGAACCGTTCCGCCCCGGTCTGCCGGACAGGCGGCCGAGGCGATCAGCGGCGGCCACGCCGACGCGGTGATCGCCGCGGCGCCCCCGGGGCAGCGGGACGCCGCACGGACCCTGGTCCACGAATCGTTTGTGACCGGGCTCGACCGCATCTGCCTGATTTCCGGAATCACCGCCCTGGCCGCGGGTCTGCTGGTCCTGGCGGTGGTCCGAGGCCGCCCCGCCCCCGCGCACCCCACATCACCGGACACCAAGACCCCCACCGAAACGGTTCCCGCGTAGCCGCCGCGGCCGGGCCGATAGGCCCGGGTCCGCCCCGGTGCGGCGCGGCGTGCGTCGGCGGCTTGCGCCGAACCGGCGCCCGGCTCAACGGCGTTGCATCGCCGTCGGGGTGCGGGCGCCGGGCCGCGGCGGGGGCCCGGCGGTAAAGGGGCGGGTCGGCACCCGCCCTCGGGCGCACGCCGTACGGTCCGGATCCGGTCGGGCGTGGCCGGGAGCGGGTTGCCGCCCTGGGCGCCGCATAGATCGTCGTCCTGGTCCCAACTCCAAGTCAATCCTCAGGATTTCTTCCAAACCCCTTAGCGGTAGCTTGGGTTGATGACCTTGGACGATCTCAGGGCTTTCACGGCCGTCTGCGACTCCGGCAGCCTCAGTGCCGTCGCCCGTGATCTGGGCTGTACCCAGTCGGCGGTGAGCCAGCGCGTCAAACGGCTCGAACGCGAGTTGGGAATCGTCCTGTTGGAGCGCCGTCCGCGCGGAGTGGCGCCCACCCAGGCGGGGTTGATCCTGCACCGGGCGGCGGCCGACGGACTGGTCGGCCTCGATCACGCACTGCGGCGGCTGCGCGACCTGCGGCGGGGCGGCGGCGGTACGGTGCGCGTCACCACCGGGGCGACGACCGTACGGCACTTCATGTCGGCCGGGGTGGTGGCCTTCCGGCGGCGCCATCCGCGGGTGAACCTGGAGTTCCAGACCGAGAACTCCAGCCGTCGCTGCTTCGAGGCGCTGGCCGCCGGCACCGCCGATCTGGCCTGGATCACCATCGGTTCCCCGGCACGCGGTATCGAACTGCGGCCGGTGCTGGAGCTGCCGTGGGTGCTGGCCGTCCACGCCGGTGATCCGCTCGCCGAGCGCACCGAGATCGGGCCCGGGGAGCTGGCGTCCATCCGGCACATCCGGCTGCCGGAGAACTCCGTCTCCCGGCACCGGCTGGAGGAGCACCTCACCCGCCAGGGCACCGAACCGGTCTCGACCACCAGCGTGGCCGACTGGGACACCGCGATCCTGCTGGCCGAACTGGGGCTGGGGCACGCCGTGGTGCCCGCGCTGCCGGGGTGGCGGGAGCCGGTCGCCCATCCGGCGCTGCGGCTGATCCCGATCCCCTCACTGCCGCCGCTGGCCACCGGTTGGGCGGCGCGGCGGTGGGACGCGCTCAGCCCGGTCGCCGTGGAGTTCGCCGAGACGGTCGCGGCCGAGCTGACGGCGGACGGCCCACGGCCGCGACCGGGGGCCGGGCCGGAGCCGGACCCCGGCGTCACCCGTACAGCGCGGTGACCGAGGCCGCCGCGGCGGCCAGTTCGGCGCGGACCTCCGGCGGCTCCAGCACCTCCACCTCCGCCCCGAACTGGAGCAGGTGACGCGTCGCGGCCAGCTGCGGATAGGCGAGGTCCACCTCGGCCCACTCCGCGTCGCCCCCGATCTCCTGGGGCTGTGCCACCAGCGAGCCGACGATCCGCAGGAAGCGGTCGAGCCCGGTGCGCCGCACCCGCGCCCGTACCCGCAGCGGCATCGGCCGCTCCTCGATCCCGCGCCGCAGCTCCTCCCACACCTCCTTCAGCTCGGCACCGGGGCGGCGGCGCACCGGTGCGTCGTCGAGCGACGCGGCGGCGACACGGTCGGCGCGGAACAGCCGCGCGGTGCCGTCGCGGTCGGCGACCAGGTACCAGACCCCGGCCTTGGCGACGAGCCCGTAGGGGTCGACGGTGTAGTCGTTCAGCGCGGTCTGCCCGCCGTGGCGGTAGCGGATGCGCAGTCTGCGGTCGGTCAGTACGGCGGTCTGGAGTACGGCGAGATCGGCCTCCGGCGCGGGGTGGGACCACCAGCGGCCGGGGTCGACGAGGATCCGGCGGCTGGTGAGTTCGGCGGCGGGCCGGTGCGCGGCCGGGAGCGCGGCCATCACCTTGCGCAGGGCGGAGCCGAGGGCGCTGTCGAGGCCGAGCGCGGCATGGGTGCTCTGCGCGACCAGGACGAACAGCGCCCTGGCCTCATCGGAGGTGAGTCCGGTGACATCCGTGCGGAAGCCGGGGAGCAGGGTGATTCCGCCGTGCCGACCGCGTTCGGCGTACACCGGCACCCCGGCGGCGGACAGGGACTCCACATCGCGGTAGATGGTGCGGGTCGAGACCTCCAGCCGCTCGGCGAGTTCCACGGCGGTGACCCGGCCACGGGTCTGGAGGAGCAGCAGGATCGAGAGCAGCCGGTCGGATTTCACGGGAGTGAGCCAAGGAAACGCCGGGGCCCGGTGTCAACACCGATGGCAACAACACCGGTGGCGGCGGCCGTCTCCACGACCGCCGCCACCGGCGACAACAGGGGTGCGTCCGAACGGCTCACTCCTCACCGGCGACGGTGAGCGTGCGCAGCTTGCTGCCCGCGTACCAGGTCGCGGCCACGGTCACGGCGACCAGCAGCACCACGGCGGCGGGCAGTCCGACGTCCGAGGTGATCAGATCGCCCTCGCCGATCTTCTGGGCGAGGGCCAGCGCCCACTGCTGGACGCTGAGCGTACGCGCCCCGGAGATCAAGCTGCCGAACAGCGCCTCCCACACCAGGGCGTAGACCAGGCCCGCGACCACCGCATGCCGGGTGACGGTGCCCAGCAGCAGGAAGATCGCGCTGTAGGCGACGGAGGCCACGGCGGCGGCGACGGCGTAGGCGACCGCGAGCTGATGGCCGTTGCCGTTCAGGATGAAGCCGGCGAGCAGGGTGGGGATCGCGGAGAAGGCGGCCGTGACGCCGATCGCGACGATCAGCTTGGTGACGATGATCGTGGGCCGCTTCACCGGCTTGGCCAGCAGATAGAGGACCGAACCGTCGTCGATCTCCGGGCCGATCGCACCGGTACCGGCGATCACGCCGATCAGCGGAACCATGGTGGCGATCGCGAAGCCGCCGAGGATGCCATCGGCCGTGCTGTCGTCGGCACTGGTCAGTACCCGTACCGCCAACGCGATGATCAGCAGCAGTGCGGGCAGGGAGAACAGGATCAGCGCACGGCGGCGGCCGAGCAGGGCCCGGTAGGTGAGCCGGGCGACGGTCGGATGGTAGAGCGAGGACATCGCTGTGGGCTCCTTTCAGGCCGCGACGAGGTAGGAGAAGACGCTCTCCAGGGACTCGTCGGAGGGCGAGACCGTGAGGAGCCGGATGCCCTGGTCGCGGGCGACCCGGGGCAGCAGTTCGGTGAAGCGGGTGAAGTCGACGGCCTGGATGTGCAGTCCGCCGTCCACCCCGCCGCCGGCGTCGACCTGGATACCGGTGGTCGACGGATCGGCGATGAGGGCCGCCGCGAGTGCCCGGTCGTCGCTGGAGCGCACCAGATAGCGGTGCGGACGGTCGGTCATCAGACGGCGGATCTTGCGGAAGTCACCGGAGGCGGCGTGCCGTCCGGCGACGATCACCTCGATATGGGCGGCGAGTTGCTCGACCTCCTCCAGGATGTGCGAGGAGAACAGCACGGTGCGGCCCTCGGCGCCCATCCGCCGCAGCAGCTCCATCAGCTGCATGCGCTGGCGCGGGTCCATCCCGTTGAACGGCTCGTCGAGCAGCAGCACCGACGGTTCGTGGACCAGGGCGGAGGCCATCTTCACCCGCTGGCGCATGCCCTTGCTGTAGGTGGAGATCTTCCGCGATCCGGCGTAGTCCATCTCGACGGTGTCCAGCGCCTTGCGCGCGGCGGCGCGCGGATCGGGCAGCCCGTGCAGTTCGGCGTTGGCGATGACAAATTCGCGGCCGGTGAGGAAGTCGTACATCCCCTCCCGCTCGGGGACGAGCCCGATGTGGCGGTACACCTGCTCATTGCGCCAGATCGGGGCGCCGTCGAGGGTGACGGTCCCGGTGGAGGGCGCCAGGAACCCGGCCATCATGTTGATCAGGGTGGACTTGCCCGCGCCGTTGGGTCCGAGAAGGCCGGTGACCCCGGGGCCGATCGTCATGGTCACGTCGTTGACGGCCACGACGTTCCCGAACCAGCGGGAGACATTGTCGATGGCGATCGTGGTCACAGCCCGACCTTTCGGTAGCGGCGCATCAGCAGGCCGTACGAGCCGGCGGTCAGGCCGAGGAGGACGACGAGGTAGACGAGGCCGGTCCCGGTGTCGGGGCCGAACTCGCCGGGGAAGGCGGAGGTGGCACCGAGGAACGCGGTCTGCACCCCGTCGACGAGGGTGATCGGCGAGAAGAGGCCGAGCCAGCTGACCGCGTCGGTGTTGCCCTGGTCCCAGGCGATGGCCTGAACGGTGCTCACCGCGCCGTAGGAGATGGTCAGTACGGCGATGACGGCGGCGACACCGAAGCCGCGGCGCGGTGTCATGGCGGCGATGACCAGGCCGATACCGGCGAAGAGGAGCGAGAGCAGAGCCACGGAGACCAGTCCTTGTGCGAAGCCCTTCGTCTGGTCGGCGAAGTCCAGCTTGGCGAGCAGGGCCCCGATGTAGAGGATCAGCAGGGGCATCGCGGTGAGGAAGAAGAGCGCGGACGCGAGGGCGGCGAACTTGGCTCCCACATAGTCCCCGGTCTTGATGGGCCGGGAGAAGTAGAGCGGGATCGTCTTGAAGCGCAGATCGCGCGAGACGGACTGCGGTGCCTGGGCCGCGGTGTAGAGGCCGATGACGGCCTGGAGCATGATCGCGTAGCCGGTGTACTCCACGGGGAGCTTGTTCGCCTGGGTGGCGACGGCCACCGCGACGATGATCGCGGCGGGCACGCACATCACGGCGAGCATCAGCATCGGCCCGACCTTGGACTTCGCCGAGCGGCCGAGGCCGTAGGCGCCGCGCAGGCTCTGGGAGAAGAGCGAGCGGCGGGCGTAGGCGCGGCCCAGGCGGGCGCCCTCGTAGTGCCGGTAGCCGATGTTGTGGATGACGTCGGTGCGCTGCTGGGGCACGGTCTCAGGCGGCATCGACGGCACCTCCCTTCCCGTGGGCGCCGGTTCCGTCCGCGCCGGAGGTCCCCGTGGTGTGGTCAGCGGTGTGGTCGGAGGCGTTCGCGGCGGCGTTTGCGGAGTCGTCGTCGGAGCGGAAGATCTCCGCGATGCGGTGGCGGCGCTGTTCCATGCGGACCAGGCCGAGGCCGAGTTCGGCGATGGCGTCGCGGACCGTGTCGTAGGTCCCCTCCCCGGCCACGTCGACCAGCAGCACATGGTCGGAGGCGGGCGCCCCGTCGGCGCCGCGTCCGGCGGGCTGGACGGTGAGCCCCGCGCGGTCGAGCGCGGCGCGCAGCACACCGGTGCCGTCCGGGTGCTCGGCAGTGTCGGTGACCTCGACCGCGAGGGAGGCCGTGGCCTGGGTGAAGTCGCTGGTGGAGCTGGAGCGGAGCAGCTTGCCGCCGTCGATGACCACCACGTGGTCGCAGGTGCGCTCCAGCTCGCCGAGCAGATGCGAAGTGACCAGGACCGAAATGCCGAAGTCGGTGTAGACGCGGCGGATGAGGGCGAGCATGTCGTCCCGGCCGACCGGGTCGAGACCGTTGGTCGGCTCGTCCAGCAGCACCAGCCGCGGGTCGTGCACCAGCGCCTGAGCCAGCTTGACCCGCTGCTTCATACCGGTCGAGTAGCCGCCGATGGGTCGGTACCGCTCCTCGTACAGGCCCACATGGCGCAGGGTGTCGGCCGTGCGCTCCCGGGCGGCGGACGGTGGCAGCCCGGACATGCGCGCCATGTGGACGACGAACTCGGTGGCCGAGACATCGGGCGGCAGACAGTCGTGCTCGGGCATATAGCCGACGCTCTCGCGGATGGTGCTGCCGTCCTTGGTCACGTCGAGGCCGAGCACGGTGGCACGCCCCTCGGTGGCGGGAGAGAGACCGAGCAGGATCTTGATCAGGGTGGACTTACCGGCACCGTTGGCACCCACCAGGCCGGTGACGCCCGGTGTGATGTCGACGGAGAGCCGGTCGAGAGCGGTGACCCTGGGGAACCGCTTGCTCAGGCTTTCGGTGGCGATCACAGTCACGTGTTCGACAGTAGTGGGCTGAGCCACACCCGGCGTCAGTCCTGACGGCTGGATTTCCCTAGTCCTCGGGTCGCACGTGCCCGTAGGGGAACGGCACCCCCAGGAGGGGGTTACCCCGGGTATCCACAGGGGCGAACGGCCCTCTTGACGGCGATTTCGAACGCCGAGCATGGTCGTCCTGGCACGGTTCGCCGGGTTCATGCGTGGAAGACGCGGTGAAGACGCCGTTCATGCGGGGACGCCACCGGATTCATGCGCGGAAGCCGATGTCCGCGCGGAAGGGGAGGACAGTGTGACGGACGGGATCGCGGCAGCGGCCGAACGCACGATCCGTACGGGAGAGGTGGAGCTGTGCGTCGCCGAGCTCGGTGATCCCGCGCGGCCCACGGTGGTGCTGCTGCACGGCTATCCGGACAGCAAGGAGGTGTGGGCGGAGGTCGCCACCCGCCTCGCCTCCGACGGCGCGGGCTTCCATGTCGTGCTGTACGACGTGCGGGGCTGCGGCCGCTCCACGGCCCCGAAGCCGCTGCGCGGCGGCTTCACCCTGGAGAAGCTCACCGATGACTTCCTGGCCGTGATCGACGCGGTCGCCCCGGGCCGGCCGGTCCATCTGGTGGGCCACGACTGGGGCTCGGTGCAGTCCTGGGAGTTCGTCACGGTCCCGCGCGTCCAGGGGCGGATCGCCTCGTTCACCTCGCTGTCGGGTCCCTGCCTGGACCACTTCAGCCACTGGATCAGAAAGCGGCTGACCCGGCCGACCCCGCGCCGTATCGCCCAGCTCCTGGGCCAGTCCGCCCGCTCCTGGTATGTGGGCGCGCTGCATACGCCCCGGCTTCCGGAGGCGCTGTGGCGCGGTCCGCTCGGCCGGTCCTGGCCGGGCGTCCTGGAGCGCATCGAGCGGGTGCCGAACGACAGCTATCCGACCGCGTCGTTCCCCGATGACGCCGCCCACGGTGCCTGGCTCTACCGGGACAACGTCCGCGAGCGGCTCCTCCGGCCCCGTCCGGACGCCTATGCCCACGCCCCGGTCCAGCTGATCGTCCCGACCCAGGACCCCTTTCTCTCCCAGCGGCTCTACGACGATCTGGAGAGCTGGGTGCCGGATCTGACGCGGCGCACCCTCGCCGCCCGCCACGGCATGCCCCGCTCCCGGCCGGACCAGCTCACCGCGTGGATCGCCGAGTTCATCACCTCGGTGGAGGAGGGCGCTCCGCGCCCCGGGGCGGCCTCGCCCGGTCCGTACGCCCAGCGGTTCGGCGGCCGGCTGGTGCTGGTGACGGGCGCGGCGGGCGCCGTCGGCCGGGCCACCTGCCTCGCCTTCGCCGCGGCGGGAGCCCGGGTGATCGCCGTGGACCAGGACGCGGAGGCCGCGGCGCACACCGCCTCGCTGGCGCGCTCGGCCGGTGCGCCGCACGCCTGGGCCGAGGCCGTGGACATCGCGGACGAGCGGGCCGTGGAGAAGCTGGCCCACAAGGTCCGCGCCGAGTACGGCGTGGTCGATGTGCTGGTCAACGATGCCGAAGTGGGGCTCTCCGGCGCCTTCCTGGACACCTCGGCGGACGCCTGGCGCCGGGTGCTGGACACCAATCTGTGGGGCGTCATCCACAGCTGCCGGGCTTTCGGCGGCCAGATGGCCGACCGTGGCCAGGGCGGCCATATCGTCAACACGGCGTCGGCCGCCGCCTTCCGCCCGTCGCGGACGCTGTCCGCCTACGGCGCCTCCCAGGCCGCCGTGGTGCGGCTGAGCGAATCCCTGCGGGCCGAGCTGGCGGGCCGGGACATCGGCGTCTCGGTGATCTGCCCCGGCTATGCCCGCACCCGGGACGACCGGCCCGCCCGGCTGCTGGCGCCCCGTGCCTACCCGCCGGAGAAGGTCGCGGACGCGATCCTGCGGGCCGTGCTGCGCAATGCCGCGGTGGTTCCGGTGACGCCGGAGGCGAAGGCCGCGGCGGTGCTGTCCCGGGTCGCCCCGGTGTCGCTGCGCGCGGCCGCGCGGCTGGGCCGGCGGCCGAGGTGAGGCGGTGAAGCGGTAAGGCATCACGGGGGTGAGGCCGTGAGGCGTCGCGGGGGTGAGGCGGTGCGGGGGTGAGGCGTCGCGGGGATGAGGCGGTGCGGGGGCGGCGCCGGGTGGTGGCCTACAGGCCCGGCGCACCCCAGACCGGGAACCAGCGGCTCAGGTCCTCCTCGATCCGCAGATCGTCCCCGAGCATCGCCCGCACCTGGAGTTCAAGTCCGTTGTCCCGCTTCTCACCGCCGCCCGGCAGCGGTGCGAAGGGGTAGAACGTGCCCCGCTTGTAGAGGTACACCAGCGCCAGCGAACGGCCGTCGGCCGCGTTCCGGAAGCCGAGCAGGGAGCACAGCAGCTGCGGACCGAACCCCCCGTCCTGGAGCAGGGTGTTGACCGCGTGCAGATCGTTCACCAGGGCGGCCACATCGTCCGGCGGCTGCCGGGCCAGCAGCCAGGTGTAGCCGTATCCGTCCCGGCTGAACTCCACCGGCACCCCGCCCCGTTCGGTGTCGGTATCCGAGTCCAGCAGCTCCGATACATCGCGCCGGAGCTGCGCGAAGGCACCACCCTCCACACTGGCGAAGCACACCGACCCCAGCCCGGTGGGGGTGAACCCCGCCCCCGCCTCCAGCGTGACCGCGGCCCCCGGCAGCCCGAAGAGCCGGTCGAGATCGGGGCGTACGGGCTTGCTGCGGCCGAGGACGGCGTCCCAGAACCCCACGCCCCTCAGCCCCTTCCCGCCTGGCCGAGCTGCGCCGAGATCCGGCCGAGCTGGTCGATCCGCTGCTCCAGCGTCGGATGCGAGGACAGCAGCCGGCTCATGCTCCCCCCGGAGAGCGCCGGGGCGAACCAGAACGCGTTGTACGGCTCGGCCTTGCGCAGATCCCGCGTGGGGATCCGGGCCATCTGCCCCGTCACCTTGGTCAGCGCGGCGGCGAGTGCCGAGGGCCGCCCGGTCAGCAGGGCGGCGGCCCGGTCGGCGCTCAGCTCGCGGTAGCGGGACAGCAGCCGGGTCAGCAGAAAGCTGATCGCGTAGACCACGGCACTGACCAGCGGGATGAGCAGGACGGCGATGGCGGTGTTGTTGTCGCGGCTACCGCCGCGGGTGAGCCCGCCCCACAGCGCGACCCGGGTCATCATCCCGGCCAGCACCCCGAGGAACGAGGCGATGGTCATGACCGCCACATCGCGATGGGCCACATGCGACAGCTCATGGGCGAGCACCCCCTCCAGCTCGTCCGGCTCCAGCCGCCGCAGCAGACCGGTGGTCGCGCACACCAGGGCGCTGCGCTGGTTACGGCCGGTGGCGAAGGCGTTGGGCACATCCGTATCCGCGATCGCCACCCGCGGCTTGGGCATATCGGCGAGGGCGCACAGCCGGTCCACCGCGCCGTGCAGCTCGGGCGCCTGCTCCGGAGTGACCTCCCGCGCGCCCATGCTGTAGGCCGCGATCCGGTCACTGAACCAGAACTGCGCCACGAACAGCCCGCCCGCGAGGATCAGGATCAGCGGCCAGGCACCCCTCACCAGCGCCAGCAGCACACCGACGAAGACCACGTAGAGCAGACCGATGAAGAACATCGTGGTCACCATGCGGGTGGTCAGCCCTCGGTCCGGGGCGTACCGGGTACGCGCCATGGGTGCCTCCACAGGGACTGCGGCAGCGAAAACCTCTATACCCGATTCTGCCCCTTATGTCGGTCTTTACCGCTTGTGGCGGCCCTCACCGCCGTGCGGGGCCCTGTCACCGCGGGGACCGCCCCTCACCCGGTGCCGAGCTGCGCCGCGCCCTCCATGGCGATCTTCTCGAAGACCCGCAGGTCCGCCGCGAAGATGGAGTCCGGGATCGGCCAGTGCAGCACGATCTCGTCGAAGCCCAGCGCCGCATGCCGCCCGGCGAAGTCGACGAAGGCGTCCACCGAGGCCAGCGGCCCCGCGCCGTCCGGGGTGAAGCCGGTGAGCAGAATCTTGTGGAGATCGCCCGCGTCCCGCCCGGCCTCGGCGCACGCCTTGTCCAGCCCCTCGACCTGGCGGGCGATGGCCTCCACCGAATCGGCCGGGGTGCCGGTGGCGGACACCTTCGGATCCCCCGTGGTCACCCACGCCTGGCCGTGCCGCGCGGCCAGCCGCAGCCCGCGCGGACCGGTCGCGGCCACCGCGAACGGCAGCCGGGGGCGCTGCACACAGCCCGGGATGTTGCGCGCCTCCTGAGCGCTGTAGTGCTCGCCCTCGTACGTCACCGCGTCATGGGTCAGCAGCCGGTCGAGCAACTCGACGAACTCCGCGAACCGGTCCGCCCGCTCCCGCGGGGTCCACCCCTCCTCACCGCCGCGGCGCAGCGCCGTCGCGTCGAAACCGGAGCCGCCCGCCCCGATCCCGAGCGTGATCCGCCCACCGGAGACATCGTCGAGGGTGATCAGCTCCTTGGCGAGCGTCACCGGATGCCGGAAGTTGGGGGAGGTCACCAGGGTGCCGAGGCGCAGCCGCGAGGTGGCCGCCGCGGCAGCCGTCAGCGTGGGCACGGCCCCGAACCAGGGGCCGTCGCGGAACGGCACCCGCCAGGACAGGTGGTCATAGGTGTACGCGCTGTGGAAGCCCAGCTCCTCGGCGCGCCGCCACAGCTCCCGGCCGCCTTCGGACCAGCGCTGGACGGGAAGGATCACGGTGCTCAGTCGCATACGACCGAGCCTAAGCGGTCCGGACGACAGCGACGGACGGCAGCGACGGACGGCAGCGGCTGACGCGTGGTGGCCGACGGGTGGTGGCCGACGGGTGGTGGCCGACGGGTGGTGGCCGACGGGGGTGGCCGACAGCGGCTGACGGCGGCCGCGAAGAGAGCGGCCGGGAAAGGCGGCGTAGGGCCCGGCGCACCGGGCATACGTACGCTCCCGATCCCCTTCGCACACCGATGAGCGGCATATGCGGGAGGATGGTTGCCGTGACTCCAGCAACCGAGCGGCCCGGGACCCCGGCCACAGACCGTTCCGGCACCGGCTCACCCCGGCCCCGGCTGATCGCCACCGACCTCGACGGCACCCTGCTGCGGGACGACAAGACGGTCTCCGACCGCACCGTCGAGGCGCTCGCCGCGGCCGAGCGGGCAGGCATCGAGGTCTTCTTCGTCACCGGTCGCCCGGCCCGCTGGATGGATGTGGTCAGCGCCCATGTGCACGGCCACGGCCTGGCGATCTGCGCCAACGGCGCCGCCGTGGTCGATCTCCACCAGGGCGGTCGGCTGATCAAGGTCCGCCCGCTGGATCCCGCCCCGGCCCTCGCCGTCGTCGAGGCGCTGCGCGCGGCGGCTCCGGGCACCTCGTTCGCCGTCGAGCGGACCGAGGGCATCTTTTACGAGCCCGACTACCCGCCCTTCCACCTCGACCCGGGCGCGATCCACGCCCCCGCCGAGAAGCTGCTCGCCGACGGCTTCGCCCACGCCGACCAGCCGATCATCAAGCTGCTCGCCCACCACCCGGAACTGGCCCCCGACGCCTTCCTCGAGCTGGGCCGCTCGGCCGCCGGCGAGCACGGCTCCTTCACCCGCTCCAGCCCGACGGCCCTGCTGGAGATCAGCGGCCCCGGTGTCAGCAAGGCCAGCACCCTGGAGCAGTGCTGCGCCGAGCGCGGTATCAGCGCCGAGGAGGTCGTGGCGTTCGGCGATATGCCCAACGACCTGGAGATGCTGACCTGGGCGGGCACCTCGTACGCGATGGCCAACGCCCACCCGGAGGTACTGGCCGCGACCACCCACCGCACCGCCGCCAACACCGAGGACGGCGTCGCCGCCGTCATCGAGCGGATCCTGGCGGGATAGCCGGATCGGTAACCCGAACTGCCCCCGGCCGTGTGGCCAGGGGCAGTTCGGGTACGGCGGCGGACCGGGAGACCCCGGCCTACCAGAAGACGACGAGATAGCCGTTGCCGCCGTCCTGACCGTCGCCGCCCATGCCACCGCTGACCACACCACCGCCGCCGCCCTGGCCGCCGTCGCCGCCCTCGCTGTTGTTCGTCGGCGGCAGCTGGACGATGCCGTCCACCGCCTCGCCCCCCGCAACCCCCTGCCCGTTGTTGCCGGGCACGTTCACACCGCCGGTGGAGCAGCTGCCGTTGCCGCCGACCCCGGGCGTACCGTCAGCACCGTCGGTGGCGCCACCGCCACCACCACCGCCGCCACCCGTGCCGCCCGTGGCGGCAAGCTGAACGACGGCGGTGGGTGAGGTCAAGGAGGTCGCGGTACCGGCCGTACCGGCGGTGCCGTCCGAACCGCCGCTGCCGGCGGACCCACCGGGGCCACCGCTGCCGTTGCCACCGCCGTCCCCGGTGTCCACGACATAGTTCTGGCCGGGAGTGACCGGGATGACGCACCAGGTGAAGCCGCCGGAGCCACCGCCGCCACCGGTGCCGCCGTCACCGTCGTTCGGCGCGCTGCCGCCGCCACCGCCACCACCGCCGCCACCACCGGCGCCCCACGCCTGGACGTGCACCGAGGTGACGCCCGGGGGAGGCGTGAAGATGCCGTCCGCGGTGAACTGCCGCAACCCGTGCAGAACGGGCGGCATGGTGGGCGGATAGGTGGGCGGGTGGATGGGCGGGCGTGGGTGGGGGTGGGGGTAGGGGTGGCCGCCCCCGCGCGCCCCGTCGTCGGCCTGTGCGGCGGGCGCAAGGATCCCGCCGGAGGCGGCGAGCACCGCGGCGGCGGTGGCGAAGAGGACCCGGCGGCAGGTCCGGGAACGCTGGGGAGTTGAGCTCTGACTCTTCACGTCGATGACTTCCTTCCCCGCGCCGGACCGGCGGCGCTCTCACGGCCGTCGGCTGTCACGGAGTGCGATGGATTACGCGAGGACCGGACGGCCCGCGAGCCTCATCCCACAGTCGCCCGCGGGGCACCGCATTCTGACGGAGCGATAGTTGCGCCTCACAGGTGAGGGGTTCCACTGGCCGGACCAGCGGACCCGCGCCGACGGTGCCGCTCCCGCCGCTACAGCGGCACCTCCCACACCACCGCCGTGCCGCGGCCGCCTTCACCGAGCCCCGGCCCCAACTCGCTCGATCCGTCGAGCGACTCGGCCCGGCGCACCAGGTTGGCCAGACCGCTGCGCCGTCCGTCCGCCGGAACGCCCACCCCGTCGTCCGCGACCGTCAGCCGCACCCCCGCACGCCCCCGCGTCAGCCGCGCGGTCGCGTCCACGACCACCTCGACGCGCCCCGCGCGGGCATGCCGCACCACATTGGACAGCGCCTCGCGCAGCGCCGCGATCAGATTCGCCCCGGCCAGTTCGCCGACCCGTGCGTCGACCTCGCCCACGAAGCTCAGCGACGGCTGGAAGCCCAGCGGCACCGCCGCCGCCCCCACCTCCCGCAGCACCCGGGCGCGCAGTCCGGCGGGGGGCTGCGCCGGGCCCTGCCGCAGCGTGAAGATTGCCGTCCGTACCTCCTGGATGGCCGCGCCCAGCTCCTCCACGGCCCGCTCGATCTGCTCCCGTACCTCCGGCGCGTCCGACCGGCGCTGAGCGCTCTCCAGCATCATCCCGGTCGCGAACAGCCGCTGGATCACGAGGTCGTGCAGATCGCGCGCGATCCGCTCACGCTCCTCCAGCACCGCGAGCCGCTCACGGTCCCGCTGCGCCTCGGCGAGCACCAGCGCCACCGCGGCCTGCGCCGCGAACTGACCGGCGAGGGTGCGCTCAGCGGCGGTGAACGGACGGGCGCCGGGCGCCCGTGGGGTGGCCAGCACCCCCAGCACCCGGTCCCCGCCGCTCAGCGGCAGCAACATGCTCGGCCCGAAGCGGCCGAGCACCCCGGTGATCAGCCGCGGGCGGGCGGCCGGATCGTCGAGGAACACCGGTTTCCCGGCCAGCAGGCGTGGGACGGCCGGGGAGCGGGCCGGGACGACAGTGCCGAGCAGCGCCGACGGATCCTCGGCGTCCGCCGCCACGATCCGCAGGCCCCCGGACGGCTCGGGCAGCAGCACCAACCCCGCCGCGGAGCGGGCGAGCTGACGGGCTTTCTCGGCCACGACGGCCAACGCGTTCTCGGCATCGCCGGAGAGCAGGGAGTGGGTGACCGCCACCGAGCCCTCGATCCACCGCTCGCGCTGCCGAGTGGCCTCGTGGAAGCGGGCGTTGCCGATGGCGATCCCGGCCTCGGTCGCGAGCACCTTGACCATGTGCAGGTCCGAGACGGTGAATTCGCCGCCGTCCCGCTTCTCGGCGAGGCACAGATGGCCGAAGGTCTCCTCCCCGACCCGGATCGGCACCCCGATGAACGAGTGCGGCAGCGGATGGTCCAGCAGGAACTCGGCCGGATGCGCTCCGGACGGCAGCCCGGCGAACAGCGCCCCGCACCGCTCCCGGTCCGCCTCGGTCGCCCCGTAGCTGACCACCCCGGCCGGCCCCTGGCCCGCCGCGTCGTTCACCCCGATCACGGCGCAGCGCGCACCCGCCAGCTCGGCGGCGGTCTCCGCGATCCGGTCGAGCACGGTGCGCAGCTCCAGCCCGGTACCGATGGAGCGCATCGCCTCCAGCAGCCGCGGCAGCCGCGCGGTCAGCTCGGTGGACAGCCCCCGCAGCCCGCGGGTCGCCTCCGCGGCGACTTCCAGGGGATCCGGAGTGGGGGCTGCGGCCACCATGGCATCGAGCGTAATGAATACCGCCCCGGCATGCCCTGTCGCCGAACACGGCGGGTCAGCCGGACGAGCACCGCCGCGCCCCGTCGCGCCGAGCGTCTGCCGCCGGAACCTGTCCGGGTGCGCGCCCCGGCCGCGTGCCACCGGCGGTGCTAGGCCACGCCGCTGCCCACGGGCTTCCGGTCCGCCGCCGCGCCCGAGCCCGCGGACAGGCGGCCCTCCGCGGCCTCGCGGTCCAGCAGGCGGCGGTAGGGGCCGTCGGCGGTGGCCAGCTCCTGGGGGGTGCCACTCTGGACGGCGCGGCCGCCGTCCAGCACGATCACCTCGTCGACCGCCTCCAGACCCGTCAGCCGGTGCGTGATCAGCACCGTGGTCCGGCCGCGGGTGGCGGAGAGCAGGTCGGCGGTCAGCGCGTCGGCCGTCGGCAGGTCCAGATGCTCGGCGGGCTCGTCCAGCACCAGGACGGGGAAGTCCGCCAGCAGCGCACGCGCCAGGGCCAGCCGCTGTCGCTGGCCGCCGGAGAGCCGGGCGCCCAGCTCACCGGCCATCGTGTCGAGGCCGTCCGGCAGTCCGTCCACCCACTCCAGCAGCCGGGCCGCGGCCAGCGCGGCCCGCAGCTCGTCGTCGCCCGCGCCGGGACGTGCCAGCCGCAGGTTCTCCCGCAGCGAGCTGTCGAAGACATGGGCGTCCTGGGCGCAGAGTCCGACCAGCCGCCGTACCGCGTCCCCGTCCAGGGCCGTGGCGTCCCGGCCTGCCAGGGCGTACGCACCGCCCTCGGTGTCCAGGAAGCGCAGCAGCACCTGGGCGAGCGTGGTCTTGCCCGCACCGGACGGACCGACGACGGCGACCCGGCGGCCCGGGGTCAGCTCCAGGTCGAAGCCGTCCAGGGCGGGTGTCGACCGCCCCGGGTGGCGGGCGGTGACCCCGCGCAGCACCAGCGGGAACGGAGCCTCCGGCGCCTTCTCCCGGGCCCCCTCACCGGGCTCCCGCACCGGCGGCGGCGCGTCCGTCACCTCGTACACCCGCTCCGCGGCCCGCCGCGTCCGCTGCCGGTGCCGCACCGCGAGCGGCAGGCCCGCGACCGCCTCGAAGGCGGCGAGCGGGGTGAGGACGACCGCGGCCAGCCACACCCCGTGGATCCGCCCGTCCGCCACGGCCGCCACCCCGGCCCAGGCCGCGGCGGCGACGGTCAGCCCGCAGGCCAGCGCCGAGAGCCCGGCGCCCACGCCCGTGGCGGCGGCCCCGCGCCGGGCGATCCGGGTCAGCGCCCCGTCGGTCCGCCGCACCGCGTCCAGGCGGCGCGGCAGCGCGCCCGCGATCGTCAACTCCGGGGTTCCGGCGAGCAGATCCACCACCTCGGCGGACAGCGCTCCACGCGCCGGTGCCAGCCGCCGCTCCGCGCGCCGGGTGAGCGCCCCGGACAGCACGGGCACCCCGACCCCGGCCACCAGCAGCCCGGCCGCCAGGGCCGCCCCCGCCTCGGGCAGCACCCACGCGGTGAACCCGACCGAGGCCGCGGCCACCGTCACCGCGGTGCCCACGGGCAGCAGCCAGCGCAGGAAGTAGTCCTGTACGGCATCCACATCGGCCACCAGCCGGGAGAGCAGATCACCGCGCCGGGCCCGGCCGAGTCCGGTGGGCGCCAGCCGCTCCAGCCGCCGGTAGACGGCGACCCGCAGATCGGCCAGCAGCCGCAGCACGGCATCGTGCGAGACCAGGCGCTCGGCATAGCGGAAGACGGCGCGGGCGATCCCGAAGGTCCGGGTCGCGGTGACCGCCACCATCAGATGGAGCACGGGTGGCTGCTGTGCGGCGCGCGAGATCAGCCAGCCCGAGACGGCCATCAGGCCCACGGCGCTGGCCAGGGCCAGGCTGCCGAGCAGCAGCGCGAGGGCGAACCGGCCGCGGCGGCCGCGCGCGGTCGCCCGCACCCGCGCGAGCACGCTTCGGCCGCTGCCAGTCGGCACCGCACCGGGCGCCACCGGCACCGCGCACCCCTCGCCGTGGGTCCGCACATCAGCCCGCACGCCGGACACCTCAGCCGCACCCGGCAGCACGCACGCGTCCGGCCACGCGGCGGGCGCGGCGTCCGCGCCGCCCTCCGCACCCGCGCCGGGCCCGGTCGACCGCTCCCCGCCCGGAAGACTCAGCACCCGGTCGGCGAGCGGCAGCAGCGCCGGGCGGTGTACCACCATCAGCACCGTGCGGCCGACAGCCAGCCGCCGGACCGCTTCGACGACCGCCGCCTCGGTCTCGCCGTCCAGGTTCGCCGTCGGCTCGTCCAGCAGCAGCACCGGCCGGTCGGCCAGGAACGCCCGCGCCAGCGCGATCCGTTGCCGCTGCCCCGCGGACAGGCCCGCGCCCAGTTCGCCGAGGCGGGTCGCGGTTCCCTCCGGCAACGCGGAGACGAAGCCGAGCGCGCCGGCGTCCCGCAGCGCGGCCCGTACGGCCGCGTCATCGGCATCCGGCCGAGCCAGCCGGACGTTCTCGGCGATCGTCCCGGCGAAGAGATACGGCCGCTGGGGTACCCAGGCGATCTGCCGTCGCCAGCTCTCCGGGTCGAACGACGCCAGTTCCTGTCCACCGAGCAGAATCCGGCCCGCGGCCGGCTCCACGAAGCCGAGCACGGCGTTCAGCAGGGTGGTCTTCCCGGCCCCGCTGGGACCGACCACGGCCACCGTCTCCCCGGGCCGGATCCGGCACGATGTCGCCGCCAAGGACGGTTCGGTGCGCCCGGGGTGGCGCACCACCAGTCCCTCGACGGTCAGCGCGGCCTCCCGGGCGTCGGGGGCGTTCGCCGTCCCCGTGGCCGAGGGCTCACGCTCCAGCACCGCGAACACCTCGTCCGCCGCCGACAGCCCCTCGGCGGCCGCGTGATACTGCGCACCCACCTGCCGCAGCGGCAGATACGCCTCGGGCGCCAGCACCAGCACCACCAGCCCGGTGTACAGATCCATCTCGCCATGGACGAGCCGCATCCCGATACCGACCGCGACCAGCGCGACCGAGACGGTGGAGAGCAACTCCAGGGCGAAGGAGGAGAGAAAGGCGAGCCGCAGGGTCTTCAGAGTGGCTCGCCGGTAGTCGGCCGTGATCGCGCGGATCGACTCGGCCTGAGCCTTGGCCCGTCCGAACACCTTGAGCGTCGGCAGTCCGGCGACCACATCGAGGAAGTGCCCGGAGAGCCGGGACAGCAGCCGCCACTGACGATCCATCCGCCCTTGGGTGGCCCAGCCGATGAGCACCATGAACAGCGGGATCAGCGGCAGGGTGACCACGATGACCAGCGCGGAGATCCAGTCGGCGGTGACGATACGGGCGAGCACCGCCACCGGCACCACCACCGCGAGCCCCAACTGCGGGAGATAGCGCGCGAAGTAGTCGTCGAGCGCGTCGATGCCGCGGGTGGCCAGGGTGGTGAGCTCACCGGTCCGCCGTGAGTCCAGCCAGCCCGGACCCAGCCGGACCGCCCGCTCCAGCAGCCGCAGCCGCAGCTCCGACTTGACCGCCGCACTCGCCCGGTGGGCGGTCAGCTCGGTGAGCCAGGAGACGGCCGACCGGCCGAGAGCGACCAGGGCCAGCAGGATCAGCGGGCGCGTCAGCGCGTCCACGCCCTCGCCGTGCTGGAACGAACCGACCACCACCTCGGCGATCAGCATCGCCTGGGCGATGACCAGACCCGCCCCGACCAGGCCCAGCGCCACGGACGCGGCGAGGAAGAACCGGGTGGCCCGGGCGTACCGCAGCAGCCGGGGGTCGATTGGTTTCACGTGAAACACGCCCTCCCGCGAGACTCAGTGAGCACTCGGCTCGGGGATGTGCTGGGTACCGATGCGCTTGCGGAACACCCAGTACGTCCACGCCTGGTACGCCATGATCAGCGGCGTCATGATGACCGCGACCCACGTCATGATCTTGAGCGTGTAGGGGCTGGAAGCCGCGTTGGCCGCCGTCAGACTCCATCGCGGATCGAGCGAGGACGGCATGACGTCCGGGAAGAGCGCGAGGAAGAGCATGGCCACCGCCGCCGCGACGGCCACCCCGGACAGGGCGAACGCCCAGCCCTCACGCCCGCGTTGGTTCATCACCAGGGCCACGGCCAGTGCCAGGGCCGCGATCACCACGGCCACCAGGCTGCGCCCGTTGCCGCTGTTGTGCTGGGTCCAGATCAGGAAGGGCAGCGCGAGAGCGATGGTGGCAAGGCCGAGCCGGCCCGCGAAGCGCCGCGCCCTCCCCCGGATGTCACCGGTCGTCTTCAGGGCGGCGAAGACGGCGCCATGGAAGGTGAAGAGCACCAGCGTCACCATCCCGCCGAGCACGGCGTACGGGGAGATCAGATCCGACAGACCGCCGGTGTAGTTCTTGTCCGAGCCGATCGGCACCCCGCGCACCAGATTGGCGAAGAGGGCGCCCCAGAGGAACGCGGGCAGCAGCGAGCACCAGAAGATCGCGTTTTCCCAGTTGCGCTGCCAGCGCTCCTCGAGCCGCTTGTGCCGGTACTCGAAGGCGACACCGCGCAGGATCAGACAGACCAGAACGGCCAGCAGCGGCAGATAGAAGCCGCTGAAGAGCGTGGCGTACCAGTCGGGGAAGGCGGCGAAGGTCGCCCCGCCCGCGGTGATCAGCCACACCTCGTTGCCGTCCCAGACCGGGCCGATGGTGTTGATCAGCACCCGGCGCTCGGTGCGGTCGCGCGCCAGCAGCTTGGTCAGTACTCCGATGCCGAAGTCGAACCCCTCGAGGAAGAAGTAGCCCGTCCAGAGGAAGGCGATCAGCACAAACCAGATGTCGTGCAGGTCCGGTGACATGGCTCTCTCAGCTCTCTTCCACTCGTCTCTTCCGCTCGGTCCGTCAGTACGCGAAGGTCAGCGGCTTGTCGGCATCGGCGTCAGCCTCAGCACCGGCGGGCCCGCCGCCCGGACCGCCGGAGGGCAGCCGGAGCGTGGGGTCCTTCGCGGGCGGCTTCTCGTCGGTGTCCGGCCCGGCCTTGGCGTACTTGGCCAGCAGCCGGATCTCGACCACCGCGAGCACGCCGTAGAGCAGGGTGAAGACGCCCAGCGAGATCAGCACCTCGGTCTGGCTGACTCCGGGGGAGACCGCGTCGGCGGTCTTCATCAGGCCGTAGACCACCCAGGGCTGGCGGCCCATCTCGGTGAAGATCCAGCCGAAGGAGTTGGCGATCAGCGGAAAGCCCATGGTGAGGATGCCGATCCGCCAGGACCAGGTGGTGAGCAGCGGGCTCATCTCGCGCTTCTTGGTGAGCATCAGCCGCGGGACCTCGTACTCGCCGGTGCGGAAGGCGGGGTCCAGCCATCGCTTGCGGCGGGTCGTCCACAGCCCGATCAGCCCGGCGGCGAACGAGGTCATCCCGAAGCCGATCATCAGCCGGAAGCCCCAGAAGGTCATGAAGATGCTGGGGATGTAGTCCTGGGGATCCCCGCCGTAGGCGGCGGCCTCCTTCTGCGCGATGTCGTTGATCCCGGGCACCGCGTCGGTGAAGTTGCTGTGGGCGAGGAAGGAGAGCGCCGCGGGGACCTCCAGCTCCACGCTGTTGTGCCCCTTGCCGACGTCGCCGACGGCGAAGACCGAGAAGGGGGCGGGCGCCTGGGTCTCCCACAGCGCCTCGGCCGCGGCCATCTTCATCGGCTGCTGCTCGAACATCACCTTGCCGAGCTGATCACCGCTGATCGCCGTGCCAAGACCCGCGATGACGGCCACGACCAGACCCACCCGCAGCGAGCTCCGCATGGCGCCGATCTGCTTGGTGCGCTTCTCGCCCAGCTCCTCGCCGCGCAGCGTCGCGCGCTTGGCCCGCCACAGATGGAAGGAGGCGATACCGACGACGAAGGCACCACCGGTGAGGAAGGCCGCGGTGAGCGTGTGGAAGACGACGACCAGGGTGGTGTTCTGGGTGAGCACCGCCCAGATGTCGGTGAGCTGTGCCTTTCCGGTGGCCTTGTCGATCGTGTAGCCGGTCGGATGCTGCATCCAGGAGTTGGCCGCCAGGATGAAGTACGAGGACAGCACGGTGCCGAGTGAGACGATCCAGATGCAGGCGCAGTGGATCTTCTTCGGCAGCTTGTCCCAGCCGAAGATCCACAGCCCGATGAAGGTGGACTCGAAGAAGAAGGCGAGCAGCGCCTCCATCGCCAGCGGGGCGCCGAAGACATCACCGACGAAGCGGGAGTAGTCCGACCAGTTCATACCGAACTGGAACTCCTGCACGATGCCGGTGACGACCCCCATCGCGATGTTGATCAGGAAGAGCTTTCCCCAGAACTTGGTGGCGTGGAAGTACTTCTCCTTGCCCGTGCGGACCCAGGCGGTTTCCAGACCCGCGGTGATCGCGGCGAGAGAGATCGTCAGCGGAACGAAGAGGAAGTGGTAGACGGTGGTGATTCCGAACTGCCATCGCGCAAGCGACTCCGGCGCCAGAGCCAGATTCACGTGGATCTCTCCTTACGGTCTTGCCTGCGCCCCCGCGGGAGCTTGTGAACGTATTCACATTCACAAGCAATGATACGCATATGCCTTCGACCCCTCCCACCTGGGGGTGGTAGGGGTCGAAGGGGGTACGTATGGGTATCCTTTGCGCTTCGACGAGGGACCGGTGGACCCCTTGACAGCGCGGGGGCGGTGTCCCCGGGGGTGGCTCAGAGCTCCTTGCGGAACCGCTCGGCGACCTTCAGGAAGATGTCGTTGGCTTCCTGCTCGCCGATGGTCGCGCGCATCCCCTCGCCCGGGAACGGCCGCACCACCACACCCGCCGTCTCGCACGCCGCCGCGAAGTCGGCCGTACGCTCCCCCAGCCGCAGCCAGACGAAGTTCGCCTGCGAGTCCGGGACCGTCCAGCCCTGACCGATCAGCGCCTCCCGCACCCGCGTACGCTCGGCGACCAGCGCCTCCACCCGCTCACGCAGCGCGTCCTCACTGCGCAGCGAGGCCACCGCCGCGTCCTGGGCGAGCTGGCTGACGCCGAAGGGCACGGCGGTCTTGCGCAGCGCCGCGGCGACCGGCTCATGGGCAATCGCGAAGCCCACCCGCAGCCCGGCCAGGCCGTACGCCTTGGAGAAGGTGCGCAGCACACACACATGTGGCCGGTCCCGGTAGAGCTCGATGCCGTTGGGCACCCGGTCGTCCCGGATGAACTCGATGTACGCCTCGTCCAGCACCACGAGCACATCGGACGGCACCCGGTCCAGGAAGCGCTCCAGCTCGGCCCGGCGCACCACCGTGCTGGTCGGGTTGTTGGGGTTACAGACGAAAATCAGCCGGGTGCGGTCGGTGATCGCGTCGGCCATCGCGTCCAGATCGTGCTCCTCGGTATCGGTCAGCGGAACCCGCACCGATGTCGCCCCCGCGATCTGCGTGATGATCGGATATGCCTCGAAGGACCGCCAGGCGTAGATCACCTCATCGCCCGGTCCGGCCGTGGACTGGACCAGCTGCTGGGCCACGCCGACCGAGCCGGTCCCGGTGGCCAGATGGTCCAGCGGTACGTCGAAGCGGCTCGCCAGCTCGGCCATCAGACCGGTGCATGCCAGGTCGGGGTAGCGGTTGAAGGAGGCGGCGGCGTTGGCCACCGACTCCAGCACCCCGGCCAGCGGCGGATAGGGGTTCTCGTTGGAAGACAGTTTGAAGGCGAGCGGGCCGCCCGCGGCGGCCGGCTTGCCGGGCTTGTACGTCGGAACGTCATCCAGCGCGGCGCGCAGCTTGGGGCTCTTCTCGGTCACCGACAGTCCTCCTCGACCCATCCCGTCACGTCCCGTGCGCAGCGGTCCCACACGGCAATACTGCACACCTTATGAGGATTCCCCCGTCTCGCGTACCCGCCGGAGCGGACCGCGTAGCCGCCGCCCGAGCCCGCGTACCCACCGGGGGAGCGCCCCGTTTTTTGATGCGCGCCGGTGGCGAGCGCCGTGGCGCGCGTCACCCGTGAAGGTGAGTTGAGACCTCTTCGAGACATGTGCCAATCAGCAGGCGTGGATATGCCAGAGGCGATGAGAAAACCTCCGAATCCCCCAACTGGCTTCAGTTCCAAGGGGATTGAGGAATGCGCTCATGCAGAAACGTGCCTTCCGAATACCGATGGCGAATTCGCGCAGACTCCCCGCGTGCGCCCTACTATCGGCTGGCCATGACAGCAGCAGGGAAGCACCAGGTGGGCCGGTCGACCGGCCGCCGGTTAGGGCGGGCGGGTATCCGGGACGTGGCCGCCGCCGCCGGGGTCTCCATCACGACCGTCTCCGACGCGCTCAACGGCAAGGGGCGGCTCCCGGACGCCACCCGCCGCCATGTCCGCGAGGTCGCCGAGCGGCTGGGCTACCGCCCGTCCGCCGCGGCCCGCACGCTCCGTACCGGCAAGTCCGGCCTCATCGGCCTGACCGTGACCACGTACGGGGATGAACCTTTCACCTTCACCGAGTTCGCCTACTTCGCCGAGATGGCGCGGGCCGCCACCTCCGCCGCGCTCGCCCGCGGCTACGCCCTCGTCATCCTCCCCGCCACCTCCCGTCACGACGTGTGGTCCAACGTCGCCCTCGACGGCACGGTGGTGATCGACCCCTCCGACCACGATCCGGTCGTCACCGAGCTGCTCCGCCAGGGCATCCCCGTGGTCAGCGACGGCCGCCCGGCCGGCACCCTCCCCGTCACCGCCTGGGTGGACAACGACCACGAGGCCGCCGTGCTCAGCCTGCTCGACCATCTCTCCGAGGCCGGCGCCCGCCGGATCGGGCTGCTCACCGGGACCTCCACCGACACCTACACCCGGCTCTCCACCACCGCCTATCTGGACTGGTGCGAGCGCGTGGGCCAGGACCCGGTCTACGAGGAGTACCCCGCGCACGACCCCTGTGCCGGGGCCGTGGCGGCCGACCGGCTGCTCACCCGCCCCGACCGCCCGGACGCGGTCTACGGCCTCTTCGACCCCAACGGCACCGATCTGCTGACCGCCGCCCGCCGCTACGGACTGCGTGTCCCCGAGGACCTGCTGCTGGTGTGCTGCAGCGAATCGGCGGTCTACCGGACCACCGAGCCGCCCGTCACGACCCTCTCACTCAAACCGCGCCGGATCGGCACCGCGGCCGTACAGTTGCTGATCGACGCCATCGAGGGAGTCGACACCGACCACCCCGTGGAGCAGGTCATACCCACGGAATTGATGGTGCGGGCGTCGTCACAGCGCCGTCCGCCGCGTACGACGGTCAGCGCGCCGCGCAGCCGTGCCGGAGGCTGATCTGAGAGCGACTCAAGAATGACCCGAGCAGGACCTGGGGCCGATGGACTTCCCCTACCGGGCCAATCCGGGATAAAAGTCCGTCCAAGCAGGATCGAGCACCGATTGACAGCCCCCTGGTGCGTCACAAGCCCTCACCGTCATTCCTATGATGGGCGGACGACACCGCGGACCGCCGTCGACCAGGCAAGGTCCACAAGGTGGCACGGCGGCGCGATGGTGGAGGGGTCGATGACTCAGGGGGCCGGTCTGGAAGCCACGGCAGGGACCACGGCAGCGAACCCGCCCGTGCCCGCGTACGGGGCGTCCACGCCGCCCGGAACGGTTCCATCCGCGCCATCCGTGCCCTCGGCGCCCACCCCGTCGGTGCCCGTGGCACAGGCGCGGGTGCCGCGTGGTGAGTCACCGGCGCCCACGGCACCCTCCGCGCCCGCCTCCCCGGCGCCCGCGCCGTCCGCGCCGGAGCCCACCCCGGCAGCGCCCGCCCAGGCGCCGCCGCGGGAGTACACACCGACCGAGCGGCTGCCCGTCATGGGCCCGGGCCACACCATCCCGGACACTCCGCTGGTTCCCCCGCAGGACCGCCCCACCGTGGCGCTCACCCAGGTGCCCGAGCCCGAGGAGGGACCGCTCGCCGAGAGCGAGGGGCCCGGCCCGCTGTACGTCGTGGGCGATGTCCACGGCTACTACGACGAGTTGCGCGAGGCGCTCGCCGCCGAGGGCCTGATCGACGCCAAGGGCAACTGGTCCGCGGGCAACACCCGGCTGTGGTTCCTCGGCGACTTCACCGACCGCGGCCCGGACGGCATCGGGGTCATCGACCTCGTCATGCAGCTCTCCGCCGAAGCAGCCGCCGCCGGGGGCTACTGCAAGGCCCTGATGGGCAATCACGAACTGCTGCTGATCGGCGCCAAACGGTTCGGGGACACCCCCGTCAACTCCGGTGCGGGCACCGCCTCCTTCCAGGCCGCCTGGCTGCTCAACGGCGGCCAGCGCAGCGATATGGAGCGGCTGGAGGACCACCACCTGCAGTGGATGTCCCGGCTGGACGCGATGGCCGAGGAGGACGGCCATTTGCTGGTCCACTCCGACACCACCGCCTATCTGGAGTACGGCGACTCGATCGAGGCGGTCAACGACACCGTGACCGAGACACTCCAGCGCGCCGACGCCGACGAGTGCTGGGACCTGTTCCGCAAGTTCACCAAGCGGTTCGCCTTCCGGGACGAGGACTCCGGTCCGATGGCGGTCCGCGAACTGCTCGACGCCTACGGCGGGCAGCGCATCGTCCACGGCCACAGCCCGATTCCGTATCTGCTCGGCGAGGTCGGTTCCGAGGACGACGAGGATGGCGGCGCACCGGTGGTCGAAGGGCCGCATGTCTATGCCGACCAGCTCGCCGTGGCCATGGACGGCGGTGTCACAATGGCCGGAAAGCTGCTGGTCGTGCAACTTCCGCTGGACGACTGAGGGTTCAGCGAGCGCTTCAGTGGGCAGGTAGTGGGTTTCATCGGCGTGGGAGCAATTCGCGAAACTTGCTGTCACCTCGCGCCGGATCGGCTCTACCATCGGCTTATCCGTCGCAGGCTCTCCTCCGTTTCCGCCCGACTGCCCGGTGAAAGCCAGGCTTCAAGGCCCTACGGAGTATCGGGGGATGCACCATGAAAAGCGCTCCGCACCTGCTGACCGAGGACCGCCCGGAATTCGAGCGCGTTCTCGACGAGGCGCTGCGTACCGCGGACCTTCATCCGGACCTCACCGGCGCGGGGCGGCTGACCGCCGACCAGCTGCGCACGATGGCGCTCGGCGCCACGACCGCCATAGCGGCATGCGCCGGGCCGGAGTACCAGGACTTCGTGGAGGCGCGTGCCCGGCTGCGCGAGCCCGACCCGCCCCGCCCCCTCTCCGGAGGGCCGGGCGCGGCGGAAGGGGACGCTCCGGCGGGCCTCGCCGGGGCGGTGCAGGACGCCGCGGGGGCGGGGCTGGTGGCGATGCTCGCCGTGCTGGCCCCGGTGCTCGCGGGGACGGCCGCGATCATCTTCCTGCTCGTCGGCTATGTGCTGAGCGTCCTGGACCCCGCACCCTCCATCGCCCACCCCATGGTCACCGCGGGCTGGTTCTTCGCCGCGCTCGCCGCCGCTGCCATGCTGATCGCCGCCATCGGTCTGCTGCTCACCGCCCTGCGCAACGGCTCCAGCGCCATCAGGGGCGGGGCGCGCAGTGAGCAGATGGAGGAGATGGACCGGGCGAAGGAGGTGTGGCGGCAGGCCCTGATGGAGCGCGGTGTGCTGCCGTTCCTGCGCGAGGCGCTGGCGAATCCGTCCGCCCCCGCCCAGGCGCCTGGGGCCTATGTCCCCAGCAGGTCGGAGGCGGTCGGCCGGACCCCGCACCTGGGGTACAGCCGCCCCGGTTTCAGCACGGACGACGAGGGCCCCAGGGCCCGCCCGCGCTACAGCAGCCCGGACTACACCAGCCCGGACTACGGCGGGCCGGAGCACCAGCCCGACTGAGCGGATGTGGACACGGTTCCAGCATGACCCCGTACCACCGCACCGGCCACCCGGCCGCGTTGCCGCCCGAATCCGCCCGGTCTAGGCTCGAATTGACCAAAGGTGCACCTCGATCGATGACATCGGCAAGAGGGGCAGTGGGATGCCTGCGACGAAGAAGATCCTGGTCGTCGTCACCAATGTCGACGAGTACGAGAACGCCGGGATGCGGACGGGGCTCTGGCTCGGCGAGCTGACGCACTTCTGGGACGTCGCCGAGCGGGGCGGCTACAGCATGGACCTCGCGAGCCCGTCCGGCGGCAAGGTGCCGATCGACCCGGAGAGCCTCTCCCACGACGTGCTGGCCGAACTGGGCACCGGCAAGCGCTATGCGGACCGGGCGTTCATGGATCTTCTGGAGGACACCAAGAAGATCTCCCAGGTGAACCTGGAGGACTACGACGCCATCTACCTCACCGGCGGCCACGGGGTGATGTACGACTTCCCGCAGAGCCAGGACCTGGAGGACCTGATGGCGCGGTTCTACGAGACCGGCCGAGTGGTCTCGACCGTCTGCCACGGCGCGACCGGGCTGCTCAATGTGACGCTCAGCGATGGGGAACCCCTGGTCAAGGGGAAGCGGGTGACCGGGTTCTCCTGGCCGGAGGAGGAGCTGGCGCAGCGGGCGGACGCGGTGCCCTACAGCCTCCAGGAGGAGCTGAAGAAGCTCGGCGCCGACTACAGCACGGCCGCCAAACCGTTCGACACCTATGTGGTCGAGGACCAGCGGCTGATCACCGGCCAGAACCCGGGCAGCGCACGGGCGGTGGCCGAGGCCGTCGTCAATCGGCTGGCGGCCGCCTGACCGGTGGCGGGCCGGGGGGTGCCTCGGTGGCGGTGAGCCGCAGCAGCGCCTCTCCGGTGGCGTACAGCTCGATCAGCAGCGGGCGCAGCGCCAGGCCCGCTTCGGTCAGCGCGTAGCGGGTGCGCACCGGGAAGCCGCGCTGTCGCTCGACCGTCACCAGACCGCGCTCCCGCAGCGAGCGGAGCCGTTCACTGAGCACCTTGGCGGACAGCTCCGGCAGCAGGGCGCGCAGCTCGGTGAAGCCGCGCGGCCCGCCCATCAGCTCGCGGAGCAGCAGGGTCGTCCAGCGCCCCGAGATCGCGGCGAGCGCGGCCTCGACCGGGCAGTCCGGTTCGGGCCGACGGGTGCGGCCGGACCGGCTCGGCACCAGGTCCTCGTCCCAGTCCTGGCGGGGCTCCCGGTCCTGGGGGTGAGTTTCCGTTTGGTGACCCACATCGGCGGACGCTTGGCTGGCCGTATGACGCATTCCCCCAGTGTGCGGCTTGCGACCGAGGCCGCCGGTCATCCCCATGCCTTCGCCGCGGCCTTCAACACCTTCGACCCCGAGGCCCTCGACCAGGTCTACGAGACCGACGCGGCCTTCGTCCCCGAGCCGGGCCGGATGGTTACCGGGGCCGAACGGCTGCGCGCCAACGCGGAGTTCCAGCGGTTGCGGGTGCCGATCCGGGTCATGCCCCGCCATACCTACACCGTCGGCGATCTGGCCCTGCTGATCGTGGACTGGATCGTGGCGGGCACCGCGGCCGACGGCAGCGAGGTCCGCATCGAGGGCACGGCGACCGATGTCGCCCGCCGCGGTCCCGACGGCCTCTGGCGCTACGCCATCGACGTCCCCTTCGGCACGGCCCCCGCCACACCCGCCTGACACCGAGGCCCACCGTTGAGCGGCCCCGGCTCGGAACGGACCCGCTCAACGGTGGACAAGGACAGCGTCGGGCCGGGGACGGCTGCCGCGGTCAGTCCGCGATCGGCAGATAGACGCGGTTGCCCGCCTCGGCGAACTCCTTCGACTTCTGGAGCATCCCGGCCTCGATCTCGTCGCTCGAGGCGCCGTCCGTGCCGAAGCGCTCGCTGATGTCTCTGCTGATCTTCATCGAGCAGAGCATTACTTGATGCCACACATGGCGCTACAGTCGTCCCCACAACCCGCCATGAAGCGAAGGGGAACAGCTGTGGGCAAGCGCGACGAGGTCATCAGCCGGTTACGAGGAGTTCCCGAGGGGGTACCGTCCGTCGAGGAAGTCCGGGCCATGCTGGCTGCGGACCCCACGCTCAAGTGCGTCACCTGCTACGCACGGATCTCATTCGACGGCCGGGTGAAAGACGCTCACGGCATCGAAGACCAGCACCGTGGCATGACCGAGGAAGCCCGCAAGCTGGGGTGGCTGGTCGTCTACCGCTACACGGACAACGACAAGAGCGCCAGCAAGGAGAGCGTGGTCCGTGACGACTTCGAACAACTCCTAGCCGACCTCGCCACAGGCACCACACCCGAGGGCTACCCCATCCACGGCGTCATGGCTGTGAATGATGACCGCCTCTATCGACGACCGAGCGACTGGGAGCGCTACCTGAAGGCGTTCACCTCACACGAAGGGCGCGTCTACCACGACTCGAACGGCGTCCAGGACCTGTACGCCGAGGGGTTCGAGATAAAGGGGCTCGTGGGCGTCGCCATGTCGCTCAGCGAGACCAGGAAGAAGCAGCGGCGCACCCGTAACAGTCACCGCAGCCGGGCACTCCGAGGCCAGTCCGTCGCAGCGTGGCGCCCCTTCGGATGGGAAGACGACAAGATCACGCTACGTCCGGAGGAGGCAGAGGCCATCCGGCAAGCAGTGAAGGACGTGATCGCTGGAGCCTCCATCTCGGAGATCACGAGGAGGTGGCAGAAAGCAGGGTTCATCACCAGTCGTGGCAACCCCTTCCAGTACCAGACCGTCAAACAGGTGCTCCAAAACGCACGACTCTGCGGCTACCGAGCGATCAAGGGTGAGTTGGTCCGTGACGGTGACGACCAGCCGATCGTGGGCGAGTGGGATGCCGTCATCACCCCTAAGCAGTGGTTCGCCGTCACGGCAAAGATCAGGGAAAGGGGAGGTAGTGGGGCCGGGGTGCCCCGCGGTGGACTCGTCCACAAGTACCTACTGACCGGAATTCTCCGCTGCGGCAACGTGCTGGAGGACGGCACGACCTGCAACGGCAAGATGGTCGGCATCAAGGCGAATGACTGGCTGAGGTACGAGCACGCGTACACATGTAAGGGAACAGTGGACGGCGGTTGCCATAAGACGTACAAGCGCGGCGACAAAACGGACGACATCATTGAGAAGTTGGTGATCAAGAAGCTGAAGAAGGAGGCAGCGAGCAAGGCCAAAGACGTACCGGACTGGGACAAGGCCGAGGCACTTAAGCGGGCCGTCAACAGCCGAAACGAGCTGGAGCGTCGTTGGCACGACGACGAGGACACGGAAATCGACGACGAGACGTTCTTCCGCAACCTGCCTGTGCTGGAGCGACGCCTCAAGGACCTTCGCGCTGATCGGCGCAACCACGAGGCGTTGAAGGCCGAGGCAGAAGCCGCCAAGGAGGACATCGAGAAGTCTTGGGACTCCAAGACGCTGACGCAGAAGCGCACGGCCATCAAGAAGGTGCTGATTGCGGTCGTTGCCCAGCCAGGTGGCAAGGGCAACAAGGCTTTTGACCCGGAACTACTCAAGCCCGTGTGGAAGACTTCCGAGTGAGCTGAAGGCCGAGGATCTCCCCCAGACTCCGCAACTGATCATCGGAGAGTGGGGGAGATTCACGCAGTTGCCGTTCAATCCATGCGTTGACGGCAGCCGCCTCACGCTCTGTCTTTGCATCATTCGTCTCTTGGCCACTCAGACGCCATCACCGACCCAGCGGTCATGGTCTTCATTTGCCAACTCGCTTGGGCCTCCTTGGCCGTCCAGTAGTCACACGTCACTTGTCATCACTCGTACTTACGAGTGATGACTATGCATGTCTTGACGACAGGAGGCAACTACTTATGCTTACGAGTGACATCAGGTCACGTCAGGACCCGCCGACCCACAGGTGACGAGGAGAGCCCGGCATGGGAGAGATCCAGCGACCCGGAGCGCTGTACCAGCAGGTTGCCGCCGAGATCCGCAGCAGCATCGCGGCAGGCGAGTACAAGCCCGGGGCCCCGCTCCCCTCAGAGGCCCAGCTCATCGAGCGCTACAAGGTCAGCCGACCCACCGTCCGCAAGGCCATCGCCGCACTCCGCGCCGAAGGGCTGATCGAGGTCATCCACGGCAAGGGCAGCTACGTCCGTGCCTTGCCTGCCCCTGCGGTCACCATCGAGCGGACCATCACCCGCAGCGGGAAGACCTTCCGCACCGGCCACCACGCGTGGCAGCAGGTCGAGGAACCGGCCATCTACCGCACCAAGACCACGGCGGCCACGGGCGCTTTGCTCGGACTCGGCGAAGGGGAAGCGCTCTTCGGTGTCGACCGGCTGCTGACCGATCCCGACACCGGCACTCGCGCGCTCCATCGCGTACTGATCCCGTTCGCCACCGCCGACCAGGCCGAGCAGCTAGCCCAGGCGCCGGACACCGAGCCGGAACAGATCTATGCGATCCTCACCGCCGCCGGGCACAAGCTCACCTGGCACGAGAGCGTCAGTGCCCGCATGCCGCTCCCCGATGAGCGCAGCACGCTGGACACCCCGGACGCGACCCCGATCCTCCACACCGCCCGCGTCACACTCGGCAACGAAGACTGCCCGCTAATCCTTGAAGAGCTTCGCGCCAGCGCCGACCGCGCCCAACTTGGCTACCGGATCACCGCTGACAGCCCCCGCCAACTCCGCGCCGTCTGAGCCCCGGTCCGGCGAACTGTCGAAATCTGTCTTCACTTACTCAAGGGCGCGCCTTGCGGCGCGCCGGGCGGTCTGGCCGCCCCGCCGGGCTGCGGCGTGGCCGCCGGTCCCGTTGGGCGCCCACCGCCCACACACCACCGCGCCATGAGTGTGCAGGCACGGCCGACCGCCGTCGGGGCTGGGGCGTTGTGGCTGGTGGCCGACGGCCTCCGATGCTTTAGGCAGCCACCACGGGGCGAGCCTCTAAGAACAGGGGGCCAATCGGTCGCAAACGCGGGCAGGATCACAGACCCGCCCGATTCGCCGGGCCAGCGTAAGGCCCCCTGTTCTCTCGCCCCGTGGCAGCTCCCGCCCAAAGCCTCTACGGCCGGCGGCGTGCCCACAGCGCACCACTCAGGCACCGCGCGCCCACCACCGGCCGCCCCGCTCAACTCGCCCTGCCCAGCCTGGCCGCCGTCACCCGAGCCAGCATCGCTATCTCTCGCGCCGTCGCCGCCGACAACTCCAGCCGCACCACCCCCGCCCCATCTGTCCCGGCGGAGGCGCGCAGCCGCACCCCGCTCGTGTCCACTCCGACAAGCCGCAGCGCGTCGCCCAGCTCGGAAGCCGCCTCCCTGGCCTCCCGCCAACCACTCACGTAGTCCACCCCAGGCACCCACAGCACCGCGTCAAGGTCCGACTCGTCTCCGGCGAATTCCCCGTCCCCCATACCGCACATCGTGTGTTCAAGTCCCCTTCCACGCATGCTCGCTGACATCTGGCATGCCGAGCCCACCGCGTCCGAACACGCCAGCGGCCCCGGTACCATCGGCACCGGGGTTTGTGATCAATCCCCTGCCGGACCACCCCGAGCTGTCCAGGCGAAGGGGGTGGTCCGGCGTTGCTTCTTCGGTTGTTGCGCGTGATCCAGACCGGAGCTGTCTCAGTACTGCTGGCGACCACCGGGGTAGCGGACCGACTTCCGGCACTCGGGGGCATCCACCGGCGGAGTATCCGGAGCGAGCGCGAAGCACAGGCCCGCGTGGAGCTGCTCCGCCTCATCCACGGACAGCACCAGCGGAGCAAGCGCCACATGCTTGCCCAGCCGGACGATCCCGAATGGCACCGTGAGACAGCCGTCCAGATCACGCCGTACGCGCAGTCCCGCAGGGGTGGCCTCCAGCCGCCACCCGGACGTAATCCGCCGGTCCGGGCTCACTCGTCCACCTCGCTCGCTCCAACCGGTCCATCGTCGTCGGACACCGGCAGACGCCTGCCACGACTCTCCGCAACCCGGAGAGCATCACGCAGCGCCTCGACCAGACGGCTGGAGAGAAAGCGCAGCTCTCCGGGCTCAGCCTTCGGATTACCGAGCAGCGCACCAGCGTGATCAAGGAGTTCAGAGCCCATGCGGAGCTGCACCGCTTCCATATCGTCCGCAAGCTGCGACAAGAACCCCTCGCCGTCCGCATCGGACACCAGGTAGCACGGCTTGCCAGCAGGCCCCGACCACGGCAGCAGACGCGGTTGCGCACTCATCCGATCACCGCCCCATGTAGAGCACTGACCGACTCCACGCGACAGCGAACCTCCCGGCGGTCTTCCTGACGGCGCTCATGCGCGACCACATACGGCCGGACCAGACCAGTGCCCGGGACGTCCACACCAGGCGGCATCCATACGTGAGCCGGGGGAACACGCATCAGACGAACTGTCGGAGTGTCCAGGCACCGGGCGGCTACCCCGATTCGGACGTCGCGATGACGTCCCGGAGCAGGTAGCAGCAGCTGTAACAGCCATTCCACGAATCGAGCGGTACTCTTCCGCACGTTGACGCTCCTCTACAGCGTTGGCCGTGCCCCGGACGGCTCACCCCCGTCGCGGGGTCTTCCCTTAGGCAACATCGAGACAGCGTCAGCGGGTACCGTTCTCAGGGGTGTTGAAGGGTGTTGATTTCACCGTCGCTTGTGAACGAAGGCCGTGAGTCATGAAGACGCCAAACGAAGACCTCGCCGAATGGCTTGAGCGATCGCACATGAGCCAAGGCGAATTAGCCCGACGAACCAAGGCGAAGGCCAAGGAATGGGGCCAGCCGCATATTTCGTCTGATACGAGCAGCGTTAGACGATGGTTGCAAGGAGAGCGCCCCCGCCCGCCTGTGCCCGACATCCTGGCTGACGTGTTCTCAGCAGCCGTCGGACACCGCGTCACGACATACGACTTGGGGTTCGGAGACAACCCCCCGTCAGACCGGGGGCTTGTGTACAGCCCATCCTTCACGGCTACCGTGGAAGCCGTCGCCGACTTGGGGAGGGCCGACGTGGATCGCCGGAAGTTCCTAGCCGCCACACCGTTTGCTGCGGTGGCAGGCATCGGTCCATCACGTGACTGGCTACTCAGCACTTTTGATCAGCAACCCGGGCCCGGTCCAAAGGTGAGGCTCGAAGACGTGAGCGCCGTCCGAAACATGTTCGGCGTGTTCCAAGAAATGGACATCTTCCAGGGCGGGGGGTCGGGCCGCCTCACCCTTGCCGCCTACATGAACACTCACGTGTTTCCCTTGCTTCGACGTACGCACACCGAGCAGGTTCGCCGTGCTCTGTGCGAGGCCGCCGCAGAGCAGACCTATTTGCTTGGATGGATGGCCTACGACAACGGGGAGCACGGAACGGCTCAGCGGTACTTGATCCAGTCGCTTCGACTGGCCGAGGAGTCACACAACGCTGCCCTGGGCGCTCACGTGCTGGCAGGGATGGCGGATCAGGCAACTCTCCTCGGACACCCCGAGGAAGGGCGCAGGTTGGCACAGGCAGGCCGCGCCGGACTGGCCAAGGCTTCATCTCCCGCCTGTCTGGCCGACCTATGGGCCCTGGAGGCCCGAGCATGGGCGAGGCTCGGAGACAAGCGAGCAGCGGCCTCCGCAGTCGCCAAGTCCGAAGCTACCTATGCAGGCGCACGGCCCGAGGAAGAGCAGGAGTGGGCGACGTTCATCGATCCGGCCTACTTGCACGGCGAGCACGCCAACACCTTCCGCGATCTCGGCCAGGCCGACCATGCCGAGGAACACGCCCGGCAGTCCATCGAGCATGCCCGTAAGCAGAAGCGCGCCCGCCGTGGCGCCATGTCGCAGGCAGCACTGGCTGTGTCACACCTCCAGCGGAAAGACTTGGAGGCAGCGCACTCGGCAGGTCTGCGGACACTGTCCCTGTCGCGGCAGGTCAAGTCGTCCCGAGCGGTGGAGGCTGTGCAAGACCTACAGCGACGCATGAAGCCATTCGGCAAGCACCGGCTCGTAGCCGACTTCAACGAACGGGCACGCGAGCTTACAGCCGCCTGACAGACCCAGTGCAGAACCCGCTAGCCCCCTGACGAAGGTCAGGGGGCTTCGGTTTGAAAGAGGCCCGGGTCAGCTGTCCACGGCAAGCCATCGCTTCGACCGGGGCGAGGGTCAGTCAGCGATGGGGAGGTACACGCGGTTGCCTGACTCGGCGAACTCCTTGGACTTGGCCAGCATGCCCGCCTCAAGCTCTTCGTCGCTGAGCGCGTCAGGCTGGCCGGGCCCGAACCTATCTATCACTGCTTTACTAATTTTCATCGAGCAGAACTTCGGACCGCACATCGAGCAGAAGTGCGCCGTCTTGGCGGGCTCGGCCGGGAGGGTCTCGTCGTGGAAGGAGCGTGCGGTGTCCGGGTCGAGGGCCAGGTTGAACTGGTCCTCCCAGCGGAACTCGAACCGCGCGTCGGACAGCGCGTCGTCCCACTCCTGGGCGCCCGGGTGGCCCTTGGCCAGATCGGCGGCATGAGCGGCGATCTTGTAGGTGATCACGCCGGTCTTGACGTCGTCGCGGTCCGGCAGGCCCAGGTGCTCCTTGGGGGTGACGTAGCAGAGCATCGCCGTGCCCCACCAGGCGATCATCGCCGCGCCGATGCCCGAGGTGATGTGGTCGTAGGCGGGGGCGATATCCGTGGTGAGCGGGCCCAGTGTGTAGAAGGGCGCCTCCTCGCAGATCTCCTGCTGGAGGTCGACATTCTCCTTGATCTTGTGCATCGGGACATGGCCCGGCCCCTCGATCATGGTCTGGACGCCGCGCTCCTTGGCGATCCGGTTGAGCTCGCCGAGGGTGCGCAACTCGGCGAACTGCGCCTCGTCGTTGGCATCCGCGATCGAGCCCGGCCGCAGTCCGTCACCCAGCGAGTAGGTGACGTCGTAGGCCGCGAGGATCTCGCAGAGCTCCTCGAAGTGCGTGTAGAGGAAGCTCTCCGTGTGGTGGGCCAGACACCACGCCGCCATGATCGACCCGCCGCGCGAGACGATGCCGGTCTTGCGGCGGGCGGTCAGGGGTACGTACGGCAGCCGGACGCCGGCGTGCACCGTCATGTAGTCGACGCCCTGCTCGGCCTGTTCGATGACCGTGTCCTTGTAGATCTCCCAGGTCAGCTCCTCGGCCTTGCCATCCACCTTCTCCAGGGCCTGGTAGAGGGGCACGGTGCCGATGGGAACGGGGGAGTTGCGCAGCACCCACTCACGGGTGGTGTGGATGTTGCGGCCGGTGGACAGGTCCATGACCGTGTCGGCGCCCCAGCGGGTCGCCCAGGTCATCTTCTCCACCTCCTCCTCGATGGAGGACGTCACGGCGGAGTTGCCGATGTTGGCGTTGACCTTCACCAGGAATCGCTTGCCGATGATCATCGGCTCGATCTCCGGGTGGTTGACGTTGGCGGGGAGGACGGCCCGGCCCGCCGCGATCTCCTCCCGGACGACCTCGGGGGAGACGTTCTCGCGGACCGCCACGTACTCCATCTCGGCCGTGATCTCGCCCCGCCGGGCATAGGCGAGTTGCGTCACCGGGGCGCCCTCCCGGCCGCGGCGCGGCTGGCGCGGACGGCCGGGGAAGACCGCGTCGAGATTGCGCAACCCGCCCCGGGGCGAGGTGTGTTTGAGCCCGTCGTCCTCGGGCTGGACCGGACGGCCCGGGTACTCCTCGGTATCGCCTCGGGCGATGATCCAGTTCTGCCGCAGCGGGGCCAGCCCACGGCGGACGTCGGTGTCGATCTGGGGGTCGGTGTACGGGCCGGAGGTGTCGTACAGCGTCACATCGCGGCCATTGGTGAGGTGCACTCGGCGGACCGGGACCTGGATGTCCGGGCGCGCACCCGTGACATATCCCTTGTGCCACCCGATGTCGGCGGCGTTCTCGCGCATGCGTGCATCCTGCTGAGTCATGAGACCCACTCCCTACGCCGGCATTACCCGGTAACAGGTTCAGCGGTCGGCGCAGCTGTCGCGTCAGCGCCCTCTCAGCCCGGTGCTCCGAGCTCCCGCGTTTGCAAAGGTGCCCCCACGCTAACGGTTCTCCGGCGGAACTGAACAGGGGGCCCGTCCCTCTCCCGGCGAGTTGCGATGATGCGGGCGTGACCCCGACGCCACAGCACCCCCAGGCCGGACGGGACGGCACGCCCGGCCCGCCGCCCGCCCACGACCACCACAACGACGGCCACGGCCATGCGCACGGCGCTGGTCACGGCCACAGCCATGCGCACGCCCATGGCCCGGCCACTCCCGTCTCCGCCCGCCTCCGCAAGGTCATCGCGGCGGTGCTCATCCCCTTCGCGGCGGCCGTGGCCGCCGGGCTGATCGTGCTCTGGCCGGGCGGTACCCCCGACCATGCGGCGGGGCAGCGCAGCGGGCTGGGCTTCGACCAGCAGACCGTCTCCGGACGGGTGGTGAAGGTCGAGGAGGTCAACTGCGCGGACGCGGGCGCCCAGCCGCAGCAGCCCGCCGAACCGGGTCAGGGCGGCGCGGCGCAGAACGGGAGCGGCGGCGGCGCGGGCGGTGCGAAGGGACGCTGTGAGAAAGCCACCATCGAGGTCACCTCGGGCAAGGACAAAGGCCGCCAATTCCCCGAAATCATCCAGCCCGACGCTTCACGGAAGCTCACGTCCGGGCAGGAGCTGAAACTGGCGTACTCACCCAAGGCACCGGAGAACCTCCAGTACTCCGTCTCCGATGTCGAGCGGTCGATGCCGATGGCACTGCTCGCCGGGCTCTTCGCGCTCGCCGTGGTGGCGGTCGGACGGCTGCGCGGGGTCTTCGCGCTGGTGGCGCTGGCCATCAGCTTCGGGGTGCTGACGCTGTTCATCCTCCCGGCGATCCTCCAGGGCTCCAATCCGCTGATGGTCGCGGTCATCGGGGGCAGCGCGATCATGCTGCTCGCGCTGTACATGTGCCACGGGCTGACGGCCCGGACCTCCGTGGCCGTCCTCGGCACCCTGGTCTCCCTGCTGCTGATCGGCGTGCTGGGCTCGGTGTTCATCGGCTGGGCGAGCCTGACCGGCAATACCGACGACCAGACCGGTCTGGTGCACGGCCTCTACCCGGACATCGAGATAAGGGGACTGCTGCTGGCGGGCGTGATCATCGGCTCACTCGGGGTGCTGGACGATGTGACGGTCACCCAGACCTCGGCGGTGTGGGAGCTGCGGGAGGCGGATCCGACGGCGAGCCGTCGGAAGCTCTACGCGGCGGCGATGCGGATCGGGCGGGATCACATCGCCTCCGTCGTCAACACGCTGGTGCTGGCGTACGCGGGCGCGTCGCTTCCGCTGCTGCTGCTGTTCTCGATCGCGGACAGCGGTGTGGGCACGGTGGCGACGAGCGAGATCGTCGCGGAGGAGATCGTACGGACGCTCGTGGGCAGCATCGGGCTCGTCGCCTCGGTGCCGGTGACCACGGCGCTGGCCGTGCTCGTGGTCTCCGCGGACCGCACACCGCAGGCCGCGGCGGGGCGCGGAAGGACCACGGATCAGGCGGACGTCCCGGGGCAGCCGGGACCGCGCGGTGGCCGGGGCGGACGCGGCAAGCGCCGCCGGGCGCGGGCACGTTGAGCCATGGACACCGGCACGGGCGCGGCAACGCCCGTGCCCCCCGCGGGGCTTACCGGTCTCCGGCTGCCCCGCTATCCCGCGTACCGGTCCTCGGCGAGGATGCGGTCCAGCTCCGCGTCGAGGTCACCGACCGGATCGCAGGCCTTGGGCTCCTCGCCGAACGGGACCAGCCGGTCCGTACGGTCCAGGAAGGCCACCAGCGGTGCGGCTCCGGCCCGGAACAGGGCCCGCTCACTGCCCACTTGGAGTCTGATGAAGACGTCGGAGAGACCCTCGGGCGCGGCGGGGGCGATCCGCACATCTCCCTCGCCGGTGGGTCTGCTCAGCCCGTCCAGTAGCAGCTCACGGGCGAACGCCCAGCTCACCGGGGCATCACCGGGCAGATGGAAGGTGATCTCCACCGCGTACGGATCGCTGCTGTCGTAGGACAGCTCCACCGGGATCCGGAAGGAGAGGTCCTGCGAGACCAGGAAGGTCATCGTCACTTCCGCCTGGACTGTGTCACGCATGTCACGCATCGTTCGCCGCCCCGAGTTGTTTGCGAGTGGCCAGGTGTGAGCCGATCGGCAGGGAGTTGAAGGCTTGGCCGACTCTGGAGCGTAGCGACTCGATTGCGGGGCGGAGTCGGTTTGCCTCATGTGAGGGAATGGAAATCGCCAGAGTTGCCATGGCGGAGGCGGTGTGCGGGCCTGCGGAATCGGACGGCCGGAGCGGTGCGGGCGGGCGATCGCGCTTGTCACGCCGATCCGGGCAGTACCGGGCCGGAGCGCGGGAGTTCGGGGCCGGCTCACCGGCCGTATCGATGTTCGCTGTCGTCAACAGGCACCCCCGGGGTGTGTTGCGAGGCAGACGCCGAGTAGAAGTACGCCGAGGACTCGCACTCTAACGGGAGGGGTGCCACGGGGCCGGTGTCCGCTCCGCGGTGTCCCTCGCGCGGCGTACCCGCGCGGGAACCGGGGCCGCTCACCGGCCGCGCGCTCAGCGGCGGAAGCGCACGCGGTGGCTCACCAGTCGCCGCGGGAGGACGAGGAGGAGCTGAACTTCCGCACCAGGTAGATCAGACCGGCGACCAACGCCACCAGCAGCAGCGCCTTGAAGACCAGCCAGACGACGAACCCGACCACAGCCATGATCAATCCGCCGAACACGGCCAGGACGAGGACCGGTATCGCGATCCAGGTCACCCACCACGGCAAGCCCTGGAATATGCCCTTCGTGGCCACGCTGATCCCTGCTTTCGTCGTGAGCCCGGTCGGTCCTCGGTCCGATCGCCGACGGCCGGGTCTCCCCTGCCATCGATGCTAGGGCGGGACGGAAGCCCGCGGAGGGCCCGCGACCCCCGTCCTCCCCTGACCGAACCCCTACGGGACCCTGGGCCCCGCCTCAGCTCTCCGGTGGAGAGAACACCACCATGACCCGCAGGTCCTCGGTGATGTGGTGGAACTTGTGGGCCACACCCGCCGGTACGTACACCACGCTGCCGCGCGCCACCTGGGTCGTCTCCATCCCGACCGTGATCGACGCCCGGCCGCTCAGCACGAGGTACACCTCGTCCTGGCCGTGCGGCGACTGCGGATCGCTCTGGCCCGCCTCCAGCGCGTACAACCCCACGGACATGTTCCGCTCCCGCAGGAACTGCAGATACGCGCCGTCGTTCGCGGCCCGCTCCGCCTCCAGCTCATCCAGCCGGAACGCCTTCATCTTCCACTCCACCCCTGCCTGCCGGACCCCTGACTGTTGCGGGGCCTGTCTGCGACGATCTCAACCATGAAGAATTTTTTCGTCAAGACACTCGCGAACGCCGGAGCCCTCGGCGTCGCCATCTGGCTGCTCAAGGACATCACGCTCACCGGTGAGAACACCGGCCGCAAGACGATCACGCTCATTCTTGTCGCCCTGGTCTTCGGCGTGGTGAACGTGGTGGTGAAGCCGATCGTCAAGGTGCTGGCGTTCCCGCTGTTCATCCTGACCCTCGGGCTGATCACCCTGGTGATCAACGCCCTGATGCTGCTGCTGACCTCCTGGGTGGCCGGAAAACTGGATCTGGCCTTCCATGTCGAAGGCTTCGGCACCGCCGTGCTCGGTGGCCTGATCATTTCCATAGTCGCCTGGGCGCTCCACATGGTGCTGCCCGACGACGACTGATCACCGCCGGGGATGATGGGAGGCATGAGAGTTCCGCTGCCCTACCGTGTCTGCTTTGTCTGCACTGGCAACATATGTCGCTCCCCGATGGCCGAATCCGTTGTCCGCGCCCATGCCCGGGAGGCCGGGCTCGACGGCCGGGTCGAGGTGGACAGCGCGGGCACCGGCCCCTGGCACGAGGGCGACGGGGCCGACCACCGCACCGTCGCGGTGCTCACCGCCCACGGCTATGAGCAGGACCACATCGCTCGGCAGTTCCGGGCCGAGTGGTTCGACCGCCTCGACCTGGTGATCGCCCTGGACAGCGGCCATCTGCACGAGCTGCGCGCGCTGGCCCCGACCCCGCGCGACGCCGCCAAGGTGCGGCTGCTGCGCGGCTACGACCCGGACGCCGACCCGGACACGCCGGGCGGCCTCGATGTGCCGGACCCCTACTTCGGCGGGACGGACGACTTCGAGCAGTGCCTGGAGATGGTCGAGGCCGCCAGCGGCGGACTGCTGGAGGCGGTCGAAAGGGCCCTCGCCGCCGCGGAGACAGCGGAGACGACCGCGGCCCCGAGCACGACCGAGAGGGGCGGCGAGCCAGCCGCCGGGAAGGAAGCCGTATGACCGGCGACGGCACCCGCGCGGTACGCGCCGGACTGCCCGAGGCCGAGCCCCACGAGCCGACACTGCCGGGCCCGGTCTTCGCCGCCCACTACCACCTGCCCGGGGACGCCACCGGCCCGTACACCTACGGCCGGGACGCCAACCCCACCTGGACCCTGCTGGAGCGGGCGATCACCGAGCTGGAGTCCCCGGACTCCGGTGCCGAGACGATCGTCTTCGCCTCCGGTATGGGCGCGATCTCGGCCGTCCTGCTGTCCCGGCTGCGCCAGGGCGACACGGCCGTCCTGCCCTCCGACGCCTATCAACTGCTGCCCGCGCTCATCGAGCGCCTGGAGGGCTACGGCGTCACGGTGCGCACCGCGCCCACCGCGAACGACGCCCAGCTCGCCGCCCTGGACGACAGCGTGAAGCTGCTGTGGCTGGAAACCCCGTCCAACCCGGGCCTGGACGTCTGCGACATCCGCCGCCTCGCCGACGCGGCCCATGCGCGCGGTGCGCTGGTGGCCGTGGACAACACCCTCGCCACCCCGCTCGGCCAGCGCCCCCTGGAGCTCGGCGCGGACTTCTCCGTCGCCAGCGGCACCAAGGCGCTCACCGGCCACGGCGATGTGCTGCTCGGCTATGTCACCTGCCGTGACCCGGAGTCGGCCGCCTCGGTGCGCGCCTGGCGCAAGACGGTCGGCGCGATCCCGGGCCCCATGGAGGCATGGCTCGCGCACCGCTCGCTGGCCACCCTCCAGCTGCGCATCGACCGGCAGTCCGTGACCGCCCTGGCCCTCGCCGAGGCGCTCACCGGTCGGCCCGAGATCACCGGGCTGCGTCACCCCGGACTGCCGGACGACCCTGCGCACCGGTTGGCGGCGGCGCAGATGCGCGGTGGGCGCTTCGGCTGTGTGGTCTCCTTCACCCTCCCGGACAAGAAGCACGCGGAGCGCTTTCTGACCGGGCTGCGGCTGGTGGACAACGCCACCAGCTTCGGCGGGGTGCGCTCCACGGCGGAGCGGCGCGGACGGTGGGGCGGCGACGCGGTCCCGGAGGGCTTCATCCGCTTCTCGGTGGGCGTGGAGGACCCGGACGATCTGATCGCCGATGTGCTGCGCGCACTCGACGGGGCCCGCACCCCGGCGGATGGCTGAATGCCGATGGGTACGCATGCGCGGGCGGGCGTCTCAAGCCTCCCCCCTCGTGGCTCGAGACGCCCCGGTGCTCCGCATGGAGAACCGCTCGATTAAGGCTAGTTGACTCAGCGTCAGTGTCCAATCACAGTAGCGACATGGACCTATCGGCATATTTATAGTTGTCCTGCGGCGGAGGTGCGTCGAGGCGAGGGGAACGCATGGATCTGGCCCTCTTACGCACCTTCGTCATGGTGCACCGAGCCGGGTCGTTCACCCGTGCCGCCGGACTGCTCGGGCTCTCCCAGCCCGCCGTCACCGGCCAGATCCGCACCCTGGAGAGACAGCTCGGCCGCCCCCTCTTCCGCCGCACCGCGCGCGGCGTGGTCGCCACCACCGTCGGCGATGAACTGGCCCACAAGGTCGCCCCGCATCTGGACGCGCTCCTGGAGATCGCCGAGGCGGGCCTCGACAACACCTCTCCCCTGCGCACCCTGCATCTCGCGGGACCACCGGAGTTCACCGCGCTGCGCGCCCTGCCCGCGCTCACCGCGCTCGTCGCCCAGGGGCTCGCCGTGCGGTGTGCCTTCGGCAGCACCGAGGAGCTGTTCGAGGGGCTGAGCGCCGGCCACCACGATCTGGCCATCGCCACCTCCCGGCCGCGCGGACGGCTGCTGGAGGCAGCGCCGCTGTGCGACGAGGAGCATGTCCTGATCGCGTCCCCGCGCTGGGCCGCCCGGCTCGGCGGCCCCGCCGTGATCCAGGTCAAGGGCGCCGGTGTGCTGGAGGCGCTGCCCGTCGTGGAGGTGCACGAAAGCCTGCCGCTGGTCACCCGCTACTGGTCGGCCGTCTTCGACAGCCAACCGGTCACCTCCGGCACGGTCATCGCGCCCGATCTGCGGGCCGTGCTCACCTGCGTCGCGCGCGGCGCCGGACTCGGCGTGCTCCCGCGCTATCTGTGCATGGACGCGCTGGACGCCGGGGAGGTCGTGGCGCTGCTCAACCCGCCGGTGCCCCCGCTGAGGACCTATTTCCTGGCGGTACGGACCGGAGCGCTCGCGCTGCCGCATATCGCCAAGGCGTACGACTGGCTGCTGCGCTCCGCTGTGGACTGGTGAGTACCTGGTTTCATCGGCGGACGGCTGCGGCAGATGTCCTGCATGACCGAACGACCCGTGGTCAAGCGCACCGCCCGTGCCATCCTGCTCGACGGCGAGACCGACCCCCGGATGGTTCTGATCAAGCGGACCAAGCCCGGTCGGGCGCCGTACTGGATCACTCCCGGCGGCGGGGTGGAGCCCGAGGACAGCACCGTCGTCGACGCCCTGCACCGCGAGGTGGACGAGGAACTGGGCGCGAAGGTGACGGATGTGGTGCCCGCCTTCGTCGACACGGTCCCGTACCCCGGTGAGGGCGAGGAGGGGCCGGAGGGCGTGAAGGTGCAGCACTTCTTCGTCTGTCGGCTGGCCTCGATGGACCTGTCGCGGCGGCACGGCCCGGAAGTGGACGAGCCCCGCGGGGAGTACGAGGTGGTGCGCCTCCCCTTCACCCGCGAGGGCATCGCCTCGGTCGAGGTGGTGCCGCCGTCGCTGCGCGCCTATCTCGACGCCAACATCGAAGGGGTGCTCGCGCTGCTCGCCGACGACCTCGGCTGAGCCCCCGGCTACGCCGGCCCGGCCGTGCTCAGCGGAACCAGCCGCCGAAGGGCTGCTGACCGCCCGCGTGCGCCGCCCGCTGCCGCGCCTCCGCGAGCACCCGCTCGGCCTCCTGGCGCCATGCCTCGGGGCGCGACGGCTCCGGCGTTCCGTCCGCCGGCCGCTCCCCGGCCGACCGGGTCGCCGGGCTGCGGCGTCCCTCGCGCGCCTCGGCCGCGGCACCGAAGAAATCGCCGCCCTTGCGCTTGACGTCGTCCGTGCCCCAGGCCCGCTCCTGGCCGTGGCCCTGGTCATGGACGCCGCCGCGCCGCTGGGCGGGCACCTTCTGGAGATGGGGGATGTGTTTGGCGCAGTGGATGTACGCCTCCTCCACCGTCACCTCGACCCACACCGCCGCCCGCCGCCCCGGCACCGGGTCGACCGGAAGGCCGGGGTGGGCCGCGCGCATCTCGGCGTCCTCCACCACCCGGGCCCGGCCGTTGACATGGAGACCGATCCGGTACCGGAGAAAGTCGATCATGAGGATGCCGAGGTGCGGGTTCTCCTCGATGTTGCCCAGGCTGGCGAGCACACCGTTCCCCCGGTATTCGGGGTAGGCCACGGTGTGCTCGTCGATCACCCGCAGGAACCCGGGCGGCCCGGCCCGGAAGGTGCTGTCGCACTCACCGTGCCGGTCGGCGGTGGCCAGGAAGAACATCTCCTGGCTGCCGATGAACTCCCGCATCCGGACGTTGAGGTGGTCGAGCACCTGCTCGTCGTAGAAGCGGTCGGCGCGGTCGGCCGTGCCCAGACGCGCCTGTAGCAGGTGTTCACCATCGCTGCCCGGACGTCCGGTGCGTACTTGGTGCTCCTCGCTGTCCACCGTCTCTCGTCCCCGTTCCCGATCGCCATTGATCGTGCTGACCCTTGGAAGTTGCTGACCGCTGGTTCCTGACCGCTGATGGTTCCTGACCGCTGATGCTGTTGGTAGCTGGGTGTTGGTATCCGGCTGTTGGGTTCCCGGCCGTCGTTCCGGCCCGTTCCTAACCTCCCGCCGCCACCAGTTCCTCGAGCGAGTCGTGCCGTATCCGGTCGGGCGGGATGCCGGCGCCCCGCAACGCGTCGACACCGCTGCGGATCATCCCGGGCGGCCCGGAGAGATACGCGTCGAACGCGCCCCACGGGCCGTACTGCCGCACGGCGTCCGGGAGTCTGCCGCTCAGTCCGTTGGTCGGTCCGTCGGAGACGACCGGGCGGACCGAGAGCCAGGGGTGTGCCTGCGACAGCCGCAGCATGGTGTCGATGTCATAGAGATCGTGATCGTTGCGTGCGCCGTAGAAGACCTCGACCGTCCGCTGGCGGCCGTGCTCGGCGACGTCCTCGACCATCGCCTTGATCGGCGCGATCCCGGTGCCGCCACCGAGGCAGAGCAGTCCGTTGTCGCTGGAGTGGTCCACCGTCATCGAACCGGTGGGCGGGCCGAGCCGGATCACATCGCCGGGACGGGCCCGGTTCACCAGCGCGGACGACACCCACCCGGCCGGAATCGCCTTGATGTGGAAGGAGAGCAGTCCGTCGGAGCGCGGCGCGGCGGCGAACGAGTAGTGCCGCCACACCCGCGGCCACCACGGCGTCTCCACCGAGGTGTACTGGCCCGCGAGAAAGGGGTACGGCTGGTCCGGCCGGACGGTCACCACGGCGATGTCGGAGGTGCGCCGCTCATGCTCGACCACCTCGGCGTGCCACCACGCCGGTGCCTTCCGCTCGTCCTCGGCCGCCGCGTCGATCATGATCTGGGAGATCGCGGTGTAGGCGCGCACCCACGCCGCCTCGGTCTCCGCGCTCCAGGAATTCACGGCGTAGTGGGTGAGCGCGCCGATCAGGCACTCGCCGACCGCCGGGTAGTGCTCGGGCTGGGTGCCGTACTTACGGTGCCCGCGGCCGAGCCCGGCGAGGTACTCGGAGAGCACATCGGGGTCGTCGACGAGCTTGGCGGAGGTCAGCAGCGCCTTGAAGAGCCGGTCGCGCTGGGCGTCCATGGCGGCGGGGAACAGCGGCCGCAGTTCGGGGTGCTGGACGAAGAGCAGCGCGTAGAAGTAGGCGGTGACCTTGTCGCTCACCGGCTCGATCTCGGCCATCGTGCGGCGCACCAGGATCGCGTCGGGAGAGGCGTTCCCGGGTGCGGTGAAGGCGGCGCCGGAGGCTGGTGATTCGGGTGCCGGGGTTCCGGGTGCCGGGGTTCCGCGTGCCGGGCGGACGTTCTCGGAGGTGGCCGCCTCGTCGGAGCGCTGATGCTCCTCACGCCGGGCGGCGGGCGGAACGGTCCCGGCCGGTGGGGCGGAGTGGGCCGGGGCCGCGGGGGCTGGGGCCGCGGGGGCGGATCGCGCCGCGGAGTTGCCGGGCCGCGCGGGAGGCGGCGGCGGGGCCTGGGGGCGGCGTTCGGCTCCCGTACCGACCGGCCGTATCGGGTTCACCGGCCGCCGTGGCGCTCGCTCCCCGGCCTCCCGGTCCGGAGCGCCGCGGCCTGGGGTAGGGGACTGGTCCTCGGCCGGTTTCCTGCTCGGGGTGAACCAGCCCCATTCGCCACTGTTTCCGCCGGAACCGTCGTTACCGGCCGACGACGTGGTGGTCGGAGCGTCCATGGTTGCCTCGCCTCGAACATCTTTCTGTCGGTCTTCGCACTTTCACAGACGGAAAGCGCCCGCAATTCACCGCTCTGGCGCGCTGGTTCATGTGAGATCGATCCTGGCGTCCCGCTCCATAACTCGCTGTCCACGCAGCTTGCCACGCGTGTTCTCGGCACCGGCAACATGCCCGAAGTCCAGGAAACAGGGGCTGCGCTCCCGTTACGCTGGTTGGCCGGGCTGGCCGCTTGAGGCCGGTCCCGCCACAGCGTCCTGGGCAGAACCGGACTCGACCCTACCGGGCGCCGTTAAATGCACAAGCCCCACACAGGGGGCCCTCCATTACACCCGACAACTCTGGTAAAACCCGTAGTTACCGACGGTTGCCTGTCAATTCGTAAGCACCCCGAAGATCGTGTCCGCTATACGCACACGATGCGATATCGCTCACATGGTGGTCGGCGTTCACCGCGACTGAGTACGGAACTACGGCGAACAGCTCGGCGTCCGACATCGAATCGCCGTAGGCCACACAGTCGGCTCTGGTCAACCCGAACGTCGCGCACAGTTCATCGGCGATGCGCACCTTCGAGGCCGGTGTGAGGATGCCCGCCGGATCCAGCGGCTCCCGGAACGGCACCGACGGCCAGGCCGAACCGTGCGTGGCGTCCGCACCCCACTCCAGCAGCCGTTCCACGAAGAAGCCCGGCGAGAGCGAGATCACCGCACAGCGCTCACCGCGCGCCCGGATGTCCGCCCACACCTCGCGTATCCCGGTCAGCCACGGCGCCCCCTCGAAGGCCGCCGTCACCTGCTTCTCCGTCAGCTCCGCCCACAGCGCGACGGCCTTCTCCGCGAACTGCGCGGTGCTCAGCCGCCGCTCCGCGAAGGCCCGTTCCAGCTCGTCGATCTCCCGCTCCAGGCCGAGCTGACGGGAGATCTCGATGGCCGCGGCCGAACCGCGGATCAGCGTCCCGTCCAGATCGAACAGATGCAGTCTCGTCATGGCAGCCGAGCGTAGGGGCATATGCGGCGAGACCGCCTCCCGAAGTAGCCGGGGATACTCCCGCCGTCAGACGCCCCAACCGCCGCGCCGCGCGACCGTGAGGGGCATGCAGCAGCTCAAACGCCCCGTCCGCCGGGCCCTCCTCGTTGTCCATGTCGTCGTCTCCGTCGGCTGGCTGGGACTGTCCCTGGGGCTGCTGGCCCTGGGCATCACCGGTGCCACGGCCGGATCGGCCGAGTCCGCCGGAGCGGCGTACCGGTCGATGAACGTCATCGGCGACTGGCTCCTCATTCCCATCAGTCTGCTGGCCCTGGTCAGCGGGGTGGTCCTGTCCCTGGGCACGCCCTGGGGGCTGGTCCGGCACCGCTGGGTCGCCGTGAAGCTCTGGCTGACGCTGATCACCACCGGCGCCACGGCCTTCGCCCTGCGCCCGACCATCAACGACGCCGTGGCCGATGTCGCGGCGGGCCGGGAGGTGGGTGACGCCGCGAGCCTGGTGGCGGCCCCGGCGGTCAGTCTGAGCGTCTATGTCTTCCTCACCGCGATCTCGGTGGTGAAGCCGTGGGGGCTCACCGCGCGGGGACGGCGGCTGCGCGCCGCCCGGCGCCGATGACACGGTCCGTCGGTGCGGCGGTGATCCGGGGCAATATTTGCAAACGCGGTCAATTTCGCCGCTGGACTATCCTGGAACCCGGCTCACGGTCGAGCCCCGGCCCATCGGGGCCGTCGAGCCAGCGAAGGAGGGGTCCCATGCCGGACGTATCGCACGGCACCACCGCCCCGGCGTCCACCCCCGCATCGGCCGGCGGACAGGCCCTCGCCCAGGGCTGGTGTGCCCTGTCCTCCCTGCACAGCCGCATCGAGGCGCATATCGAGCGTGCCCTCCAGGCCCGGCACGGGCTGAGCGTCCGCGAGTTCTCCGTGCTCAACGTGCTCAGCGGCCAGCACGACGGTGAGGGCGGCCATCTCCAGATGAAGCAGGTCGCCGACTCCGTCGCGCTCAGCCAGAGCGCCACCACCCGCCTGGTGACCCGGCTGGAGGACCGCGATCTGCTCTCCCGCTACATCTGCCCGACCGACCGCCGCGGGATCTACACCAACGTCAGCCCCGAGGGGCTGAAGCTGCTGGAGGAGGCGCGGCCGACGAACGACACCGCGCTGCGCGAGGCGCTCGAGGACGCCGCCCGGCGGCCCGAGCTCGCACCCTTGGTCGCCGCCGTCGAAGGGCTGTGGCCCCCGGCGCCCGCGTAGCGGCTGCTGACATCCGGCGGAGGGCGCCGCGCGCGGTGGCCGTAGGCTCACGGCCGTGAGCGACTTCCGGATCCGGCGCGCGACCGCCGACGACATACCCGACATCGTGGCGATGCTGGCCGACGATCCGCTCGGCGCCCGGCGCGAGTCCCCCGACGACCCCGCGCCCTACCGCGCCGCCTTCGAGACGCTGGACCGGGACCCGAAACAGCGGCTGGTCGTCGCGGTCCGGGACGGCCGGACCATCGGCACCCTCCAACTGACCTTGATCCCTGGGCTGTCGCGGCGCGGCGCCACCCGCTCGATCATCGAGGCCGTCCGGATCCATGCCGACGAGCGCGGCAGCGGGCTCGGCACCCGGCTGATCGAGTGGGCCGTCGAGGAGTCCCGCCGCGAGGGGTGCGTCCTGGTGCAACTGACCTCGGACGCCACCCGCACCGACGCCCACCGCTTCTACGAGCGGCTCGGCTTCGAGGCCAGCCACGTCGGCTTCAAGCTCCCGCTGGTATGAGGGGCAGGGCCGCCGGCCAAGGGCTGCTGAGCAGTCAGAGCGCGGTGAGGTCGACGGCCTCGGCCATCCGCCGGTAGCCCGCGGCGTTCGGGTGCTTGGCGTCCCCCGAGTCGTACGCCGGGTCGAGCGCCAACGGATCGGACGGCGAGGCCATGACCTCCGCGAAGTCCACGACCGCGTCGAACGCGCCGGAGGTGCGGATCCACTCGTTGACCGCCGCGCGCTTCGCCTCGGAGCGCGCGGTGTGGTACTCGGCGCCCTTGAACGGCAGGATCGTCCCACCGATGACTCTGATGCCGCGTGCGTGGGCCCGCCCGATCAACTCCCGGTACGAGGCGATCACCTCGTCGGCCGAGATCTGCGGATTCGGCTGGTAGGTGGGCAGGTCCACCTCGCTGAAGCCGATGTCGTTGAGCCCTTCGAGGATGATCACCGACCGTACTCCCGGCTTGTCCAGCACATCGCGCGGGAAGCGGGCGCCCGCGCGCTCGCCGTACCAGCGCGAGTCGTGCCGCAGCAGATTGCCGCCGATACCGGAGTTGAGGACGGGGCGCGGGGTGCCCGCGGCGGCGAGGCGTTCGGCCAGCAGATCCGGCCAGCGCTGATCGGTGTCATTGCCGGAGCCGAAGCCGTCGGTGATCGAGTCGCCGAAGGCCACCACGGTGTCGCGAGCCTTCCCGTCCCCCTGCCCACCGCCCGTGACCTCGACGTCGGAGAGGTGGTACCAGGAGTGGGTCCGCTCGGTGAAGGCCGCTCCGGTGCGGTCGCCGCGGTGGTCGCCATCGGCTCGGTAGCTGCCGGCGTACGCCTGCGCGTGGAAGGTGGCCGGACCGGTCGGACGCCGGAAGTACAGCGTCACCGTCACCGACTCGAACGGCGCCAGTCGCAGCGGCGCCGCGTCGCTCGCCGTCTCACCGCCCGCCGGGATCTCCACCGACCGCCGGTGGCCGAAGGTGAGTCCGCGCAGGGTCGCGGGGTGGACGGAGGCGCCGTGCGCGGTGCGGGCGATGGTCGCGCCCGCGATCCGCAGCGGTGCGGTGCCGTAGCGGTTGGAGAGCCTGATGCGGGCCGCGGTGCCGCCGCCGGTGACCCGGACCACCTGGCGCACGGTCTGGTCGGCGAAACCGGTCTCGGCCCAGTTGGGTTCGAACCCCGCGCTGGGGCGCTGGACGGGGGCGGCCCATCCGGCCGACCAGCCGGTGCGCGGCCGCTCGCGGTCGGCGGCCGGACCGCCGGGCCGGGCGGTGGCCACCCCGGAGGCAGCCACGACGGCGGAGAGCGCGAGCAGGGACGTACTGAGCCGGAGCAGAGAGGAGCGCACGGCGGATCTCCTTGGAGGGGAGCTCGGGAGAGAGGGAGACGGGCCAGGCGGCCCCGTTCGGGAACCAGCCTGCGCCGCCGCGCGCGGCCCACCCAGCCCTCCGCCGTACGTACCACCGGCAGGGTCAGGCTACGGAGTTGCGGGGGGCGGAGGGGTGTCAGAGGGCGCGCCAGCCACCCGGGTCGACACCGCCGGGCACCGCGCCGTCCGGGGCGTACGGCTCCCGCGTGAACACGAAGGTACCGAGGTCGAGATGGGCGGGAGCGCCGTCCTCGCCCGCCACCACACGCAGGGTCTCCCCCGCGTGGTAACCGTCGAGCCCGGTCCAGGTGCCGTCCGGTTCGGCGCGGAAGCGTGATCCGCGGCCCTTCCCGCCGACCGGGGACAGCTCCAGCGCGCGGCCGGCGCGCAGCCGCAGCACATAGGGGGTGGCGCCCCAGTACCAGGGTCCGGTGAGCGCCAGCAGCGCCGGATCGGCCTCCGGCAGCGGCCGCCAGGGGGCGGGGATCCGCGGCTCGTGCCGCGCCACGATCCGCACCAGGTCGTCGGCGACGGCGTTGACGGCCGGCCCGGCGGTGGCGTTGGCCAGCGCGATCCCGGCCAGCCGGTCCTCCGCGCTCACCCACAGGGTGGCCAGGAAGCCGGGCATGGAGCCCATGTGGCCGTACAGGAACCGTCCACCGCGCCGCGCGAGCTGCATCCCGAGGCCGTAACCGCCGTCCCAGTCCTGGCTGTCGGGCGCGGCGGCGGGCGTCCGCATCTCGGCCAGCGTCCCGGCGCCGAGCACCCGGTCGTCCCCGTCGAGGAGGAAGGCGGCGAACCGGGCCAGATCCGCGGCGGTGGACCACAGCTGCCCGGCCGGGGCCATCCGCCCGGTGTCCTTGGCCGGTTCGGGCAGCAGCACATCCGCCCAGGGGTGCACGGCCCATCCCGCGGCGTACGGGGAACGCGGCTCCAGGGACGTACGCGCCATGCCCAGCGGCTCCAGCACCTCGTCCCGCAGCACCTCGCCCCAGGGCGCGCCGCGCAGCTTCTCGACGAGCGCGCCGAGCAGCGCGAAACCGGGGTTGGAGTAGTGGTGGCGGCGACCGGCGGGATGGACCAGCGGGCGGTCGCCGAAGAGGTCCGCCGTCTCGGGCCGGAGAGTGCCGGGCGTCCGCTCCCACCAGGGGCCGCGTGCCTCGGCGGCGAGCCCCGAGGTATGGGCGAGGAGCTGGGCGACCGTCGCGCCCTCCGCCTCCGGCACCTCCAGATGCTTGGCCAGCGGATCGGCGAGGTCGAGCAGCCCCTCGTCACGCAGTCGCATCACCAACACAGCCACGAAGACCTTGGTGAGCGAGCCGATGCGGTACTGGGTGTCGGCGTCCGGCGCGAGGCCGTCCACACCGCTGCGCGCCCCCGACCACACCAGCCGTCCCTCCCGCATCACGGCGCCCACGAGTGAGGGGGCCCGGCCCTCGCTCTGGCCGACTGCGACGCGTCGCAGCAGGGCACGGCGGGTGGCGGGCAGCAGGTCCGCCCATGCGGCGGCGTCATCCGGTGCGGTCATGTCCGCACCCTACGGCCGGGGCACCGGGCGCGGAATCACTTCTGGCCTTGCCGCCGAGGTCAAGGTCTACCGTCCTTGCATGCGGATCGGAGAGCTGGCCGAACGGGCGGGGACCACCACCCGCACCCTGCGCTACTACGAGTCGCTCGGGCTGCTGCCCGCGCGGCGCACGGGCAATGGATACCGGGCGTACGACGAGGACGATCTGCGCCTGCTCCAGGAGATCCGCATGCTGCGGGACTTCGGCATCGGCCTGGAGGAGACCCGGCCGTTCCTGGAGTGTCTGCGCTCCGGGCATCCGGCCGGTGACTCCTGCCCCGCCTCGCTGGAGGTGTACCGGCGCAAGCTGGCCGAACTGGACGACTGCATCGCGCGGCTGACCGGCGTACGGCAGCGGGTGGAGGAGCAGCTCGCCCAGGCGGAGCGGGCGCGCGCGGCGCTGGCGGCGGAGGCGACGGCGCCCGGGGGAGCGCCCGAGCCGCGCTGTGCGCTGACGCCTCCGCACCTACCCACCAAGGCCCCTACGGGAGAAGGAGACTGAGATGACGACACAGACGCATACCGGGGGACGGACGGGAGCCGGGGGAGTGGCCACCGTCACGGACGGGACGTTCGCGGCGGAGGTGCTGGCGGCCGGGGTGCCGGTGCTGGTGGAGTTCACCGCCTCGTGGTGCCCGCCGTGCCGGATGATCGCGCCGGTGCTGGCGGAGATCGCGCGGGAGGAGGCACACCGGCTGAAGGTGGTGGAGCTGGACGTGGACGAGAACCCGCGCACCACGGCGGCGTACGGGGTGCTGTCGATGCCGACCCTGATGGTGTTCCGGGCGGGCGAACCGGTGCGCTCGATGGTCGGCGCCCGGCCCAAGCGCCGGCTGATGGAGGAGATCGCGGACGTGCTGTAGCGGGGCGGAGGGGGAGATCGGTCTCGGCGAGGAAGCGCAGCGTTGTGCGCAGACGCTCCTTGACCGAACCGGACTCCTCCAACATGGAACCGTGACATCATTCTTGACTTCTTAAGTTCAAGAACTGTCCACGGCCGACCGAGAAGCGAGAAGACAGGGGGATCTCATCTCACCTGTCATGTCGCAGCGCTGTGGCCCGCGGTGCGAGGGGGATGTCTCACGAGATGGCCGAGGACTTGTGTCTCACCAGGGTGCCCGGCCGTGCGGTTCGGTAGCGGGGCAGGGCGCGGCGGCTGACCGCGAAGGCCGAGCGCTGTATTCGGCGTGTTGGGGCGGTGCCGAGCCCTCTGGGTAGGCCACACCGCTCCGATAGCATGTTCGAGCTCACGACGTTCGCCCCCCATTCCCCCGTCGTTCACCGGAAAACCATGCCATCCAGCGCGATGAGTACGCAATTAACCAACATCGAGCAAATCGGCCAAACAATTGATATCTAGAGCATCGCGGGTGTTTTCGCGAATAAGCCGCAGAATGACGTTCGCCGCGTGGCGCCGACCGCGGACGATCCTGTGGGCCACGGCGGGTGTGGTGACCCTCGGATTCCTCATCGCGCTGGAGATCACCGCACGTCACTACGGCCTGCCGGGGCCGATCACCAACCAGGCGCAAGAGGTGATCTTCGCCCCCAAATCGGGGCCGCTGCTGTACGCCGGTATGGCGTTGATGATGGTGGTGCTCACCTGGCGGCAGCGGCTCATCGCCACTGGTGTCGCGATCGGCATCGATGCCGTCTTCTTGCTGGTGCGGTGGGCGGTCGACGCGAAGGTGACCGACGGCCATTTTTTCGGAAACGGCGCGTTGTGGGTGATGTTGGGCTATGCGGTCATCGCTGTCACCCACCGCACCGGCCGGGAACGTGTTCTGCTGCTGAAGGGCGTCGGGCTGGGCCTGCTGCTGGTGGCCGGCCGCAAGACCGGCGATACCTGGCTGCTCATCACGGCGAAGTCCCGCCCGACGGTGCTCGACCAGTACCTGGCAACCGCCGATCACGCGCTGGGCAACCCGTCATGGCTGGCAGGCCGGATCGTCGAGGCCACCGGCCCGATCGGCACCCATCTTCTCGACTGGGTCTACATACAGCTTGCGGTGGCCGCGGTTGTCATCACGGCGTACCAGCTGCGGAACGTGGCGGTCGAGCGCCGCTTCCCGAGCCACCATCTGGTGCGCACCTTCCTGGTGATCGGCCTCCTCGGACCGGGCATTTACATGATCTTCCCGGTGGTCGGGCCGATCTTCGCCTACGGCCCGGGCGCCTTCGGCACCGGCGGCGTGCACTGGGCGGTGGCCGACCTGTGGCCGCATACGCCGCCCCCGGTCAGCATCCCGCACCCGATGCCGTACGACGAGATCACCCCACGCAACTGCATGCCCAGTCTGCACACGGCGTGGGCTACCGCGATCTTCATTCATTCCCGCAAGGGCCCACGGGTTCTGCGCTTCGCGGGCACGTTCTGGCTGATCGCCACGCTCGGCGCGACGCTGGGCTTCGGCTACCACTACGGCGTGGATCTCATTGCCGGCGTGGTGTTCGCGATCACGGTCGAGGCGGCTCTGCGCTCGCTCGCACGTGGCTGGGACCGGTCAGGAATCCAGCTGGTCGCTTACGGCACCACGGTCTTCGCCGCGCTCTTGGTGTCCTATCGCTATCTGCCGGTGGAGATGGCCAAGCATCCGTGGGTGTTCGGACCCCTGCTCCTTCTGGCGATGGCCTCAGTGATCTACGGCTACGTGCGGACCACCAGACTGTGGGAGCCGAAGGCCGCGCCGGCGCTGCAACCGGAGCCGCAACCCGAACTGGTGTGACAACGACACGTCGGCGTCAGGTCTGGGCCATGTCGACGAAGCGAGAGTAGTGGCCCTGGAAGGCGACGGTGATGGTGGCCGTCGGACCGTTACGGTGCTTGGCCACGATCAGGTCCGCCTCGCCCGCGCGCGGGGACTCCTTCTCATAGGCGTCCTCGCGGTGGAGCAGGATGACCATGTCGGCGTCCTGCTCGATGGATCCACTTTCCCGGAGGTCCGAGACCATCGGCTTCTTGTCGGTGCGCTGCTCGGGGCCACGGTTCAGCTGGGAGAGCGCGATGACCGGCACTTCCAGCTCCTTGGCCAGCAGCTTCAGGTTTCGCGACATGTCCGAGACCTCTTGCTGACGGCTCTCGGGGCGCCGGGCGCCGCCGGACTGCATCAGCTGGAGATAGTCGATGACCACCAGCTGGAGGTCATTGCGCTGCTTCAGCCGACGGCACTTGGCGCGGATCTCCATCATCGACAGGTTCGGTGAGTCGTCGATGTAGAGCGGCGCCTGGGAGACATCCGGCATCCGGCGGGCCAGCCGCGTCCAGTCCTCGTCGGTCATGCTGCCGGAGCGCATATGGTGCAGCGCCACCCGGGCCTCGGCGGACAGCAGACGCATCGCGATCTCGTTGCGCCCCATCTCCAGCGAGAAGATGACGCTGGGCATGTTGTTCTTGATGGAGCAGGCGCGCGCGAAGTCCAGCGCCAGGGTGGACTTACCCATGGCGGGACGCGCGGCGATGACGATCATCTGGCCCGGGTGCAGACCGTTGGTCAGCGAGTCGAGATCGGTGAACCCGGTGGGCACGCCGGACATCTGACCGCTGCGCGACCCGATCGCCTCGATCTCGTCGAGCGCGCCTTCCATGATGTCGCCGAGCGGCAGATAGTCCTCGCTGGTGCGCTGCTCGGTGACGGCGTAGATCTCCGCCTGGGCGTTGTTGACGATCTCATCGACATCGCCGTCCGCCGCGTATCCCATCTGGGTGATGCGGGTACCGGCCTCGACCAGACGGCGCAGTACCGCGCGCTCATGGACGATCTCCGCGTAGTACTCGGCGTTGGCGGCGGTGGGGACCGACTGGACGAGGGTGTGGAGATACGAGGCGCCGCCCACCCGGGCGATCTCACCGCGCTTGGTCAGCTCCGCGGCGACCGTGATCGGGTCGGCCGGTTCGCCCTTCGCATAGAGGTCCAGGATGGCCTGGTAGACGGTCTCGTGGGCGGGGCGGTAGAAGTCATGGCCCTTGAGGACCTCCACCACATCGGCGATGGCGTCCTTGGAGAGCAGCATGCCGCCGAGCACGGACTGCTCGGCGTCGAGATCCTGCGGCGGAACGCGCTCGAAACCGGCGCCCTCCCAGGTGCTTCCCCCGTCTCCGTCGCGCCCGCGCTCATGCTGATCGCCACGGCCCCGGCCGCCGCCCTCACCGCGCCCGAACCGGGGGGAGGGGAATCGCTCGGCCGGACCGGAGTCCGCCCACGGGTCGTCCATGGGCTCGGGCACGCTCACCCCGCCACCTCCTCCCGTCCGCGGTAGGACCTCGCCGTGTCCTCTTTCATAGAGCACGGCTACGACATAACTGAGCGGCCGGCTTCCGGTCACGACGCGTCGAGTTCCGGTGGATTCGAGGGACGGAAACGGTGGCGGGCGCCGGACCACGGTAGGCCCGTGGGGACCGCCAGCCAACTTGGTTATCCACAGGCCATGTGGATGATGTGAGTCATCCTGTGGAGAACTCCCGTGAACCTGTGCACGGGTCGGGGGACAGTGCTGTGGACAAACGCACAATCACCCTGAAGTCACCCATCTGACCTGCTGTTTCTCTATCCAGGGGCTGTGCAGAAGAAAAACTTTCGCGCCCGGTGCAAGATCACGACAAAGGGCGCAGAGGAGATCGCGGCGTGCGCCGCCATGTAAGGACTGCTGACACCTTGCGTCTCTTACCTGTGGAAGATTACATTGCCCTCATGACACAGGCCCCCACGAGTTCCCGGAGCACCGCTCGGAGCAGCGTCCGGCGCCATGACCGCGAGATCCTCGCACTCGCCGTACCCGCCTTCGGGGCACTCGTGGCGGAGCCTCTCTTCCTCATGGTCGACAGCGCCGTGGTCGGTCATCTGGGCACCGCCCAGCTCGCCGGGTTCGGGGTGGCCGCCGCCCTGCTGTCCACCGCTGTCAACGTCTTTGTCTTCCTCGCTTATGCCACCACCGGGGCCGTGGCCCGCCGGGTCGGCGCCGGCGATCTGGCCGGAGCGATCCGCCAGGGCATGGACGGCATCTGGCTGGCCCTGCTGCTGGGCGCGGTAGTTGTCGCCCTCGCGTTTCCGGCCGCCCCCGCGCTGGCCGACCTCTTCGGCGCCTCCGACACGGCAGCCCCGTACGCCACCACCTATCTGCGCATCAGCGCCCTCGGCATACCGGCGATGCTCGTGGTGCTCGCCGCCACCGGGGTGCTTCGCGGCCTTCAGAACACCCGCACTCCGCTGTACGTGGCCGTCGGAGGCTTCGCGGCCAACGCCGCGCTGAACGCCACCCTGGTCTATGCGGCCGGGCTCGGTATCGCGGGCTCCGCCTGGGGCACGGTGATCGCTCAGAACGCCATGGCCGCCGTCTACCTCGTTGTGGTCGTCCGGGGAGCCCGGCGGCACGGCACCTCACTGCGGCCCGACGCCGCCGGGATCAGAGCCTGCGCCCATGCCGGAACGCCGCTGCTGATCCGCACCCTCTCGCTGCGGGCGGTGATGCTCATCGCCACGGCGGTCGCGGCGCGCCTCGGCGATGCCGATATCGCCGCCCATCAGATCGTGCTCAGCCTGTGGACCCTGCTGGCCTTCGCGCTGGACGCCATCGCCATCGCGGGCCAGGCCATCATCGGGCGTTATCTGGGGGCGAGCGACGCCGAGGGGGCCCGCGCCGCGTGCCGTCGCATGGTGCAGTGGGGTGTGATCTGCGGGGTGGTTCTCGGAGTGCTGGTGATCGCGTCCCGGCCGTTGTTCATCCCGCTGTTCACGACCGATCCCGTGGTACGGGACACCCTGCTGCCTGCCCTGCTGGTCGCGGCCGTCACCCAACCGATCTCGGGTGTGGTGATGGTGCTCGACGGCGTGCTGATGGGCGCGGGCGACGGACCGTATCTCGCCTGGGCGATGCTGATCACGCTGGCGGTCTTCGCCCCGGCGGCGCTGCTGGTCCCCGCGCTCGGCGGAGGACTCACCGCCCTGTGGTGGACCATGACCCTGATGATGGCGGTCCGTATGGCCACCCTGTGGCTGCGGGCCCGCTCCGGCCGCTGGATCGTCACCGGCGCCGTCCGCGCCTGATCGGATGACCGGGCCCACCCGCGAAACGGCGGAGGACCTTGGCCTCGCCGCGGCGGCGGACCCGGACCACCGGGCGACACCCACGAACCAACCCGACGCCGCCGTCGGCGGAAGGTACGTATTCCGCACAGCGCAGAGCTCGAAGCGCGCTACACAGCGGAGGGCCGCACCCCTGCAGGGGTGCGGCCCTCTCTTACGCTCAGCGGAGCGCCAGGGTCACGCGGCGACGACCTCGACGCCAACCTTGGCGGCAACCTCGGCGTGCAGACGCACGGACACCTGGTGAGCGCCCAGGGTCTTGATCGGCGACGGCACCTCGATACGGCGCTTGTCCACGTCCGGGCCACCCGCGTCCTTGATCGCCGAGGCGATGTCGGCCGGGGTGACGGAGCCGAACAGACGGCCGGCGTCGCCCGCACGGGTCTTCAGCTGTACCTTGACGCCCTCGAGCCGAGCCTTGACCTCGTTGGCCTGCTCGATCGTGGCGATCTCGCGGATGCGACGACCGCGGCGGATCTGCTCGACGTCCTTCTCGCCACCCTTGGTCCAGCGGATCGCAAGACCGCGCGGAACCAGGTAGTTACGGGCGTAACCGTCCTTGACGTCCACGACGTCACCGGCGGCACCGAGGCCGGAGACCTCGTGGGTGAGGATGATCTTCATGAATCGGTCACCCTTCCCTTATCGCGCGGTGGAGGTGTAGGGCAGCAGCGCCATCTCACGGCTGTTCTTCACGGCCGTGGCGACGTCACGCTGGTGCTGGGTGCAGTTGCCGGTGACCCGGCGGGCACGGATCTTGCCGCGGTCGGAAATGAACTTCCGCAGCAGGTTCGTGTCCTTGTAGTCGACGTAGGAGATCTTCTCCTTGCAGAACACGCAAACCTTCTTCTTAGGCTTGCGAGCAGGCGGCTTCGCCATTGTCTCTCTCCAGTGTGATCAAGAAGTTTGTGCTGGTCGCCCGGACCAGGCCGCGCGTTGTTTCACGTGAAACCGCGTGAAACAACGCCCACGGACCTAGAAGGGCGGCTCGTCCGAGTAGCCGCCGGAGTTGCCGGAGCCGCCGGAGCCGCCGCCCCAGCCACCGCCGCCGCCCTGGCCGCCACCGGCGGGTGCGCCGGTCGCCCAGGGGTCGTCGGCCGGAGCGCCGCCACCCTGCTGCTGGCCGCCGCCGGAGCCACCGCCCCAGCCGCCGCCCTGGCCGCCACCGCCGCCGTAGCCACCCTGTCCACCGCGTCCGGTGGTCTTGGTGACCTTGGCTGTGGCGTTGCGCAGGCTGGCGCCGACCTCATCGACATCCAGCTCGTAGACCGTGCGCTTGATCCCCTCGCGGTCCTCGTACGACCGCTGCTTCAGACGGCCCTGCACGATCACGCGCATACCGCGCTGAAGCGACTCGGCCACGTTCTCCGCGGCCTGTCGCCACACCGAGCATGTGAGGAAGAGGCTCTCGCCGTCCTTCCACTCGTTGGTCTGCCGGTCGAACGTACGGGGAGTGGACGCGACGCGGAACTTCGCGACCGCCGCACCGGAGGGGGTGAAACGCAGCTCGGGATCGTCGACGAGATTGCCGACGACCGTGATGACGGTCTCGCCTGCCATTGGGGTACCTCTCGGCGTACTGCTGGGCTGCTTGCTACTCGTTGCGATACGGCCCGGAGACCGATGAACGCCTCAGCGCTCAGTGGGTCTCGGGGCGGAGGACCTTGGTCCGGAGGACCGACTCGTTCAGGTTCAGCTGGCGGTCGAGCTCCTTGACGACCGCAGGCTCAGCCTGGAGGTCGATGACCGAGTAGATGCCCTCGGGCTTCTTCTTGATCTCGTACGAGAGACGACGACGGCCCCAGGTGTCGACCTTCTCGACCTTGCCGTTGCCCTCACGGATCACGGAAAGGAAGTTCTCGATCAGCGGGGAGACAGCGCGCTCCTCGAGATCGGGGTCGAGGATGACCATCACCTCGTAGTGACGCATGTGGAACCCACCTCCTCTGGACTCAGCGGCCACGGTCGTTCCGTGGCAGGAGGGTCGTAATGCGTTCCACGACAGTGCCTGTGCAGACACCACCGCAGACGGTACACACTACCCGCCCACTGCCTCCCGCTTGAAATCCGGGCTACTCACACCGCAATCTGTACACATCGGATGTGAGCGGCGTTACAGTTCGCCGCCCTGCCTATATGGGCCTACCTGGAGGTGCCCCATGGCACAGGCAGCACGACCGCAGCACGGCTTGTTCTCCTTCCTGGACACCGACGGCAAGTCGCACCCCGTCGAGAACACGCTCGCCGTGACCACTCTGGCGATCGGCGTGATCGCCTTTGTGACGGCTGCTTTCACCGGCCTCCACCTGCTCAGCTCATGGGCAGGGCTGGTCGGGATGGTCACTGGCCTCTGGGGCCAGCTGATCTCCGCGACCACCGGTGAGCGCTTCCTGCTGATCATCGGACTCGGTGCCTCCGCCGTCGGCTTCTACCTCGGTATGGCGCACGGAGGACTCTTCGGCGGCCTCCTCGGCTGATCCCGGCCGGGCCCGGGTTGCCCCCGGGCCCAAACGGGGCGCGTCCCGGTCGCAGTAGGCTTCGGCGCGAGAGCTGGAGCCCCGACCATGGGGACAAACCTGCCGAGGAGCGCCCCGCATGAGCCTGACCCTGAGGACGATCAGCCGAGAGCAACATCTGGCATACATCCAGAGCCTGCCCTCGGCCAGCCACATGCAGGTACCGGCATGGGCCGACGTCAAGTCGGAATGGCGCTCGGAGAACCTCGGCTGGTTCGACGCGACCGGCCAGCTTGTCGGCGTGGGCCTCGTCCTCTACCGCCAACTGCCCAAGATCAAGCGATATCTCGCCTATCTTCCCGAGGGCCCGGTCATCAACTGGTACGCGCCCAACCTCGAGGACTGGCTGCGCCCGATGCTCGCCCACCTCAAACAGCAGGGTGCGTTCTCCGTGAAGATGGGCCCCCCGGTGGTCATCCGCCGCTGGGACGCCGCCGCGATCAAGTCCGGTATCCAGAACCCGGATGTGAAGCGGCTGCGCGATGTCGAGGCCACCCATATCGAGCCGCGCGCCTTCGAGGTCTCCGACCGGCTGCGGCGGATGGGCTGGCAGCAGGGCGAGGACGGCGGTGCCGGCTTCGGTGACGTCCAGCCGCGCTATGTCTTCCAGGTACCGCTGGAGAACCGCTCCTTGGAGGATGTCCACAAGAGCTTCAACCAGCTGTGGCGCCGCAACATCAAGAAGGCCGAGAAGGCCGGTGTCGAGGTCGTCCAGGGCAGCTACGAGCACTTGGGCGAGTGGCAGCGGCTGTACGAGATCACCGCGGAGCGCGACCGCTTCCGTCCCCGCCCGCTCAGCTATTTCCAGCGCATGTGGACGACCCTCAACTCCGAGGACCCCAACCGCATGCGGCTGTACTTCGCGATGCACGAGGGCGAAGCCGTGGCCGCCGCCACCATGCTGATCGTCGGCGGCCATGTCTGGTACTCCTACGGCGCCTCCGCCAACCACAAGCGCGAGGTCCGGCCCTCGAACGCGATGCAGTGGCGGATGCTCCGCGACGCCTACGCGCTCGGTGCGACCGTCTACGACCTCCGCGGCATCAGCGACTCGCTCGACGAGACCGACCACCTTTTCGGACTGATCCAGTTCAAGGTCGGCACGGGCGGGCAGGCTGCCGAGTACCTCGGCGAGTGGGACTTCCCTCTCAACAAGCTGCTCCACAAGGCGCTTGACATCTACATGTCCCGCCGTTGACCCCGATTTCTTGCTTCCCCACACACGCTGCATACCTCCAATACACCGCGGCAACGAGAAAGGTTCCGGGACCGGCCAATGGCGCTCACCCTCTACGTCGACACCGCGCGCTGGCGGGCGCATCAGCAGACTGTGCTCCAGCAGTTCCCGGGGATCGTCCCGGTCTGCAAGGGCAACGGCTACGGCTTCGGCCACGAGCGGCTCGCCGAGGAGGCCGCCCGTTTCGGTGCCGACATCCTCGCGGTCGGGACCACCTACGAGGCCGCCCGGATGAAGGACTTCTTCAGCGGTGACCTCCTGGTGCTCACCCCGTTCCGCCGCGGTGAGGAGCCGGTACCGCTCCCGGACCGGGTGATCCGGTCGGTCTCCTCGGTCGACGGTGTCTATGGCCTCGTGAACGCGCGCGTGGTCATAGAGGTCATGAGCAGCATGAAGCGCCATGGCATCACCGAGCAGGACCTGCCGCAGCTCCACGCCGCGATAGAGAACGTCCGGCTGGAGGGGTTTGCCATACACCTCCCGCTCGACCGCACCGACGGCATCGACGCGGTCGAGGAGGTCATCGCCTGGATGGACCGGCTGCGGGCGGCGCGGCTGCCGCTGCACACCATGTTCGTCAGCCACCTCAAGGCCGATGAACTGGCACGGCTCCAGCAGCAGTTCCCGCAGACCCGCTTCCGGGCGCGCATCGGCACCCGGCTGTGGCTGGGTGACCACGAGTCGACCGAGTACCGGGGCTCCGTGCTCGATGTGACCCGCGTGGCCAAGGGGGACCGCTTCGGCTACCGCCAGCAGAAGGCGACCTCGGACGGCTATCTGGTGGTCGTCGCGGGCGGTACCTCGCACGGCGTCGGTCTGGAGGCACCCAAGGCGCTGCACGGGGTGATGCCCCGCGCCAAGGGCGTCGCGCGCGCCGGTCTGGCGACCGTCAACCGCAATCTGTCCCCGTTCGTCTGGTCGAGCAAGCAGCGCTGGTTCGCCGAACCGCCGCATATGCAGGTGTCGATCCTGTTCGTGCCGGGCGATGTCCCGGCGCCGCAGGTGGGGGATGAGCTGGTGGCCCATCTGCGGCACACCACCACGCAGTTCGACCGGCTGCTCGACCGCTGAGCCCTCGTCGGGGACCGGGCTCCTCGGGGAGCCCGGTCCCGGCCGTACGAGAAGCTCAGTCCCGTCCGGCCCCCGGCTTGATCATCGCGGCGCCCTCGTACTGCGCGGTGCGCCGGGCCTCCCCCAGCACAAACACATCCGGCGCCCGGTCCAGCACGCCTCCCGACGGATCGTCCGACCCGTCCCGGCGTACCGGGTCCCGGTCGGGCACCAGCGCGTCCCGCACCACCAGCGCGCACAGATAGAGCGTCCCCAGCAGATGCAGGGCGATCGCCAGCTGGTACCCCTCGGGGGGCAGTCCGCGGTGTTGATCACCGCTGCCGGTGTACGCGAGGTACATCCAGATCCCGAGGAAATACATCACCTCGCACGCCTGCCACACCAGGAAGTCCCGCCAGCGCGGCCGCGCCAGCGCCGCCAGCGGGATCAGCCACAGCACGTACTGCGGTGAGTAGACCTTGTTGGTGAGCACGAACGCCGCGACGATCAGGAAGGCGAGCTGGGCCAACCGCGGGCGCCGCGGGGCGCACAGCGCGAGGGCCGCCACCCCGGCGCAGGCCAGCACCATCAGTGCGGTGGCATAGGTGTTGACGTCGTCCATAGGGCTGCCGCTGCGCTGCGAGATGATCAGCCACAGCGACCCGAAGTCCACGGGCCGCTCCTGGCTGAAGGTGTAGAACATCGTCCAGCCCTCGCGCAGTTGCGGTCCACCGCCCTGCCAGCTGACCATCACGGGGACGTTCACCACGAGCCAGGCCCCCACGGCCCCGCCCGTCGCCGACCAGAAGGCCCGCCATCGCCCCGCGCGCAGACACAGCAGGAACAGCGGCCCGAGCAGCAGCACCGGATAGAACTTCGCGGCGGTCGCCAGCCCGAGCAGGATCCCGGCCTTCAGCGGACGGTCGCGCGACCACATGAGCATGGCCGCGGCCGTGAGGGCGACCGCGAACAGGTCCCAGTTGATGGTGGCGGTCAGCGCGAAGGCGGGGGCCAGCGCGACGAACAGCCCGTCCCAGGGGCGCCGCCGATGGGTACGGGTCACGCACACCGCCATGACCGCGGCGCAGACCATCAGCATGCCCGCGTTGACCATCCAGTAGATCTGCTCGCGGTGCTGCATGGCACTCTGGCTCGTGCCGTGGCCCGGGGTGAGCCAGGAGGCGACCTCCATGAAGAGCCCGGTGAGCACCGGATACTCCAGGTATTCCATCCCGCCCGAGATCTTCCGCGGAATGTGGTTGAAGTACGGGACGAGGTTGTCCGCGAAGCCCCGGCCGCTGTAGAGGTGCGGGATGTCGGAGTAGCAGGCGTGGGTGTACTGGGTGGTGGCGCCGAAGAACCAGCCGCCGTTGTAGCACGGCAGCTTCTGCACCATGCCCAGGGCGAACATCCCGATGGCGACGAGCGCGATGATCCGCACCGGGGTCCACCAGCTGGTGCCGAGCAGCGCCCGGCGCCCGGCCGGACCGCCGATCACCTCGCTGGCCGCCGCGGCGACCGAGTCCTCGGCGGTCGGCCGTACGGGCTGGGCCTGTGGGTCCTCGCGCACGCTCATGGAGCCATCCTGCCGTACGGCCCACAGGGGTGGTGCCAGGACCGCCCGGGCGGCGCTGAGCGGCCCCAGGAGACCACGGAAAGCCCGAGGAAGAGCCTGGCAGGCCGTACGTGGACCCATCGGCCGGGAGAAGGGGCCCCGAGGCACGGAAGGGCCCGGAACGGCGGCGGCCGTGCCGGAGCGGAATGCGCTCCGGCACGGCCGCCGGTCCGGTTGAGAGGCTCGGGAAGAGCTATTGCTCCCTGCGGTAGCCGGTCGGGCCACCGAAGATGCCGCCGCTGTCGTCACCGGATGGTTCGGTACTCGGTGTGGGCGACTCGCCCCCTGGACCGCCGCCCGGGCCTCCGCCCGGACCGCCATTGTTTCCTCCGTTGCCGTTGGCCCCGCCGTCGTTGCACCTGATGTCCAACGGGTCACAGCTCTCGGTGGGAGACGGACTCTCGGAGGGCGTCTCCGACGGCGTTTCGGAGGGCGTCTCGGACGGCTCCTCCGAGGGCGTCTCGGACGGCTCCTCCGTGGGCGTCGGGCTCGGGCTCGCATCGTTGCCGAAGACCTTCTCGCCGATCGGCTGGGCCGCCGGGAAGCTCTTGGCCGGCTTGCCCTTCAGAGCCTCGCGCATGTAGTCGGCCCAGATCTCGGCCGGGTACGACGCTCCGTGGATCGACTCCTGGCCGCCCACGCCACGCATGGACAGGAACTTCTGGCTCTTGGCCTTGTCGTTCACCCGCCACATGCCGATCGACGTGGACAGCTGCGGGGTGTAGCCGGAGAACCACGCCGACTTGTTCTCGTCGGTGGTACCGGTCTTGCCCGCCACCGGGCGGCCGATCTGCGCCGAGGTGCCGGTGCCCTTCTGGACGACGTTCTCCAGGACGTCGGTGACATTGTTCGCCACGTTCGCGTCGAAGGCCCGGGTGACCTTGGCCTTCTCCTTGTGGTTGTAGACCTCGCCGTCCTTGTCGTTGATCTTCTCGACCGAGTACGGCTCGGCCTGCTGGCCGCTGGCCGCGAAGGTCGCGTACGAGCCGGCGAGCCGGATGGCGCTGGGTGCGGAGGTGCCCAGGGAGAAACTCGGCGTGATCTCGGACAGCTGCTCCTTGCTGAGACCCGCCCGCAGCGCCGCGTCCCGCACCTTGTCGGTGCCGACGTCCATGCCCAGCTGGATGTAGGGCGTGTTCACCGAGTACTGCATCGCGGTGCGCAGGGTGATACGGCCCTTGTCCTCGTCACCGTCGTTTCGCTGGTGCCACTCCTTGTTGTGCTTGTCGCGCCAGATCTCTCCGTTGTAGTCGCGCAGGGTGAGCTTGTTGTCACCGTTGTAGACACTGCTCGGTGAGACCAGGGTGCGCTGGGAGGCGGGCTGCTCTCTTTCGCCCTGCGGATCCCGTTTTCCGTCGGTCATCGCCGCGGCCAGGACGAAGGGCTTGAAGGTCGACCCCACCTGGACACCGGTGTAGTCGGCGTTGTTGCGATAGTGCTCCAGCGCGTTCTTGCCCCCGTAGATCGCCTTGATCTTGCCCGTCTTGGGCTCCACCGAGGCACCGCCGAACTGCACATACCTGTCGCGGGCGCGCTTCGTATCGAGGTTCTCCTTGGAGACCTTCTCGACGGCCTTCTTGAGCTGGCCCACCTTGTTGCGGTCGAAGGTGGTGTGGATCTGATAGCCACCCCGGTCCAGCTTCGATTTGGAGATTCCGGTGTTGGCGATGATGTAGTTGTCGGCCAGTTCGGTCAGATAGCCGATCTGGCCCTGCTTGTTCGTCGCGACCCGCGGATCCCGCGGATTCGGGAAGCCCTTGGCGATCGCCTTCTCCGCATTGGCCTTGGTCATCCTGCCCACCTGGGCCTCACGCCTGAGGATCCAGGCCCAGCGCGCCTTGGCCCGCTTCTGGTTCGCGGTCTTGTCGGCGCTGGGGCCGTAGCCGCCGTTCGGGTCGTAGAGATTCGGGCCGTTCAGCGTCGCGGCGAGGAAGGCGGACTCACTGGCCGTCAGTTGCACGCAGTCCTTGTCGTAGTACGCACGGGCCGCGGCCTGGCAGCCGTAGGCACCGCGTCCGTAATACGCGGTATTGAGGTACCCAGCGAGAATGTCGTCCTTCTTCTCGGTCGTGCCCACCTTTATGGAGATGAACAGCTCCTTGACCTTACGCGTCAGCGTCTGCGACTGGTCCAGGTAGGTGTTCTTGACGAACTGCTGGGTGATGGTCGAACCACTCTGTGTCGCACCGCCGCGCGCCATGTTGACGACCGCGCGCGCGATACCCATCGGGTCGACGCCGGAGTCCTCATAGAAGCTGGCGTTCTCCGCGGAGATCACCGCGTTCTGCATGGACGACGGGATCTGGTTGAGCGGCACGATCTGGCGGTTGAGGTCACCGCCGCCCGAGACCACCATCTGCTTGCCGTCCGCCCAGTAGTACACGTTCTTCTGGGTCTTGGACGCGGCCTGGGCGGTGGGCACCTCCACCAGCCAAATCCCTATGCCCACGGCGCCGAGGAGCACCGCGAAGAAGAAGATGAAGGTGCCCGTCACCAGCCTCCAGGACGGGACCCAGCGCCGGAAGCCCGACTTGCCCGCCCGGGGGTAGTCGATGAAGCGCTTCTTGGGGGGCTGACCGCTGCCACGGCCCGCGCCCGGATCGGCCGCTCGTCTGCGGCCACCGCCGCGCTGGGCGGCTCGCCGGGCCTCCGCCCGGCTACCCACGGGACGCTCTTCCCCGCGCCGGCCGGACCCCGACCCGCTGGCGGAATGGTGTGTCGGTGCTGCGCGACGGCCGGACGACTGCTGTCCGGCTCGCCGGGCCGCTGCTCGTCCGCCGCCCTGGGGTTGTGGCGGCTTGCGACGGTGCTCGCTCATGGAACGACTACTCCTCGGGCAGGCTCTATCGCCTGAAAGCGGCAGATGGCTTCCGGTCCCCCCGATGTGCGATCCGGCCACGCGGGGCAACCGGACGCACTGCATCCGGGACGACGACGCATTGGAGCGTCGCATGGTTCCCGTTGGTCTGCATGGCGAACAGAGTACGCACGGTCAAAACCCACCCACCCGCCATGTTCACTCCATAACCGTCAGATTGAGTCCCACGAATTGATGATGTGACGCCGTTCACCGTGGTCCCTCTTGTCGCACCAGACTCGTGGTTCTATCGTCTGGATGTATCGAGCCGATACATCAGCTCGGCATAGCGACTCAGGAGACAGGGGAGGCGGACATGAGCAGACGCTCCGGCGTGCTCGAGTTCGCCGTCCTCGGCCTGCTCCGCGAGTCTCCGATGCACGGATATGAGCTGCGGAAACGCCTCAACACCTCGCTCGGGGTGTTCCGTGCGTTCAGTTATGGCAGCCTCTACCCCTGCCTCAAGACGCTGGTCGCCAACGGCTGGTTGATCGAGGAGCCCGGCAGCGCCCCCGAGGAAGCCCTCGCGGCGACCCTCGCCGGGCGCAGGGCGAAGATCGTCTACAGATTGACCGCGGAGGGCAAGGAGCGCTTCGAGGAGCTGCTCGCCCACACCGGGCCGGACGCCTGGGAGGACGAACACTTCGGGGTCCGTTTCGCCTTCTTCGGTCAGACGTCACGTGATGTGCGGATGCGGGTGCTGGAAGGACGGCGCAGCCGTCTGGAGGAGCGTCTGGAGAAGATGCGTGCCTCCCTCGCCCGCACCCGTGAGCGCCTGGACGACTACACCCTCGAATTGCAGCGCCATGGGATGGAGTCGGTGGAGCGCGAGGTCCGCTGGCTGAACGAGCTGATCGAGAGTGAGCGGGCCGGGCGCGATCAGCGCAGCGGTACCGCCGGGCAGGACCGGACACCGGAGCAGGAGCCGGACCGGTCGCCGCATCAGGACCAGTCAGGAGATACGGGCGGCCTGCCCCGGCACCGGGGTGGTTCCCGGCCGGATCCGTCCGATGACACCGCCATATGAGGCCCCCGCAATCCGAGCAGGGCTTCGTCCAGTACACACAGGGAGCAACCGGAATGGGTTCGGTTCGTGTAGCCATCGTCGGCGTGGGCAACTGCGCCGCCTCGCTGGTGCAGGGCGTCGAGTACTACAAGGACGCCGACCCGGACACCCGCGTGCCGGGTCTGATGCACGTGCAGTTCGGCGAGTACCACGTCCGCGACGTGGAGTTCGTGGCCGCGTTCGACGTGGACGCGAAGAAGGTCGGCCTGGATCTCGCCGACGCCATCGGCGCCAGCGAGAACAACACCGTCAAGATCTGCGACGTGCCGTCCACCGGCGTCACGGTCCAGCGCGGCCACACGCTCGACGGTCTGGGCAAGTACTACCGCCAGACCATCGACGAGTCCGAAGAGACCCCTGTCGACGTTGTGCAGGTCCTCAAGGACAAGCAGGTCGATGTTCTGGTCTGCTACCTGCCGGTGGGTTCCGAGGACGCCGCGAAGTTCTACGCGCAGTGCGCCATCGACGCCAAGGTCGCCTTCGTCAACGCGCTCCCGGTGTTCATCGCCGGTACCAAGGAGTGGGCGGACAAGTTCACCGAGGCCGGTGTGCCGATCGTCGGTGACGACATCAAGTCGCAGGTCGGTGCGACCATCACGCACCGGGTGATGACGAAGCTGTTCGAGGACCGGGGCGTCATCCTGGACCGCACCATGCAGCTGAACGTCGGCGGCAACATGGACTTCAAGAACATGCTCGAGCGCGAGCGCCTGGAGTCCAAGAAGATCTCCAAGACGCAGGCCGTCACCTCGCAGATCCCCGACCGGGAGCTCGGCGAGAACAACGTCCACATCGGCCCGTCCGACTACGTGGCCTGGCTGGACGACCGCAAGTGGGCGTACGTCCGCCTCGAGGGCCGCGCGTTCGGCGATGTCCCGCTGAACCTGGAGTACAAGCTCGAGGTCTGGGACTCCCCGAACTCCGCGGGTGTCATCATCGACGCCCTGCGCGCCGCGAAGATCGCCAAGGACCGGGGCATCGGCGGTCCGATCCTCTCCGCCTCCTCGTACTTCATGAAGTCGCCGCCCGTGCAGTACTTCGACGACGAGGCCCGGGAGAACGTGGAGAAGTTCATCAAGGGTGAGGTCGAGCGCTAAGAACATGCTCGCCGCATGATCACGGGCCTTCGGGTAATACACCCGGAGGCCCGTGTGGTGTGTGAAGGTGGCGTCATGCCTGTTGTGCGTGATCTCCGCGTACTGCTGCAACTCCGCGACTTCCGCCACCTCCTGGCCGTCCGCCTGCTGTCCCAGTCGGCTGACGGGGTCTACCAGGTCGCGCTGGCGACCTATGTGGTCTTCTCCCCCGAGAAGGAGACCTCCGCCACGGCCATCGCCTCCGCTATGGCGGTGCTGCTGCTCCCCTACTCGCTCCTCGGCCCGTTCGCCGGGGTGCTGCTGGACCGCTGGCGCCGTCGGCAGGTCCTGCTCTACGGCAATCTGCTGCGCTCCGGACTGGCCGTCGGAACCGCCGTTCTGGTGCTCGCCCAGGTACCGGACGCGCTCTTCTACGTCTCCGCCCTCTCTGTGACGGCCGTGAACCGCTTTGTGCTGGCAGGGCTCTCGGCCGCGCTGCCGCGTGTGGTGGACAGCCCGGAGCGGCTGGTGATGGCCAACTCCCTGTCGCCGACAGCGGGAACGCTGGCGGCCACCCTGGGCGGCATGGTGGCCTTCATCGTCCGCCTGTCGGGCCCGGGCGGCTCCTCGTCGGACGCACTGGTCGTCCTGCTGGGCGCCGCGCTCTATCTCGCCGCGGGACTCGCGACACTGGTGATGCCGCTCAATCTGCTGGGCCCCGATCCGGCCGTACTCCTGCCCCGGCTGCGCACCGCACTGCTGAGCACCGCACACGGTCTGGTCGCGGGCGTGCGGCATCTGCTGAAGCGCCGGGATCCCACTCTGGCGCTGACCTCGATGACGCTGATGCGCTTCTGCTACGGCGCGCTCACGGTGATGGTCCTGATGCTCTGCCGCTATGAGTGGGCCGGTAACGAGGCCGACGGGCTCGCCCTGCTCGGCCTGGCGGTCGGCGTCTCCGGCGCGGGCTTCTTCGCCGCCGCGTTGATCACCCCATGGGCGGTGGGCCGGCTCAGCGCCATCGGCAGCCACTCCCGCGCCGATGGCCAGCTCTCCTGGATCATGGTGTGCGCGGCAGCGGCCGCTCTTCTGGAACCGGGTCTCGGGCTGCCCTTCGAACCCGCGCCGATGCTCGTCGCCGCCTTCGTTCTCGGACTCACCACCCAGGGAGCGAAGATCGCCACTGACACTGTGGTGCAGTCATCGATCGACGATGACTTCCGCGGCCGGATCTTCTCCCTCTATGACGTCCTGTTCAATGTCGCCTTCGTGGGCGCCGCGGGCGTCGCCGCCGTCATGCTGCCGCCCGACGGGGTCTCGTCCCTGCTGGTGGTCTGTGTGGCGCTGCTCTACGCGGCTACGGCGACCCTGGTCCTGTTTCACGTGAAACAGGACCAGGGGAGGACGCGGCAGCGCGATGTTTCACGTGAAACGTAGACCCGCCGTTGGCCTCAGTCCTGCGACTGGGCCGCCCACCACTCCTTGAGCGCGGCAACGGCGGCGTCCCGCTCCATGGGGCCGTTCTCCAGCCGAAGCTCCAGCAGATGCTTGTACGCCTTGCCGACCTGCGGCCCGGGGGCGATACCGAGGATCGTCATGATCTCGTTGCCGTCGAGGTCCGGGCGGATCGCCTCCAGCTCCTCCTGCTCCTGGAGCTGTGCGATGCGCTCCTCGAGCCCGTCGTACGCACGGGAAAGCGCCCCCGCCTTGCGCTTGTTGCGGGTGGTGCAGTCCGAGCGGGTCAGCTTGTGCAGCCGGTCCAGCAGCGGTCCCGCATCGCGTACATAGCGGCGCACCGCGGAGTCGGTCCACTCGCCCGTGCCATAGCCGTGGAAGCGCAGATGCAGTTCAACCAGACGTGAGACGTCCTTCACCATCTCGTTGGAGTACTTCAGCTTGGTCATCCGCGACTTGGTCATCTTGGCGCCCACCACCTCGTGGTGGTGGAAGGAGACCCGGCCGTCCTTCTCGAACCGGCGCGTCCTCGGCTTGCCGATGTCATGCAGCAGGGCCGCCAGCCGCAGCACCAGATCCGGTCCGTTCTCCTCCAGATCGATGGCCTGCTCCAGCACGGTCAGCGAGTGCTCGTAGACATCCTTGTGCCGGTGATGCTCATCACGCTCCAGCCGCAGCGCGGGAAGCTCCGGCAGAACGCAGTCGGCGAGCCCGGTATCGACGAGCAACCGCAGGCCCTGGCGCGGGCGAGCCCCCAGGACCAGCTTGTTCAGTTCTTCACGCACCCGCTCGGCCGAGACGATCTCGATACGGCCGGCCATGGACGTCATCGCGGCAACGACGTCGGGGGCGACCTCGAAGTCCAGCTGAGCGGCGAACCGTGCGGCGCGCATCATCCGCAGCGGATCGTCGGAGAAGGACTCCTCGGGCGTCCCCGGCGTACGCAGCACCCGGGCGGCCAGGTGCTCCAGTCCGTTGTGCGGGTCGATGAACTCCTTCTGCGGAAGCGCCACCGCCATCGCGTTCACGGTGAAGTCCCGACGGATCAGGTCCTCCTCGATGGAGTCGCCGTAGGACACCTCAGGCTTCCGAGATGTCCGGTCATAGGCCTCTGACCGATACGTCGTGATTTCAATCTGAAAGCTCTGCTGTGACCCGTTTCCGCTGGGAGCGTCCTTCCGGCAGCCGACCGTGCCGAAGGCGATGCCGACCTCCCAGAGAGCGTCCGCCCAGGGACGGACGATCTTCAGTACGTCGTCGGGCCGGGCATCCGTCGTGAAGTCCAGGTCATTGCCAAGGCGGCCGAGCAGCGCGTCCCGGACCGAGCCGCCGACGAGGGCCAGCCGGAAACCGGCCTGCTCGAACCGGCGGGCGAGATCGTCAGCGACGGGAGAGACCCTCAGCAATTCGGCCACGGCACGGCGCTGCACCTGGCTGAGCTCATTGGTCGACTGCGGGGATCGGCTGTCATTGTTGGCGTTCGGCACAACAGCACAGGGTACGTGGCCGCGCGCCTCGGAGCCTCCAGATGATCGGCGCAACCGATCCCGTAACGATCTTGTGGAGCTCTCCACAGCACTTCGCCACAGCGGGCATCGTTACCATTCCGTGGACGCACATTGCGACGACCACTGACGACCACTGACGACGAGGGACGGGCGAGCGCGTGGCCGATGCGGCAGACCACCGGGGGACCACTTCCGCTCGTGCCCGTCGATGGCTGCGGCGCACGGCGGCATTCCTCGCGGCCGTACCGGTGCTTGCGGGCGCGACGCAGATCCCCGCGTCGCCCGCCGCCCACGCGGCCCCGGCGGAGCACACGGCCGGGACGGCACACACGGGCTCCGTGGCGCTGCCCGGGGGCAAAGTCACCCGCTCCCACTCCGTGGACGTCGCCATCACCTCGATGACGCCCACCGCGCCGGAGAAGGGCGACACCCTCACGGTCGGCGGAACCGTCACCAACGGCACCAAGACGGCGATCTCCGCCGCCCATGTCGGCCTCCATGTGGGTCAGCCCCTCAACGGCCGCAACGCGATCGACGATGCCGCCCGGCGCACCAGCTACACCCAGGGCGCGGACGGCACCGAGATCGGCGGCAAGTACATCAAGAAGATCGGCAAACTGGCGGCCGGTGCCAGCCGTGACTTCTCTCTCTCCATACCGGTCGACAAGCTGGACCTCGGCCAGGACGGCGTCTATCAGCTCGGGGTCTCCCTGACCGGACAGACGCAGAACCGGCCCTGGCCGCAGGTGCTGGGGATCCGGCGCACCTTCCTCCCCTGGCAGACCAGCGCGGCCGAGAAGAAGTCCCAGCTCACCTTCTTGTGGCCGCTCATCTCCGCCACCCATGTGACCCCTCGTACGGAGAACGACGAGGACCGCACCCCCATCTTCCGTGACGACCGTCTTGTGAAGGAGCTCTCTCCCGGCGGCCGGTTGCAGCAGATGGTGACGTTGGGGAAGAGCCTCCCCATCACCTGGGTGATCGACCCCGATCTGCTCGCCACGGTCGAGGCGATGACCCGGACGTACGAGGTCGAGGACCCCAAGGGTGGGGACGACACCACACCGGGCCGCGGGCAGGCCGTCGCCAAGCAGTGGCTCAACGATCTTCAGAAGGCCGTGGAGGACCAACAGGTGGTCGCGCTGCCCTTCGCCGACCCCGATCTCGCCTCCCTCGCCCACCGCGGCAAGAACTCCGGCGCCCTCGGCCACCTCCAGGACGCCACCGAGCTCGCCTCCTTGACCGTGCAGACCGTCCTCGGGGTGAAGCCGCGCACGGACTTCGCCTGGCCAGTGGACGGAGCGATCGACTCCTCCGTCGTCGATGTCGCCACCTCCGCGGGCGCCCACAACGTCATCGCCCGCAGCGACAGCCTCCGGGAGACCGGCGGCCTCTCCTACACCCCGACGGCGGCCCGGCAGATCGGCGGCGGCAACACGGCGGTGGTCGCCGACGCACGGCTGTCCACCGCCTTCAACGGCGACATGTCCACGCCGCAGAACTCCACGCTGGCCATCCAGCGGTTCCTCGCCCAGAGCCAGATGATCAGCCTCCAGGCACCGGACAAGCAGCGCAGTATCGTCGTCGCGCCGCAGCGAATGCCCACCGCCAGCCAGGCACAGGCCATGGCGGCGGCCCTGAAGGGTCTCCCCGGGCAGTGGAGCGAGCCCCTCGACCTGAGCCGGGCCGCGAAGGCCAAGCCCGACCCGAACGCCACCCAGCGGGTGCCCGGCGGCCATGCGTATCCCCGAGCACTGCGGAAACAGGAGCTGCCCTCCCAGGCGTTCGACGACATCCAGAAGACCCAGGGCACCCTCGACATGTTCGAGCGGATCCTCACCGCCGACTACCGGGTGGTCCCCCCCTTCGGGAACGCGATCAGGCGCGACATGTCCACCTCGTGGCGCGGTGAGGCCCAGCACGCGACCGGATTCCGGCATGACGTCCAGAGCTATCTGTCCGGGCTCACCAAGAAGGTGCGCCTGGTCCCGAAGACGGACATGACACTGTCCGGGCGGAGCGCCACCATCCCGGTGACCGTGCAGAACAACCTGGTGCAGGGCGTCAAGCTGCGGCTGGTCCTCCGCTCCCAGCAGGGCAACCGCCTGGCGGTCGGCGAACCCCAGGTCGTCACCGTCGAGGGCGGCCACAGCCAGTCCGTGAAGTTCGGCACCACGGCGAACGCGAACGGGCCGGTGTGGGTTTCGGCACAGCTGGAAACCCCGGACGGACAGCCGTACGGCGACGAGATGACGTTCCAGGTGAATGTCACCGAGATCACCTCGACCGTCATCCTCGTCATCGCCGGCGGTGTGCTGCTGCTGGTCCTCGCCGGCATCCGGATCTACGTCCAGCGCAAGCGGTCCGCCGCCGACGGCGATGACGAGGGCGATACGGAGCTGGACGCCGAAGACGGCAAGAGCGCCGAGGACTCCCGCGAAGCCGCGGAGACCGACGAATGTGACGCGTCACACGCTCTCGTGCCCGAGCAGCCGAGTGACCCGGCACCGGACACCGGATCGCAAAGCGCTGACCCGTCCGGCTCGGGTGAGAAAGTGGAGCATTGAGCAATGCCCGGGCCGACCGGCCGCAGCGGACGATGAGGTGGGGTAGCGATGAACGCGCCATATGACGGTGATGGCCAGGGGCCACCACCGCCGCAGCCATCCCCTCACACCCCCCACGACCCTTACGGACCGCAACCGCACCAGCAGGATCCGTATCTGGGCGACGCCCAAGCCCCTGCGGCCGATCCCCGTCAGGCGTACGGCCAGACGCACTACACGCAGGATCCCTATCTCCAGGATCCGTACGTCACCGGCACCTACACGCCCTACCCCCACACGTCCGCGTCGCAGGACGCGTATGGCCATGATCCGCTGACGGACCCGCTGTACGACCGGGCCGCGCCCGCCGCGCCGCCGCAAGGCGGCCATCCTCAACAGCCCTACCCCCAGCAGGCCGCCGCGCCGCGGGGCCACGACCCGCGTGCCTGGCCGCCCGCGGCCGGCCAGGCCCCCGCCGGCCCGCCGCAGCAGCAGTACGCCGACCCCGCGGCCCCGGGATACCCGGGCACGGACGTCGGCGGCTACGGGGCGGGGGAGCAGCCGCAGCGGGATGCCTTCGCACATCTCTACCGCGATCAGCAGCCCTACGAGCCCCGACCCTCCCAGGGCCATCCGCAGAGCCCCCAGGGCTATCCGTCCGCGCCCTCCCAGGGCCAGGCTCCGGTGCCCGGGCCCGCGCGGCCCGCGCCCGCGCCTGCGGCCGAGCCCGCGTCGGCCGCCGCGCCCACGGTGGCCGCACCGGTGATCACCGAGCCCGCCGCCGACGAGGCCGCTCCCAAGCGTTCCGGCGGACGTGCGGCGAGCCTGCTCCAGTCCAGTGCGCTGATGGCCGCCGGAACGCTGGTCTCCCGGCTGACCGGCTTCGTCCGGCAGATGGTGATCATCGCGGCGCTCGGCGCGGCGACCCTCGGCGACACCTACGCCGTCGCCTACACCCTGCCGACGATGATCTACATCCTCACCATCGGCGGCGGTCTGAACTCGGTGTTCGTCCCGCAGCTCGTCCGCGCCATGAAGGAGGACGAGGACGGCGGCGTCGCCTACGCCAACCGCCTGCTCACCCTGGTGATGGTGGTCCTCGGCGTCCTCGTCACCGTGGCCGTGTTCGCGGCCCCGCTGCTGGTGCGGATGATGTCCGCCGACATCGCCGACAACCCCCCGGCCAACGAGGTCGCGGTCACCTTCGCCCGCTACTGCCTGCCCACGATCTTCTTCATGGGCGTACATGTGGTCGTCGGGCAGATCCTCAACGCCCGCGGCCGCTTCGGCGCGATGATGTGGACCCCGGTCCTGAACAACATCGTCATAATCTTCACCTTCGGCCTGTTCATCTACGTGTTCGGCACGGCCAGCAGCTCGAAGATGGAGGTCAGGACCATCACGCCGGAGGGCATCCGGCTGCTCGGCGCCGGCACCCTCCTCGGGCTGGTCGTCCAGGCGCTCGCGATGTTCCCGTATCTGCGCGCCTCGGGCTTCCGTTTCCGGCCACGCTTCGACTGGCGGGGCCACGGCCTCGGCAAAGCCGCCAAGCTGGCCAAGTGGACCGTCATGTTCGTCCTCGCCAACCAGGTGGGTGTCGTCGTGGTGACCCAGCTGGCCACCTGGGCCGGTTCCAAGGCCGACAACCAGGGCTTCCCCGGCACCGGCTACCTCGGCTACTCCAGCGCGCAGCTCATCTGGGGCATGCCCCAGGCGATCATCACCGTCTCGGTGATGGCCGCCCTGCTGCCCCGGATCTCCCGCGCGGCCGCCGACGGGGACGCGGGCGCGGTCCGCGACGACATCTCACAGGGCCTGCGCACCTCCGCCGTCGCCATCGTGCCGATCTCCTTCGCGTTCGTCGCGCTCGGCATCCCCATGTGCACCCTGCTGTTCGGCGCCTCCGGCACCGAGGCCGCCCAGTCCATGGGCTACATGCTGATGGCCTTCGGCCTCGGCCTGATCCCCTTCTCGGTGCAGTACGTAGTGCTCCGCGGCTTCTACGCCTACGAGGACACCCGCACCCCCTTCTACAACACGGTGATCATCGCCGCCGTGAACGCCGCCGCCTCCGCCCTGTGCTTCCTGGCGCTGCCCGCCCGCTGGGCCGTCGTCGGCATGGCCGCCTCCTACGGGCTGGCCTACACGATCGGCGTAGGCGTGGCGTGGAAGCGTCTGCGCGTCCGTCTGGGCGGCGATCTGCACGGGCGCCATGTCGTGCGCACCTACACCCGTCTCGTGGGCGCCAGCGTCCCCGCAGCCCTCCTCGGCGGTGGGGCGGCCTACACCATCACCCAGTCCCTCGGCTCCGGCCTGGCGGGCTCCGTAGCGTCCTTGGCGGGTGGCGGTCTCGTTCTTATCGCGGTCTTCTACATTGCGGCGAAACGGATGCGGATCGAAGAGCTGACGGCCATGGTCGGTATGGTGCGCGGACGACTCGGTCGCTGATCATTGAGCACAACCATCGTCCGCCGTCGCGTGTCGTGCATAGCGGCGGACTGTGGGCACAATTGTCTTGGCTCGGACCAGGTGCAACGGATGGGGAGGCAGGAACGACGGTGGCGGAACGGAGCACGGCTGCCGTCGACGTGGCCGACAGCGGTGATGAGGAGCCGCTGACCGCCGAGGCGGGCAAGGCCACGGCCGACGGGGCGGGGACGGAAGAGAAGGCCGGCAAGGACACAGAGGCCGCTGGCACCCGGGAGACGGGCGCCGCGGCCGACGCGAACCCACCCGAATTGCACAGCGGTCACAAACTCGCCAGACGGTACCGTCTGGAGGAGTGCGTCACCCGTCTGGACGGATTCAGCAGTTGGCGTGCGGTGGACGAAAAACTGCGCCGTGCCGTCGGTGTGCACATCCTCCCGGCTGACCATCCACGGGCCCGTCCGGTCCTCGCCGCCGCCCGCTCGGCGGCGCTTCTGGGCGACCCCCGCTTTGTCCAGGTCCTCGACGCCGTCGAGGAGAACGACCTCGTCTACGTCGTCCACGAATGGCTTCCGGACGCCACGGAACTCACCACCGTGCTCGCCGCCGGGCCGCTGGAGCCGCACGACGCCTATCAGTTGGTCAGCCAGGTTTCCCAGGCGATGGCCGCCGCCCACCGCGAGGGTCTGGCCCATCTGCGCCTGAACCCCGGCTCCGTGCTGCGCACGGAATCCGGTCAGTACCGCATCCGCGGTCTGGCCGTGCTGGCCGCCCTGCGCGGTATCAGCGCCGACCACCCCCAGCGCACCGATACGGAGGCGATCGGCGCCCTGCTGTACGCCGGGCTGACCCAGCGCTGGCCCTACGAGAAGGACGCGTACGGGCTCGCCGGGCTCCCCAAGGGCGTCGGCCTGATCGCACCCGACCAGGTCCGCGCCGGAGTCCACCGCGGGCTGTCCGAGCTGGCGATGCGCGCCTTGGTCAACGACGGGGCCACCGCCTCCCGTCAGGACCAGCCCTGCACCACCCCCGAGGAGCTGGCCAAGGCCGTCTCGGCCATGCCGCGCATCCGGCCGCCCGAGCCCGCCTTCACGCCCTCTCCGGCCTATCAGCGCACCACGTACCAGCAGGGCGCCTACGGCCAGCCCCCGACGCGTGGCGGCACCTCGCGCCCTCCCGCGCCCTCTCCTGTGCCCCCGCCGCCTCCGTTGCAGAGCCGCACCGGAAAGGCCCTCAAGTGGGCCGTCTCCGCGCTTCTGATCGCGGCCCTCGGCCTGGGCAGCTGGCAGCTCGCCGACACCCTGCTGAAGGACGAGAACAAGCCGGACCCGGGCAAGTCCACCAGTGAGAAGGACGACGACAAGCCGGGGCAGGTTGCCAGCAAACCGATCGCCATCAAGGACGCGGTGGAGTTCGCTCCCGACGGCAGCCTCCAGAACGCCGAGCAAGCCGACCTCACCTATGACAAGGACCCGTCGACCTCTTGGCGCACCAGGGGCTACGACGATGGTCCCAATTTCGCCCCGAGCGTCAAGAAGGGCGTAGGGATCGTCTATGACCTCGGCTCGGAGCAAGAAGTCAGTGGTGCTTCCATCTCCTTGCAGTACGGCGGCCCGTTCACCGAGATCTCGCTGTACGCCACGGACTCCCTGAATCCGACCGCGTCGGCCAAGGACCCCGTCAGCTCGTTTACGCATCTGTACACGGGCAAGACGACGACGAAAGCGGCCGACCTGAAGGTCAAGAAGACGGTCAAGACGCGCTATGTACTCGTCTGGCTCACGGCGTTGCCGTCCTCTCCGCCGGAGCAGTACTACGCACGGCCCTTTAAGCAAGCCATCACGGAAGTGAAGTTCACCGGCTGAGCCCGGTTCGATCAGGGAGGGGGCTCGACGTTGGACGACGCCACCATCGGCGAGGCGAGCGACGCCGAGCTCCTTGCCCGGCATGTGAAGGGCGACCCGGACGCCTTCGGCGAGATAGTACGGCGCCACCGCGACAGACTCTGGGCGGTGGCGCTGCGCACCCTCGGCGACCGTGAGGAAGCCGCCGACGCGGTCCAGGACGCGCTCGTCTCCGCCTACCGTGCCGCCCACACCTTCCGCGGCCAGTCCGCCGTCACCACCTGGCTCCACCGCATCACGGTCAATGCCTGTCTGGACCGGGCACGCAAGACCGCCTCCCGCCGCACCTCCCCGGTCGCCGACACCGACCGGCTGGAGCAGCTTCTCGAACCGCATGAATCGGCCGCCGCCCCTGCCGAGCGCGGCGATCTCCACCGCGAACTCCTCCAGGCACTGCGTACCCTCCCCGCCGAGCAGCGCGCGGCACTCGTGCTCGTCGACATGCAGGGATATCCCGTGGCGGAGGCCGCGAAGGTCCTGGAGGTCCCCACCGGTACGGTGAAAAGCCGCTGCGCACGGGGACGCGCACGACTCCTCCCACTGCTGTCGCATCTCCACCCCAATGGGAGGGGTAGTACCTCTTCGGGCGGGGCAAGGAACCGGACGCAGGGGACGTCCGTCCCACCGACGGCAGGACCGAATGACACAGATGCCGTGAAGGGCGGAGGTGGGCGAGCGTGACATCCTCGACGGACACGGACGAGCACCCGGACGTCGCGGAGATCTCCGCACTCACCGAGGGGCTGCTCTCTCCGTCCAGGACCGTCGATGTGCGCACTCACCTCGACGGCTGTGTGCTCTGCGCCGATGTACGGTCCTCACTCGACGAGATCCGCTCACTGCTCGGCACCCTCCCGGGCCCGGTGCAGATGCCCGCCGATGTCGCGGGCCGTATCGACGCCGCACTCGCCGCCGAGGCGCTTCTCGACGCCACCGCCCCCGAGGCTTCCGAGGGCCGCACGGATGTTTCACGTGAAACTCCGGAGCCGTCGGCGTCGCCCCAGCAGGTTTCACGTGAAACGGCCGAGGACAGCGATCACGCGGCGGGAGCGTCCAAGCCGTCCGTGACCGCTGACCGGCCCGCCGGGCGGCCACGAGGCGCCACCGGACCAGGACGTGGATCCACCGGCCCCGGCGCCCGCTCCGGCCGTACCCGCCGCTGGCCCAGGATTCTCCTCGGATCCGCATGCGCCGTGGCCGTCATCGGCCTGGGCACGTTCTTCATCCAGGAAGCGACCTCGGGAGACGGCACCGGCTCCGGGCCGAACGCCAACCGCAACTCCACGGAGCACCAGGACACCGTCTCGGCCGGAACCCTCAAGGACCGGGTCCACGAGATGCTCACCGACCGTAAGACCGCCGCCTCGCCCGGTGGTCCCTACAAGGGCACCCCCGATGTGCCACTCCGTGCCGAGGACCCGAAGGTCCCGTCCTGCGTCCAGAAGGGCATCGGCCGTACAGAGCCGGCGCTCGCCGCACAGCAGGACACCTACGACGGCAAGGCCGCCTATATCGTCGTGCTGCCGCACCCCTCCGACAGCTCGCGTGTCGATGCCTTTGTGATCGACGCGTCCTGTGTCTCGTCCTCACCGTCCTCCACCGGAAAGCTCCTGGAGACCCGCACCTACCCACGGGGCTGAGGAACGGCCCACACGGGCCCCGCCGGAGCGCCACCCGGGAATGCCGGACCCGTAGGATCCGTTGGGTGGGGTGGCAGCGTTTTCCGGGGAATCCCGGGGGCCGCCGCCCAGTCAGCAATGGCAGTCGGCAGAGACAAGGAAGACATCCGTGAGCGACGTCCGCAACGTGATCATCATCGGTTCCGGGCCCGCGGGCTATACAGCCGCGCTCTACACCGCCCGCGCTTCCTTGAAGCCGCTGGTCTTCGAAGGCTCCGTGACCGCCGGTGGTGCTCTGATGAACACCACCGACGTGGAGAACTTCCCCGGCTTCCGTGACGGGATCATGGGCCCGGACCTCATGGACAATATGCGAGCCCAGGCCGAGCGCTTCGGTGCCGAGCTTGTCCCGGACGATGTGGCCGCGGTCGACCTCAGCGAGGACATCAAGACCGTCACCGACTCCGCGGGCACGATCCACCGCGCCAAGACGGTCATCGTCAGCACCGGCTCCCAGCACCGCAAGCTGGGTCTGCCGCGTGAGGACGAGCTCTCCGGCCGCGGTGTCTCCTGGTGCGCCACCTGTGACGGGTTCTTCTTCAAGGACCAGGACATCGCCGTCATCGGCGGTGGTGACACCGCGATGGAGGAGGCGACCTTCCTGTCGCGCTTCGCCAAGTCCGTCACCGTCGTCCACCGCCGGGACACCCTCCGGGCCAGCAAGGCGATGCAGGAGCGCGCCTTCGCAGACCCCAAGATCTCGTTCATCTGGGACAGCGAGGTCACCGAGCTCCACGGCGACGGCAAGCTCTCCGGTCTGACCCTCCGGGACGTCAAGACGGGCGCGACCTCCGAGCTGCCGGTGACCGGGCTGTTCATCGCGATCGGCCACGACCCGCGCACCGAGCTGTTCAAGGGCCAGCTGAACCTGGACGATGAGGGCTACCTCAAGGTGGACGCTCCCTCGACCCGTACGAATCTCCCCGGTGTCTTCGCCTCGGGCGATGTGGTGGACCACACCTACCGTCAGGCGATCACCGCGGCGGGCACCGGCTGTGCCTCCGCCCTGGACGCCGAGCGCTACCTCGCCGCCCTGGGTGACGGCGACGCCACCGTCTGACTCCGCTTCCCACCCCTGCACCAACCCACTAAGGAGATAGCCATGGCCGGTGCCACGGTCACTGTGACGGACGCCGACTTCGAGGAGACCGTCCTCAAGAGCGACAAGCCGGTACTCGTCGACTTCTGGGCCGCGTGGTGCGGTCCGTGCCGCCAGATCGCCCCGTCCCTCGAGGCAATCGCGGCCGAGCACGCCGACAAGATCGTCATTGCCAAGCTCAACATTGACGAGAACCCGGCCACCGCCGCCAAGTACGGCGTGATGTCCATCCCGACGCTCAACGTCTACCAGGGCGGCGAGGTCGCCAAGACCATCGTCGGCGCCAAGCCGAAGGCCGCGATCGAGCGCGACCTGGCCGACTTCATCGGCTGAGCCCTCAGCCACCCACACGAAGGGGCCGCCCCGGAGGGCGGCCCCTTCGTGTTTCACGTGGAACGCTCACAACGGACGGAGCGCCGGCTCTTTCTGAACCGCACCGAGCAGCCGGTCCAGGGCCAGTTCGACGTCCTCCTTCCAGGAGATCGTCGTTCTCAGCTCCAGTCTCAGCCGTGGATAGCGCGGATGGGGGCGGACGGTCTTGAAGCCCACCGCCAGGAGGTGGTCGGCGGGCAGGACACACGCCGGTTCCTTCCAGGTGGCATCCCCGAACGCCTCGATCGCCTTGAAGCCCCGGCGGATCAGATCCTTGGCAACCGTCTGGACCATCACCCGGCCCAGCCCCTGCCCCTGGTAGCCAGGCATCAGCCATGCCGTCATCAGCTGCACAGCATCGGCCGCGACCGGGCTTGTCGGAAAGGCCGTGGACCGGGGGACATAGGCGGGAGGCGCATAGAGCACAAAGCCCACCGGCACCTCATCGACATAGACCACCCGGCCGCAGGATCCCCACTCCAGCAGAACGGCCGAGATCCACGCTTCCTTCTCCAGCTCCGGCCGACCGGCCCTTACCGCGGCTTCGCCGCTGACGGGGTCGAGCTCCCAGAAGACACAGGCGCGACAGCGCTTGGGGATGTCCGGGAGGTTGTCCAGCGTGAGCGGTACGAGCCGACGCCCCATGAAGCCAGTCCCTCACTTCCATGGCCAGCCGCGGCACGGGCGGCTGACAGAGCACTACGCTCCCTGAGCAGACTGCCGACAAACCCGCCGACAGCTCCCAGGCCCAATCCTGTGGCCAACAGTCCGGTGCGGCTCACCGATCGCATGGCCCTGCCCTCCATATGAGGCACCTCCACATGGATCCGCCATACCTGGTCGCATCGTATCCGCGCGGCGAATGCACCGATACCGCGCTGAGGCAAAGAGCGGGCCGTGTTCCGAGATCATCGGAACACGACCCGCCCCGCACTGCCATTCCGTACGGCGGAGCGCCGTACGGCCAGTGCCTTACTCGTCCTCGTCGTCCGCCTCTGCGAGAGGCTGCTCCAGCACTGGTCCCTCGCCGGGGGCGAGGGACCCGAGAATGCGCTCCAGATCCTCTATCGAGGCGAACTCAACGACGATCTTTCCCTTCTTCTGGCCCAGGTCGACCTTCACTCGGGTCTCGAACCGGTCGGAGAGCCGTGACGCCAGATCGGTGAGTGCGGGGGACACCCGGTTACCGGCGCGCGGCCCCTTGCTCTTCGATGTCCCGCCCGAGCGGGATCCCATCAGGGTGACGATCTCCTCGACCGCACGCACCGACAGCCCTTCGGCGACAATGCGATGCGCCAGCCGGTCCTGCTCCTCCCCGTCTTCCACGGAGAGCAGAGCTCGCGCATGCCCGGCGGAGAGCACCCCCGCCGCGACCCTGCGCTGGACGGCCGGTGAGAGCTTCAGCAGCCGCAGCGTATTGGAGACCTGGGGACGCGAACGCCCGATCCGGTCGGCCAGCTCGTCATGTGTGCAGCTGAAGTCCTTCAGCAACTGGTCGTAGGCGGCCGCTTCTTCCAACGGATTCAGCTGGGCCCGGTGCAGGTTCTCCAGCAGCGCGTCGAGAAGAAGCTTCTCGTCCTCAGTCGCTCGGACGATCGCCGGAATCTTCTCCAGCCCCGCCTCACGGCAAGCCCTCCACCGGCGCTCGCCCATGATGAGCTCATAGCGCTCGGGCGCCAGCTGCCGCACCACAACGGGCTGGAGGAGACCGACTTCCTGGATCGAGGTGACCAGTTCGGCGAGCGCGTCCTCATCGAAGACCTCACGCGGCTGGCGAGGGTTGGGGGTGATGAAGTCCAGGGGCAGTTCGGCGAAATGAGCTCCGGCGACTTCCTCCGTCATCGCCACCGGAGCCGCCTCGGGCTCCGGTTCACGCGGCGCGGGCTCGGTTTCCTGTGAAACACCGTTGGTGGCCAGCGCGGCCACCTTGGCCGCCGCCACCCCACGCTCCTGGGTGAGCATGGGGACCGCGGTCGGTGAGGTGGTGCCCCCGGACGTGGTGACCGTTCCCGCCCCCGCCAGGGGTCCGGAGTTGTCCGCCCCCTTCGGCGCGGGAGGGATCAAGGCACCGAGCCCACGGCCCAGCCCTCTGCGTCGCTCACTCACTGAATCCCCTCCTGCATGCTGTGCTGGTCGTGCTGGCTGATCTCGGGAAGAGCATGAGCGTGCTGGCCGTCATACTGCACACTCACCCCCCTGAGCGCGATCTCTCTCGCCGCCTCGAGATAGGAAAGCGCCCCGCTGGATCCCGGGTCGTAGGTGAGGACCGTCTGCCCGTAGCTGGGGGCCTCGGAGATCCGCACCGATCTCGGGATGCTGGTTCTGAGGACCTCACCGCCGAAGTGGCTGCGGACCTCGTCCGCCACCTGCGAGGCCAGCCGGGTACGGCCGTCGTACATCGTGAGCAGGATGGTCGAGACATGAAGCTTGGGATTGAGATGGCCGCGGACAAGATCCACGTTCCGCAGCAGCTGGCCGAGCCCCTCGAGCGCGTAGTACTCGCACTGGATCGGGATCAGCACCTCAGCGCCCGCGACCAGAGCGTTGACCGTGAGCAGTCCGAGCGAGGGCGGGCAGTCGATGAGGATGTAGTCCAGCGGTTGCTCATAGGCCTGGATGGCCCGCTCCAGTCGGCTCTCCCGCGCCACCAGTGAGACCAACTCGATCTCGGCACCGGCGAGATCGATGGTGGCCGGAGCGCAGAACAGCCCCTCCACATCCGGGACCGGCTGCACCACATCGGACAGGGGCTTGCTGTCGACCAGGACGTCGTAGATCGAAGGGACCTCGGCATGGTGGTCGATCCCCAGGGCCGTCGAGGCATTGCCCTGTGGGTCGAGGTCGACCACCAGCACACGACCGCCGTGCAGAGCGAGTGAGGCAGCCAGATTGACCGTGGTCGTGGTCTTTCCGACTCCGCCCTTCTGGTTGGCCACCACGATCACCCGGGTCTGCTCCGGTCGCGGCAGCCCCTCGCCGGCCCGGCCCAGGGCTTCGACCGCCAACTGAGCGGCACGGCCAATGGGGGTGTCGTCCATCGGAGGAGGTGTTTCACGTGAAACATCCTCCCCCGCCGATTCGGTACGGGGGCCGGGGACCGGATCGGTCATCGGCCCCGCGATGTTGGCGTCGGACCGCAAGGATTCACTCTCCTCGACATCAGGCTCGCGATGAACAGAGCCTGCCATGCTTTTGGGGTCGTGAACCAGCGAGGCCCGTTCTCCTGTGGATGAATCCACGTCCTTACGGGGTCGGCGGTCGCGGGGCGAGGCCGCCGCACGACCGCGACTGATGATTCCATGCAGCAGGGAGCGACGTTTCACGTGAAACACGATGCATGGATGGACCTGGCGATCTGCCGCGACACTCCGGATTGCGTAGTTTAGGCAGCTTGTATGGAGCACTCCGGCCCTCCGTACGGAGGGCACTTCACATACGAATCACATCGGCTGCGCCACCGGATCAGCTCAGGGCCTGCGCCGCGGACTCCGTCGCGCCGCCTTGGCTCGCTTGGCGGCGAAACGCACACCTCCAGGGCTCTCCCCGACCTCGACCCGCACCACGGTGGACAGCGGGTCGACCACCCCCTCGCCGACATGCAGCACCGAGGTGCCCACCACACCCAGCTTCCCCAGTGCCGCACGGGCGTGCTTGAGCTCCTCCTCGGCGGTGTCGCCCTTCAGCAGGAGCATCTCTCCGTAGGGACGCAGCAGCGGAACTCCCCAGCCCGCCAGCCGGTCCAGTGGAGCCACCGCCCGTGCGGTCACCACATGGACCGGAGGCAGCTTGCCCAGGACCTCCTCGGCGCGGCCACGCACCACCGTCACATGGTCGAGTCCCAGTAGCTCCACCACTTCCTGGAGGAAGTTGGTACGCCGCAGCAGGGGCTCCAGCAGCGTGATCCGCAGATCCGGCCGGGTCAGGGCGAGCGGGATACCGGGCAGCCCGGCGCCCGAGCCCACATCGCAGACGGTGACCCCCTCCGGCACCACTTCGGAGAGCACGGCGCAGTTCAGCAGATGCCGCTCCCACAGCCTCGGCACCTCGCGCGGGCCGATCAGCCCGCGGGTCACCCCGACATCGGCCAGCAGCTCTCCGTAGCGGACAGCCTCCGGGAAGCGCTCACCGAATACCTCCCTCGCCTCGTCGGGCGCCGGGGGGAGCTCCGCTGCTTCCGTCACGGGGACCGTCCTTCCGTACCGAACACTGTGGCTGAACGCTGATGCAAGGCTGACAAGATTCGGCCCCGTCTGCGCGCAGACGGGGCCGTGTGCAATGAAGCCGGACCGGGTCAGGCCGGGAGCACGACCACGCAGCGCTGGGGCTCCTCGCCCTCGGACTCGCTGCGCAGCCCTGCGGCGGCCACCGCGTCGTGCACGACCTTCCGCTCGAAGGGCGTCATCGCCTTGAGCTTCACCGGCTGACCGGTGCCCTTCGCCTCTTCCGCGGCCTTGGTGCCGAGCGCGGTGAGCTCGGTGCGCTTACGGGCCCGGAATCCGGCGATGTCGAGCATCAGCCGACTGCGGTCGCCGGTCTCCCGGTGGACCGCGAGGCGGGTCAGCTCCTGAAGAGCCTCCAACACCTCGCCGTCGCGGCCGACCAGCTTCTGAAGATCACGGCTGGTCGATTCGCTGATGATCGACACCGCTGCGCGATCGGCCTCGACGTCCATGTCGATGTCGCCGTCGAGGTCCGCGATGTCCAGCAGCCCCTCGAGGTAGTCGGCAGCGATCTCCCCTTCCTGTTCCAGGCGGGTCAGGGTGTCGACACCCTCGGCGGCCGGGGTGGTGCCTTCCGTCACGGATGGACTCCTTCGTTACTTCTTGGAGGGGTGCTTGGGGCGCTGCTGGCCCTTGCGCTGCCCGGACTTCGTGGTGCGGGAGGAGCCGCCGCCGGCCGGCTTGCCGCCCTGCGCCGCCTTCTTCTCCGGCTTCTCTGCCTCGCCCTTGCCGGACTCCTTGGCAATCGAGGTCTTCGCGGTGCCACCGGACTGCGCCCTGGCGCGGCCCTGGCCCTGGGTGCTGCCCGCGGTGCGCTGCGACTTGGTCTGGCGCTTGGGCTGCTGACGGTTGGCCCGCGCGGTCTCGGCGGCCTCCTTGGCGGCGACCTCGGCAGGCTCCTCCTTCAGCTTGCCCTTCTCCCGCAGCCGCTCCTGGCGGGCCTGGAAGGCGACGCTGCCCGGGGTGGGGTTCCGGCGGATGACGAACATCTGCTGGCCCATGGTCCAGACGTTGGTGGTCAGCCAGTAGACGAGGACACCGACCGGGAAGTTGATGCCGAAGACGGCGAACATGATGGGGAAGACGTACATCAGCATCTTCTGCTGCTGCATGAACGGCGTCTTCACCGTGAGGTCGACGTTCTTGGTCATCAGCTGGCGCTGGGTGAAGAACTGCGACGCCGACATCAGGATGATCATGGTGATCGTCACGACCCGGACGTCCGTGAGGGAAGCGCCCAGCGACTCGACCTTCGAGGCCGAGTCCATGAACTTCACGGACAGCGGAGCGCCGAAGATATGGGCGTTACGGGCGCTCTCCAGCAGCGGCTGGTCGATGAAGGCGACCGTCTTGCCGTTCGCGATGTGGTTGAGCACCTGGTAGAGCGCGATGAAGAACGGCGACTGCGCCAGGATCGGGAGACAGCTCGAGAGCGGGTTGGTACCCGTCTCCTTGTAGAGCTTCATCATCTCTTCGGACTGACGCTGCCGGTCGCTCTTGTAGCGCTCCTGGATCGCCTTCATCTTCGGCTGGAGCGCCTGCATGTTCCGGGTCGCCTTGATCTGCTTCACAAAGAGCGGGATCAGGCAGATCCGGATCAGCACCACCAGGGAAACGATCGACAGACCCCACGCCCAGCCACTGTCCCGGTCAAAGATGAGGCTGTAGAACGAGTGGAACTGGACGATGATCCAGGAAACTACGTAATAAAGAGGGCCGAGGATCGTGTCCACGAATCAGGCTCCTTGGGCATTGGGCTGGGTCTCGGGCTGTGCGGCAGGCTCCACAGCCGGATGCCCGCCGAGGCGGTTCCGCAGCCGCTGGTGCCACACCGGACGCTTCCGGGGCGGGACGTGGTCGACGCCACCGAGCGACCACGGGTTGCAGCGCAGAATGCGCCAGGCCGTCAGCGCCGTTCCTTTCACCGCGCCGTGCCGGTCAATGGCCGTGTAGCCATAGTGCGAGCACGACGGGTAGTACTTGCAGACCGGTCCCAGCATGGGGCTGATGGTCCACTGGTACAGCTTGATCAACCACAGCAGCGGGTACTTCATCGCGGCACCCCTCCCAGTAGCCGCTGCACCGCCGTGTCGAGATCGCGGGCCAGCTGGTCGTGACCCGCCTCACCCGCACCGGGCAGTGCCCGTACGACCACAAGGCTACCTGCGGGAAAACGATCGAGTCGGTCCCGCATGAGATGGCGCAGCCTCCGCTTCACCAGATTGCGGACGACGGCGCCGCCGACCGCCTTGCTCACGACGAAACCCGCACGCGCCGGGGGAGCACTCCCCCCGGATGCGTGCGGGTCCCTGTCACCGCTGGTGAGGCCGCTGCGAAAGTGCACGACAAGGAGCGGGCGACCGGCCCTGCGTCCTCGGCGTACCGCGGCCGCAAAGTCCTCGCGCCGCCTCAGCCGATTCTCGGTAGGCAGCACGTCATGGACCTTGAGGTCAGGCTGCTCAGGCCGACAGGCGGGCGCGACCCTTGCTGCGGCGGGACGCGAGAATCGCGCGGCCGGCACGGGTGCGCATACGCAGCCGGAAGCCGTGGGTCTTCGCGCGGCGGCGGTTGTTCGGCTGGAAGGTGCGCTTGCTCACTCGGGGGCTCCAGAAATGAATCGGGTGGTGGCGGGAGATCGCCTGGCTGTCACCGTGCGCCCACGAGTAGCTCGCAATACGCCCGAGTGCACCGCTTCACGATCGTGGATCATGGTGTCCGCGATCCTTGCCCATCGGAGGCAGGCGGCAGCAGCCATCGACAACTCGACCTGGTTACGGTACGCGCGGTTACGCCATCCGGTCAAACCGGTGGACGCCACACCCACGCCACCCGCCGCGTCACCTGGGGGCAAGGGAACGCCCGGCGACATTGCATGGCACATTTGTACACACCCTGTGGACAACGACTTGAACCGTGCACCCCGGCCTGACTACCGTGGCCAGGCTCCGATTCCTTCACGCCCGTCCCGAGAACCACACATTCGTGGGACCTGTCGGCGTCCCCCACCCAGCGAGTGAGAGAGCGTGCCCTGTGGCTGACGTACCCGCCGATCTTGCCGCAGTGTGGCCACGTGTGCTCGAGCGGCTGCTGGGAGAGGGCACGGGACAGGGCGGACAGGGTGTCGAGGCCAAGGACGAACACTGGATCAAACGGTGCCAGCCGCTGGCTCTCGTCGCAGACACCGCTCTGCTGGCCGTCCCCAATGAATTCGCCAAGGGCGTACTGGAGGGCAGGCTCGCCCCGGTGGTCAGCGAGACGCTGAGCCGGGAGTGCGGCCGCCCCATCCGTATCGCGATCACCGTGGACGACTCCGCCGGTGAGCCGGTCGTCCCGCAGCAGCCCCAGCGGGAGCAGCGCGAGACGTATGAGAGCCGGGATCAGCGCGAGGCGTACGAAAGCTACGACGGCCGGGAGCACTACGGCCGCCCGCCGTCCGCCGATGAGCTGCCCACCGCCCGCCCCGCCTACCCCGGCTATCAGCAGCCGCGCCCCGAGCCCGGCGCCTGGCCGCACCAGCGGGACGACTACGGCTGGCAGCAGCCCCGGCTCGGCGGCTTCACCGAGGCCGACCCCTATTCCTCGCAGCCCCCCTCCGGCTACGACCAGCCGCCGTACGACCAGCAGCCGCCGCGCGGCGACTACCGGGGTCCGGGCATGGAGCGCCCCGGCCCGGGCGGTGGTCCCGGTGGCTCGGGTGCCGCGGGTGGCACCGGCGTTCCCGGCGGCGGCCCCGGCGCGGCCCCCGAGCGCCCGCCGTACGAGCAGCAGCGCCACGATCTTCCCGATCCGCTGGAGCGCGCCCGCGGCGGACCGCCCGTGCTGCCCTCCCAGACCGGTGCGCCCGGCCCCTTGGCCGCACAGCCCGCGCCCGCGTCCGGCCCCGGTGAGCCGACCGCGCGGCTGAACCCCAAGTACCTCTTCGACACCTTTGTCATCGGCGCCTCGAACCGTTTCGCGCACGCCGCGGCGGTCGCGGTCGCCGAGGCGCCGGCCAAGGCGTACAACCCGCTGTTCATCTACGGGGAGTCGGGGCTCGGCAAGACGCATCTGCTGCATGCGATCGGGCACTACGCGCGCAGCCTCTATCCCGGCACCCGGGTGCGCTATGTGAGCTCTGAGGAGTTCACCAACGAGTTCATCAACTCCATCCGCGACGGCAAGGCGGACGCGTTCCGCAAGCGCTACCGCGACATGGACATCCTGCTGGTCGACGACATCCAGTTCCTGGCGAGCAAGGAGTCGACGCAGGAGGAGTTCTTCCACACCTTCAATACGCTCCACAACGCGAACAAGCAGATCGTGCTGTCCTCGGACCGGCCGCCCAAGCAGCTGGTGACCCTGGAGGACCGGCTCCGCAACCGCTTCGAGTGGGGGCTGATCACGGATGTGCAGCCGCCGGAGCTGGAGACGCGTATCGCGATCCTCCGGAAGAAGGCGGTGCAGGAGCAGCTGAACGCACCACCCGAGGTGCTGGAGTTCATCGCCTCGCGGATCTCCCGCAACATCCGTGAGCTGGAGGGCGCGCTGATCCGGGTGACGGCCTTCGCGAGCCTGAACCGGCAGCCGGTGGACCTCGGTCTCACCGAGATCGTCCTGAAGGACCTGATCCCCGGCGGCGAGGACGCGGCCCCGGAGATCACCGCCACCGCGATCATGGCCGCGACCGCCGACTACTTCGGACACACGGTGGACGACCTGTGCGGCGCCTCGCGCAGCCGGGTGCTGGTCACCGCGCGGCAGATCGCGATGTATCTGTGCCGGGAACTGACCGATCTGTCGCTGCCCAAGATCGGCGCGCAGTTCGGCGGCCGCGACCACACGACCGTCATGCACGCCGACCGCAAGATCAGGGCGCTGATGGCCGAGCGGCGCTCCATCTACAACCAGGTGACCGAGCTGACGAACCGCATCAAGAACGGCTGAAAGAACGGCTGACGGCGCGGACGCACGGCTGCCGCGACCCGCTCTCAGGGCGCTCCGGGACAACAACTCCCGGGGCGCCCTTCGTCATTCGATGCCCGGGCCGTTCGATTCCGCGTCGGGGCGAAGCGATTCTCCACAGCTGTGCGGCGAATCCCCCGTCCACACCCTGGGGACTGGTGAGTTGTCCCGATCGCATCCACAGGCTGGGCTGTGAGGATGGCGTCGACCGAGGTCAGCCGGTTGTGGAATTGTGGCAAACCGAAGTCCACAGACTGTGGACGAACGCGTTGCCCACAGGGCGTGGATCACGTTGTCCACTGCCCGCCCACAGGCGGAGGGCGGTTGCCCACAGCTTTTCCCCATCGTCGTCCACTGTTCGGCAACGAAATGGACACGGTCACCGGCTCGAGTGAAAGGCATCACACCAAGGGGGCGGGTTGGGCTGTGGGGAACCTGGGTAAAACTGGGGACAGCGTTGGGGAGAACCGGGCGTTGTCTGTGCATCGCATGTGCAGAACTCTCCGGCATCCACAGATCGCCCCGGTTGTCCACGGCCTCCGCCCACAGGCCCAGTGGATAAAAAACCGCTCCTGGCCTGGGACGACGGAGTTTTCCACGGTTTCCACAAGCCCTACTACTACGACCACAGAGATGTAGCGGGGAAATCGCTTCGAAGTGGGGCCTGTGCACAACCTCGGGCCGAGCCGCCCGACACCCCGGGCGCCGACTTGACCCCGAGCCGCACCGACTGTCGGCGGCGTACGTCAGACTGGTCCCCGGCGACTCAGCCGACGACGAAGGCCAGCAGGGCGAGCCAGCAACAGCAGGAGGCGGTTCCGGTGAAGATCCGGGTGGAGCGCGATGTACTCGCGGAGGCAGTGGCCTGGACGGCCCGCAGCCTTCCGGCCCGTCCGCCGGTGCCCGTTCTCGCGGGCATCCTGCTGAAGGCGGAGGACGGCGCGCTCAGCCTCTCCGGCTTCGACTACGAGGTCTCGGCCCGTGTCTCCGTGGAAGCCGATGTGGAGGACGACGGCACGGTCCTCGTCTCCGGCCGTCTGCTCGCCGATATCTGCCGCGCCCTCCCCAACCGCCCTGTGGAGATCTCCAGCGACGGTGTGCGCGTCACCGTCGTCTGCGGCTCGTCGCGGTTCACCCTCCACACCCTGCCTGTGGAGGAGTACCCGGCGCTGCCGCAGATGCCCACCGCGACCGGCACCGTCCCCGGTGATGTCTTCGCCGCCGCCGCCGCCCAGGTCGCCATCGCGGCCGGCCGTGACGACACCCTCCCGGTGCTCACCGGCGTCCGGATCGAGATCGAGGGCGACACCGTCACCCTGGCCTCCACCGACCGCTACCGCTTCGCGGTCCGCGAGTTCCTGTGGAAGCCGGAGACCCCCGATATCTCCGCGGTCGCCCTGGTGCCCGCCAAGACGCTCCTCGACACCGCCAAGTCGCTGACCAGCGGCGACACCGTCGCGCTCGCGCTGTCCGGTTCAGGCGCCGGTGAAGGTCTGATCGGCTTCGAGGGCGCCGGGCGGCGTACCACCACCCGGCTGCTCGAAGGCGATCTGCCCAAGTACCGCACCCTGTTCCCGACCGAGTTCAACTCCGTCGCGGTGATCGAGACCGCCCCGTTCGTCGAGGCCGTCAAGCGTGTGGCCCTGGTCGCCGAGCGCAACACCCCGGTGCGGCTCAGCTTCGAGCAGGGGGTGCTGATCCTGGAGGCCGGTTCGAGCGACGACGCACAGGCTGTGGAGCGCGTCGACGCCCAGCTCGAGGGTGACGACATCTCGATCGCCTTCAACCCGACCTTCCTGCTGGACGGCCTCAGCGCGATCGACTCCCCGGTCGCCCAGCTCTCCTTCACCACGTCCACCAAGCCCGCCCTGCTGAGCGGCAAGCCGGCCATCGACGCCGAGGCGGACGAGGCGTACAAGTACCTGATCATGCCGGTCCGGCTGAGCGGATGAGTGCGAGCGAATGAGCGGGTGTAGCCCACAACTGTGCGGCAACCCTCGGGCGTAGGCTCGGCCTCAGGTGCGTTACGCAATGTCTACGGCATAAGGATCAACTGATGGAGCTCGGTCTCGTCGGCCTCGGCAAGATGGGCGGCAATATGCGCGAGCGCATTCGCCGCGCAGGCCACACCGTGATCGGATACGACCGCAACCCGGATGTCGCCGATGTCCACAGCCTCGACGAGCTTGTGGGCAAGCTCAAGGGGCCGCGCGTGGTGTGGGTCATGGTCCCGGCGGGCGTTGCCACCCAGATCACCATCGATGAGCTGGCTGAGCTCCTCTCACCGGGCGACATCGTCGTCGACGGCGGAAACTCCCGCTGGACCGACGACGAGAAGCACGCCGAGCAGCTCAACGCCCGGGGCATCGGCTTTGTCGACTGCGGTGTCTCCGGCGGCGTCTGGGGCCTGGAGAACGGCTACGCGCTGATGTACGGCGGTGCACCCGAGCATGTGGCCCAGGTCCAGCCGATCTTCGACGCGCTCAAGCCCGAGGGCGACTACGGCTCGGTCCACGCGGGCAAGGTCGGCGCGGGCCACTTCGCCAAGATGGTCCACAACGGCATCGAGTACGCGATGATGCAAGCCTTCGCCGAGGGCTGGGAGCTGCTGGAGGCCGTGGACTCCGTCACCGACGTCCGCGAGGTCTTCCGCTCCTGGCAGGAGGGCACCGTCATCCGCTCCTGGCTGCTGGACCTGGCCGTCCGCGCCCTCGACGATGACGAGCACCTGGGCAAGCTGAAGGGCTACGCGGCGGACTCCGGCGAGGGCCGCTGGACGGTGGAGGCCGCGATCGACAACGCGGTGCCGCTGCCCGCGATCACCGCGTCGCTGTTCGCCCGCTTCGCCTCCCGCCAGGACGACTCCCCGCAGATGAAGATGATCGCCGCGCTGCGCAACCAGTTCGGCGGCCACGCGGTCGAGAACTCGAAGTAATCCGCCCCACGGGGGCACAGCACTGCCGGGGGAGGTCGGCGCAGCCCACCATGCATGTCACGCATCTGTCGCTCGCCGACTTCCGCTCGTACACCCGGGCCGAGGTCGGCCTCGGCCCGGGTGTCACCGCCTTCGTCGGGCCCAACGGCGAGGGGAAGACCAATCTCGTCGAGGCGGTCGGCTATCTCGCCACCCTCGGCAGCCACCGGGTCTCCTCCGACGCCCCGCTGGTGCGGATGGGCGCCGAGCGGGCCGTCGTCCGGGCCGCGGTGGTCCAGGGCGACCGGCAGCAGCTGGTGGAGCTCGAGCTCAACCCCGGCAAGGCCAACCGCGCCAGGATCAACCGCTCCTCGCAGGTCAGACCGCGTGATGTGCTGGGCATCCTGCGCACGGTCCTGTTCGCGCCCGAGGATCTGGCCCTGGTCAAGGGTGACCCGGGTGAGCGCCGCCGCTTCCTGGACGAGCTGATCACCGCCCGCGCCCCGCGGATGGCCGGGGTCCGCTCCGACTACGACCGGGTGCTCAAGCAGCGCAACACCCTGCTGAAGACCGCCGCGCTGGCCCGGCGGCACGGCTCGCGCGGCGGTGGCGGGGACGCGGCGCTGTCCACCCTCGATGTCTGGGACCAGCATCTGGCACGGGCCGGTGCCGAGCTGCTCGCCCAGCGCCTGGAGCTGATCTCCGTCCTCCAACCGCTGGCCGAGAAGGCGTATGAGCAGCTCGCCCCGGGCGGCGGACCGGTCCTGCTGGAGTACCGCTGCTCGGCGGGCGAGGACCTGGCCGCGCCCGTCGGCCGCGAGGAGCTCTACCAGCGGCTGATCACCGCGCTCACCGAGGCGCGCAAGCAGGAGATCGAGCGTGGTGTCACCCTGGTCGGCCCGCACCGTGACGACCTTCTCCTGAAGCTGGGCAGGCTCCCCGCGAAGGGCTACGCCAGCCATGGCGAGTCCTGGTCGTACGCCCTTGCGCTGCGCCTGGCCTCCTACGATCTGCTGCGCACCGAGGCCGGTGAGCCGGTCCTGGTGCTCGACGACGTCTTCGCCGAGCTGGACGAGCGGCGCCGGGAGCGGCTGGCCGAGCTGGTCGCCCCCGGTGAGCAGGTGCTGGTCACGGCGGCGGTGGAGGACGACGTTCCACAGCTGTTGACGGGCGCGCGCTACGCGGTGTCCGGGGGCGAGGTACGGCGCGTATGACCGACGCCCCGCAGCCGCCGACACCGCCCGAGCCCTCGGGGGTCGATCTGGCCCGGGTCGCGCTGCGCGCCGCCAAGGAGCAGGCGCGGGCGCGCGGTGCCGCGGCCCAGCAGAAGAAGCAGGCGCGCCGCGGGGGCTTGCGCTCCGGCGCGCGCGCCGACGGCCGCGATCCGCTACCGCTCGGCGCCGCCATCAACCGGCTGATCACCGAGCGCGGCTGGGAGGCCCCGGCCGCCGTCGGCGGGGTGATGGGCCGCTGGCCGCAGATGGTCGGCCCGGAGGTGGCCCAGCACTGCGAGCCGCAGCGGTACGACGAGGATGCCCGGGTGCTGACGGTGCGGTGCGACTCCACGGCGTGGGCGACCCAGCTGCGGCTGCTCGCCCCGCAGCTCGTGGCCCGGCTCAACGCCGATCTCGGCCAGGGCACCGTGAAGTTGATCAAGGTGCTGGGCCCCGGTGGTCCGCCCCGCCGCTACGGCCCGCTGCGCTCTCCGGGGTCCACCGGACCGGGCGACACCTACGGCTGAGCACGCCCCGTCAACGGCTGAGCACAGGGTGACGGCTGAGACCCCGGTCACCGTAGCCGGTGGTTGACAGCCAGAAGCGCTGAGTGGCGGTGTGAGCCTCTTGGAGCCCGTCCCCAGATATGGGGAGTCGGCGGCGACCGGTTCAGGGCGGCACATGCGGACTCAGGCGCCAGCAAGCCCCCATTCTTGTCGGCGCTACCGGTAGACTGGGCGGGTACACCGTCGCTTGCGCGCCGAAGCGCTCGCGGACACATGTTGAACGACGCAGCCGCTCCCGCCTGCCCCGGAGACGGCTTGTGCTGTGCCAGAAAGGGCGCTTCGTGGCCGATTCCGGCAACCCCATCGAAAACATTCCGTCCGATGACGGCGAGGGCCTGGCCCCGCCGTCGTACGACGCCAGTGCGATCACCGTCCTGGAAGGTCTGGACGCGGTCCGCAAGCGACCCGGTATGTACATCGGTTCCACCGGCGAGCGCGGCCTCCACCACCTCGTCCAGGAGGTCGTCGACAACTCCGTCGACGAGGCCATGGCCGGTCACGCGGACACCATCGACGTGACGATCCTCCCCGACGGCGGCGTCCGCGTCGTCGACAACGGCCGCGGGATCCCGGTGGGCATCGTCCCCTCGGAGGGGAAGCCGGCCGTGGAGGTCGTGCTGACCGTCCTCCACGCGGGCGGCAAGTTCGGCGGCGGCGGCTACGCCGTCTCCGGCGGTCTGCACGGCGTCGGCGTCTCCGTCGTCAACGCCCTGTCGACGAAGGTCTCGGTCGAGGTCAAGACGGACGGATACCGCTGGACCCAGGACTACAAGACCGGTGTGCCGACCGCGCCCCTGGCCAAGAACGAGGCCACGGAGGAGACCGGCACGACCGTCACCTTCTGGGCCGACGGGGACATCTTCGAGACCACCGAGTACTCGTTCGAGACGCTGTCCCGGCGCTTCCAGGAGATGGCGTTCCTCAACAAGGGCCTGTCGATCTCGCTGACGGACGAGCGCGAGGCCCATGTGGACGAGGAGGGCAAGCCGCTCTCCGTGCGGTACCACTACGAGGGCGGCATCGTCGACTTCGTCACGTACCTCAACTCCCGCAAGGGCGAGCTGGTCCACCCCACGGTGATCGGTTTCGAGGCCGAGGACACCGAGCGGATGCTCTCCCTCGAGATCGCGATGCAGTGGAACAGCCAGTACACCGAGGGTGTCTACAGCTTCGCCAACACCATCCACACCCATGAGGGCGGTACCCACGAGGAAGGCTTCCGGGCCGCACTGACGTACCTGATCAACAAGTACGCGCGCGACAAGAAGCTGCTCCGCGAGCGGGACGACAACCTCACCGGTGAGGACATCCGCGAGGGTCTGACCACGATCATCTCGGTGAAGCTGGGCGAGCCGCAGTTCGAGGGCCAGACGAAGACCAAGCTGGGCAATACGGAGGCCAAGACCTTCGTCCAGAAGATCGTCAACGAGCACCTCGCCGACTGGCTGGACCGCAACCCCAACGAGGCGGCCGACATCGTCCGCAAGGGGATCCAGGCGGCGACCGCCCGGGTCGCGGCCCGCAAGGCGCGCGATCTGACCCGCCGCAAGGGGCTGCTGGAGACGGCGTCGCTGCCGGGCAAGCTCAGCGACTGCCAGTCCAACGACCCCGAGAAGTGCGAGATCTTCATCGTCGAGGGTGACTCCGCCGGCGGCTCGGCCAAATCCGGGCGTGACCCGCAGTACCAGGCGATCCTCCCGATCCGAGGCAAGATCCTCAACGTCGAGAAGGCCCGGGTCGACAAGATCCTGCACAACAACGAGGTGCAGGCGCTGATCTCGGCGTTCGGCACCGGTGTGCACGAGGACTTCGACATCAGCAAGCTCCGCTACCACAAGATCATCTTGATGGCGGACGCCGACGTCGACGGTCAGCACATCAACACGCTGCTGCTGACCTTCCTCTTCCGCTTCATGCGGCCGCTGGTCGAGGCCGGGCACGTCTTCCTGTCCCGTCCGCCGCTCTACAAGATCAAGTGGGGCCGGGACGAGGTCCAGTACGCGTACTCCGACCGCGAGCGGGACGTGCTCATCCAGGCCGGCCGCGAGCAGGGCAAGCGCATCAAGGACGACTCGGTCCAGCGCTTCAAGGGTCTGGGCGAGATGAACGCCGAAGAGCTGCGCGTGACCACCATGGACATCGATCACCGTGTGCTCGGCCAGGTCACCCTGGACGACGCGGCGCAGGCCGACGACCTGTTCTCGGTCCTGATGGGCGAGGACGTCGAGGCACGGCGCTCGTTCATCCAGCGCAACGCCAAGGATGTCCGCTTCCTCGACATCTGAGTCGGCCCCCAGCCGCAGACGACAGAAGGACTTGACCAGCAATGGCCGACGAGAACACTCCGAACACGCCTGAAGACCCCGCCGAGGGCGCCGGACTCCGCGTGGAGCCGGTGGGTCTCGAGACGGAGATGCAGCGCTCCTACCTCGACTACGCGATGAGCGTGATCGTGAGCCGTGCGCTGCCCGACGTCCGGGACGGCCTCAAGCCGGTGCACCGGCGCGTGCTCTACGCGATGTACGACGGCGGGTACCGCCCCGAGAAGGGCTTCTACAAGTGCGCCCGCGTCGTCGGCGACGTCATGGGTACGTACCACCCGCACGGCGACTCGTCCATCTACGACGCCCTGGTGCGACTGGCCCAGCCGTGGTCGATGCGCATGCCGCTGGTGGACTCCAACGGCAACTTCGGCTCCCCGGGCAACGACCCCGCGGCGGCCATGCGGTACACCGAGTGCAAGATGGCCCCGCTGGCCATGGAGATGCTCCGGGACATCGACGAGGACACCGTCGACTTCCAGGACAATTACGACGGCCGTAACCAGGAGCCCACGGTTCTGCCGTCCCGTATCCCCAACCTGCTGGTCAACGGCTCGGCGGGGATCGCGGTCGGTATGGCCACCAACATTCCGCCGCACAATCTGCGCGAGGTGGCCGAGGGTGCCCAGTGGTTCCTGGCGAACCCGGAGGCCACCTCGGAGGAGCTGCTCGAGGCTCTGATCGACCGGATCAAGGGCCCGGACTTCCCCACCGGGGCGCTGGTCGTCGGCCGCAAGGGCATCGAGGAGGCGTACCGCACCGGCCGTGGCTCGATCACCATGCGCGCGGTCGTCGAGGTCGAGGAGATCCAGGGCCGTCAGTGCCTGGTCGTCACCGAGCTGCCCTACCAGGTCAACCCGGACAACCTGGCCCAGAAGATCGCCGACCTGGTGAAGGACGGCAGGATCGGCGGCATCGCGGACGTCCGTGACGAGACCTCCTCGCGCACCGGCCAGCGCCTGGTCATCGTGCTCAAGCGGGAGGCGGTCGCCAAGGTCGTCCTGAACAACCTCTACAAGCACACCGATCTGCAGACCAACTTCGGCGCCAACATGCTGGCGCTGGTCGACGGGGTGCCGCGCACCCTCTCGCTGGACGCGTTCATCCGCAACTGGGTCACCCACCAGATCGAGGTCATTGTCCGCCGGACCCGCTTCCGGCTGCGCAAGGCCGAGGAGCGCGCACACATCCTGCGCGGTCTGCTCAAGGCGCTGGACGCCATCGACGAGGTCATCGCGCTGATCCGGCGCAGCGACACGGTCGAGATCGCGCGCGAGGGCCTGATGGGCCTGCTGGAGATCGACGAGATCCAGGCGAACGCGATCCTGGAGATGCAGCTGCGGCGGCTGGCCGCTCTGGAGCGCCAGAAGATCGTCCAGGAGCACGATGAGCTCCAGGCGAAGATCAACGAGTACAACGCGATCCTGGCCTCGCCCGAGCGGCAGCGGCAGATCATCAGCGAGGAGCTCACCGCGATCGTCGAGAAGTTCGGCGACGACCGGCGCTCCAAGCTGGTCCCCTTCGACGGCGACATGTCCATCGAGGACCTGATCGCCGAGGAGGACATCGTCGTCACCATCACCCGTGGCGGCTATGTGAAGCGCACCAAGACCGAGGACTACCGCTCCCAGAAGCGCGGCGGCAAGGGGGTGCGCGGTACGAAGCTGAAGCAGGACGACATCGTCGACCACTTCTTCGTCTCGACCACCCACCACTGGCTGCTGTTCTTCACCAACAAGGGCCGGGTCTACCGGGCGAAGGCGTACGAGCTGCCGGACGCGGGCCGGGAGGCCCGCGGCCAGCACGTCGCCAACCTGCTGGCGTTCCAGCCGGACGAGCAGATCGCGCGGATCCTGGCGATCCGTGACTACGAGGCGGTGCCGTATCTGGTGCTCGCCACGAAGTCGGGTTTGGTGAAGAAAACGCCGCTGAAGGATTACGATTCGCCTCGCTCCGGCGGTGTGATCGCCATCAACCTCCGGGAGATGGAGGACGGTCGCGAGGACGAACTGATCGGTGCCGAACTGGTCTCCTCCGCGGATGACCTGCTGCTGATCAGCAAGAAGGCCCAGTCCATCCGGTTCACGGCCACGGACGAATCGCTGCGGCCGATGGGCCGGGCGACCTCCGGTGTGAAGGGCATGAGCTTCCGCGAGGGCGATGAACTCCTCTCGATGAATGTCGTGCGGCCAGGTACGTTCGTCTTCACCGCCACCGACGGTGGGTACGCGAAGCGGTCGAACGTGGATGAATACCGCGTCCAGGGTCGCGGCGGCCTCGGAATCAAGGCCGCGAAGATCGTGGAGGACCGTGGTTCCCTGGTCGGTGCGCTGGTGGTCGAGGAGTCCGACGAGATTCTGGCCATCACGCTCAGCGGCGGTGTGATCCGTACGCGGGTCAGCGAGGTCAGGGAGACGGGCCGTGACACCATGGGCGTCCAACTGATCAACCTGGGCAAGCGCGATGCCGTCGTGGGCATCGCTCGTAACGCCGAGGCCGGTCGTGAGGCTGAAGAGGTCGAGGAGGAATGCTCCGAGGCCGGGATCGAGGCAGCCGAGGGGGCCGCGCCCGAGGCGGCCGAGGGCTCCGCGCCCCCGGCGGACGAAACCGAGGAGTAAGTCGTGAGTGGAGCCACGGGTGCCGCGGGAGGCGGTGCGAACGCCGGAAGGCTGCCCGGACCGGGAGTCCCGTCCTCAGCGGGCGGGGCGTCCGCTCCGGACGGCGCCCGTGGCGCCGACCCTCAGCGGGGCACAGTGACCGACACCCGCAAGCTGCGGCCCCAGCGGCCGCCGGAGCCGGATGAGCAGCGCTCGGCGAGCCCGCTGCCCGGTGAACGGCCCTCCGGCGGGGCGCCCGCACAGCCGTACCACCCGCCGCAGGCGTACGCCCCGCCGTCCGGTGGCGGCAAGGCTGCCGGGGGCCGGGCCACCGCGGGCGTCCGGCGCCCCCGCACCGGCGCGGGAGCCCGTCCGGTGCCGCGCACCCGCAAGGCGCGGCTGCGGGTCGCCAGAGTGGACCCGTGGTCGGTCATGAAGGTCAGCTTCCTGCTCGCGATCGCGCTGGGCATCTGCACGGTGATCGCCACGGCGGTGCTGTGGATGGTCATGGACGCCATGGGCGTCTTCAGTGCCGTGGGCGGCACGATCAGCGAGGCCACGGAGTCCCAGAAGGGCACCGGGTTCGACCTGGAGACCTTCCTGTCGCTGCCGCGTGTCCTGGGGTTCACCTCGATCATCGCCGTGATCAATGTGGTGCTGGCGACCGCGCTGGCCACCCTGGGCGCGTTCATCTACAACCTGTCCGCGGGCTTCGTGGGTGGAGTGGAGCTGACGCTCGCCGAGGACGAGTAGCGGCCCGCCCGTTACCGATTTTGGGACAGGGCTGGTGGTGCGCTAATCTTTCGGTGCAGCGCGGGGCTATAGCTCAGACGGTTAGAGCGCTTCCCTGATAAGGAAGAGGCCACAGGTTCAAGTCCTGTTAGCCCCACCGACGCGAACGGCCCGGATGGAGAATCTCTCCGCCGGGCCGATCTCGTAACGGCGTCCGGGGAGTTGATGTCCGGTTGTTGTCGGGCCGATGGCCGGCATAGGTCACCGAACGGTATCGATCGGTGTGTATCATCGGGCGCCAGAGGTCCCCTACGTCAAGAAAGAGACGAGGTAGCGCGGTGAAGAAGCTCCTCCTGGTCGCACTGGCCGCCATCGGCGGGCTCCTCGTGTACCGCCAGATCCAGGCGGATCGCGCCGAGCAGGATCTGTGGACGGAGGCGACCGACTCCGTGCCCGCAGGTTCGGGCGTGTGACCCCCACGAGTCCCGGTACGGGGCCTCGACCGCTGGAGCGGTCGGGGCCCCGTCCGCTTTACTGGCGACCGTGGCGGGGATGATGCGCGGGGGCTCGGGGATCTGCTGACGGGGGCCATTGCGTTCACTCTCGCAAACGAATTGCTTGCACACGCAAACTGGGCGGGTTCGCGGCCACGGCCGGTACGACGAGGAGTGACGCGCGATGAGGGACCGCAGCAGGGTCAGGTCGGGCCTCGCCGCGGTGGCGGCGCTGTGTGCGGTGGTGACGACGCAGGGGCAGGCCCTGGCGGCGCCCGCCGACGCCGGCGCGGGACCCCGGGGGTACGACACCCAGGGCACCCGGATACGCGGCGCCGGGGACGCCGCCGGTGCCCCGGCGCTCGACGCGGGACGCACCTACACCGACAGCATCGGACCGGGTGAGAAGCGGTACTACGCCGTCAGACTCGACGCGAAGTCGGCCGCCTATGTCTCCGCGGTCGCCGCTCCCCGGCCCGGTACGGGTGGGGCCTCGTTCCGTGACGGCGTCCGGGTCACCCTCCAGGATCCGGCGGGCGGCACCTGCGACGCCAAGGCGTCCCGGGGCGAGAGCAACGGCGTGGCCTACCCTCTGGCCGACCACGTCACCCGGCAGATGGACAACGGTCTGCTGTCGTCCTGCCGTAAGGCGGGCCGCTATCTGGTCACGGTGGAGCGTCAGGCCGGGGCCCAGGACCCCTCCCGCTGGCCGTTGGAACTGCGGCTGATGGTGGAGCCCCCGGTGAAGGGCGGGTCCACGGGCGGTACGCCGGAGGGGAGTTGGCGGACCGATCCGCCGCAGCCGCCGAGCGGCACCCCGCGGCACCACGAGGGCGGCCAGGGGTTCGGTGACGCGCCGACGGTGTCCACAGGTGTGTGGAGGGATGACTTCCGGCCGGGCGAGACGCATTTCTACCGGGTCCCGGTCGACTGGGGCCAGCAGCTCTCCGCCGTCGCCGAACTGCCCGCGGACGGCGAGGACAAGAGCTCCTCACTCCTCGACAACGCCGTGTCCCTCCGGGCGTACACCCCGGCGCTCGGGCTCGCCGAGCGCGGCACCGTCGGCTTGGGGAAGAGCAAGGCTTCGGGGACGCAGGTGAGCACCGCGCCTGTGGCCTACGGAAACCGCTATGCGAAGACCGACTACTCGGTCCGTGCGATGAGCGTGGCAGGCGGGTACTTCCTCGCGGTCACACTCAGCCCCACCGAGGTGGCCCCGCAGGTGAAGGGCACGGTGCCGGTCACCTTGCGGGTGCGGGTCGCGGGCACCGGGCGTGGTGGGCCGGACTACCAGGGCGACGCGCTGAAGCAGGGCTTCGGCCTCACCGAGGCCGACAGGAAGGCGGCGCGGCAGGGGACGTTGTCCGTGGGGGACGACGCGATGTCCGTGTCGGCCGACGACGGGAACAGGTCCACACTCCGGCTGGTGGGCTGGACGGGGCTCGGTGCGGGAACGGTCCTGCTGGCCGGGCTCGGCACCTGGACCGTGACCGCGCGCCGCCGTACGGCGGCGGGGGAGCCGGATGAGGGGGCGCTCGGCGGGGCGGACGAGGTCGCGCCGGGTACGGGCGCGGGTGCCGGTCCGGATGCCGGTCCGGGTGCTCAGGCGGGTGCTCCGGCGGTGGGGGAGTCGTCGACGGGGCAGCAGCGGTACGGGCCGCCGTCGGGCTGGTAGCGGGGCGGCGGCAGCGCGTTCTCGCGGTCGGCACTGCGTGCTAGGGCTGGGCCGGGCTCAGCCGGCGACGATCAGCGCCCAGGTACCGACGGCGAAGCACACGGCCGCGGCGATCAGGATCGAGACCGTCGCCTTCCGGGACGGCCCGGGACGCCGTGCGGCCCTGCGTGGAACCCGCGGCTGCTGAGCGGTGTATGGACGAGTAGAAGGGTGAGCGAGTGGCGCCGCGGAGGGCGTCGCGGTCGGTACGGGGGTGGGCGTATGGAGATGAGGAGAGCCCGGCGGCTCGGGATGGTGCGCGGGCAGCGGTGGCTGTACGGGCGGCTGAGGGGCCTGCGGCAGCGGGGCGACGGTCGAGGGCGTCGCGGGGGTGTGCGGCTGGGAGGCCGACAGCTGAGGCACCGGATGATGGGGTGTCAGGGGATGTGGTGTCGGCGGGTGCTGCGGAGGCAGCGGCCCCTGAGCGGGATGGGCCGGTGCCGCGGGCCGCTGCTCCTGCGGCTGCGACGGGGACTGCGGCTGGGGCTGGGGCTGTGGACGGGGCGGCGGGAGGGTGAAGCTGCCGGTGTCCGACATGGAGGGCTGTGGGGCAGCGGGTTCCGCCGGTTCGGCGGCGGGCCGGGAGTCGTGCGCCGCGTCGGCGGTCTGCGCCGTCCGGGCCGCCTCCGCGGTCTCGCCGGGCGGATCCGCCTTGGCATGGCGGCGCCTCGGTCGGGTCGGACCGTCGGGTCCGAATCCCGTGGGCAGCGGACCGAGCTGATCGAAGATCTCGATCGCCTCGTCGTCGATATCGGCCTCGGGCAGCGACTCAACAGCGGTCGCCAGTGCCTTGCGTGCCCCGATGGCCGTGCGGAAGCGGTCGTCGGGGTCCGGTTGCAACAGCCCCGCCACCACCTGCCACAGCGGCTCCGGCACCTCCGCGGGCGGGTTCGGCACCCCCTGCTCGCTGAAGCGCGTCACCAGCGCCTCCGCGTCCGGCTTGTGCCCGCTGAGCAGATAGAGCGTCACCAGTCCGACGGCGAAGAGGTCCGCCGGGAAGTCGGGGTCGTCGCCCATCATCTGCTCCGGCGCGAAGTAACCGGGCGTGCCCATCACATAGTTGGCCTCCGTGAGCCTGGGTTCGCCCTTGGTCAGCGCGATGCCGAAGTCGGACAGCCGCACATGCGGCCGTCCCGTCCCGGTGGCCTCGAGCAGGATGTTCGCGGGCTTGATGTCCCGGTGCACCACACCCTCGGCGTGTACCGCGGCCAGCCCGGAGAGCAACTGGTCCAGCAGGGTGCACACATAGCGCGGCGGCAGCGGGCCGTAGTCACCGATGAGATGGGCGAACGAGCCGCCGCCCACCAGATCCATGGTGAACAGCACCTTGTCGTCGTCCGCCGCCCAGCTCGCGGGCGCCAGCACATGGGGATGGTCGATCCGCAGCGCCTGCTCCCGGACGAAGCGCAGCAGCGTATGGGCGTCGCGTTGCTGGAGCACCTTCGCCGCCACATACCGCCGGCGGCGGTGGTCCCAGACCCGCCAGACGGCGCCCACTCCCCCGCGCCCGATCGGGTCCACCAGCTCGTACCGGCCCGCGAAGATCTCACCCATCGCGCCGTGCCCGCCCCGTCATCGACTCGTCAGCAGTCCATCAGACCGTCAGCTCTGGTGCGCCTCGTAGTGCGCGACCGCCTCGGCGGTCCGCCCGGCGCCGTACACACGGAGAAAGTCTGCCAGCTCGGGATGGGTGGAGGCGAGGGAGTTCGCGGCATCGATGATGTCCCCCGCGGCGGCCACGGACCGCAGCAGCGACTGGATCTCGCGGACCACGCGCCGCACGGTCGGGGCACCCGTGCTGGCCGCGGTCTGGGTGGAGTTGAGGACCGAGCCACCCGCGCTCTTCTTGATCTCCTCCATGCGCTCCGCGGCCTCCGCCGCGCTGACCCTGCCGTCCGCGGCCTGGCTGGACAGCTCCTGGAGGGCCTGTACGCGCTGGACCACCGCCGGGTTGCCGATCTTTGCCCGCTGACCGCTCATGAGCTGCGACAGCATGGGCGCGGAGAGACCGAGCACGGCGGCGAGACGGGCCTGGTTGAGACCGAGATCGTCGATGAGACGGCGAAAGAGCGCCCCCAGCGGTTCCCCGTACCAGCTGCGCTGCAGCTCCCGTGCACGCGCCGTGGCATCCTGCTGTGTTGCGTCCATCTGGTCTCCCCTTCGCTTCGCTGCCGCGAATCTTGCGTGGCATCCTACGGAGAGCGGTACGTGCGAGCGATACCCGGTCGGGAAAGGCTGCCGACACCAGGTATCCTGATCGGCGACGGGGCCTTAGCTCAGTTGGTAGAGCGCCGTCTTTGCATGGCGGATGTCAGGAGTTCGACTCTCCTAGGCTCCACGTCAGTAGAGGTCTCCTGACCTGCGGAAACGCGCGTCAGGAGACCTCTCGGTGTTTCTGGCGTCAGCGCCGGTCTGTTGTGTCGCCCCCGTACGGCGTAGACCAGGAATCGGGATAAAGGCGATGGAAAGGCGAGCTTCACCGTCATGTGGAGCGCGGTCTGCATTTATCTGCATCTAGGCGATCACATGGTTTGCCGCTTGCCGGGGATCGTGCGGGACCAACCAGCCGGAATTTCAGCCAACAGGCCCTTGAGAACGTCCGGTTCGGCGCCTTCGTAGCCCCAGGTGGTCCAGTGGGCCGCATCGCCGCCCGGCGCGGGGGGCAAGTGCGGTCCGCGTAGCGGATATTGGCGAGCGGGTGGTGATGAGGTTCGTTGTGCGGCCGTGGCCCCGCGGCCCCGGTGTTGCCACTCCCGGCGTTGTTCCGCGCAACACCCGCGCGATCCTCCAGGCTGTCGCTCACAACTCGGGCAAGTCGCCCGGGAATCGTCTGATCGGCGTGAGTCGCCGTGGAGAGGGACGAGATGGGTGAGCTGCATCCGCTGGGGGACAATCTGCCCGAGGAGTGCCGGGCGTTCGCGGTCGAGCTGAGACGGCTCTTCGACGGGCTGGGGGTCTCGGTGCGCAGATACGCCGTGCGACGGCACCGGGATCCCAGTACGGTCTCGCGCTTCCTGAGCGGGACGCGCATCCCGCCGTGGGAGTTCGTCTTCGATCTGTTCACGGATCTCGCGGCCAGGCGGGGCGCTGCCGTCACCCCCGCCGCCATCGAGCTGATGCGTGATCTGCACCGGGCCGCGGTGCGCACCAGCCGGTCCCCCGCCCACGCCATGGAGATCCTCCAGGTACAGCTGGCGGACGCGGACCGGGCGGCGCGGTGTTCGCTCGCCCATCAGGACGCGCTGGGCGAGGTGCTGCTCGACCGCAAGCACCGCATCGCCGACCTGGAGGTGCGGCTGAACCAGGCCGAGGCGGCCTGGGCGACGGAGCGTGCCCGCGCGGACGCGCTGGAGCGGGGGTTACCGGACCGCGAGGAGTTGATCAAGGAGCGGGACAAGCTGGAGCGGGAGGTGCGGCGGCTCAGCGAGGAACTGGCGGAGGTGCGCCGACGCGGACGGCTGGCGGAGGACCGCTGTCTGGTGCTGGAGCGCCAGCTCGCCGTGGTGGAGGCCCAGCGTCCCGCCGCGGTGCCGCGGCCGGACGAGGAGCCGGGCGTCACGGTGGGGCCCATGGCCCCGCCCGGCGGCGGTCCGCGTCCGAAGATCCTGGTGGTCGACGACCAACCGAACAATCTGCTGGCCATGGAGGCCGTGCTCGCCACACTCGACCAGGAGCTGGTGACCGCGAGCTCCGGTCAGGAGGCTCTCAAGGCGCTGCTCGATCATGACGACTTCGCCGTGATCCTGCTCGATGTGCAGATGCCGGAGATGGACGGCTACGAGACGGCCGCCCACATCAAGCGGCGCCCGCGGAACCGGGACATCCCGATCATCTTCCTGACCGCGATGGGCGCCGATCCGGAGCACTCCTCGCGCGGATACGCGGCGGGGGCGGTGGACTACATGGCCAAGCCGTTCGACCCCTGGGCGCTGCGGGCCAAGGTGTCGGTCTTCACCGAGATCTTCCTGGAGCGGCGGCAGCGCCGCTCCGGTGAGCGCGGCCCGGGGGAGTGAGGCCGGATGGATGCCCGGACATGGCGGAGGGGCGGAAGACCCCGGTCCTCCGCCCCTCGGCGCGCTCCGTGCCGCTCCACCACCGTGCTCCGGCCCACTCGCCGACCGGCACCACCGGCCACCGGCGTCACCGGTCGGCTCCTGGCTCACCGGCCGACCGGCGCCCACTGGTACCGACGGGTGAGACCGTCAGCGCTGGTCGTCGTCCTTACCCGTCTCGGCCTCGGCCTGCTTGGCCTGCACCTCCGGGTCCAGGGTGTCGCGGCCGTCCACGGTCGTCAGCCGCTCGCGGTCGCCCACCTCGGTCGCCGCCGGGGGCTCCACCAGCCAGTCGGGGTTGGCCTGCCGGTCCCACCACTTCCAGGCGGCGAAGAGACCCGCGCCGATCAGCCCGATGAAGGTGGTCCGCTTGGCCGCTCGTGCGGCCCGGGCCCGGCGGCGGCGTTTTCTGGCCAACTTCTCGATCTCGGCGGCCGTCACATGGGTGCGCAGCGCGGCAACGGCCGCCGCTGTGCGGATCAGGGCCTCCTCGCGGGCGGGGCCGGCGGCCGCGCGCACTCCGGCCACCGCGTTCTCCACCCGGGGCGCGGTGTACTCGGCGGCCTGCTGTGCGGCCTTGCGGGTGCGCTTGGCGGCACGGGTGGCGGCCGCGTCCACCTTGGGCGGCAGACTCCCCCGGGCCTGGGAGAGCCGTGGCGCGATATGTGCGTGGTACTGCGTACCGGCGCTGCACCGGGCCTGGTGTGCGGCGTGCGAGACCTTCGGCGCCAGCCGCACGCGCGCCTGGTGCGCGTAGCGGGTGGCGGTGTCCTTGGCCGTGCCGGCGTAGGGCGCCACCGCCTCCGCGGCGTGCAGGACGCCGCTCTTGGCGGTGCCGGTCGCGGCTCGCACGCTGTCAATGCGGGTCACGGGATCCTCCTCCTCGGTGGCGTTGGTCATTGCTCCGGGGTTCAGAGTTCTGTGCTCAACCTGCGCAGTTTCGTGTTTCCATCCCAAGAAAGATCATGCCTGTTTGTGGAGATCATGCCCGTTCGCCGCACGCACAGCATGTGAGGCCGGGCATCCGGGTCATAGCGGAGATTCTTCCGGAAATGCCGTGGATCGGCGCGCCGTAGGGGGTCTTCACGGATACCCCTCGCCCTCGGGTCCGTGCGAGGATCAGGAGACGGAAGTGAAAACGATGGAAGGTAGATCGTGGCCGAGCAGCTTTTCGCCACTCTGAAGACGAACAACGGCGACATCGTGGTCCGGCTGCTGCCGAACCACGCGCCCAAGACGGTCAAGAACTTCGTGGAGCTCGCCGAGGGCAGCCGCGAGTGGACCCACCCGGCCACCGGCAAGAAGGCCAAGGAGAAGCTCTACGACGGCACCGTTTTCCACCGGGTCATCAGCGGCTTCATGATCCAGGGCGGTGACCCGCTGGGCAACGGCACCGGTGGCCCCGGCTACGAGTTCGGTGACGAGTTCCACCCGGACCTGGCCTTCAACAAGCCGTACCTGCTGGCGATGGCCAACGCCGGTCCCGGCACCAACGGCTCGCAGTTCTTCATCACCGTCGCCCCGACCACGTGGCTGACCGGTAAGCACACCATCTTCGGCGAGGTCGCCGACGAGGGCAGCAAGAAGGTCGTGGACACGATCGCGGCCGCCGGGACCAACCCGCGCACCGACCGTCCGCTCCAGGACGTCGTGATCGAGTCCGTCGTCGTGGAGACCCGCGAGGGCTGATCTCCCCCGCACGGGAACTCCATGCCCCGCTTGTCCGTGTGAACAAGCGGGGCGGAGGACGTGACCGAGCGTGTGGACAGGGGGCGAGAGGACACCATGGAGGACCAGGCGGTCTGCTGTTACCGGCATCCGCAGCGGGAGACCGGCATCACCTGCACCCGCTGTGAGCGCCCGATCTGTCCGGAGTGCATGATCAGCGCCTCCGTCGGATTCCAGTGCCCGGACTGTGTGGGCGGCCGTGCCTCTGCCGGGGCGGGCCCGGCGGCGCACGGCCCCTCCCCGCGCGCGTCCCAGCCGCGCACCCTGGCGGGCGGCGTGATCACCTCCGACCCACGGCTGGTCACCAAGATCCTGGTCGGCCTCAACCTCGTCATATGGTTCGCGGTGCTGGCGGTCGGCGACCGGCTGGTGAACGATCTGGACCTGGTCGGCTATGCCTCCCTGCCCCATAGCGGCGAAGCGGTAGGAGTCGCCGACGGGCAGTGGTACCGGCTGGTGACCTCGGTCTTTCTCCACCAGGCGCCGATGCATATCGCCTTCAACATGCTCTCGCTGTGGTGGATCGGCGGTCCGCTGGAGGCCGCGCTCGGCCGCGCCCGCTATCTGTCCCTCTACCTGCTCTCCGGTCTCGGCGGAAGCGCGCTGTCCTATCTGCTCGCCGCGGAGAACCAGCCCTCGCTGGGCGCCTCCGGCGCGATCTTCGGCCTGCTGGGCGCCACCGCCGTGCTGATGCGGCGGCTCCAGTACGACATGCGGCCGGTCATCGCGCTGCTCGCGCTGAACCTGCTCTTCACCTTCACCTGGGCCGGTATCGCCTGGCAGGCCCATGTCGGCGGGCTGGTCGTCGGCACGGCGGTGGCGTACGGCATGGTGCACGCCCCGCGCGAGCGGCGGGCACTGGTGCAGTGGGGGACCTGCGCGGTGATGCTGATCGCGATGGTCGCGGTGATCTGGATCCGTACGCTCCAGATCCCCACCTGAGCTCAGCAGGCCCTTCGAACGGGTCTGGCTCGGTCAGTTGTCCACAGCAGGCGGTGGATCTTGCGCACCCTGTGGAGAACATCTGTACGTGCCCCTGCTGACCTGCATTTTCGCAGGAAAGTGCAGGTGTGAACGATCGAACAGGGATGCCTCACCGGTCACACCGGCGTCAACGCGGCAGAGGTTATCCACAGATCTTCTGAGTTTTCCCCGCCTGTGGATAACCCTGTGGACAGAGATCGGACAGCGCTACCGAAGGGGCCGCGGAGGGGCCTACTTCCACTGCGTCGAGACGACGAACCCCGCGGCGATGAAGCCGAAGCCGACGACGATGTTCCAGTTGCCCAGCGACTCGATCGGCATGTCCCCCTTGGTCATGTAGAAGACCACGATCCACACCAGGCCGATCAGGAACATCGCCAGCATCAGCGGCGCCACCCAGCGGCGGCCGCTGTTCAGGTTGATGTTCGCCGCCTGCTTCGCCGGAGGCGGGGTGAAATCGTCCTTCTTGCGGATCCGTGACTTCGGCACGAGGAACTCTCCTGTCGATGCGCTGCGTGACCGCGCGGGGATGTAAGCGGACGGCGCCGGGGCGGGACAGCGATGGGGACCACTTCCCTCCCCCACACGTCAGTTAGCGTAGTCCTTCCGCGGCGTCGTAAGGAGTAAGGGTACGTTGAGCAATTCCGCTGACTCCCCCACCCCGGGCTTCCGCCGACCCGCCCTCCGCCCCGCCCGGCTGCTGACCGCCTCGGTCTTCGCGCTCGCCGGACTCATCTTCTGGACCAGCTTCAACACGGCCCAGGGGACCAACATCCGCAGTGATGAATCGATGCTGCGGCTGTCCGACCTGATCCAGGAGCGCAGCCGCAAGAACCACACCCTCGACGACAGCGCGGCCCGGATGCGCTCCGAGGTCGACGCTCTCGCCCGCCGTGGCGACGGCAGCACCAGTGCCGAGCGCCGGAAACTGACCGAGTTGGAGGAGACCGCGGGCACCAGGAAGCTCACCGGCCCCGCGCTCACCGTCACCCTCACCGACGCCCCGCCCAACGCCACCGCCCTGATCCCCGGCGTCCCCGAGCCGCAGCCCAACGACCTCGTGATCCACCAGCAGGACCTCCAGGCCGTGGTCAACGCGTTGTGGCAGGGCGGGGCCAAGGGGATCATGGTGATGGACCAGCGCCTGATCGCCACCAGCGCGGTGCGCTGCGTCGGCAACACCCTGATCCTCCAGGGCCGGGTCTACTCGCCGCCTTACAAGATCACCGCCGTTGGTGACCGGGGCAAGCTGCGCACCGCGCTCGCCGCGTCCCCCGCCATCCAGAACTACCGCAGCTATGTCGACGCCTACGGCCTCGGCTGGAAAGTCGACCAGCACGACACGGTGACTCTTCCCGGCTACTCCGGCACAGTGGACCTGCATCAGGCACAGCCCATCGGGTAGCGCTTGGGGGGCCGGTGACCACTCGGGTGATCATCAGAACGCTCAGTGAACTCTGCGTCACCATCGGCGCCTTGATCATTCTCCTGGTGGTCTACCTCCTCTACTGGACCTCCGTCCGCGCCGACCGCGCGATGGACAGCGAGATCGACCACCTCCAGGACCGTTGGTCCACCGGCTCCGTCACCGCCGGGGGCGCTCGCACCTCGGCCGCACCACCCCGCTATGAGCCCGGCGCCTCCTTCGCGGTCATGTACATCCCTCGGTTCGGCACCGGCTGGGCCAAACCCGTCCTCCAGGGCACCGACGCCGACACCCTGAAGAAGGGGCTCGGCCACTACTCCCGCACCGCCCGCCTCGGCGCCACCGGGAACTTCGCCGTCGCCGGGCACCGGCGCACCTACGGCGATCCGTTCAAGGACTTCCCCGCGCTGCGCCCCGGCGACGCCGTGGTGCTGACCAACGGCACCACCTGGTTCACGTACCGCGTCGACCGGCGCCCCTACCGCACCCGCCCCAGCGACACCGGGGTGATCGACCCGGTGCCGCGGGCCTCCGGATTCCGCCGCCCCGGCCGCTATCTGACGCTGACGACCTGCGACCCGGAGTGGGGGCACAGCCACCGGCTGATCGCCTGGGCGCATCTCGACGCAACCCGCCCGGTCGCCGGGGGCAAGCCCGCCGCTTTGTCCGGCTGACCCTCCCGGGAGCTCCTCGGCCCTTTACTCTGGTGCTGCACTCCGGTGCTGCAATCGACTCCGTCATCGGTGAGTAGGGATGGCATGTACGGCTGGATCTGGCGGCATCTGCCGGGGAACGCATGGGTGCGGGCGCTGATTTCGCTCGTGCTGGTGCTGGCGATCGTCTTCGTGCTCTTCCAGTACGTCTTCCCGTGGGCGGAGCCGCTGCTGCCGTTCAACGACGTGACGGTCGACGAGGGAATGGCGGGTCGGCGGTGAGCGCGCGCATCCTGGTCGTCGACAACTACGACAGCTTCGTCTTCAACCTCGTCCAGTACCTCTACCAGCTCGGCGCCGAGTGCGAGGTGGTGCGCAACGACGAGGTCGCCCTCGCGCACGCCCAGGACGGCTTCGACGGCGTACTGCTGTCGCCCGGGCCCGGCACCCCCGAGGAGGCCGGGGTCTGCGTCGACATGGTGCGGCATTGCGCCGCCACCGGCGTACCGGTGTTCGGCGTCTGCCTGGGGATGCAGTCCATGGCCGTCGCCTACGGCGGAGTCGTCGGCCGCGCCCCGGAGTTGCTGCACGGCAAGACCTCGCTGGTCACCCATGAGGAAGCGGGCGTCTTCAAGGGGCTGCCGTCCCCCTTCACCGCCACCCGCTACCACTCGCTCGCCGTCGAGCGGGGCACCGTCCCGGACGAGCTGGAGATCACGGCCTGGACCCAGACGGGCATCGCCATGGGGCTGCGCCACCGCGAACTGCGCGTCGAGGGCGTGCAGTTCCACCCCGAGTCGGTCCTCACCGAATGGGGCCACCGCATGCTCGCCAACTGGCTGGTGGAGTGCGGCGACAGCGGAGCGGTGGAGCGGTCCGCGGGGCTCGCCCCGGTGGTCGGGGCGGTCGGCGGCAAGGCAGGCGAGTGACCGCACTGCGCCCCGAGCGCGAGGGCGCGGCCTATGGCGCCCAGGAAGCCGCCCCGCACGCGTCGTACGAGCCACCGGGGCCGTACGACGCCCACGGCGGCTCCGACGCGTTCGCGGCGTCGGCGGAGCGGCTGGACGACCCCCTGAACGACCCGCTGCCCGGGGCGGCCCCGCAGGGAGCCACCGGCCACACCCTGGGCACCGCCTCGCTCCCCGGGCGGCCCCCGGATCCCACACCCCCCAGACGCCACCGCCGCCCTCCCCCCGAGGAGAACGCGCCGGGCGGCCCCGCCGGTCCGGCGGAGATGGTGCCGCTGGACGGCGTACCACCCCCGACCGGTCGGCGCCGCCGCCGACCGGCCGCCACAGGGCCCGGTGAGGCGGAGGAGGTCCCCGGGCCACCCACGGGGCGCCGCAGGGCGCGAGCGACCCCCTCAGAGCCCCGCAGGGCCGACGAGACCGCCGTCCTGCCCCCCGTCGCCGGCCCCGCGCCCGCCGCGCCGCCGCGGGGCGACGACGAGACGGTGGCCCTGCGCGCCGTGGCGCCCCGGACCGCACCCCCCGGCAGCGACGAGACCATGCCGCTGCGGAAGGTCGGCCCCGGCACCACGGCCCCAAGCGGCACCACGGCCCCAAGCGGCACCATGGCCTCCAGCGGCACCACGGCCCCAACGGGCACACCGGGCACATCCGATGGGCCGCCGCCAACCGGCGGCCGCGCCGCCCGCCGCAGGGCAGCCCAGGAGGCCGCCCGGAGCGGAGGCCGGCGCGGCGGCGCGAGCGGCCCGCGAACGGGCGTCACCGCACCCTCCGGCACCGCGCCCCGCACCCGTATGGAGGCCAAGCGCGCCGCGCGGGCGCGCAAGGACAGCCCCGGGGTCGTCATGAGCCGGGTCGTCGGCGAGCTGTTCATCACGCTCGGCGTGGTGATGCTGCTCTTCGTCACCTATCAGCTGTGGTGGACCAACATCCGGGCCCATCAGCAGGCCAACGGCGCCGCCAACAACCTCCGCAAGCAGTGGGACGAGAACGGTGACGGCGACCGTGCCCCGGGCGCCTTCTCCCCCGGCCAGGGGTTCGCGATCATCTACATCCCCAAGCTGGATGTGAAGGCGCCGATCGCCGAGGGGATCGACAAGCACAAGGTTCTCGACCGCGGCATGGTCGGCCACTACGCCAAGGGCAAGCTGAAGACCGCGATGCCCTGGGACAAGAAGGGGAACTTCGCGCTCGCCGGGCACCGCAACACCCATGGCGAGCCGTTCCGCTACATCAACCATCTCAAGCCCGGCGACGAGATCATCATCGAGACCCAACGCCGCTACTACACCTACGAGATGGACGACATCCTCCCGCAGACCTCCCCGTCCAACACGGGCGTCATCGGGCCGGTGCCGGCCGGTTCGGGCTTCACCAAACCGGGCCGCTACATCACGCTGACCACCTGCACCCCGGAGTTCACCAGCACGTACCGGATGATCGTGTGGGGCAAGATGGTCGACGAGCGCCCGCGCAGCGAAGGGAAGCCGGACGCGCTGGTCGAATGAGCGCGCCTGAGCGGGAACAGCCAGAAAAGGGGTACGACGCGGTGGCACGGACCGACCACGACCAGCGGCGGGGCCGGGCCCCCGATCCGCCCGCCCGGCCCACCGGCCGGACCCCCCGCGGGCAGATAGCGGCTGCCATCGGCGTGCTGGGCGAGCTGCTGATCACCGCGGGTCTGATCCTCGCCCTCTTCGTCGTCTACTCGCTGTGGTGGACCAATGTGCTCGCCGACCGTGAGGCGAAGAAGCAGGGTGACCGGGTGCGGCGGCACTGGGCGGAGCAGGGTCCGGGCAGGCTGGACACCAAGGACGGCATCGGCTTCCTGCACGTACCGTCCATGAACAACGGCGAGGTGCTGGTCAAGGAGGGCACCAGTACCACGACCCTGAACGACGGTGTCGCGGGCTACTACACGGACCCGGTCAAGTCCGCGATGCCCTGGGACAAAAAGGGCAACTTCGCTCTTGCCGCCCACCGGGACGGCCACGGTGCCAAGTTCCACAACATCAACAAGGTCCACGACGGCGACGCGGTCGTCTTCGAGACCCGTGACCGCTGGTACGTCTACCGGGTCTACGCGACGCTCCCCGAGACCTCGAAGTACAACGTGGACGTACTCGACGCGGTCCCCAAGGAGTCGGGCAGGAAGAAGCCGGGCCGCTACATCACCCTCTCGACCTGTACGCCGGTGTACACCTCGCGAAACCGCTACATCGTGTGGGCCGAACTGGAGCGCACCGAGAAGGTGGACGCACGCCGCACGCCCCCCGAGGAGCTGCGCTAGCCGGCGGAGTCGTCAGGACCACGGGGAAGCCCCCGGCGCCCTCCCAGGAGGGCGCCGGGGGCTTCCCCGTCGATGAGCTCGGCCGAGCCCGCGGCGGACTATCCGGTGGGGGTGGCGCCGCTCGGGCCGCCGAAGATCCCGCCGTCATCACCGCCGGGGCCACCGCCGGGGCCACCGCCGTTGTCGCCCTGACCGGCGACCGTGATGAGGTTCACGGACTGGCCCTTGGGTACCTCGGTGCCCGCGGGCGGCTGGCTGGTCACCACGGAAGCGGTGTCGTCCTGCGGCCCGGCGATGCTGCCCACGTTGAGCCCGAGTTGCTTCAGGGCCTTCTTGGCGTCCTTGAGGGACTGGCCGGCCAGGTTGGGCACCTGCACGTTCTCCGGCTGCGCGGGAGCCTTGGCGACGGTCAGGGTGATCTGCGAGCCGGGCGCGACCTCCTGGCCGCCCTTGGGCGTCTGATCGGTGACCGTGCCCTCCTCGACATCGCCGTTCTCGGCCTCGATGACGTCGACCTTGAGGCCCTTCTTCTGGAGCGCCGTCTTGGCGTCCTCGAGCTTCTTGGTGGTGACGTCCGGGACAACGATCTTGGACTCGGCCGCGGCCACGGTCAGCGTGACCGTGCTCTTTTTGGCGACTTTCGTACCGCCCGTGGGGTCCTGGGCCAGCACCGTACCGGCGGGCTGCGGAGACTCCTTCTGCTGCGGGACGACCTCGAAGCCCTTCGCCTCCAGCTGCTGGGTCGCGGACGCGATCTGGCTCCCCGTGACGTCGGGGACCTCGACCTTGGCCGCGGGCTTGGCGCCCTTGGACATGGTCAGCCGGACCGTGCCGTCCCGCTCGATCTCGCTGCCGCCCGTCGGATCCTGCGAGCAGACCGTGTTCTTGGGTTCGTCGCAGAACGTCGTGCCGGCCTTCTCGACCTTGAAGCCGCCGTTCCTTCCCTGCTCCTCGGCGGAAGCGAAGGTGTCGCCCTTCAGGGACGGGACCTCGACCTTGTTGTTGTCGTTGCCCCCACTGAAGATCGACTTCCCGATGAAGATCGCGCCGACCAGGACCAGTATCCCGGCGAGCACCAGCAGGATGGTCGAGAGATTGCTCTTCTTCTCCGGCGGTCCCCCACGGCCGCGGCCCCGGTCGGGGCGCTCGTCGTAGCCCATCCCGCCGTCGTCGTCGCGCATCGGCGGCAGCATCGAGGTCTGCGCCCCGGAGTCCTGCGGGCGCAGCATGGTCGTGGGCTGGTCGTCGGCGCCGTAGCCGACCGCGCCGAGCGCCGCGGTGGCGGCGACCGGCTGGCCCTCCAGCGCGGCCTCGATGTCGGCGCGCATTTCGTCGGCCGACTGATAGCGGTAGTCCGGGTCCTTGACCAGCGCCCGCAGGACGATGGCGTCCATCTCCGGGGTGATCTCGGGGTCGTACGCGCTCGGCGGCTGCGGCTCTTCCCGTACGTGCTGGTAGGCCACGGCCACCGGGGAGTCGCCCACGAAGGGCGGACGTACGGTCAGCAGCTCGTAGAGCAGACAGCCGGTGGAGTACAGGTCACTGCGGGCATCGACGGTCTCGCCCTTGGCCTGCTCGGGGGAGAGGTACTGGGCGGTGCCGATCACGGCGGCCGTCTGCGTCATGGTCATACCGGCGTCGCCCATGGCGCGGGCGATGCCGAAGTCCATCACCTTGACCTGCCCGGTGCGCGTCAGCATGACGTTCGCGGGCTTGATGTCGCGGTGGACGATGTTGTTCCGGTGCGAGTACTCCAGGGCCTGGAGGATGCCTGTGGTCATCTCCATGGAGCGCTCGGGGAGCAGCTTTCTGCCCGAGTGAAGCAGCTCACGCAGCGTGGAGCCGTCCACGTACTCCATCACGATGTACGGGATCGAGACCCCGTCGACGTAGTCCTCGCCGGTGTCGTAGACCGCGACGATCGCCGGATGGTTGAGCGAGGCGGCCGACTGGGCCTCTCGGCGGAACCGGGCCTGGAAAGACGGGTCGCGGGCGAGGTCCACCCGGAGCGTCTTCACAGCGACAGTGCGGCCGAGGCGGGTGTCATGGGCGAGGTAGACCTCCGCCATGCCACCGCGGCCGAGCACTGAGCCCAGCTCATACCGGCCGCCGAGGCGACGCGGCTCTTCCATAGCTACTCCAGCCCTCTTCCGTCATTCCCGACCGCACCTGTGGGGGCCGGTCAAGTGCTGCTCGCGCATACCGTACCCGGCACATCCAACGCGACCCGGCCACAGCCGCTACTTGATACCGGACCGGTACGGCGACGTGCGGGATTGGTATCAGGGCGTGACCGGCGTCACTTCTCGCTGTCCAGTACCGCCTTCATCACGTCCTTGGCGATCGGTGCGGCGAGCCTGCCGCCCGCGATGTCGTTGCGGATGGTGTCGGAACCCTCGATGACGACCGCGACCGCGACGGGGGAGCCGTCCTCGCCCTTGGCATAGGAGATGAACCACGCGTAGGGGTTCTTGCTGTTCGCGACACCGTGCTGAGCGGTACCGGTCTTGCCGCCGACCTCGACGTTCGGGATCTGGGCCTTGGTGCCGGTGCCCTCGTCCACGACGGTCTTCATCATGTCCTGGAGCTTGCGGGCGTTCTCCGGGGAGACCGCCTGGCTCATCTCCTCCGGTTTGTTCTGCTCGATGGTGCTCAGGTTGGGGGCGCGCAGCGAGTCGATCATGTACGGCTTCATCAGCTTGCCGTCATTGGCGATCGCGGCGGCGACCATGGCCATCTGGATCGGGGTGGCGCGGGTGTCGTACTGGCCGATGGCGGACATCGCGTTGGACGGCCGGTCCATGTCCTCGGGGTAGACGCTGGCGTTGGCGCGGACCGGCGTCAGGAACTCCTTGCCGAAGCCGAACTTCTCGGCCTGCTCCCGCATCTTGTCCTTGCCGAGGTCGTCACCGAGCTTGCCGAAGACCGTGTTGCAGGAGTAGCGCAGGGCCTGCCGCAGGGTGGCGTTCTCGCAGGGGATGTTGCCCTCGTTGTCCAGGTTCTTGGTGGAGAGCGGAAGCCGCCAGGGCAGCGGCGACTTGGTCGGCGCGTTGATGTCCGTGTACTTCCCGTTCTCCAGCGCCGCGGCGGCGGTGACGACCTTGAACGTGGAACCGGGCGGGTAGGTCTGCCGCAGCGCCCGGTTGAGCATCGGGTCGTCCTTGTTGTCCTTCGGCTGGAGCGCCTTCCACTCCTTCGCGTCATCCGCGCCCGCGATCGTCGAGGGGTCGTAGCTCGGGGTGCTGGCCAGGGCGAGGATCTTGCCGGTGCGCGGGTCGAGCGCCGCGACGGCGCCCTTCTTGTTGCCCAGACCCTCGTACGCCGCCTTCTGGGCCTTGCCGTTCAGGGTGGTGATCACGTCACCGCCCCGCTGCTTCTTGCCGGTGATCATGTCGATCGTCCGGTTGAAGAACAGGCGGTCGTCGTTGCCCGTGAGGAAGGGGTCCTCGAGCTTCTCGATCTGGTTGGCGTCGTAGGCCTGGGAGGCGTAGCCGGTGACCGGCGCCCACATCTTGCCGTTCTTGTACGTGCGCTTGTACTTGAAGTCGGTGCCGTTGGTCGCGACGGAACCGGTGATCGGCTGGCCGTCCACGATGATGTTGCCGCGCTTCTGGCTGTAACGGGCCATCAGTACACGGTGGTTGTGCTTGTTGTTCTTGAGCTCGTCGGCCTGGACGTACTGGATCCAGTTGTCCCGGACCAGCAGGGCGAGGACCAGCAGTCCACAGAAGATCGCGATACGGCGCAGGGGCTTGTTCACGGGCGGACCACCTGAGTCATCTCGGCGTCTGTGGACGGAGCGGGGGCCGGGGCGGGGCGGCGCGCGGTGTCGCTGATCTTGATGAGGATCGCGACCAGGGCCCAGTTGGCGAGGACCGAGGAACCGCCGTACGCGAGGAACGGCATGGTCATACCGGTCAGCGGGATGAGCCCCATCACACCGCCCGCCACCACGAAGACCTGGATGGCGAAGGCCGCGGACATGCCGATCGCTAGCAGCTTGCCGAACGGGTCGCGGGCGGCCAGGGCGGTCCGTACGCCCCGCTCCACGATCAGGCCGTACAGCAGCAGGAACGCCATGGTGCCGGCCAGACCCAGCTCCTCGCCGACGGTGGCGAGGATGAAGTCCGAGTTGGCGGCGAAGCCGATCAGGTCCGAGCTGCCCTGGCCCAGACCGGTGCCGAAGACACCGCCGGAGCCGAAGGCCATCAGCGCCTGCGCGATCTGGTCGGTGGTGCCCTTCTCGAAGGCCGCGAACGGGTCGAGCCAGGCGTTCACACGCTCTTGGACGTGAGGCTCGAAGGTGGCGACGCCGACCGCTCCGGCCGCGGACATCAGCAGACCGAAGACGATCCAGCTGGTGCGCTCGGTCGCCACGTACAGCATGACGACGAACATGCCGAAGAACAGCAGCGAGGTACCGAGGTCGGTCTCGAAGACGAGGATGAGGATGCTCATGCCCCAGACCACGAGGATCGGACCGAGGTCACGGCCGCGCGGCAGGTACAGCCCCATGAAGCGGCGGCTGGCCAGCGCCAGGGCGTCCCGTTTCACCATGAGATAGCCCGCGAAGAAGACCGCGATGACGATCTTCGCGAACTCAGCGGGCTGGATGGAGAAGCTGCCCACGGTGACCCAGATGCGGGCACCGAACTTGGCCGGGAAGAACATCGGCATGACCAGCAGCACCAGCGCCGCGGCCATGGAGATGTAGGTGTAGCGCTGGAGGATCCGGTGGTCCTTGAGCAGGATCAGCACGCCCACGAAGAGGGCGACACCCATCGCCGAGTACATCAGCTGCTTGGGGGCCGCGGCGGCGTAGACCTGGTCGATGCTCGCGGCCCGCTGGGCCAGCCGCCTGGACTGGTCCAGCCGCCAGATGAGCACCAGCCCCAGCCCGTTGAGCAGAGTGGCGATCGGCAGCAGCAGCGGGTCGGCGTACGGCGCGAACTTCCGCACCACGAGGTGGCCGACCCCGGCCAGCAGGCCGAGCCCGATGCCGTAGCTGAGCATGCCCGAGGGCATCTCGTCGCTGAGTGCCAGGCCCGCGTTGGCGTAGGCGAAGACCGGAATGATCACCGCGAAGACCAGCATGGCGAGCTCGGTGTTGCGCCGGCTGGGCGGCCCCACCGTGCTGATCGTGGTGGTATTGGAGGTGCTGCTCATACGTGGACGGCCCCTTACGGCTTCACTGCTGGGCGCTGCTGCATTGCGGGACCAACTCCCTCTCCTCTTCCGAAAGGGTGGGGCCGGGCTTCGGAGTAGGAGACTTCGTCGGTGTCGGCTTGGAGGTGGCCTCGGCGGCCCGCGTCTGCACCTCGTTCGTTTTGCTGTCGTTCTGTGCCGGCCCGCCGCTCCCGGCGGATCTGCCCTGGCTGGGCGTCGCCTTGTCGGAGCCGCCGCTGTCCCGGCCGTCACCGCCGGTGAGGTCCTTCTGCCGGTCCTCGGCCTTCTTCTGGGCGTCCGCCTTCCGGCAGGCCCCGGCGAGGGTGGCGAGATCCTTGGTCTTGTCCCGGGCCTGGCCGAGATTGCTCACCGCGATGGTGTCCTCCACCCGGCCGCGCTGGTCGGTCGGGAGGTACTTGAGTTCGATCTCGCGGTGGTCCTCATGGACCTTGTTGAGCTTGATCCAGGCGAGGTCCTGGCTGATGCCCTGGTAGATCGCGACATGGTCGCCATTGGCGCCCACGTAGTACTGGGTCTGGGTCCAGCGGTAGCCGCCGTAGAGCCCGCCACCGATCACGGCCAGGCCCAGCGCGATGTACAGCGAGCGCTTGACCCATGCCTTGCGGCCGCTCTTCTTGGTCAGATCACCGCTGGCGTAGTCCCCGTAACTGCCCTCGGGCGCCATGTCGACGTCCGGTCCGCTTCCGGGCGGGCCGAACCCGCCCTGGGCGTCGCCCTGATGCGGAACGGAACGGTTGGACCGGCCGAGCTCGGCCGCGCGGCCGGCGGGGGTGGAGGCGGCACCGCCGTCGCCCAGGGGGACCTGGTTCTCGGCGACCGCGCCCACGATGACCGGGGTGTCGTTGAGCTGCGCGGCCGGGGTGTCGTTGCCGTCCACGTCCAGGACGTCGGCGACGATGCAGGTGATGTTGTCGGGGCCGCCGCCGCGCAGGGCGAGCTGGATCAGCTCCTGCACGGTCTCCTGGGGGCCCTGGTAGCTGGCGAGGGTGTCCTCGAGCGTCTGGTGGCTGACCACTCCGGACAGACCGTCGGAGCAGATCAGATAGCGGTCCCCGGCCCGGACCTCACGGATGGAGAGATCGGGCTCGACGTGGTCGCCGCTGCCCAGGGCGCGCATCAGCAGGGAGCGCTGCGGGTGGGTGCCCGCCTCCTCCTCGGTGATCCGGCCCTCGTCGACCAGGCGCTGCACCCAGGTGTGGTCCTGGGTGATCTGGGACAGCACGCCGTCGCGCAGCAGATACGCGCGCGAGTCGCCGACATGCACCAGGCCCAGCCGCTGGCCGGTCCACAGCAGGGCGGTGAGCGTGGTGCCCATGCCCTCCAGCTGCTGGTCCTCCTCGACCATCACGCGCAGCTGGTCGTTGGCCCGCTGCACGGCGCTGCCCAGGGAGGTCAGGATGTCCGAGCCCGGGATGTCGTCGTCGAGCTGGACCAGGGTGGAGATCACCTCGGAGCTGGCGACCTCGCCGGCGGCCTGGCCGCCCATGCCGTCGGCGATGGCGAGCAGCCGGGGCCCGGCGTAACCGGAGTCCTCGTTGCCCTCCCGGATCATGCCCTTGTGCGATCCGGCCGCGAAACGCAGTGACAGACTCATGCGCACCTCGCCCGTCGGCTCCGGGTACAGCCCCTTGCCAACCACGCTGCCCACCCTCCGGTCGTCATGGTCCTACTACTTCCGCAGCTCGATGACGGTCTTGCCGATGCGGATCGGCGCGCCGAGCGGAATCGGTGTCGGTGTGGAGAGTCGGGTCCGCTCGAGATAGGTGCCATTGGTGGACCCGAGGTCCTCGACGATCCACTGGCCGTCACGGTCGGGGTAGATCCTGGCATGCCTGCTGGAGGCGTAGTCGTCGTCCAGCACGATTGTTGAATCGTGCGCACGGCCGAGGGTGATGGTCTGCCCCTGGAGGGCGACCGTGGTGCCGGTCAGCGTGCCCTCGGAGACCACCAGCTTGGTGGGGGCGCCGCGGCGGCCGCGGCCCCCCGACTGCTGGCGCTGCGGCGGCGGAGTGGCCTGCTGCCGCTGTTGCGCTTGCTGCCGGTCCGGGGCGCCGCGTCGCGCCGCACCGCGCTGGGTCACGCGGGTCCCGAACAGGTCGCTACGGATGACCTGAACGGCCACGATGACGAACAGCCACAGTACGGCGAGGAAACCCAACCGCATGACCGTGAGGGTCAGCTCTGACATTGCCCCCGCTTCACCCTTCGGCTTGCCGGTAAACGATGGTGGTGCTGCCCACGACGATCCGCGAGCCGTCGCGGAGCGTAGCGCGCGTGGTGTGCTGTCCGTCCACCACGATGCCGTTGGTCGACCCGAGGTCCTGAACGGTCGGCGGGGTACCGACCCGGATCTCGCAGTGTCGGCGGGAGACACCTGGGTCGTCGATCCGCACGTCAGCGTCGGTGCTGCGGCCCAGCACCAGAGTGGGCCGCGAGATCTGATGGCGGGTGCCGTTGATCTCGATCCAGCGCCGTGTCTGGCCCTGGGGCTGCGGGCCGGGGCCCGCTCCGGTTCCGCCGGTGCGGGGCACCGGACGGGCGCCGGGGGGCGCGGCGGGCATCGGCGGCGCACCCGCCGGCTGGGCGGGGTAGCCATGACCACCGGGGCGCTGGTGCGGGGCACCGGCGCCGCCGCGGGCCGAAGCGGCGGCCGCCTGCGGGTTCTGGGACTCGCTGGAGGCCAGCGTCCGGCTGCGCACCCGGTACAGGCCGGTGTCGAGGTCCTCTGCCTTTTGCAGATGGACCTTGATCGGGCCCATGAAGGTGTAGCGCTGTTGCTTGGCGTAGTCGCGCACCATACCGGACAGCTCGTCGCCGAGTTGTCCGGAGTATGGGCTGAGGCGGTCGAAGTCGGGCGCGCTCAGCTCGACGATGAAATCGTTGGGGACGACGGTCCGGTCGCGGTTCCAGATAGTGGCGTTGTTGTCGCATTCGCGCTGGAGCGCGCCCGCGATCTCGACCGGCTGGACCTCGGACTTGAACACCTTGGCGAAGGTGCCGTTCACGAGTCCCTCGAGTCGCTGCTCGAAGCGCTTCAGTACTCCCACGGGGCACCTCCTTCCTCAGTCGTGCTCAGTGTCGTCCTGGTACTGCTTACTGATCGTATCCACGCGTCGGGAAATCGGGTGGTTCCCCTTCCTGGCCCTGTGGAGCAGTGTCACCTCTCACAGGATCGTAGAGGTGCCCTCACGACAGTGTCCCGCAACCGCGACGCTCTCAGAGTGGGCGGGGGCGGGGCCATCGGATACAGGTGTGATTCCACCCTGCACAGCGTGCTAATGTTCTGGATGTCGGAAGGCGCGCCGCCCCGAACCGGAGGGATCCGAGGATCCACCGGGGAGCGGAGGAGCATCGTACGGCAGCACCCATGCGCGGGTGGCGGAATAGGCAGACGCGCTGGATTCAGGTTCCAGTGCCCGAAAGGGCGTGGGGGTTCAACTCCCCCCTCGCGCACCAGTCGAAGCGGGCCTCTCCAGAGTGACAAAAGTCGCTCGGGAGGGGCCCGCTTCGCGTTTGGCTCCGGATGCGCCGGCGGTTCGGGTTCGTCGGCGGAAGGGCCTCCCTGGTCCAGGGAGGCCCTTACTCAGTGCCCTCGCGGCCAGGCGGACCGGGAACGGGACGGCCTGGGTCGGTCGGGTGGACCGGAGCGGCTCAGGCGGCGAAGCGGGAGGCGAGGACCTTGGCCTTGGCGGCCGCGTCCTCGTGGGCCTTCGCCTTGGAGGCGTCCGCCAGCTCGATCAGGTTGGCCATGGCCGGATTGGTACGGGCCAGCGTGAGCTCCGGCACAACGAACTCGACCTCGAGGCCGAGTGCGCCGTTCAGAGCCTTGTCGAGGTAGGTCGTGACGAATTCGAAGCTCTCCCGCGGGGTGCCGGGGCCGTAGCCCCCGCCACGGCTGGCGACGACGACCGCCGGGGTGCCGGAGGTGGTGGTCTGCTCCGCGCCCGCGGTGCGACCCATGATGATCACGTGGTCCAGCCATGCCTTGAGCGTGGAGGGAATCGTGAAGTTGTACATCGGGGCGCCGATCAGGACCGCGTCGGCCCGCTCCAGCTCACCGGCCAGGGTCTCGCGCAGCGCGAAGGCGTCGTGCTGCTCAGGAGTGCGGTCATCGGCGGGCACGAATCCGGCGTGGGCGGCGGCTCCGTCGAGGTGGGGCAGCGGCTCGGCGACCAGGTCGCGGTAGATCACCGTGCCGTCCGGATGCTGGGCCTCCCACTCCTTGCGGAAGGTGGCGGTGACAGCGCGAGAAGCGGAGGCGTCGCCGGGCCAGACGGACGAGTCGATGTGCAGAAGCGTGGGCATGGGGTGTCTCCGTGTGACGAGGGGCGGCGTAGGGCCGCTCTTTTCTACGTACCTACTGATAGCACAGTAGCTTACTTTTTCGCAGTCCCGAACGATGGCGCAGTAGTCTGTATTCCATGGCGGACGGCGGTGGGTGCGAGCAGCGCAACGAGCAGGCGTGCAAGCAGGTCGATTCCTCGATGACGCGCGTCTTCGAACTGTTCGGAAAGCGGTGGACCGGGCTGATCGTCGCGGTGCTGACCGAACAGGAGGCGTACTTCGCGGATCTGCGGAGGGCGATCCCCGGAATCAGCGAGCGGATGCTGTCGGACCGGCTCACCGAGCTGGCCGCGGCGCGGCTGGTGGTGCGGGAGGTCGATGCGGGACCGCCGCTGCGGGTGGCCTACCGGCTGACGGACACGGGCCGGGCGCTGGAGCCCGCGCTGAAGGAGCTGGCGCGGTGGGCGGAGAACCATCTGCCCGAGGGCGGTGGCTGCCCGGAGCAGTTCCGTCGCTGAGCGCTCCGGCGCTGTGGGCTTGTTGCTTGCTGTTCCTGAGCGTGTGAGCTGGGGCTTCGGCACGTTCGAAAGGGTTTTCCACAGGCTCTGACGGGCCGGTGCGGCGGGCGGTACGGTCTGGGCAGTCGAGGTGATCCGGTCGTCGGAGCCGGTCGGACGCTCGGTGCGGTGCGGATGCCGCCGGCGCGTGGGCGACGGCGGACGAGGGGAACGGGGGGCGCCATGACGGGCGATGAGAGCACCGGAAGCGGCGGGGGCGACAGCGGCACGATCGGTGCGGCCGCGGGCGTGGGCGCGGTCGGCACGGGCACGGATGTCGGTGGCGGTGCGCGGGCGGGCGGAGCGGTCCGCCGGCTGCCGCTGGTGCCGGGCTTCGCCGCCTGGCACGGAGATCAGCCGTCACCCAAGCAGGAGGGGAAGGCGCTGCGGAAGCGGGTACCGCGCTCGGTGCATGCCGAGGCACCGCCCGCCGTCGGCCGGCCGGACGCGGTGACGGCGGTCGAGCGGTCCAACGCCGGACGGCTGCCGGAGCTGACCCCGATACGGGTGGGGCGGATGGTCGCCACCCCCTTCTCCTTCCTTCGCGGTTCGGCCGGGCTGATGGCGCACGATCTCGCGGCCACCCCGGTGACCGGCATAGGGGCCCAGCTGTGCGGGGACGCCCACGCCGCGAACTTCGGGCTCTACGGAGACGCCCGTGGCGGCCTGATCATCGATCTCAACGACTTCGACGAGACCGTGCACGGTCCGTGGGAGTGGGATGTGAAGCGGCTCGCGACCTCGCTGGTGCTCGCCGGGCGGGAGGCCGGAGCGGACGAGGACGTCTGCCGGGCCGCGGCCCATGACGCGGCGGGGGCCTATCGCCGCACGGTGCGGCTGCTGGCCAAGCTGCCCGCGGCGGACGCGTGGAACGCGATCGCGGACGAGGAGTTGGTCTCGCACACGGACGCCAGGGATCTGGCGGGGACGCTGGAGCGGGTGGCCGAGAAGGCCCGGCGGAACACCAGCGCGCGGTTCGCCGCCCGCGCCACGGAGGCCGTGCCGGAGGAGGATTCGCCGGGCCGACCCGGGGCCCGCCGCTTCGTGGACGCGCCGCCGGTGCTGCGGCGGGTGCCGGACGACGAGGCGGCGGCGGTGGCGTCGGCGCTCGGCGAGTATCTGGGGACGCTGTCCGAGGACCGGCTGCCGCTGCTCGCCCGGTACGAGGTGCACGACGTGGCGTTCCGCGTCGTCGGGACGGGCAGCGTGGGCACGCGGTCGTATGTGGTGCTGCTGCTCGACCACCGGGGCGAGCCGCTGGTGTTGCAGGTGAAGGAGGCTCGTCCGTCGGTGCTGCTGCCGCATGTGCGGGCCGCCGGGTTCGCGGTGCCGGAGGCCGGACACGAGGGGCGGCGTGTGGTCCTCGGCCAGAAGCGGATGCAGGTGGTCAGCGACATCCTGCTGGGCTGGACCACGGTGCGGGGGCGGCCGTATCAGGTGCGGCAGTTCCGGAACCGCAAGGGGAGTGTGGATCCGGCGGCACTGGCCGCCGACCAGATGGATGACTACGGGCGGATGACCGGGGCGCTGCTGGCGCGGGCGCACGCCCACAGCGCCGACCCGCGGCTGCTGGCCGGTTACTGCGGCAAGGGGGAGGAGCTGGACGAGGCGGTGGCCGCCTTCGCGGTGGCGTACGCCGACCGCACCGAGGCCGACCACGCGGAGCTGGTCGCGGCGGTGCGCTCCGGGCGGGTCGCGGCGGAGCTGGGGGTGTGAGGTTCGGGCGCGGCCGGGGGCCGGACGTAGGCTGAGCGGGTGACGAACCCGGAAGCGCAGCAGCAGGCACAGCAGTCGGTGTCCGAAGCCGAGCCCCAGGCGGAATCGCAGGACGGGTCCGAGGAGGCCCGGTCGGCCGAAGAGGCGCAGGCCACCGAGCGCCTCGAGCGGGCGGTGCGGGCGGCCGAGCAGGCGCTGATCGAGTTCGAGATCGCGGTGGAGACCTTCCGGGTGGAGGTGGAGAACTTCTCCCGGCTGCATCACCAGCGGCTCGGGCCGATGTACTCGCGCCTCGACGAACTGGACGCACTGATCGCGGAGGCGGTCGCGCAGCGCACCGGTGACCCCGAGGACCTGCGCAGGGCGCGGGAGGCGCGGGGGCTGGTGCAGCCGATGCCGGGCGTGGAGGAGCTGTTCCACGGCTGGATCGACTCCGACGGCCTCTCCCCGGAGGCGGCCGCGATGCTGACCGAGAAGCCGGTGCAGCCGCCGCCGCGGGTACGGCCGAGCGAGGAGGCGCGCCGGATCTACCGGGAGCTGGCCCGCAAGGCGCATCCGGATCTGGCCGAGGAGGAGGCCGAGCGGGAGCGGCGCGGGGCGTTCATCGTGCGGGTCAACGCCGCCTATGCGGCCGGAGATGTGGAGACCCTGCGCACGCTGGCCGACGAGTGGGCGGCCGGACCTCCGCCGCCGGAGCGGCGCGCGAGCCGGAGCGAGGAGCTGTACGCCCGGCTGGAGTGGCTGGCCGAGCGCAAGGAGATGCTGGCCGCCGTCGCCGCCGAGCTGGAGTCCAGCGCGATCGGCGCGATGATCAAGATGGCGCCGGAGGATCCGGACGGACTGCTGGACGAGATCGCCGAGCAGCTGCTCGCCCAGGTCTCCGAGAAGGAGGCCCGGCTGGCGGAGCTGGCGCGGTAGTAGGTTTTCTGTCGGCTGACGGATGCCGCAATGGCGTGTGAGAGGTGTGTGTGATGCATTTTGCCCAGCTTCCCCAGGTGGAGGCCGCGGCCGTACCCGCCGACGGCTTTCTGCTGGACGTCCGGGAGGACGAGGAATGGGCGGCCGGGCATGTCGAGGGCGCGCTGCACATTCCCATGGGCCAGGTCGTCGCCCGGTTCGGTGAGCTGACCGAGGCGGTGGGCGACGGTCGGCGGGTGCATGTGATGTGCCGGGTCGGCGGGCGTTCCGCGCAGGTGACGCAGTATCTGGTCGCGCAGGGCCTGGACGCGGTGAATGTGGACGGCGGCATGCTCGCCTGGCATGTGGCGGGCCGCCCCATGGTCTCCGGCCAGGACAACAGCCCCGAGGGCGCGTTCGTCCTCTAGCGGGGCGTTCTCCGGCGGCCGGTCATGGTGGCCTGCCCCGCTGGATACCGGTCCGGGCCGTGGGGCGCGTCGGCCGAGCTCGGTCCGCGCCCGGCGCCTGTGGCCGGGCGGGGGTGGTCGTGGTGGAATCGTGCGTCGCCGTTGTGTCGTGCGGTGCGGCCCACCTGCCCCGGCTGAGCCGGTGGGCGCGCTCACATCAGCGTTCGTTCGCGGGAGTTCGGCCCGCCCGGGCCCGGCCCACGTCGCCTGACCGGGGGAGTTCGTCCCATCGGGGCCGGACGGGGCGTCAGGCGACGGGGTGGGTGGCGAGGAGGGTGCCAAGGGCTTCCTCGTACGCGGCGGCCGGGCCGAGCGACAGCTCCAGCTGCTTGGCCCAGGCGTGATAGCGGTGCAGCGGATAGTCGGTGACCGCGCCGAAGCCGCCATGCAGATGCTGCGCGGTCTGCACCACGCGCCGTACGCCCTCGGCGGCCCACATCTTGGCGACGGCGACATCCGCCGCGAGCGGAAGGGCGCCGCCCGCCGTCGGCCGCTCCTCCTCCCTGCCGAGCCGCCAGGCGGCCTGCCAGAGGGTGACCTCCATCGCCCGCAGATCGATATAGCGGTCGGCGGCCTGGACGGCGACCGCCTGGAAGGTGGCGAGCGGATGGCCGAACTGTTCGCGACCGCTGACATAGGAGCTGGTCATCTCCAGCACCGCCGTGCCCAGGCCCAGGGCGAGGGCGCAGGTGCCGGTGGTGAGGACGTCCCGCAGCCACTCCCAGGCGCCGTCCGCGGACAGCACTTCGGCGGCGGACAGCCGCACCCCGTCCAGGCGGATTTCGGCCTGCCGCTCACCGCTGGTGGACACCTGCTCGTCGAGGACAACGCCGTCCTGGCGGCGGGGGACCAGTGCGAGGACCGTGTTGCCCGCGCCGGTATGGGCGGGGATCAGCACCCGGTCGGCGCCATGGGCCCAGGGGACGGCGGTCTGGACGCCGTCCAGCACCCAGCGGTCGCCGTCCTGACGGGCCTGGACGGCGAGTTCGGCCGGGTCATGACCGGTGCGCCCGTTCGGCGCGACAGTGAGCGCCAGCTCACCGCGCACCACCCGGGGCAGAACGTCGGCGCACAGCTCCGCGTCCCCGTACTTCTGCACGGCCAGGGCCGCCGCCCCGGACTCCAGCAGCGGCACCCGGGCCAGCACCCGGGCGGACTCCCGCAGCACCAGGCACAGGGCGATGAGGTCCAGCCCCGAACCGCCGTGGCCCGGGTCGAGCGTCAGGCCGAGGAGATCGCCTTCGGCGAGCCGCTTCCACAGCGCCCGGTCGAAGTCCTCCGCCACGGCCCCGCGGATCAATGCGGGGCTGGGCACACTGTCCGGTTCGACGGAGGCGAAGACGGCCTTCGCCGCCTCGACGGCAGCCTGCTGCTCCTCGGTGAAGGTGAAGTCCACTGTTCGTCCTCCCGCGCCGCGGCTCTGTCCGACGGCCGGTCAAGATAGAACAGGTTCTACAAGAAGGGAACGGTCACCACCGCGCTTCAGCGGTCGAAGTCCAACTCCACCCGCTCACCGACCGGATGGGACTGACAGGCCAGCACATAGCCCGCCTCCACCTCGTCCGGCTCCAGCGCGAAATTCCGGTCCATCCGCACCTCACCGGAGACCAGGAACGCCCGGCAGGTGCCGCACACCCCGCCCTTGCAGGCATACGGTGCGTCAGTGCGGTTGCGCAGCACGGTCTCCAGCAGCACTTCCCCGTCCTGCACCGGCCAGGTGCCCGAGCGCCCGTCCAGGGTCGCGGTCACCGAACTGTGCGAGGCGATATCGACCGGCCCCGGCACGGTCGAACCGGTCTCATCGGCGGTGTCGACATGGAAGATCTCCTGATGGACCCGGCCGCGGGCCACCCCCAGGCCGCGCAGCGCCCGCTCGGCGGCGCTCACCAGCCCATGCGGACCGCAGAGGAACCAGCCGTCCACCGACCCCACCGGCAGCAGCGCGGGCAGCAGCCCGGTCAGCCGCTCCTCGTCCAGCCGCCCGGAGACCAGCCCGGTCTGCTGCTCCTCCCGGGAGAGCGCGCACACCAGCTGGAACCGGTCGGGCCAGCGGTCCTTGAGGTCGGCGACCTCCTCCAGGAACATCGTGGACGCGGCGGTGCGGTCGCTGCGGATCAGACAGAACCGGGCCTCGGGCTGCCGCTCCAGCAGCGTCGCGGCGATGGAGAGCACCGGGGTGATACCGCTGCCGCCGACCACCGCGGCGAAATGGCCCGGCCGGGGAGCGAGCACAAACCGGCCCGCCGGCGCCATCACCTCCATGACCTCGCCGACGGCCAGCTCCTTGAGGGCGTAGGTCGAGAACTCGCCGCCCTCGACCAGCCGCACCCCCACCCGCAGAAACTCCGGGCCCTCCGCCCCGGGCGCCGGTGTGCAGATCGAGTACGTACGCCGGATCTCGGTGCCGTCCACGAACCGCCGCACCGCGATGTGCTGTCCGGGGACGAAGCGGAAGGTCTCCCGCAGCGCGGGCGGCACCCGCAGGGTGACGGCCACCGCGTCATCGGTGAGCCGCTCGACCGCCACCACCCGCAGCGGGTGGAACGCGCCATGGTGTGTGGTGGCCTCCACCACCGCTTCCGCGGCCATCACAACTCCTTGAAGTGGTCGAACGGTTCACGGCATGCCTCACAGCGGCGCAGCGCCTTGCACGCGGTGGAGGAGAAGCGGCTGAGCAGCTTGGTCTCGGTGGAGCCGCAATGCGGGCAGCGCACCGTCAGGTCGACGGCGACCGGCCCGCCCGCCTCCGCCCGCCGCGGCGAGGGCGGCGCTATCCCGGCCTCGGCCAGCTTGCGGCGGCCCTCCGGGCTGATCGCGTCCGTGGACCAGGGCGGGGAGAGCACCGTACGGACCGCCACCTCGGGGATCCCGCGATCGTGCAGCACCCGCTCGATATCGGCGCTCATCGACTCCAGCGCCGGGCAGCCGGTGTAGGTGGGGGTCAGCTCGACCTCGACCCGGCCCGGCCCCAGCACCCGCAGCCCGCGCACCACACCCAGCTCGGCGAGGGAGACCATGGGCAGCTCGGGATCCGGCACGGATCCCGCCAGCCGCCGCAGCTCCTCCTCGAGCGCGGTGGTGCCGGAGGCGTGGGCTGCCGGGGTCACCATGTCGCCCCCGGGTGACTGCGGTGCAGATGCTGCATCTCCGCCAGCATGCGGCCGAACGATTCGGTGTGGACGCCCTGCCGCCCGGCACCCGCGGCCCACGCACCCCGCCGTGGCCCCTCGGGCACGGCCAGCGTGGCGCGCTCCAGGACCGAGGTGAGGCGGGCCAGCCATGCGGTGTGCAGGGTGTCCCACTCCACCTCGCACCCTTCCACCGGCTCGAACAGCTCGCCGGTGAACCGCCACAGGGATTCCAGCGCCACCCGCATCCGCTCATGGCTTTCGGCGGTGCCGTCGCCGAGCCGCAGCGTCCAGTGCTCGGCGTGGTCGCGGTGGTAGGCGACCTCCTTGACCGCCTTGGCGGCGAGCGGGGCGAAGGGGCCGCCGCCCCGCGCCAGCCGCTCGTACAGCAGCTCCTGATAGGTGGAGAAGTAGAGCTGGCGGGCGATGGTGTGGGCGAAGTCCCCATTGGGCTGCTCGACGAGCTGCACATTGCGGAACGCCCGCTCCTCGCGCAGATAGGCGAGCTCGTCCTCGTCACCGGCCAGGGAGAGCAGCACCCGGGCCTGGCCGAGCAGATCAAGGGCGATATTGGCGAGCGCCACCTCCTCCTCCAGCACGGGGGCGTGGCCCGCCCACTCTCCGAGCCGGTGGGAGAGCACCAGTGCGTCATCGCCCAGGGCGAGGGCCGCGGTCACAGGTGCTGCACCCCTTCCGGGATCTCGTAGAAGGTGGGGTGGCGATAGGGCTTGTCGGCGGACGGCTCGAAGAACGGGTCCTTCTCGTCCGGCGACGAGGCGGTGACCGCGGTGGAGGGCACCACCCAGATCGACACCCCTTCCGAGCGGCGGGTGTACAGATCGCGGGCATTGCGCAGAGCCATCTCGGCGTCCGGCGCGTGCAGACTTCCGGCGTGGGTGTGGGAGAGCCCGCGCCTGCTGCGGACGAACACCTCCCACAGCGGCCACGCACCGCTCGGGCCACCACTCATGATTGTTCCTCCCCGTGCTTGGCCGCGTACGCGGCGGCTGCCTCGCGCACCCAGGCGCCTTCCTCATGGGCCCGGCGCCGCTGGGAGATCCGCTGGGCGTTGCACGGGCCATTGCCCCGCAGCACCTCGTGGAACTCGTTCCAGTCGATCGCTCCGAAATCGTGGTGGCCCCGCTCCTCGTTCCACCGGAGATCGGGGTCGGGGAGGGTCAGGCCGAGCGACTCGGCCTGCGGGACGCAGATGTCGACGAAGCGCTGGCGCAGCTCGTCGTTGGAATGGCGCTTGATCTTCCAGGCCATCGACTGGGCGGAGTGGGCCGAGGCGTCGTCCGGCGGGCCGAACATCATCAGCGACGGCCACCACCAGCGGTCCACCGCATCCTGCGCCATGGCGTGCTGGGCCTCGGTGCCCTTGCTGAGGGCCAGCAGCAGCTCATATCCCTGGCGCTGGTGGAAGGACTCCTCCTTGCAGATCCTGACCATCGCGCGGGCGTAGGGGCCGTAGGAGCAGCGGCACAGCGGGACCTGGTTGGTGATCGCGGCGCCGTCCACCAGCCAGCCGATGGCACCGACATCGGCCCAGGTCAGCGTGGGGTAGTTAAAGATCGAGGAGTACTTCTGGCGGCCGGTGTGCAGCTTGTCGAGCAGCTCGTCCCGGCTGGTGCCCAGGGTCTCCGCGGCGCTGTAGAGATACAGGCCGTGGCCCGCCTCGTCCTGCACCTTGGCCATCAGGATCGCCTTGCGCCGCAGCGAGGGGGCGCGGGTGATCCAGTTTGCCTCCGGCTGCATGCCGATGATCTCGGAGTGGGCGTGCTGGGCCATCTGCCGGACCAGTGACGCCCGGTAGGCATCGGGCATCCAGTCGCGTGGCTCGATGCGCTCGTCAGCGGCCAGAGCGGCGTCGAACACCGCCTCATACGCCCCGGCGTCCGCCGCCATCGTCGTCATGCGAAGCCCCTTCGCCATCCGTCCCCACCGACCGGCCAACCGACCGACCGATCGTTCGGTTCAATGGTGAGCCGCCGGAACGTAGGGTGTCAAGCCTGTGGATAACGCCGAGGGCGCTGTGCCGGCGGTTCCGCATGGGTACCGTTCCGGGGCGTAGGGGCCGCGGAGCGCGCGGCCGGACGGGCGGGCGCGAGCACCGGACACCATCGGGAGCGGGGCGGTATGGCGGAGACGGACGACGAGACGGCGGGACGGCTCGCCGTGCTCTCCCTGCCCGCTCAGCTGATCATCGCGGTGGCCACCGCGGTCGCGGCCGTCGCGGCGGCCATCCACCTCGGGATGGCGTTTCTGAACGTCTCGCCGCCCAATACGCTCAGCAAGCAGCACGGCGAGGCCATCGAGGACTACATCTATCCGGAGTTCGAGCGGAACTGGAAGCTCTTCGCTCCCAATCCGCTGCAGCAGAACATCGCCGTACAGTCCCGCGCCGAGATCCGCACGCCCGACGGCGGCACCGCGACCACCGGGTGGAGAAACCTCTCAGCAGAGGACGGCGCGGCCATCCGCCACAACCCGCTGCCCAGTCACACCCAGCAGAACGAGCTGCGGCGGGCCTGGGAGTTCTATGTCTCCTCGCATGATGAGCAGGACCGGTCGACCGGGGCCCGCGGTCCGCTCTTCGAGCAGTACATGCGCCGGATCGTGATGCTCCGCTTCGGCCGGGAGGAGGGCGGCGGCACCGTGGAGCGGGTGCAGGTGCGGTCCGCGACCACGCCCCTGGCCGCACCGCCGTGGAGCGACGAGAAGATCGACACCAAGACGCTCTACCGCGTACTGCCGTGGTGGACGGTGACCGGCGACGACCTTCCGGAGGCGAAGAGCCGGTGACCGTGCCCGCTGTCCCCGCGCACTCCTCCGAGCCCGACCCCGCGTCCGTCTCCGGAACCGTATCCGGCCCCGACCCCGCGTCCGGCGCCACGCCGCCGCCCGCCCCGGAGCGGCCGTCCGCCGGACCTGGTGCCCGCGCCCCGCTGAGCGCCCGGCTGCATTCCGCCGTGGCCCGCGGTCATGCCCGCGTCAGTGGCTCGGCTCTCGGCCCCTACCAGACCGCGATCGTCCGGATCGGCTTCTCCTTCACCTGGCTGCTCTTCCTGCTGCGCGAATGGCCCCACCGCCGGGAGCTGTACGGGCCCGGCGGCCCGATGAGCTGGGACATGGCCCACCGGCTGCTGGACACCAACCGCGCCTTCAGCGCACTGATATGGACCGACAGCACCCTCTGGTTCGAGATCGTCTACACCCTCGGCATCGTCTCGAGCGCGCTGCTGCTGCTCGGCTGGCGCACCCGCACCATGTCCGTGCTGTTCATGCTCGGGGTCCTGTCGCTCCAGAACCGCAGCATCTTCATCGGGGACGGCGGTGACAACCTCATCCATCTGATGGCGACCTATCTGGCACTGACCCGGTGCGGGCAGGTGTGGTCGCTGGACGCCCGCCGGACGGCGCGGCAGAAGGAGCCCTCCCGCGATACGACGGGCATCGTGCTCTGGGCCGTGCTGGGGCTGGTGCTTCTCTGGGCGCAGCTGTTCACCGAGGCCCGGCTCTTCCTGACGGCCGACGGGCCGTTGCCCGGCGTCGGCTGGGGCACCGTCCTGTGGGGGCTGTGGATCGTCCAGGCCGGCTGGTGGCTGGTGCGGCGCTACGCACCGGGGGAGCCGCGCACCGTCCTGGATGTGCTCGCCAATCTGGCGCACAACGGCGCACTGCTGGTGATCATGGGCGAGGTGTGTCTGCTCTACGCCTCGGCAGGCTGGTACAAGATCCAGGGCTCGCGCTGGCAGGACGGCACCGCCCTCTACTACCCGCTGCATCTGACCTACTTCTCGCCCTGGCCCGGGCTCGCCGACTTCATGGCGTCCAACGGCACGCTGGTGCTGGTGCTCACTTACGGAACCGTCATCATGCAGGTCGCCTTCCCCTTCACCCTGCTCAACCGGCGGGCCAAGAATGTGATGCTCGTCCTGCTGATGATGGAGCACCTGGGCATTGCGATCATGCTGGGGCTGCCCTTCTTCTCGCTCGCCGCGATCGCCGCCGACGCGGTGTTCCTGCCCACGGCTTTTCTGCTCTGGAGCGGAGCGAGGGCAGCCCGGCTCCGGGACCGGGTGCTGGCGCGGGTCCGGCGGCTGCGCGGGCCACGGGCTCCGGAGCGCGCTGAGGAGCCCCAGGCCCGTACGCTCATCGGGTGAGCAGCGACATCCACCCCGGCGACATCAACCCTGGCGGCATCCAGGCCGACAACATCCACGCCGGCGACATCCGTCCGCAGGAACCGGTCCAGTACGACGAGGGCTTCACCCCCGAGATCGGGGTCGGCCCGCACCCCCGCCCCTGGCCGTCCGGGGACCGCTACGACCCGGAGCTGCTCGAACACGGCGACCGCCGCAATGTCGCCGACCACTACCGCTACTGGACCCGTGAGGCGATCGTCGCCGATCTCGACACCCGCCGCCATGACTTCCATGTGGCCATCGAGAACTGGAGCCATGACTTCAATTGCGTATACGGAAGGGGTGTTGAGGTCCTAGCTTCGTGGTCATGAAGACCACGGAGCCCGAAGGGCCTTACTCCGCAGCCGAGTTGCCCCACTCCTACGCGATCGCCGAAGCAGCCCGCACCGCCGAGGACGTACCGCGCGCGGCCACGTACGGACGCCAGAGCCAGAAGAAGGAAGCCGACTCTCAAGGCTCGCCCCAAGCCCAGCGGAACGCCACTCACGCACTGTGCATAGCTCGCGGGTACACGCACGACCCGGAGACGGACCACTTCGAGGACATCGGGAAATCCGGCTACGACCCGTCGGCCCGCCGCCCGGGGTATGACGCCCTGATGGAAGCCGTACGGGCGGGGAAGTACGACGTGGTTGTGATCACGATGCTCTCGCGCCTCACGCGGCAGGGTGCGTTGGAGGCGATGAAGATCGAGGCCGAGATGCGCGCCCATGGCGTCACCCTCGTGAGCGTCCATGAGCCCTACTTGGATACGTCCACGCCGGTCGGTATCGGGATCTTCGCCATCATCGCCGGACTCGCTCAGCAGGAGTCGGAGAACAAGTCCGTGTTCATCACGGGCGCGAAGGAAGAGCACCGGAAGGTCGGCGGTCACGTCTCCGGAGGCACGCCGTACGGGTTCGAGGCGACACGTATCGTCCGCGACGGCTTCAAGATCACTCGGCTTGTCCCTCATACCGAGGAGCGGGAGCACGTCGAATTCATGGTCAAGTCAGCGATGGCCGGTAAGTCGGCCCACTGGATCGCTCGTGACCTCAATGACCGGGGAGTGCCTACCAAGCTGACCAACATGGGTGATAAGGCCGCTAACCGTCTGGCTGCGTCCAAGAAGGCGACACTCAACGAGAAGAAGAAGGACAAGCCGCCCCGGTGGACCGCTCTCGCGGTGCTCCGGGTTCTGCGTGATCCCCGGCTTGCTGGTTTCGCCATGGAGTGGATTGGTCGGAAGGCGCCGAACAAGAAGACCGGTGAGAAGGGGAGTATCGGGAAGCGAGTGCCGCTCCGTGGGGAGGACGGCGCTCCCATCGTGGCCCATGAAGGGATCATCAGTGCCGAAACCTGGTACGAGCTGCAAGACGTCGTGAACGGGCGCAAGATGACTCACAGCAACAAACGCGGAACGGATTCCCTGCTCGGCGGGTGGGGAATCCTTCGCTGCGACGTATGCGGTGAAGGAATGTTCCAGTCCCGTACCCATGGTGTCTACCAGTGCTACGTACGCGCTGCCGCTCCGAAGGGACACGGTGGACTCAACATTCGAATGGCAGCAGCGGACGACGCCGTGGCACGCAGGGTGTGGGGGAAGCTGCAAGCACTCAGCAGTGATCCGGAAGAGCTGGACGAGGAAGAGACGGCGCTGCTGCGCGAGGTGGCACGACGCTTCGCACACCAGCGAGACACGTCAGGACTCCAGCAAGAGCGGGCAGCGACAGAATCCGCACTCGCCTACACGCGGGAGTCACTGCGGACGGTCTACAAGGACCGTCGGGAAGGCGCGTACAGGGGCACCGTCGGCGAGGAGATGTTCCACGACTCCCGTAGGCGCCTTGAGGAGCAGGAAGCCCGCTGTGAGGCCCGGTTGGCTGAGCTCGACAAGGAAACCGAGCGAGCGACGACGCTACCGCTCAGTGACTGGCTCGGAGACAGCGACGGCGATCCCCTCGGGGAGGGGGCGCCTTGGGCAGTTTGGGACATGATGGAACGCCGGGCATTCTTGGCCCTGTTTGTGGATCGCGTGCACATCACGCCTGCTGTTGGTCGAGGAAGGCACGCGAAACCGGAAAAGCGTGTGCGGATCGACTGGGCCCGCAAGCCGAAGAAAGAAGAGGAAGTAAAGTAGCTCCGCCAGCATTAGGCTCCGCTTTGAGGTGGAAGCGGGGCATAATGCTGTGTGGGCTTCGGAAGTCAAGAAGTGCTCTGTTCGTTCCGCGGCGTGAGTTCCTTTATGGCGGGCTTTCGGTAGCGCATGCTCAGGCCGCCGTCTGCGGGAGTGAACTCCACGGTTTCGATGGACAGTTCGCACAGCACTTTGTCGTGGGAATTGAGCAGTGTGTTTCTGATGTTCTGAATATTCTCAGCAAGTAGCCACGAAGTGGAATGGAATTTGAAGACTCCCAAGAAGAAATTATCGGCGAGCCGAAAGAAGATGTTTGTGCTGGGATGCGGGCCGTAGCCCGACTTGGCTTGGGCTCTCCGGTCAGCGGCACTTTGGGGGCATTTGCAGAGCTTCCCGATGCGTTCATCAGGCGACAGGAAGTGAATTCCGTCGCAGTGGTGAATGAGCCCTGCATGACCCCACAGCTTCAAGTCTGACGTGACGGCCTCAGGCCCCTCCACGACAATCGGAACGGACCGTGCTGCCGTCATCACCTCAACGTGACTCTGAATGCCCGTCGTCCTCTCTTCCGGAGTCCCACCGAGGAGTAGCGCGATGCCCGCCGCCGTGTGGTGGGCAGCGGTCGTTACGCGCCACCTGGCCAATGACTCGGGCCGACGGTCCACCATGCGACCGGAGCGAAAGACCCCCGCTATCTGATGCTCAGTCAAGACGTACTTTCACCGCCCCGATGCTCACGGGCGATCTCCCGGTTCCGTTCGAGGTCTTCCGCGATCCCGGTGGCGATGAGCGCGGCTCCGGGGGTGTGGCCGGAGCCGACGTAGCGCCAGTGGGCGTCCCTGATCACGTCTGGATCGGCGAGTTGGGTCCTGTCGCGCTGGTGGTCGGCTCGTTCGGTGCGCAGTGCCGCGTACGTGGTCGAGTACGCGCGTGACTTGGTGAGGATGTGGCCCCGGTAGCCGAGCGTGTGAGCCCACGCGCGCAGCCGTAGCGGCTCCAGTTCGAGGAGCCCGCCCAGGCGCCAGCAGGCGCGCATCAGGGTTCGCACGTGGGCCGACACGGGGGCCGCCTCGATCTCGTCGAGGTTGGCAATCTGATGGTCGAGTCCGGCCCCGGTGTCGGTGGCCCCCTTGGTGACGTATTTGGCGACGTACGCGGCTACGGCGTCATCGGCCAGGCCCTCACCGTCGCCGAAGGCACGGAGCGGCCGGGCGTCGAGTTCGGTGCCCCAGCGCAGTTCGTGTTCTCCCAGGGCCACGCTGTAGGGGGTGTGGAGGTGGACCGCCGCCGCAGCAGTGCGGACCACGGCCAGAAGCACGTCAGCCGTTGCCCAGGCCGGGGGCGGATCGTCCGAGCCGTGTACGCCGTCGAGACGCACCACAGCGTGGACATGGACGGCCGCGCGCTTTTGGTACTCGGCGACTTTGGCGTAGGAGATGCGGAGGCTGCGGCGCAGGCCGGTGCGGGTGTGGCCGACGCGGGCAGCGAGGTGGTTGTACAGGTTGTCCGTGAACGCCTTCCACAGCCGACCCGCGTGCGCGTGCCACAGGATGTGTGCCGCGTAGTCGTAGCAGTCGGGACACAGCGGCTGTCCAACGAGCCGTTCGGTGCCGTCGTGGACGGCCGGGCAGCCCAGGGGGCGTCCGTGTTCGCACTGGCCCGCATCCCGGCGCGGTCGGCAGCGCTGCCCGTCGGTGGTGGTGCGGTGGACGGGGCCGAAGCTGGGTGCGGTGAGGGTGAGGAACAGTCGGGGCCGCTCGCGTACGTCGGCGGGTACGGTCTTGCCGCCGAGGAGTCCGGCCCGTACCAGGTGGAAGGTGTCGCCCGCGTGGAGGCGGGAGCAGGGGGCGCAGACGGTAGCGCGGCGGTTGCGGCAGCGGATCAGGAGCCGTTCGCCGGGCTCGTTGCGGGTGTCGTAGTGGTGGAGCAGCTCACCCGTGAGCGCGTCGCGGGTGGTGGTGGATCCGGTGAGGTGGATGGGGTGGGCGCACCCGCCGGTGGCGGTGATCTGGTCCAGCCAGCGGCTGAAGCCGGGGTCTTGGACGAGGCGTATCAGGTCTTGGTCAACTTCGGAGAGCTGACGCAGGCGCGCCGCGCGGTCAAGAGCGGCGCGCCTGTCAGCCGAGGTGGTCTCGGCGGTGATGGTGGGGACCTCCCGGGGTGGGCCGCCGAAGCGGCACGGTGGGTTGGGGTTGGGTGGGTGTCGTCCATGGCGATCACTCCAGTGGTTCGAACTGGTTGGGTGGCTAGCGGATGGTTCCGGTGCCCCGGCAGCAGCGGCAGCGCCGCCGGTGGCCGGTGCGGGAGATGGGGTATCGCTCGCCCTTGCAGATGGGGCAGCGGACACGGCGCATGGGCATGGGTGGGGCCTCCCCAGGGGGTCTAGCTGCTGTGGGTGAAGCCGGAGAGGAGCCAGTTCACGAGGCCGTCGGCGGTGAAGATGACGGGGGTTTGGCCCAGGTACATGCCGAACAGGCCGATCACCACTGCTATCCACCAGCGCACTTCACCGGAGCGGACCAGGAGCACGGTGGCGAGCCCGAAGAGCAGCACCAGCGGGAGAGCCGCTTCCTCGCTCATGCGCGTCCACCCCCTTCCAGGTCCTCCAGCGCGCGGACGACCCCGGGCAGGCGAGGCGCCATCCCCGCGTACTCAGCCGCTGTCACCTGAGCCTGCGCAGGCGTGGTCAGCTGGGAGCGCCCGCGCATCCAGCCGCCGAGTTCGCCCGTGGTCACGGCGACGCCCTGTTCGGCCTCGGTGATCGACTGCGCGACCGCCACGGCATCCTTGTTGAGGTCACCCAAGGCCATCTCGGCTGTGGCAGGGTCGTTGACGCGGTGGCAGATCCGGCCGCCCAACTGGGCCCGAAGCGCGGTCACCCCGGGTCCGAGGTCGGAGCCGACCCGCTGTCCGGCCACCAGCAGATGCACCCCCAGCGCCGCACCGAGCTGCGCCAGGCGCAGGAGGTAGGTCGAGCACTGTTCGGCCTCGGCTCGCTGTTCCTTGCTGCCGTTGGTCAGGTACAGCTCCGCCAGCTCATCGACGATCACCACCACGGGGACCGGGCGTTCCTTCTCCGGCAGGTCCCATATCGACCGGGCTCCGGCCGCACGGCAGGTGCGCATGCGGTCCTGCATGTCCACCACCAGGGCCCCGAGAACCGCGGTGGCCTCCCGGCGGCAGGTGGCCAGCACCGACAGCCGCTGTTCGAACAGGCCCAGTTCCATGCCGCCCTTGCAGTCGATCCCGACCAGGGCAACCGGCTGCGGGGCAAGCTCGGTGATCACCCGCGCGATCAGCGTGGACTTCCCCGAACGCGTCGCGCCGACGATCAGCCAGTGGGGCACGCGCCGGAAGTCCATCACCCACGCGCCCCCGGTCTCCAACGCGCCGAGCACCGCTGACAGCAGCGACGCCGACACCTCCCCCATGGGCCGGTCGGGATGGGCCAGCGGATCACTGGCCGTCGCCGTGATCACCACGACGCCCCGTTCGGGCGAGACGACCCGCACCGCGTGCATGCGCCAGGCGTGCGCTAACGCATCAGCCGCCGTCAGGAACGGGGCTGGAGTCTGCCCCGCGTGCAGCCGCACCCGCAGCGACAGCCCATTGGGGGTGGGGCGGGGGAAGGAGCAGCGCGGTGCCTTGGTGCGCAGGGGTTCGCCCTTGACCGCCAGGTCTCCCAACAGGAGCCGATTGGGCTTGTGGGAGACCGTGAGGTCGTTGAGGTGAGCGACCTTGCGCCAGGTGAACACCACGCGCAGTGCGGTGCGGGGGTAGCCGGTCAGGTACCAGTGCCAGTCCGGCCGACGCTCTTGCAGATGCATGGCGGTGGCCACGGTCCAGCTCACCACCAGCAGCACGGCAGCGATCAGCAGTGGCCCGGTCATGCGCCACCGCCCTTACCCGCCGTCGCCGACGCGGCCGGAGCCGGTACGGGCGTGATGGCAGCGGCTCGGAAGCTGACGCCATGCCGGTCGCCCATGGCCCAGGCGAACGCCTCAAGGCCCGTCACACGCACCTCCAAGCCCTCCACGACTCCCTTGGGTTCTCCGGGTACGGCGATTTCGATCACCGACACCCGCCGCCTGTCCTGCCGCACCGTCACGGCGACGGTGTAGATGGTGTTGCCGTCCCGGTCCTTCTTGACCTCCTTGCTTTCGAAGTCCGCGATCTTCGGTTCGGGTCCGACCGCGCACCGCAGTACGCCGAGCCGGGTGGTGTCCACAGGGATGGACTGCATGGGTTGTTGGCCTCCTTGGCCGTCCAGACGCCAGACGAGACGTCATCTGACGTCACTCGTGCTTACGAGTTGCCAACTATGCATGCCTTGACGACGGGAGGCAAGTACTTATGCTTACGAGTGACATCAGGTCACGTCAGGACCGCCGACCCACAGGTGACGAGGAGAGCCCGGCATGGGAGAGATCCAGCGACCCGGAGCGCTGTACCAGCAGGTTGCCGCCGAAATCCGCAGCGGCATCGCGGCAGGCGAGTACAAGCCCGGAGCCCCGCTCCCCTCAGAGGCCCAGCTCATCGAGCGCTACAAGGTCAGCCGCCCCACCGTCCGCAAGGCCATCGCCGCACTCCGCGCCGAGGGGCTTATCGAGGTCATCCACGGCAAGGGCAGCTACGTCCGTGCCCTCCCCGCCCCCGCGGTCACCATCGCGCGGACCATCACCCGCAGCGGGAAGACCTTCCGCACCGGCCACCAGGCGTGGCAGCAGGTTGAGGAACCGGCCATCTACCGCACCAGCACCACGGCGGCCACGGGCCCGTTGCTCGGACTCGGCGAGGGAGAAGCGCTCTTCGGCGTTGACCGGCTGCTGACTGACCCGGAGACGGGTACACGAGCCGCGCATCGCGTGCTCATCCCGTTCGCCACCGCCGCCGACGAAGCCGAGCAGCTAGGCGAAGCGCCGGACACTGAGCCGGAAGAGATCTATGCGGTCCTTACCGCCGCCGGGCACAAGCTGACCTGGCAGGAGACCGTGAGTGCCCGCATGCCGCTACCCGACGAGCGCGCCACGCTCCAGGTCCCCGACGCCACTCCGATCATGCTCACCGCCCGCGTCACCCTCGGCAACGACGACCGCCCGCTGATCCTCGAAGAGCTCCGCGCCAGCGCCGACCGCGCCCAACTCGCCTACCGGATCACCGCCGACAGCCCCCGCCAGCTCCACGCCGTCTGAGCCCCATCAGGGCGCACTGTCGAAACCTGTCTTCACTTACTCAAGGGCGCGCCTGCGGCGCGCCGGGCGGTCTGGCCGCCCCGCCGGGCTGCGGCGTGGCCGCCGGTCCCGTTGGGCGCCCACCGCCCACACACCACAGCGCCATGAGTGTGCAGGCACGGCCGACCGCCGTCGGGGCTGGTGCGTTGTGGCTGGTGGCCGACGGCCTACGAGGCTTTTAGGCAGCCACCACGGGGCGAGCCTCTAAGAACAGGGGGCCAATCGGTCGCAAACGCGGGCAGGATCACAGACCCGCCCGATTCGCCGGGCCAGCGTAAGGCCCCCTGTTCTCTCGCCCCGTGGCAGCTCCCGCCCAAAAGCCTCTACGGCCGGCGGCGTGCCCACAGCGCACCACTCAGGCACCGCGCGCCCACCACCGGCCGCCCCACTCAACTCGCTCTGCCCAACCTCGCCGCCGCCACCCGCGCCAGCATGGCTATCTCACGCGCCGTCGCCGCCGACAGCTCCAGCCGCACCACCCCCGCTCCCTCTGCTCCGGCAGAGGCCCGAAGCCGCGCCCCGGTCGTGTCCACTCCGACGAGCCGTAGCGCGTCGTCCAGCTCGGAAGCCGCCTCCCGTGCGTCCCGCCAGCCGCTCATGTAGTCCACTCCGCGCACCCACATCCCCCCGTCCAGGTCTGCCGCCTCACTGTCGAACCCGTCGCCCCCAGGGCCGCACATCCGTCAAGTCCCCTTCACTACATGCCATCTGACAATGAACGTGGCGGGCCGCGTCGAACGAGAACACGACGACGACCCCGGTACCATCGGCACCGGGGTTCGTCATTGATCCCCAGCCGGACCACCCCGAGCTGACCAGGCGGAAGGGGTGGTCCGGTGTTGCTTCTTCGGTTGTTGCGCGTGATCCAGACCGGAGTTGTCTCAGTACTGCTGACGACCACCGGGGTAGCGGACCGAATTCCGGCATTCGGGGGCATCCACCGGCGGAGTCTCCGCAGCGAGTGCGAAGCACAGGCCCGCGTGGAGCTGTTCCGCCTCATCCACCGACAGCACCAGCGGAGCGAGCGCCACATGCTTGCCCAGCCGGGCGATCCCGAGTGTCACCGTGAGACAGCCGTCCAGATCACGGGATACGCGCAGTCCCACAGGGGTGGCCTGGAGCCGCCACCCGGACGAGATCCGCCGATCCGGGCTCACTTGTCCACCTCGCTCGCTTCAGCCGGTCCATCGTCGTCGGACACCGGCAGACGCCTGCCACGGCTCTCCGCGACCCGGAGAGCATCACGTAGTGCCTCAACCAGACGGTTGGAGAGGAAGCGCAGTTCTCCGGCCTCTGCCTTCGGATTACCGAGCATTGCGCCAGCGTGATCAAGGAGTTGAGAGCCCATGCGGAGCTGCACCGCTTCCATGTCGTCCGCAAGCTGCGACATGAACCCCTCGCCGTCCGTACGGGACACCAGGTAGCACGGATTGCCAGTAGGCCCCGACCAAGGGAGCAGACGCGGTTGTGCACTCACCTGGCCACCACCACCCCGTGCGGAGCACACGCAGACTCCGCCCGAGCGCGAATCTTCCGACGCTGCTCCTGCTGACGCTCATGCGCCACGACATACGGCCGGACAAGGCCCACGTCCTCACCCCGCAACACCGGCTGACCCGGCACCGCGAATACACGCGGCAGCTGGAGAGTTGGAGCGTCATGGCAGCTCGGAAAATGCGTCACGGTGGTGCGAGCACGCCCCGGGCCAGGCCGCACGGCTCTCCCCAGCAGTTCGAAGATCCTTCCCCAACAGTTCCGCACGTCGACCTGCTTTCCTCAGGTTGGCCACGCCCCGGGGTCCCGCACGCACTGCCGGGGTCTTTCGTTCTCGACAGTCAACGGCTGTCTTGGGCACGGCGGCAGCGTTCAGCCGGGGGTTCATATGCACACAGAGGGTTCACGCCCAGAGGCTGGGGGGTTCACCATGAACCCCCCAGGCAGTGAACTGCTCTGACAGGATGAGCACCTGACGTGATGTTGGGAGTGACGGCAAGGGTGACCAGAGAGCCGAATCGCCAGTTGGCCGCCCTGATGAAGGAAGCCGGGGCCTCCAACAAAGGCTTAGCCCGCCGCGTCTGTGAAGTTGCAGCGCGACATGGTGAGCAGCGGGGCACAACGCATGTGTCCGTGCAGCGGTGGCTCGATGGCGGTGGAATTCAGCCCCAGACTGCCCTGTTCGTGGCCGAGGCTTTGAGCGAGAAACTACAGCGGAGAGTCACACCAACTGAAATCGGATTCTCCGCCGCCACACCGGTCGTCTCCACAACGCCCAACGCAAGCTATGCGGAATCGCTGCCCGAAGCGCTGAGCGTCCTTGACGACCTTGCACGGATGCGGCCAGAAGACACGTCTACTGGCGAACTCCTCTTGTCCGAACCTGACTTTGATCACGCCGCTCTCACATGGCTCGTTTCACGACCCGACGGACTAAGTAGCGACTCCACCGCGTCACGCCGAGTGGGCATGAGGGACATCGCGGCCATCCGTACTGCGGCCGGATACTTCATGCAGCTTGATTTCCAGTTCGGCGGCGGACACGCACACAAAGCATTCCGCCACTACTTCCGTGAGGAAGTCCTCCCACTCCTGGGAGGAAGCTACAGCCCGAAGGTAGGCAAGGCCCTCTTCGAAGCTGCGACGGAGATTTCGCAACTCCTTGCGTGGACTGCGTACGACAGTGGGAACCATACGCTCGCAGGTCGTTACCTCATGTCGACTCTACGCCTGACTCAGGTCGTCGACGACCGAATGATGGGCGCACGCATCCTTGCCAATATGAGCCACCAGGCCAATTACTTGGGTCAGGCGTCACGTGCGGTACGTCTCGCCCGAGCGGCCGTCGAGGGCGGCCGAACCCACTCCACGCCGCGCGGGATGGCTCTCTTCGCGGCACACGAAGCCCGAGCCCTCTCTACGGCGCAGGATCGGAAGGGAGCGGCGCGAGCGATGAACGAGGCGGAGCGCTTCTTCGACCTCGCTGACACCGGAAGTGACCCGGAGTGGCTTTCCTACATGGACGAGGCAGAGCTAGTAGGCGAGTTCTGCCACTGCTTCCGCGACCTCGGGCAAGGCCGTGAGGCCGTGCAGTTCGCAGAGCGCGCCGTAGCCCTCACGGACCCTAAATATGCTCGCACGCTCGGTTTCTGCCGCATGGTGCTGGCGCAGAGTCAGCTGCTAAATGGTGAGCTGGAAGCGGCCATCGCTACAGCAAGTCTCGCCCTTGACGGCGGAGACGCCCTTCAGTCCGCGCGCTTTCAGCGATACATCACCGACTTCCAACGGACTGTGGCCACCAATACCGGAAACCTCGCCGTGCAGCAGTTCAACGAGCAGGTACGTGAGGCCATGGCATACATGGGCGGCAGCTAGGCGTCTCAGCCCGGACTCCAATTACGTGGCATTTCATCATCTCGCAGGGAAGCGATGCGACGAGCGTATTCCTCGGCTACTTCGGCGCTTTCGGATACGTTCTGCATGAGCCACGTGGTCATGTTGAATTCCTGAACAGCCCGCAAGGTAGAGAAGCCAGACCAATCACGCAGATCCCTACCGTACGAACCAACGAAGTCCGCATATTGCTCACGTGTTTGCCACCCCAGACTGTGATGCTCAGTCGCGGTGACCATCAGGTCCCACTCGGGGTGATCGAAGCTGAACCGCTCAAGGTCGATGAGGATTACGCGGCCCTTCCGGTCCACCATGAGGTTCTGAACATGCGCGTCCCCATGGACAGGGCCCTTCTCCGAGTCGAAGTGGAGGCCCGCGATCCGGTCGCCCAACTCCTGGCCCCGCTTGCTCAGAAATTCGCGATCGTCATCCGGTATCGCGGTCGCCGCCTCGATGCGCCGATCGGTGCGGTCCAAGACGGGAAACGGCGGCAGGCTCAAGCCGTCCGGCAGACTCAGCGAGTGGAGATCACGCAGGACCGATCCCAACTCCCCGTAGGTTGCCTTACGGTCGCCCTCCTCGATCAGGTTCCAGAACGTCACAGGGTGGCCGTCGATGATCAGCGGCTGCTCCACATCATCGATGATGCGCACCACCGGGAACCCCTCACGCGCCAGCCAGCGCGACACCTCTACCTCGCCCTTCGCAGAGGGCAGGTACTCCGTTGATCTCGCGATGCGCACGACCACCGGATGTGCGGCCAGCCGGAAGAGCGCGTTCTCGCCCAAGCGGATCAGTTGGGCTCCGTCATCGTTGAAGCCCACTCGCCGACACGCAGTCGCCATCACCTGCGCAGCGCCTGTCGATGAGAACCCCTCTCCTGAACCCCGCGCAGCACCAGACGGCATGCGTCCTCGGCTCCTTTCCCTCACGCCGCCCAGCCCGGGGACCTACAAGGCCGTCAGCGACTCACGGCAGCCATCAGTGCGACGGTACCCACACCGCGGGAACGAAGACGTGACGGGGCATGACGATCAGCCCACATACAGCACGTCGCCCCCGCTCTCAGCAGAGAGCAGGGGCCACGTGAACGGGGCGATGGCGACCTGTGATGGCGGACCGCCGCTTTTCTCTACCCTGGGAGGGTGAGTGAAGACGAGGTCACGAGGGTCATACGGCAGTGGCGAGAAGCCATGCCGGATGCGGTGCTGGTGGACGGATTCCATGCGTTGAAGCACGCGCTTCGCTTCGGGGCAGATGTCCGTGTCGCGATCTCCAGTGACAAGGGCTCCGCTTTGGCACTGGCAGACGAACTGGCCGATGACCTTAGGGTCCGGATCAGCGATCTCGTGACCGAGGTACCAGCGCAGATTTTCCGAGATCTCGTTCCCAGGGTGCACCCCACGCAGGTCGCTGCCCTGGCTGTCAGGCCCAGCCGCCATGCGAACCTGGACCACCTGTCGAGGCTTCCGCGGTCGGCGCCGGTCGTCGTCCTGGACAACCCACGCAACCTGGGAAATGTCGGCGCTGTGGTCCGTCTTGCCGCCGGTTTCGGGGCTACAGGGGTGGTCACTACTGGTGACATGGACCCATGGCACCCCAGCGTGGTCCGGGCGGGTGCGGGCCTTCACTACGCGACCGCAGTGGAACGGCTTCCACTCGGAGACCTGCCACCAGGCCCCCTGTATGCGCTTGACCCGGAGGGAGAGGACATCAGGTCCGTAGTGCTCCCGGATGACGCGCTGCTGGCGTTCGGCTCTGAGCGACACGGCATCTCGCCTGAGGTCCGAGACCGGGCGACCAAGCTAGTGGCACTCCCCATGCGGCCTCAGGTGTCCAGCTACAACCTCGCCACGAGCGTGGCCATGGCTCTTTTCCACTGGGGAGGCCCGCCGCCCCCAGCCCGGAGCGGTCAGGACGACGCCCGATCCTCCAGAAGCGTTATGTAGCCGATACTTCAACATCGGGAGCGTAGTGCGCACGGCCAACGCGTTCCTGGCGAAGGAGATCCATATCGTGGGGCGGCGCCGCTGGAACCGGCGCGGGGCCATGGTCACCGACCGCTATCAGCATGTCCGCCATCACCCGGACACCGCCGAGCTCACCGCCTGGGCGGCCGCCGAGGGGCTTCCGGTGATCGGGATCGACAACCTCCCCGGGGCGGTGCCGCTGGAGACCACCGAACTGCCGCGCCGCTGTGTGCTGCTCTTCGGCCAGGAGGGGCCGGGACTGACGGAGGAGGCCCGCCGCCACGCGGCCCTGGTGTGCTCGATCGCGCAGTTCGGCTCCACCCGCTCGATCAACGCGGGCGCGGCGGCGGCCATCGCGATGCACAGCTGGGTGCGGATCCACGCGGCGGCCGGCTGAGCCGCCGCGCGGACCCGGCCGGCGCTACGCCTGGCGCCGCACCTCGATCATCCGGAAGCGGCTCGCCACAAAGGCGCTGTCGCACAGCGTGGCATTGGCCGACGGATTGCCGCCGGAGCCGTGGAAGTCGGAGAAGGCCGCGGTCTGGTTCACATAGACCCCGCCGGTCAGATTCAGCGACAGCTGGGCGCACTCCTCCAGACATGCCTCCTCGACCAGCCGCTCCACCTCCGGTGAGGTGGTGTACGCGCCGACGGTCATCGCGCCCTTGTCCCGGGTGGTCCGCCGCAGCAGGGCGACCGCGTCCGCCGTGGAGTCGACCGCGACGGCGAAGAACACCGGGCCGAAGCACTCGCTCAGATACGGCGCGTCCCCGTCTGCCCCCTCCCAGAACTTCCGGGCCCCGTCCGCCTTCACCATCAGCGGTGTGCGGACCGTGGCGTCCGGGAACTCGGGGTGGGTCACCGCCCGCGAGGCGAGGGCGACACCGCCGAGACCCGTCGCGGCCTCCAGCCGCTCCTGCACCCGGGGACCCACGATCGCGCCCAGCAGCGCGCTCGCCCGGGCGTCATCGCCCAGCAGCCCCTCGACCGCCGCTCCGAGATCGGCCACCACCTCGTCGTACGACTTGGGCCCGGCGTCGGTGGTGATGCCCTCCCGGGGGATGAGCAGATTCTGCGGGGTGGTGCACATCTGGCCGCTGTAGAGGGACAGCGAGAACGCCAGATTGGCCAGCATGCCTTGATAGCCGTCGGTGGAGTCGATGACGACCGTGTTGACCCCGGCCTTCTCGGTGAAGACCTGGGCCTGGCGGGCGTGGGTCTCCAGCCAGTCACCGAAGGCGGTGGAGCCCGTGTAGTCGATCACGCGGATCTCGGGGCGCACCGCCAGGACCTTGGCGATGCCCTCGTCCGGCCGCTCGGCGGCCAGCGCCACCAGATTGGGGTCGAAGCCCGCCTCGCGCAGCACCTCGCGCGCCGTCCGGACGGTCAGCGCCAGCGGCAGCACGGCCTGCGGATGCGGCTTGACCAGCACCGGATTGCCGGTGGCCAGCGACGCGAAGAGCCCGGGGTAGCCATTCCAGGTGGGGAAGGTGTTGCAGCCGATCAGCAGCGCGATACCGCGTGGGACGGCGGTGAACGTCTTGTTCAGCCGCAGCGGGTCGCGCTTGCCCTGCGGCTTGGACCAGTCCGCCGCCTCCGGGGTGCGCACCTGCTCGGCGAAGGCATAGGCCACCGCCTCCAGACCGCGGTCCTGGGCGTGGGGGCCGCCCGCCTGGAACGCCATCATGTACGCCTGGCCACTGGTGTGCATCACGGCCTGGGCGAACTCATGGGAGCGGGCGCTGATCCGGGCCAGGATCTCCAGGCACACCAGGGCGCGTGCCTCCGGACCGGCGTCCCGCCAGGCGGGCATCCCCGCCTTCATCGCCGGGAGGAGTACATCGATATCCGGGTGCGGATACTCCATGCCCATCTCCACGCCGTACGGCGAGACCTCGGAGCCCGTCCAGCCGTCGGTGCCCGGCTGGTCCAGGTCGAAGCGGGCGCCGCGCAGGGCTTCGAACGCGGCGAGGCCCTCGGGGATGCCCAGGCTCGGGCGGGCCGTCTTGCCTTCCGGGCCGTAAGCCTTCGGGTGCTCGGGGTGCGGGGACCAGTACGCGCGGGTACGGATCGCCTCCAGTGCCTGGTCGAGGGTGGGGCGGTGCATCTCGGTCAACTGCGCTGTGGTGAGTCCGGTGGTCACGACTGACCAACTCCTCGTCGAGCTGGGATTGAGCTGGGCTGGGATGGTCGACAGAGTTAGATTAACCGAACGATCGGTCGGGACAAGAGGGCCTGGCGAACCTGTGGATAACTTCGTCCGAGAGGATCAGCGGCATGACTGCGATCGACCGGGGACCGGCGCATACCAGCACCGTCGCCGTCATCGGCACCGGCACCATGGGCCAGGGAATCGCCCAGGTGGCGCTGGTCGCCGGGCATCCCGTACGGCTCTACGACACCGCACCGGGCCGGGCCGGCCAGGCCGTGGAGGCCATCGCCGCCCGGCTCGGCCGACTGGTCGACAAGGGCCGCCTCCCCGCGGCCGACCGTGACGCGGCACTCGGCCGCCTCACCGCCGTGGCCGCGATCGAGGAGCTGGCCGACGCGGATCTGGCCATCGAGGCGATCCTCGAGGAACTGGGCACCAAACAGCAGCTGTTCACCGCGCTGGAGTCCGTTGTCTCCGACCGCTGTCTGCTGGCCACCAACACCTCCTCGCTCTCCGTCACGGCCGTCGCAGGCGCCCTGCGCCTGCCCGGTCGCCTCGTCGGCCTGCACTTCTTCAACCCCGCCCCGCTGCTGCCGCTGGTCGAGGTCGTCCGCGGCGCCGCCACGGACCGGGCCGCCGCCGACCGCGCGTACGACACCGTCGCGGCCTGGGGCAAGACCCCGGTGCGCTGCGCCGACACCCCCGGCTTCATCGTCAACCGGCTCGCCCGCCCCTTCTACGCCGAAGCCTTCCGGGCCCATGAGGAGCGCGCCGCCGACCCCACCACCATCGACGCCGTGCTGCGTGAGTCCGGCGGCTTCCGGATGGGCCCCTTCGAGCTGACCGATCTGATCGGCCAGGACGTCAACGAGGCCGTCACCCGCTCGGTCTGGGAAGCCTTCTTCCACGATCCGAAATTCACCCCCTCCCTCGCGCAGCGGCAGCTCGTGGACGCCGGGCGCCACGGACGCAAGTCCGGCCACGGCTGGTTCGACTACGCCGAGGGCGCCCAGCGCCCCGCCCCGCACACCGCCGAACCCTGCGAGGCCCCCGAGAAGGTCGCCCTGCACGGGGATCTGGGGCCGGCCGCCGCCCTCGTCGGGCTCATCGAGGAAGCCGGGATCACCGTCACCCGCGAGCCCACCGGGGGCCATCTCGCCCTGCCCGACGGCACCCGCCTGTCGCTGACCGACGGCTCGCCCGCCACCACCGACCCCGCCGCCTGCATCCGCTTCGACCTCGCCCTGGACTACCGCACCGCCTCACGGATCGCCCTCGCTCCGTCGGAGGCCGCCTCCCCGGAGTCCGTACGGACGGCGATCGGGCTGTTCCAGGCGCTCGGCAAGGAGGTCAGCGTCGTCCGGGACGTCCCCGGCATGATCGTGGCCCGCACCGTCGCGATGCTCGTGGACTTCGCCCTGGACGCCGTCGCCCGCGAGGTGGCGAGCCCGGAGGACATCGACACCGCCATGCGGTCCGGTGTCAACTACCCGCGCGGCCCGCTCCAGTGGGGCGACGACCTCGGCGCCCTCTGGGTGCGCGACACTCTGCGCAACCTCCACCACTCCTTCCCCACCGGCCGCTATGCGCCCTCCCAGGCGCTGATCCGGCGTGCCGCCGCTCAGGAAAAGCTGCTCTAATCATGACCATGGCCAAGCGCGACACCTACACGCCCGAATCGCTGCTCGCGGTTGCCGTCGAGGTGTTCAACGAGCGCGGCTACGACGGCACCTCCATGGAGCATCTGTCCCGTGCCGCCGGAATCTCCAAGTCGTCGATCTACCACCACGTCAAGGGCAAGGAGGAGCTGCTCCGGCTGGCTATAAGCCGTGCGCTGGACGGCCTGTTCGGCATCCTCCAGGAGCCGGGCGCCCGTGAGGGCCGCGCGGTGGAGCGACTGGAGCACGTGGCCCGGCGCACCACCGAGGTGCTGATGGCCGAGCTGCCGTATGTGACGCTGCTGCTGCGCGTCCGGGGCAACACCGACACCGAGCGCTGGGCCATGGAACGCCGCCGCGAATTCGACCACCAGGTCGCCGAGCTGCTCAAGCAGGCCGCGGCCGAGAGGGACCTGCGGGCGGATGTGGACGCGCGGCTGGCCACCCGGCTGCTCTTCGGCATGATCAACTCGATTGTCGAGTGGTACCGGCCGGGCCGCGGCGGCGCCGCGACCTCCGACGAGGTCGCCGACGCCGTGGTCCGCACCGCTTTCGCGGGGCTGCGCACCCAGGGCGAGGGGCGCTAGCCGCCTCGCCCCGCGCGGGCGCGGGTCACGGCTCGGAATCCAGGTCCGTCTCCTCGAACACCAGCAGTGTCCGGGTGCTCAGCACCTCCGGTATCGCCTGGATCCGGGTGAGGACCAGCTCGCGCAGCGAGCGGTTGTCCGGGGTGTGGACCAGCAGCAGCACATCGAAATCCCCGCTGACCAGGGCGATATGGGCCGCTCCCGGAAGCTCCCTGAGCTGCTCGCGCACCGTGCGCCAGGAGTTCTGGACGATCTTCAGCGTGATGTAGGCGGACGCGCCCTGCCCGGCCCGCTCCTGGTCCACCCGGGCGCTGAAGCCGCGGATCACCCCGTCGTCGATCAGACGGTTGATCCGGGCGTAGGCATTCGCCCGCGACACATGTACCTGATCGGCCACGGAGCGTATCGAGGCCCGGCCGTCCGCCCGGAGGAGACGGATGATGTCGCGGTCGATGGAGTCCAGTGGCCGTGCGGGCGGTTTGCCGTCCGAATGAGCCATCTGTTCGTCCCGCATACCGCCCCGCCTCCCCTTCATGGACATCCTGTCTTCATCTCAAGGGGTGCGGAACCGTTTGTCCACAGGCTGGGGTCGCCTGTAGCCAAAATGCGTCGGCGACCGAACAATCGGTAGGGAGGGGTGCCGCTGTGGCCTGCCTCACGTTCCAGCTGTCCGCCCGCCTGTCTTCCACCTACCACCCTCGAGCGAGGTGCTGAGCACCACCTCCCTCAAGTCCCGGAGGTCGCGTCATGACGGTCCTTGAGCAGCCCGGTGCCTACCGGCCCACTCCCCCGCCCGCCTGGCGTCCCCGCGTCGACGCCGCGCCGCTGCTGCCGGACGCCGAGCCGTACCGCCTGCTGGGCACCGCCGCTGCCGCTGACGTCCCCGCCGACCTGCTCACCAGGCTCCACCGCGAGCTGGTGCACGGCCGCCGGTACAACGCGCAGGCCACCGCCCTCACCCGGCAGGGCCGGCTGGCCGTCTATCCCTCCTCCACCGGACAGGAAGCCTGCCAGGTCGCCGCCGGACTGGTGCTCGAAGAGCGCGATTGGCTCTTCCCCAGCTACCGCGACACCCTCGCCGCGGTCGTCCGCGGCCTCGACCCGGTCCAGGCCCTCACCCTGCTGCGCGGCGACTGGCACTCCGGTTACGACCCCCACACCCATCGCGTCGCCCCCCTGTGCACCCCGCTCGCCACCCAGCTGCCGCACGCCGTCGGGCTGGCCCACGCCGCCCGCCTCAAGGGCGACGACGTGGTGGCGCTCGCCCTCGTCGGCGACGGCGGCACCAGCGAGGGCGACTTCCACGAGGCCCTCAACTTCGCCGCCGTCTGGCAGGCCCCGGTTGTCTTCCTCGTCCAGAACAACGGCTTCGCGATCTCCGTCCCGCTCGCCAAGCAGACCGCCGCGCCTTCCCTCGCTCACAAGGCCGTCGGCTACGGCATGCCCGGCCGCCTCGTCGACGGCAATGACGCGGCCGCCCTCCACCGCGTCCTCGACGAGGCCGTGCGCCGGGCCCGCGGCGGCAAGGGCCCCACCCTCGTCGAGGCCGTCACCTACCGCATCGACGCCCACACCAACGCCGACGACGCCACCCGCTACCGGACCGACGCCGAGGTCGAGGCATGGCGGGCGCACGACCCGATAGCGCTCCTGGAGGACGCCATGCGGGACCGCGATCTGCTCGACGAGCGGAGTGTGGAAGCCGTGCGCGAGTCCGCGGAGCGGCTCGCCGCCGATCTGCGCGAGCGGATGAACCAGGATCCGGTCGTCGACCCCATGGAGCTCTTCGAGCACGTCTACGCCAACAAGACCAGCCAGCTGCGCGAGCAGGCGGCCCAGCTGCGCGCCGAGCTCGACGCCGAGACCGGGGCCGACGAGTCCGAAAAGGGTGCACGATGACCACCGCCACAGCCGCCGGGACCGGCACCGCCCGCAAGCCCGCCACCATGGCTCAGGCCCTCGGCCGCGCCATGCGCGACGCCATGGCCGCCGACCCCTCCGTCCATGTCCTCGGCGAGGACGTGGGCACCCTCGGCGGTGTCTTCCGCATCACCGACGGGCTCGCCAAGGAGTTCGGCGACGACCGCTGCTCCGATACGCCGCTGGCCGAGGCGGGCATCCTCGGCACCGCCGTCGGTATGGCGATGTACGGGCTGCGGCCCGTCGTCGAGATGCAGTTCGACGCCTTCGCGTACCCGGCCTTCGAGCAGCTCATCAGCCATGTCTCGCGGATGCGCAACCGCACGCGCGGCACCATGCCGCTGCCGATCACCGTACGGGTGCCGTACGGCGGCGGTATCGGCGGGGTCGAGCACCACAGCGACTCCTCCGAGATCTACTACATGGCCACCCCCGGCCTCCAGGTCGTCGCCCCCGCGACCATCGCCGACGCGTACGGGCTGCTGCGCGCCGCCATCGCCTCCGACGACCCCGTCGTCTTCCTCGAGCCCAAGCGGCTCTACTGGTCCAAGGGCGACTGGTCGCCCGACCGGCCGGACGAGGTCCCGCCCATCGGGCGCGCCGTGGTCCGGCGGCCGGGCGGCGGTACGGCGGGTGGTTCCGGACCGGGCCGGAGCGCCACGCTCATCACCTACGGGCCCTCCGTCCCGGTCTGCCTCGAGGCCGCCGAGGCGGCCCGCGCCGAGGGCTGGGACCTCGAGGTCGTCGACCTGCGCTCGCTCGTGCCCTTCGACGACGAGACGGTATGCGCCTCCGTACGCCGCACCGGCCGCGCGGTTGTCGTCCACGAGGCCACCGGCTTCGGCGGTCCCGGCGGGGAGATTGCCGCCCGGGTCACCGAGCGGTGCTTCCACCACCTCGAGGCGCCGGTGCTGAGGGTCACCGGGTTCGACATCCCCTACCCGCCGCCCATGCTGGAGCGGCACCATCTGCCCGGTGTGGACCGAGTGCTGGACGCCGTCGCCCGCCTTCAGTGGGAGTCGGAGTTCACCGAGGGGAGGGCCGTCTGATGGCTGTGGTGCGGGAGTTCACCCTTCCGGATCTGGGGGAGGGGCTCACCGGCGCGGAGATCGTGCGGTGGCTGGTCCAGGTCGGCGATGTTGTCGCCATCGACCAGCCGGTCGTCGAGGTCGAGACCGCCAAGGCCATGGTGGATGTGCCGTGCCCGTACGGCGGGGTGGTCACCGCTCGCTTCGGCGAGGAGGGCACCGAACTGCCCGTGGGCGCGCCTCTGCTCACGGTCGCTGTTCCGGAGGGGGCGGATGAGCCGGGGGCGGATCGGGGTTCCGCGGGTGCTGGGGCTGCCTCGGGTGGGGCCGCCGCTGACGGTGGGTCGGGCAATGTGCTCGTCGGGTACGGCACGACCGCACCGGCCGCGCGCCGTCGCCGGGTTCGGCCCGGCGCGGTCTCCCCGGCCGCGGTCTCCCCGGATGCCGGTGCCGGTGCCGGTGCCGGTGCCCGTGCTGGTGCCGGTGCCGCTGCCCTTCAGGTCACCGGTGACCGGCGTGCCGACGGGCCCCTCCCCGTGATCTCACCCCTGGTGCGGCGGCTCGCCCGTGAACACGGGCTCGATCTTCGCGGGCTCACCGGCTCCGGGCCGGATGGGCTGATCATGCGTGCCGACGTCGAGCGGGCGGTGCGGGGTTCGGCGGTGGGTGGCGCTGCCGTGGGCGGCGTTGCGGCGGACGGTGCGGTGGCGGACGGCCTGGCCGTGACCGCGGCTTCCGCGGCGCGGGAGGAGCGCGTTCCGTTGCGGGGCGTGCGGGGCCTGGTCGCCGACAAGCTGGCGCGGAGCCGTCGGGAGATCCCCGACGCCACCTGTTGGGTGGACGCCGACGCCACGGAACTGCTCGCCGCCCGCGCGGCGATGAACGCCGCCGGGGGCCCCAAGGTCTCCCTGCTCGCCGTCCTGGCCCGTATCTGCACGGCGGCGCTTGCCCGTTACCCCGAGCTCAACGCCACGGTGGACATGGAGAGCCGGGAGATCGTCCGGCTCGCCGATGTGCACCTCGGCTTCGCGGCCCAGACCGATCGCGGGCTGGTCGTACCGGTCGTACGCAATGCGCATGCCCGGAGCGTCGAGCAGCTCTCCGCGGAGATCGCCCGGCTGACCGAGGCCGCCCGCGCGGGGTCGCTCGCCCCGGCCGAGCTGACGGGGGGCACGTTCACCCTCAACAACTACGGCGTCTTCGGGGTCGACGGATCGACGCCGATCATCAACCACCCGGAGGCGGCGATGCTCGGCGTCGGCCGGATCGTCCCGAAGCCGTGGGTGCACGAGGGTGAGCTCGCGGTGCGGCATGTGGTGCAGCTGTCGTTCACCTTCGACCACCGGGTGTGCGACGGGGGGACGGCCGGGGGGTTCCTGCGGTACGTGGCCGACTGTGTGGAGCGGCCGATGGTGCTGTTGCGGGGGCTGTAGCGGCTGGGCGGCGGGTGCTCCCGGGTGCTCCCGGGTGCTCCCGGGGGCGCGGCCGGATGCGGGCCCGGGGGCTCCGGGCCGGGCCCCGTGCGTCGGTGGGCGTGTGTGGGCGTGTGTGGGTGTGTGCCGGGAGATGCCCCGGTGCGCCGGTGGGGGTGCGGTTGGGGCGCGCTGATCGGGCGATACTCGTGGGGTGACTCCAGGTGCGTATGACGCTGTGATCCTGGCCGGGGGCGCCGCGCGGCGGCTCGGTGGGGCAGACAAGCCCGCCTTGCGGGTGGGCGGACGGGCTCTGCTCGACCGGGTGCTGGCCGCCTGCCGGGGTGCCGGGGAGACCGTTGTGGTCGGACCGCGCAGGCCGACCGCGCGGCCCGTCCGCTGGGCGCGGGAGGAGCCCCCGGGCGGCGGGCCGGTGGCCGCCCTGGACGCCGGCGTACGGCACACCAGCGCACCCGTGGTCCTCGTCCTCTCCGCCGATCTGCCCTTCCTTACCTCCGAGACCGTAAAAGCCCTGCTCACCGGCTTGGGGGAGGGTGACGGCGCGGTGCTCACCGACTCCGCAGGACATGAGCAGCCCCTGGTCGCCGCCTACCGCGCCGAGCCGCTGCGCCGTGAGATCGCGCTCCTCGCCGCCGAGCACGGCGGCCTCTCCGGGCTTCCGCTCCGTCTGCTCACCTCCGAGCTCTCCTTGGGCCTCCTCCACCACCCCACCGCGTCCTTCGACTGCGACACCTGGGAAGACATCACGACGGCCCGCGCGCGGATCAGGGAGCATGGAGTCGTGCTGGATGAATGGATTGCCGCGGTCAAGGCCGAACTCGGGATCGACCTCGATGTCGACACCGCCGCCCTTCTCGACCTGGCCCGGGACGCCGCGCACGGAGTCGCCCGGCCCGCCGCCCCGCTGACCACCTTCCTCGTCGGCTATGCCGCGGCCCAGCAGGGCGGTGGACCCGAGGCGCTGGCCGACGCGATGCGCAAGGCGTCGGCGCTGGCCGCCCGTTGGGCCGATGAGACCGGGACACCGGAGCAGTCGGCGGGATGACACGGCGCGACCGGGCGGGGGACGACGAGGCGCTCGACCGCGAGGTCGACGAGGCGCTGGCGCTGGCCAACGACGAGCGTGAGACGCCCGCGGCCCCGGCCGAGGACACCGACGCGGAACGGGACTGGGCCAGCCCGGCCCTCGACCTCGCCCGCGGACGTACACCCCCGGAGCGCGAGCGGACCCGGACCGGCCGCCGGGACCGGTCACCGGGGCGCGGCCACCCGGCTTCGGGCGGGGCCGGGGGTGCGGGGGCGGAGGCCCTGGACCCGTCGGGGTCCCCCATGCCGCAGGCCAGGGGCGCGGCGCGGCGCCGATCTCCGGCCGACCCCGCGTCCGAGGGCACCGGCGCCCGAACGCGACGCTCCGGGACCCCTGCACCGGAGGACCCGTACGGGGAGGACAACCCCGGCCCACCCATCACCCCGCGCACCTGGTCCGACGCCCGCGCCACCGCCGGTGCCGCCGCGGCCGCCATGACCGCCACGGTCGTTCGGCCGCTCGCCGAGGCGCTCGGGCATGTCCTCGCCGAGCCCCTGGCCGCCCTCACCGACCTCCCGCCGTTCGACACCTCCGCTATGGACGGCTGGGCCCTCGCCGGTCCCGGGCCCTGGCGGCTTCCCCGCCACAAGCACCTCGGCGAGCACCTCCAGGAGCCCGGTGAGCCCGGTGAGCCCGGTGAGCCCGGCGAGAGCGAGTACGGGATCCTCGCCGGGCACGCGGCCCCCGCCCCACTGCCCGACGGCCATGCCGTCCGCATCGCCACCGGCGCCCGGATCCCGCCCGGTACCACCGCCGTCCTGCGCTCCGAATACGGCACCGACACCGGCGACGGCTGGCTCCACGCCGCCCCCGCCCACCCCGTCGCCCTCGGCCAGGACATCCGGACCCGCGGCCAGGAGTGCCGCAGCGGCGATCATCTGCTGCCCGCGGGCACGCCGATCACCCCCGCCGTGCTGGGGCTCGCCGCCGCCTCCGGCTATGACGAGCTGGCCACGGTCCGCGGCCCCCGCGTCGATGTCCTCGTCCTCGGCGATGAGTTGCTGACCGAGGGGCGGCCCCGGGACGGCCGGATCCGGGACGCGCTGGGCCCCATGATCGGCCCGTGGCTGCGGGCGCTCGGCGCCGAGGTGCTGGCGACCCGCCGACTGGCAGACACCGCGGACGCGGTCCACGCGGCGGTGGCGGAGTCGACCGCCGATGTGGTCGTCACGACGGGCGGCACCGCTGCCGGACCGGTGGACCATGTGCACCCCACACTGCGCCGCCTCGGCGCGAAGCTGCTGGTGGACGGGGTGCGGGTACGGCCAGGGCATCCGATGCTGCTGGCACGGCTGGCGCCCGGACGGCATCTGGTCGGTCTGCCGGGCAACCCGCTGGCCGCCGTCTCCGGTCTGCTGACGCTCGCCGAGCCGCTGCTGCGCACGCTCGGGGCGCGCCCGGCGGCCGAGTCGCGCTGGATGCCGCTGGCCGCCGCCGTGCACGGGCATCCGGTGGACACCCGGCTGGTGCCCGTGGCGTTCCGGCGCGGGGCGGCGCTTCCGCTCCGCTTCAACGGTCCGGCGATGCTGCGCGGTATCGCCGCGGCGGACGGGCTAGCGGTGATCCCGCCGGGCGGTGCGGAGCGCGATGACGAGGCCGAGGTGCTGGCTCTGCCCTGGTCGGGAGGGTACGGCAGCACACCGGTCACGCCCCCGGCCGGCACGGTCAGGAACACGGCCGGGAGCACGGCTGAGAACCCGGCCGCGTACCCGGCCCCCGGCACATCCGATGACGACGAAGACGGCATACCCACCCCGGAGGCCCCCGCGTGAAGCTGCCCAGCCAGGACGCGGCCGCCCGTACCCCGGAGGACACCAGCCACCGCGTCCGTCTGCCCCACTTCCCCGCGGGCCCGCTGCGCCAGGTCGTCCGCAGGGTGCTGCTCGCGCTGTTGGTGATGGTGCTGACCGTGGTCATCGTCTACACGGACCGCACCGGCTACCACGACAACTCCGACGAGAGCGTCGACTTCCTGGACGCCGTCTACTACTCGACCGTCACGCTGTCCACCACCGGCTACGGTGACATCGTCCCGTACAGCGACAGCGCACGGCTCAGCAACATCCTGCTGGTCACCCCACTCCGCGTGATCTTCTTGATCATCCTGGTCGGCACCACCCTCGAAGTCCTGGCCGAACGCACCCGCGAGCAGTACCGCTTGAACCGCTGGAGGTCCGCGTTGCGCGATCACACCGTTGTCGTCGGCTTCGGGACCAAGGGGCGGTCCGCCGTACAGACCCTCTGCGCGACCGGGCTGCGCAAGAACCAGGTGGTGGTCGTCGACCCCAACCACAAGGTGATCGAGGCGGCCAACGCGGAGGGATTCGCGGGTGTGGTGGGCGACGCGACGCGCAGCGATGTGCTGTTGCGGGCGGAGGCGCAGCGGGCCCGTCAGTTTGTGATCGCGACCCAGCGGGACGACACCGCGGTGCTGGTCACCCTGACCGCCCGCCAGCTCAACAAGCGCGCCAACATCGTGGCGGCGGTGCGGGAGGAGGAGAACGCGCCGCTGCTGCGCCAGTCGGGGGCCGACGCGGTGATCACGAGCGCGAGCGCGGCGGGTCGGCTGCTGGGGATGAGTGTGCAGAGTCCGACCGCGGGCGCGGTGATCGAGGATCTGATCCAGCAGGGCAGCGGTCTCGACCTGGTGGAGCGCACGGTGGTCAAGGCGGAGGTGGGCCGTTCGGTGCGGGATACCGATGACCTGGTGGTCTCGGTGCGGCGCGGTCATCGGCTGCTGGCGTACGACGACCCGGACGCGAGCCCGCTCCAGGCGGCCGACCGGCTGATCACGATCGTACGCGCGCCGACGCCGCAGGAGGAGTGAGCGGCCGGAGTAGCCTCGCGGCCATGCATGCGATCACAATTCCCGAACCCGGTGGCCCGGAAGCCCTCGTCCGGACGGAGGTGCCCGATCCGGTGCCCGGTGAGGGGGAAGTCCTCATCGATGTGGTGGCCAGTGGCGTCAACCGTGCCGATCTGCTGCAACGTCAGGGCGTCTACCCCCCGCCGCCCGGCGCCTCTCCCTACCCCGGTCTCGAGTGCTCGGGCCGGATCGCCGCGCTGGGCGCGGGGGTCACCGGCTGGGCGGTGGGGGACGAGGTGTGCGCGCTGCTCGCGGGCGGCGGATATGCCGAGCAGGTGGCGGTTCCCTCGGGGCAGGTGCTGCCGTTGCCGGAGGGGATCGACGTGGTCACCGCGGCGGCGCTGCCCGAAGTGACCGCGACCGTATGGTCGAACGTCTTCATGATCTCCCATCTGCGGCCCGGCGAGACGCTGTTGGTGCACGGTGGCTCCAGCGGAATCGGCACCATGGCGATCCAGCTGGCGAAGGCGGTCGGGGCCCGGGTCGCGGTGACCGCGGGAAGCGCCGAGAAGCTGGCGGCCTGCGGTGAGCTGGGGGCCGACATCCTCATCAACTACCGCGAGCAGGACTTCGTGGAGGAGATGCGCCGGGGCACCGACGGCGCGGGCGCGGACGTCGTCCTGGACATCGTCGGCGCCAAGTACCTCGCCCGGAACGTGGAGACGCTCGCCGTGAACGGCCGGTTGGCGATCATCGGCTTGCAGGGCGGGGTGAAGGCCGAGCTGAACCTCGCCACCCTGCTGGCCAAGAGCTGTGCGGTGATGGCCACCGGGCTGCGCGGCCGCTCGCTCGCGCAGAAGGCGGCGATTGTCGCGGCGGTGCGGGAGCATGTCTGGCCGCTGATCGGCAGTGGCCGGGTCCGTCCGATCGTGGACCGGACGATTCCGATGCGGGAGGCCGCGGAGGCGCACCGGCTGCTGGACTCCAGCGAGCATGTGGGCAAGGTGCTGCTCACGGTCTGAGCGGCCGACCCCCGGGGCCGGAACCCCAGCCCCCGGGGCCGGAACGCCGAGACCCGTGAGCGGAACGCCGAGCCCCGGGGGGCGGAACCCGGACAGCGGCGCCCGGAATGCCCGGTGTATTGCTCTATGTGAATCTGAACCCGTTACGCACTGGTTCAGCACGGGAGAGTGACGACCGTGAACCCTGCGCTCCGCACCCTTCCCGCCGCGGTCCTGCTGGTGGGGGCCGTACTGTCGGCGGCCCCCATGGCGCGGGCCGACGACGGCGGGCTGGCCGGTACTCACGCCGGGGAGGGCCGCACCCACCCGGGGCGGACCGATACCTCCACCGCCTCGCCCCCGGACGACGACGGCGGGGTGAACGAGGAAGGGGAGGGCGGCAGGTCCTGGCAGCTGGTGCCCCGATGGACACCCTCCTCGCTGACGGTCCCGGAGACGGGTGAGCCGCCGATGGCCCGGGATCTGGCGCCGTCGGAGCGCCGTTACGAGACGCGGCGTACGGCGGCCGAGCCCGGCGACCAGGCGATGCGGGTGCTGCCGTTGGGCACCGGGTTGGCGCTGACCGGACTCGGGCTGGGGCTGGCGTTCCTGGGGCTGCGGCTGCGCCGTCAGTGAGCGCCCGCCCGGGATTCCGGGGCGGACGGGCCCCCTCGCCCCCCGCACGGGGTGCCGGTACGGAACAATGGGGGTATGAACCAGCCGATGAACGAACGATCGCAGGAGAGCCCGCACGTCCTGGTCGTCGGTCCGGACGGCATGGCGCTCGGCGGTGTCACTCCTGGTGAGGGCAGTGGTGACGACGAGTCGCGCGAGGTTCCCGTGACGGACATGGTCGAACAGCCGGCGAAGGTCATGCGGATCGGCAGCATGATCAAGCAGCTTCTGGAGGAAGTCCGAGCGGCACCTCTCGACGAAGCCAGCCGGGTCCGGCTCAAGGAGATCCACTCCAGTTCGGTGAAGGAGCTGGAAGACGGGCTGGCGCCCGAGCTGATCGAGGAGCTGGAGCGGCTGTCGCTGCCCTTCACGGATGAGGTGGTTCCCACCGAGGCGGAACTGCGCATCGCTCAGGCCCAGTTGGTCGGCTGGCTGGAGGGTCTGTTCCACGGCATCCAGACGACGCTGTTCGCCCAGCAGATGGCGGCGCGCGCCCAGCTGGAGCAGATGCGCCGGGCGCTGCCGCCGGGGGTCGGAGGGCTCGAGGAGGACGAGGGCATGCCGCCGCACGGCGGTGCCCGTTCGGGTCCCTATCTCTGACGGTTTCCGCGGTCTGCCGCGTGGCGGGCCGTCCCGGGACGAGTGCCCGGGGCGGCCCGTCGTCCTAGGTGGCGCACCCCGGGAAATGGCCCATGATCCGCGCCTCCCAGTGGCCCCTGACGGTGGTCCGGCCGGCTTCTAACCTGGGAACGGTCAGCGATCGTCCCCTACCGGAGAGAGCCGTCCCATGCGCGTTTTTGTCGCCGGTGCCACCGGCGCCGTCGGCCGGCTTCTGGTCCCCCTGCTCCTGAAGGCGGGCCACCAGGTCACCGGAACCACCCGTACCGCCGAGGGCGTCGAGCGGTTGCGGGCTCAGGGAGCGCAGGCCGTACGGCTCGATGTCTTCGACGCCGAGGCGGTGCGCCGGGCGGTCGCGGAGGCCGCCCCGGACGCCGTGGTCCACCAGCTGACGGCCCTGGCGGAGGCCGACACCGCCGAGAACGGCCGGATCCGCAGGGAGGGCACCCGCCATCTCGTCGACGCCGCGCGGAGCGCGGGGGTGCGCCGGATCGTCGCCCAGTCGATCTCCTGGGCCTACGCGCCCGGGGACGCCCCGGCGGACGAGCGCACCCCGCTGGACCCGGTGGCGTCGGGGCGGCGGGCTTCGATGGTGGGAAGTCTGCGGGCCCTGGAGGAGGCCGTGGCCGAGGCCGGGACGCATGTGGTGCTGCGCTACGGCACCTTCTACGGGCCGGGCACCTGGTATGCGCCCGGTGGCCCGCTGGAGGCCGTGCTGCGCGGCCGGGAAGCGGGCGATCCGGCGGCGGCACTGGTGGGCGGGGTGGTCGCGGGGGACGCGGTGAGCTCGTTCGTCCATGTGGAGGACGCCGCCCGTGCAGCGGTCGCCGCGCTGGGCTGGCCGAGCGGGCCGGTCAATGTGGTGGACGACGAACCGGCGGCGGCCCGGGAGTGGCTGCCCGCTTTCGCCGCCGCGGTGGGTGCGCCCGCCCCGGCGCCGGTGGCCGGGCGCGGCCGGGCGGGCTGGGAGCGGGGTGCCGACAACGCGCTGGCCCGCCGTCTGGGCTGGAAGCCGGTCCACCCGAGCTGGCGGACCGGCTTCGCCGCGATATGAGGCCGTCGGGCCGGTGAACGGCCCTCAGGCGGTGCGGATCAGTCGTCCGGCATACCGGTGGAGACGGTCAGCTCGATGGTGTCCGTGTCCGGGTCGTACGGCTCGGAGTTCCGGTACGTGTAGTTGAGGACGGTGCCCTTGCCCCAGAGGTTCTCGTCCTCGGTGGTGACGCGGTACTTCCAACCCGCCTTCTGAATGCACTTCTTGACGGAGTCGATGTACTTGTTCTGGAAGTCCGGCACCGAGTAGGTGCCCTTGTCGTCGCTGTGCTCGTACGCGTCCGTGCATTCTTCGGGGTCGATGGTCATGTTCTTGTTGCCCATCCGGAAGCCCGCGGGGGTCGCGGTGGGCTTCTTGGTGGGCTTCTTGCTCTCGTCGTCCTCCGAGCCACCGCCCCCGCTGAGCGCGATCACCACGACCAGGCCGATCACCGCGATCGCCGCGACGACCGCGGAACCGATGATCACGCGCTTGTTGCTGCCGCCGCCGCCCCCGTTGGAGGGCGCCGGGGACGGGGAGGGCGAGATGTTGTACGGCGGCGGGGTGGAGGGACCGCCGGTGTAGGCGGCCGTCGGGGTCTGCGGGGTCTGGTAGCCCTGCTGGCCCACCGCCTGGGTGGGCGGCGGGGTGGACGGGCCGAAGGCGCCGAACTGGCCGGTGGGCTGCGGCGGCTGGTACGGCGTCTGGACACCGCCCTGGCCCGCGGTGGCGGCCTGCTGCTGGTCGACGGGCGGGAAGACCGCCGAGCCGACACCGGAGCCGCTGCGGGCCGGCGGGCCACCGCTGATGATGATCGGCGAGGCGCCGGTCTGGCCGGTGCGGGAGACCCGGGAGCACTCGTCGCGCATCGCCTCGGCGGTGGGGAAGCGCTCGTTCGGGTTCTTCTTCAGCGCGCGGGCGACCAGCGCGTCCACCGCCGGGGGGATGGACTGGTTGATCGTGGACGGCGCGACCGGCTCCTCCTGGACATGCGCGTAGGCGATGGCCAGCGGGGAGTCCGCGTCGAAGGGCAGCCGCCCGGTCAGCAGCTCGAAGAGCATGATGCCGACCGAGTACAGGTCGCTGCGGGCGTCCACGCCGCGGCCGAGCGCCTGCTCGGGGGAGAGGTACTGCGGGGTGCCCACGACCATGCCGGTCTGGGTCATGGAGGTCACACCGGACTGCATGGCGCGGGCGATGCCGAAGTCCATGACTTTGACCACATTACGCTTGGTCATCATCACGTTACCGGGCTTGATGTCCCGGTGGACCAGGCCCATTTCGTGGCTGATCTCCAGGGCCGCCAGGACATCGGCGGTGATTTTGAGTGCCTTTTCGGTCGGCATCGCGCCGTATTGGTGGACATCGGCGTCCAGAACCGAGCGCAACGGGTGGCCCTCGACGTACTCCATGACGATGTACGGCATCAGCGAGCCGTCGATGGAGTCCTCGCCCGTATCGAATACCGAGACGATGTTGGTGTGCGTGAGCTTCGCAACAGACTGCGCCTCGCGGCGAAAACGCTCCCTGAAGGACTGCTCGCGCCCCAGCTCGGTGTGGAGGGTCTTGATGGCGACCTGACGGTCCAGCACCGTGTCGTAGGCCAGGTGCACGGAGGCCATGCCGCCTTCGCCCAGCAGGTCACGGAGTTCGTAGCGGCCGTTCGCCAGGGACTGTCCCTGGTACCGGCCTGGTGCGCCCTGCTGGCTCATTTCCTACATCCCCCTTGGCGCACTCACTGCTCTGACGCGCACGTTTCAACGCATTGATCTTCAAGTTCTGGATATCGTGGCCAAGTCTGCCCCAGGCCACGGACACGTCAAGCCGCGTGCCCGTTCCGTAACCGGATGCGCAAGAACCCGTCACGCGATTTGCATCGCTTCATCGTCAACGGGTTTGATGGCCGGTCCATCACCAACCGATGCGCGGCTCGAAGGCTGTAGCGTGCCTAGCAGGAACCGTACCGCCCGCGGGCGGGGCGATGTCGACCAGACCCCCACCGAGAACGAGACGGCGAGGACCGATGGCACAGACCCAGAGCGCCCAGGGGCCTTCCGAGCCTGATGCCAGCGGGGCCGGAATGTCCGACTCGCCGGAGATGTGGGGTAATAGCGGCCTTGTTGGCGATGGCCGATATCGCCTTACCCGCCGCCTCGGCCGCGGTGGTATGGCCGAGGTGTTCGGCGCCGAGGACCTCCGGCTCGGCCGGACGGTCGCGGTGAAGCTGCTCCGCGCCGACCTGGCCGAGGACCCCGTCTCCAAGGCCCGCTTCACCCGTGAGGCGCAGTCGGTCGCCGGGCTGAACCACCACGCGGTGGTCGCGGTCTACGACTCCGGCGAGGACGTCGTCGGCCAGAGCACCGTGCCGTACATCGTCATGGAGCTGGTCGAGGGCCGGACCATCCGCGATCTGCTGCTCAACGCCGAGGCACCGCCGCCCGACCAGGCGCTGATCATCGTCTCCGGGGTGCTGGAGGCGCTCGCCTACAGCCATCAGCACGGCATCGTGCACCGGGACATCAAGCCCGCGAACGTGATCATCACCCACAGCGGCGCCGTCAAGGTGATGGACTTCGGCATCGCCCGCGCGCTGCACGGCGCGCAGTCCACGATGACCCAGACCGGCATGGTCATGGGCACCCCGCAGTACCTCTCCCCGGAGCAGGCCCTCGGCAAGGCCGTGGACCACCGCTCCGATCTGTACGCCACCGGCTGTCTGCTCTATGAGCTGCTGGCGCTGCGCCCGCCCTTCACCGGCGAGACTCCGCTGTCCGTCGTCTATCAGCACGTCCAGGACACCCCGGTGCCGCCGTCGGAGGTCTCCGGCGGTACGGTGCCGCCGGAGCTCGACGGCCTGGTGATGCGCTCCCTCGCCAAGGACCCGGACGACCGGTTCCAGAGCGCCGAGGAGATGCGCGGGCTGGTGCAGTACGCGCTCCAGATGCTGCACGAGGCCGGCGGCCACAGCGGGATGTGGAACACCGGCCCGGTCACCCAGCACCTGGGCGGCTCCACCCCCGCCATGGGCATGCCCGGCGTCGCGGGAACCACCGCACTGCCGCACCCCGGCCACGGCGACACCTCCCAGCAGCCGATCATCCCCACCCGTGGAGGCGGTGACGACGACGGCTACGGCGGTGGTTACGACAACGGCTCCGGCGGACGCCGCAAGGGCCGCGGCAAGGTGTGGCTGATCGCCGCGCTCGCGGTGATCGCCATCCTGGCCGGTGTCGCCTTCGCCCTCCAGGCCGGGAAGAAGGGCGGCGGGGACGGGCCGGACAAGGCCCCGGCGACCGAGCAGCAGAAGGAGACCTCGCGCCCGAGCGACAAGCCGACCAAGGAGACGACCGACCCCACGCCGTCCGACGAGAACACCGAGGACCAGGACCAGGACTTGCCTCCGAGTCAGCAGCCGACGCCCTCGTACTCGGACGACTACCCCACGGACAGGCCGACCGGGGAGCCGACGGAGGAGCCCACCGGCGAGCCGACCGACGGGGAGACCACGCCCGGTGACGAGGAGACCACTCCGCCGACGGAGGAGCCCACCGAGGAGCCGACCACGCCGGACGTGCCGACGGACGACCCCACCGGCGCGGCGGGGGGCTGATCCGCTCACGGGACATCACGGACGGCCGGGGCCCGGTGCCCCGGCCGTCCGCTGTGTCCGGCCCGGTGCCGGCGGCCCGTCGGTCGGCCCGGTGTCAGTCGGCCCCGTCGGTCGGCCCCGTCAGTCGCAGAAGGCGTCCCGGACCGCTTCGTACTCCCGGGTCCACCACACCACCAGCGCCGCGGCGGCCGGGAACTGGTGATCGGCGCGCCGGTCCCCGCGCTGATAGCGCCAGCGCAGCATCCAGAAGTCATTGAGCCGCTCCCACCACACCCGGTGGACCGCCGCGGCCATCTCGGCGGCCCCCGCGCCCGCCGTGCAGCGGTAGGCCCGCGCATAGGAGCGGATCTTGGGGAGCTCCAGGGTGCCCCCGGGGCGCACAAAGAAGATCGCGGCGGCGCGCACCGCCTCCTCGGCGCGCGGCTGCACCCCTAAGCGGTCCCAGTCGACGATGGCCGCCGGTTCCGTATCGCGGTAGAGCAGATTCAGCGGGTGGAAGTCGCCATGGACCCAGCCCGTGGCCGGTACCGCGTCCGCCTCCGGCCGCCGGTGGGCGTACCGCTCGACCAGGGTCCGCCGCTCGGCCAGCCGGTGTTCGGCGAGCTCGTCGAAGGTGTCGCGCGGGCGATGGCCGCGGACCAGCGCCAGCAGTTCGTCGATGACGAAAAGGGTGTCCTCGGGAGCGGCCGAGGGGTCCTCCGGGGGCTGCCGGTCGTGCGTACGCGCCCGCATCACCCGCTCCAGACCGGTGTGCACCACCCCGAGCAGTCCGCCCAGCCGCCAGCACTGGGGGGCGGTCAGCTCACCGCCGTCCCGGTGCCGCCCGTCCACCCAGGGGTGCAGGGCGTAGCAGCGCCCGCCGATGACCGCGACGGTGCGCCCGTGGGCGTCGGGGACGGGCGGGGCGACGGGCAGCCCGAGCGCCTCCAGCCGCTGGGTCGCCCGGTGCTGGCGGGTGATGGCGGCGCGGTCGCCGTCGAGGTGGTGCTTGAGGAAGAACCGGCCGCGGGTGGTGGCCAGGTGGTAGCCGCGGTTGAGCAGTCCCTGGGTGAGCGGGCGGCAGGACAGCGCCTCACCGGTGCAGTCGTAGCGGCGGAGCAGGGCGCTCAGGGTTTCCCCGTCGGGAGCGGCCTCGGCGGAGGGGACATGTGAGCGCGGCACTTGCCAGATGTTAGATCACGCGGCGTCACCGACCGGGCGCGCGGTGGTGCGCGGGGGCGGGTCGGTGCGGTGGGGGGTGGGCGGGGAGCCCGGTGCCTCCGGGGCGCCTCAGTGCTTCTGGGTCTCGGCCTGCATCCGGGCCACATACGCCGCGGCCTGCGAGCGGCGCTCCATGCCCAGCTTGGAGAGCAGACTGGAGACATAGTTCTTGATCGTCTTCTCGGCGAGATGGAGCCGCTCGCCGATCGCCCGGTTGGTCAGCCCCTCCCCTATCAGCAGCAGGATCCGGCGCTCCTGTTCGGTGAGCGAGGCCAGCCGGGGGTCGGGTTTGGCGACACCGCCGCGCAGCCGGTCCAGGACCCGGGCGGCGGCCACCGGGTCCAGCAGGGAGCGGCCCGCCGCCACGTCGCGCACCGCGGCGAGCAGTTCACCGCCCCGGATGTCCTTCAGCACATAGCCCGAGGCGCCCGCCATGATGGCGTCGAAGAGCGCCTCGTCGTCGGCGAAGGAGGTGAGCATCATGCAGTGGACGGACTCGTCGCGCGAGCGGATCTCCCGGCAGACCTCGACCCCGCTGCGGTCCGGCAGGCGAACGTCGAGCACGGCGACATCGGGACGGGTGGCCGTGATCCGGGCCAGCGCGTCGGCCGCGGTGCCCGCCTCGCCGACCACTTCCATGTCCGGCTCGCTCGCGAGGAGCTCTCGGACACCGCGCCGTACGACTTCATGGTCGTCGAGTAGGAAAATCCTGATTTTTCCTTCATCGCGCACGGATCTAGTCTCACACACCAACTCTTCCCGTGCCTTTGTCCAGCGGGATACCGTGCGCTTGTCCGGCGGACTGCGGGGCTGTGACCAGTGGATGTGTCCCCATCGGCGCGATTTACTTGGAAATCCAAGCAAAATTGCAGGTCAAGTGGGGTTTCGCAGACATGCGACGCACTGGGTAACGTGCCTTTTGCAGGGCCAGCCGCCGGGAAACCTGTCACGCCCGGCCGGGCTTCGACGCACCCACCCCGTGCGCCGTCGCCCTGGACGGGCGAGCCGCAACTGGCCGCCGGCGGATCCCGGAGGCCGGACAGACGGAGGAGCAACGTGACCGTGGAGAGCACTGCCGCGCGCAAGCCGCGCCGCAGCGGAGCCAAGCGCACGAGCGCGGGGAACGCCAAGAAGCAGGCGGCGGGCCAGACCGATCTCGTACAGCTGCTGACCCCCGAGGGCGAGCGGGTGGAGCACCCCGAGTACTCGATCGACCCCACCCCCGACGAGCTGCGTGGCCTGTACCGCGACATGGTGCTCACGCGCCGGTTCGACGGCGAGGCCACCACCCTCCAGCGCCAGGGCGAGCTGGGCCTGTGGGCCTCGCTGCTGGGCCAGGAGGCGGCGCAGATCGGTTCCGGCCGTGCGCTCCAGGACTCCGACTACGTCTTTCCCACGTATCGCGAACACGGTGTGGCCTGGTGCCGGGGTGTCGACCCGACCAATCTGCTGGGGATGTTCCGCGGGGTGAACCACGGCGGATGGGATCCCAACAGCAACAATTTCCACCTCTACACCATTGTCATCGGCTCGCAGACGCTGCACGCCACCGGCTATGCGATGGGTGTCGCCAAGGACGGCGCGGACACCGCGGTGATCGCCTACTTCGGTGACGGCGCCTCCAGCCAGGGCGATGTCGCCGAATCCTTCACCTTTTCCGCGGTCTACAACGCTCCGGTCGTCTTCTTCTGCCAGAACAACCAGTGGGCCATCTCCGAGCCCACCGAGCGCCAGACCCGGGTGCCGCTCTACCAGCGCGCCCAGGGCTTCGGCTTCCCCGGTGTCCGGGTGGACGGCAATGACGTACTGGCCTGCCTCGCCGTTACCAAGGCCGCGCTGGAGCGGGCGCGCACCGGCCAGGGCCCGATGCTCATCGAGGCGTTCACCTACCGCATGGGTGCCCACACCACCTCCGACGACCCGACGCGCTACCGCTCGGCCGAGGAGCGCGAACTGTGGGAGACCAAGGACCCGATCCTGCGGCTGCGCACCTATCTGACCAAGCAGGGGCTGGCCGACGAGGAGTTCTTCGCCGGCCTCGAGCGGGAGAGCGACGCGCTGGCCAAGCGGGTCCGTGACGCCGTACGGGCCATGCCCGACCCCGAGGACATGGCGCTGTTCGAGCACATCTACGCCGACGGCCACGCCCTCGTCGACGAGGAGCGAGCCCAGTTCGCCGCGTACCAGGCTTCGTTCGTCACCGCTGAGGAAGGCATCTGACATGGCAGCCGAGAAGATGTCGCTCTCCAAGGCGATCAACGCGTCGCTGCGCACGGCGCTCGAGAACGACCCCAAGGTCCTCATCATGGGTGAGGACGTCGGCAAGCTGGGAGGCGTCTTCCGGGTCACCGACGGGCTCCAGAAGGACTTCGGCGACGACCGGGTGATCGACACCCCGCTCGCCGAGTCCGGCATCGTGGGCACCGCGATCGGGCTGGCGCTGCGCGGCTACCGCCCGGTGGTGGAGATCCAGTTCGACGGCTTCGTCTTCCCCGCCTACGACCAGATCGTCACCCAGCTCGCCAAGATGCACGCGCGTTCGCTCGGCAAGGTCAAGCTGCCGGTGGTCATCCGCATTCCGTACGGCGGCGGCATCGGCGCGGTGGAGCACCACAGCGAGTCGCCCGAGGCGCTGTTCGCCCATGTCGCCGGGTTGAAGGTGATCTCGCCGTCCAACGCCTCCGACGCCTACTGGATGCTCCAGCAGGCCATCGGCAGCGACGACCCGGTGATCTACTTCGAGCCCAAGCGCCGCTACCACGACAAGTCCGAGGTCGACACCTCGGCGATCCCCGCCCCCCTGCACGCCGCCCGGGTGGCGCGGCCGGGCACCGACCTCACCTTGGCGGCCTACGGCCCGATGGTGAAGGTGTGCCTGGACGCCGCCGCGGCCGCCGCCGAGGAGGGCAAGTCGGTCGAGGTCGTGGATCTGCGGTCGATGTCCCCGATCGACTTCGACACCCTCCAGGGCTGTGTCGAGCGGACCGGCCGGCTGGTCGTGGTCCATGAGGCACCGGTCTTTCTGGGCACTGGCTCGGAGATCGCAGCACGGATCACCGAGAGGTGCTTCTATCACCTTGAGGCCCCGGTGTTGCGGGTCGGCGGCTTCCACGCGCCGTACCCGCCGTCGCGGCTCGAGGACGAGTACCTGCCGGGGCTTGACCGGGTGCTCGACGCCGTAGACCGTGCGTTGGCGTACTGAAGGGCTTGAGGAGATCGTGACGATGACCGCAGTCGAACAGCGCTTCCGTGAGTTCAAGATGCCCGACGTGGGCGAGGGGCTCACCGAGGCCGAGATCCTCAAGTGGTTCGTGGCCCCGGGTGACACCGTCAGCGACGGCCAGGTGGTGTGCGAGGTCGAGACCGCCAAGGCCGCCGTCGAGCTGCCCATCCCCTTCGACGGGGTGGTGCACGAGCTGCGCTTCGGCGAGGGCACCACGGTGGACGTGGGCACGGTGATCATCTCGGTGGACACCCAGCCGGGCGCCGGTGACGCGCCCGCACCCGCCGCCGCGCCCAAGGCTCCCGAGGCCGCCCCCGAACCCGCCGAGCCCGAGGGCCGCCAGGCCAACCTGGTCGGCTACGGCGCGGCGCCCTCCTCCACCAAGCGCCGTCCGCGCAAGCCGGTGCCGGGCCAGCAGCCGCCGCGCACCGCGCCCGCCCCCGCCGCGCCCAGGGCCGAGGCCCCCGCGCCCGCCCCGGTGGAGACCGGACCCGAGCTCAACGGCCACGGCCCGCGCCCCGGTGCGGCCCGTCCGCTGGCCAAGCCCCCGGTCCGCAAGCTGGCCAAGGACCTGGGCATCGACCTGGCCACGGTCACCCCGACCGGCCCGGACGGGATCATCACCCGCGAGGACGTCCACGCGGCGGCCGAGGCCGTGCCCGCGGCCGAGGCGCCCGCCGTCGTACCCGCGCCCGCCGCCGAGGCCATGCCCCCGGCGGCCCGGGAGCGCCGGGTGCCCATCAAGGGCGTCCGGAAGGCCACCGCGCAGGCCATGGTCAGCAGCGCCTTCACCGCGCCGCATGTGACGGAGTTCGTGACCGTCGACGTCACCCGCACCATGAAGCTGGTCGCCGACCTCAAGCAGGACCCGGACATGGCCGGGGTGCGGGTCAACCCGCTGCTGCTGGTGGCCAAGGCCCTGCTGGTGGCCATCAAGCGCAACCCGGACATCAACGCCTCCTGGGACGAGCGGAACCAGGAGATCGTCTACAAGGACTACGTCAACCTGGGCATCGCGGCGGCCACACCGCGCGGTCTGATCGTCCCGAACATCAAGGACGCGGACGCCAAGACCCTGCCCGAACTGGCGTCCGCCCTCGGCGAGCTGGTCGCCACCGCCCGCGAGGGCAAGACCAGCCCGGCGGCGATGTCCGGCGGTACGGTGACCATCACCAACGTCGGCGTCTTCGGCGTGGACACCGGCACCCCGATCCTCAACCCCGGGGAGTCCGCGATCCTCGCGTTCGGCGCCGTCAAGCTCCAGCCGTGGGTCCACAAGGGCGAGGTGAAGCCGCGCCAGGTGACCACCCTCGCGCTCTCCTTCGACCACCGCCTGGTCGACGGCGAGCTCGGCTCCCGGGTGCTCGCGGATGTCGCGGCGATCCTGGAGCGCCCCAAGCGCCTCATCACCTGGGGCTGATCCCCGCTTTCCGGTCACGGCCCGCCTGCCCCGCGCAGGCGGGCCGTGGCGCGTCCGCATCGCGGACGGGGGATCCTTGTGAATACCTGATGTATCTATGATGTGCTCATCATGAGTCCCACCGATACGGCCACCAAGCCGCCCGCTGCCGCCGAACGCGTCTACACCCATGTCAAGCAGGCTGTTCTCGACCGCCGTTACGAGGGCGGCACCCTGCTGAGCGAGGGCGAACTGGCCGAGGCCGTCGGGGTCTCCCGCACTCCGGTGCGGGAGGCGCTGCTGCGGCTGGAGGCCGAGGGGCTGCTCAAGCTCTATCCCAAGAAGGGCGCCCTGGTGCTGCCCGTCTCCGCCCAGGAGATCGCGGATGTGGTCGAGACCCGGCTGCTGGTCGAGCAGCACGCGGTCGCCAAGGTGGTCCCTGCCGCGGAGCCGCTGCTGCTCCGGCTGGAAGAACTGCTGGAGGAGCAGAAGGGACATGCGGCGGCCGGGGACCTCGCCGCGTTCGCCGTCGCCGACCGCTGCTTCCACGTAGCGATCGTCCGGGCCGCCGGGAACGGCATCCTGGCCCAGCTGTACGACCAGCTGCGGGACCGGCAGCTGCGGATGGGGGTCGCCACCATGCACGCCGAACCGGACCGTATCGCCAAGAACATCACCGAGCACGCCGAGATCCTGACCGCCCTGCGCGCCGGGGACGCGCGCTCGGCCTCCGCCACCGTGCAGCGCCACATCAGCTGGGTCAACAACCTGGCCCGGGGTGAGGCCCGATGACCACCGCCCGATTGCCCGGGGATCCACCCGGAGGGCGCCGCGCCGTCGCCGTCTGGGGCCTCGGCGTCGGCGTCTACTTCATCGCCATCACCTATCGCACCAGCCTCGGGGTGGCGGGCATCGACGCCGCCGAGCGCTTCCACATCAACGCCTCGGCGCTGTCCAGCTTCTCCATCCTCCAGCTGCTGGTCTACGCCGGGATGCAGATACCCGTCGGGCTGCTGGTGGACCGGCTCGGCACCCGGACCGTGCTGGCCCTCGGCGCCACGCTGTTCACCACCGGACAGTTCGCCTTCGCGCTCTCCCACTCGTATCCGATGGCGCTCGCGGCCCGGGCGCTGCTCGGCTGCGGGGACGCGATGACCTTCATCAGCGTGCTGCGGCTGGGGTCGCGCTGGTTCCCCGCCCGCCGCGGGCCGTTGATCGGCCAGATCGCCGCGCTGATCGGCATGGCCGGAAACCTGATCTCCACCCTGGTGATCGCCCAGGCCCTGCACAGCGCGGGCTGGACCCCGACCTTCGCGGGCAGCGCGGTCGGCGGGGTGGTCGTACTCGTCCTGGTGCTGGTGTTCCTCAAGGACCACCCCGAGGGGTACGAGCCCGTCGCCGCGCCGCGCGGCGGCAAGGGCTTCGTCCGCCGTCAGATCGCCACCGCCTGGCGGGAGCCCGGCACCCGGCTGGGCATGTGGGTCCACTTCACGACCCAGTTCCCCGCCATGGTCTTCCTGCTGCTGTGGGGGATGCCGTTCCTGGTCGAGGCCGAGGGGCTGTCCCGCGCCACGGCGGGTGAGCTGCTGACCCTCGTGGTGCTCTCCAACATGGTGATCGGCCTGATCTACGGTCAGGTCATCGCCCGCCACCACGCGGCCCGCGCCCCGCTCGCCCTCGGTACGGTCGGCGCCACCGCCCTGCTGTGGGGCACCGTGCTGGCCTGGCCGTCCGCCCACGCCCCGCTGTGGCTGCTGATCACCCTGTGCGTGGTGCTCGGCTCCTGCGGACCGGCCTCGATGATCGGCTTCGACTTCGCCCGCCCCGCCAATCCGCCCGAGCGGATCGGGACCGCCTCCGGCATCGTCAACATGGGCGGCTTCACGGCCTCCATGACCACGCTGCTGGCCGTCGGGGTGCTGCTCGACCTGACCGGTGACAACTACCGGATCGCCTTCGCCTCGGTCTTCGTCCTCCAGACGCTGGGCGTCTCCCAGGTGCTGCGGCTGCGCGGGCGCGCGCACCGCCGGGAGCGCGAACGCGTCGTCGCGAGCCGCGTCGAGGCGGTGCACGTACCGGCGTGAACCCCGCCGTCCGCTGTGTACGGCGTGACGGTTGTGTACGGCGTGACGGTTACGGTGTGACGGCTCCTTACGGTGTGACGGCGAAGTGGTCGAGGATCGCCTCGGCCAGCTGCTGGTCGCCCTCGACCTTCAGCCGCTCGCCGACCGCCTCGGGCCGCACCCGCCCGCAGGCCAGCCGCAGATAGGTCTCCCAGTCCAGGGTGAGCGTCACGGTCGGGCCGAGCGAGACGCTGCCGTCGATGGTGCCCTTGCCGTCCGCGTCCACCCGGACGGTCCGCATGAACTCCAGCGGGCCGTGCACATCGAAGACCACCGCCGAATGGGGCGCCGCGCCCGCGTCCTTGGCGACCACCTTCGGCAGCGCCGACAGCAGGGTGTCGCGGGCGATGAGGGCGCCCGGGGAGTCCAGATTGCCGGGCTTGTTCAGCGCCCGGCGCAGATCCTGCTCATGCACCCAGACGTCGAACGCCCGCCGTGCCAGGGCGGCTTCGAGGGACATCTCGATGCCGCCGGGGACGCGCACCACGGTGTCCGGCGACCGCTTCTCGTTCCGCAGCTGACGGGACCGCCGGATGACGGTGTACTCCAGCTCGGAGGTCATCTCGGGTGCCGTGTGGCAGCGCCGGACATCGACCTGGACCTCCATGTACCGCGACAACTCGTTGGTGACGTGGAACAGGTCGCGCGGCAGCGTGTGGATGGGGCGGGGATCGCCGAGCATCTCGCACTCGATTCCGATCACATGCGAGACGACGTCCCGCACCGACCATCCCGGGCACTCGGTACGGCGGTTCCATTCGTTCTCGACGAGCGGATTGACCAACTCCGATATAGCGTCGATGGAATGGGTCCAGGCGTCGATGGAGGTCTGAAGGCTGGGATGGACGGTCACGGGACCCCTCGGGCGGTTGGTGCGCGGGCTGGGTGCTGGTGTGTGGCTTCAAGTTACGCTGCCCATGAGCGCCAGGGCAGTGGTTTCGGGTCCGATCGTAGGCCCGGTTGACGGTCTCCAACGCTGAGAGCGGTGGTAGTGTGCGCGCCTCTTTGGTCCAGATCGATGTAGACCCGGACGAGTCCCCCGAAAGCCGCCGCGGCCGCGCCGCCGCCATCGTCCGCACCCAGAGCGGCTCCGATCTGGTGGTACTGCCCGAACTGTGGACGCTCGGGGCATTCGCCTACGACTCCTTCGTCAGCGGCGCCGAGCCGCTGGACGGCCCCACCGCCCGCGCCATGGCCGCCGCCGCCCGGGACGCCGGGGTCTGGCTCCACGCGGGCTCCATCGTCGAGCGTGCCCCCGACGGCACCCTCTACAACACCGCGCTGGTCTTCTCCCCCGACGGCGCCCTCGCGAGCTCCTACCGCAAGATCCACCGCTTCGGCTTCGACGAGGGCGAGGCCGTGATGATGGGCGCGGGCGAGGAGGTCGTCACCACCGGTCCGCCGGACGCCACTCTGGGCCTCGCCATCTGCTACGACCTCCGCTTCCCCGAGCTCTTCCGGCTGCTGACCGAGGCCGGGGCCAAGGTGCTGGTGATCCCGGCCGGATGGCCCGCCCGCCGCCGCGAGCACTGGCGGCTGCTGGCCCGCGCCCGTGCCGTGGAGAGCCAGGCGTACGTCCTGGGCTGCTGCTCCACCGGCACCCACGCCGGGGTGGAGCAGGCCGGGCACAGCATCGTCGTGGACCCGTGGGGCGAGGTGCTCGCCGAGGCGGGCACCGCCGAGGAGGTGCTCACCGTCGAGCTGGACCTGGACCGGGTCACCCAGGTCCGCACCGACCTCCCGGTGCTCCGCGACCGCATGCTGGGCCTGCCCGAGCCCGCCGCCCGAACCCGGGGGAATGCCACGGCCGGGGGCTGATGTTTGATGGGGATATGGCTCCACGTGCACGCGTCCGCGCCCCCGAACTGACCGGCAAGGGCGGCTGGCTCAACACCGGAGGCAACGACCTCACCCTCGCGGATCTGCGGGGGCGCATCGTGATCCTGGACTTCTGGACGTTCTGCTGTGTGAACTGCCTGCACGTCCTGGACGAGCTGCGCGAGCTGGAGGAGAAGCACCGCGACACCGTCGTGATCGTCGGGGTGCACTCGCCGAAGTTCGTCCACGAGGCCGACCACCAGGCCGTCGTGGACGCCGCCGAGCGCTACGGAGTGCACCACCCGGTCCTCGACGACCCCGAGCTCGCCACCTGGAAGCAGTACGCGGTACGCGCCTGGCCCACCCTCGTGGTCATCGACCCCGAGGGCTATGTGGTCGCCCAGCACGCGGGCGAGGGGCACGCCCATGCCATCGAGACCCTGGTGGGAGAGCTGGAGGCGGAACACTCCGCCAAGGGCACGCTGCGCCGCGGCGACGGGCCCTACGTACCTCCCGAGCCGGTCCCCACCGAGCTGCGCTTCCCCGGCAAGGCCGTGTCGCTGCCCGGCGGCACCTTCCTGGTCTCCGACACCACCCGGCACCAGCTGGTGGAGCTCGCCGCGGACGGCGAGACCGTGGTGCGCCGGATCGGTGACGGCACGCGCGGGCTGGCCGACGGCGCCCCGGAGCGGGCCCGGTTCAGCGAGCCGCAGGGACTCGCGCCGCTGCCCGACGGCTCGGTCGCCGTCGCCGACACCGTCAACCACGCGCTGCGCCGCTTCGACCCCGCCACCGGTGAGACCACCACCCTCGCCGGGACCGGCCGCCAGTGGTGGCAGGGCTCGCCCGCCGAGGGGCCCGCCCGCGAGGTGGATCTGTCCTCGCCGTGGGACCTGGCCTGGTTCGCCGGCCGGCTGTGGATCGCCATGGCCGGTGTCCACCAGCTGTGGACGTACGACCCGGAGGCCGGGACGGTCCGGGCCGCCGCCGGGACCACCAACGAGGGCCTGGTCGACGGGCCCGCCGAGGAGGCGTGGTTCGCCCAGCCCTCCGGGCTGGCCGCGGCCGGGGACCGGCTGTGGATCGCCGACTCCGAGACCTCCGCGGTCCGCTGGGTCGAGCGGGACGGCGACGGCTTCGCGGTCCGCACGGCGGTGGGCACCGGACTCTTCGACTTCGGCCACCGGGACGGCGACGCCGGACAGGCCCTGCTCCAGCACCCGCTGGGCGTCACCGCGCTGCCCGACGGCTCGGTCGCGATCGCCGACACCTACAACCACGCGCTGCGCCGCTACGACCCGGCCACCGGTGAGGTCACCACCCTCGCCACCGATCTGCGCGAGCCGTCCGGCGCGGTGCTGGCGGACCGGGACATCGTGGTGGTGGAGTCGGCCCGGCACCGGCTGACCCGGCTGCGGCTGCCCGAGGAGGCCGTACGGGTCGAGGCGCTGGCGCACCGCACCCAGCGCGCGGCCACGGAGATCGCCCCGGGCACGCTCCGGCTGGACGTGGTCTTCCAGGCGCCCGCCGGGCAGAAGCTGGACACCCGCTACGGCCCCTCCACCCGGCTGCTGGTCTCCGCCACCCCACCCGGCCTGCTGGCCGAAGGGGACGGCGCGGGCACCGAGCTGAGCCGGGATCTGGTGCTGGCGGACGGAGTGACCGAGGGCGTGCTGCATGTCTCGGCGATGGCCGCGTCCTGCGACGACGACCCGCGGAACGAGTACCCCGCCTGCCATGTGCACCAGCAGGACTGGGGCGTCCCGGTCCGGGTCGCCGAGGGCGGCGCGGTACGGCTGCCGCTGGTGCTCGCCGGGATGGACGAGCCCTCCTGACGCGCCGGCCCGGCAAGCCCTCCTGACGGCCCTCCGGTCAGTCGGGGCAGTTGGGCAGCTTGGTGTACTGCACCTGGTCGGCGCGGATGCGGATGGCCGGGACCCAGACCCGTTTGCCGCCCTGGCCGACCCGGAACCACATGCTGCTGTGTCCGCCCGCCTCGTCGGTGACCGTGACCCCGTTGGCGATCCGGCAGTCGGCGCGCAGCACATCGCCGTGCCAGGCCCGGCCCACGATGTTCGACGGGCGGTAGGCCAGATACGGATCCTCGGCCAGGCCCAGCGAGCAGTAGCGGGTGCGTTTGGTCCGGCAGTCGCGCTCGGCGTTGTAGACGGTGATCCGGGCGTTGCCCAGGGCCGCGGAGGACGCGGCCGGTGCGCCCGCGGACGGCTTGTCGCCGGAGGAGTTGTCGCCGGACGAGCGCAGGGCGAGGGTGGTGACCGTGGCCCCGGCGATGACCACGACGGTGCCGACCGTGGCGAGGACCAGCCGCAGCCGTCGGCGGGACGACCCGTCCGGCGGGGGCGGCCGGCCGGCCATGGCGGCCGCGGGGGCGATATCGGCCGATGCGGTCTCATCGGCCGGGGCGGCTGCCTCCGCCGAGGCGGCCTCGTTGGCCCGGTGCAGCAGTTCCACCAGTTCGGGCAGCCGGTCCTCGGCGGTGAAGGAGAGCTTGCCCCATTGGACCAGGAGCCGTTCGTCGGGCAGGCTCTGACCGCGCAGATAGCGGGAGAGGGAAGAGCGGCTGGCGGGCAGCCTGCTCTCCAATTCCGTCAGGCTCAGTCCCAGTTCGCCGTGCATATGGCGCAGTGCGGTCACGAATTCTCTCACCGGGCCGGAGAGTTGGCCGGGGAGCGGGGCGAGCGGCTTTCGTCGTGGGTTCTCGGGGCGATGCGGATGCGCTGGCACGCTCACCATTGGAGCATGTGGATCATGAGCATGACGAGCGGCACGTCCACACCCCTGCGGTGGACGTGCCGCTCCCGGGTGCCGCCGTTGGCCGTGAGCCAGGTGGCGGCGCGCTGGAGGGCCTAGCAGCGGGTGCCGCCGGTCTGCGGGGGCTTCGGCGGCTGATCGCCGTTCTGCACCGGGACGTCGGGCAGCGAGTCCTGCGAGATGTCCACCGCGACCACGCTCAGGAAGCCGTTGACCGGCTTGGTGAGGTGAGCCATGTAGGTCGAGCAGGCCCCGTCCTCGCACACCTTGTGCCCGGTGTCGACCTGGTAGTCGGCGGCGATGCGGTCCTGGCCCGCAGCGCGCTGGTTGATCATCCCGGTCGAGGCCGAGTGGGTGTCCGGGGTCTGGTGGACCACCCAACGCGTGCCCCAGGTGGGGAAGTCGGCGGCGGCCGCGGCCTTGGTGCCGAACTCACCGCTGGTGGTCTTCAGCTTCAGGCCCGGATCCTTGTCCTTGACCTTGGTGTCACGGCTGAGGGCGCTCTTTCCGGCGGCCGTGTCCGCCGCGGCTCCGGCCTTGTCCGCCGTGCCGTCATGGCCGCCGCTGTCGCTGCCGCCGGAGCAGCCGACGAGCCCGGCGGCGCCGATGCTCGCCGCGACGATCGTGGGAAGGACCTTGCGCAGCAGGGTCCGTCGCGGACCCTGCACGGTGGAGTGCGTCATCTCGGAATCCCCCCTTCGATGGGCGCCGACGGTCCGCCGGTGCCTGTCGGTTGAGCCGCCGGGGCGTTCCGCCGCGGCGACGGGATCCACTCTCAACCGCATCGAAGGGGACTTCGGGGGTGCTGACGTCCCATGGGACGTCTCGTCCCCGCCCACCGCTGTGACCTGCTGGGACATGCCGCCGGACGGCCAGAGGCGGGACAGCGACGGCGGTGGGGCGGGACATGACGGGACGGCCCCCGCGGGGGAGTCGGGGGCCGTCGGTCGTCGCGCAGCCGCAGGGGAGTCGGCTGCCGGGGATGTTCAGGTGGCGGGTGTCACCAGTTGAGCGCGTCGGAGCTGTCGCTCTGCCAGTAGCTGACCTGCGCGTTGTCGTCGAGGTACACCGAGCCGCCGGGCAGCGGGACGGAGGTGGCGGCGTCGGAGCCCTTGAGGTACACCTCCAGCTTGGTGACCTTGGTGCCGTTCGTGCCCGAGCCGTCGGCGCTGGACGTGAGGATGCCCGCGTAGCCGCTCTCGCCGGGCGCGAGGCTGACGACGGCCTGCGGCTTGGTCTCCTCGGCGATCGGGGTGGCCGCCTGCCCGTCGTCGAACCGCAGCGCGGGGGCCTCCGGGAGGTTGCAGGTGACACCGGACTTGTTGGTGGCCTGGAGCAACAGGTGGTTGACCGGCCGGGGAGCCTTGGTGACGCTCATCGACAGCTTGCTCGGGTCACAGGTGCCGATCTTGGAGCCGGAGCCGCCCGTCGTGCCGCCGCTCTTGCCGCTGCCGGGGGCCTTCCCGTCACCGCCTGCCTGGGCGCCGCCCTGGGCACCGGCGTCGGCGCCGCCTCCCGCGTTCGTGTCCTGCTTGCCGCCGCCCTTGGAGTCGGAGCCCGGGGTGGCGGCGGCCGAACTCTCCGCGGAGCCGGACCGCTTGACCCCCTCCGCGTCGTCGTTGTTGCAGGCGGCCAGGGTGAGAGCGGCGGCCATGAGGGTCACGCTGGCGACGGCGGTGCGGATGGTGCGGGCGTTGGTGGCGGTGATCGACATGGTGGTTCCCCCCAGTGGGATGTGGTCGTCTTGCGGTACGTCTCAAGACTGTCCGGCCCCGCTGGCGTACGGCTGCTGTACCGCTGCCGCACCGCTAACGTCTCACTAACGCCCCCGGCTGACGTCCCCTCCCGGTGTCATCCCGCCAACGCCCCGGGCGAACGCGCCGTTCCCTCAGTGGGGTTGGCCACCGCCGGTGGGCCCGCCCGCGGTCCCGTCCGCGCTGCCGTCGCCCTGGGCGAAGAGCTTCACCAGATCGCTCATCACGTAGCGATTGGTGGCCTCCTCGTCCAGCAGATGCATCTCGGCGAGCCGGTCCAGGGCGTCCTGGATCAGCTCCGGGTCCGCCCCGGACAGCGCCGCCGCCTCCGCCGTGTTGACCTCCCGGGCGAAGCCGGTGCCCAGGGTGCGCAGCAGCGCGGCGTCGTCCGCGGAGAGCCGGGCCACCGAGTTGCGCAGCGCGGCGGCCACCCCGGCGTCCTCCGCCGACAGCAGGGCGAGCCTGCGCCGCTCGTCGCGCAGGGCGGTGGCCAGCCGGGCCAGCCGCCAGCGGGGCCGGGCCATCAGCTGGGCGGAGGCGGCGCGCAGCGCCAGCGGCAGTCCGTCGCACAGCGCAACCAACTCCCGTGCGGCGGCGGGGTCCTCGGCGACCCGCTCCGGGCCGAGCAGCGTGCCGAGCAGCGAGATGCTGTCCTCGGGGCCGAGCGCGTGCAGCCGCAGCGGACGGGCGGCATCGGTGGCGATCAGCCCGTCGAGCCTGCTGCGGCTGGTGACCAGCGTGGCGCAGTGCGGGCCGCCGGGCAGCAGCGGCCGCACTTGGGCGGAGCTGCTCGCGTTGTCCAGCACCACCAGCAGCCGCCGGCGGGCGACCAGCGAGCGGTAGAGCGCGGAGGCCGCCTGGGGCGAGGACGGTATCTGCTCGGCCGGGGTGCCCATGGTGAACAGGAACTCGCGCAGCACCTCCAGCGGCGCCGCCTCCTCACCGCCGCTGAAGCCGCGCAGATCCGCGAAGAGCCGTCCGTCGGGGAAGGCGCCCGCGTAGGCGTGACCCCAGTGCACCGCGAGGCCCGTCTTGCCGACCCCGGCGGGTCCGCTGACGAGCGTGATGCCGCCCTCGGACGGGAAGCCGCCGGGGGCGCCGCCGTAGCCGCGGTCCGGTTCGGCGGGCAGCGTCAGCCGGGTCAGCTCCGCCAGCTCCGCGGTCCGCCCGAGGAACCCGGCCGGGGGCCGGGGGAGCAGCTCGGGCACCGGCGCTCCGGTGGCCGCGGCGGGGGCGGGGGCGGCGACGGGGTGCGCCGGGGTGGCGGGCACCGGCTGGACCCCGGGGTGGCTCGCGCCGTCGGTGCCGCCGCGTCCCGCGTCCGCCCCCGGCCCGGCCCGCAGGATCTCCTGGTACGCGCCGGTCAGCCGCTCCCCCGGGTCGACGCCCAGATCGTCGGCGAGCAGCTCCCGGGTGCGGTGGAACCAGGCGATCGCGTCGGACTGCCGCCCGGTGCGGTACAGCGCCAGCATCAGATCCGCGATCAGCCCTTCGCGCAGCGGCTGGGCGAGGGCGGCGGGGTGCAGCACACCCGCGGCCCTGTCGTGTTCGCCGAGCGCTCCGTACGCGCGTGCCAGTGCCTCCACGGCGGTCAGCCGTCGTTCCTCCAGGGCGTGAGCCGCGGCCGCGAACGGCGGGCTGGCCACCGTCCCCGTCAGCGCCGGGCCGTGCCACAGCCCGAGCGCCTGGCTCAGCAGCTGGACGGCGTCGGCCGGGGCGGCCTCGGGCTGGGCGCTGGAGACCAGATGGTCGAAGCGCTGGGCGTCGACCATTCCGTCGGGCAGCCGCAGCAGATAGGCGGAGCCGTGGGTGGCGAGTTCGACGCCCAGGTCACCGGCGCCGTGCTCGGCGAGGACCGCGCGCAGCCGGGAGACATGGCCCTGGATGACGGTCTTGGCGTGGGCGGGCGGCTCGTCCTCCCACAGGCTGGCGGTCAACTGATCCACGGAGACGGTCGAGTTGGGCCGCAGCAGCAGCATGGCGAGCACACTGCGCCGTTTGGCCGCCCCCAGCGGTAGCTCGACGGCCGCTGCCGGGGGGCCGGTGGTCACCGTCACGGGGCCCAGCAGGGAGAAGCGCAACTCAGCCCTCCAGAAATGCGGTCAGCGCTTTGGCGAGCAGCCGGGGGTCCTGCGCCCCGCACAGCTCGCGCGCCGAGTGCATGGACAGGATCGCCACACCGATGTCGACGGTGGAGATGCCGTGGCGGGCGGCGGTGATCGGACCGATCGTGGTGCCGCACGGCATCGCGTTGTGGGAGACGAAGCTCTGCCAGGGCACCCCGGCGCGCTCGCAGGCGGCGGCGAAGACGGCCCGCCCGGAGCCGTCGGTCGCATAGCGCTGGTTGACGTTGACCTTGAGGATGGGGCCGCCGTTGGGACGTGGGTGGTGGCCGGGCTCATGGCGCTCGGCGTAGTTGGGGTGGATGGCGTGCCCGGTGTCGGAGGAGAGGCAGAAGCTGCCCGCGAAGGCGCGCGCCTTGTCCTCGTGGCCGCCGCCGCGGGCGTGGACCGATCGCTCCAGGACATTGCCGAGCAGCGGGCCGTCGGCGCCGGTGTCGGACTGGCTGCCGTTCTCCTCGTGGTCGAAGGCGGCGAACACGGGGATGGCGTCGAGGCCGGTGCGGGCGGCGGCGGCCACCAGCGCGGCCGTACCGGCGTGCACGGACAGCAGATTGTCCATCCGGGGACCGGCCACCAGTTCGCGGTCACGCCCGAGGTAGGCGGGCGGTTCGACGCTGTGCACCATCAGGTCCCAGCCGCCGATCTCGTCGGCCGCGACGCCGGTCTCGTCGGCGACGAAGCGGATCAGATCGCCTTCCTCGACCTCGCCCAGACCCCAGATCGGCGTCATATGGCGCTGCTTGTCCAGCTTGAGGCCCTCGCTGTTGACGGACCGGTCCAGGTGCACGGCGAGCTGGGGCACCCGCAGCAGCGGGCGGTCGACGGTGACCAGCCGGTGCGAGCCGTCTCTGAGGGTGATCCGGCCGGAGAGGCCGAGGTCGCGGTCGAGCCAGGTGTTGAGGAGGGCGCCGCCGTAGATCTCGACGGCGATCTGGCGCCAGCCGTGCGCTCCGGTATCGGGAATCGGCTTGACCCGCAGATTGGGAGAGTCGGTGTGAGCGCCCACAATTCGGTACGGAGTGGACGGGCTCGCCCCCTCCGGCACGTACCACGCGATGATCGCTCCACCCCGCAGCACATACCGCCCGCCCGCCTCTCCATCCCAGGCGGCGGTCTCCTCGACCTGCCGGAAACCCGCGTTTTCCAGGCGCTGAGCGGCGTTTCCTACTGCGTGGTAGGGCGATGGGCTGGCGCGGAGGAACGCCATGAGGTCATCGGTGTGGCCGCGGTCGATGCCGGGGTGTGCGCTCATGTGCTCAGCATAGATTCGGACCGGCCCGGCGACCGGCGAGTGGCGGGTGGATCCATCCGTGGGGTCGTGTTGCGCCGATCTGATGAAAGCACGTCAGCTAACGCTATGAGTCCGGCAAATCCGCCCATATTCCCCGTGACCGCTCCCTCGTACTGAGTCGCACGCAAGGGGATACACCGGATGCGCGTTCTACGACACGTCCTCGTCGTCCTGGGGTCGCTGCTGCTGCTGTGCAGCGCTGGTTCGGCCGTGGCGCAGCCCGCCGCCGGGTTTGTCGCCATGGGACTGGTTCCCTCGGCCGCCGAGGCCGGTACGCAGGACCCGCGCTCCCCGGACAGCCGCCCGGACGACGGGTACGGCCGCCCGGTGCCCTGTCCCACGAGGGACCGGGTCGGCGGGACGAACGCCGCGCCCAATCCCCCGCTACAGCGGTACTTCGAGGGCGACTGGCGGCTGGGCCCGGCCTCTCTGCCCCGCAACGGCGCGATCGGCCGGATGCTGGAGGGCTACCAGCGGCTGGACGGCTACCGCTCCTCCGCCGCCTTCCTGGACTGCTACTGGAACGAGCAGACCAACGGCTGGTGGTACCCGTACCCGGACGGCTGGACGCTGCTCAACGGTGAGCCCCTGAAGACCACCATCACCCTGAAGGCCGGGCAGCGGGTCGACCTCTTCGGCAGCGGCTTCGGCCACTTCCTCGCCCCGGCCGGTACGCCCTTCACCGAGCGCGCGCTGCCGCCGAGCAACCTCAACACCCTCGACCCGGCCTACCCGTTCGGCTACCACCTCTACAAGGTCACCAAGCCCTTCCTGGTGGAGGCCGGTCCGATCCGGCCCTGGTTCGGCCAGCCGGGACAGGGGCTCCAGTATCTGACCGGACCCTCGATCCCCCAGCTTGTCGCCGCCGGGAACCTCACCCCGCTCAACTGACGGCGGATGCTGGTTGTCGTGGACCGATGGGAACTGATCCGCGTCCTCCATGAGGAGCAGGTGCCGGACGCGCTGTACGACATCCCGGGAGCGCATGACATCCCGGTCCAGCCGGACGCCTACTACTTCCTGCGCCCCGCGCCGGACGGCGGCTGGACGACCGGGCTGCGGGAGCGCTCGGTGGACCGGGACCTGAGCCGGTTCGCCACCGAGGACGAAGCGTGCCGGGATCTGCTGGCCAAGCTGAGGGCGCGGCCCCGGCCGCCCGGCGGCGGGAGCGCGTCGGTCGAGGAACTCCTCGCCGAGGGAGAGGAGATCCGCCGCCAGGCGTGGGAAGAGGTGGAACGGGCGCTGCGCGAGCGGCCGCCCGACAAGGACTGATAGCGAGCGGCGGCAGCGGGGAGCGGCAACGCACGGAGCGGTCACAGCACGGAAGCCGGCCCGCCCCGGTCAGGGGGCCGGCCGGCTTCCACCGCCGCTGGACGGCTTCGCTCAGGCTGTGTGAGCCGGTGTCACCGAGGGATCAGAACGCGGACTCGTCCAGGTCCATCAGGCCCTTGTCGACCGACTCGGCCAGCGCGCGCTGGACGGAGACGCCCGGCAGGACCTCGTGCGCGAAGAACTTCGCGGCCGCGATCTTGCCCCGGTAGAAGGAGGTGTCCTTCGCGGAGGCGGTGCCGACCTTCTCGGTGGCGACCGCGGCGCCCTTGAGCAGCAGGTAGCCGATGATGACGTCACCGGAGGCCATCAGCAGCCGGGTGGAGTTCAGGCCGACCTTGTAGATCGACGTGACGTCCTGCTCGGTGGCGGCCAGGTCGGTGAGCATGGTGCCGACTATCGCCTCCAGGTCCACCGCGGCCTGGGCGAGCTGGTCGCGGGCCGGGGCCAGCTCCTCGCCGCCGACGGCCTCGGCCAGGAACTTCTTGATCTCCTCGGAGATGATGGTCAGCGACTTGCCCTGGTCCCGGACGATCTTGCGGAAGAAGTAGTCCTGGCCCTGGATCGCCGTGGTGCCCTCGTAGAGCGTGTCGATCTTGGCGTCCCGGATGTACTGCTCCAGGGGGTACTCCTGGAGGTAGCCGGAGCCGCCGATGGTCTGGAGCGACTGCGCCAGCTGCTCGTACGCCTTCTCCGAGCCGTAGCCCTTGACGATGGGCAGCAGCAGGTCGTTGAGACCGTGGACGTCGGAGGCGTCCTCGCCCGCGGCCTCCTTGACCAGGATGTCGTCCTGGACGGAGGCGGTGTAGAGGACGAGGGAGCGCAGGCCCTCGGCGTACGCCTTCTGCGTCATCAGCGAGCGGCGCACGTCCGGGTGGTGGGTGATGGTGACGCGCGGGGCCGCCTTGTCGGTGAAGGCCGCCAGGTCGGCGCCCTGCACCCGCTCCTTGGCGTACTCCAGCGCGTTCAGGTAGCCGGTGGAGAGGGTGGCCATGGCCTTCGTGCCGACCATCATCCGCGCGAACTCGATGATCTTGAACATCTGGCGGATGCCTTCGTGCTTCTCGCCCAGCAGCCAGCCCTTGGCCGGGCCGTTGGCGCCGAAGGTGAGCTCACAGGTGTTGGACACCCGCAGACCCATCTTGTGCTCGACGTTGGTGGCGTAGACGCCGTTGCGCTCGCCGAGCTCGCCGGTCTCCCAGTCGAAGTCGTACTTGGGGACGACGAACAGCGAAAGACCCTTGGTGCCGGGCCCCGCGCCCTCGGGACGGGCCAGCACGAAGTGGATGATGTTCTCGGAGAGGTCGTGCTCACCGGAGGTGATGAAGCGCTTCACCCCGTCGATGTGCCAGGTGCCGTCCTCCTGCTGGACCGCCTTGGCGCGGCCGGCGCCCACGTCGGAGCCCGCGTCCGGCTCGGTCAGCACCATGGTGGAGCCCCACTGCTTGTCCACCATCAGCTGAGCGATCTTCAACTGCTCCTCGGTGCCCTCGTCGTGGAGCACAGCGGCGAAGGCCGGGCCGGAAGCGTACATCCAGATCGGGGTGTTGGACCCGAGGATGGTCTCGGCCGAGCCCCACAGCAGCGAGCGCGGGCAGGAGGTGCCGCCCAGCGACTCCGGTATGCCCAGGCGCCACCACTCGGCGTCCATGTACGCCTGGTAGCTCTTCCTGAACGACTCGGGTACCGGCGCGGTGTTGGTGGCCGGGTCGAAGACCGGCGGGTTGCGGTCCGAGTCGGCGTAGGAGTCGGCCAGCTCGTTCTCGGCGAGCCGGGATATCTCGGCGAGCACGCTCTTCGCGGTCTCGACGTCCATCTCCGCGAACGGACCGGTGCCGTACAGCTTGTCGCGGCCGAGCACCTCGAAGAGGTTGAACTCGATGTCGCGGAGATTCGACTTGTAGTGCCCCATGGCGACGGCTCCGTAAGGCTCGGGAGGCAGGGACCTCTGATGTAACGCGTATCGATGCGATCTCAGTCGCCATGATGCTACCCGTGGGTAATAAAGGGCAACCCTCAAACGGTCAACTGTGACTCAGTACGCTTCGGTGCATGTACGGCTACGACCAGAACGCGAGCGCAGGGCAGGGTTACGCCGCTCCGCCACCTCCGCCGCAACAGCAGCCGCCGCTGTCGCACCACCCCCAGCCGGGTGCCGGCTACGGCGAGCAGCCGCTGTACCCCGAGCCGTCGCCGCCGTCGCTGGCCGACGCGGTGCGGGCCTTCACCACCGGCTCGATGTCGGCGGAGGACTTCCAGCAGATCTTCGCGAGCTCCAAGGTCTACTGCCCGCGCGGTGACAACCCCGGCTTCCTCGCCCTGCACAACACCCAGCAGCCGGTGATCCCCATGTTCACCTCGCTCAAGGAGCTGCGGCGGTACGCGGGCAAGGAGTCCAAGTACTTCGTCATCACCGGCGCCGAGGTGATCGATCTGCTGCCCACCGGCTACGGCTTCGTCCTCGACATGGAGGGCGAGCACCGGATGGTCTTCGACGCCAAGGCGGTCGAACAGATGGTCGATTTCGCGATGCGGCGCATGTACGGCTAGCGCGGCCGGATGCCGCTCATGCGGCGATAAAGGCACTCTTGCGGGTTGTTCACCCTTCAATTAAGTTGAACGGTGAACGACCGAGGAGGCCGTCATGCCCGCAGTGACCGTGGACAACCCGCTGACCCTGCCCCGTATCGCGGCACCGGCCGGGGCACGGCACCGCTCCGCGCTCGCCGTCAGCACCGCGCCCGGCGGTTTCGAGGGGGAGGGTTTCCCGGTGCGGCGCGCCTTCGCGGGCATCGACTACCAGCACCTGGACCCGTTCATCATGATGGACCAGATGGGCGAGGTGGAGTACGCGCCCGGCGAGGCCAAGGGCACTCCCTGGCACCCCCACCGCGGCTTCGAGACCGTCACCTACCTGATCGACGGCACCTTTGTGCACCACGACTCCCACGGCGGCGGGGGAACGATCAACGGCGGCGACACCCAGTGGATGACCGCGGGCTCCGGGCTGCTGCACATCGAGGCCCCGCCGGAGTCGCTGGTGATGAGCGGCGGACTGTTCCACGGACTCCAGCTGTGGGTGAACCTCCCGGCCAAGGACAAGATGATGCCGCCGCGCTACCAGGACATCGGCGGCGGCAAGGTCAGACTGCTGACCTCCTCCGACGGCGGCGCCCTGCTGCGGCTGATCGCGGGCGAGATCGACGGTCACCGGGGCCCGGGTATCACCCACACCCCGATCACCATGCTGCATGTCTCGCTCAACCCGGGCGCCGAGCTGACCCTGCCGTGGAACCCCGGCTTCAATGCCCTCGCCTACGGGCTGGCCGGCCGCGGCACCGCAGGTCCTGAGGGGCGGCCGTTCCGCACCGGCCGGACGGTGGTCTTCGGCGGCGGTGACGCGCTGACCGTACGGGCCGACGCCGTCCAGGAGCCGAGCAGCCCCAACTTCGAGCTGGTGCTGCTCGGTGGGCAGCCGATCCGCGAACCGATGATGCACTACGGCCCGTTCGTGATGAACACCCGCGCGGAGCTGGCCCAGGCCGTCGAGGACTTCCAGGCCGGACGGCTCGGCTGCATACCCGCCGACGAGAGCTGACGAGGGCCGACGCGACCCGCGGCCCCGGCGCGCTACCCGGCGGGGAGCCCCTCCGGGGCCTTCTCGTGCAGCTCGAACCAGATGCACTTGCCGTCGCCCCGGGGATCGACCCCCCAGGCGTCGGCCAGCATCTCCATCAGCAGCAGCCCGCGCCCCGACGAGGCCAGCTCACCCGGGCGGCGGCGGTGCGGCAGCTCGTCGCTGCCGTCGGCGACGTCGAGGCGCAGCCGCCGGGTCCCGTGCCGCCCGCTGACCTCGGCGACCAGCAGGGCGTCGCCGTCGGTGTGCAGCAGCACATTGGTGACCATCTCGCTGAGCAGCAGCACCGCCGACTCCACCTGGTCCCGGTCCGTCCAGTCGTGCAGCATGTCGCGCAGCTGCTGCCGGGCACCGGCTATCCGCTCCGGCTCGGCCTGCGCCACGGTGACCGCGGTCCGCCGCACCGGCGCCGAGCCCGGCCCGACCAGGCACACCTCGGCCTCGCGCCGGATCAGCAGCAGGGCTATGTCGTCCTCGCGGCGGTCGGCGAGCGGGCCGGTGGAGCAGTGGGACGGCGGCCCGTGCACCGCCTGCACCAGGGCCTCGGCCAGCGATTCGAGATCGTCCCCGCCGCCGGTCCCGCCGGGCTCACCGGTCTGGGGGGTGGGCCGCTCGAAGACCTCCCGGATCCGGTCCCAGCCGGTCTCCAGGTCGTGCCCACCGGTCTCGATCAGTCCGTCGGTGCACATCAGCAGCGTCTCGCCGGGCTCCAGCACCACCCGGGTGGTGGGGTAGTCGCTGTCCGGGTCGATCCCCAGCGGCAGTCCGCCCGCCGTCGGGCGGACCACCATCGTGCCGTCCGCCAGCCGTACCGCCGGATCGTGATGACCGGCTCGGGCGATGTCGAGGGTGCCCGCGACCGGATCCACCTCCATGTACAGACAGGTCGCGAACCGCGGGTCCCAGCCCTCGTCGGCGCCCGCCCAGCCGGTGTCGCCGAGCCCGGCGAGAAAGCGGGAGGCGCGCGAGAGCACCGCGTCCGGGTGGTGCCCCTCGGAGGCGTAGGCGCGCACCGCGATCCTGAGCTGCCCCATGATCCCGGCGGCCCGCACATCGTGACCCTGCACATCGCCGATCACCAGCGCGGTGCGGCCCGAGGGCAGCGCGATCACGTCGTACCAGTCGCCGCCGACCTGGAGCCCGCCGCCGGTGGGCACATAGCGCGCGGCCACCGCGAGACCGGGGATATCGGGCTTGCGGGCGGGCAGCATCGAGCGCTGGAGCCCGTCCGCGAGCTCGCGCTCGGTCTCCTGGAGGGCGGTACGGGACAGCGCCTGGGCGAGCATCCGGGCGATCGTGGTCAGCACCGAACGCTCATCGGGCGAGAACGACACCGGATGAGCGAACCCGGCCATCCAGGCGCCGATGGTCCGCCCCGCGACGATCAGCGGCAGATAGGCCCAGGAGTGGCGGCGGCGGGACCGGGCCAGCGGCCAGGCGGTGGGGAAGCGCTCGCGGTAGTGGTCCGGCGAGGGCAGATAGACCGCCCGCCCGGTGCGGACCACCTCGGCGGCGGGAGCGTCGTGGTCCATGGGTACGTCACCGGACGCGTGCTCGGCGGCCGCTCGGGGCCCCTGCCGTCCGATCACCGAGATCCGGTCGCCCGCGACCCCGAAGACCGCAAGACCGTCCGGTGAGAAACCGGGCATCGACAGCCCCGCCGCCACGCGCAGCACGTCGGCGGTGGACATCGCCTCGGCCAGCGCCCGCCCCGCGTCCAGCAGGAACGCCTCGCGGTTGCGCCGCCAGTCGCCGGTGACCGGCGTGCCCTTCGCGGCGGTGCCGGGCAGCGGCTCGGGAACCTCCTGGAGGGTGCCGAGCAGGTAGTAGCCGTCCTCGCTGCCGCCGCGGGACAGCGGCCGGGCCCGGCAGCGCACGGTCCGCAGCACCGTGCCCTTCTCGTCCACCACCCGCAGCAGGGCCTCGGAGAGGCTGCCCTCGGCCAGCGCCAGCAGCACGGTGGCCTTGACCTCCAGCCAGTCCGCGGGGTGGAAGCAGGCGCGGGCGGCGGCCTGGGAAAGGGTGACGGCCTCGGCGGGCAGTCCCACCAGCCGGGCCGCTTCGGCGTCGTAGGCGACGGCGCCCGAGACACTGTCCCAGCGCCATAGACCGGTCGCCATGGCGGCCAGCAGGTCCTCGGTGCGCATTGCACTACCTTATGGGGATTTTCCGAGCGCTTACCAGTGAGCGTCCGGGCGCCGGTAGGCTTGCCCAGAAGCTCCCGAGGGTACGTACGCCTCCCGATCACACGACTTGGATGAATGATGCATCGGTACCGGTCCCACACCTGTGGTCAGCTCCGCGCCGCTGACGTCGGCACCGACGTCCGGCTCTCCGGCTGGCTCCACAATCGACGGAACCTGGGCGGCATCCTCTTCATCGATCTCCGTGACCACCACGGCCTGGTCCAGCTGGTGGTCCGCCCCGACACCCCGGCCAACGAGGCGCTCAGCTCCCTCACCAAGGAGACCGTCGTCCGGGTGGACGGCCGGGTGATCGCGCGCGGTGCGGAGAACGTCAACCCCGAGCTGCCGACCGGTGAGATCGAGGTCGAGGTCACCGATGTCGAGGTGCTCGGCGCCGCCGACCCGCTGCCCTTCACCGTCTTCCCCGAGGACGGGGTGAACGAGGAGCGGCGGCTGGAGTACCGCTTCCTGGACCTGCGTCGTGAGCGGATGCACCGCAACATCATGCTGCGCTCCGCCGTGATCGCCGCGATCCGGCAGAAGATGACCGCCCAGGGCTTCAACGAGATGGCGACCCCGATCCTGTCCGCCACCTCCCCCGAGGGCGCGCGCGACTTCCTGGTCCCGTCCCGGCTGCACGCCGGCAAGTTCTACGCGCTGCCGCAGGCCCCGCAGCAGTTCAAGCAGTTGCTGATGATCGCGGGCTTCGACCGCTACTTCCAGATCGCGCCCTGCTTCCGCGACGAGGACGCCCGCGCCGACCGCTCGCCGGGCGAGTTCTACCAGCTCGACGTCGAGATGAGCTTCGTCGAGCAGGAGGACGTCTTCGAGGTCATCGAGAAGGTCATGACCGAGCTCTTCGAGGAGTTCGGCAACGGCCGCCATGTCACCTCGCCGTTCCTGCGGATCCCGTTCCGCGAGGCGATGCTGAAGTACGGCTCCGACAAGCCGGACCTGCGGGCCAAGTTGGAGCTGAAGGACGTCAGCCATGTCTTCGCGGGCTCCGGCTTCAAGGCGTTCGCCGACAAGCACGTCCGGGCCCTGGCCGTACCGGACACCGCCGACCAGCCGCGGAAGTTCTTCGACCAGATGGGCGAGTTCGCGGTGCTGCACGGCGCCAAGGGGCTGGCCTGGGTCCGGATCGGCGAGGACTCCAAGCTGACCGGCCCGATCGCCAAGTTCCTCACCGACGAGGACGTCGAGAAGCTGATCGCCGAGGTCGAGGGCAAGCCCGGCACCTCGGTCTTCTTCGGCGCGGGCGACTACGACGAGGTCTCCAAGATCATGGGCGCGGTGCGGGTCGAGGCCGCCAAGCGCACCGGTCACTTCGAGGAAGACGTCTTCCGCTTCTGCTGGATCGTGGACTTCCCGATGTTCGAGCGGAACGAGGACACCGGGCAGATCGAGTTCTCCCACAACCCGTTCTCCATGCCGCAGGGCGGTTTGGAGGCGCTGGAGACCAAGGACCCGCTCGACATTCTGGCCTGGCAGTACGACATCGTCTGCAATGGCACCGAGCTGTCCTCGGGCGCCATCCGGAATCATGAGCCGGAGGTCATGTTCAAGGCGTTCGGGATCGCGGGCTACTCCCGCGAGGAGGTCGAGCGCGAGTTCGGCGGAATGCTCCGCGCGTTCCACTTCGGCGCTCCGCCGCACGGTGGTATCGCCCCCGGCGTCGACCGCATCGTCATGCTGCTGGCCGATGAGCCCAGCATCCGCGAGACCATCGCCTTCCCGCTCAACGGCAACGCCCAGGACCTGCTGATGGGCGCGCCCAGCGAGGTGGACGAGGCCCGGCTGCGCGAGCTGCATCTGTCGATCCGCAAGCCGCAGATCAAGCAGGCCGTGAAGAAGGACGGGCAGTCGGCCGAGAGCCAGGCGGAGCAGCCCGCGGAGTAACGAGGCAACCACTCCGGTACCCCAGCCGGTTCTTCGAGTGTGAAGAAATCTGTGAGGGTACGGACGCGGACCGGACGGAGGGCCGCGGGCGCGCTGACCGCCGCCGCCCTCCTCCTGTCGGCGTTGTCGCTGACCGGATGCGAGGCGGACGGCAGCCACAAAGCATCCCCCGGCCGCCCCGGCGCACCGGACTCGTTCACGGACGGCGCGCCGTCCGGACGTGGGGCGGCCCTTGAGCCCGCGAACGCGCACCACCCCGGGCGGGGCGGCCCGGTCCGCCAGGCGGCCCGTCCCGACCCCGCACCCGAGCTGAGCCGCGAGCTGCCCGGACTCGGGCCGCGGACCCGGGCCGAACTGCCGGACGACTCCGACCAGGTCGTGATCGTCACCGGCACCGGCCGGAACTCCTCCACCTCCACCGCGGTGCTCTACGAGCGGGTGGAGGCGGACGAGGAGAGCCACGGCACCAGCCGCGGTACGGGCGACGCGGGCGCGGTCTGGCGGGCCGGAGCCTCCTGGATGGCCCACAACGGGCTGCGCGGCTGGACGGACCGTCACCACCAGGGCGATCTGCGCTCCCCGATCGGTGTCTTCGGCCTCACCGACTCGGGCGGGCGGCGCAAGGACCCCGGCACCCTGCTCCCCTACGACCACACCCGGCCGGGCTTCACCATCCATGGCTCCGGCTCCGAGGGCGAGCCGCTGTCCGGGTCCTTCGGCTATGTGGTGGCCATCAACTACAACCGGCGGGCGGGCACCTCACCCCTGCACACGGCGCGCCCGATGGGCTGGAACCGGGGTGGTGGCATCTGGTTGCACGTGGACCACGGCGGGCCCACCCAGGGCTGTATCAGCCTCTCCCGGAAGAACATGAAGAACCTGCTGCTGACGCTGGACCCGCAACGCCACCCGGTGGTGGTGATGGGCGACTCCGCGTCCCTCGCCCGCTGAGGGCGCTGAGTGCGCCGCGGGAAGTGCCGCGAGGTGCCGTCATGCGTCTGCGGCTGCGTCGTGGCTGATCGCGCCCACGCGGCGGAGCCGCACATCGACATAGCCCCGCGCCCCTGCGGGGCGCATCCGAACCGCACCGGACTTCAGCAAGGCCGCTCAGCTGTGGATACCGGGCTCGGACAGCCGCCGGTCCACCCCGCACGGCTCGCCCCGCTCCTGCGTACGCGCCGCCCGGAGCACCGCGCGCAACAGCCGCCCGGGCGTGGTGCGGTGCTGCCACAGCACCGCCCGCACGCCGTACTCCATCACCGCCATCAGCTCGGTCTCCGGCAGCTCGCCCGCGACCAGCACCACCCGCTGCGCACCGCCGCGCACCAGTCGGCGCAGCTCGGCCCCGGCCGCGTCGTCGAGCCGCTCGGCGAGCATGACGGCCACGGTGGCGGGGGACTCCTCGCCGGCGATCAGCTCGACGGTGGGCTGATGCTGGAGATGGCGGACGACCCCCGCCCGCGAGAGCGGGTCGGGACCGTGGACCGTCACCGTGACCCGTGCGTCCGGCACTGTTTTCCTCGATTTCCCCGTGGTGTGGACTCACAGGGTCATCGGCAGGACTAAACGAACGGTTGCCGGGCGCTCAACGGGCCCGCGCGCCCCCGCCGGGGCTCGCCGCCGGGGGATTACGCCGTCGGCTCCTCCACGCCGCCGAACCGCTCCCGGTAGGACTCCAGGTCATCCTCGGTGATCTTCGCGAAGAGCACCGGCGGCACGGTGAAGGCGGTGCCCGCCGGGACCGATGCCAGTGCCCTGGCCTCCTCCTGGCTCACCCACGGCGCGGTGTCGTCCGTCAGCGCGAACGCCGACCGCATGGCCCGCGCGGACGCCGGGATGAACGGCTCCGAGACGATCGCGTAGAGGTGGATCAGGTTCATCGCGGTGCGCAGGGTGAGAGCCGCCGCCTCCTGGTCGGTCTTGATCTCCAGCCAGGGGGCCTTCTCCTCCAGATAGGAGTTGCCCGCGCTCCACAGGGCGCGCAGCGCCGCCGCCGCCTTGCGGAACTGGAGCGCGTCCATGTGCTCCTCGTACTCCGCGAGCAGCCGCGCGATCTCCTCACCGAGCCGCTCCTCGGCCGCACCGGCGGGCTTGCCCGCCGGGACCTCGTCGCCGAACCGCTTGCGGGAGAAGGACAGCACCCGGTTGACGAAGTTGCCCAGGGTGTCGGCCAGGTCCTTGTTGACCGTGGCCGAGAAGTGCTCCCAGGTGAACGAGGTGTCGTCGGACTCCGGGGCGTTGGCGATCAGGAAGTAGCGCCAGTAGTCGGCGGGCAGCAGCTCCAGCGCCGCGTCGGTGAACACACCGCGCTTCTGCGAGGTGGAGAACTTGCCGCCGTAGTACGTCAGCCAGTTGAACGCCTTGACGTAGTCGACCTTCTTCCAGACGTCCCGGGTGCCCAGGAGCGTCGCCGGGAACATCACCGTGTGGAACGGGACGTTGTCCTTCGCCATGAACTCGGTGTAGCGGACCGTCTCGTCCACGTCGTACCACCACGACTTCCAGTCGCGGTGCGCCGGGTCTGTGTCTCGCGCGGCGTCTGCCCACTCCTTGGTGGCGCCGATGTACTCGATCGGGGCGTCGAACCAGACGTAGAAGACCTTGCCCTCGGCCGCCAGGTCCGGCCAGGTGTCGGCCGGGACCGGTACGCCCCAGTCCAGGTCACGGGTGATCGCCCGGTCCTGGAGCCCCTCGGTCAGCCACTTGCGGGCGATCGACGACGCCAGCGTCGGCCAGTCCTTGCCGTGCTTCTCGACCCAGGCGCCGACCTCCTCGGCCAGCTTGGACTGGAGCAGGAACAGATGCTTGGTCTCCCGCACCTCGAGATCGCTGCTGCCGCTGATCGCCGAGCGCGCGTCGATCAGATCGGTAGGGTCCAGTACCCGGGTGCAGTTCTCGCACTGGTCGCCGCGGGCCTTGTCGTAGCCGCAGTGCGGACAGGTGCCCTCGATATAGCGGTCGGGGAGGAAGCGGCCGTCGGCGTTGGAGTACACCTGACGGATCGAGCGCTCCTCGATGAAGCCGTTCGCCTTCAGCTCGCGGGCGATGGTCTGGGTGATCTGCACGTTCTGCTCGGAGGAGCTGCGGCCGAAGTAGTCGAACGCGAGCCCGAAGCCGTCGTAGATCGCCTTCTGCGCGTCATGCTGCTGGGCGCAGAACTCGTCCACCGGCAGCCCCGCCTCCTTGGCGGCCAGCTCGGCCGGGGTGCCGTGCTCATCGGTCGCACAGATGTAGAGCACGTCATGGCCGCGCTGGCGCATATAGCGGGAGTAGACATCGGCCGGGAGCATGGACCCCACCATGTTGCCCAGGTGCTTGATCCCGTTGATGTAGGGAAGGGCGCTGGTGATGAGGTGTCGAGCCATTGCAGGCTGCTCCCGAGTCGATACTGTGGGTGACTTTTTCCTGATGTGAGCTGCCCATATCGTATCCGAGCGCAGGGGGCCACCCGCGCGGGTATTTCCCCGCCGCGGATGGCCCCCTGGTGCCGTCAGCCCTTGACGGTGTCAGCCCTTGACGGCGCCGGCCGTCCGCGCCTCCTCCAGCCAGCCCGGGAACTTCCCGACCAGCTGCTGGAACACCTCCGCGTCCGCCACCGCGCGGGGGTCCAGCCCGGCGTGGAAGAAGCCCGTGTTGTCCACGGCGCGCTTCTCCGGTACGGCGAGCGCGGGGGAGGTGTCCAGCTTGCGGAGGAAGTCGAAGCCCTTGGCCTCCGGGTCGCCGAACGCGATGAACTGCCAGAACAACGGCAGCCTGGCCGCCGCGCACAGCGCCTTCTCCGCGGCGGGCTTCCCGGTGGGCGCACCGTCGGTCTGGAAGATCACCAGTGCGGGGTCGGTGGTGCCGGACTCCTTGTAGTGGTCGATGACCGCGTCGATCGCCGTGTGGTAGTTCGTCCGCCCCATGTGGCCGAGCGCCCCGTGCAACTCCGCGACGCGGCCGGAGTGGTTGGCGAGGTCGATCTCGGCGGTGCCGTCGATGTCGGTGGAGAAGAAGACGACGGGGACGGTGCCGGTGCCGCTGCCGAGGTGGGTGGCGAGGGCCACGGCCTGGTCGGCGAGGTGCTGGACGGTGCCGTCCTTGTAGTAGTTCCGCATCGACCCGGACCGGTCGAGAACGAGATAGACGACGGCGCGCGTACCGGTCATCCCCTGCTTCTCGATCGCCTCCGCGGCAGCGGTGTACAACCCGACCAGTGCGGGAGCCTTCTCCTGAACCTCAGCGGCCCCCACGGCCGAGGTGTCCGCCGTCGCCTTGGCGGCCTTGGCCTCGGCCTTCGTCTCCGCCGCGGGGGCGGGAGCCTCGTCGGCCGTCGGGGCGGGGGTCTCGTCTGCCTGCGCCTTGGCGGGCTCGGTCTCGGCGGTGGCCTCGGCTTCGTCAGCCTTCGGCGTCGGTTCGTCCGCGGCGTCGTCGGCCATGGCTTCCGGGGCGTCGTCCTCTGCCTCTGCCTCTGCCTTGGCGGGCTCCGCGTCTGCTTCCGCCTCGGCCTCCACGGCGGCCTTGGGCTCAGCGGCGGCGGTGTCGTTCTCGGCAGCCTCCGCCGCCGGGGCGGGTGCTTCGACGGCCGTCGCCTCGTTGGCCTTGGCGGCGGCGTCCTCCTCGGTCTCGGCCTTGACGGCGATGTCGGCCTGGGGCTCGGCCGTCGGGGCGGGGGTCTCGTCGGCCTCTGCCTTGGCGGGCTCGGGCTCCGCCATGGCCTCCGGCTTCGCCTCAGCCGACGCGTCGTCGGCCGTGGCTTCCGGGGCGTCCTCCGCCTCGGCCTCGACGGCGGCCTTGGGCTCGCGGGCGGTGGGGTCGTGCTCGGCGGCCGCAGCTGCCGGGGTGGGCGCCTCGGTGGTCGTCGCTTCGTTGGCCGTCGCGGCGGCGTTGTCCTCGGTCTCGGCCTTGGCGGCGATGTCGGCCTGGGGCTCGGCTGCCGGGGCCGGGGTCTCGTCGGCCTGTGCCTTGGCGGGCTCGGGCTTCGTTGCCGTCTCCGCCTCCGCCTCCGTGGCGGTCTCGGCGGGCTCCTCGGCGGCTTCCGGTTCTTCCGCCGTGTGGGCGGCGGACGCGTCGTCGGCCGACGCCTCGGCAGGGGCCTCTGCTGCCGAGATGTCCGCCTTTGCCTCGGGGGCGGGCGAGCCGAGGATTTCGTCCAGCGTCTTCAGGGGTTCGGCCAGGGCCGGGTCCGGCGGGGTGTCGTCGTTGGCGGACCGCGGGGCCGGGGGCCTGGGCGCGGACTCGGGCTCGGGCTCGGGCGCGGACTCAGGCTCGGGCGCGGACTCGGGCTCCTCCACCGCTACGGCCGCATCCACTGCCTCGGCGGTGGATGCGGTCTCGGCGGCCTCAGCCGTGACGGCCCCCGTTTCCCCGGGCTGGGGGTCCGCGACAACTGCGGCCTCCGGCGTGGCGGAGTCGTCCGCCGTCGTGGCCCGGGAGCGTCCGAAAACTTTGCGCAGTAGGTCCCGTATGCCCATGGGAGATACCTCTCACGTGATCGTGTGCGGTGCATGGCGGTGCATGACCGTGGTGCCGAAAGGCTAGCGGGCCGCTCGGCCGCCCTCTTCCGCCGATTCCGGTCGCCCGTCGTTCACGCATGGTTCATGATCCAGACGCCGCACGGAGGTTCGACGCCCATAGCTTCGCACCGAATGAGGATTCCGACGCCATGTCGGTGCGGGCCGCGCGAGCGGGTCCCCAGAAGCCTTACGTGACACCCTTACGGAGGGGAAGACGTGCGCAAGCTGCTGCCGCTCATCAGCGCGCATCCGGGCGGTCGTTCGGCGCTGACCTGCCGGTACCGCTGTGGTGACGCCTGTTTCCACGAGGTGCCCAACACGAGTGACAACGAGTACGTGGGCGACGTCATCGCCCGTTCCGCGTCGCGCCGTTCGCTGCTGCGGGCGAGCGCCGTGGTGACCGTGGCCGCCGCGACCGGGGCCACGGCGTTCGGCCGGGCGCCGCAGGCGTCGGCCGCCGAGGGCGCCGCCGCGCCGACGGCCGCCGCGGCGGACAAGGGCCGGGCGGCACGAGGTCTGCGCTTCACGCCCGTCGCGCCGAACACCAAGGACACGGTGGTCGTCACCGAGGGCCATGACCAGAATATCGTCATCCGCTGGGGCGACCCGATTCTGCGCGGTGCGCCCGCCTTCGACGCGGACAACCAGTCGGCCAAGGCGCAGGCGGGGCAGTTCGGTTACAACAACGACTACATGGCCGTCCTCGACCTTCCGTACGAGGGGGACCGGCAGCTGCTCGTGGTCAACCACGAGTACACCGACGAGGTGCTGATGTTCGCGGGGTACGACGCGAACAACCCCACCCGCGAGCAGGCCGAGATCGGCTGGGCCGCACACGGGCTGTCCGTGGTGGTGGCGCAGGAGGACAGCAAGCTCGGCAAGCTGACCGCGGTGACCCGCCACCGCCTCAACCGCCGGATCACCGGCACCACGCCGTTCGAGGTCACCGGCCCGGCGGCGGGCAGCAAGCTGCTGCGCACCTCGGCCGACCCGACCGGCAAGCGGATCCTGGGCACGCTGAACAACTGCGGCGGCGGTATCACCCCGTGGGGCACGGTGCTGTCGGGTGAGGAGAACTTCAACCAGTACTTCGCCAACGGCGGCTCGGTGACCGATCCGACGACGGCCGCGCGCCTCAAGCGCTACGGCCTCACCGGGGCCGCTTCCGAGCGCAAGTGGGAGCGTTTCGACAAGCGCTTCGACGTGGCGCAGGAGCCCAACGAGTCCAACCGCTTCGGCTGGGTCATCGAGATCGACCCGTTCGACCCGGACTCCACCCCGCGCAAGCTGACCGCGCTGGGCCGCTTCAAGCACGAGGCCGCCGAGCCCCGGCTGACCGAGGACGGCCGCCCGGTCCTCTACATGGGCGACGACGAGAAGTTCGACTACTTCTACAAGTTCGTCTCGTCCAAGCGCATGATGAAGGGCACCAGCCGGGCCGCGCGCGAGCACAACCGCACCCTGCTGGACGAGGGCACGCTGTACGTCGCCAAGTTCACCGGCGACAGCCCGGCCTCCGAGATCGACGGCAGCGGGAAGCTCCCGGAGGACGGGGAGTTCGACGGCAGTGGCCGCTGGATCCCGCTGGCGAGCGGCAACACCTCCTACGTCGAGGGCATGACCGCCGAGGAGGTGTACGTCTTCACGCGGATCGCCGCCGACAAGGCGGGCGCGACGAAGATGGACCGCCCCGAGGACGTCGAGCCGAGCCCGCGCACCGGCCGGGTGTACATCGCGCTGACGAACAACAGCGACCGGGGCAAGGACGGCAAGCCGCCCGTCGACGAGGCGAACCCGCGCAAGAGCAACAAGCACGGCCAGATCCTTGAGCTGACCGAGCACCACGACGACCCGGCCTCCCAGCGCTTCAGCTGGCGGCTGTTCCTGGTCTGCGGTGACCCGGCGGACCCGGCCACCTACTTCGGCGGCTTCCCGAAGGACCAGGTCAGCCCGATCTCCTGCCCGGACAACCTGACCTTCGACTCCTACGGCAACCTGTGGATCTCGACGGACGGCAACGCCCTGGGCAACCACGACGGACTGTTCGGGGTGGCCACCGCGGGCAGCCGCCGCGGTGAGGTCAAGCAGTTCCTGACCGTGCCGAACGGTGCCGAGACCTGCGGTCCGATCGTCCAGGACCGGCGGGTGCTGGTGGCCGTGCAGCACCCGGGTGAGATGGACGGGGCAAGTGTGGAGAACCCCAAGTCCACCTGGCCGGACGGACCGGGCAAGCTGGTCCGTCCGTCGGTGATCAGCGTATGGCGGCGCGACGGCGGGAACATCGGCGTCTGACCGCAGCCGCCGCTTCCGCGCGGCGCGCGGTGAACGACCCCTGGTGCCCATGGCACCAGGGGTCGTTCCTGTCGCCCGGGGTCACCGCGCGGTTCCGAGGAAAACCGGAAGATTCACTTCCTATTTGGCGATCCCTTAGTGATCACTTGTTGATTCCGGAACCGTCCGCGTTGCACCAGACGGTGTCTCCGGCACCCTTCGACGTCGCCTTCTGCTTCACTTTGCCGTCGACCGAGATCGTGCACGTCACCGTGGATTCGCCGCTCACCGTAAGGCTGAGACCGTCGAGCTCGGTCACCTCCACGGTCTTGGTCCACTTACCGTGCGCCGGGCCGAGCTCCTTGGGGTCGAACTCCTTCTTCACACTGTCCTCGAAGTTCTGCGTCCCCGGCTTGTCGTACTCCACTTCGAACGGTTGTGAGCCGGTCGCCGCGTATGTCACCTTGTGTTTCTCCTCGCTGTCGTCGGAACACCCCGTCAGGAGTGCCGCTGTCACCGCAAGGCCGGTGGCGAGGAGAAATGGGCGCATTTCCTTCATTCTTTTTCCTTGTGCTGATCTGGTGAATATGCGGCCTTACCGGCCGGACCGGGCGTCGCTCCGGAGTGCGAAGTTGTCCGATGGAGGCGGCAGTAGCCTGTCATTCGCGGGGACAGTAAATCCACCCTTATCCGAAATCATCTCCGGATGATTTTTATTGACCTGTCGATCAGTTGGGGCGGCGCTAAACTCATGGGTCCATAAAACGGGCAGACTTGGAAAGCGAGAGGGATACATGGCTAGATCCGGGCCGGTCGGATCTCCGTCGGCCACCGGACGGAGCAGGCTTCTCCAGAGCCCGCTCGCGTTGATGGACACCACTATGGACCAGCTCCGCACACTGATCGTGGTCTACGAGACCGGAACGGCCCTGGGCGCGGCCCGGGTTCTGGGGCGGGAGCAGTCGAGTGTGCAGAAGCAGCTCGACACCATGAACCGCAACTTCCGTGAGCTGTGCGGCGAACCGCTGGTGCTCAAGCAGGGGCGCGGCAAGGACGTGCTGTTCACCGGCACCGGGGAAACCCTCGTGGAACTGGCGCGCGGCACGCTGGACGACTGGCTGGAGGGCATCCACGAGTCGCGCCGGCGGCTCGGCAGAACGCTGATGGTGGGCACCACCCGCTTCACGCTCGGCTATCTGGCGGGCGCCGGGGAGCGGGTGGCGGAGGAGTTCCGGCAGCGCGGTATCGAGCTCAAGGTCGGCCATGTCCGCACCCGCGACGTGCTGGCCAAACTGCGCGCCAAGGAGGTGGATCTGGTCTGCGGCAGTGTGGTGACCAGGCCGGACGGCGACCATGAACTCGACGCCTTCGATGTGATGGAGTGGCGCCGCAACGGTGTTTCGCTGCTGACCAATCTGCCCGAGGCGGAGCTGCCCGGTCCGACGATCGAGGCGGAGGCGCTGCGCACCCTCCCCCTGGTGATCTCCGCGAGCGGGCTGATGAACGGGGTGCTGCACACCTGGTTCGGCGCCGACTACCGCGGCAAGCTGCGGATCGCCGCCGAGATCGACACCGTCAACTACGGCTTCGAGCTGCTGCGTTCGGGGCTGCTGCGCGGCTGCATGCTGGTCACCACGGGGGTCGCGGACGCGGCGGGCGATCCGCGGATCGCCCAGGGGCGGGAGTTGCGCGCCGTGGAGCTGGTCAATGACACCGGGCCCCGGCTCGAGGTGCTGCTCGGCGCCTTCACCCGGCGCGGGGAACGGGCCCACTACGACGCCTCCCATCCGCTCAACCAGCTGTGGAACGCGCTGGCGCTGGAGAACGAGCGGTGGCGGAGCGAGCAGCGCTGGCCGACGGCGGGTCTGGAGCCCGATCCGTTCGAGCTGGCCAACTCCTACGACCCGAGCGAGAGTTGAGGGCGGCCGGGACCCTACGCCGTGACGCGGTGCAGATCCAGCTCGACCAGCAGGGCCCGGTGGTCGGTGTCGGGCAGATCCAGGAAGCGGGCCGTACGCGGCCGCAGCGCGTTGCTGACCAGGACGTGGTCGATCTGTGTGCCCAGCACCGGGGTGGTGTCGCTCGGCCAGCTGGGTGTGCGTGACAGACCCGCGTCCCGTGCGCTGTCCCGCATCCCGGTGTCGAGGATGGCCCGGAAGGCGGCGTGGTCCTGGGAGGCGTTGAAGTCCCCGGCGATCAGGGTGGGTTCGGGGCTCCGGCCTGCGGCGTACCCGCGCAGCCGGCCCAGCTCGGTGCGCCAGATGTCCAGCTGCCCCGGCATCGGCGGCATCGGATGCGCGACCTGCACATGCAGCCGTTCGCCCGCGATCCGCGCCACCGACCCGGGCATGGCCAGCTCACCGCGCAGCCCGCGTTCGTGCGTCAGGGGGAACCTGCTGAGGATCGCCGAGCCCTCGGCGGGCCTGCCGGTGATGATGTTCCGGTACGGATACGCCTCACGGACGGCCGCCGAGCCGAGCGCGTCCGCACAGCGCACATCGCACTCCTGCACGGACACCACATCCGGCCGCTCCCGGCGCAGCGCGCTCAGCAGTCCGTCGGTGGCCCCGCCGAACTCCAGGTTGGCGGTCAGCACCCGCAGTTGGGCGATCACCGGGCCGCGCGGCGCGGGGGCGGGCCCGCTGTCGTAGGGCTGGACGAACCAGCCGGTGACCGCGGCCGCGGCCAGTGCCCAGCCGCACCCCAGCGGCCAGCGCGCGACCACGCTGAGCAGCAGTCCGAGCGCGACCGGGACCAGCAGCCAGGGCAGGAAGGCCAGCAGTTGGGGGATCGGGGTGATGCCGTCGGCGTCGGCGGACCGGCAGCCCACCACCACGCTCACCACGGCCAGCGGGAGCGCCGCGCACCAGGCCGCCGCCCGCCGCCCGCGCCCGTCGGGGAGCCATAGCAGACGGCGGGCGGCGCTCCGGGTGGGTGCGGCGGCTCGGTCCTCCGCGACAGTCGTCTGCACGCTGGGCCTCTCGATCGGAGCGGGAGCCGGGAGCCCACATTCTCTCCCGCCCCGGAATGCCCGGCCGGGGTGCCCGTCCCGCTGTCCCGTCCCTGAAGCCCAACGGTCCAGTACGGACATGATCTTGCGTAATCGTCAGCGTACGGCGTGTGAGGATTGACACTTCGTCAGGGGATGAGGGTGTGCCAAAATGCTCTCCAGCGATTTTCGCGTGCTCCGGGGTCGGTGAAACTCCGAACCGGCGGTGACAGTCCGCGACCCGGCCGAACCCATCGGCCGGCCGATCCGGTGGAACTCCGGGACCGACGGTGACAGTCCGGATGGGAGGAGGTACGCGGCGGCACCTCGTGCCGCACGGTGGCGCCCGCCGGACGGCCGGGCAGCCCGGACCGTGCACCGCGCCGCTGCTGCCCGCGTCTCCCCGGAATCGACCCGCAGGGAACAGGGCACAGGAGGGCCACAGCCCATGGCAGTGATGGAGCAACCGGTCGAGACGGAACGTCTGCTGGCCGTGGAGCAGGCGAGCGAGGCGTTCGCCGAGGGCGGCTTCGTGGTCGTCTTCGACGACGCGTCGCGGGGGCGGGAGGGCCATCTTGTGCTCGCCGCGGAGCACACCCATGAAGGCGCCCTGCGCCAGATGCTGGACCATACCTCCGGCGTGGTGTGTGTGGCCCTGCCGCACGACCGCGCCGCCCGGCTGTCACTGCCGCAGATGGTGGAGGAGAACACCGGACTCCAGTCGACCGCCTTCACCGTCTCCGTCGATCTCCTCGGGCCCACCACCACCGGCGGCTCCGCCTTCGACCGCTCGCAGACCATCCAGGCCCTCGCCGATCCGCGCACCGCCCCCGAGCAACTGGGCCGCCCCGGCCATGTCTTCCCGGTGCGCGCGGTGCCCGGCGGTGTGCTGGAGCGGGCCGGATACCCCGAGGCCGCCGTCGATCTGTCCCTGCTGGCCGGGCTCTCCGGCGTCACCACGATGTGCGAGGTCGTCCGCGCGGACTGGAACACCGCATGCCACGGCGACCTCAGCAGACTGGCCGCGAGCCGTCTGATGCCGATGATCTCGGTGACCGACCTGGCCGCGTACCGGCTGGCCGCGCGGGCGCTGGGCCGCTGAGCCCTTCGTTTCCGCGCCCCTCAACTCCCGCTGTCGCGCCGCAGCGCCAGCACCGTTTCGACGGTGTCCGCCTGGTCCGCCGGTTTGTCCTCCCGGTAGCGCAGCACCCGGGCGAACCGCAGGGTGACCCCCATCGGATAGCGCGAGGAGCGCTGGAGACCGTCGAAGGCCACCTCCACCACCAGCTCCGGCCGCACCCGCACCACCCAGCCGTCGTCGCTGACGGCGATCGCGAGCAGCGCCTCGGTCTGCCACGACAGCAGCGCGTCGGTGAGCCCCTTGAACGTCTTGCCGAGCATCGCGAACGTGCCGTCCGGCCGCCGCGCGCCCAGATGGAGGTTGGACAGCTTCCCGGTGCGGCGGCCGTGCCCCCACTCCGCCGCCAGCACCACCAGATCGAGGGTGTGCACCGGTTTGACCTTCAGCCAGGAGGCACCGCGCCGGCCCGCGCCGTACGCCGACTCCAGCCCCTTGACCAGGACCCCCTCATGCCCCCGGGCCAGGACGTCGGCGGCGAACTCCCGGGCCGCGCGCCGGGTTTCGGGATCCTCCGGGTCCTCGGCCACCAGCCGTCGCACCCGCCGGGGCTCGGGCGTCACCCGGGCCAGTTCGCCGTGGCGCTCCCGGGCCGGGAGCGCCAGCAGATCGCGGTCGTCCACGGCGAGCAGATCGAAGAAGACCGGGGACAGCGGCAGCGCGGCCGAGGCCCCGGCCACGTCCAGCCGGGAGCCGACCCGGGCGGAGGTCTCCTGGAACGGCCGCGGCCGCCCCTCGGCGTCCAGGGAGATCACCTCCCCGTCCAGGACCGCACGCTGCACCGCCAGCTCCCGCGCCGCCGCGACCACCTCCGGCAGCCGCTCGGTGATCTCGTCGAGGGTGCGGGTGTAGATCCGTACGTCGTCCCCGTCCCGGTGCACCTGGACCCGGATGCCGTCGAGCTTCTCCTCGACCGCGCAGGGGCCGAGCCGGTCCATGGCCTCGTCGAGGTCCTTGGCGCTCTGCGCGAGCATCGGCAGCACCGGCCGCCCCACCTCCAGCCGGAAGTCGGCCAGCGCCTCGGAGCCGCGCCCCAGCAGGGCTTCGGCGACCGCGCCGAGTGAGCCGCCCAGCATCACCGCCCGGCGCACCTCCGCGGGCGGCGCACCGGCCGCCGCCGCGAGCCCCTCCACCGCCAGCGCCTCCAGCGCGCCCTGCCGCAGCTCCCCGCCCAGCAGCCCGAGCAGAAAGCGCTGCTCGTCCTCGGTCGCGGCGGACATCAGCTCGCCCACCAGACGCTTGCGCACCGCGGCGGCGCCGGTGCCGGAGACCGCCGCGATCCGGTCCAGGGCGTGGTGCACCTCCAGCACCGTGAGCCGCGGCTCGGCGGCGGGCTCGTACCGCTCCCGCAGGGTGGACCAGCCCACTCCGGTGCGCCGCTGCGGCAGCCTGCCCGAGAGATAGGTGATCACCACCGGGGCCTCGGCCGGCTCCGTGCGGCGGAACAGCCCGGCCAGGGCGGCGGTCTTCTCCGAGCGGGAGGAGGTGGCCGCGACCTGCCGGGAGGTCCGGGCGACAGCTGCCAGCAGCATGGGTTCAGCGTGCCCCGCCCGGCGCCCGGCCGCACGCGGGCCGCGAGGACCCGCCGGGGAGCCGGGGCGGCGGAAGCGGCATACATTGGCAGAGGGGGCCGGGCGGGTGCGACGCAGGGAGCACGCCACGGGACAGCAGATCGACTACGAGGCCCTCTTCGAGGCCATCCCGACCCCGGTGCTGGTCCTGGGACGCGACCTGGTCATCGTCGCGGCCAATGACGCCTATCTGCGGGACACCCAGCGCACCCGCGAGGAACTGGTCGGGATGTACGTCTTTGACGCCTTCCCCGACAACCCCGACGACGCGGAGCACAACGCCACCGGCAGGCTGGAGTCCTCGCTGCGCCGGGTGCTGCGCACCGGGGAGCGGGACACCATGGGGATGGTGAAGTACGACATCCCGGTGGCGGGGGAAGGGGGGTTCGAGGAGCGGTACTGGAGCCCGATCAACACCCCCGTACTGGACCGGGAGGGCCGGGTCGCGCTGATCATCCACCGGGTCGAGGATGTGACCGAGTTCGTCCGGGGGCGTGAGCAGGGGGCGCAGACGCCCCAGAGCGCGCGGGCCGCGGACGTGAACGCCGACCTCTTTACCCGGACCCGTGAGCTCCAGGAGCTGAACGAGCGGCTGCGGCAGGCGCACGCCCGGGAGCGGGAGACCGCGCTCGCGCTCCAGCGGGCGATGCTGCCCACGAGCTCACCGGAGCAGTATCCGTACGCGGCGGTGCGCTACCGCCCCGCCGTGGGCTCGCTCAATGTGTGCGGCGACTGGTACGAGCTGACCGAGCTGCCGGAGGACCGGATCGCCGTCGCGGTGGGGGACGTGGTGGGGCAGGGGCTGGAGGCGGCCTGTGTGATGGGGCAGCTGCGCAGCGCGCTCTCCGCCGCGACCCGGGTGGTGGACGGACCCGCACGGGCCCTGGAGGTGCTCGGGTTCTACGCGCGCTTCGTCGAGGGGGCGCTCGCCGCGACCGCCGTACAGGTGGTGATCGACTCCCGGGCGCACACCGTCGTCTACAGCTGCGCGGGCCATCCGCCGCCCGCGCTGCTCCGGGCCGACGGCCGGGTGGAGCTGCTGGACGAGGCCACCGATCCGCCGTTGGGCGCCCGGACCGAGCAGGTGCCCCGACCGCAGGCCGAGGTCCGCTACGAGACCGGAGCCACCCTCGTCCTCTACACCGACGGGCTGATCGAGCGCCGGGACGAGGACATCGACGTCGGTCTCGGCCGGCTCACCGCCAGCCTCGCCCGGCACAGCGGACTCAATCCGGCGGAGCTGGCCGACGCCGTGCTGGTGGACCTCGGTGTCACCGGCGGCCCGGCCGCCGATGACACCGCGCTGGTCGTCATCGGGTTGTCGTAGGGGTCTTCGGGTGGTGCCTCCCGGTTCCGGCCGAAGCGGCGCTCAGGCGGTACTGCGGCTCGGTCCGGCGCACAGCGCCCAGATGACGAAGCCGTCGACGATGAGCAGCACCATGGCCCACACCGGGTAGTACGGCAGCCACAGGAAGTTGGCGATCAGTCCGAGCCCGGCGAGCACCACGCCGGTGACCCGTGCCCACATCGCCCCGGTGAACACGGCGAGGCCGGTCACGATGAGGACGATGCCGAGGATCATATGGATCCAGCCCCAGCCGCTCAGGTCGAACTGGAAGATGTAGTTCTGTGTGGCGACGAAGACCTGGTCATTGGTGACGGCCGCGATGCCCTGGAACAAGGTCATAAGACCGCCGAAGATCATCATGACCGCCGCGAAGACGAGCCATCCGCTCACCTCGGGGCGAGGGGTGGCGGCTCCTGTCTGAACTCCACCGGCGTGACTGGCCATTTCGGGCTCCTTCATCAGGTGCCATCGAAGACCACATGGTCCCGATGAGGGGCAATTCAGGTGAATTGTCCCGACTTCAGGTTTACACAAACCGCTCGGCTCGGCACCCCGCGTGGCGAGGATCGTGAAGGTGATGGAAAGTCACTGATCCAGCACGGAGCGTGCGCGTGGTGGCCGCTGTCCGGGTGCGGAACTCGCCTTCCAGGGGTCTCCGGTGTAGATGTAGGGGTATGGCCCGGTTTATGGGTCGATCGTGGGCTGCCCGTATGTTCCCCGGTCGGCAGCCACGGAGTCAGCGGGGTGAGCGCCCGGAGACGGCGGGGCGCTCACGGTCGCGCCTGAGCGTCCGCAGCGTGGCCGGTCAGGTCCTGGTTCTGCAACTGGTGATCGTGCTGCTGCTCGGCGCCGCGGCCACCGTGGCGCTGCTGCTCCAGGTGCGCCGTGACTCCACCGAGGAGGCGAGGGGGCGTTCGCTGGCCGTCGCGGAGTCCTTCGCCGCCTCCCCCGGGATCGTCAAGGCGTTGCAGGGCTCTGATCCGACCGCGCACCTCCAGCCGAAGGCCGAGGACGTCCGCAAGAAGTCCAATCTCGACTTCGTCGTGGTCACCGACAACAAGGGGATCCGGATCACCCACCCCAGGCCCCACCTCATCGGCAAGCACTTCGTCGGCACCATCAAGCCCGCGCTGGCAGGAGGCCGGGTGACCGAGATCGTCAACGGCCCCGGTGGCGAGGTGAGCCAGGCGGTCGTCCCGGTCTTCAACGGCCGGCACCATGTGATCGGCCTGGTGAGCGCCGGGATCCTGGTCAAGAAGGTGAGCGGTCTCGTCGATCGCCAGCTGCCCCTGCTCGTCGGCGCCGTCGTCGCCTCGCTCGCCCTCGCCACCGGCGGTACCGCCCTGGTCACCGGACGGCTCAGACGGCAGACCCGCGGGCTGGACCCGATCGAGATGACCCAGATGTACGAGCACCATGACGCGGTGCTGCACTCGGTGCGCGAGGGGGTGCTCATCGTCGGCGCCGACGGCAGGCTGGTGCTCGCCAACGACGAGGCGTCCCGGCTGCTGGACCTGCCGCCCCGGCCCGAGGGGCGCCCGGTCGAGGACCTGGGTCTTGAGCCGCATATCGCGGATCTGCTGGTCTCCCGGCGGGTGGTCACCGACGAGGTGCTGGTGGCCGGTGAACGGCTGCTGGCCGTGAACAACCGGCTCACCGACCGCGTCGGCGGCCCGCCCGGCAGCGTCGCCACCCTGCGCGACTCCACCGAGCTGCGCGCTCTCTCCGGCCGCGCCGATGTGGCGCAGAAGCGGCTGAAGCTGCTGTTCGACGCCAGTGTGGAGATCGGTACCACCCTCGATGTGAGCCGGACCGCCGAGGAACTGGCTCAGGTGGCGGTGGAGCGGTTCGCCGACTTCGTCACCGTCGACCTGGCGGAGCCGGTGCTACGGGGCGAGGAGCCGCTGCCGGTGAGCGGGGTGGAGATGGTGCGGGCCGCGGTCCACGGCGTCCGCCACGACCACCCCTTCTACTCGGTCGGCAAGCACTTCGCGTTCGTCGCCTCCACCCCCCAGGCATGGGGCTATGGCAGCGGGCGGCCGGTGGTGGAGACCGATCTCGCCGAGGCCACCGGATGGCAGGCCCAGGACCCCGAACAGACCGCCAAGGTCGTCGAGTACGGCGTCCGTTCGCTGGTCACCGTCCCGCTGCGGGCCCGGGGCGTGCTGCTGGGAATGGTCAACTTCTGGCGGTTGAAGGAGCGGGAGCCCTTCGAGGACGAAGAGGTGTCCCTCGCCGAGGAACTGGCCTCCCACGCGGCGGTGTGCATCGACAACGCCCGCCGCTACACCCGCGAGCACACCATGGCCGTGACCCTCCAGCACAGCCTGCTGCCGCGCGCCCTGCCCGCCCAGAGCGCCCTGGACGTCGCCTTCCGCTATCTGCCGGCGGAGTCGGGGGTGGGGGGTGACTGGTTCGATGTGATTCCGCTGCCGGGTGCGCGGGTGGCGCTGGTGGTGGGGGATGTGGTGGGGCATGGTCTGCATGCGGCGGCGACGATGGGCCGGTTGCGGACGGCGGTGCACAACTTCTCCACGCTGGATCTGCCGCCGGACGAGATCCTGTCCCATCTGGACGATCTGATCGCCCGGATCGACCAGGACGAGAGCCCCGGCTCCCGGGACCGGATCGAGGGCCTGGAGGCCGCGGGCGAATCGATCATCGGTGCCACCTGTCTGTACGCGATCTACGACCCGGTGACCCTGCGCTGCACCATGGCGCGCGCGGGCCATCCGCCGCCCGCCGTGGTCAGCCCGGACGGTTCGGTGGAGTTCCCCGATCTGCCCGCGGGACCCCCACTGGGCCTGGGCGGGCTGCCGTTCGAGACCGCCGAGCTGGAACTGCCCGAGAACAGCCATCTGGTGCTCTACACCGACGGGCTGATCGAGGACCGCCGCCGCGAGATCGACACCGGTCTGGAGCTGCTGCGCAACGCACTCTCCCACCCCGGCCGGACGCCCGAGGAGATCTGCACCCACGTCCTGGACGAGATGCTGCCCACCACCCCCAGCGATGACATCGCGCTCATCGCCGCCCGCACCCGGGTGCTGGGCCCGGACCGGGTGGTGTCCTGGGAGGTGGCCTCCGATCCGGCGGTGGTGGCCGGGGCGCGCGCCGGTGTGCTGCGGCAGCTGGAGGAATGGGGCCTGGGCGAGTGCGCGTTCACCGCCGAGCTGGTGCTGAGCGAGCTGATCACCAACGCCATCCGCCATGCCACCGGCCCGATCCGGGTGCAGGTGCTCCGTGGCGACCGCGAGCTGATCTGCGAGGTGTCCGACACCAGCAGCACCTCACCGCATCTGCGCTATGCGGCGACCACCGACGAAGGCGGCCGGGGGCTGTTCCTGGTGGCGCAGTTCGCCGAGCGCTGGGGCACCCGGTACACCGCGTCCGGCAAGGTCATCTGGGCCGAACTGGCGATTCCGTAGCGGAGCGCGGGCGCGGTTACCGCGACGTTCACGTTTGCGGAGGTCGTGTAAGGGTTCCTGCGCTACTGGATCCGTTGTCTCCGATCACGGGGCCGAATTCCGGCCTTTCCCCGGAGGGATACGTGACATCACCTCAGAACTGTTCACCTTTGTCCCGGTGAGCGGCGCGTGGAGGTCCTCCGAGGACTGATGCGCCGTCATGGTCCGCGTACTGAGCGGTACCGGTCAAAACCGCGTGAGCGGTACTAGCATGTGCCGCCCACGGCTTGATGTCCGCGTGGTCCAGTCTCCACCCACACGAACGCGCCCATGAGGACCTGATTGATGTCAGCACACATATCCAGCCACCCCTACAAAGGCCCCTCGCTGACCCGGCAGGCTCTGATCGTTCCGTTGCTGGCAGCCGTCGTCGCCGGTGGTGCGGGGCTGTGGGTGACGGCCGAGGTGCCCCCCGCCGACCGCACCGCGGTCGCCGTCTTCAGCGGGGCGGCCGCCGTTCTGCTGGCGGCGACCCTGGTGGTCGCCGCCTTCCGGTCGCGGTCCATCAGCCGCCTCCAGGACCGGATCACCACGCTGGAGCGGGAGGCCGCGGCGAAGGAGCTGGAGGCCTCCAGACTCGCTGACGAAACCATTCCCGCCGCGGTGAAGCGGCTGCGGGACGGGGGGTCGGCGGACACCGTGCTGACCCAGGTGACGCGTCCGGTCAGCGCCGCCCACCAGCGGCTGCTGCGGGTGCTGGTGCAGGAGATCGGCACCGGTGAGCGGATGCGCGCCTCCGCGATGGCCGCATGCGCCAACGCCGCGGGCCGGGTCCAGGCGCTGGCCACCACGATGCTCGCCGATCTGCGCGAGATGGAGAACCGGTACGACGAGAACGTCCTGGGCGACCTGCTGAAACTGGATCACACCACCGCCCAGGCGGGCCGGATCGCGGACTCCATCGCCGTGCTCACCGGTGCCCGGTCCGGCCGCCGCTGGACCAAGCCCATCGTGATGGAGTCCGTGCTACGCGGCGCGATCGGCCGGATCAGCGCCTTCCAGCGGGTGCGGGTCCACTCGGCCAGCAACGCCGCGGTGGCCGGTTACGCCGCCGAGGGCGTCATGCACGCGCTCGCCGAGTTGATGGACAACGCCGCCAGCTTCTCGCCTCCCACCGAGGAGGTGCATGTGTACGTCGAGGAGACGCACACCGGCGTGGTGGTCACCGTCGAGGACGGCGGGCTGGTCATGGGCCAGGCCGCACTGGCCCGCGCCCAGAAGGCGGTGTCCTCCGAGGCGCTGGATCTGACGACGCTGTCCGGCACCCGGCTCGGGCTCGCGGTCGTCGGCTGTCTGGCCCGCAAGCACGATCTCACCGTCTCCTTCCGGCCGTCCGCCCGTGGCGGCACCGGCGTCGTGGTGCTGATCCCGCAGCAGCTGATCACGCACATCAACCAGGACGCCGTACTCGAACCGCCTGCCCGCGCCCGCGCCGTGGAGGCGTCCCGGCAGGCGTCCGCCACCCCGTCCGCGCGGGTGGCCGAACGCGCCGACAGCGCCCCGGCCAAGGCCCCGGCGCCCGCGGAGTCCCCGGACCCGGCGGTGTCCCCGGTACCGGGACCCGGCGCGCCGTCCTCCGCCGCACAGCCCTCGCGTTCGGTCAACGGGCTGCCCAAGCGGCGCCGGGGCGAGACGCTGGCGGCGGCCACCCGGTCCGCGCCCGCCGTCCCGCCGGAGGAGCGCAAGGCGAAGACCAGCCGTCCGCGTCCCGAGGAGGCCGGAGCGCGTTTCGGCGCGTTCCGCGAGGCAACCCGTAAGGGCTCCGCCACCGGCGCGGCGCGTAACGCCGAGTCGGCGGCGTCCGCAGAGCACACCGAGTCCGCCGAGCCTGCTGAGAACGACCAGCCGTGACAGAAGGAACGCCGATGAACACCACAGACCGCAGCCTGGACTGGCTGCTGGAGAATCTCCTGGAGAAGACCCCGGGTTCACGGCACGCCCTGGTGCTGTCCCGGGACGGTCTCAAGCTGTGCCTCACCTCCGGGCTGTCCGTGGACCAGGCCGACCAGCTGGCGGCCATCGCGTCGGGCATCCAGAGCCTGGCCCACGGCGCGTCCATCGAGTTCGGCGACGGCAGCGGCGGGGTCCGGCAGTCGATGACGGAGTTCCACGGGGGAATTCTGTTCATCGTCGAGGCCGGCGAGGGCGCCCATCTGGCCGTTGTGGCCCATGACGACGCCGATGTCGGCGTGATCGGGCACAACATGAACGAGCTGGTCGAGCAGATCGGCGACCATCTGCGGGCCGCGCCGCGGGTGGCCGCGGGCGGCGCCGCCGGGGCCAACGCATGATCCGAGGGGCGCTCGACAACGAGGACCCGGACCGGCTGTACACCATCACCAGTGGCCGAAGCCGCGCCGACGAGAGCGTCTTCGACATGGTCACGCTGATCGTCAGCGAATGCGAGCCGGTGCCGGGCATGCAGTCCGAGCACATCAAGATCCTCCGGATGTGCCGCAGTCCGCTGTCGGTCGTGGAGATCTCCTCGTATCTGGACCTGCCCGTCAGCGTCGTCAAGATCCTGCTGTGCGATCTGCTCGACACCGGCCGGATCACCGCGCGCCATCCGCATGCGGCCCGCCCGGGCGGGCGGCTGCCGGAGCCCGAAACCCTGAAGAAGGTGCTCGTTGCACTCCAGAACCTCTGACAGCGCCGGACGCGCCCCGCTGCGGGAGAGCGCGAGCGACGGCCTCAAGATCGTGATCGTGGGCGGGTTCGGCGTCGGCAAGACCACGATGGTCCAGTCGGTCAGCGAGATCCGCCCGCTCAGCACCGAGGAGACGATGACGCAGGCGGGCATCGGGATCGACGACGCCTCCTTCGTCCGGAACAAGACCACCACCACGGTCGCCTTCGACTTCGGCCGGATCAGCCTCGACGAGCAGATGGTGCTCTATCTGTTCGGCGCCCCCGGCCAGGAGCGGTTCTGGTTCCTGTGGGACCGGCTGTTCTCCGGGACCCTCGGCGCGGTCGTGCTGGTGGACACCAACCGGCTGGCCGACTCCTGGTACGCGCTGGACCGCCTGGAGCACCACGGCACCCCGTTCATCGTGGCGCGCAACAACTTCACCGAGCCGCAGCACTCGTTGGAGGACGTGCGGGAGGCCCTCGATCTGCCGCCCGAGGTCCCGGTGATCGACTGCGATGCCCGCAAGCGCGACTCCAGCAAGACCGTGCTGGTCACCTTGGCCCGCCATCTCTACTCCCTGTCCGCCACCTCCGCCGTGGGGAGCACCGCGTGACGACCCCCGACCCCGCCCTCCCGGCCGAACCGCTCGCCCCACCCGTTCCGGCGGCCGCCCCCGCGCCCGCAACACCCGCCCCGGGGTGCCCCTTTCACTCCGACGCGGTGCCCACGCCCACCGCACGCTTCCAGGACGATCCGGACGAGCTGTACCGGCAGCTCCGCCGGGACCACGGCCCCGTCGCGCCCGTCCTGCTCGACGGCGACGTCCCCGCCTGGCTGGTCCTCGGCTACCGGGAGCTGCACCGCGTCACCTCCGACCCCAAGATCTTCGCCCGCGACTCGCGCCGCTGGCACGCCTGGGACCGCATCCCGGCCGACTGGCCGCTGATGAACTTCGTCGGCTACCGCCCGACGATGCTGTTCACCGAGGGCGCCGAGCACCAGCGCCGCTCCCAGGCGATGTTCGACGCGCTGTCCTCGGTGGACCAGTTCGAGCTGCGGGCGAGCTGTGAACGGGTCGCCGACGAGCTGATCGACACCTTCGCGGGCAGTGGACGCGCCGATCTGATGGCCGAGTACGCCGACCAGCTCCCGCTGCGCGTGGTGACCCGGCTGTACGGCCTGGACGCGTCCGAATCGGCCGCCCTCCAGCGCGACATGCTCGACCTCGCCAACGGCAGCGACGACACCGTCGGTGCGTTCCAGCGGATGTACGACCGGATGGCGGCGCTGGTGGCCAAGGTCCGCGTCCACCCGGCGCCCGGCGTCCCCGAGCGGCTGACCGCGCACCCCGCGGGCCTGACCGACGAGGAGATCGTCAACGATCTGATCGGCACGGTCTACGCCAGCCACCAGCCCACCGCGGACTGGATCGGCAACGCGCTGCGGCTGATGCTCACCGACGAACGCTTCGCGGTCACCATGGCGGGGGGCCGCCGCAGTGTCGGCCAGGCGCTCAACGAGGTGCTGTGGGAGGACACTCCGGTCCCCAACTTCATCGGCCGCTGGGCCGCCGAGGACACCACGCTCGGCGGACAGCACATCAGGAAGGGCGACTGTCTGGTCCTCGGGCTCGCCGCTGCCAACGCCGATCCCCATGTCCGCCCGGACTTCCGCGCCGGCGCGTCGGGCAACCAGGCCCATATGGCCTTCAGCCACGGTGAGCACGGCTGCCCGGAGCCCGGGCGGGACCTGGCCGAGGTCATCGCGATGACGGCGATCGAGGTGCTGATCGACCGGCTTCCGGATGTGACGCTGACCGTGGCGCCGGAGGAGCTCCAGTGGCGCTCCTCCGTCCTGACGCGCGGAGTGGCCGCCATGCCGGTCACCTTCGCCCCGGCGCCGCTGGGCTGAGGTGCCCGTCGCGAGCTGCCGGACAGCGGACGCCCCGGCCGCGGGGGCCGGGGCGTCGGGCTTACGGATGCGCGACGGATCGGCTACGACGGAGCGCGGGCGCCACGCGCCTTGAGCAGGTCGGCCATCAGCGCGATCTCCGACTGCTGCCCCTGGACCATCGTCCTGGCCAGCCGCTTCACGGTGGAGTCCGTGGCCAGCTCGACCGCGCCCCGGGCCATCGCTATACCGCCCTTGTGATGGGCGGTCATCAGCTTCAGATAGAGCACCTCGGCCTTCTTGCCCTTGGCCGAACGCAGCGTGTCCAGCTCGGTGTTGGTGGCCATGCCCGGCATCAGCGACCCGTCGTGCGGGGTGTACCGCCCGCCGTCGCCCATGCCTTCCATGCCCTCCATCCCCTCGTGGTCCGTCGAGCCATGGCTCTTCGAGCCGTGCTTCATCCACGTCATCGGGGGGTCCTCGGAGGTCGCGTCGAGCCCCCACAGATCCAGCCAGCCGAGCATCATCCCGCGCTGGTTGGCCTGGGTGTTGATGATGTCGTACGCAAGCCTGCGCACCTCTTCGTCATCGGTGCGGTCGCGCACGATGAACGACATCTCCACCGCCTGCTGATGGTGGACGGCCATGTCCCGGGCGAACCCCGCCTCGGCGGAGGTGTCCGACGGGGCGCCGGTGCCGGTGCTGCCCTCCGAGCGGTCCGTCATGAGCCACAGCAGCCCCACCGCGACCAGGGTCACGACGGCGAGCGCGGCGGCGACGCCCGCCACCAGGGGCTGGCGCGAGGCACGGCCGAGCCCGGCCCGGACACCGGTCATGAAGGCTTCCCGCCGGTGCAGGCGGCGCCCGGCTCAGGGGTCTGGTCGCCCTGCACGAACTTCTTGAAGAACTCGGCCACCCGCGGATCCGACGCCTTGTCGATCTTCAGCTGATGGCCCCATGCGTTCAGCATGAGTGGGGACTTCTGGTCCGGGTAGGGGCTCATCAGCGAGTACTGGGTCTTCTCCACCCGTGCCTTGAGCGCGGCCACGTCCTTCGCCGGCGCCTTGTCGGTGTAGGTCACCCACACCGCGCCGTGCTCCAGCGAGTGCACCGCGTGCTCGTTCTCCAGCGGCTTGTTGTACACATCGCCGGAGCAGTTCTGCCAGACCTGGTTGTGGTCCCCGCCCACCGGCGGCGACATGGCGTACTTGACCTTGCCCTGGACGTGGGTCTGGGTCAGTCCCTTCCACGAGGTCATGCCCTTGAACGTGCCGCTGCGCACGGTCTGGGAGGTGACCTTGGTCTGCTTCTTCTCGTTCTTGTCCCCGGCGTCCACCAGGAAGTAGCCGCCGACGGCCAGACCGGCGACGATCACCGTGACGGAGGTGATGGTCAGGATCCGGTAGCGCCGCTCGCGGGCCTTCTCCTTGCGGCGCAGTTCTTCTATCTTCGCGCGGCGCTCTGCGGCCGTGCCCTTCGTCTTCGAGCCCTTGGAACCCATGGCTGTTGTCAGTCCTCGCTGTTCGCGCACTGGATGGGGGAGTGATCGCGGGTACCGGCCGCCGGTCTAGGTCCGCAGGACCTGGAGCTGATGGAGGCCGAGGGCGTGGACGGTGCGGTCGGGCGGTGCCCGGATGGAGTCCGCGGTCCGCGGTCCGCCGGGTGGCGGCACCTCGGTGCGCAGGGGCGGGGGGACGGGGGTGGGCACCAGCGCCGGACCCGTGACGCGGGAGCCCGCGACACAGTTGTCGCCGTCCCCCGGATCCCGATCGGACGGCCGGTCCTGGTCCGCGCGGACCGGCTGGTCGCCGAGGGCGAGCAGATCGGGCGCGGTCGTGGTGGCGCGGTGGGTGCACCCCGCCGACGGCGCGGTGTGGTGCGCGGCGGGGTGGACGCACAACGGCATCACCCAGAACACCGCGGCCAGCAGCAGAGCGGCGCGCCACAGCCCGAGGAGCGTGGTGTCGCGCACCACGCTCCTGGCTATGCCGCCGTCTGCCTCCCGCCGTCTTCCCATCGCGCCCAGATCGTAACCAGTGGGCATGCCGCGGCTGAATGGCCACACAGCCGGATCACGCCGATCAGGCCGATGCGATCCGCCGGGGCACTCCGGGTCAGTCGTGCCGGGGAAGGCCGGACAGCTCGTGGTCCGCGTGGCTGAGGGCCTCGGCGACCAGCCGGGCGAGATGTCCGTCCTGGAGCGCGTAGACCACCCGGCGGCCGTCCTTGCGGGAGCTGACCAGACCGGCCAGCCGCAGCTTGGCGAGGTGCTGGCTGACGGCCGGGCGGGCGGCGCCGCAGGCGGCGGTCAGGGCGGTGACATCGGCCTCACCCGCGGTGAGCGTGTGCAGCAGCGCCAGCCGGGTGCGGTCGGCGAGCAGGCCGAGGACACGGGCCGCGGCGTCGAACTGCGCGGCGCTCGGTGCTCGCTGGTGCGCATGGTGCGCAGCTGATAGGTGCATGCGTGCGCTCATGCGCACATAATGGCCTTACCCGGGAGCCCATGTCCAGCGCATCGGGCCGGCCAGTGAACGGAAGGGGAACGTCGTGGACGACCGGCACGGACACCACGGACACCACGGACATCACGAACACCACGAACGGCACGGGGACCACGAGGGCCACCGCCACCCGCACAGCGGCAGCGGCCGGTGGGCCCGGCTGCGCCACCGGGCCGGGCATCTGCTGCGGCCCCACTCCCACGACTCCGCCGACCGCACCGACCACGCCCTGGAGTCCTCCGCGCGGGGCATGCGCGCCCTGTGGCTCTCCCTCGCGGTGCTGGGCACCACGGCCCTGGCCCAGGCCGTGGTCGTGGCGCTGTCCGGATCGGTCGCGCTGCTCGGCGACACCGTGCACAACGCGGCGGACGCCCTGACCGCGCTGCCGCTCGCCGTCGCCTTCGTGCTCGGCCGCCGCGCCTCGACCCGCCGCTTCACCTACGGCTACGGACGCGCCGAGGACCTGGCCGGGATCGCGATCGTGCTCACCATCGCGGCCTCCGCCGCGTTCGCCGCCTGGACCGCCGTCGACCGGCTGCTGCACCCACAGGAGATCAGCCATCTGCCCGCCGTGGCCGTGGCCGCCGTCATCGGCTGCGTCGGCAATGAATGGGTGGCCCGCTACCGCATCCGCGTCGGCCGGGAGATCGGTTCGGCCGCGCTGGTCGCCGACGGCCTGCACGCCCGCACCGACGGCTTCACCTCGCTCGCCGTCCTGGTGGGCGCGGGTGGCGCGGCCCTCGGCTGGCGGTCGGCCGACCCGCTGGTGGGGCTGGCCATCACCGCCGCCATCCTGCTGGTGCTCCGCGACGCCGCCCGCGAGGTGTTCCGCCGGGTGATGGACGCCGTGGACCCGGAGCTGGTCGACGCGGCCGAGCGCGCGGTGACGGCCGTCCCCGGGGTGCGGGGCGTGGGTGAGCTGCGGCTGCGCTGGATCGGCCACCGGCTGCGGGCGGAGGTCGCGGTGGTGGTCGACGGGGGCCTGCGCGTACGGGAGGCCCACCGGGTCGCCGTCGAGGCCGAACACGCCCTGCTGCACGCGGTGCCACGGCTGACCGCCGCCCTGATCCACGCCGATCCGGCACCGGTGCCCGGCGCCCCCGATCCGCACGCCCCGCTCGCCCACCACGCCGTCCCGGACACCGCTCGGGCGGTGTGAGCCGGATCCCCGGCCCGTACCATCGCGGGCCGGAGGTGGTGCCGATGGAGACCACGGGTGGCGGACGGGTGCTGGTGACCGACGACGACGCGGCCATCCGGCGCTCCCTGGAGCGCGGACTGCGGCTCAACGGCTTCGCCGTGTCCCTCGCCGACGGCGGCCGGGCCGCCCTCGCCGCGGTGCGCGACCACACCCCCGACGTGGTGGTCCTGGACATCTCCATGCCGGACCTGAGCGGTATCGAGGTGTGCCGGGCGCTGCGCGGGGACGGCAACGACATCCCCGTACTGATGCTCTCCGCCCTCGACGAGGTGTCCGACCGGGTCGCCGGACTCCAGGCCGGGGGCGACGACTACCTCGTCAAACCCTTCGCACTCCAGGAGCTGGTGCTGCGGCTGCACGCCCTGCTGCGGCGCCGCCCGCCCGCCCCCACCGACCGGGTGCGGGTCGGCCCGCTGGAGATCGCCCCCGAGGCGCGCGAAGCACGGCTGGACGGGGCGCCGCTGCGGCTCACCCGGCGCGAGTTCGAACTGCTGGAGGTGCTCGCCCGCAACACCGGGCTCGTGCTCACCCGCGACCAGCTGCTGGACCGGGTCTGGGGCTACGACTTCGAGGTGCGCACCGACGCCGTGGACACCTTCGTCAGCTATCTGCGGCGCAAACTGGAGGCCGGCGGACGGCCCCGCATGCTGCACACCGTCCGCGGAGTGGGCTTTGTACTGCGCACCCCCGACGGCCCCAACGGCCCCGGTGGGGACAGGTCATGAGGCTGGCCACCCGGATCGCGCTCGCCGTGGGCGTCGCCGTCCCCGTCCTCGTCCTCGCCTCCGGCTGGGTGCTGCTGCGGCTGGTCGCGTCCGATCTGCACCATGAACAGGACGCCCGGCTGCGGCGCGGGGCCAACGCCGTGGCACCTGACGCGCGGGCGCTGCTGCGCGCCACCGCGTCCGGCCGCACCCAGGCCCAGCAGAACCGCGAACGGCAGCTGCTGGGCTCGGCTCTGGACATGGGCATCCGGCTGCGCGGTCCCCAGGGCACCGTCGCCGCGGGCCCCCGGCCGAAGGACTCCGTGGCCCTGCCGGAGGTGACCGGACGGCCCGTCACGGTGCGCACGGACGACGCGAGCTGGCGGGCGCTGTCCCTCCCGGTGTCGATCGGCCCGCGACAGGGCAGGCCCGCGGCGCGAGGCACCCTGTGGCTGTTCTCCCCGAACGCCACCAGCGAGGCCGAACTCTCCCTCGTACGGCGCCGCGTGGTGACCGTGGCGCTGCTGGCCGCGCCGGTCGCCGGTGCCCTGGCCTGGGCCGCCGCCTCGGGCACGGTCCGGCCGCTGCGCCGCCTCCAGCGCCGTACCAGCGGGCTCGATCCGCGCACCAGCCCGGCCCGGCTGGAGCACCGGCGCACCGGGATCGCCGAGGTCGACGATCTGGAGGCCACTCTGCGGACCGTGCTGGACCGCTACGACCAGCAGGCCGCCCGCACCGCGGAGGCGCTGGAGACCGCGCGCTCCTTCGCGGCGGCCGCCTCGCACGAACTGCGCACCCCGTTGATGAGCATGCGCACCAACCTCGACATCCTCGCCGAGTACCCCGAACTGCCCGCCACCGACCGCACCGAGGTGCTGGCCGACCTCGGCCATGAGCACGAGCGGCTGCTGCGGCTGCTGGTGATGCTCCGGGCGCTGGCCCACGGCGATCTGGTGGAGGCGGACGCCTTCGAACCCGTCGACCTCGCCGACGTGGTGGAGGCGTCGGCGGCCGATCTGCGCCGCCGCCACCCCGAGGCCGAGGTGCGGGTGAACACCGTGCCGGGGCTGTGGGTGCACGGCTGGGAACAGGGGCTGCGCTCGGTGGTGGACAACCTGCTCACCAACGCGCTGACACACGGCACCGCAGACGGCCAACCGGCCCGGATCGACGTGGTGTTGGGCCCGGGGCAGACCCCGGAGGGGCCGGTCGCGGTGCTGACGGTCGACGACCGGGGGCCGGGCATCCCGCCCGACCGCCGCGAGGAGATCTTCCAGCGGTTCCACCGCCGCCCGGACAGCCCCGGCTCGGGACTCGGACTCACCCTGATCGCCCAGCAGATCGCGCTGCACCGCGGCACGGTCGCGGTGGCGGACCGGCCCGACGGGCTGTCGGGGGCCCGGATCGGGATCCGGCTGCCGCTGCCGGCCGACGGATCCGGGGCGGCCACCGGGTCGGGGGAGGCCACCCTGCCGCTGCTGCGCCGGGACTGGTACTCCGGGCCCGTCCCGCGCGCGGGGACCGGTCCACAGGAATTCCACAAAGAGCGTCCCTAGGGTCCGGCTTCACAGGGGGCGTCCGGCCGCGAGCGGCGTCTGGTGCGGTAGATCGCAAGGCGGAGGATCGCACTCGTACTGGGCGTACTCGGGCGACTCCGACAACGCGGCGAGGTGCCGTGCCAGGCGTCGGGAGCAGGGCGGCCCCTGTGAAGCCGGGCCCTAGTCCGGCCGGCAGGCAGGTACAGCCCACGGAAGGAAGACACCATGCACCGCGGAAAGAGCGCGGCCCTGGCCCTCGCGGCCACCGCCGCCCTGCTCGGCACGGCGGGTCTCGCCCAGGCGGACGGCAGCGCCCCGGCGCCGAGCCCGTCGGCCACCCCGAGCGCGGGGGACCAGGACACCGGCGGCAAGGACAGCAAGGACGGCAAGGACGGCAAGGACGGCAACGACGGCCACGGCAAGCGTGCGAAGGGCAAGCGCGGCAAGGTGACCGGGGACGGCGCCGAGGCCCTGTGCAAGCGCGCCCCGAAGATCGACAAGCGGCTGGCACGGGCGTTGAAGCGGCTGCGCGGCCCGGAGACCCGGCGCGGCTCGATCGCCCGCGTCAAGAAGCGGATCGAGTACGCGAAGAAGGAGGGCCACACCGAGATCGCCACCTTCCTCAACGACCGGCTGAAGTTCCGCAACTCCCTCCTCCCCACGCTGGAGAAGCGCCAGAAGGACCTGGCCAAGGTCAAGGAGTGGTGCACCGCGCACAGCAACGGGTCCACCACGTGACCCGCCGTACGGCAGGGGCGGCCGCCGCCGCGGCGGTGCTCTGCGCCGCGCTGGTCACCGGCTGCGGTGGTGGCGGCTCGGACGACTCCGGGACGTCGTCGGGCAGCACCCCCTCGGCCACCACTCCGGCACCGTCGTCCTCCGAACTCGCCGAGCTGAACCGGCTGGTGGACGACGCCGAATCGGCCGCGAGGTCGGCCGAGTCCGACGCCGCCACGAACGGATGACGGCGGGCGCGGGGCGGACCGGCGGCCCGCCCCGCCTCCGCCCGTTCGCCCACCGCCCTTCCCCGCTCGGCCGGTTCAGACCTTGCTGACCGGTGCGATCAGCCCCGCGACGGAACCGGCCGGCACCGGGTTGGCCTGGGCGCTCACCAGATCGCCGCGCTCCAGGAACCCGGTGCCGCTGACGTCCACGTGGACCCGCAGCCCGTAGGCGTCCCCCGGGACCAGTTCACCGGGCACCTTGATGCTGAAGGGGACATGGCCTCCCGGGCTCAGCGGCACATCGGTGAGCACCTGCGCGCCCACCACCGACGAGGGCATGTCCGCGCGGGACACATTGCGGACCTCCACCACCACCCGGGCCGCCAGCCCCGCCGGGGCGTCGGCGGGCAGGGACACGATGCCGCTCAGGACGGTGCTCATGCCGGGCCGCCGCTCATCGCTCACCTCACCGTGGGGGAAGGAGGGCCTCTCCGCATTCCGCCACAGGTTCGCCCGGGGCCGGAGGTCTGGTACGCCCATCCGGGTGGCTCACTGCTCAGGGAGCGGCCCTGTGCCGATGTCTCCGGGCCGGAGGCGTCGGCTCAGCTTGAGCAGGGGCTGCCGCCGAGGGAGAGGCTCCGGGGCGCTCCGGCTCCGGCCTCCGTATCGGCGGTGAAGCCGAAGGAGATCGTGCCGCCCGCCTTCACCCGCGCGTTGTAGCCCTTCGGGGTCACGGTCACCTCGTCGCCGTGCTGGCTGAACTTACCGTCCCAGAGATGGCTGATCTCCTGGGAGCCGGGGAACGTCCAGCTGACCCGCCAGGTGTCCAGCGCCTTGTGGGAGGTGACGTCGACCTCGGCCTCGAAGCCACCGGGCCAGGAGTGGACCACCTCGAACTCCGCCGTGCAGGACGGACGGGCGGCCGGCTCCGGCAGATCCTCGGGCTGGTGGCCCGAGTTGTATCCGCTGTCGTTCCCGGGCGACGACGGATGCCGGGAGCGCGAAGGGTCCGGCTTCTTGTGGTCCTTGTCCTCCCCGTCCTTGTCCTTCCCCTCCTTGTTGTCCTCGGGCGGCTCGGCGGTGGCGGACCCCGGCACCGTGCCCGGGGGCACTCCGGCCGGCAGGGAGGCGGCCGGTTCCCGCGGTGCCGCGCCGCCCCGGTCGTGGGAGGTACCCGTACTGGTCAGCGCCACCACCCCGGCGAGCAGCACCACGGCGGCCGCCGACAGCGCCACCGTGGTCCGGGTCCGGGCCCGTCTGCGGGCGGCGCGAGCGCTGTGGGCGCCGCCCCCGCGGCGGAGCCGTCTGAGCCACGGTAGGTCGAACCGGTCCAGCAGCCGTTGCCATAAGCGCGGCCTGACGGCGTCCGGGGTCGCCGTCGAGCGGGTCTGCTGGGCGTCGGGGGTCTGGGCGGCGAGCATGCGGCGCCGTTCGAGATACGGATATCCGCCCCAGCCGAGCACCCCGCCCGCCAGCGCACCGGGCAGTCCCCCGCCGTCCAGATAGAGACAGGCGGACGCCTCCCGGCACCGTACGCACCCCGCCAGGTGGTCCCACAGATCGGTGGGCGAGGGGGCGTCGGGCGAACGGGTCGCCGCGTCCAGCAACTTGGCGTAGGCGACGCACTCCGCGTCGGTCAGCGACTCCACATGGTTGCGCCGGCAGCGCTCCCGGTAGGCGTGGCGGACCCGGTCGATCTCCTCGGCCGCGGTCAGGGTGTCGCAGCCCAGTTCCCGGGCGACCCCCTCCACGGACCGCGACTCCACCTCGACCGACCACAGCAACGCGCCGTCCGCCTCCGGCAGATCCCGCAGCCCGCGCAGTGCGAGCGGCTGCTCCCGGCGCGGGACGGCGTAACGCGCGGCCTGGGCCGAGCCCAGCCAGAGCCGCAGATCGGGGTTGAGCCGGTCGCCGTGGCGGTGGACGTGCCAGTCGGCCGCGGTCTTCCGTACGGCGGCCAGCAGCAGCGGCAGCCAGGGGAGTCGCCGCCAGCCGCGGGTGCGGAGGCTGCGGCTCTGCCGGATTCCGCGCCGGAACGCCTCGGTGGCCAGCCGCATCCCGTTCTCGGGGCTGGTGGTGCACAGTTCCGCGTAGTCGGCGACCGCGTCCCAGTAGGCATTGAGCAGGGCGGTCGGTGAGACGTCGCCGTCGGGTCCCTCGAAGGGAGGGGCGGCGTGACCGAGCGGCACGTTCGCGCCGTCCCGGAGAGATGAGTGGTGGGGCATGGACGGGATTCCTCACTCATGAACAGCGGCGCCCCCGCCGGGGCGCAACCCTCTCACATCAGGGCCGGGGGGGAGGGCGGGCAGCCGACAGCGCCGTTCTGCCTCGGAATTGGGGATTCCCCTTGTGTGGTCGCGACGAGCCTTTCACGGGGGTGAGCAGGCTGACAAGAAGATCGAGGAGTCCCCATGGGGGCGGAGTGGCCCCATTTGACGGGCTATTTGAGTCGAGGTTAACTCCGGCCGATCGGGACCGAAACCCCTGTGCGGCGACCCGGTACGGGGGAGGCCGGGTCGCCGCGAGGGGAGCGGCGGGGGACCGGCTGGGAATCGCCGAGCGCCGCGTCCGGCGGTGGATCAGAGGGCCGACTCGACGGCGGAGTGGCCTTGGTGCCCCACCCTACGCCGAAATGTTTGCACCTACCACCAGTCGCCCAGGGCAATGAAGAATGATCCGGTCAGAGGGAGAGCCGTCCGCCCACGGCCGAACGAGGCGATCAACTCACGTGGCGGGACGCGCCGTCCGGCCATACGACGTCGACCGGGACGCCCGCCTTGCGCGCCTCGTGCACCACGTCCGCCGTGCCGCCACCCTTACCGGTGGGCGGCTGGCCGTTCCATACCGCCACGAGACGGTCAGCCCGCCTCAGCAGTGCGGCGTTCGCCGCCTCGTACGCCTGACGGTTTGCCGTGGCATGTGGCATCACCAGCACCTCGTCCGCCGTCTCCACGAGCCGGTCGAAGGTTGCCGCATGGCCTGGCTTCACCTTGGCCTGCCGGTAGTCCTCCGAAGGGATCACCACAACCAAGCGCCCGCCCGCAGCCAAGACAGCGTCCGCGAACAGGCTGTCACTGCCCTTCGCGATGCACGACATGCCCACCAGGCTTGACGGCTCATAGGCGGCGAGGAGCTTGTCCAGCTCTCCTCGCACCAGGGGCACCGAGTCGCTGGTGATGTCCATGTGCCCGGTCACAGCGATCGTCGTCATCGTGCCTCCCTCGTCAGGTGGTCAGCAGGCTCCGGATGCTACCGCGCACCGCGGTCACGGCCCGGGGCATGCCGTCCCCCACCGTGCACGGACGGGTAGAGCTGCGCGAGCTGGGCGCGCACGGACCGCCTGCGGGGTCGATAGGGGTGCGCGAGCCCGGGTGGTACACCTCCGTATATGCGAGGATCACGGCCCGAATCGTTGCGCTTATGCGATCCAGCAAAAGACTTCACCCTCGCATATGCGCCACTATGATGGCCGGATGCACATGTACCGGATCGGCGAGGCGGCGGCCCTGCTGGGGGTCAGCGCTGACACCCTGCGGCGTTGGGTCGACAGCGGGCGGCTGGCGGCGGAGCGGGATGAGCAGGGGCGGCGGATGGTGCCGGGGCCCGCGCTCGCCGCGTTCGCGCGGGAGGTCGCCCGGGGCGCGGAGCGGGAGAACCCCGGCTCCTCGGCCCGCAATCGCTTCGCGGGGATCGTCACCGAAGTGATCCTCGGCGATGTGTCCGCCCAAGTGGAGATCCAGGCGGGGCCGTTCCGGGTGGTGTCCATGATCAGCCGGGAGTCGGCGGAGGAGTTGAAGCTGGAGCCGGGCGTTCCCGCGGTGGCTGTGATCAAGTCGACCAACGTGGTCGTGGAACGACCGTGAACCCGCGCGCCGTGGCCGGACGGTGACTGTCCGCGCCCGGTGCGGCAGAGAGGGAGAGACCCTGTGACCACCCGTTCCGCATCCCGTCGTGCCCTGCGCGTGGTCGGCGGCCTCGCCGTGGCGGCCCTGACGCTCAGCGCCTGTTCCTCGGACGACTCCGATGACAGCTCGAAGAAGGCGCACTCCGGCTCCTCGTCCGAGAAGCTGTCCGGCACGGTGACGGTCTTCGCGGCGGCCTCGCTGAAGGAGAGCTTTCACACGCTCGGCAAGACCTTCGAGGAGCGGCACCCCGGCACCAAGGTGACGTTCAACTTCGGTGGCAGCGACGCCCTCGCGGCGAGCATCACCTCCGGCGCGCCCGCCGATGTGTTCGCCGCCGCGAGCCCGAAGACGATGAAGATCGTCACCGATCACCAGGACGCCAAGGGCGCTCCGGCCACCTTCGTCCGCAACCAGTTGGAGATCGCGACCCTTCCGGGCAACCCGGACAAGATCAAGAGCCTGAAGGACCTCACCCGGTCCGGGACGAAGGTGGCGCTGTGCGCCAAGGAGGTGCCGTGCGGCGCCGCCGCGCAGAAGGCACTGGACGCCGCCCACCTCAAGCTCACCCCCGTCTCCTACGAGCAGGACGTCAAAGGCGCCCTGACCAAGGTGGAGTTGAAGGAGGTGGACGCCTCCGTGGTCTACAAGACCGATGTGAAGGCCGCGAGCGGCAAGGTGGCCGGGGTGGAGTTCCCGGAGTCGGCGAAGGCGATCAACGACTACCCGATCGTGCTGCTGAAGAACGCGCCGAACGCCAAGACGGCCAGTGCCTTCATCGACCTGGTGAAGTCCGCGCAGGGCCAGAAGGTGCTGGGCGAGGCGGGCTTCCTCAAGCCGTGACCGCCACGGGAACCACCGACGAGGCCGCCGAGCGGCTCAGCGGCGGGCCGCGGCCCCGGCGTACGGTCCGCCGTACCCGGGGCGGGGTCCCGGTGCCGCTGCTGCTGCCCGCGCTCGGCGGCCTCGCCTTCCTGGTGCTGCCGCTGGTGGCACTGCTGCTCCGGGCGCCCTGGCGGGATCTGCCCGAGCAGCTGACCAGCGCCGCGGTCTGGGAGGCGCTGCGGTTGTCGCTGATCAGCGCCACCGCCGCGACCGCCGTGGCGCTGGTCCTGGGCGTCCCCCTGGCCTGGGTGCTGGCCCGTGTCCGCTTCCCCGGCCGCGGTCTGGTGCGCGCGCTGGTGACGCTGCCGCTGGTGCTGCCGCCCGTCGTCGGCGGTGTGGCGCTGCTGCTGGCGCTGGGCCGCAACGGCGTCGTCGGCCGCTGGCTGGACTCCGCGTTCGGCGTCACCCTGCCGTTCACCACCACCGGGGTGGTGGTCGCCGAGGCGTTCGTGGCGATGCCGTTCCTCGTCATCAGCGTCGAGGGCACCCTGCGCGCCGCCGACCCCCGCTACGAGGAGGCCGCCACCACCCTCGGCGCCTCCCGTTTCACCGCCTTCCGGCGCGTCACCCTGCCGCTGATCGCGCCGGGCGTGGCAGCCGGGGCCGTACTCGCCTGGGCGCGGGCGCTCGGCGAGTTCGGTGCCACCATCACCTTCGCGGGCAACTTCCCCGGGCGTACGCAGACGATGCCGCTGTCGGTCTATCTCGCGCTCCAGAGCGACCCGGCCGCGGCCATCGCGCTCAGCCTGGTGCTGCTCGCCGTCTCCATTGCCGTCCTGGCCGGGCTGCGCGACCGCTGGATGGCCGCCTCATGAGCACCCGGCCCACCCATACCCCGCCCGCCGTGCGGCAGACCACCGCCGAAGGGCTCGACGCCCATCTCGTCGTCGCCCGCGGCGACTTCCGGCTGGATCTGCGGCTGGCCGCCGCCCCCGGTGAGGTGGTGGCCCTGCTCGGCCCCAACGGCGCGGGCAAGACCACCGCGCTGCGCGCCCTCGCCGGGCTCACCCCGCTCACCGCCGGATCGCTGCGGCTGGACGGCCGGGCGCTGGAGGATCCGGAGCGGCGGATCGCCACCCCGCCCGAAGTCCGCCCGGTAGGTGTGGTCTTCCAGGACTATCTGCTCTTCCCGCATCTCACCGCACTCGACAACGTGGCCTTCGGCCCCCGCTGCCACGGTCTGTCCAAGGCTGAGGCCCGCGCCGAGGCCGCCGACTGGCTGGCCCGGATGGGCCTGGAGGCGCACACCGGCGCCAAACCCCGCAGACTCTCCGGCGGCCAGGCCCAACGGGTCGCGCTCGCCCGCGCGCTGGCCACCCGGCCCCGGCTGCTGCTCCTCGACGAACCGCTGGCCGCGCTGGACGCCCGGACCCGCCTCGGCATCCGCGCCCAGCTCCGTCGCCATCTCGCCGACTTCGAGGCGGTGGCGGTCCTGGTCACCCATGACCCGCTGGACGCCATGGTGCTCGCCGACCGGCTGGTGGTCGTCGAACACGGGCGCGTGGTGCAGGAGGGCACCCCGGCGGAGGTCTCCCGCCGTCCGCGCACCGACTACATCGCCAGCCTGGTCGGGCTCAACCTCTACCAGGGGCGGGCCGACGGCCACACCGTGACGCTGGACGGCGGTACGGCCATCACCACCACCGAGGACCTCACCGGACCGGTCTTCGTCGCCTTCCCGCCCTCGGCCGTCACCCTGCACCGCGACCGCCCCGACACCAGCGCGCGCAACGTCTGGCGGGCCGAGGTCACCGGTCTGGAGTCGCACGGCGACCAGATCCGGGTGGAGCTCACCGGTGAACTGCCGCTGCTCGCCGATCTGACCACCGTGGCCGTCGCCGAACTCGGCCTCCAGCCGGGCCGTACCGTCTGGGCCACCCTCAAGGCCGCCCAGACCCACGCCTATCCGGCCTGAGCGCCTTCTCCGCGCCCCGCCGCGCGATGGCGGAAGACCTGGCGGTAGGAGTGCGGGGAGACCCCGGTCGTCCGGACGAAGTGGTGGCGGAGATCGGCCGCCGAACCGAAGCCGGCTGCCGCGCCGCAGCAAGGGGCGTACAGCGGCGTTCGCGGCGATCGTCGGGGTGGTGTTCCTGCTGGTGATGTCCGGCCGGTATCTGCTGTGGCCGCTGGTGGTGACGGCTGCCGCGCTGCTGTACGTACGCGGGGCCGCGCGGCGGCGGGGGCGGGGCTGGGGGAGCCCGTTTGACGACGGGTCCTGGTCCCCGTCCGGCCCTGCCGTCGCTCAGGAGGGGATCGGGACGGCCCGGCCGCTGACACGGACCCGGGCGTCGTCGGGCGCGACCTCGACGAGCAGGTCGCTGGGGCGGCCCATGTCCTCGCCCTGGCGGATCCGCACCCGCGTCTCCTCCGTGATCAGGCCCAGCGTCCGCAGATACCCGCCGAAGGCGGCGGCCGCGGCACCGGTGGCCGGGTCCTCGACCACCCCGCCCACCGGGAACGGATCGCGGGCGTGGAAGTCGAAGCGGTCCGGGCCCTCCCGCCACACCAGGTGCACAGTGGTCCAGCCGCGCCGGGTCATCAGCTCCTCCAGGGCGGCGAAGTCGTAGTCGAGAGCGGCCAGTCGCTCCCGGGTGGCGACCGCGAGGACGAGGTGGTCGTTGCCCGCGAAGGAGACGTGCGGGGGCAGCGCCGGGTCGAGGTCGGCCCGGGACCAGCCCAGGGCCGTCAGGGCTTCCTCCAGCTCGGTGTCCTCGGCCGGGCGGGACCGGGTGGGCACGCTGGTGAGGGTGGCGCGCGGCGGTCCGTCGCCGTCCGTCGCCGTGTGCACCCGGATCTCCCCCGAGGCCGTGTCGAAGACCAGCTCGCCGGGGCCGTCGCGCTCGGCGAGGGCCACGGACGTGGCCACGGTGGCATGGCCGCAGAACGCCACCTCCGCGCGCGGGCTGAAGAACCGCAGCCGGTAGCGGCGCGCGGCCTCGTCCCGCTCGGTGAGGAACGCGGTCTCGGAGTAGCCGAGCCGGGCGGCGACAGCGGTCATCTCGGCGTCGTCGAGCGCGCGGGCGTCGAGGACCACCCCGGCGGGGTTGCCGCCCGAGGGGTCGGTGGTGAAGGCGGAGTAGCGCAGCACATCGGTGTCGTTCAGCGGTGCGGTCGTCATGGGAACCATGGTCGCGCCCCACCTCCATCGCGTCCAACGATTCCTTTCGCTGACTGCCATCGAAAATCCCGATAGCCTGGATCCGTGGACACCCGACTCCTGCGGACGTTCGCGGCCCTGGCGAGGACCGGGAGCTTCACCGCCACCGCCGCCGAACTCCATCTCGCCCAGTCCACCGTGACGGTCCAGATCCGCACGCTGGAGCGGGAGTTGGGCACCCGTCTCTTCGACCGGCTGCCCTCCGGAACCCTTCCGACCAGCACCGGCCGCCGTCTGCTCGAGGAGGCCGAGGAGGTCCTCGAGGCCGAGGCCCGGCTGCGGGCGGTCGCCGCGGCCGGGAGCGACGCCGCCGCGGACGGCGCGGTGGAGGGCCGGGTCGCCCTGGGCGCGGGCGAGTCCCTGTGCGCGTCCCGGCTCCCCGGGGTCATCGCCGCACTGCGCCGCGGTCACCCCGGGATCGACCTCGAACTCCACGCGGTGGGCACCAACGCGGCCGTGGAGGGGCTGCGCTCGGGGCGGCTGGACCTTGGTGCTGCTGCTGGAGCCGGAGGTGACCGACCCCGAGCTCACCGCCCGCCCGATCACCCGCGAACCCCTGGTCTGTCTGGCCGCCCCGGATCATCCACTGGCCGGGCGCGAGGTGGGCTGGGAGGAACTGGCCGGGGAGAGCTTCTTCGTCCATGAGCAGGGGTGTTCCTACAGCGACCAGCTCGTCCGCACCCTGATGGCGCTGCCCGGCCCGGCGCCCCGGCTCACCCGCTTCGGCAGTATCGAGGCCGCGCGCTCCTGTGTGGCCGCCGGTCTCGGGCTGACCCTCCTGCCCCGCGCCACGGTTGAACGGCAGCTCGCCGAGGGCGCGTTGGCCGAGGTCCACGCACCCGTCGTACCGCCGGTCCCGGTACAGCTCACCCGGCACCGCCGCCGCTGGACCAGCCCGGCGGCGCGGGCGGTGGCGGAGGAGCTGACGCGGCTGATGGCCGGCTGAGCGCTCGGCGCGGCGCCCCGTCGTGGGCGCCGCTCACGACTCGCTCTTCACCACGGTCTTGGACACCAGCCGGTCCCCGGCGAAGCACAGCCGGTAGGCGTCGCCGGACATCAGCCGGGTGCTGTAGTAGGCGCAGTCCTGGCCCCGGGGCGGGGCCGGGGAGTCGTCGGGCGGCCCGTCCCGGGTGAACAGCGGCAGCCGCGGCGTGACATCGTCGCGCGGGGTGCCCACCGCGAGCCGGTCATACGTGCTCCGGTCCATGACCGAGAGGTACGAACTCACCACGCTGACCGGGAACGTCAGCAGCAGGATCCCGGCCAGCGCCGCCACCGGTGCCACCACGGCCTGGGTGAGCTGGCGCCGCACCCGGCGCCGGGCTCGCGTCAACTCCCGCCCGGAGGTGGTGAGCTGGGAGGCGTCGGTCGCGGCGCGCGGCGTCGGCGCGGCCGTGGCCGGGAGCTCGGCGGCCAGCTCGAAGCCGCCGTCCGGGACCGGTCCCGCGCGCAGCACACCGCCCGCGAGCCGTACCCGCTCGTCCAGCCCCACCAGGCCAGAACCGCCGGAGTCCACACCCGGCAGCGGTGCCGCGGCGGCGGGGGAGTTGACGATGGTCAGGGCGACGGCCGGAGGGTCCTCGGTGCGCACGAGACGGACCCGGACCGCCGCGCCCGGCGCGTGCTTGGCGGCGTTCGTCAGCCCCTCCTGGAGCACCCGGTGCACGGCGAGTCCGGCCATCGGCGGCAACCCGGCCGGTTCGCCCCGGCGTTCCAGGGTGACATCGAGCCCGGCGGCACGAGCCCGCTCCACCAGGGTCTCGGCGCTCTCCCCGGACGGGGCGGTGGCGGGCCGGTCCCCCTCCTCCTCGTCCGCGCGCAGCACCCCGATGATCTCCCGCAGCCGCGCGGTCGCCGTGCCCGCGGCCTCCCGCAGCTCCCCGGCCGCACGCTGCTGGTGCGGGGCGAGCGTGGCGTCGACCTCCAGAGCCGCCGCCCGCACCGCGATCAGCGTCAGCTCGTGGCCGAGCGAATCGTGCATATCGCCCGCGATCCGGGCCCGTTCGCGCGAGCGGGTGCGCTCGGCGACGACCCGCTGTTCCCGCTCCATCCGGTCGGCCAGCCGCCAGCCCAGCCGCACCAGTTCGGCGTACTGGCGGCGGTAGCGGCCCAGCAGCCACGGCAGTCCGGCGGCGCCCAGCAGGGTCAGCAGCAGACCCGTCCACGCCCACAGATCCCGTACGACCACCACACACAGCGGAATTCCGGCCACCGCCACCGAGCCGAGGAACCACAGCACGGGACGCGCCGCGGCCGTCCGGCATCCGGCGAGGAAGCCGAACACGGCCAGCGCGGGCCAGTACAGCGGGGTGTACATCGTCGCGCTCAGGGCCAGGCTGAGCGCCACCGGGGCCCCGAGCGCCGTCAGCGGCCACCGGCGGCCCACCGCCACCGCCGCCGCCAGCAGCGGCGCCGCCGCGGCCGCCACCACCTTGGCCCGGCCGTACGGGGAGAGCGCCGCCTCGGAGGCGGGCGGCAGCCACAGCGCCAGCCACAGCGCGGCGTCGAGGAGCCGGGAGACCCACCCCCGCCCCCGCGCCCGTACGAGCCGTCGGAACCCCCTGCGCAGCATGGGCCCAGCATCGCCGATCGGCCCCGCGGAGCGCTCCCGACGAAAGTAAGGTCCTTGCGGGTTCTCCGGGTTCTCCGGGTTCTCCGGGTTCTCCGGGTTCTCCGGGTTCTCCGGGTCCGCCGCGCCCGGTGCGGGGTGCAGCGCTCGGTGCGGGTCACTCCTCGGGGACGAGACCCGCCTCGTACGCCAGGATCGCGGCCTGCACCCGGTTCTTCACCCCGAGCCGGGCGAGGACCTGGCTGACGTACGCCTTCACCGTGCCCTCGACCAGATGCAGCCGCCGGGCGATCTCCGCGTTGGACAGCCCGGAGCCGACCAGGGCGAGCACTTCGCGCTCGCGCCCGGTCAGCTCCCTGGTCCGGGCGCGGGCGGTGGCTCGCCTGCCCAACTGCCCGGTCCCCAGATGGCTGATGACCCGCCGCGCCACGGAGGGGGAGAGATACGCCCCGCCCTCGGCCACCGCCCGCACCCCGGAGATCAGCTCGCGCGGATCGCCGGACTTGAGCACAAAACCGGCCGCGCCGGAGCCGAGCGCGCTCGCGATGTACTCGTCCTCCGAGAAGGTCGTGAGCATCACGACGGCGGATTCGGGCACCATCCGGCCGAGTTCGGCCGCCGCCCGGAGCCCGTCGAGCCGGGGCATCCGGATGTCGAGGAGACAGAGATCCGGGCGGTGCTTCAGGGCGAGTTCCACGGCCTCGTGGCCGTCCCCGGCCTCGGCGACCACATGGATGTCCCCGGCCGCGCCGAGGATGGCCGCCACCCCGGCGCGGATCATCGGCTCGTCGTCCGCGAGCAGCACTCGGATCATCGGCTCGCTCCCTCCCCCGGTCATGAAGCCACGCTACCGGGGCCCGGCCCACCGGGCCCGGTCTCAGGCCGCGGACGCCAGCAGCGCGGTCATCTGCTCCCGGGCGCGGGCCACTCGGGAGCGCACGGTGCCGATGGGGCAGCCGGTCGCCTCGGCGGCGTCCGCGTACGGCAGCCCCAGCAACTGCGTCAGCAGGAACATCTCGCGCCGCGCCGGGTCGAGTTCGGCCAGCAGATCGAGCAGCGCCACCCCTTCGTCGAAGCCGGGGAGCCCCACCGGCTGGGCCCGTTCGGCCACCTCCTGCCAGTTGTCGGTGTCCAGCAGCCGGGGGCGGGCGGCGGCGTTGCGGTAGCGGTCGACGACCACGCGGCGGGCGATCGACAGCAGCCAGGTACGGGCGGACGAACGCCCGGCGAACGACGGCAGTCCGGTCAGCGCTCTCAAGTACGTCTCCTGGGTGAGGTCGTCGGCGGCGTGCGGATCGGCGCCGAGCCGGATCACGAAGCGGCGCACATCGTGGCGGGTGGCGCGGACGAACCGCTCCACGGCGTCGGGGTCACCGTCGCGGGCGGCCAGGGCCCAGGCGGTGACCCGCTGGTTGTTGTCCTCGACGGCGTCGACGCCGTCGGTCGGGGCAGCGGGCATCGTCAAACGTCCTTCCGGTGGCGGTGGACGGTCCGCGGGCATGCGGGGGCGGTGCCCGGCTCCCAGGAGTCCCGCGCGAACGCGCGGACGGCAGCCGGGAGGTGCACGGAGCCCGCGGTACCGGGGCATCGGTCCGGCGCCGGGACGGGCGCCGGTACTCCGCCCCTCAACGGCGCTCCGGAGACTCAGCGGCGCACCGGAAGACTCAACGGCGCTCCGGGAGAAGGGCGCGCGGAGGAAGGGCGGTCAGTGGCAGAGGAGCGGATGCCCCGGTGGCCCTCTGCGGCGGATCACATGCCACAGCAGCGCGCCCCGCAACCGGCGTGCGGCGGTGGGTCGGGAAGGCCACGCGGGCGGTTCGGCCGCCCCCGCGCCCAGCATCCGCAGGGCGATGCGCAGCGGTACGAACACGGCGGCCGCGAGCGCCCGGCCCAGCCGGAACGCGGCGGTCTCACCGCGCCACAGCCACACTCCGCTGATGAGCGTGGCGAGCAGATGGGCGAGGGCCATACCGGCTCCGCCGTGCCAGGGCCAGTCCAGCCCCAGCGGCCCCGCCGAACCCGCCGAGCCCATCGAGCCCATCGGGTCCGCGCCATGGTGCATGGGCGCGGGCATCGGCAGGGAGTGGTGCATGCTGCCGTGAGCGGGGGCCGCGCCCACCGTCTCCGAGAGCAGGAACAGGAGGTGCAGCCCGCATTGGGCGAGCACCGTCGAACCGGTCACGGCCAGCGCCCCGCGCTCCCGTCCGGCGAGCCACCAGGCGATCGCCATCGTCCCGGCGAACGCGCAGACCACCGACCACACCGGCAGTGTGCCGCCGGACATCAGCGCATGTCCGAGAGCCGTGACCACCACGCACACCGCCGCGAACACGGCGGCTCGCGCGAGGCGGAGGATCGACCCGGTGGCCATGGCCGTCATCGTGCCAGCGGCCACCGCGGAGGTCAGGAGCCACCGGCGAATCTTCGTCACCGCATGACAAACGTGAGCGATGTGCTCCAGCTCACACACAGCATTCCGGAACTCGACAGGGCCACGGCGCGGGGTCGGGATCCATGCCGGGGCCCGGCAGCGGAAGGGTGAGCGGGCGCGGGGCCCGGTGGGGCCCCGCCCGTCACTTCTCGCCGTCGTCGGCCGCGGCCTTCCCGGCGTCCGCCGTGGCGTCGGATTCGGTGTCCGGCTTGGCGTCGTCGAAGTAGGCGTCCAGCACCGCGTCGAGCTCTTCGGTCCACGTCTTCAGCAGACTTCGGGACGACGGCTGGACCTCGGCCTCGTACCAGCGGCGGTTGGTGGCGTAGACGGTGACGGAGAGCCGCTTCTTGAACCGGGGGGTGTCGACCTCGACCGCGCCGATCTCGTCCCAGCCGAACTGGCACTCCTCGCCGTCCATGCGGAGGGTGACCCCGGCGCGGCGCGCGACGATGCCACCGCGGTGGTCGGACGCCTCGAAGACCGGCCCGTCGCCGTCGTCCTCCTCGGCGTCCTCGGCCTCGTCCTCCGCCGCGTCGTCCTCGGCGTGCGCGTCGGCGTCCTCCTCGGCGTCGTCGGCGTCGGTGGCCTCCTCGTCCTCGGCGTCCGTCTCGGTGTCCTCCTCGACGACGTCCTCGGATGTCCGCTCAGCCGTGTCCTTCGGGGTTTCCTCCTCCCCGTCGGCAGGGCGCGGGGACGTGAGCCCGGGGATGTACCCCGGGTCGGTCCCGGCGGCGGTGTGCATGGGCGGGATGATCGGTCCTGTGCTCTGCTCCACGGCGGGCAGTATTCCCGATGAACCTGTGCGGGCGACAGGCCATTCCCCCGCCGTTCGCCGTTCCGCCGTCCGAAGGCCCCGATCGGACACCGCTCAACCGGAGGGGACGTGGCGGTACGACGGGTCCTGGTCCGGGCGTACCGGCCCCTCCTCGCGCGCGAAGAAATGGCTGAACTCCACGGCCTCCTCGAACCGTACGGCCCACAGCGGCGTCCGCCCGGCCCCGGGCGGCGTCTCCGGGCCGAGGGTGTAGGCGGTGTCCGTCGTGCCGTCCACGGGGCCGCCGGAGTCCACCGAGGCGAAGCTCCAGTCCTCCTCGCCGGGTGCCCAGACGCCGCTGGTCAGCCACTCCTCCCGGAGGACAAGACGGCCGGGGGCCGGGCAGCGCCACCGGAACCGGGTCACACTCAGCTCCCCACTGACACTGGCGAAGACGCTCCAGCCCCGCCCGTCGGGCAGGAACCCCAGCTCGCTGGATTCCATCGCGCCGTAGTCGAAAGGCGCGCTGTTCCAGCGGCCCACCAGTCCGTCGTCCCCGTGCATGCCACAACCCTTCGCGCTCCCCGTGTGTCCCACTGTGCGACACACACGGGAAAGGACACATATGCCGAGGCACATCCTGCCGCTCGGTGGCGTGGTGGCCGTGGTGACGGGAGTCGCTCTCGCCGCCACCTCCTCGTACGCCACCGCCTCGCCCACCGCCACGAAGGCCCCCGCCCCGGCCGCCGGGAAGGCCACCCCCGCCGACATGGACGGCGACGGGTACGACGACCTCGCCACCGGTGCGCCCGGCGCGGCCGTCAAGGGCCACTCCAAGGCCGGATATGTGGCGCTGACCTTCGGCTCCGCCTCCGGGATCACGGTGGCGCGCCATCAGGGGCTCACCCAGTCCCACGCCGGTGTGCCCGGCACGCCGGAGGCCGGGGACAGGTTCGGCTCGGCGCTGGCGATGGGCGACGTGGACGGCGACGGCCACGCCGATCTGATCGTCGGGGCGAGCGGTGAGGCCATCGGGGCGGTGAAGGGCGCCGGTTCGGTGACGATCGTCTTCGGCTCCTCGACCGGGCTGTCCGACAAGGCCATCGCCTACCACTCGCCGACCGTCACCGCGGGGCGTGGCTTCGGCGGACGGCTGGCCGTGGGGGACTTCAACCACGACGGTCTCCAGGACGTGGCCACCGTCGACGGCGCCGAGGTGGCCGTGGTCAACGGGGCGAAGAACCTGCGCTCCACCCCGTCACCGGCCGTCAAGCGGATCACCCCGCCCGGCGGCGGCGCGGGCACCCAGGGCATCGCCAGTGGTGACATCAACGGCGACGGCTATGCCGACCTGGCCACCGTCGCGTACTTCGACGACCCGGCCGACGAGGGCACCCTCGGTGTGCTGCCCGGCTCCCGCGCCGGACTTTCGAGCACCCCGCTGGGACGCAACGTCGGTCTGCCGTTCGCGGGTTACCGCGCGGTGGTCGGGGATGTGAACGGCGACGGCAAGGACGACGTGGTCATCGACACCGGCTTCGAGGACGGGCCCGACGACTACAAGCTGCGCACCTTCCCCGGCACCGCGAGCGGACTCGACGCGGCCGGTGCCGTGGCCTGGTCCGGTGCGAAGCAGGGCGGCACCGCGGCGAAGCTGGCCGACATCGACGGCGACGGCTTCGAGGACCTGCTGATCGGCGACCCCGGGGCGGTGGACAGCGACGGCTTCCAGAACGCCGGTGCCCTCACCGTGCTGCGCGGCAGCAAGAGCTGGCTGACCGCCGAGGGCGCCCAGACCGTCTCCCTGGACACCAAGGGCGTGGTCGGTGTCGCCGAGACCGGCGATCTGTTCGGCTCCACGCTCGCCCCCGCCGACTACAACGGCGACGGCAAGGCCGATCTCGCCACCGGGGTACGCGGCAAGTGGCAGAGCACGGGCGCGGTGAGCATGACCTACGGCAGCGACAGCGGGCTGACCGGCAAGGGCTCCATCCTCTTCGGCCCCGGTTCGTTCGGCTACGCCACGGACAAGGCGGGCTTCGGCTCGGCCCTCTCCACACCCCCGTCCCCCTGACGGGCCGCCTGACGGACCGCGTACTGACATGTGTCATGGCGAGGTGGTGACGGCCGGTTCTGCCCCCGACCCGTCACCACCCGACAGGATCGAGGCATCAGGAAGGAAGCGCGAACCACCAGGGGGCGGATATGACCGGCACCGGCACCATCACCGAGCAGCGGGAACGGACGCACGGCCGTGCGGACATCAAGCCGCTGCCGGTGTGGTTCTTCGCCTTCGAAGGCGTCTGCGGCGGCGCCTACGACCTGTGCCGGGTGTGGGGCACCGCATGGCTGGTCATCGTTGTGCTCGGGCTGGTCAACCTGGTGGTGGGGCTCACCGTGCTGCGCCGCAGGATCAAGCTGGTGCGGGCCATGCTGAAGGGCTCACGCACCCGGAAGATCGCCTTCGGTCTGATCGGTGTGCGGCTGGGGCTGCATGTGGTCCTGGGCGCACTCGGTGCCCAGACCACCTCGGTGGCGGGTCATCTGGCCATCGCCACCACGATGTCGGTGGCCACGGTGGCCCTGCTCTACGTCGACCAGCGGATCACCTTCAAGGCGCTGGGCCTGCGTCCCGCGCCCGCCGCCTGAACCGCTCACGCGCTCAACCGATGCCCCGGCGGACGTCCCCTGTCCGCCGGGGCATCGGAGTCGTTCGGCACCGGCACGCGGCTCAGCCGCACCTGCTGCCGTCGTTGATACAGCGCACCGCCTTCGCCATCAGCCGCGACGACATCACATTGATGAAGTCGCCGTGGTCCGTCACCGGTTTGTGCAGCTGCTCGGGGAAGCTGTCGACGGCGAACACCGAACCGGGCACGACCTTGTAGGTGATCCGCTGGACCAGCTGCGGAATCGCCTGGAACCCTTGCGGACATGAGCCGTTGGCCTGGGCGAACGCCACATGGGCGCGGTGGTTGGCGCTGTCGATGTTCTTCCCGTCCCAGCAGCTCTGGAAGTTGAACGTACGCACCACATTGCTGCCGCTCGGGCACAGCGGGTACTTGTCCTTCAGCTGCCGGTTCTCGAATCCGGTGCAGCTCCACGAGGCGTTGGCGTTGGTCGTGCCGTTGGTGAACGACTTGGCGTCACCGGTGATGATGCGCAGGAACTTCGGCATCGCCGTGACCTTGGAGACGGGGCTGCCGCGGAAGGTGAGTTTCACCGAGGCGGGCTGGAGGATGCGCCCGACATTGGCGTCCTTTCCTCCTCCGTCCGCGTTCACGTCCTTCTCATTGCTGCCGTCGCGCAGCCGCAGGACCGGCCAGTAGTGGGTCGAGCGATCGCCGTTGGTGCAGGTGGTCCCGGCGGTGGCGAGATCCTGGTCGCTGGAGAACGCGTCGGTCGCGAGGTTGCCGACGTAGTCGTGCATATGGTGCGCGCCATTGCTCACCCCGGGAGCCACGATCACGTTGTCCGGGTTGAAGTGCTTGTTCCCGTTGCGGCCGCAGCGCGTGATGAAGGTGCCCTTGGACGCGTCGCCGTTCAGCGCCGGCTTGCTGACGTTGGGCCGCACACCGCGGATGTCCACGAAGTCCGCCTTCTGCGGCCCGCTCTGCGGCGGCTGTTGCTGCTGGCCGTCCGCGGCCGGAGTGGCACCAGCCGGGGTGGGGGCGGCGCCGCCCGGGGTGGGGGTGGCGGCCCCGGCGTTCGCCGTGGAGTCCCGCTGCACCGTGCACGACGCCAGTGAGGTCAGCCCCTGCGGCCGGGACGCGACCTTGTCGATCGCCGCGGTGATGCGGATGATCGCGGAGCGGCGCTGTGTCGACAGCGGTTCGAGCACCCGCGTCTTCACCCAGTCCTCGTCCGCACCGGCTCCCCGTGCGGTCAACTGCTGGTATGCCGTGGCGACCTGGCTGTCCATCCGCGCCAGCTCGTCGTCGACCGTGGGTTGCGCCTGCTCCGGCACCCGCGTCAAACGGATCGAGATGTCCGGGCACTTGATGGTCAGTGTCTCCCGCGCGGACGCCTGCTGTTCGCCGGACTGCCCGGCCGAGGCATCGTTGTCGGTCATCAGAAGGGCACCAGCCCCGACACCCATCGCGGCCACACCGGCGACGGTCATGACGAGCAGTCGAGACCGTCTGTGTTTCTTTTTATTCACATGTCCACCCTTCATGGATGTGGTCGTCGGAGATACGGCAACCGCGGCGATAGTTCTCAATGCCCGCCGAAATTTCTCCATGTCGGACACAACCGGCCCGGACCTCGCACATCACCGCGCGACAACCGCTGGCCAACCCCGGTGATCATTCACACCGGTTGCAGGGCCCGAGCGCCGGGTTTCAGATCCGGTACCCGCCGGGCACACCCCTGGCCACATACCGTCGTCTGCTCACGTCCGGACACCCGTCCCTGGCCGGGCACCTGTCCGGAGCCGCGCTCCCTCCAACTCCCCCCGCGCCGCCTCCATGAAGGCGTGCCGCCGCTCCCGCTTCCCCGTCGGCCGCCCGTCCGGCGGGCTGTTGCGGATGAGCGTGTGCAGCACGGTGGTGAACTCGTGTGCCGCCTGCGCCACTTCCCAGGAACACACCAGCTCCACGGCCTTCTGCGCCAGCCACAGATCGTGCAGCTTCTCGTCCTCGGGGTCATCGGGGGACGGCAGCCCGAGCTTTCTGCGGTCGAGTATCAACTCCACCCGCTGCGCGGCGGTCAGGAACTCGACGATGGCGTCCTTGCGTTCGGCCCGCTCGGTGTCGGCGCGCTGCCGGTGGTCCCGCTGGACCTCGACCCGCGTGGTCAGATGCTGTCCGATGAGGGTGCCCGCGGTCCCCAGGAAGACGCCGAGCAGGGCGAGAACCGTTCCTCCAGTGATCCCATCCACGCCCGACAGCCTGTCACTTGATGATCTTCGTGGGTACTGCGGGCATGTCAATGAGACGATACGTCTTGCGGGCTTGAGGGGAGCGTGATCCTTTGACCGTGTGAGACGGCCCCGTACCAGCACGTACCACCTGTATCAGGAAAGGGTGGAACCTTCTGCTCCGACGGGGCAGGCTGGATCCATGGGGTCGCTCGTCCGTTCACCACCGGCACCGGGGGCGGACGATCACGGCCGGTTCGTGATCACACTCGAGCAGTGTGTGCCCTTCGTGATCGCACTGCTCGTGCTGGCCATCGAGCTCACCCCCGCCCACTTCCTGTACACCGGACCGTTCCTCACCGCGACCCCGGCGCTGGCCGCGTTGACGATGGGCCCCAGGGGCACGATGGCGACCGCGGGCGTCGCCCTGACCGTCAGCGTGATCACTGCCACCTACAACGAGGCATGGGGCAGTGACCAGGTCTACAGCAATCTTGCGGGGCTTCTCCTGGTGTCCGCGGCCAGTATCACCACGAGTAATGCCGTGCGTACGCGCAGACAGAGCGAACTCGACCAGATCCGCCGTATCGCCTCGGCGGCACAAGAGGTCATCCTGCGTCCCGTACCCGCCAGGCTGGGCCCCCTGCGGGCGGCCAGCACCTATCTCGCGGCCGAGACGGGCGCCCGGATCGGCGGTGATCTCTACGAGGCCGTGTACACCCGGTACGGGGTCCGGCTGATCGTGGGGGACGTACGGGGCAAGGGGCTGCACGCCGTCCGCGCGGCCGCCGCCGTGCTCAGCGCGTTCCGCGAAGCCGTGCACTACGAGGACGACCTGGTGGAAGTGGTCGACCACTGCGCGGCCGCCCTGCGGCGGGAGGGCGCCGTGACGGGCGCGGTGGACGAGGACGACCAGGTGGAGGAGTTTGTCACCGTCCTGGTCGCTCAGGTCCCGGACACCCCCGTGGTCCAACTGGTCAACCGAGGCCATCCACCCCCACTGGTGCTGAGCCACGGCAAGGTCCACCCCCTGCTCCCCACCTCACCCCTGCCGCCCCTCGGCCTGGAGGGCTTCTTCTCCGGCCCTCCCGCCAAAGCCGAGAGCTATCCCTTCGCCCCCGGCGACCGCCTCCTGCTGTACACCGACGGCGTGATCGAAGCCCGCAACCGCGACAACGGCTTCTTCCCCCTGCCCGAAGCGATGGAGGCGGTGCACCCGTGCACCCCGCCGGAGTTTCTGCACGACCTGCACGGTCGATTGATGCACCACACGGAGGGATGGCTGGCGGACGATGTGGCGATGGTCGTGATCGACCGCATCGACACGTAGCGGCGTGGTCGGGGCGGTCACGGCCGGGCCGGGGTTGGCTACTCGGCGGGTGCCGTTCGGGGCTGGAACATGAAGGAGATCGCTTCCATGAGGCGGTTGTGCTTGGTCTTCTGGACGGCGGCGATGCGCCAGGTGCCGTCGGCGTCACGGACGAGGGTGTAGGTGGCGCGTTTGCCCAGGCGTTTGGGGGGCTTCTTGGCGACCTCGCCGCGGGTGACGACGATGGCGGCGTCCGGGGTGAGGAAGCGGGTCTCGATGACCTCCAGGTGGAGGCGGGTGCCCTTGAGGAAGCTGTCGAAGAGTGCTTGGTGGGCGCGGCCGATGTCATCGGCGCCGCGGTAGACGGTGCCGACGAAGGTGACGTCGGTGGCGTCGGGGGTGAAGCAGGCGCCGTAGGCGGCGCCGTCGCCGCGGCCCCAGGCGTCGGTCATCGCGCTCAGCGTCGCGCAGACGGCCCGGTGGGCTTCGGCCTGGCCGCCGGCGGGGGTGCCGGTCGGGGTGACGGTGGCGCAGTCGGGATTTCCGGCGGCCTTGACGTCTGCGGTGGAGTCGAGCCAGAAGTAGCCGCCGGCGACCGCCGCGCCGAGCGTGAGTGCGGTGACGCCGAGCGCCCGCTTGACGGTGCGGCGGCGGTTTCGCGGCTGGGCGGTGTCGGTGCCGGTGGGGGTGTTGCTGCTGGTCTCGCTGGTTTCGGCGGGGGCGTGGATGGTGGCCATGGCAGTGCCCTTCCCCTAAACTCTTCCTTAGAGAGCTTTCTTCGCTAAAGAAGTCTCTTCGTTGAGGAAGAGATTAGGAAGTGGGTGACCGGATGTCAACGCCTGCGGAGGCCACACGCGTCTACCGGCGGTACCTGGGCGCGGTGATGCTGCACGGCCATGCGAGCGCCAAAGCCTGCGGGCTCGGCGCGACGGACCTGTACGCGCTCAACACCCTCGAACTGGCCGGACCCATGACCCCCGGCGAGCTCGGCACCCGCACCGGGCTGACCACTGGGCCCACCACCCGGCTGATCGACCGGCTGGAACAAGCCGGCTACGTCCGCCGCGCCGCCGATCCAGCGGACCGCCGCAAAGTGATCGTCGAGCCCATCGGCAAGCCGGCCGAACTCGACGAGGTCATGGCCCCGGCCCGCGAGCAGATCGCCGAGATCCTCCGCGGCTACACCCCCGACCAGCTGAAAGTCCTCTTCGACTACTTCAACCGCGCGGCCGACGCCTACCAGCACACAGCCGAACAGCTACGCACCACGCAGCCATGACAGGCATGGCGCTCAGTCTTCCGTGCGGATCGGCGTGCGCCCGTGCCGGTGGCGGCTGATCCTGGACACAGGGGCCTGTCGAGGGCCCGGAGCCGCGGACCGAACGGAAGGTGAACGTCACCATGAAGACACCCCCGATCGTTTCGCCGCAGGAGTGGGAGGCGGCGCGCGAGCAGCTGCTTGCGGAAGAGAAGCAGTTGACTCGCGCCCGTGACGCACTGGCCGCCAAGCGTCGGCGGATGCCATGGGTGGCGGTGGACAAGGACTATGAGTTCGACGGCCCCGAGGGCAAGGCGAGTCTGCTCGACCTGTTCCAGGGGCGTCGGCAGCTGATCGTCTACCGCGCCTTCTTCGAGCCCGGCGTATTCGGCTGGCCCGACCACGCGTGCCGCGGCTGCTCCATGGTGGCCGACCACGTTGGCGACCTCGCTCATCTGCAGGCCCGCGACACCACACTCGTCTTCGCCTCGCGCGCGCCGCAGCCGGAGATCGAGCGGGTGAAAGCGCGCATGGGCTGGACGATGCCCTGGTACACGATCACCGACGATTTCGACGCCGACTTCGACGTGGACGAGTGGCACGGCACCAACGCGTTCATCCGCGATGGCGACACCATCTTCCGCACCTACTTCATCAACGCCCGCGGTGACGAGGCGTTGGGCAGCACCTGGAGCTACCTCGACATGACCGCGCTCGGGCGGCAGGAGACATGGGAGGACTCCCCCGAGGGCTATCCCCAAACCCCGCCGTACGAATGGTGGAATTGGCACGACGCATACGGCGAAACCGAGTCGGCCCCGGAGTGGCTGGCCCAAACCCGCCGCGGCCCCCGCGGTCAGCCTGCCTGAACCATCATCCGGCGGCCGAGCGGTGCTGACATGCGGAGTGAAGGAGCGGCTGGCCCATGCTCAGGCCACCGCGCGGGCGGGGGCAGGAGTGGCATGGCCGGAGAGCGGAATCCCCACGAACGGGAGAGCCCGTTGTGGAAGTGGCTGTCTCTCGGAATCATCGCCCTGCTTCTGGGCGGCGCCCTGTGGCTGGTCCTGTCCGTCGTCCTGGACGATCCGCTCGACAACACCGCCGAGACGTCGTGCTCGGGTGCCATGTCCTTCGCGGGCGGGGAGTTGCCCGAGGGCGTGACGGACGAGCACTGCACCGAACGAAGCTGGCAGGACGTGACCATGGAAGGCTCGTTCCGCATGCCGCGCGCCGACGTGGCCGGATGGCTCGACTCCTCCTTCCCCGGCAGCCGCGAGCGCGCCTCGTCGTCTTCCGCATCCTGCGACGGCGACCTGTGTCTGCACATCGAGCCCCTGCCGATGGATGCGGAGGCGGCCGCGGCGGACATCACGGTGGTGTACGAGGGCGGGGACACCGCCCTCGTACACTTCAGCGCGTTCACCGTGTGACGCGCCAAGGCCGCGTTTCAGCCCAGGCAACGGCTCACTCGCGGACTTTGATGTCGTCGGAGGGCGGGGACTGTCGCACGGTCGACGGGGTGTTGCGTTTGGTGGGGTTGGTGCATCCAGGGACGCTGCCCTCGGGTGCGCAGTTGTCCGGGGTGTTGCGGATGACCCTGGTGTCAGTGAGCGTGACCTCTCCGCCGCCCTCATTGAGGATGCCACCACCGGTGGAACTCGCCGTGTTACGCGTGACCAGGCTTCGGACCAATGTGGCGGGACCGATGTTGTTGGAAAGGCCCCCGCCTGACTCAGCCGTGTTCTCCCTGACAGTGGTCGACGTCAGGAGCAGGGTGGAGCCATTGGTGTTGCGGATGCCGCCACCCAGAAGGGCGGAGGTGTTGCCCTTGACCGATGCGTACTCCAGAGACGCGGTACCCAGAATGTTCTCCAAGCCGCCACCATTGTCGCCGGCTGCCTCGTTCTTGAGCAGGGACCCGCGCTTCATCGTCAGCGTGCCGTTACCGTCGTTGAGGATTCCGCCGCCGAAGCGGGCTGCGGTATTGCGCACGACGTTGCTGCGGTCGAGGTTGAGCTGTCCAGCGAAGTTGGAGAGACCGCCACCCGTATCAGCACGATTGCCCTTGATGACCGTGTGGTTCAGGTTCAGCGTGCCCTCCCGGACCGCGATGCCGCCACCGGTGTCGCTGTCAAGGCTGCCGCCGCTGACCGTGAGCGATTTCAGGGTGAGGGTGCCACTGGGCAGGACGCGCAAGATGCGGAAGCTCTCCGTCGAGTCCGGGTCACGTCGAATGGTGGTGTCACGGCCGGAGATGGTCACATCCCCGGTGATCTCCGGAAGCCCATTGTCCGTGTTGTCGGGCGCGGTCAGCGTGTAGGTGCAGTGGGGCGCGAGGACGATGCGACCACCGCTGGTGTTGGCTTCGTTGATCGCATCTATCAGGCCGGTGATGTCGTTGCACGGCACCTGAGTTCCCCCGGCCGCACTGGCCGATCCGGCCGGCAGGACCGCAAGGGACAGTCCCATACCGACCGCGACTATGACACCGCCGGATCGCAGAATGATCTTCATTGCTACGCCTTTCTCAGCGTTGGAGTGACGTGGCACATCAACCGGCACCGAGCGGCCATGCTGGTCAGCCGGGATGACGAGATAACGCTTCATTTCTAACGGCAGGTGATCGCGGCCTCACCCGCTGTACCGCCAAACGGCTCCGGCTCGTGCGGACGCCCGTCCGATGCCAAGACTCTGGTGGACGATTCGAGATGTTGCCCTGTTTGGCCGCATTTAGGGTGTGTGTCATGGGTCGACTACTGGGTCGCACACACAAGATCGTCCCGTTACTGACGGTCGTCGTCTTCGTGTTACTGCACGTCTTCGCCTATCCAGCCACGCGCTTCGCCAACGACTCATACCGCTACGCTCGCTCAACATACGAGTTCTTGGGCGATCCCTACCGGAAAGCCCAGGACAAAGCGTTGCGGGCCTACTGCGCGGACACCGCGGCCATGCTTCAGCGGACCCGCATGCTGCATCAGATCCAGTTCCGGGCCCCGGTGCGCCGCAATGAGTTCCAGGACTGCCTGACTCAGTATGCGAATGGCCTCAACCCCAGCAATCCGCGGTACGAGGCGCTCTTTCACGCGCGTCCCGCCTATCCACTGCTGGCCGCACCGTTCGTCTGGCTCTTGGGGGCCAAGGCGGGGCTGACGGCCGTTGCACTGGGTTTCACGGCGCTCGGAGGGCTGTTGGTCCTGGTGCTCCTGCGCGCGCTGCGTGCACCGCCTCCGGTGGCATGGCTCGGTCAGTGCCTGTACTACGTCACGCCCATTGGGCTGTGGGGCAGTCGGCCCCTGACGGAAGGTCCGGTGCTTGCCCTCTTGGTGGCCATGCTGCTCGGCGCGGTGTGGCTGTGCCAGGGGCGGTGGGTGCCGGGGGTTCTGCTGTCCGTGGGGGCCTGCGCGCTGGGTTTCGCGGTCAAGTACTCGAGCTTCGTCCTGGTGGGGCCATGCCTGGTGGCGGCGAGTGCCATGGCGCTGATGTTCGTCCCACAGGCCCGGCACAAGGGCATGCGCTGCCTGCTCTTCGTCTCGCTCGTCGAGTCCCTGGTCGCCTTTGCGATGAGCAGGGCGCTCCGGCTGCCCGGGTTGGAGGCTTCGCTCCAGGACACCTTCTCCCTCCACTGGACGTATTCCGAAGTCGCCAACCCATGGCGGCTGCTGGTCCGGCTCGATGTCAACTACTGGTGGCAGTGGCTACAGACAGAGGCATTGGCTCCCTCTCTGCTCTTCCTCTTGGTGTTGGGCGTCTGGGGCGCGATGAGCCGCTCGGTGCCCATCGCGCTGTGCCTGATCGCCGTGGGCGGTACGGGCCTGCTGACGGCCGCGGCCCACCCGTTGGCGATGGAGGGCGACAGGCTCTACGTGCAGGTGTGGTTGATAGTCGTCGTCGGGCTGCCCCTCTTGGTCGAGCGGCTGAGAAGCCACAGGCCCGGGGACCGAGGTGACGTGGGCGCTGCCCCGGCTGCCCAGGTGGTAGTGGCGGAGGACCAGGACGCGCCCCGCTCACCGTGACCGGAGAGAAGGCTGATCGGTGATGGCGGACGAGAGAGCCGGACGCATCGCGGAGTTCATCGGGCCGCTGCGAGTGAAACCGGGATCGAAGGTGGACCTCGGCCGGGATTTCGATCCTCGCTACAAGGCCGGTCTGAAGAAGCGGGAGGGGGCCGAGCTGCTGCGGACCGGGGTGTCTCTGCTGGCCGAGTACCAGCAGCGGCTGGCCGCGCAGTCCACCTACGGCGTACTGCTGTGTCTCCAGGCGCTCGACGCCGGGGGCAAGGACGGGACGATCCGCCACGTCATGAGCGGCGTCAATCCTCAGGGTGTGCGGGTCAGCAGCTTCAAGGTGCCCTCTGCCGAGGAACTCGACCACGACTACCTGTGGCGTTACGCCCACCGGCTGCCCGCGCGCGGAGAGATCGCGATCTTCAATCGCTCGCACTACGAGGAGGTTCTCGTCGTGCGGGTGCACCCCGAGAACCTGGTCCGGCAGCAGCTGCCGGACCCTGCGCGCGGGCCAGGGGTATGGGACCGGCGCTACCAGGAGATCAACAACTGGGAGCGCTACCTCACGGACAACGGGTTCAAGGTGGTGAAGATCTTCCTGAACCTGTCCAAGGAGGAGCAGCGCCTCCGCTTCATGAAGCGGATCGACCTGCCGGAGAAGAACTGGAAGTTCTCCGCGGCCGACGTCCGGGAGCGGCGCTGGTGGGACGACTACCAGCAGGCGTTCTCCGAGATGCTGTCGGCCACGAGTACGACGTGGGCGCCCTGGTACGTCGTGCCGGCGGACCGCAAGTGGTTCGCGCGGATCTGCGCGGCGGCGGTGCTTGGGCACACCCTGATGGACATCGATCCCCAGTACCCCGACGTGGGGGAGCAGGCGAGGAATGATCTGCTGGCCGCCAAGCGGGAGTTGGAGCAGGAGGCCCCCGCGGGGGCCCCGGCCGATCCGTATGCCGCCCGTCACCCGGCGACCGCCCGGGCCGCCGAAGGGAAAGACACGCCGACGGGAGGCGGGCGCGCGTCCGGCGCCGGGCGGCAGGAGAAGAGGAAGCGCGGCTAGGACCCGGTGGAGCGGCGTGGACGGCCCGGATCGGAGGCACGACGATGACGGTGCAGTCGGACCCCAGGGGTGAGCCGCCCCCGGCTCCGGAGGGCGGCGCACTGGCCCAGTTCGTGCTTGCGGTGCTGGTGACCCAGATGGACGGGTTCCGCCGCATTCTCGGGACGACCGAGATCAACGCGCGGCAGTTCGGCTGGGCGCTGCTGGCCGCCCTCGCGCTCCTGCTCGGGTGGGAACCGGGCACGTTCCTGGCCCGCCGGTCGAGGGGCGGCGGGTGAGCCGGCGCTTCTCCGTCCCCCATGCGTCCGGTCTCACCCTCCTCAAGGGATACCGGCGCGGCTGGCTGCGGGGCGACCTCGTCGCCGGGATCACCGTCGCGGCCTATCTCGTGCCGCAGGTCATGGCGTACGCGAGCGTCGCCGGTCTGCCACCGGTCGTGGGACTGTGGGCGATCCTGCCGGCCATCGCTCTGTACGCCGTCTTCGGCTCGTCACGCCTGCTCTCGGTCGGTCCCGAATCGACGATCGCCCTGATGACCGCCACGGTGGTGGCGCCGCTCGCCGCGGGCGATCCCGCGCGGTACGCCGTCCTGGCCTCGGCGCTCGCCGTTGCGGTCGGTCTGATGAGCCTGGTGGCGTGGGCCGCGCGGCTCGGCTTCGTGGCCGATCTGTTCTCGCGGCCCGTCCTGATCGGCTACCTCGCCGGCGTCGCACTGATCATGATCGTCGACCAGCTGACCAAGCTCACCGGTGTCCCGACGGAGGGCTCCGGCTTCTTCCCGCAACTGCTGTCCTTCGTCCAGAACCTGGGGAGGGCGCATGGGGTGACGGTGATCTTCAGCGCTGTGACGCTGCTCTTTCTCTTTCTGACGGCCTGCCGTTCCCCCGCCGTCCCCGGTCCGCTGCTGGCCGTCGTGCTCGGTACGGCGGCGGTGGCTGCGTTCGACCTGGAAGACCACGGCCTCCCGGTGATCGGGGAGATCCCGGTCGGGCTGCCGGGCCCGCAGCTCCCGGCCTGGGCCGACCTGCCCCAGCTGCTGCTGCCCGCGGTCGGTGTCCTGCTCGTCGGCTACACCGACGTCATCCTCACCGCGCGAGCCTTCGCCACCGACGGCAGCGGGCCGCGCCTGGACGCGAACCAGGAACTCCTCGCCCTGGGCGCCGCGAACCTCGGTGCCGGCGCGCTCCAGGGATTCCCGGTGAGCAGCAGCGCCAGCCGGACCGCGCTCGCGAAGTCGGCCGGCGGACACACCCAGGGGTATGCCTTCGTCGCCGGTGTGGCCGTCCTGGCCGTCCTCCTGTTCCTCAGCCCGCTGCTCTCCAGCACACCCACGGCCGTACTGGGCGCACTGGTCGTCTACGCCGCCGTACGGTTGGTCGACCTGTCGGGCTTCCGGCGGCTGGCCTCCTTCCGGCGCAGGGAACTCCTGCTGGCTCACGGCTGTCTCATCGGTGTCCTCGCCCTGAACATCCTCTACGGGGTGCTGGTGGCCGTGGTCCTGTCGGTGGTCGAGCTGCTGAGCAGGGTGGCGCGACCGCACGACGCCGTCCAGGGCCTGGTGCCCGGCCTGGCCGGCATGCACGACGTCGACGACTACCCGCAGGCGCGGATCATCCCCGGGCTGCTGGTCTACCGCTACGACTCCCCGCTGTTCTTCGCCAACGCCGAGGACTTCCGACGCCGTGCCCTGGCCGCGGTGGCCGAGCAGAAGAGCCCCGTCAGGTGGTTCGTCCTCAACGCGGAGGCCAATGTGGAGGTGGACAGCACCGCGCTGGACGCCCTGGACGCACTGCGACGGGAACTGACCGGACGCGGCATCGAGTTCGCCATGGCACGCGTCAAACAGGACTTGCGCGACCAACTGGACGCGTACGGGCTCACCAGGTCCGTGGGAGAGGACCGCATCTTTCCCACCCTGCCCACGGCGGTGGCCGCGTACCGCGCCTGGTGCGGGGAGAACGAGAACGGTGACAGCGGCGGGGACGAAGCCGGTGGCTGACATGGGGCCGCGAGGCCGCGGCCGGAGGTCATGGCCCATCGGGACGGACCAGTCCCGACTGGTAGGCGATGACCACGAGTTGGGCCCGGTCCCGGGCGCCCAGCTTGGTCATCGCGCGGTTCGCGTGCGTCTTGGCGGTGAGCGGGGTGACGAAGAGGCGTTCGCCGATCTCGTCGTTGGACAGGCCGGCGGCGACCAGGGTGACCACCTCGCGCTCCCGCGGGGTGAGCGCGGCCAGCTGCGGTGACGCGCCCCGTCCGGGGGATGACGCGGCCCGTCCAGGGGGTGGTGCGGACTGGGCCAGGAAGCGGGCGATCAGGGCCTTGGTCGCGGTTGGCGAGAGCAGGGAGTCGCCGGCTGCCACCACGCGCATGGCGTCGAGGAGTTCGTCCGGGTTGATGCCCTTGCCGAGAAAGCCGCTCGCCCCGGCGCGTAGTGCCTCCGCGACGTGCTCGTCGTTCTCGAAGGTCGTCAGCACCAGGACCTTCACGCCTGCGAGGTTCTCGTCTTCGCTGATCAGCCTGGTCGCGGCGAGGCCGTCGAGGTCGGGCATCCGGATGTCCATCAGCACCAGGTCGGCGCGGTGGCTGCGGGTCAGTTCGACGGCTTCGCGGCCCGTTGCGGCCTCCGCGACGACCTCCATGTCGGGGGCCGAGTCGATGAGCATCCGGAAGGTGCCGCGGAGGAGTGCCTGATCGTCGGCGAGCAGCACACGGATGGTCATGGTCAGCCCTTTCGGCCGGTGCGCAGCGGCAGTTCGGCTTCGATACGGAAGCCCCCGTCGGGGCGCGGTCCGGCGGCGAGGGTACCTCCGGCGGACTTGGCCCGCTCCCCCATACCGATCATGCCGTGGCCGGTACCGGCCCCATGGAGTCCGTCGCCGTCTGTGCCGGCGGGGCTGTCCCCCCAACCGCTTCCCGCGGTAGCACGGCCGTCGTCCTCGACGGCTATCCGCAGGACAGCGGTGCGGAAGTCCAGGCGGACCCACGCCGATGCCGGGCCGGCGTGCTTGTGCGTGTTGGTCAGGGCCTCCTGGATGATCCGGTAGGCCGTCAGATCGGTGATCGGCGACAGCTCGCCTGGTTGCCCGGTCCGCTCCAGCGTGACGTTGAGGCCGGAGTGGCGGAAGGAGTCCAGCAAACTGCCGAGATCGGCGAGTCCGGGTGCCGGTTCGCGGGGCTCGACCGGGTCCTCGCCGTACCGGAGCAGTCCTACGGTGGCACGCAGTTCGTCCAGCGCCCCCCGGCTGGTGTCCCGGATCCGTTCGAGCGCCTGGTAGGCGTGCTCGGGGTTGGTGCGCATGAGGTGGTGGGCGACGCCCGCCTGGGCGTTGACCAGGGTGATGTGGTGGGCCACGACATCGTGCAACTCCCGGGCGATCCGGAGGCGTTCCGCTGTGACCCGGCGGCGGGCTTCTTCCTCCTTGGTGTGCTCGGCCCACTCGGCTCGCTCCACGGCGGCGGCGAGCACTTCGCGGCGGCTGCGGACGGCGTCACCGACGGCCACCGGCATGAGCGTCCAGGCAATCAGGGCAAGGGACGCCGGGATCCTTTCCGCCAGGGCAAGGGACTGCGGGAGCTCCGCAACGTCCCGGCGGAAGAGCAGCGCTCCGGTGATGAGCGCGACGGCCGCGAGTGCGCCGGCGCACCAGGCCCTGCGCCGACCGGTGCGGATCGCCACCGTATAGAGAGCGACGGCCGTGGCGGCGGGCGTCGGCTTGGGGAGCTGGAGCAGGGCGAATTGGGCCAGATACACGGCCAGGGTCACCGCGACGACGGTAAGCGGCCAGCGGCGTCGGGCGAGCAGCGGCACACAGGAGGTCGCGAGGGCGGTGAGGGACCAGGCGATCGGAGCGTGGTCGACGTAGGCGAAGGCAATGGCCAGCGGGGAGGCCAGGACGAAGCAGCCCAGCGCGACAGCCAGGTCGACCACGGGTGGCCGGGCCGCCCGCCGCCACGCGCCGAGCCGGTCGATCATCTGCACTCCCCCACGGTACGCAGCCCCGGCCGGACCAGCGATGACGGCGGTCCGGCCCTCCGGTGCGCGCGGCTTCACCGGACGAGGTGGACCGTGCAGCGGTGGTCGCCGACGGCGCGCCGGTAGACGCGCCAGCCGAGCCATGTGCTGAGCGCGAGGACGGGGGGCCCGCAGGCATCGGCCACGCCGAGGGCGACCGCCTGGCCGGACAGGTACAGCGTCAGCTGGATCGACAGCATCACGACACTCCCGGTGAGGATGACCAGGTTGCCCTTCATGAACGCCCGTCGCCGCACCGTGCACCGGCGCCAGCCGGCCCCCTCCTTCGTGATCAGCGCCACGACCACGCCCATCAGCGGCCGACCGAGCAGCATCATCACGGCGTTCGCCAAGGCGACCACGCTGTGCATCACCAGGTTCGGCAGGAAGAAGTCGGTGGCCTGTCCGGTCTTTGCGGACAGCGCCCCCTGAACGCACACGAACCCGAGGACCGCGAGCGCGCGCCACACCGATTCCCCGCGCACCACCCGGTAGACGCAGACCCCGGCCGCTGCCGTCAGGGCGAATACCAGCGCGACGGTGAGCCGGTGAGTGAGGGCGTAGCTCACGGTGAATCCGAAGATGGGCGCGATGTCGATCACTGCCGCGCGCAGTCGGTTGCGAACGGCGGCCCGGGCGGCGTCCTCGCCGTCGGTCAAAGGGTCTGCGGTGGGGTTCACGGCTGCTCCAGGTTCCTCGACAGACGGTGTGCGTCTCGCCTCTTGCGGCCCTGTTCACGATGCCGCCCCGCCCCGATGCCGTCGTCGTGCGTCCGCAGACACTTGACCTGCCGCCATCGCAGTACGACGGTGCGGCGCCTACCACGAGCGCAGGCGCCCCGCTGTGTGCCGCCGGGCCCGGCAAGGGTGCCGCTGCATCGGGGGCGTTGGCGCAGGCTGAGCGCCGTGGTCGCCCCCGCCGCCATGGACAACCCCACCGCCCATGGACAACCGGCCTACCTGGCCCGGCCCTTGGCGTCCGCCTCGTACCTGCCGACGGCGCTCCACACACCGCCACCCGGCCTGGGTCGGGCTCGGCCGTATCGCGACGGCCCGCGTCTGCGGAAAGCCGGCCGCAACCGGTCATCAACGAGAGGTCTGTTTCCGGTGATCGGGCGGATACTTCATCGCGCTGTTCGGGGCGGCGCCGCGCCGCCGCCCAGCGTCTGGGCCCTGGACGGGGTGGCCGGCAACAAACAAGGCCCAGGCATCCCGCGACTTGGGAGGTACATCGTCGGCGACCAAATGCGCCTTGAGACGTATCCGAATCATCCTGCGGCATGTTGTGCCATTCCCGCCCGGAGAGCAATATAAATGCCCGGAGCGGATAGCGCGTTGCTTTCCGCTACCAGCAGTTCACCGACGACACAAAGTCAGAGATTGCGACACAGAAAGGAAACGGGCTCGCACCATGCGGATCAATAAATGGGCGGTCGCAGTCATTGGGGTGGCCGCCATGACCCTGACCGCTTGCTCGGACGAAACTACCGACGTGAGATACAAGACCCACGCGGATGCGGCCAAGGAAGTCCAGCACGGCTGGCTGCCGGGCTGGGTGCCCAAGGACGTCACCAATATTCGCATGCGCTACAACGTCGGCAACAACGCCACATCCATCCGTTTCACCCTCGGACAGCAGGAGTTGCCATCGGCATGCCACAAGGCGCAAGGAAAGTCTGTCAAGGCGCCCACCGAGGGGCAACCGGATTGGTGGCCCGAAAACTTCGACGGCTACACCTTCTATCGATGCTCCGATGACGGAGAGGACACGAAGGCCGCGGTACATGACGGCACAGCCTATGTGTGGAGTGAGGCCTCCTGAATCGAGGTTTGGTTACGGCGGAACGTGAACTGGTGAGTAGCTGCTTCTGATCCCCGGTTCCGAGCAGCCTTTGGGCCCTACGCCGGCGTGGTGCCAAGGGCACCGGGTGGGGTGGGGCCGGGGAGAGGAACTGTCGGGCTTGTGGCGAAGAGTTGAGGCCGGAGGCACGGCCGTGAGGACGGAGGGCGCAAGGGCCTGTTCTGGCGACCCGAGCGCGGCCATGCTGATGGCGGTGCGCAGCCAGGCGAGGTGGGTGCGTGCATTGGCCAGGTGGTCGCGGGCGCGGCTGCCGTGTTCGGCGTGGCCGGGTGTTCCTTTGCCCGCTGCCAGGTCGGGCTTGCCGGTGTGTAAAACATCGTGGGCCCCGGAACACAGTTCCGGGACCCATGGCCACCCTTGGAATTCGGATGGGCAGTAATGCAGACCAAGGAGAACCTGGTGCAGCTACGTCAGATACCGACGCCGCCGGAAAAACCAGCCTCGCCGGAGGCAGGGCCTGCCTGACCGCTCAGGCCACCCGAAACCGCGCCGCCCAGAGCGGGCGGGGTGGGCAGGGTGGGCAGCGTACCACCCGTCAGGTTTTCGGTCCCGAGGATTCCACCGGAGATGTTTTCCAGCTCGCTGTCGGCGATCTCGCGAGTGTCGTTCTTGGGCATGGCGTCCTTACGCATGACGGGCCTTCCCTTTCGCTTTTGTGGTGATGCTGGGCCGTGTCGAGCGACGTGCTGACAAGCTGATCCAGCCAGCGTGACGATCGTTCGACACCCGGAAGCGGATGCGCAACTTCCGAGTGGCGTGGATCAAACCACGTCTATGGCGACCCAGCCACCCCGACCCGTCGGAAATTTCCTCAGACGTTTCGGTATCGCGGCATGTCATCAAGCGGGATGTGCGACCGGATGGTGACAACTTCTTCACCTGCCTGCGGTAGCCGAGCTCAGTGGAAGGGCTGGCATGGGCACCCGAAGGACATATCAATCCTTGAATATGGCGTTTGCCCTCCACGAAGGCGCGATCCAGCGACGAGAGTGTGCCGTTTCTGTGCAGATGATGCGCGGGTTCACCGAGCCTGAGTGCTATGGCATTGTGTCGCCGGATTTCAGATTCATCTGATGTGTCGTGTTCGGAGGGACTCCCTCTCGGATTGCACCGCTCGAGGTGATTTCGCCACCGCAGTTCATGGCAACGGCCACGTCGCTCAGCACCGTGTCAGACCCCGCAGCGTGGGGGAGACCCTCATGCACCGGGCCGCCCGGCGCCGCCGGTGTCCGGCGGATCGGCGGCGCCGGGTTGAAGTCAGGAGCAGGGCTTGTAGAACTGCTTCCAACCGTCGCCGGGCATGGCCGGCGGCTCGCCCGTGGTCCCGAACTCCCCGTACTTCACCTGCAGCTCGTAGTCGAAGTCCCCCGGGCCGCCGCTCGGCGTCGACAGACGCACGTCCCGATCCAGCGCCCCATCCCCGGAGTTGTTGAGAATCGCGAGGTCCGGATACGCGTCGTCGCCGTAGTTGGCGATCCGAAGCTGCTGGACCTCGCCGTGGTCGCCGATGTCGGAGTGCCGGGAGTGGGCGGAGCTCAGGTTCGACCGCTTGAGCGGGCCGGGGCGGTATTCCGCGACGCGCGCCGTCGAGGGGTCGTCCCCATCGGCCGGCGTGACGAGGTTGACGACCATGTCCAGGGTGCCGTCGTTCCGGAAGTCGGCGACCGCGGCGGACGCGACTTCCCCCTTCTTCGCGCCGAGAAGTTCGCTGATGGCGTGCCTCTCGCCGAACGAACCGCCCGCGGCCCCCCACTGGATCGTCATCTTGGTTCCGGTGTGCCCCGGATTCGCGATCTTGTCCGGGCGGCCGTCACCGTCGAGATCGCCGACCAGCGTCGTGGCGCCGGCCAGGCACGGGGCCGTCGCCTCGGTGGCCTTGCCGGACCATCCTGCGCCGCCCAAGGGCGACGACTCGGCCGCACTGGCCTGGTAACCGGCGACAGTCAGGGTTAAGGCGACAGCCGCGATCGGCGCGGCGATCAGACGTGAGCGCTTGCGAAGCATCTACGAACTCCTCAGGTCGTTGCTGCGAGGCGAGATATGGGTAACGCCCCGCGAGTGCATGCCGAAATTGCTGTCATACGCAGCCGTGACGTACAAACGGGAAAGCGCCGCGCTCGCCCTCCCCGTTCAGCTGGGGCTCTCCTCGTGCCGCTGTGGGCGTCAGCGGTGGCTGACCGCCTGGAGCACCCTTCGGAGTGGTCCAGAGAACAGGCCCTGGCCTCTGACCCGGACCTTCGCTGTAGAGGGGGCCATCGCCTTCGCGCGGCGCAGAGCCCCTCTTACGGCAGCCGCCTTCGCGGGACGTCGGCGGCCCGGCGAGTTACTGGTCCGTTCCGCCGTCGAAGGGAACGGCATCCGCTGCGGAGGTGTGCCAGTTGGTGACGATGGGCTTGTCGACGGTGATGGTGTCGACTGGCAGGGAGACCGGGTTGGGGTCGTCAGCACCGACGCCGACGATGATGCTGTTCAGTTCCTTGCCACCGTTTTCCTTGGTGGTCTTCGGGTTCACCCCGGCGTAGGCGGTAGTTCCCTTGCCCAGCGTGATCGCCTGTCCCACGGCCTGCTCCGCGGGACCCGCCTCGGTGCCGTCCGACCCGAAGGCCACCGTGGGAAGCGCGGCGGGCAGGACACAGGTGATCCCCGGCTTGGCCTTCGCGATGACCAGGATGTATCCGCCGGCCTGCGACTCGGCCCTGGTGCTCCAGGAAATGTCGTTGGCCCCGCACTCCTGCCTGACCTGGGCCCTCTCGCCGTTGCCGACGTCGGCGCCGGAGCCGACGCCATCCTGGGTTCCCTTGCCCTTTGTGTCGGAGGACTTGGCGTTGCTGTGGCTGTTGCCTGCGGCCGATGAGCCAGAGGTGGTGTCCTTGTCGTCCGCGGCCGCGGCGGAGAAAGAGGAGTCACCGGACTGACCACTCGCGTCGTCCGAGGACTGGCAAGCGGTGGCGAGCATCGCGGCAGTCACCAGCAGACCGGCACCGGCGAACATACGGACTCGGGGACGGGCGATCAGCACGGGAAGACCTTCTTCGGCATCAGCGGAGTAGTACGCCCGGCGACGTTTCGCCCGGTGTGCTATTCACCCTGCCGGTGGCGCCTACCGTTCGATTAACGCGCCACTAACGAAGCGTTGGCGCGATCACAACCGGCCTGCCTGCATGGTCACGAAGGCTCCCGCGTAGGTCGACTCGGCCACGACGGTGGCACCGGCCTCGGCCTCGCCATCGCCCGAGGAATCGCCCACGCCCACCGGGGCACCCTCACGGCACATCCCAGCCCTCTCGGCGGCACACACGCATGCTGCTGCGGCTGCCTCGCCGTCTCGACAGCTCCCACGAGCCGGCCCGTCGGACGGCCCGGACGGCGGCCTCTGCCTGATTGTGGGTAGCGGGTCGGCGGCACATCGACGCTGACCTTGCCAGGGTGGCCCGTCGTTCAGGGCAGTGACGCAGCAGTGACGCAGCCGGTGCGGGTCCGGCTGTGCCACGGGCCGTCAGCTGAGTTGTTCGCCGAGGCTGGTCAGGGCGGTGTTCGACCGGGACGCGCCCACCGGCGCCGGCCTTCGGCGCTGGGAGAGGCCGGCGGCCCCGGGCAACAAAGAAGCCCCGGGTCGCTGACCTGGGGCCTTGTGCTGGGGCGGGTGACGGGAATCGAACCCGCGCTCTGAGCTTGGGAAGCACGAGTCGATCACGGCTGATAGCCCCGCTGCGCTGCGCAAACGGTGCCTGAACCGATCTTGAGCACCGGCCAGGGTTAGCTCGTATTGACCGTGGTTTACCGTTCGTCTGGCACACATCTGCCACGGCCGCCTCTGGCGGTGACCACCGGTGGATGTCAGGCGTCCCTCGATGCGAACGCAAGGCGCAGCGGAAGAGGGTATCTGGCCGCCGGTAGCTTGCCACCATGGTCACTCAGGTCATCACCCTAATTGGCGTCCTCATCGGTGCCCTCGCCTCCTTCCTGGCGACGGCCATGGCGGAGCGGGCCAAGTTCAGACGGGAGATAGCGACACGATGGGATGAGCGCAAGCTGGACGCATACGTTCAGTACACATCTTGCATCAAAGAGGTACTGAGGGCGGCCCGGACCGTATTCGCGGCTTGGGAAGCTGACCAGGACCCGGCCGATGGGCTCGCTGCCATGGAGTCGGCAGAGGCCAAGCGATCGGTCCATTTCGAGGGGTTAGTGTTGCTGGCCGATGAGGACGCGGCGGAAGTTGCCAAGCGTGTCAACGAGCGGACGTGGGCCGTTCTCCGCCTGGCGCGTGACCCCGGAGGTGGACACGGGGCGCCCGAAGAAGTAGGTCTTGCCGTTATTGAGGCGCTCAATGACTTCCACAAAGCAGCTAAGGCGGATCTGCTGATAGGACGCGGCTACAGAGCCACTTCGCCCCAGCGGCGTATGTAGCGGCTGGATGGATATGTCGGTGGAGCGGGTTTGGGCGGTGGCCTGCCCGGTCTGGGGCCGTACGCTCGTTGGCAACTCGGGCAGGCTTTGGACTGCCCGCAATTAGCACGAGTGGCCCCCTGGCCTTGACCGACGCGGGACCCGGACCGGGGAGGTGCCTAAAGCGTGGAGCCGAGCCCCAGCCACGATGGCGCTCTTCTCCTCGGCCAAGGCGCCGCGCTTGCGTGGCGCCTTGAACCCGTAGAGAAGGTTGTAACTCACCTCTTGCGTTTGGCGCGTTCGTGCTCGGCGATGGTGATGATGTGCTCGACACCGTCGATCTGGTGACGGAGCTTGTTGAGCACGTCGGTGCGGGCCGACTTGATGAGGTGGTCTGTGGTCGGCTGGGTGCCGGTGACGGTTCCGCTGGGGACCCAGAATGTCTTGTGGTTGCACTCGCGGACGATGTCCTGGCAGGTGCGGATCACCCAGTTCATCGCGATCGTGATCTCGGCGCGGTGCAGCTGGTCCAGGTCCCAACCTTCGTTGGTCTCGGGTCGGGATGTCATTGGTCCGCCTTCTGAGGCGCTACGAGCTGGGCGGTGACGGTGCGGCCGTGTTTGCTGCCGGTGATGTCCAAGCGGCAGGCCAGTGCCATGACGATGCTCAATCCGCGGCCGTGGGTGTCGTACGGATCAGCCTCGGTGAGGCGGGGCTCGGGTCGTCCGCCGTCGTCGCTGACGGAGATCGCGACCGTCTGAGGTGACAGCGACAGCGTGAGGTGGAAAGCGCCGAAGTCACCGCCGCTCGCGGTGTGGGTGACGGCGTTGCTTCCCAGTTCGCTGACGATCAACTCCGCATCATCCACGCAGGGGTGGCCGCTCAAGATGTCGCGGGCCCAGCGGCGGGCGCGAGACACTTCCTCCCGGGAGCCTGGGCACATCAAACCCCATGTCCGGGGGCTGTTTGGCTGAGGTGCAGCGGCGGTCTTCATGAGGCGAGTTCCCACGTGCCGTTGTCCCACCGCTGGAGCAGCGGTGCTCGGGCCGCACCTCGGACCGCGCCATTGAGGATGGCCACTGCTACTCCCAGGCACGGGCCCGCACGATGCCTTCCTCTGCTGATGAAACTGAGCTGCCGCATTTCCATGAGTGCCTCCGGGGTCGAGTGGGACCGTCACACCCAACGGCCAGGCACCACCCGGCGACCACCCCTGCCCGCCCCACGGCATGCCTTATGCACGATCCGCATATGGGCGAATCCAGGCTCCTCTACGCTCGGTTGGACAGGCAGTATCGGTGGCGGCAGAAAGGGCCGTGACAGCGATGGCCGATGGGCAGGACCAGGGGAGACCTCTCGGCGAGGTCATCCGCCGAGCACGCGTACTCCAACAGCGCTCCCAAGCCGACGTTGCCGCCTCGCTGGGCTATCACCAGTCCAAGCTGAGCCGATTAGAGAACGGACACGGCACCGAGGACACCCGCGTACTGCGTGCGGTGGCCGCGGAATTGGCCGTCCCGCTCCATCACCTCGGCCTCGCCCCACCCACGACTCCCCCTACCGCAGACCATGAGGCAGAGGACATGCGCCGCCGGACCTTCCTCGCTGGGAGCGCCGCCTCCCTGGCGGCGCCCTCCGCACCACCCGCTCAGCATCACCGAGAACTCGTACGTGCCCTGCTCCCCGGGTTGCCTTCTGCACCCTCGGACCACGTGCCGAGCCTGCCACAGCTGAGCGCTCGGGTGTCCACCGCACGACGCCTGTTCTGCACCTGCGACTACGCTGAGTTGGGGCGGATCCTGCCTCCGCTCATCGACGATCTGCGGCAGGCGGCGAGGGCGGCCGACTCCGCCCCGGCGGGCACCGTCACCGGACTGCTCGCCACCGCCTACCAGACCTTGACCGGCCTGCTGCTCAAGCTCGGCGACGGCGGAAGCGCCTGGATGGCGGTCGGACGGGCGATGGCGGAGGGGGAGCGTAGCGGCGACCCCGTGGTCCTCGCCTCCAGCGTCCGCGTACAAGCACATGCTCTCGCCCGGGGTAAGCACAGCTCCCATGCCATCGCCCTCGTACGCCACACCGCCGACCAGATGACCGGCGCCTACGATCGTCGGTCCCCGCGCTACCTGGCGGCCCTCGGACTGATGCTGCTGCGCGGGGTCACGGCTGCGAGCGGGGCGGGAGACCGGGCGGCCACGCAGGAGTTCCTCGGGGAGGCGAGCGAGGTCGCCCGCCATGTGGCACTCGACCGGCCCGACGCCTGGGCCAACTTCAGCCCCACCAATGTCCAGCTGCACGCCGTCAGCGCTGCTGTCGCCCTCGGCGACACCGGGGTCGCACTGGAGACGGCCCAGCCGCTGATGGGCCGGCGGATCCCCGTCCCTGAACGTCGCTCCGCTCTGTGGGTCGAAGCCGCCCGTGCGTACAGTCAGCAGGGCAGGCTCGCCGACGGCTACCGGGCGGTGCGGATCGCCGAGAGCTGCGCCGCCCAGGACATCCGGCGTCCGGCCGTACGCGAACTGGTCGCCGACATGGCTGCCCGCGACCGCCGTCGAGCCCTGCCCGAGCTTCACCACTTCAGCAGACAACTGGGAGTCCCTGCGTGAGCGAGTGGAAGAGGCCGTTTCTGTACGTCGTCGTGTGTGCCGCCGGAATCGCCGACGACGTCGGGAAGTTGATCACCCTGGCCCAGAAACAGGAGTGGGACGTCGGGGTGATCGCCACCCCGCAGGGGCTGGGGTTCATCGACGCACCGGCCGTCGAGGCGCAGACCGGCTATCCGATCCGTTCCGCTTGGCGTTCCCCCGGCGCTCCGCGGCCGCTTCCACCGCCGGATGCCATCGCGGTCGCCCCGGCCACCTTCAACACGATCAACAAGTGGGCCGCGGGGATCTCGGACACCCTGGCCCTGGGGATCCTCAACGAGGCGTACGGGCTCGGCGTCCCGACCGTTGTCCTTCCCTACCTGAACGCCGCCCAGGCGGCACATCCCGCCTATCAGCAGAGCCTGGAGCGATTGCGTGGGATGGGTGTGCTGATCGGCGAGTACGAGGCGCACCGCCCGAAGGCCGGCGGTGGCCGCGAGAACTTCCGCTGGGAGCAGGCTCTGGAACTGCTCGGGCTGGTGTCGCGATGAGCCGGAACACACAGGATTCCGACATCGAGCTCCGCTTCCACGGCCGTGAGGGCGCGGCCGATCTGCGGCAGCTCCTCATCGACGTTCCCGCCGACGCCTACGCGGACAGTGAGCTCGCCTTCGACAGCCGTAAGCGGTTCGCGTGGTTCGTGGACCACTGGTCCGGGCTGGATGGCTTCGTGTGCGTGGTCGGCTACGACGAGGGTGAGCCGGTCGGGTTCGCCTACGGTGCACCGCTGGTGGCCGGGCGGGAGTGGTGGCAGGGACATCTGGAGCCCGCACCGCGGGGTCGCACCTTCGGTCTCTCGGAGCTGCTCGTCCAGCCGAGGTGGCGTGAGGGCGGTTTCGCGCGGCGGCTCCACGACAGCCTCATCGACGGCCGGCCGGAGGAACTCGCGGTCCTGCTGGTCGACCGCGAGCATCCCAAGGTGCAAGGGCTGTACGAGTCCTGGGCGTACGAGAAGGTCGGCGAGCGTCAACCTTTCAACGACTCACCGACGTACGCGGTGATGGTGCGGACACTCCAGCCCTAAGGGCAAGCCGCGGTGCCACCGGCCGCATTCCGCGCACGCATGGGCTCGCCGGTCAGCCGAGCCAGGTGACGCGTGTGATCACCACGAGCTGGAGTCGTTCGAGCGCCAGGAACATGAAGAAGCCACGCCCGCCGAACATGTCCTGTGTTCTGAGCCCTCCGCCGTGCGGCTTTCCACGTCCGACGTCAGCCGCATCGCGCCCCAGGACGGCGAGTTGACCGGCCAGGCGCTCCACCTCGGCTACGACATCGTGTGGGAGGCCGCCCACCACATGGTCGGCGTCGGGGTCGTACTCCCATGCCCAGCGGTCGCTCACGTGGTGATCTCGGCGTGGGCCCGGTCGGTGATCTGTCGGATCTCGGCGAGTGCGGTGCGAACGGTGTCCCGGTCGGTGGCCCCTTCCGCCACAGCCTCCAGCTCGCGCAGGCGCGCGGCGCGAGAGGGGTAGCGCTGGATGGCCACGAACTCGCCCCACCACTGGAGGAAAGCGCGCAGCGGGGCGATGGTGCTCTGAGCGGCGGCCTGTTCGACGGCACGGTCGAGATGCTCAGCAAAGGACGGCAGCTGGGCCGGGGCGATGTCGGCGACCGCCGCACGGAGTGCGGCCGGGGTCAGGGCCGGCATCGGAATCACCGGCCCGTCCGGGGCGGTGGGCTGCTCGGTCATCGGAACGTCTCCTGGGCGGCGGTCTGCGCGCGGTTGTCATGGCCTGGCCGTTGGTGCGGACGCTGGGCCCGAGCCTACGCCCGTGTCCCGTCCGCCACACAACGCCTGGCACGTCCCGATCGTTCTGCGATAACGGATGATCGAAGCCGGTCCCGAGCGACACACCGCGATGGCGCATCCAGGTGCCCCCCCGGGAACAACAAAGCCCCGGGCCGCTGGCCTGGGGCTTCTGTCTGGAGCGGGTGACGGGAATCGAACCCGCGCTCTGAGCTTGGGAAGCTCATGTTCTACCATTAAACTACACCCGCGAGGGCGCCCGATTGGCTTGGCGCCGCATCGTCGCTCACTGTACCTCATGGCTGACCCCCGGCGCATTTGTCGTGGGGTCTTCTTGCTGTTCGGGGTGGGTCGGTCGGGGGGAAGCGGTTGTTGGGGTGCGGGAGTTGGGGCGTACCGTGGGGGTGCGGAGTGCCGCGTGGAGTGGTGTGCGGTTGATCCCCTAATGTGGCTTTTGTCGTCCACGTCGTCCACGTTCTTGGGGAAGGGACTCAATGGAGCGCACCGTCGTCCGTTGTGCTGAAGGGCACGTGTTCAGTACCGCCTCGTTCCCGATGCAGCACCTCACCGTCGACCGGATCGGCCCCGGGCGGCTGCTGCGGTGTCCGCGCTGTGCGCGGCTGCGGCATGCGGTGCCCGTGGGGCATCAGAAGCGGTGACCGATAGCGGTAACCGATGAGGTCAGGGGTGAGGGCCCGGTCCGGTGGGGCCGGGCCCGTTGCCGTGGGGCCCGTGCCGTAGGGCCGGTCCGTAGGGGTCACTCCGTTTGCGTATCCTCATGGGGTGCTTCTCTCAGACAAGGACATCCGGAGCGAGATCGACGCCGGGCGGGTCCGGATCGATCCGTATGACCCGACGATGGTGCAGCCCTCGAGTATTGACGTCAGGCTGGACCGGTTCTTCCGGGTGTTCGAGAACCACCGCTACCCCCATATCGACCCGGCGGTGGAGCAGTCCGATCTGACGCGGCTGGTGGAGCCCGAGGGCGACGACGCGTTCATCCTGCACCCCGGGGAGTTCGTGCTGGCGTCGACCTACGAGGTGGTCAGCCTTCCGGATGACATCGCCTCCCGGCTGGAGGGAAAATCGAGTCTGGGGCGGCTGGGGCTGCTGACGCACTCGACGGCCGGATTCATCGACCCGGGGTTCTCCGGGCATGTGACGCTCGAGCTGTCGAATGTCGCAACGTTGCCGATCAAGCTATGGCCGGGGATGAAGATCGGGCAGCTGTGTATGTTCCGGCTGACCTCTCCCGCCGAGCACCCCTACGGCTCGGCGCGCTACGGCTCCCGCTACCAGGGGCAGCGCGGACCGACGCCCTCGCGGTCGTTCCAGAACTTCCATCGGACGGAGGTGTGACCGGGGTGGGCGAAGGCGTGAGCGGGAGCGAGCAGCGGGAGAACCTGAGCTACGAGCGGTTCGGCGTCGCCGTCCGCGAGCTGGCGCAGACGATCGCGGACGACGGCTACGAGCCGGACATCGTGCTCTCGATAGCCCGCGGCGGGGTCTTTGTCGCGGGCGGGCTCGCGTACGCGCTGGACTGCAAGAACATCCACCTGGTCAACGTGGAGTTCTACACCGGTGTCGGGACCACCCTCGAGATGCCGGTCATGCTCGCCCCGGTCCCCAACGTGATCGACTTCTCCGACAAGAAGGTGCTGATCGCGGACGATGTCGCGGACACCGGCAAGACGCTGAAGCTGGTGCGCGACTTCTGCCTCGGCACGGTCGCCGAGGTGCGCAGCGCGGTGATCTACGAGAAGTCGCAGTCGCTGGTGAAGTGCGAGTACGTCTGGAAGCGCACCGACGAGTGGATCAACTTCCCGTGGAGTGTCGAGCCGCCCGTCGTACGGCGTGCGGGACAGGTGCTCGACGCCTGAGTGACGCCTGAGCGGACAGGCGCGAGGACGCTGTGTCGTGGGGCCCGCTGACGCGGGCCCCTCTCGTGTTGTCGCAGCCGGTTACAGCGTGCCCAGCTTCAACAGGCTCAGCAGCGCGATCAGCTGGATCGCCGACGCGCCCAGCGCCTTGGGCCACGGCAGGTCGTGCGACTTGCTCACCATCGAGGTGAAGAGCGCGCCCGCCGCCAGCCAGGTCGCCCAGCCCAGCACCTGCACCAGCGAGCTGTCACCGCCCAGGAAGAGCGCGAACAGCAGCCGCGGTGCGTCCGTGAGCGACATGATCAGCATCGACAGGCCGATCGTGGGCGCCCACGTCCCGTCGCCGCCCAGCTGCCGGGCGAGCGTATGCGTGACCGCCCCCAGCACCAGACCGCTGAGCACCATCGCGACGCCGGTGCACAGCACCCACGGGATGCTGTTGGACATCGGGGCGTTGAGGACGTCCTCGCGGGCCTGACCGAAGCCGAACACCGCCAGCATGCCGTAGACGAAGGTCACGACCAGGGCGGGGCCCCAGACCGTGTAGTCCCGCATCTGCCAGAAAGTGGCCGCCGGGCGCAGCACGATGCCGCTCAGCAGCTGCTTCCAGTGCAGACGGGGGCCTGCGGGCGGTGCGGTGGAGGAGCCGGCGCGGTAGGTGTTGGCGTATCCGTCGTCGTACGGGTCGTAGGCGTCGGGCGCCTCGCCGATGCTGAACGCCTGCGTATGGCCTGCGTTGTTGTCGGAGTACCCGCCGGGGCCGGAGCCGTGCCCGGGGCCGTACGGGTCCTGGCCCGGCCCCGGGCCGTAGCCTCTGGGGTCCTGGCCCGGTCCGTGTCCGGGGCCGTAGTACGGGTCCTGGTCGCCGCCGAAGTACTCCGGCTCTCCCTGTGAAGAGGGCTGCTGCCACTGCGGCGGCTGCTGGCCGTACGGGTCCTGCTGCCCGTACGGCTGCTGCTGCGGTCGCTGCTGCTGCCCTTGTCGCGCGGAGTGGGAGTCCCGTCCGCGTCCGATCCTGAATCCAGCCACCATTCGAACGTACCCGGTCGTAGGGATCGCAGTGCCGGAGCGGTGGGACAGGCGGGGCATTGCGGCCGACCTGTGACATCCCTTAGGGGGACCCGGAGGGGCTGTCCCCCCTGCGGACAGTGGAGTTCACCCCACTCGAGGGCTCGGGCGTCAGCCGTCAGTTGTCGTCCGCGTACGGGGCGCTGGTGAACGCCGTCACATCCTTCCGGCCGTCCGTGATCCACCAGCGCTCGGGGTGCTCGCCGTACCGCGAGAAGGTGAGTCCGCGGCCCCAGGCGAGGACCACCTCGTCCTTCCCGTCGTGGTCGAAGTCGGCGACCCGATAGAGCCGGGCCGCGCGCTCGCCCTTGCGGACCTTCTTGCCGTCCACCCGGGCCGGGACGGCACGGGTCAGGGTGCGGCGGTCGGCGACCCTGTCCGGGGAGCCGGGGCGGAGGGTCAGCAGCTCGACGCCGCCCGCGCCGAGCGAGACGGCCAGCTCGTCGGTGTGGTCGCCATCGGTGTCGGCCGCGGCCAGGACGCCGGACATCTTCGGCACCTTGATCGGGCGCGGGGTGTGGTCCCCGGCGTCCCCGGCCCGGCTCGACGCGTGCGGATAGACGCTGACCGTCTCGCCGACGTCCGGCCGCTCGGTCTCGTAGCCGGGCTCGTCGTTGCGGCTTCCGCTGTCGCCGACCGCGACGTCCCGCTTGCCGTCCCCGTCGAAGTCGCCGAAGGCCACGGAGTTGCCCTTGCGCAGCGTGCGGCCGGTGGGCCGGAGGCCGTCGGAGCCCGCGGCCATGAGCGTCGAGCCGGACTGCTCCTCGTCGTTGAGCGCGTGCACCACCAGGTCGGTGGGCCGGTCGCCGTCGATCGTGTCGGCGATGAGATCGCCGATCTCGCCGTGGTCGCCGTGCTCGTCCAGGGGGCTGGCGTACGGCACGCTCCTGGCGGCCTTGCCCGCCCTGTTGAACGGCCCGTACATCACCAGCAGCGAACGGCGGTCGGCGCGGATCAGCGCCAGGTCGTGGTGGCCGTCGCCGTCGAAGTCGCCCACCGTCGGGCGCTGGGTGTCCACGCTGTCCTCGGGGCCGGTCAGCTGCACGCGGGCGGCGGCCCGGGTCTTCCGCGGACCGCCCGCAGAGCCCCAGGAGATGTAGGGGACGGTACGGACGGTGGCGTGGGTGCGCTCGGCCTCGCGCTTGCTGAGCCGCTCGCCCGCCGTGGTGGTGACATCGGCGAAGCCGTCGTCGTCGAGGTCGGCCGTGGTCACCTCGCTCGCGCCCGCGACGGTGACGTCGGCGGCGGGCAGACCGAGGTCCTGGCGCCGGAGGACGGTGCGGGTGGCGGGGTTCAGCCCCTTGGCGGAGCCGTAGACGAAGCCGGTGCGGGTCGGCAGCCCCTCCTTGCGGGAGGGGACGGGGAGTTGGAGGTCCGGATAGCCGTCGCCGTTGAGGTCGTCCGGCAGCCGGCTGCCCTTGCCGTGGGGGGCGGGGGCGGACGCGGTGGGGGTGATGACGGCCCCGGAGGCGGCGTCGGAGCGGTCCGGTGAGTCCTTGCTGTCACCGCCGAGCCCGCACGCGGTCAGCAGCAGCGCGAGCGCCGCCGCGCAGGCGGCTCCGGCGGTGGTGCGGTACGGGGAGCCCGGGACGCGTCCGGGCGGTGGTGCGGTGGGGGGCGGCGCAGGCGTCATCGAGCCACCTCAACCCATCGGGGGCGGCCTGTGCTATGGCATGGGTCACTTCGTTACGAGGGTGATGCCGGGCGAGAGCCATCCGGGGGTGCCGGGTGGGCGCCCGTGTGGCAGGGCCGCACGGGTGTGCGGGGCGGGTGTGGGGGGTTACGGGCGGGTCCCGCCTCACGGGCGCGCCGTCGGTCTCAGTGGTTCAGGACCGACGCGAACTCCTTGTCCCGGTACGTGAAGGCGAACTTCGGGGCGCTGAAAGAGGTCGCGGCCTCGGTCGTGAGGCCCGAGGCGGAGCCGCGGAGGACCCAGGCCGCGCCGTCCGCCGTGGCGCCCGCGGTGAAGTCCTCGCCCTTGGCGCTCGCGGCCAGGTCGGTGCGGCCGTCGCCGTTGACGTCGGCGAGGCGGACGGCGGAGCCGAAGTGGTCCTGCTTCTCGCCGACGCCCGGGACGCCCGCCGTGTCCTGGTGGAGGGCCTGGGCGCCGGTGCCGGTCAGGCCCTTCGCGCTGCCCTTGAGGAGGACGACGGAACCGGTGGCGGCCTGGCCGCCGACCGCCTCGCCGGGGACGCCGACGGCCACGTCCGCGTAGCCGTCGCCGGTCGCGTCGCCGACGGAGACGGAGGTGCCGAAGTGGTCCACCCACTCGTTCACCCCGGGCACACCCGGGGTGTCCTGGTGGAAGAGCGCACGGCGGCGGCCGGTGCCGAGGCCGTCCTCGTTGCCGTAGTACACGGTGATCAGGCCGGCGGAGGCGGACGGGTCGTCCACGGAGTCCTCGCAGCAGGTGGTGCCCGAGCCGGTGACCAGGTCGGCGAAGCCGTCCTTGTCGAGGTCGCCGACCCCGGCCGTCTGCGGGACGGCCGAGACGCCGTCGGTGAGCTCGCGCTGATAGGCGATGCCGCCCGGACCGCCGGTGTAGACGGCCGCCCAGGCGCCGTTGGTCTCGTCCGCGTCCTGGACGCCGTAGACGACGATGCCGTTGCTGCCCGAGCCGGTGAAGTCACCGGTGGCCAGGCCCGCGGGCTCCTCCGCGAAGCCGTCGGTGACGAGCGAGGCGGCGGAGGGGTGGGTGCGGGTGAAGCCGTCGGCGTAGGTCCACATGCCGTCGCCGCCGAGCACGACGAGGTTCTCGCCCTCGTCGCCGTCGAGGTCGGCCATGGCGACGTCCGTGCCGAAGGGATGCCCGCCGGGCGACTCCTGGGTGGGTACGGCGGTGCCGCCGCCTGTGAGGCCGCGTGCGCCGCCCCAGACCACCGTGACGGAGCCGGTGCGGTCGCTGCCGTCGTCCGCCTTCTCGCCCGTCGCGGCGACCACGAGGTCGTCGTAGCCGTCGCCGTCCAGATCGCCACTGGTGACCTGGGCGCCGAAGGCGTCGTCGGCCTCGGCGGTGCCGGGGACGTTGCCCGCGCCCTGGGTGATCGTGGTGGAGCGGGAGGGGGAGACGCCGTTCGCCGAGCCGTAGACCACCACGACCTGGCCCGCGTTCGCCTTGCCGCCGACGGGGGCCTTGGGGGTCGCGGTGACGAGGTCCGCGTAGCCGTCGCCGTTGAAGTCGTCGCGCAGCGTGGCGCTGGTGGGCCGCTGCGGGGACGGGCTCGCCACGGGCCGCTTGTCGTCGGTGAGGGCGGCGTGGACCACCGGGACGCCGATGGTCCCGATCGCGACGGCTGTGACAGCGGTGGCGATGGCGACGTTCCGTATACGCACGGGAGCTCCCGGAGGTCGGCGGATGAGGGGCGATGAGGGGCCGAGGAGAGGACGGGGAGAGGACTGGCCGAGAGGGGAGGGCGGAAATTGGCAGATATATGACAGGCGCAAGAGGTGTGGGCGCCGGAGCCAGGCGCTTCGGCGCCCGGTGTGACTCACCGGGGGTACGGATGGTTGTGCCCGGGGGTGTGGGGGTGCCGTGCGGGTGGCGTGAAGGTGAACGCACCGGGACGCGGCCGAACATGGCCGGATTCCGGCGGACGCGGCCGGGGCGGGACCGGGCGGTGGGGTGGGCGGGCCTGGCTGCGCCGATCCGTGCGGCGGTGGTCATCGGCGGGCGGAGCGGGGCATCGCCGCCGCCGCTGACCTGCCGCTGCGCTTCCGCTGCCCCCGGCGAACGGCCTTTGCCCCAGGCGCCGATCGATCGTCGATCGGCTGCTGATCGACGATCGATCGCACCGGGATCGGGCCTGGATCGCGCCTGGATCTGACTCGTATCGGACCCGCATCGGATCCGCATCGGACCCCGTTCGCGCCTGGATCGAGACCTGGTGGAACCGTCAACTACCGTCCACGAACGTGGCACTTGCGCCTTTACCAGAGAATCACGGACTGTTCCGTCTGCTTGGCGGTAAAGATGACCTTTGGAGCACAAGGTCTGTCCAGGACATTTACCAATGGGTGGTTGGGGCATGATCCTGTAGAGATTCGCAACGTTGTTGTGAGAAGGGATACTTCACGGCCAGGATCGGTACATGTTCGAAGCGGGCAAGCGGGGGCAGCCATGTGCGTATCGCACGGAGTGCGGGTTAACGGTGAGGCGGCGAGACCGGTGAAGGAGGACGCGGGCGGGGTGTAAGTCGCGATGTCGGACGCGAGTGGCCGGTCGGCAGCGGCGGATGCCGCTCGCCCGCCGCGGGACGAGGGTGCTAGAAATAACGACATGGCCGGACTTTTCGGTCGATCACGGGTTCCGTTGGCCCGCACGATGACCGACTGGCGCCCACGAGGTCGGCGTGACGGGCCGCGCTCGGCGCGTGAGCGGCCCGAGCGCCGTAAGCAGCGGGATCAGCTGGACCGGCGGGATTCCCGGTCCTGGGATCCGCGGGGTCCGAGGGGTCCGCGGGATCCCGGTGAGTGGTGGGCGGAAGGCGGGCGCGGGACCGCTCCCGCGGGACCGCGCGGCCCCGGAGGGCCACGGCGCCGCCGCGGCCCGGTGCGCGCTGTGCGCACGGTCGCGGGCCAGGTGTTCGTCCTCCAGGTGGGGGTTGTGCTGCTGCTGGTCGTCGCCGCCGTGGTCGCGCTCGTCCTCCAGTCCCGCTACGACAGCGAGCGTGAGGCGCGCAACCGCTCGATGGCCGTCGCCGAGAGCTTCGCCAGCGCCCCGGGCATCGCCGCCGCGATGCGCGGCCCCGACCCGACCGCCGAGCTCCAGCCGCTCGCCGAGCGGGCCCGTAAGGGCTCCGGGGTCGACTTCATCGTCGCCATGTCGCCGGACGGCATCCGCTACACCCACCCCAATCCGAACCGGATCGGGAAGCACTTCATGGGCAGCATCGGGCCCGCGGTGGAGGGCCGGAGCCTCACCGAGACCTTCACCGGCACCCTCGGCCTCTCCGTACGGTCCGTGGTGCCCGTCTTCGACAACCGCGGGAAGGTCGTCGGCCTGGTCTCGGCCGGGATCACGATCAAGAAGGTCAGCGGTGCGGCCGATCATCAGCTGCCCCTGCTCTTCGGCGCCGCCGCGGCCGCGCTCGCCCTGGCCACGGCCGGTACGGCGCTGGTCAGCAGGCGGCTGCGGCGCCAGACCCATGGGCTGGACCCGGCCGAGATGACGCGGATGTACGAGCACCACGACGCGGTGCTGCACGCGGTGCGGGAAGGTGTGCTGATCGTCGGCGGCGACGGCCGTCTGGTGCTCGCCAACGACGAGGCGCGGCGGCTGTTCGACCTGCCGCCGGACGCCGAGGGACGTCCGGTCGCCGAGCTCGGCTTCGATCCGCACACGGCCGCGCTGCTGACCTCCGGCCGCCCGGCCACCGACGAGGTGCACACCGCCGGTGAGCGACTGCTGTCCGTCAGCCACCGCCCGACGGACCGCAACGGCGGCCCGCCCGGCAGCGTCGCGACCCTGCGGGACACCACCGAGCTGCGCGCCCTGTCCGGCAAGGTCGACCTCGCGCGCAAGCGGCTGAAGCTGCTGTACGACGCGGGCGTGTCCATCGGCACCACCCTGGATGTGGTGCGCACCGCACAGGAGCTCGCGGAGTACGCGGTCGCGCGGTTCGCCGACTATGTCTCGGTGGACCTGGCTGACTCGGTGCTGCGGGGCGAGGAGCCGCAGGAGAGCGACACCGGCACGAGCATGGGCACGAGCACCGGCACGGGCGTGGCTCTGGGGCTGCCCGTCCCGGGCGGCCGAACGATCCCCGGTGACGGAACGATCCGGGGTGCCGGAACGATCCTGAGCGCGGGCACGATCCCCGGCGCCCACGGCGCGGGCACCACCCAGGGCACCGGCGTGATCCAGGGTGTGGTCCTGCCCCATCAGCCCGCCCCGGCGGGCGCGGTGCAGGCCAACGCCGCCGGGCGGCCCACCGCGCTGCGCCGTGCGGCCCTCAGCGGCATCACTGACGACGTGCCGCTCTTCCCCGTCGGCATGCTGATCCAGTTCGGCCCGAGCGCTCCCCAGGCCAGGGGATTCCGCACCGGAGCGGTGACGGTCGAGGCGGTGCTGAGCGACTTCGGAGGGTGGCAGGAGCAGGATCCCGAGCACGCCCAGCGGATCGTCGACTACGGCATCCACTCGATGATCACGGTCCCGCTGCGGGCCCGGGGCGTGGTGCTCGGTGTGGCCAGCTTCATGCGCTCGGAGAAGCCCGAGCCGTTCGAGGAGGACGATGTCTCCCTCGCCGAGGAGCTGGTCACCCGCGCCGCCGTCAGCATCGACAACGCCCGCCGCTACACCCGCGAGCACACCATGGCGGTCACGCTCCAGCGCAGTCTGCTGCCCCGGGTGCTGCCCGAGCAGGACGCCCTGGACGTGGCGTACCGCTATCTGCCGGCGGAGTCGGGGGTGGGGGGTGACTGGTTCGATGTGATTCCGCTGCCGGGTGCGCGGGTGGCGCTGGTGGTGGGCGATGTGGTGGGGCATGGTCTGCATGCGGCGGCGACGATGGGCCGGCTGCGGACGGCGGTGCACAACTTCTCCACGCTGGATCTGCCGCCGGACGAGATCCTTTCCCATCTGGACGATCTGATCGCCCGGATCGACCAGGACGAGCGCGGTGGAGGCGCGGAGAGCGCCGATGCCGGGGCCGAAGTGATCACTGGTGCCACCTGTCTGTACGCGATCTACGACCCGGTGACCCGGCGCTGCACCATGGCGCGCGCGGGCCATCCGCCGCCCGCCGTGGTGAGCCCGGACGGTTCGGTGGAGTTCCCGGAACTGCCCGCGGGACCGCCGCTGGGCCTGGGCGGGCTGCCGTTCGAGACCACGGAGCTCGAGCTGCCGGAGGGCAGTCATCTGGTGCTCTACACGGACGGGTTGATCGAGAAGCGCGACCGGGACATCGACATCGGCCTGGAGCTGCTGAGCGATGCCCTCTCCCAGCCCGGCCGAACCCCGGAGGAGTCCTGTACGGCGGTGCTGGACGCGCTGCTTCCCGACCGCCCCAGCGATGACATCGCGCTGATCGTGGCGCGTACCCGGGTGCTGGAGCCGGGCCGGATCGCCGACTGCGAGGTGCCCTCCGACCCGGCGCATGTCGCCGAGGTACGGGCGTCGGTGGCCCGCAAGCTGGCCGAATGGGATCTGGGGGACGTCGCGTTCACCACCGAGCTGATCCTCAGCGAGCTGATCACCAACGCGATCCGCTACGCCACCGGGCCGATCCGGGTGCGGCTGCTGTGCGACCGCAGTCTGATCTGTGAGGTCTCGGACACCAGCAGCACCTCACCGCATCTGCGGTACGCGGCCACGACGGACGAGGGCGGCCGCGGGCTGTTCCTGGTCTCGCAGTTCGCGGACCGCTGGGGCACCCGGTACACCGCGGACGGCAAGGTCATCTGGGCCGAGCTGGCGCTGCCCCAGCAGAAGAACGGCAAACGGTACTGACGACCCCGTACGACCTCGGTACGACCACGGGGCCCGTCCGCGCATCGCGCGAACGGGCCCCGTATCCGTTGAACCCGGGTGCCGCGGGCCCTACTTCACCGGCTCGGGCTCCGGCTCCTCGGCCGACTCGCCGTCGCCCTCGGGGTCGGCGGGCGTCTTCACCGAGTCGAGCAGCAGCTGCGAGACATCCACGACCTGGAGCGCCTCGTTCGCCTTGCCCTCGTTCTTCTTGCCGTTGACCGAGTCCGTCAGCATCACCAGGCAGAACGGGCAGGCGGTGGAGACGATGTCGGGGTTGAGCGACAGCGCCTCGTCCACCCGCTCGTTGTTGATGCGCTTGCCGATCCGCTCCTCCATCCACATCCGGGCGCCGCCCGCGCCACAGCAGAAGCCGCGCTCCTTGTGGCGGTGCATCTCCTCGTTGCGGAGCCCCGGCACCTTGGCGATGATCTCGCGCGGCGGGGTGTAGACCTTGTTGTGACGGCCCAGGTAGCAGGGGTCGTGATAGGTGATCAGACCCTCGACCGGGGTGACCGGGATCAGCTTGCCCTCGTCGATGAGGTGCTGGAGCAGCTGGGTGTGGTGGATGACCTCGAAGTCGCCGCCCAGCTGCGGGTATTCATTGGCGATGGTGTTGAAGCAGTGCGGGCAGGTCGCGACGATCTTCTTCTTGGACTTCTCGACGACCACGCCTTCCTCAGCATCTTCGCCGAAGGCCATGTTCAGCATCTCGACGTTCTGCTGGCCGAGCTGCTGGAACAGGAACTCGTTGCCCAGGCGGCGGGCCGAGTCACCGGTGCACGCCTCGTCGCCGCCCATGATCGCGAACTTGACGCCCGCGATGTGCAGCAGCTCCGCGAAGGCCTTGGTGGTCTTCTTGGCGCGGTCCTCCAGGGCACCGGCGCAGCCGACCCAGTAGAGGTAGTCGACCTCGGTGAGGTCCTCGATGTCCTTGCCGACGACCGGCACCTCGAAGTCGACTTCCTTGGTCCATGCCAGCCGCTGCTTCTTGGCCAGACCCCAGGGGTTGCCCTTCTTCTCCAGGTTCTTGAGCATCGTGCCCGCCTCGCTGGGGAAGCTGGACTCGATCATCACCTGGTAGCGGCGCATGTCCACGATGTGGTCGACGTGCTCGATGTCCACCGGGCACTGCTCGACGCAGGCGCCGCAGGTGGTGCAGGACCACAGCACATCGGGGTCGATGACGCCGTTCTCCTCCAGCGTCCCGATCAGCGGGCGCTCGGCCTCCGCGAGGGCGGCCGCGGGTACGTCCTTCAGCTGCTCCTCGGTGGCCTTCTCCTCGCCCTCCATGGTCTTGCCGCCGCCCGCGAGCAGATACGGGGCCTTGGCGTGCGAGTGGTCGCGCAGCGCCATGATCAGCAGCTTGGGGGAGAGCGGCTTGCCGGTGTTCCAGGCCGGGCACTGCGACTGGCAGCGGCCGCACTCGGTGCAGGTGGAGAAGTCGAGGAGGCCCTTCCAGGAGAAGTGCTCGATCTGGGAGACGCCGAACTGGTCGTCCTCGCCCGGGTCCTCGAAGTCGATCGGCTTGCCCTCGCTGGTCATCGGCAGCAGCGCGCCGAGGGCGACCTCGCCCTTCGCGTTCCGCTTGAACCAGATGTTGGGGAAGGCGAGGAAGCGGTGCCAGGCGATGCTCATGTCGATGTTCAGCGAGACGGTGATCATCCAGATGAACGAGGTGGCGATCTTGACCATCGCGACGAAGTAGGTGAGGTTCTGGAGCGTGGTCAGGCTCAGCCCCTTGAAGGCCACGACCAGCGGGTACGAGAACAGATACCCCACCTCGTAGCTGTCCACGTGGTGCAGGGCGCCCTCGAGGCCGCGCAGCGTCACGATGCAGACGCCGACGATGAGGATGACGTACTCGACGAAGTACGCCTGCCAGGCGGTCGAACCCGCGAAGCGGGATTTGCGTCCCGCGCGGGACGGCAGGTTCAGCAGGCGGATGACGATGAGGGTGAGGATGCCCACGGTCGTCCCCAGCCCCATCACCTCGACCAGCAGCTCCCACGGCAGCCAGTCACCGATGATCGGCAGCAGCCAGTCGGCCTGGAAGAGCTGGCCGAAGGCGTTGGCGATGGTGAGGAGCAGGGTGAGGAAGCCGACCGCGACGAGCCAGTGGGCGACGCCGACGATGCCCCACTTGTTCATCCGGGTATGCCCGACGAACTCCCGGACCACCGTCACACTCCGCTGCCACGGATTGTCGGTCCTCAGGCCCGCTGGGATCGGCGCGCCGAGCATGAAGAAACGTACGAACTGCACGACGGCGCGACCGAGCAGGGCGACGCCGACCGCAATGAGGACCAGCGACACGATGATCGCGGCGAGTTGCATGGTGGGGCTCCTCGAACCAGCGAGAGCGATGATTACTAAGCAGTAACTTAATTCGTCTTGACCGACATTACCCGCCGGAGAGCGACCTCATGTAGTCGACCGGCCGGTGATCTGCGTCGCTCAGGGTCCCCTCCCCTGGGGTGCGTTGGGGCTTGTGCGGCGGGCGTTGTGCCTCCTTGGTCATAAGGGTCATATAAAAGTTGAGTCGGGCCGACTCAGCTCTGTTGACAGGGTGGAGCCGGTCATGCACGCTTGAGCCTGTTCCACTCAATGCTGTACTCGAAGCGGTAGCTGGAGGATTGCGAAATGGCTCGTGCGGTCGGCATCGACCTGGGTACGACGAACTCCGTCGTCAGTGTTCTCGAAGGCGGTGAGCCCACCGTCATCACCAACGCCGAGGGCGCCAGGACCACGCCGTCCGTCGTCGCGTTCGCGAAGAACGGCGAGGTGTTGGTCGGTGAGGTGGCCAAGCGCCAGGCGGTGACCAACGTGGACCGGACCGTTCGCTCGGTCAAGCGCCACATGGGCACCGGTTGGAAGATCAACCTTGACGGCAAGGACTTCAACCCCCAGCAGATGAGCGCCTTCATCCTGCAGAAGCTCAAGCGGGATGCGGAGTCGTACCTGGGCGAGAAGGTCACGGACGCGGTCATCACCGTCCCGGCGTACTTCAACGACGCCGAGCGCCAGGCGACCAAGGAAGCCGGTGAGATCGCGGGCCTCAACGTCCTGCGTATCGTCAACGAGCCTACCGCCGCCGCGCTCGCCTACGGCCTGGAGAAGGACGACCAGACCATCCTGGTCTTCGACCTCGGCGGCGGCACCTTCGACGTCTCGCTGCTGGAGATCGGTGACGGCGTGGTCGAGGTCAAGGCCACCAACGGTGACAACCACCTCGGTGGTGACGACTGGGACCAGCGCGTCGTCGACTACCTGGTCAAGCAGTTCAACAACGGCCACGGCGTGGACCTGTCCAAGGACAAGATGGCGCTCCAGCGCCTCCGCGAGGCCGCCGAGAAGGCGAAGATCGAGCTCTCCAGCTCGTCCGAGACCACGATCAACCTGCCCTACATCACGGCCTCGGCCGAGGGCCCGCTGCACCTGGACGAGAAGCTCACCCGCGCCCAGTTCCAGCAGCTCACCTCCGACCTGCTGGAGCGCTGCAAGACCCCGTTCCACAACGTGATCAAGGACGCGGGCATCTCGCTGTCCGAGATCGACCACGTGGTCCTGGTCGGCGGCTCCACCCGGATGCCCGCCGTCGCCGAGCTCGTCAAGGAGCTGACCGGCGGCAAGGAGGCCAACAAGGGTGTGAACCCGGACGAGGTCGTCGCCATCGGCGCGTCCCTCCAGGCCGGTGTGCTCAAGGGTGAGGTCAAGGACGTCCTGCTGCTGGACGTCACCCCGCTGTCCCTCGGTATCGAGACCAAGGGCGGCATCATGACCAAGCTGATCGAGCGCAACACCACGATCCCGACCAAGCGCTCGGAGATCTTCACCACGGCCGAGGACAACCAGCCGTCCGTGCAGATCCAGGTCTACCAGGGCGAGCGCGAGATCGCGGCGTACAACAAGAAGCTCGGGATGTTCGAGCTGACCGGTCTGCCGCCGGCCCCGCGCGGGGTGCCGCAGATCGAGGTCACCTTCGACATCGACGCCAACGGCATCATGCACGTCGGCGCGAAGGACCTGGGCACCGGCAAGGAGCAGAAGATGACCGTCACCGGTGGCTCCGCGCTGCCGAAGGACGACATCGACCGCATGATGCGCGAGGCCGAGCAGTACGCGGAGGAGGACCACAAGCGCCGCGAGGCCGCCGAGACCCGCAACCAGGCCGAGCAGCTCGTCTACCAGACGGACAAGTTCCTGAAGGACAACGAGGACAAGGTCCCCGGCGACGTCAAGACCGAGGTCGAGGAGGCGCTCACCGAGCTCAAGGCGAAGCTCGAGGGCGACGACACGGCCGAGATCCGCACCGCTACCGAGAAGGTCGCCGCGGTCAGCCAGAAGCTGGGCCAGGCCATGTACGCGCAGGGCGAGGGCGCGGCCGCCGGTGCCGCCGCCGGTGAGCCGGGCGCCGAGGGCCAGGCCAAGGCCGAGGACGACGTGGTGGACGCCGAGATCGTCGACGACGAGAAGGCCGACAAGGGTCAGGGTGGTGCCGCGTGACGGAGGAGACCCCGGGCTTCGAGGAGCAGCCCGACGTCCCCTCCGAAGCCGCGCAGACCCCTGACGACGCGGCGAAGGGCGCCGGGTCCGCCGACAAGGCGGGTCCGGCCCCCGCAGGGGACCTCGAGCAGGTGGCCCTTCAGGCGCAGCTGGATCAGGTCCGAACCGCGCTCAACGAGCGGACGGCCGACCTCCAGCGGCTCCAGGCCGAGTACCAGAACTACCGGCGCCGGGTCGAGCGGGACCGGGTTTCGGTCAAGGAGATCGCCGTGGCGAACCTCCTGACCGAGCTGCTGCCCGTGCTCGACGACATCGGCCGCGCCCGTGAGCACGGCGAGCTCGTCGGTGGCTTCAAGTCCGTCGGCGAATCGGTGGAGACGGTGGCGGCGAAGCTGGGCCTCCAGCAGTTCGGCAAGGAGGGCGAGCCCTTCGACCCGCTGGTGCACGAGGCCTTGATGCACTCGTACGCGCCCGATGTCACCGAGACGACGTGCGTGCAGATTCTTCAGCCGGGGTATCGAATCGGCGAGCGAACGATCCGACCGGCTCGGGTCGCGGTCGCCGAGCCCCAGCCGGGCGCCACCCCCGCCAAGGGTGGCGAGGGCGAGGGACCGGCCGCGGAAGAGGAGAGCGGTGGCCCGGACGAGGGCTGACGCGACGGTGACGACGGATACCGCAGGAGAGGAGGGACGTCGGGGATGAGCACCAAGGACTTCGTCGAGAAGGACTACTACAAGGTCCTCGGCGTCCCCAAGGACGCGACCGAGGCGGAGATCAAGAAGGCGTACCGGAAGCTCGCGCGCGAGTTCCATCCGGACGCCAACAAGGGTGATGCCAAGGCGGAGGAGCGCTTCAAGGAGATCTCCGAGGCCAATGACATCCTCGGTGATCCCAAGCGGCGCAAGGAGTACGACGAGGCCCGCTCGCTGTTCGGGAACGGCGGCTTCCGCCCCGGTCCCGGCGGTCCGGGCGGCACCGGCAGCTTCAACTTCGACCTGGGCGACCTCTTCGGCGGCGGCCAGGGCGGCGGTGGTGGCGGCGCGGGCGGCTTCGGCGGCGGTCTGGGGGACGTCTTCGGCGGCCTCTTCAACCGCGGCGGCGGCGCCCGCACCCAGCCGAGGCGCGGTCAGGACATCGAGTCCGAGGTGACGCTGAGCTTCACCGAGGCGGTGGAGGGGGCCACGGTCCCCTTGCGGATGTCCAGCCAGGCCCCGTGCAAGGAGTGTTCCGGCACCGGCGACAAGAACGGCACCCCCAGGGTCTGCCCGACCTGCGTCGGCACCGGACAGGTCAGCCGCGGCGGCGGGGGCGGCTTCTCGCTCACCGACCCGTGCGTGGAGTGCCGGGGCCGCGGGCTGATCGCGCAGAACCCGTGCGACACCTGCAAGGGCAGCGGACGAGCCCGTTCCGCCCGCACCATGCAGGTCCGGATCCCCGCGGGCGTCAGCGACGGCCAGCGGATCCGGCTGCGCGGCAAGGGCGCCCCGGGCGAGACCGGCGGTCCGGCCGGTGACCTCTACGTCATCGTCCATGTGGACGCGCATCCGGTCTTCGGCCGCAAGGGAGACAACCTGACCGTCACCGTGCCCGTCTCCCTCCCGGAGGCGGCGCTCGGCGGCGAGATCAAGGTGCCCACGCTGGGCGGCCCGCCGGTCACCCTGAAGCTGCCGGCCGGTACGCCGGGCGGCCGGACGATGCGTGCCCGCGGCAAGGGCGCGGTGCGCAAGGACGGCACCCGGGGCGATCTGCTGGTCACCGTCGAGGTCACGGTGCCGAAGGACCTCAGCGACTCGGCGCGCGAGGCGCTGGAGTCGTATCGCGAGGCGACCGCGGGCGAGGACCCGCGGGCGGAGCTGTTCAAGGCCGCGAAGGGAGCGTGACCCCAATGGAGGCGCACGGCCGAGGAGGAATCGGAGGCAGGGGCGCGGGCCGGCCCCGCAATCCCTACGAACTGACCGACGAGTCGCCGGTGTACGTCATCTCGGTCGCCGCTCAGCTCTCCGGTCTGCATCCGCAGACCCTGCGTCAGTACGACCGCCTCGGCCTGGTCTCCCCCGACCGCACCGCCGGCCGCGGCCGGCGGTACTCCGCGCGTGACATCGAGCTGCTCCGTCAGGTGCAGCAGCTGTCCCAGGACGAGGGCATCAACCTCGCCGGGATCAAGCGCATCATCGAACTGGAGAACCAGGTCGCGGCCCTCCAGGCCCGTGTGTCCGAACTCCAGTCCGCGGTCGAGGGTGCCGCGGCGGCCATGCAGCAGCGCGAGGCCCAGGTCCACGCCTCCTACCGCCGCGACCTGGTCCGCTACCAGGACGTCCAGCAGACCAGCGCGCTGGTCGTCTGGCGACCCAAGCGCTCGGAGTAGCACCTCTGTTCATGCGATCGAGTGGCCCGGTGACCGAGTTTCGGTCACCGGGCCTTGAACATGGCGGTGTGCGCGTCCGTGTGCACGTACGACTCGGCTGAGCAGCCGAGCGTGACCAGCCCCCCGGAACCGTTTCCGTGCGTGAGCAAAGCCTTGCAGGATGCCACCCGCGTCCTGGTCCATCGCCGCCCTCCGCTCTGGTGCCCCTATCGCTATACCGTGCCGCCATGTCCGCGTTCATACAGCAACTGCCCGCCCTAGTCGGCGTGATCATCGGTGCCCTCGGCTCCTATCTGGCGATCACCAAGGGCGATCAGGCCCGCTTCCGCCGCGAACAGCGAGCACGCTGGGAGGAACGCCGGCTGACGGTTTACGCCGACTACGCGACGGCGCTGAAGCGCAGCGTCACCCTGGCTTACCGGATCGCCTCCCATCTGGGGGTCGATCCGCATCCGCATCCGCTGTCCCCCGAGGAGGCGTCGACCGGCCTGGCCGCGGCAACCGACGCCCGGGATCCGGCGGGGGAGGCGCTGCTGATGCTGGGCACCCCCGAGGTGGTGGAGCGGGCGCGGGCCTGGGTGGTCGCGGTGGTCGAGATGGAGCAGTTCCTGCGGGAGCCGGACCATACCCGGGAAGCCTGGTCCGCGCTGCTCGCCCGCCAGCGCACCGCGCGCGAGGCCTACTACGCGGCCGTCCGCCGCGACTTGGCCCTCCCACCCGGCCACTCCGGCCACTGGACCCTCCACTGGCGCCCCTCAGCCGGGCAGCGGGACCAGCCTCGCTGAGAGCTGAACGAGCGGCCCGGTGACCGATCTTCGGCACCGGGCCTCCGTATGTCTGGTGGGGGGCGTTGCCCGCGCCGCTACGACGGAGGGGTGACTGGCTCGGTCCGAGGGGCCCGCGAAGGGATGCGTGATCGGCGAGGAGATCACGGGCCCGCGCCGGGCGTAGTCGACGGGCGCGACGGCCGGGCGTGCGAGGGGCACCATGGAGGTACGGCAGGAGGTACCGCCATGTTGGAAGTCAAGACGATCGAGAAGCCCGATGAGCGGCGTGACTTTCCCGGGGGCCACCTCGACACCGTGCATCTGACGGGGCTGGATTTCGCCGTGGGCGTCTTCGATCCGGGCTGGCGCTGGAAGGAGTCGGTGCGGCCGATCGCCGGGACGTATCTGTGCGAGGTCCACCACACGGGGTTCGTGGCCAAGGGGCGGATGCGGCTGCGGATGGCGGACGGTGCGGAGACCGAGGTGGGGCCGGGGGACGTCTTCGTCTGCCCGCCGGGGCACGACGCGTGGGTGGTCGGCGATGAGCAGGTCGTGGTGTACGACTTCGCCGGTGGGATGGCCGAGATCTACGCGAGGGCGGAGCAGGCGCAGGCCGAGGACTGAGGGTGTGCCGCCGTGAGCGGCTGAGCGGCCGGGTGCCGGACCCGGGTGTGTACGGCGCGGAGCGCGGCCTACGTCCGGCCCATGGCGCGGGTGACGGTGATCTCGATCAGGACCCGGTGGGGGTTGGGGCGCGGGGTGCGCTGGTAGCGCTCGGTGTAGCGGGCCTCCGCGTCCGCGATCAGCTCGGGCTCGTCGCGGACCACCGCGAGCCCCTCCAGGGTGGCCCACCGTCTGCCCGCCAGCTGACAGACGGCGACCCGCGCCCCGCCGTCGCCCGCCGCCCGGACATGGGCGACCTTGCGGCTGTGGCCGCTGGCGATGACGCGGGCGAGCCCGGCCTCGGGGTCGTAGGTGACCCCGACCGGGACGACATGCGGGGTGCCGTCCGGGCGCGGCGTGGTGAGGGTGCACAGATGGCGCTCCTGCCAGAAGGCGAGATAGCCGGGGTCCGGGTTGCGAGGATCGATGGCCATGGCGCAGAACCTATGGCCGGAAGTGGTGGCGCAGCACACTTGAGTGGAATAGACTCAAGTTTACGGAGGTTAGTCAGGGCAGGATTGACTGTCATCAGAAGCAGAAGCAGGTCGAAGCAGAAGCAGGTCATGGACGCGAGGAGGAGCACCGGGACGTGGATGCCGAGCTGACCAACAAGAGCCGGGCGGCGCTGAGCGCCGCCAATGACCGCGCGGTGACCGCCGGACACGCGGACATGACGCCCGCGCATCTGCTGCTCGCCCTGCTCCAGGGGCAGGACAACGAGAATGTGATGGACCTGCTGGTCGCCGTCGAAGCCGACGCGGCCCAGGTGCGCGGCGGCGCGGAGCGGCTGCTCGCGGCGCTGCCCAGCGTCCAGGGCTCCACCGTGGCCCCGCCGCAGGCGAGCCGGGAGCTGCTGGCCGTCATCGCCGACGCCGCCCAGCGGGCCAAGGAGCTCGGGGACGACTATGTCTCCACCGAGCACCTCCTCGTCGGTATCGCCGCCAAGGGCGGCCAGGCCGGGGAGCTGCTCGACCAGCAGGGGGCGAGTGCCAAGAAGCTGCTCGCCGCGTTCGAGAACGTCAGGGGTGGACAGCGGGTGACGACGCCCGACCCGGAGGGCACCTACAAGGCCCTGGAGAAGTTCGGCACCGACTTCACCGCCGCCGCGCGCGAGGGCAGGCTCGACCCGGTCATCGGCCGGGACCAGGAGATCCGGCGGGTGGTGCAGGTGCTCTCGCGCCGTACCAAGAACAACCCGGTGCTGATCGGTGAGCCGGGCGTCGGCAAGACGGCCGTCGTCGAAGGGCTCGCCCAGCGGATCGTCAAGGGCGACGTCCCCGAGAGCCTGCGGAACAAGCGCCTGGTCGCGCTGGACCTCGGGGCGATGGTCGCGGGGGCCAAGTACCGGGGCGAGTTCGAGGAGCGGCTGAAGACGGTCCTGGCCGAGATCAAGTCCAGCGACGGCCAGATCATCACCTTCATCGACGAACTGCACACCGTCGTCGGCGCGGGCGCCGGCGGCGACTCCTCGATGGACGCGGGCAATATGCTCAAGCCGATGCTCGCCCGCGGTGAGCTGCGCATGGTCGGCGCCACCACCCTCGACGAGTACCGCGAGCGGATCGAGAAGGACGCCGCGCTGGAGCGCCGCTTCCAGCAGGTCCTGGTCTCCGAGCCGACCGTCGAGGACACCGTCGCCATCCTGCGCGGGCTCAAGGGCCGCTACGAGGCCCACCACAAGGTGCAGATCGCGGACGGCGCGCTGGTGGCCGCCGCCGCCCTCTCCGACCGGTACATCACCTCCCGCTTCCTGCCCGACAAGGCCATCGACCTGGTCGACGAGGCCGCCTCCCGGCTCCGGATGGAGATCGACTCCTCACCCGTGGAGATCGACGAACTCCAGCGCTCGGTGGACCGGATGAAGATGGAGGAGATGGCGCTCGCCCGGGAGACCGACGAGGCCAGCAAGCAGCGCTTGGACAAGCTCCGCCGCGACCTCGCCGACAAGGAGGAGGAGCTGCGCGGGCTGACCGCCCGCTGGGAGAAGGAGAAGCAGGGCCTCAACCGCGTCGGTGAGCTCAAGGAGAAGATCGACGAGCTGCACGGCCAGGCCGAGCGCGCCCAGCGGGACGGCGACTTCGACACCGCCTCCAAGCTGCTGTACGGGGAGATCCCGGCGGTCGAGCGCGAGCTCGCCGAGGCGTCCGCGGCCGAGGAGGAGGTGCAGCGGGAGGACCGCGGCACCATGGTCAAGGAGCAGGTCGGCCCGGACGATGTGGCCGATGTGGTCGCCTCCTGGACCGGTATCCCGGCCGGCCGCCTGCTGGAGGGCGAGACCCAGAAGCTGCTGCGCATGGAGGATGAGCTCGGCAAGCGGCTGATCGGCCAGACCGAGGCCGTCCGCGCCGTCTCGGACGCGGTGCGCAGGACCCGCGCCGGGATCGCCGATCCCGACCGCCCCACCGGCTCCTTCCTCTTCCTCGGCCCCACCGGCGTCGGCAAGACCGAGCTGGCCAAGGCGCTCGCGGACTTCCTCTTCGACGACGAGCGAGCCATGGTCCGCATCGACATGAGCGAGTACGGCGAGAAGCACAGCGTGGCCCGGCTGGTCGGCGCCCCGCCCGGCTACGTCGGCTACGAGGAGGGCGGCCAGCTCACCGAGGCCGTGCGCCGCCGCCCGTACAGCGTGGTGCTGCTGGACGAGGTGGAGAAGGCTCACCCCGAGGTCTTCGACATCCTGCTCCAGGTCCTCGACGACGGACGGCTGACCGACGGCCAGGGCCGCACGGTGGACTTCCGCAACACCATTCTTGTGCTCACCTCCAACCTCGGCAGCCAGTACCTGATGGATCCGCTCCTGGGCGAGGAGGAGAAGAAGCAGAGCGTGCTGGAGACCGTGCGGATCTCCTTCAAGCCCGAGTTCCTCAACCGCCTGGACGACCTGGTGGTCTTCTCCACGCTCAGCCAGCAGGAACTGGCCCGGATCGCCGAGCTCCAGATCGGCGCGCTGGCCCGGCGGCTCGCCGAGCGGCGGCTCACCCTCGATGTCACCCCGGCGGCCCTGGCCTGGCTCGCCGAGGAGGGCAACGACCCGGCGTACGGGGCCCGCCCGCTCCGCCGGCTGGTGCAGACCGCGATCGGCGACCGGCTGGCCAAGGAGATCCTGTCCGGCGAGGTCAGGGACGGCGACACGGTCCGGGTGGACCGGGTCGGCGACGATCTCCTGGTGGGTCCGGCCCAGTAGCGCGCCTGTCCCGGCCCCGCGGACCCCGCGGTGGATCATGCAAAACACGGCCGGGGTTGCACCGCGGGGGCGGGTGTGAGGGAGGATGGCGGTATCCAGACGAAGGGAAATCCACGGTGAGCATCGACCCGTCCTCGATTCCGAATTTCGGGGGCCAGCCCGAGCCCGAACCGGCGGGTCCGAGTGGCCCTGTGCTGCCCGACCAGGACCTGGTCAAGCAGCTCCTGGAGCAGATGGAGCTGAAGTACGTCGTCGACGAGGAGGGGGACCTCGCCGCGCCGTGGGAGCAGTTCCGCACCTACTTCATGTTCCGCGGTGAGGAGGAGCAGCAGGTCTTCTCCGTCCGGACGTTCTACGACCGGCCGCACGGCATCGACGAGAAGCCGCGGCTGCTCGAGGCGATCGACGACTGGAACCGCCGTACGTTGTGGCCGAAGGTCTACACCCACACCAACGACGACGGCACGGTCCGGCTGATCGGTGAGGCGCAGATGCTGACAGGCACCGGCGTCAGCCTGGAGCACTTCGTGTCCAGCACAGTCAGCTGGGTGCGGGCTTCCATCGAGTTCGACAAGTGGCTGGTCGAGCAGCTCGGCCTGGAGGCCGACATCGAGTCCGACGGCGACGAGAAGCCGGGCGACGACGAGAGCTGAGCCCCCCGGGCCCGCAGGACACAGCGGAGCCCGGCCGATGCACCGCCGCTGAGGCGGCCGGTGCACGGTCGGGCTCGCGCTTTTTTATCCGGGCTCGCGCTTTTTCACCTCGCTTTTTCACGGAGCCCGTGGGGCTGTTGGCTCAGCGCGCCAGGCCCTTGAGCCGTGTGACCGCCTCGGTGAGCACATGGGTGCGCTTGCAGAAGGCGAAGCGTACGAAGGGTGCGCCCTGGTCCTGGTGGTCGTAGAAGACCGCGTTCGGCACGGCCACCACCCCGCAGCGCTCGGGCAGCGAGCGGCAGAAGGCGAAGCCGTCGCTCTCGCCGAGCGGGCGGATGTCGGTGGTGATGAAGTACGTGCCCGAGGGGCGGAAGACGGTGAAGCCCGCGTCGGTCAGCCCTTCGGCCAGCAGATCGCGCTTGGCGCGCAGATCCTCGCGGATGTCGTGGAAATAGTCGTCCGGGAGCCGCAGCGCCTCGGCGACCGCGTACTGGAAGGGCCCGGCGGAGACGAAGGTCAGATACTGCTTGGCCGAGCGGACCGCCGTGACCAGCTCCGGGGAGCCGGTCACCCAGCCGACCTTCCAGCCGGTGAAGGAGAAGGTCTTGCCCGCGCTGCCGATGGTCACCGTGCGCTCGCGCATCCCGGGGAAGGAGACCAGCGGGGTGTGGCCGGTGTCGAAGACGAGGTGCTCATAGACCTCGTCCGTCACCACCAGCAGATCGCGCTCCACGGCCAGCTCGGCGACGGCGGCCAGCTCATCGGGGGTGAGCACGGTGCCGGTGGGGTTGTGCGGGGTGTTGAGCAGGATGAGGCGGGTGCGGTCGGTGACGGCGGCCCGCAGCTCGTCCAGGTCGAGGCCGAAACCGTTGCCTTGCGGCCGGAGGGTGACCGGGACCCGGGTGCCGCCCGCCATCGCGATACTGGCGGCGTAGGAGTCGTAGTACGGCTCCAGCGCGATCACCTCGTCGCCCGGTTCCACCAGCGCCAGCAGCGAGGCCGCGATGGCCTCGGTGGCACCCGCGGTGACCAGCACCTCACGGTCCGGGTCGAAGGTGAGCCCGTACCAGCGCAGCTGGTGCTCGGCGACCGCGCTGCGCAGCTCGGGGATGCCGGGGCCGGGCGGGTACTGGTTGCCGCGGCCCTCCCGCAGCGCGCGCACCGCCGCCTCCCGCACCTCCTCCGGGCCGTCGGTGTCGGGAAATCCCTGGCCCAGATTGATCGCGCCGGTGCGTACGGCGAGGGCGGACATCTCGGCGAAGATCGTGGTACCGAATGCGGCCAGTCGGCGATTGAGCAGCGGTCGTCCCATGCCGCTATCCTCCGCCGAACCTCTGGACTTCCTCAACTTCGCTTTCGGCCGTGGCGGCGCCGGGCATGAGCGGGTCAGGTACGACGCGGTACCTCGCTGTACGGGGGCTTGGAAGGAGAGTGAGGACGCATGACTTCTGTTGTTGTTTTTGTGGTGGTGGCCTTCACGGTCGCGGCGCTGGCCGCGGTGGGGGCGAGCCGGTCCGGGGGGCACACCGCGCGGCCCCGGCGGCGCTCCGGCGGCAGTTCCTCGAGTAGCTGGTGGGCCGGTGGCGGCAGCGCCGGCGGCTCGTCCTGCGGGGGCGGTTCCTCCTGCGGCGGTGGCTCGTCGTGCGGCGGCGGTGGTGGCGGCGGTGGGGGTGGCTGCGGCGGCGGCGGCGGTGGCGGTGGCTGCTGACGGCCGCCCGGACGTTTCCGCCCGGTCCCGCATCGTCCCCCTATGCGCCGGTTCACCTGCGCACACAGCGAACTGACGGCCCGTAAAACCCCTATTCCACGCCCGGCGCGCCAACGTGCGCCGGGCGTGAGGTTGTTGAACACTTGATCTGGTGGGCGCCCTAGGGGGTGGAAACCCGGTGAAGGTGGGTAAAAACGATGTGGCGCCGAGCATTTCATGATTCCGTATACCACCACCGACCCAACGGACCCCACGTGGGCACGAGCCGGCGTATGCGTATACCCCTGGTCCACCGCGGGGCGAGCCGGCCCATCTTTTTCCACTGCGTGCTTGCGGAGCCGACCCATGCTCACGACCCTCAAGACTGCTTACACCGATACCCGCGCCGCTGATCTCGCCTGGTGCCTGGGACGGGAACCGCTTCCAGCCCTGGCCGTACTCGATCTCCAACTCCACGGCCACGTCATGCAGTTGAGGCTGCTCGGCGCCTCTCATCAGGTCCTCCTCGACGGGGAGGGCGGCCACTGCTCGGAGACCGTGGCCTGTATGTCCGGCAGCAGCACCCCGCTTCCGCTGGGGGTCTCCACCCTTGTCGACGGCCGCGAGTACGAATTCGCGGCGCGTGTCGAGGAGTTGTCGGCAGGGTCCTTCGCCGGGCGCGCCCAGGAGTTGCTGGCTCTGGTCGCCGACCATCCGCACGGTCTCGCGGGCACGTTCCCGGGCAGTCCGCACGCGTTCACCGCGCTGCTCGCGCAGTGGCATGAGGGCACCGTGGGCTGGCGGACCTGGCACGCCTACCCCCAGGAGGGGCGGTTGGTGACCACCCGCACCTGTGTGGGGGCCCGGCGTCCGGCCGGGCAGCGGCCGCCGGGTGCGGACGGTGTCCCGGCTCAAGTTCCGTGTGGCTGACGGGCGATGAGTCTGGGGGTGGGGTGGAGCGAGGCACGGATGAGCGGCCGTCAATGCACCCGTGTGGGTGACGAACAGTAAGCATTATGTGACGTAACGTTCCCTTTGTGATCGAAGCGCCGACGCCCGCCGTCTCGGATGCGCCGTCACCGGAGCCCGAGCCTCCGGTGCGGCTGCCCGTCCGGGCCGGGCTCGGCCGCTTCCTCGTCCTCCTCACCGTCTTCGTCTGCGCGGCCTGCGGCCTGGTCTACGAACTCGAACTGGTCGCCCTCGCCTCCTATTTGGCCGGTGACTCGGTCACCCAGGCATCCGTGGTGCTGTCGGTGATGGTCTTCGCGATGGGCCTCGGCTCACTGCTGGCCAAGCGGCTGCGCTGCCGGGCCGCCGTCGGCTTCGGCGCGGTCGAGGCGGTGCTCGCGCTGGTGGGCGGCTGCTCGGCGATGGCGCTGTACGCGAGTTTCGCGTGGTGCGGCCACTCCCGCCCCGCGCTCGTCGCCTTCTCGCTCGTCATCGGCGCCCTCATCGGCGCCGAGGTGCCGCTGCTGATGACCCTCATCCAGCGGGTGCGGCGGCAGGACGCGGGCGGCGCGGTCGCCGATCTGTTCGCGGCGGACTATGTGGGCGCGCTGGTCGGCGGGCTGGCCTTCCCCTTTCTGCTGCTGCCCGCCTTCGGGCAGTTGACCGGCGCGCTGGTCACCGGCGCGGTCAACGCCGTGGCGGGCTCGGCGCTGGTGCTGTGGCTGTTCCGCCGCGATCTGAGCGGCCGGGCGCGCTGGGCACTGATCGTCACCAATGTGACGGTGCTGACCGTGCTGGCCGCGGGCGTCGCGCTCACCCCCTCCTTCGAGCGTGCCGCCCGGCAGGCCGTCTACGGCCCGGGGGTCCGCGTCGCGCTGCGGACCGGCGTCCAGGAGGTGGTGCTCACGGGCGGCGGGGGCAGCGGACGCCCGCTGGCGCTCTTCCTGGACGGGCGGCTGCGGGTCTCCGGGCGTGACGAGGTCCGCTACCACGACGCGCTGATCCACCCGGCGATGGCCGCCGGTCCGCATGCCCGTGTCCTGGTGCTGGGCGGCGGCGACGGGCTCGCGACCCGCGAGGTCCTGCGGTACGCCGGGGTCCGGTCGGTCACCGTCGTCGAGCGCGATCCGGCGGTGGTGCGGCTGGCCCGCCGCGACCCCGGTCTCTCCGCGCTCAACGCCCGCTCCTACCGCGACCCCCGGGTGCGGGTGGTCACCGCGGACGCCTTCGACTGGCTGCGCCGGCGTGCCTCGTACGACGTGGTGGTCAGCGATCTGCCGGACCCCCGGCTCACCTCCGGCACCAAGTTCTACTCGCAGGAGTTCTACGGGCTGGCCCAGCGGGTGCTGGCGCCCGGCGGGCGGCTGGTGGTGCACGCGGGCGCGGTGCACCCCCGGCCGCACACGTACTGGACGGTGGAGGCCACGATGCGGTCCGCCGGGCTGTGGACCGTGCCGTATGTGATCGGCGCCCGGCGCCCGGTGTTCTCCGTGCCCGGCACCGACAGGGCGCCCCGCGACTGGGGCTTTCTGCTCGCGTCCCGCGCCCCGGTCCCGCTGCGGCTGTCCCCCCGCGGCCCGCGCCCGCACTCCCTGACCCCCGGCGGCCTGCGCGCCGCCGCCCACGCGGCCGAGCGCCGTCGCGAGCTCGGGCTGCCCGCCTCCACCCTGATGCATCCGCGCTACGGATACGGAGATTAGGCTCTGCCCGGTGGACCTGATCGGGCCCGCGACGCCCGGCACCGCGCCCCCGGCTACCGCCGGCAGGTGCTCCCTGCACCAGATGCCGCGGGCTGCTCCCCAAAGATCCACCGGACCGGGCCCAGGGCCCTGTCCGGTCTTCGTGGCGCGGGTCGCCAATTCGCGGGAGCCAGGAGCGAAAGTTGCGCGGGAACGGGTCTCACGGAACGCACGATGGGTAGTGTTTTGAGCTATGGAGCATGAGGTGTTCGTTCCGTTTCCCGTCGACACCGTCCGGTCGGCACTCGCGGAACCCGATCGCATCGCCCGCTGCGTCCCCGGGCTCCAGCAGGACGCCGACGAGGCGGCGGGGCCGCTGGCGGGTCGGCTGCGGCTGCGTATCGGCGGATCCACCATCACCTACCGCGGGGCCCTGCGCATCGGTGAGCGCGACGGCTCCTTCGAGGTCGAGGGCGAGGGCACCGAGGCGCGCGGCAGCGGCTCGGTCAAGCTCACGCTGACCGTCACACCGCGGCCCGCCGAAGGCGGCACCACGCTGGTCTGCTCCGGGACGGTCCGCGGCGAAGGACGGCTCGCGGAGTTCGGCGACGAGGCCGCGGGCACGGCCGCCCGCCGGCTGCTGGACCGCTTCGCCGCGGCGCTGGCGTCCGGGCTGGAGGCGTCCCCGATCACCCCGGCCGCCCCGGCGGCGCCCGATGCGTCGGAGGCGCAGGACGAGGCGCAGGATGAGGCCGATACCGAGCCGCGGTCGGTCTTCGACACCGATATCCCGCCGTCGTCCCTCGACCCCCGCGCGGATCTCGACGATGACGAGGCGGCCTTCGAGGCCGCGGCCGCCGCAGACGCCGACGCCATCGACGGCGACATCGACGAGCTGGACGAGGTCGGTGATCTCGACGATGTCGACGAGGTGGCAGGCGTCGGGTCGATGGACGAGGCCAGCGGCCTGGGCGAGGTCGAGGATGAGCCCCCGGCCGAGGCCGCCCATGCCCGCCGCACGATGATCGGCCGCTCCACCGAGGAGGTCGACCACGCCCCGCCCCGCGGCCGCTACGCCCCCGTCCCCGCGCCGGAGACCGCGTCCACCAGCGTCGCGCTGCGCTGGGCCGCGCCCGCCGCGGCCGTGGTGCTCGCCTCCGCCGTCGTGCTCGGCCGCCGGGTCCTCCGACGGCGTCGTTGAGCGGCCGTCGTCGAGCCGTGGCCGGTGAGCGACCGCCGGTGAGCCGCTGCACATAGGCTCGTGGGCGTGACCACCGAAGAGACAACGGATACCAAGGGCGTACGGCTGACCGCCGGTGACGCCGAGCTGACCGTTTCGCCCGACAACGGCTGCCGTATCGGCTCGCTGCGCATCGGCGGCACGGAGGTACTGCGCCAGGGTCCGCGGTACGGCGCCTTCCCGATGGTGCCGTGGTGCGGCCGGGTCGAGCTCGGACGGTTCCGCAACGGCGGCCGGACCCATCAACTGCCCGTGAACGCACCGCCGCACGCGATCCACGGCACCGGCCGGGACGTCGCCTGGCGCCCGGCCGCCACCGGTCCGTCCTCCGCCGCCTTCACCTACGACCTCGCGGATCCGTGGCCGTACGAGGGCCGGGTCACCCAGACCTTCGAGCTGACCCCGGACGGTCTGACCGCGACCATGAGCGTGGAGACCGAGGGCGACTCCTTCCCGGCCCAGGCGGGCTGGCACCCGTGGTTCCTGCGCACCCTGGAGGACGGCGGTGAGGAGGTCCGGCTGGACTTCGACGCCGAGTGGCAGGAGGAGCGCGGTGCGGACCACCTCCCCACCGGCGACCGGATCCCGCTCCGCCCCGGCCCCTGGGACGACTGCTTCGGCATGCCCGCCGGGGTGGATGTCACGCTCACCTGGCCGCGGCGGCTGGAGCTGAAGGTCAGCAGCCGCAGTGAGTGGGTGGTGATCTACGACGAGCAGGCCGAGGCGGTGTGCGTCGAGCCGCAGTCCGGGCCGCCCAACGGTCTCAACACCCTGCCGCGCCTGGTCACGCCCATCGACCCGCTGGAGATGTCCATGACCTTCAGCTGGCGGAGCCTGGCGTAGGGGAGGTCCGGAGGGTGTCGTGGGGCGTCCCGGCGCACCGCATAAGCTCATCGGCATGAGCGATGCGCGTGACGCCCTGCTGCGGCAGATCAAGGACAAGGCCGTGGTCCACGGCAAGGTGACCCTCTCCTCCGGGCGGGAGGCCGACTACTACATCGATCTGCGCCGGATCACCCTGGACGCCGAGGCCGCGCCGCTGGTCGGGCAGGTCATGCTCGACACCACGGCCGACCTGGAGTACGACGCGGTGGGCGGGCTCACCCTCGGCGCCGACCCGGTGGCCACGTCCATGCTGCACGCGGCCGCCGCGCGGGGCCGCCGCCTCGACGCGTTTGTGGTCCGCAAGGCGCAGAAGACCCACGGTCTCCAGCGGCGGATCGAGGGCCCGGACATCGCGGGCCGCCGGGTGCTGGTGGTCGAGGACACCTCCACCACCGGCGGCTCTCCGCTGACCGCGGTCGAGGCGGCCCGCGAGGCGGGCGCCGAGGTCGTCGCGGTCGCCACGATCGTCGAGCGCGGCGCCGCACCGGCCATCGCGGACGCCGGGCTCCGCTATCTCCCGGCGTACTCGCTCGCCGACCTCGGCCTCAGCTGAGGCGGGAGCGGCACCGGAGCCGGGACCGCCGGCCCCCCGCGCATCGCTGACATGGTGGTTTCACGTGAAACCACCGGCCCCCTTCCGTGTCATCCCCGAGTGCGCCGGGTGGAGCAATCGGTGGAGTCTGGAAAGATGGCCGTGACGATGACGTCGCCCCTCTAGGTCAGGGCCCAGAACCTCACCCGCACATCACAAGGAGCGGACAGATGCCCATCGCATCCCCTGAGATCTACAACGAGATGCTCGACCGGGCGAAGGCAGGCAAGTTCGCCTACCCGGCGATCAACGTGACCTCGACCCAGACCCTGCACGCCGCACTGCGTGGCTTCGCCGAGGCGGAAAGCGACGGCATCGTCCAGATCTCCACCGGTGGTGCCGAGTTCCTGGGCGGTCAGTACAGCAAGGACATGGTGACGGGCGCGGTCGCGCTCGCCGAGTTCGCGCACGTCGTCGCCAAGAAGTACCCGGTCAACATCGCGCTGCACACCGACCACTGCCCCAAGGACAAGCTGGACGGCTATGTCCGTCCGCTGCTCAAGATCTCCCAGGAGCGGGTGGCGGACGGGCAGAACCCGCTGTTCCAGTCCCATATGTGGGACGGCTCCGCGGAGAAGCTGGACGACAACCTCGCCATCGCGCAGGAGCTGCTGGCCGAGGCCGTCAAGGCCAAGATCATCCTCGAGGTCGAGATCACCCCGACCGGTGGCGAGGAGGACGGCGTCTCGCACGAGATCAACGACGAGCTGTACACCACCGTCGCCGATGTCGAGCGCACCGCCGAGGCCCTGGGCCTGGGCGAGAAGGGCCGCTACCTGCTGGCCGCGTCCTTCGGCAACGTCCACGGCGTCTACAAGCCGGGCAATGTGGTGCTCCGCCCGGAGCTGCTGCGTCAGCTCCAGGACGGTATCGCCGCGAAGACCGGTCGGCAGGACCCGTTCGACTTCGTCTTCCACGGCGGCTCCGGCTCCACCGAGCAGGAGATCCTCACCGCGCTGGAGAACGGTGTCGTGAAGATGAACCTCGACACCGACACCCAGTACGCCTTCACCCGCCCGATCGCGGACCACATGTTCCGCAACTACGACGGTGTGCTCAAGGTCGACGGCGAGGTCGGCAACAAGAAGACCTACGACCCGCGCAGCTGGGGCAAGCTGGCCGAGAAGAGCATGGCCGAGCGCGTCACGCAGGCGTGCGCCAACCTGCGCTCCACGGGTACGAAGCTGAGCAAGTAACGCGGCCGCGCCTTTCGCGCACGCGTCGTTCCGGGCCCGGGGTCCCGCCATCACGGCGGAGTCCCGGGCCCGGTCCGTGTTGCCGCTGCGTGCGCCGTGGGCTGGCCCCGGGCGGGCGGCGCGAGGATGATCCAGGTATGAGCGAATCCTCGCCCCGGCCCGCTGCGGCACGCGGGGAGGCGGCGGGCGGCGGTCCGCCCGGCGCGAAGGGGCCGACACGGCTGCGGCTCTCCGAGCCCGCCGGGCGCTGGGTGGTGCTCACCACCGTGCTGGGGTCCGCGATGGCGCTGCTCGACAGCACCGTGGTCAATGTGGCGCTGCCCCGTATCGGGCTCGATCTCAACGCCGACCTGGCCGTTCTCCAGTGGACCGTCAACGCCTACATGCTCACCCTCGCCGGGCTGATCCTGCTCGGCGGGGCGCTCGGGGACCGCTTCGGACGGCGGCGGATCTTTGTGCTCGGAGTGGTGTGGTTCGCCCTGGCCTCACTGCTGTGCGGGCTGGCGCCGAACGCCGGAGTGCTGATCGCCGCCCGCGCCCTCCAGGGCATCGGCGGCGCGCTGCTCACCCCCGGCTCGCTCGCTCTGATCCAGTCCGTGATCCACCCCGACGACCGGGCGCGGGCGGTCGGGCTGTGGTCCGGCTTCGGCGGGGTCGGCGCGGCGATCGGCCCGTTCCTCGGCGGCTGGCTGGTGGACGGGCCCGGCTGGCGCTGGGTGTTCTTCCTCAATGTTCCGCTGGCGGCGGTGTGTGTCCCGGTCGCGCTGCGCCATGTCCCCGAGACCCGCGACCCGGCGGCGCACGGCCGGTTCGACGTCCTGGGCGCCGCGCTGGGCGCGCTCTCGCTGGGCCTGGTGACCTATGCGCTGATCGCCGCGCCGGGCGGGGGCGGATCGCCCGGTGTGGTGGTTCCGGCGGTGCTCGGGGTGCTGCTGGGGGTGGCCTTCGTCGCCGTGGAGCGGAGGCGGGCCGAGCCGATGCTGCCACTGTCGCTCTTCGCCTCGCGCCAGTTCACCGCCGTGAACACGGTGACACTGTGCGTGTACGCGGCCTTCGCCGGTTTCTTCTTCCTGTCCGTGCTGGAGCTTCAGGTGGTGGTGGGCTACTCCGCCCTGGGGGCGGGCACCGCGCTGCTGCCGACCACGGTGCTGATGCTGCTGCTGTCGGCCCGCTCGGGCGAGCTCGGCAAGCGGATCGGCCCCCGGATCCCGCTGACCGTGGGCCCGCTGCTGTGCGCGGTCGGGATGCTGCTGATGACCCGGGCGGGGGTGGGCGCGGTCTACTGGCGGGACATCCTGCCCGCGCTGCTGGTGATGGGGCTGGGCATGGTGGTGCTGGTCGCCCCGCTCACCGCGACCGTGCTGGCCTCGGTGGACGTCTCCCGGGCGGGCCTGGCCAGCGGTATCAACAACGCGGCTGCGCGGGCGGCGGGCCTGGTCGCGGTGGCGGCCCTGCCGCTGCTGGCGGGGATGAGCGAGGAGGCGTACCGGTCCGCGGACCGCTTCTCGGAGTCCTTCCGGCGGGCGATGCCGATCTGTGCGGTGGTGCTGGTGGTGGGTGCGGTCCTGGCCTGGACCACGGTCCGGTCGGATGTGCTGGAGACGCCGGAGACGCCGCGGGAGGAGGCCGGGGTCCCCGTGGAGGCGGCGGGCGCCGCAGGGCGCGAGGAGCGCCCCCGCGCCCCGTGTCGACCCCAATGCGCCTACCACTGCGGTGTCACCGCCCCACCCCTGGACCCCGGCGAACACCAGGGGTGAGCACACGCTCGCCGTCCGGGCGTGCGGCCATGCCATCGCGGGTGATCCGGTGTGCGCCCCGCCCCACCCACAGTGGTTCCCGCCGGAGGAGGGGCGCGCGGGAGCCCGGCGGGTGCCGGGGGAGACCCCGCGCCTCGTATCGGGGGCGGGGCCGGACCAGGCAGACTGGAACCCATGGCCATTCACGAGAACCTGCTCGGGGGACCGCCCCCGACCCATCTGCCCGACGACCCGGAGCCCCGGGAGCTGCTCGCCTCCGGCGCGGCCCCCTCCGAGGTCGCCGCGAAGTACCCGGCCTCCTCCCTGGCCTGGGCGCAGCTCGCCGACGAGGCGTTCGAGGCCGGCCGGGTGGTCGAGTCCTACGCGTACGCCCGCACCGGCTACCACCGCGGGCTGGACGCCCTGCGCCGCAGCGGCTGGAAGGGCCACGGCCCGGTGCCGTTCGAGCACGAGCCCAACCGCGGCTTCCTGCGTGCCCTGCACGCGCTCGCCCGCGCTGCCCAGTCCATCGGTGAGCAGGAGGAGTACGAGCGCTGCTCGACATTCCTCCGGGAGAGCTCCCCGACCGCGGCGGACACGCTCTCCTGAGCGCTCTGTTCTGAGCCCGGAGACCCGGGGCCTGTCGGCGGTGTTCCGTTCCGACGGGCCCCGATCCGTCGCTGATCCGTACTTGCCGAACACACCCATGACACGCATGATGCGGACAGGGCCTGTTGATGCGGGCCCTGAGGGGACCGGGGCCCAGAACCGAAAGGAAGGGGCGGACCGCTACCCGGTAGCGAGCAGTACTCAGGAGACGCGATGTCGCAGCAGCCTGCCCCGAACGCCACCGCCCCGCAGGACGTCCCCCCGCCGGAGTCCGCCACGCCGGACGCCGAGCCCGACGCCCCCCATCTCGACTTCCAGGGCACGACCCCGTACGAGGACTACGTCCGGGCCTCGGTTCTGACCCACCTCCAGCACCCGCTGTCCGACGACCCCGGCGAGATGGTCTTCCTGGTCACCACCCAGGTCATGGAGCTGTGGTTCACCGTCATCGTCCACGAGTGGCGCACCGCCGCCCAGGCGCTGCGCGAGGACGACCTGCCCACCGCGATGGCCGCGCTGAAGCGCTCCACCTGGGAGCTGGAGTCGCTGAACAGCTCCTGGAAGCCGCTCGCGCATCTCACCCCGGGTCAGTTCAACGCCTACCGCTCCGCGCTCGGCGACGGCTCCGGTTTCCAGTCCGCGATGTACCGGCGGATGGAGTTCCTGCTCGGCGAGAAGTCCGCGTCCATGCTGGTCCCCCACCGGGGCGCGCCGCGTGTCCACGCCGAGCTGGAGAAGGCGCTGACCGAGCCCAGCCTCTACGACGAGGTGCTGCGTTTCCTCGCCCGCCGCGGCTTCGCCGTTCCGGCCGCCGTACTGGACCGCGACCCTGCCCTGCGGTACGCACCCGACCCCGGCGTGGAGCGGGTGTGGCAGGAGATCTACTCCGGTCCCGGTCCGCGGGAGGACGAGCTGATCCGGCTCGGCGAGGCCCTCACCGAGGTCGCCGAGCTGGTGTGGCGCTGGCGCAACGACCATCTCGTGGCCACCCGGCGGGCGATGGGCGCCAAGACCGGCACCGGCGGTTCCGCGGGAGTCGCCTGGCTGGAGAAGCGCGCGACGAAGAACGTCTTCCCCGAGCTGTGGACGGCGCGCAGCCATGTCTGACACCACGATCTCCGGCGCCCCGGCACTGACCGACGAGGCCGCGCGGCTGGACGCGGCCGATGAACTGCGCGCCAAGCGCGATGCCTTCGCCCTCGACGACGCCGTCTATCTCGACGGCAATTCACTCGGCGCGCTCCCGCGCGGCGTCCCCGCCCGGCTGGCCGATGTCATCACCCGGGAATGGGGCAGTCTGCGCATCCGCTCCTGGGAGGAGAGCGGTTGGTGGACCGCGCCCGAGCGGATCGGCGACCGCGTCGGACATCTGGTCGGGGCGGCCCCCGGCCAGGTGGTCGTGGGCGACTCGACGAGCGTGAACGTCTTCAAGGCGGTGGTCGGCGCGGTGCGGATCGCCCAGGCGCGCGGCGCCCACCGCGACCAGATCCTCGTCGACGAGGCCACCTTCCCCACCGACGGCTATATCGCCGAGTCCGCGGCCCGGATGACCGGTTGCACGCTGCGGCCGGTGGCGGCGGCCGACGTCCCCACCGCGGTCGGCCCGCGTACCGCCGTGGCGCTGGTCAACCATGCCGACTACCGGACCGGTCGGCTCCACGATCTGCCCGGGACGACGGCCGCCGTGCACGCCGCGGGCGCGCTCGTCGTCTGGGACCTGTGCCACAGCGCGGGCGCGCTGCCGGTCGGGCTGGACGCGCACGGGGTCGACCTCGCCGTGGGCTGTACGTACAAGTACCTCAACGGCGGCCCCGGTTCGCCCGCGTATCTGTATGTGGCGCACGAACACCAGCCGCGCTTCGACTCCCCGCTCCCCGGCTGGAACTCGCACGCCGACCCGTTCGGCATGGAGCCCGCCTACGCCCCCGCCGACGGCGCGGTCCGCGGCCGGGTCGGTACCCCGGACATCCTCTCCATGCTGGCGCTGGAAGCCGCGCTGGAGGTGTGGGACGACGTCGCGATCGAGGCGGTGCGGGCCAAGAGCCTGGCGCTGACCGACTTCTTCCTGCGCTGCGTCGGGACCTACGTCCCGGCCGGCCGGGTCGCGTCGATCACCCCGGTCGAGCACGAGCGGCGCGGCAGCCAGGTCGCGCTGCGGTGCGCGGACGCGGGCGCGGTGATGGCGGAGCTGGTACGGCGCGGTGTGGTCGGCGACTTCCGCAACCCCGATGTGCTGCGCTTCGGCTTCACCCCGCTGTACACGGGGTTCGCGGATGTGGAGCGGGCGGCGCGGGTGCTGGCCGAGGTCCTGGCGGATGGTCCGGCGGACGGCCGGGCGGGGGAGCCGTCGGAGAGCGGCGTGGCCGGGTGACGGACCCACCGGACCCCGCCGGGGTCACGGCGGCCGAGGAGGCGTCCCTCTTCGGCCTCGCCCCGGTGGCGCCGGACGCGACCGCCGCGTACGGCGAACACCCGGACCAGGTGGTGGACTTCCACCTGCCGCCCGAGGGGGCGGCGGGTGGTGCCGCCCCGCTGGTCCTGCTCTTCCACGGCGGCGCCTGGCGCGCCCCCTACGACCGCCGCCATCTGTCCCCGTTCGCCACCCACCTCGCCGCCCGGGGCTTCGCGGTGGCCTTGGGCGAATACCGCCGGGGCGCACGGCCGTCCGCCCATGCCGCCGCCACCGGCCCGCCCCGCGCCGGGCGGTGGCCGGAGACGTTCGACGACATCGCCGCCGTCGTGGACGCCGTGCCGGGCCTGGTGCGGGAGTGCGCGCTGCCCGGTGTCGACACCGAACGGCTCGTGCTCGCCGGGCACTCCGCGGGCGGACATGCCGCGCTGTGGGCGGCGGCGCGGCACCGGCTGCCGCCGGGGGTGCCCTGGCGGCTGTCCGCGCCGCCGCGCGTCCGCGGGGTGGTGGCCCTCGCCCCCATCGCGGACCTCACCACCGCCCGCGCGCTGCACGTCTGCTCCGGCGCGGTGGACCAACTCCTCGGCACCGGCGACGAAGCGGCGGCCCGGCTGCCGTTCGCCGATCCCGCCGCGCTGCTGCCCACCGGTGTCCGCACCACGGTGGTGCAGGGCGGCACCGACGCCGATGTGCCACCGCAGGTCGCGGACTCCTTCGCGGCGGCGGCGGCCGTCGCCCGGCAGCCGCTGCGGGTCGTACGCATCGCCGGGGCCGGACACTTCCCGCTGATCGACCCCACGGCGCCCGCCGCGCGTACGGTTGTCGACGAGATCAGCAGGGCCGTCTCCGAAGACGTCCGGTGACCGTACGGGCCTGTGTAGTACTTGAGACGGACGCCCGGGAATCCGCACCGGTGGGGACGACGCCGACCTGCCCTTTCCTTACGGTGTGATGCGTGACCGAGACGATTCCGCGCACCGAACTCCGCCTGGCCCGCAGCGTGCTGTCCGGGCTGTGGGAAGACTTGATCAGAGACGCCTTCGCGTTCCGCCCGCTGCCGCCGCTCGGCACATCGCACCGTCTGATGCGGTGGTTGCCCGCGCGGGTGCGGCCGTATGCGAGTCGGCTGCCGCACGCGGCGATCACCGCGTGCGCCGGTTTCCTGGGGGCGCTCGGCTTCGGCCACAACTCCGGCGGAAACGTGCTGCTCGCAGCCTTCTGCGCGGTGCCGCTGGCGCTCTCGTTGCTCCGGCCCGTTGGGGCCTGGTGGCTGTCGTTCGCGGTGGGGATCGCGGCGGGTGCGGACGCCACCGGGTACGACTTCTACTTCTACGACACCTGGCCCTGGCCCGGGCCCCTGTTCGCCGCGCAGATCGCGGTGATGGCCGTGGTCGCGGCGCAGACCCGCCCCCGCACCGCCGTCCAGATGCTGGTGCTCACGGCCGCGTTCGGGGTGACCTGCGACGCCGTCAGCAGCCGCACCTCCGACACCCTCTCGATGGTGGTGGTCTCCTGTCTGGTCGTGGGCACGGTCGTCGCGACCCGCAGTCTGCTCGAGACCAGGCAGCAGGTCGCCGTGCAGGAGTCGGCCACCGTCGAGGAGCGGTCCCGCCGTACGCTCCTGGAGGAGCGCGCGACCATCGCCCGTGAACTGCACGACGTCGTCGCCCACCACATGTCCGTCATCGCCATCCAGGCGGAGGCCGCCCCCTACCGGGTGGAGAACCCGCCCGAGGAGCTGGCCAAGAGCTTCGCGACCATCCGGGAGAACGCCGTGGCCGCCCTCACCGAACTCCGCCGGGTCCTCGGGGTCGTACGCGCCGACAACCCCGACGCGTACGCCGACGCCGACCCGGAGGCGCCGCAGCCCACCCTTGCCACCCTGGACACGCTCTTCGCGGGGGTCCGGGCCGCGGGCCTGACGGTCGAGCACCTCACCACCGGCGCGGTGCGCCCGCTGCCGCCGGGCGTCGAGCTGTCCGCGTACCGGATCGTGCAGGAGGCGCTCAGCAACGCGCTGCGCCACGCCCCCGGCTCCACCGCCCGCGTCGAACTCGCCTATGTGCTCGGCGGCATCGGGCTGCGGATCGTCAACGGCCCGGCCACCCAGACCGTGCGCCCCTCGCCGGGGGTGGGCCACGGGCTGCTGGGCATGCGGGAGCGGGTGGCCATGCTGAACGGCGAGATGACGGCCGGGGCCGCGGAGGACGGCGGATACGAGGTCGCCGTCTACATCCCGGTGGACGCCGGGGCCGTGGAGGCGGCGGCATGACCGGGACCGACGGGGCGGCCGTCATCCGCGTCCTGATCGCCGACGACCAGGTCATGGTCCGGGAGGGCTTCTCCGTTCTGCTGAACGCCCAGCCCGATATCGAGGTGGCCGGTGAGGCGGTCGACGGCCGCCAGGCCATCGCGCAGGTCGCGAAGCTGCGACCCGACGTGGTGCTGATGGACATCCGGATGCCCGAGGTCAACGGACTGGAGGCGACCCGCGAGATCATCGCGGCGGACGCCGACGCCAAGGTGCTGGTGCTGACCACCTTCGACCTCGACGAGTACGTGTACCAGGCGCTGCGTGCGGGGGCGAGCGGCTTTCTGCTCAAGGACGCCTCCGCCCGTCAGCTCGGGGAGGCGGTGCGGGTGGTGGCCGCGGGCGAGGCGCTGCTGGCGCCCACCGTCACCAAGCGTCTGATCTCGACCTTCTCGCGGATCGGCGAGGCCACCGGGTTCGCACCGCCGCCTGCGGCCGAGCGGCTGGCCGAGCTGACCGAGCGGGAGAACGAGGTGCTGGTACAGGTCGCCCAGGGCCGGTCCAACGCCGAGATCGCCGAACATCTGGTGGTCGCCGAGTCCACGGTGAAGACCCATGTGAGCCGGATCCTGGTGAAGCTGGGGCTGCGGGACCGCACCCAGGCGGCGGTCTTCGCCTACGAGGCCCGGCTGGTGACCCCTGGAGGCTGAGCCTGCCGGGCGGTACCGTCCCGGCATGACCAGCACCGTGCCGCTTCCCGCCTTCGACCCGTGGCGGCCGTCGTTCGTCGCCGACCCGTACCCGGCCTACGCCGAGCTGCGCGAGAGCGGGCGGGCGCACTGGTTCGAGCCGTCCCGGCAGTGGCTGATCCCGCACTTCGACGACGCCCGCGCGCTGCTGGCCGACCGCCGGCTCGGCCGCACCTATCTGCACCGGTTCAGCCACGAGGAGTTCGGGCGTACCGCGCCGCCGCCCGAGCACGAGCCGTTCCACACCCTCAACGACCATGGGATGCTCGACCTGGAGGCGCCGGACCACACCCGGATCCGTCGGCTGGTCTCCAAGGCGTTCACCCCGCGGACGGTCGAGGCGCTGGTCCCGACGATCGAGCGGCTGGCGGGCGAACTGGTCGACTCCTTCCTCGCCGCCGGGGGCGGCGATCTCATCGCCTCGGTCGCCGAGCCGCTGCCGGTGGCCGTCATCGCGGAGATGCTCGGCATCCCGCCCGCCGACCGGGCTTCGCTGCGCCCGTGGTCGGCGGACATCTGCGGGATGTACGAGCTGAACCCGGGGGAGGAGACCGCGCGGCGGGCGGTGCGCGCCTCGCTGGAGTTCTCCGCCTATCTGCGGGAGTTGATCGCCGCCCGCCGCAAGGACCCGGGCGGGGATCTGATCAGCGCGCTGATCGCGGCGTACGACGAGGGCGACCGGCTCTCCGAGCAGGAGATGATCTCCACCTGTGTGCTGCTGCTCAACGCGGGCCACGAGGCGACGGTCAACTCCACCGGCAACGGCTGGTGGACCCTCTTCCGCCACCCCGACCAGCTGGCGGCACTCCGCGCGGACCCGGAGGCGCTGCTGCCCACCGCGGTGGACGAACTGCTGCGGTACGACACCCCGTTGCAGCTCTTCGAGCGCTGGGTGCTTGACGACATCGAGGTGGGCGGCACGGTCATTCCGCGCGGCAGAGAGGTGGCCCTCCTCTTCGGCTCGGCCAACCGCGACCCCGCGCGTTTCGACCGTCCCGACACCCTGGACCTCTCGCGCGCGGACAACCCCCATCTCAGCTTCGGCGCGGGCATCCACTACTGCCTGGGCGCCCCGCTGGCCCGCCGTGAACTCATGGCGTCCTTCGGCGCGCTGCTCCGCAAGGCGCCCCGACTGCGGCTGGTGAGGGAGCCGGAGTGGCGGCCGGGCTTTGTGATCCGGGGGCTGACGGAGCTGTTGGTCGAGAACTGACCGGCGCCCCGTCGTCCACAGCCTGTGGACGACGGGGGCGGCCCCGGACCGCACTCGGCGCCGGCCGCCACGGGGAGTGCGGGCCGGCGCCGAGGGGCCGGGGCGGTGGGCCGACGGGGGTCAGCCGCCGATGTCGCGACGGCGCAGTCCCACCAGACCTCCGGCGGTCAGAACGACCGAGATCAGCAGCGACCACAGGAAGGGCGCTGCTGTGACATCGTCGCCGGGCAGCTTGGGCAGATGAGTGAACGGCGAGGTGTCCATCACGGACTGGGGCATCTTGAGCGCCGGGCCCAACCAGCTCAGGGTCACCACCCAGCCGACCACGGCCCAGGCCGCGGCCGTGTACTTCGGCACCACACCGACCAGGAAGACGGCGGCGCTGGTGACCACCCACAGCGCGGGGGCCTGGGCGAGGGCGGCGCCCACGGCACGCGGGATCCCGCCCATGTCGTCGGCGGCCACGCCATAGCCCACGCCCAGCGCCAGACCGCCGACGGCGAGCACGACGACCGGGCCCAGATAGGCGAAGACCAGGTGGCTTCCGCCCCAGCGCAGCCGGCTGACCGCGTTGGCCAGCAGCGGCTCGGCGCGCTGGTCGGTCTCCTCACTGCGCAGCCGCAGCACGGCACTTGCGGTGTAGACGGTGAGGGTGGTGCCGAGGATGCCGACCATGGAGGCAAGGAACGCGTCGGTCAGCCCCTGGGCCCCGCCCATCCGCTGGATGATCTCGCGGGTCTGGTCGCTGTCGCCGAGGAACTCGTCGGCACCGTTCGAGATGGCACCGAAGATGGCACCGGTGAAGACGAAACCCGCGCTCCAGCCGAGCAGCGCACCGCGGTGGAGCCGCCAGCCCAGCCCATAGACACCCTTGAGACCCGCTCCGGCGGCCCGGGCCCCGGGTCGGGTCGCGTAGAAGCTGGCGCCGACGTCGCGACGGCCCACGAGGGAGTAGGCCAGGGCGGTGGAGGCGGCGGCGAGCACGGCGATCAGCAGCAACGGCCACCAGCGCTCGTCCGCGAACGGCCGCGCGTACTCCGCCCAGCCCAGTGGTGAGAGCCAGACCAGCAGATGGCCGGAGCCCTGGGAACCGTCCTCGGCGGCATCGCCCGCCATCCGCAGCACGAAGGCGATACCGACGGCCGCGGAGGTCAGCCCCCGGGCCAGCCGCGCGTTCTCGGTGAGCTGGGCGGCGACGGCGGCCAGACCGCCGAAGGCCATCCCGGTCAGACCGACGCTCAGACCCAGCGCAAGCGCGCCGGTGCCGCCCTGGCCCGCGAGACTGCCCGCGATCAGAACGGTGACCGCGGCATTGGCGATGCCCACGGCGAGCAGGGCCGAGGTCAGCCCCGCGCGGCGGCCGACCATACAGGCGGACAGCGCCTCCTGACGGCCGGTCTCCTCCTCCTCCCGGGTGTGCCGGATCACGATGAGCAGGCTCATGATCGCGGCGAACACGGTGAGGAACCCGCCCACCCGCCAGACGGTGAGCGCGCCGAGCGAATCGTCGAAGGCGGCACCGAACAGGGCTCTTGTCGAGCCGTTGCCATTCATGTCCACGACGAGGTCGGCGCGGGCCTTGGGGGTGTCGTACGCGCTCTTGAGGCGGCCGGTGGTGCTGCTCGCGGTCAGCCCGAGGCAGACCACCCACACCGGCATCATGATCCGGTCGCGGCGCAGCGCGAGCCGCAGCAGGGTGCCGGTGCCGGCCAGGTCCTTGGCCGATCCGCGGGTGCGGGGGGAGACCCGTGTGTCGGCTACGGCGGTCATCGGGCGACAGCCCCTTCTTCGGTGCGGGTGACGTCGTCCTGGTAGTGCCGGAGGAAGAGCTCCTCCAGCGTCGGCGGGGTGGAGATGAGGCTGCGCACCCCCGACTGGGTCAGCTGGCGCAGCACACCGTCCAGCTTGTCGGTGTCGACCTGGAGCTTGACGCGCCGGTCCCGGATGTCGACGTTGTGCACGCCGGGGAGGTCGGTCAGACCGTTGACCGGCTCGGCCAGCTCGGCGGTGACGGACGTACGGGTCAGATAGCGGAGCTGGGCGAGCGAACCCGACTCCACCCGCTTGCCTTTGCGGATGATGCTGACGCGGTCGCACAGCGCCTCGACCTCGCTGAGGATGTGGCTGGAGAGCAGCACCGTGCGGCCGCGGTCACGCTCCTCGGCCACGCACTCCCGGAAGACCTCCTCCATCAGCGGGTCGAGCCCGGAGGTGGGCTCGTCCAGGATCAGCAGCTCGAGCTCGGACGAGAACGCGGCGACCAGGGCGACCTTCTGGCGGTTGCCCTTGGAGTACGTGCGCCCCTTCTTGGTGGGGTCGAGCTCGAACCGGTCCAGCAGCTCGGCGCGCCGTGCCGTGTCCAGCCCGCCGCGCAGCCGCCCGTACAGGTCGATGACCTCGCCACCGCTGAGGTTGCGCCACAGGGTGACGTCCCCGGGGACGTACGCGATGTGCCGATGGAGGTCGACCGCATCGTGCCAGGGGTCCTTGCCGAGGAGCTGGACCGCACCGGCATCGGCTCGCAGCAGCCCCAGCAGGACCCGGATGGTGGTGGACTTCCCGGCGCCGTTGGGGCCGAGGAAGCCATGGACCTCACCTGCCTCGACTTCGAGGTCGAGGCCGTCCAACGCATGGGTCCGGCCGAAGGACTTGTGCAGGCCGGACGCGGAGATTGCCGTCTTCATATTTCCGAAGCTACGCTAGTTTCACAAATTTGTGAAGTTAAGGAACCATATAAACTTATGATGATGTGACGAAGAGGGGAGATGATGATCCGGTGAGTGAGACGACGCAAGCGGAAGACATGCCGACCGTCTCGCGGGACCCCGAGGCGGTGTCCCGGTTTGTCGAGCGGTTCGCGGCGGATCTGGCCGAGGCCGGGATGCAGCGGATGGGTGCAAGGGTCTTCGCGGCGCTGCTCGTCTCCGACTCCGGTCAGCTCACCTCGGCCGAGCTGGCCGAGCGGCTCCAGATCAGCCCCGCCGCGGTCTCGGGGGCGGTTCGCTACCTCACGCAGGTGGCCATGGTCGCGCGTGAGCGCGAGCCCGGTTCGCGCCGCGACCGCTACCGGCTGCACAACGAGGTCTGGTACGAAACCATCACCCGCCGCGATCAGCTCCTCGCGCGCTGGGAGGGCACCATGCGCGACGGCGCCAAGGTGCTCGGGCCCGACACCCCGGCGGGGCTGCGGGTCTCCGAGACCGCCGAGTTCTTCGAGTTCATGCAGAAGGAACTCCCCAAGATGCTCGACCGCTGGCGCGCCCACCAGGCGGCCCGCCGCGAGGACGCCGGCCGCTAGGGCGACGGGGGACCGGGCTCGGCCCCATGGCCTCTCCGCGCGTGGCGGGTTTTTTCGCTGTGCCGTGGCGGGTCTGGCCCCGGTGCGCGGTGGCCGGGCGTCCGAGGGGCAGGCGGCCCGGCGCGAGTCCGCTGGCCGGGCCCGGCGGCCGCGGGACACCGCCGCCCGGCGGCCAGGCTCGGAGGCCGCGTGACACCGCCGCCCGCCGGGGGCGCGGTTGCCGACCGTGCCCGGCGCGCACCCGCTGTGACCCGGCCCACGCCATCCGCGGTGGCCGGGCGCCGGTACCCGCGGGGTCCGGCCTACCCGCGCGGCCTGGCCCGCGCAGGCACGCGGCCATCGGACCGCACCAGGCATGGCGGGCCCCGGCTCGCGCCGAGTGCCCGCCGGCCGGTGTTGTCGCCGGGCGGTCGAGTGGGACTCCGGCGGGGATCAGGTGCGGTGGGGGAGGATCAGGGTCCACGCCTCCGTCAGGACGGTCCAGGTGCGGCTGCGGACCGGGCCGCGCACCAGGGCGTCCGCCCGGTAGCGGAAGTCCTGGCCGGAGACGGTGACCGCCCGCGCCAGCGCGCGCACCGGGCCGCCCGCCGCGTGCGGATGGACCACGACCTCGGCCAGTCCGCCGTCGTCCGGTCCGGCCGTGGAGACCGATACGCGGGTCACCGGGCGGTCCAGATCGGTCAGCAGCACCCCGTCCGCCTCGATCCGCAGCCGGTGCGGGGGCGGCGGGTGGACGCGGCGGCGGGAGCCGCTGGTCAGGCCGATGACCGGCAGGGACAGCAGCGTCAGGGCCGTGCGCGCGGTGCGCGCCGCCGGGGTCCACCACGGTTGGGAGCCGTCGCCGGGCGGGCTCGCACCCGGGTCCCGGCGGTCCCGGTGGCCGTTGGCGCCGCCGGGACCGGTGTCCGACCCGGTGCCGGACCCGGCCGACGGGACGGTGCCGGAGGGCGGTGCCGCCCCGGCGCCGTGCGGATCGTGCGGGTCGTGCGGATCGTGCGGTTCGTGGCCGCCGGGCCGTACCGGCGGGTCCGTCCGCGGGCCGGACGGGATCCGCAAGCCCCCGAGCACCACCCCGCCGCTGTCGTCCACCAGCAGGTCACGCGGGCGGGCGGCCCCGTCGAGGACCGTACGGGCCGCCGCAACCGGATCGGTCGGCACACCGAGGGACCGGGCCAGGGCCACCGTGGCGGGGCCGCCGACCGGGACCACCGACAAGGTGGCATCCGTCAGCTCCCGGCGGCGGTGGAGCAGCTCCACCACCCGCAGCAGCGCACGGTCGTCGCCGACCACCACCGGGCGGCGGGCGCCGCGGCGGGCGAGGGCCCGCTCGACTTCGTCCGGACCGTCCGGCAGGCAAATTTTTGTCTGTGCGCCCGCACACAGCACATCCTTCGCGATGCGCACCGACTCCCCGTCCGTTCGCCGGGCAGCGGGGTCGATGACCACAAGCAGGGGGCGCTCCCGGACGGTGTCCGGAGGAGAGTGCCAGGGATCTGGAGCCGACACCTCGGTCCTTCCTCAGGTAATCTCTCGGTGCAAGAGCCCCTGTCGCTGTTGCGCCAGGGGCTTCGTCTATCCGGGGCACCGGTTCGACGGCTCTGGTGGTGGCGCGCGCCACTACGCACGTTGGACATGCCCCGCCCGGAAGGGGTGTACGCCTGTGCCCGCACTTGTGCTGCTCGGTGCTCAGTGGGGTGACGAGGGCAAGGGAAAGGCCACCGACCTGCTCGGCGGCTCGGTTGACTATGTGGTGCGCTACCAGGGCGGCAACAACGCAGGCCACACGGTCGTCGTCGGCGACCAGAAGTACGCGCTGCACCTCCTCCCGTCCGGAATCCTCTCGCCCGGATGCACCCCGGTCATCGGCAACGGCGTTGTCGTCGACCCCGCGGTCCTGCTCTCCGAGCTGAGCGGGCTCAACGAGCGCGGTGTCGACACGTCCAAGCTGATGATCAGCGGTAATGCGCATCTGATCACGCCGTATCACACGACCCTCGACAAGGTGACCGAACGCTTCCTGGGGAAGCGCAAGATCGGCACCACCGGCCGGGGCATCGGACCGTCCTACGCGGACAAGATCAACCGCGTGGGCATCCGGGTCCAGGACATCTTCGACGAGTCCATCCTGCGGCAGAAGGTCGAAGCCGCTCTGGACTTCAAGAACCAGGTCCTGGCCAAGCTCTACAACCGGCGCGCCATCGCCGTCGACCAGGTGGTCGAGGAGCTGCTCGGCTACGCGGACGAGCTCAAGGGCTTTGTCGCGGACACCACCCTGGTGCTGAACAGCGCCATCGACGAGGGCAAGGTCGTGCTCTTCGAGGGCGGCCAGGGCACCCTGCTCGATGTCGACCACGGCACGTACCCCTTCGTCACCTCCTCCAACCCGACCGCGGGCGGTGCCTGCACCGGCGCGGGGGTCGGCCCGACGAAGATCAACCGCGTGATCGGCATCCTGAAGGCGTACACCACCCGCGTCGGCGCGGGCCCGTTCCCGACGGAGCTGCACGACGAGGACGGCGAGAAGCTGCGCACCATCGGCGGTGAGCGCGGTGTGACCACCGGGCGCGACCGCCGCTGCGGCTGGTTCGACGCGGTGATCGCGCGCTATGCGACCCGGGTCAACGGTCTCACCGACTTCTTCCTGACCAAGCTGGACGTGCTCACCGGCTGGGAGCAGATCCCGGTCTGTGTGGCGTACGAGATCGACGGCAAGCGGGTCGAGGAGCTGCCCTACAGCCAGACCGACTTCCACCACGCCAAGCCCGTCTACGAGATGCTGCCGGGCTGGACGGAGGACATCTCCAAGGCGAAGACCTTCGACGACCTGCCGAAGAACGCGCAGCGGTATGTCCAGGCGCTGGAGGAGATGTCGGGCGCGCCGATCTCGGCGATCGGCGTCGGCCCGGGGCGTGACGAGACGATCCAGATCAACTCGTTCCTCTGAGCCCAGGCTCGAAGACGACGAAGACAACGAAGACGACGAAGTCCCCGGCCGTTCCGTGAACGGCCGGGGACTTCTCGCGTGATCCATGGGGTCAGTGCGCCGCGGGCGGCCCGAACATCCCGGCGGGCGGCGCGGGCTGCTGTACGGCGGGCCGCCCGATCCGCTGGTCCTGCATCCTGGTGATGCGCAGCACCACCGCGATGGCCAGCACCGCGCACAGCAGCGAGACGATGTCGTCCACAATGAGGAATCCGGTGGCGACCCGCCGCTCGGTGTCGGTCTCGCAGCCGAGGTCGACGAGCCCGGCGATCGGCTCGATCCAGAACATCATCACGAACAGCGCCCACCACCAGTGCAGCACCGTGCGGGAGACCCGGCCGGGGCCCGGGGGCACGCTGGAGTTCCAGATGTCGTTGGCCATCTGCTTGGGCTGCCACAGCTGGGCGACCGGGATGAACCAGGCCCCGACGGCATAGCCGCTGCCGAACCGCTGCCGTCCCGGTGCCAGCACCGTGGCGTTGACATAGGCGCGCCGGAACCAGACCAGCCACACCACCATCACCGCCACCGCGGCGAAGAAGAGGAACATGTCCATCGGATCCACCGCGTCCTTGCGGTGATTGACCGCCTGGCTGGTACCGGTGCCGGCGAGGAGATCGCGGTAGGCGCCGAACAGCGACAGGTTCAGATACAGATGGATGACGGTCAGCACGATCCAGATGCCGAACGCCGTCAGCAGACCCGTGCACAGCCCTCGCGCCGACCGCAGCACCGCCGCCGCCCGGCCCTGGTACGGGAACGGCGCCTGATAGCCGCCCGGCCAGGGCTGACCGTGCTGGGGCGCGGGCCCGGTCACCGGATAGCCGGGCGACCCGGCGTGCGGCGGGTGGGCGTACGCGGAGGGTCCGGCGTACCCGGAATGCGGTGTGGGTGTCGACAGGGGGCCCGCGTAGGCGCTGGAGGGCTGCGGTCCCACCGGGCCCTGCTGGGCGTTCTCCGCCTCCACCTCCAGCAGTTGGAGGGCGTCGCGCCCCAGCCGGGCGAGCAGCCCGCTGGGCAGCCAGGTCTCGGGGTCCGGGCCGGTCCGCTCGCTGTCCGGGCCGGTCCGCTCGGTGTACGCGACCAGGTCCGCGACCGAAGGCCGCAGCGCGGGGTCCTTGTTGAGACAGGCGGAGACGAGGCCGTGCAGCCCTTCGGGCAGCCCGGTCAGATCGGGCTCCTCCTGGGCTATTCGGTACATCAGGGCGTGAATACCGCTGGCCACACTGCCGAACGGCTGCCGCCCGGTGGCCGCGAAGGCCAGCACCGAGCCGAGGCAGAACACATCGCTGGCCGCGGTGACCGGCTCGCCGCGCACCTGCTCGGGCGACATGAAACCGGGCGAGCCGACGACCGCGCCGGTCATCGTCAGATTGCCGCCCGTGGTGCTGTCGACCGCGTCCAGCGCACGGGCGATCCCGAAGTCGATGACCCGCGGGCCGTCGATGGTGATGAGGATGTTGGACGGTTTGAGGTCCCGGTGCACCAGCCCGGCGCCGTGGATGTCGCGCAGCGCCAGGGACAGACCGTGGGCCAGCACCCGCACCGAGTGCTCGGGCAGCGCCCCGAAGTCCTCGGCCACCACGTCGTGCAGTGACGGCCCGCCGATGTAGCCGGTGGCCACCCAGGGCACCTCGGCGTCGGTGTCGGTGTCCAGTACGGGCGCGGTCCACTGCCCGCCGACCCGGCTGGCCGCTTCCACCTCCCGTTTGAAACGGCTGCGGAAGTCGGCCTGGCGGGCGAGTTCGGCCTGTACGAGCTTGACGGCGACGGTACGGCCGCGGGCGGACCGGGCGAGGAAGACCTTGCCCATGCCCCCCTCGCCCAGCTTGCCGAGCAGCCGGTACTCGCCGATCCACCGCGGGTCCTGGGCCCCGAGGTTCTCCATCGCGGTGTGGCTCCTGTCCGTGTGCCGATGGTCCGTCTGCCGATCGGCCGATCAGTCGATTCTGGTGAACGTCTGTGTCATGGTCTCATCGCCGTAGTCGTTCGGGTCGTCATATTCGACCCGGAGTTTCTCCTTGCCGGAGGCGGTGAATGTCAGCGAATTGCCCGGTGTGCACAGATCTTTGGGGTTTCCGTCGGTGACCTTGGTCGGGCTGAGGACCAGCCCGTTGGAGACCGAGGCCAGGATCCGCTTGCCTTCGCAGTGGTACTTCTTGCTGTCCCCGGTCTCCTCGGCCACCGCGGTGCCGATCGCGCCCTGCTTGATGGTGATCTTGAGGGTGGCGTCGTCCTGCCCGAACGCGTCCTTGGCCAGCCAGCTGCCCTCGTAGGTGGCCGGGATCGGGTTGCCGCCGGACTTCGCGGGGCGCAGGGTGGCCTCGGAGGAGCCGTCGGTGGTGCTCCAGGTGATCGAGCCGTCGTCGCCCAGCCGCAGGGTCTGCTCGCCGACGGCGCTGCACGCGTCCTCGGGAACGCTGGTGGTGACGTCCTCGTCCTCGATCAGCAGCAGGCTGTCGGCCGACTTCAGGGTGGCCGAGTCCTGGCAGAACATGTCCTCGGTCGAGGTCAGGGTGTCGGCGACGGGTGCGCCGATCTGGCCCTGGGTGAGCACGATCCGGCGGATCTTGCCGGTGGGCTCGCCGCCCTCGGTGATCTGGCCCTCCCAGGCGCCCAGATACTCCTTGGGCACATCACCGGTGGAGCCCAGCTTGGTGGCGGACGGGCCGGGGGAGCCCGAACCGCCGGACGCGCCACCGGTGTCGGAGCCGCCGGGCCTGACGGGCGCGGTGTGGGTCGCCTTGTCGTAGTCGGGCTTGGCCGTGTCGCCCTTGGAGTCATTGCCCTTGATCACCACGATGGCGGCCACTCCGGCTATCAGCACGGTGGCGACGGCGGCCGAGGTGATGATGAGCGCCTTGCGGCGGCGGCGCTTGGGCGGCTGGGGCGTGGCCGGACCGCCGGGCCCACCGGGACCGCCCGGACCGCCCGGGCCCGCGGGACCGCCGAGGCCGGTGGAGCCGAGGGCATGCGGGGCGGCAGCGGGTCCGCCCTGCGGCGTGGTGTCGAAGGAGGTGACCGCCGGGGGCCCGAAAGCATGTGGCGGGGTGGCCGCGGCCGCCGGTTCCGGCGCGGGCTCGGCCTGCTGGGCGGGCGCCGCTTCGGGGGCGGACACGGGGGCCGCGTTCTGGCGGCGCGGGTCGGGCGTGGCCTGCGGGGCGGGCCGCGGAGTGGCCGACGGTGGCTCGGCGGCCGGGGTGCCAGGGGTGTCCTGCGCGTCGGCCGGTGGCTTCGCGGCCTCCGCGGCGGGTGCGTCGGCGTCCGCGGCGGGTGCGTCGGCGTCCGCGGCGGGTGCGTCCGCGGCCGGTGCCGGTGCCGGTGCCGGTGCGGGCTTCGGCGGTGCGGCCGGAGCCGGGGGCACGGGCGGCGCGGCGGGCGGTGCCGCGGGCTGCGCAGGCGTCGGCGGCTCCGCCGGAGCCAGCGGGAAGGAGGTGGCCCACGGCGGCGCGGCGGGGGGCGGCGGGGCCGCCGGCGGCGCCGGGACCGAGGGCCTGGCCGGTCCCGCGGTCGGTGGTGCGGACGGCGGCGCGGGCATCCCGGGGGCCAGGGGCGCCGCGGGCGTCTCGGCGTCGAGCAACTGCACCGCGTGGCGGCCCAGCTGGGCGACGAGGCTGCCGGGCAGCCAGGGCTCACCGGATCCGGCTCCGGCCCCGTCAGGCTCGTCTCCGCCGGTGCGCTCCAGCAGCGCGTCGAGGCCGGGCCGGTCCTCGGGGGTCTTCTTCAGACAGTCGGCGACCAGATCGCGCAAGCCCTCGGGCAGTCCGGTCAGATCCGGCTCCTCCTGCGCGATCCGGTACATCACCGCGTGCACGCCGCTGTCGGAGGTGCCGAACGGCTGGCGGCCGGTGGCCGCGAAGGCCAGCACCGAGCCCAGGCAGAACACATCGCTTGCGGGGGTGACCCGCTCACCGCGCACCTGCTCGGGCGACATGAAGCCGGGTGAGCCCACGACGGCGCCGCTGCGTGTGAGCAGACCGTCCGTCACGGTCTCCAGGGCGCGCGCGATGCCGAAGTCGATGACCCGCGGACCGTCGATGGTGACCAGGATGTTGGAGGGTTTCAGATCGCGGTGGACCAGCCCGGCGCCGTGGATGTCACGCAGCGCGCGAGTGAGGCCGTTGCCGAGGATGCGCACCGATCGTTCGGGCAGGGCACCCGATTCGGCGACGGTCGCGTGCAGCGAGGGTCCGGCGATATAGCCGGTGGCGACCCACGGAGTGGCGGCCTCGGTGTCGGCGTCGAGCACCGGCGCGGTCCACTCCCCGCCGACCCGCTGGGCGGCCCGTACCTCCTGCTTGAACCGCCGTCTGAATTCGGCCTGCTGAGCGAGCTCTGTCTGGACCAGCTTCACCGCCACCGTGCGGCCGCGCGAGGAATGGGCCAGGAAGACCCGGCCCATACCGCCCGCACCGAGCCGCCGCAGCAGCCGGTACTCGCCGATCCAGCGAGGGTCCTCGGCCCCCAGGTCTTCCATGCGTCGTTGTCCCTTCCCCTGATCCCCCTGATCAGCCCCCCGAGAGAATAAAGGCGGCTGGGAGCGAAGTGGACGACGCAGGGGATCCGTTATCGGTTCCGTATCTGCGCGGGACGGTCGCGCGATGGTGGCGGGTCAGCTCCCGGGGGTGTCCGCGGAGCTGGGCTCCAGGGCGTCGAGGGCCTCCGACAGACGGCTCAGGGCCTGCCTCACCTCCTTCAAACCGGCCGCCCCGCCCAGCTGTTCGGCCAGCTGTCCGGCGAACTCCCGGTGGCCGGGAATGATCGCCCGCACCGCGGCGACACCGGCCTCGGTGGGGGCGAGGAGTTTGGCCCGGCGATGCGCGGGGTTGGGGAGATATTCCGCGAGCCTTGCCTCGACGAGCAGATCCGCGACGCGCTGCACGCTCTGCCGGGTGATGCCCATGGCGCGGGCGATCCCGGCGACCGGCAGCGGTTCCTCGAGGACCGCGCCGAGCACCTGCCAGCGGGCGGCGGTCAGTCCGGCGGGACGGGACAGCCGCTCGGAGACGGCGAGGAACTGCCCGTTCAGCCGGAAGACCGACAGCGCCGTCCCGCTGAGCAGCGCGGGCAGCTCCTCGGCCGCCTCGGTGCCGTCCGTCATCGTGCGGCCGCCGCTTCCAGAACGCCGTACGCGGCCGCGTCGGACGCCGAGAACAGCCGGAACCAGGCGTCCAGCACCGCGGGTTCGAACACCTCCAGGCGGGCCAGGATCTCCCGCGCGAACGCGACGGGCTCGGTCGGCCCGGCCGTGATCAGACCGCTCGGGTCGGTGACCGCGTCCGCCTCACGGTAGTGATCGCCGCCCTGGTAACCGGTGGCGGCCAGGAACTCGGCCGCGGCGCTGGTGTGTTCGCGCTCGTCCAGTACCCCTTCGAGCGCGAGTCCCGCCGTGGCGCCGCAGATCGCCGCGACCGGTACGCCCGCCGCCAGGAACTCCCGTGCGGCGCGGGCGAAGCGCGGCATCTCCGGGTCGCTCGCCCAGGCGCTCGCGCCCGGCAGGATCAGCATCGCGCTGTCCTGCGGCCGCACGTCCTCCAGCGTCAGATCGGGCTCGATGCGCATTCCGCCCATCGTGGTCACCGTCCCGGGCCGGGCCGCCACATAGCGGATGGTGAAGCCCTCGCGGGGCGGGCGGTGGAAGGCGGTCTCGCGGAGGTGGGCGGTGGCGTGTCCGATCTCCCAGTCGGCGAGCGTGTCGTAGACGGCCACATGCACGGTCCGGCGTCCCATGGCTTCTCCTCGGTCCTGATCCGCGAGGTGCTCGGCTCGGCCCTCGTGAATGACAGTAGGCTGTCGTATCGACAGTGTGCTGTCAATGGGGTTTTCGGAAAAGCCGCGTGGCGAAAGACGCCCGGCAGTGTGTCGAGAGCCACGGAAAATGCCGGACAGCATGTCGGTGACGGGCCCGGAGGGTGGTCCGTACCCTGGTCGCACCCCCTCCCCGTGAGCGATCAGAGGTACCGAACGTGTCCGTGCAGCCCACTCCCGACCCCGTCGCCGGTGCCGCCGTCAAGGCCGCGGACCGCGCGCATGTCTTCCACTCGTGGTCCGCGCAGGGTCTGATCGACCCGCTCGCCGTCGCGGGCGCCGACGGCGCGTACTTCTGGGACTACGACGGCAACCGCTACCTCGACTTCTCCTGCCAGCTGGTGAACACCAACATCGGCCACCAGCACCCCAAGGTCGTGGCCGCGATCCAGGAGCAGGCCGGCAAGCTGTGCACCATCGCCCCGGGCTTCGCCGTGGACGTACGCTCCGAGGCGGCCCGGCTGATCGCCGAGCGCACCCCCGGTGACCTCGACAAGATCTTCTTCACCAACGGCGGTGCCGAGGCCGTGGAGAACGCGGTCCGGATGGCCCGGCTGCACACCGGCCGCCCCAAGGTGCTCTCCGCCTACCGCTCGTACCACGGCGCCACCTCCACCGCGATCAACCTGACCGGTGACCCGCGCCGCTGGCCCTCCGACTCCGCCTCGGCCGGAGTGGTGCACTTCTGGGCGCCGTTCCTCTACCGCTCGCCCTTCCACGCCGAGAACGAGGCCCAGGAGTGCGAGCGCGCCCTGCGCCACCTCGAGGACACCATCGCCTTCGAGGGCCCGCAGACCATCGCCGCGATCGTGCTGGAGACCATCCCCGGCACCGCCGGCATCATGGTCCCGCCGCCCGGCTATCTGCCCGGCGTCCGCGAGATCTGCGACCGCTACGGCATCGTCTTCGTCCTCGACGAGGTCATGGCGGGCTTCGGACGCACCGGCCGCTGGTTCGCCGCCGAACACTTCGACGTCGTCCCCGACCTGCTGACCTTCGCCAAGGGCGTCAACTCCGGCTATGTGCCGCTGGGCGGTGTCGCGATCTCCGCCGAGATCGCCGCCACCTTCGACCAGCGGCCCTACCCCGGCGGTCTCACCTACTCCGGCCACCCGCTGGCCTGCGCCTCCGCCGTCGCGACCATCAACACGATGGCCGAGGAGGGCATCGTGGAGAACGCCGCCGCCATCGGCGAGAACGTGATCGGCCCCGGGCTGCGCGAGATCGCCGAGCGCCATCCGTCGGTGGGCGAGGTGCGCGGTACGGGCGTCTTCTGGGCGCTGGACCTGGTGAAGAACAAGGAGACCCGCGAACCGCTGGTGCCGTACAACGCCAGTGGCCCGGCCAACCAGCCCATGGCCGACTTCGCGGCCGCCTGCAAGCGCGGCGGTCTGTGGCCCTTCGTGAACATGAACCGCACCCATGTGGTGCCGCCGTGCACCGTCACCGAGACCGAGGCCAAGGAGGGCCTGGCCGTCCTGGACGAGGCGCTGTCCGCGGCCGACGCCCACACCGGCTGAAGCGTCGTACCCACCCGGGCCCGGTGCCCGGTGCCCAGGGCCGCGGCGGACCGGCGTCCACCCGGTGTGACCACGGAAGACGCCCGACGGCCACGGAAAACGCCGACCGGGCACCCGGTGTAGAACACCGCCGCACTCCGCGTCACTGGGCGCGACGGCCCTCGCATATCGTGATGCGAGGGCCGTCCGCTTACCCGGTGATCACGACGGCCCCGGAAGGAGACGGTCCTCGATGCCCGTGCCCGGCACCAGCCCGGTCAAGCGGAACACCCTGCGCCAGCAGATCGCCGAAGCGCTCTGCGACGAGGTGCTCGCGGGCCGCCTCCCGGCCGGCCTTCAGTTCACCGTCAAGGAGATCGCCGACCAGTACGGCGTCTCCGCGACGCCCGTCCGCGAGGCCCTGCTCGACCTGTGCTCGCAGGGGCTGCTGGACGTCGAGGAACACCGTGGTTTCAAGGTCCACGAGTACACCATCGAGGACTTCCGGCACATGGTCGACGCCCGCACGATGGTCGTCGAGGGCGTGTTCCGCCACTCCGTCGACCGGACGCTGCGCTCGATGACACCGGCGGCGCTGGCCTCGGTGGGGCGGAGGGCCGAGGAGGCCGAGCGGGCCGCCCGCTCCGGCGATCTCGACATACTGATCGGCTACGACCTGCGCTTCTGGCGCGAGCTCTGCGGGCTGGTCGGCAACCCGTACATCCTGGACTTCCTCCAGCGGCTGCGGGCGCAGACCTGGGTGTTCACGGTCCCGTATCTGCGCCGGGTGCCCGATCTGCGCGGGCTGCTGTGGGCCGGGCACTGCGAGCTCACCGCGGCGGTGACCCGGGGCGACCCGGCCACCTCCGAGCGGCTGATCGGGGCGTACAACACCCACTTCCGCACCCTGATCGAGCGGCTGGTGGTGGAGTCGAAGGCGCGCTGATCCGGCGCCCGGCCGCGGCCGGGGCGGAGTGTGACACGGAACACGCAACGCCGCGGCGGCCCGAGGTGGTCCCCGACGTGTGCCGCCTTCTTCGCTCAGCCCCGCCGCGGGCCGCCGACCGGCGCCGACGCCGCCGCGCGCGCCGGACACCGTCGATCTGACGGTCGTCGTCCCCGCGTACAACGAGGAGCACCGGCTGCCCCGGACCCTCGACGCGATCTGCCGCCATCTGCGGTCCTCGCCCGGTCGCCACGCGGACTGGGAGGTCATCGTGGTCGACGACGGTTCCACGGACGCCACCGCCGCCACGGTCCGCGAGGCCGCTGCCGCCGAGCCCCGGATCCGGCTGCTGGGCCCGCCACCGGGCACCGCCCCCACGGCCCCGTTCGCCCGCAACCACGGCAAGGGCCACGCCGTACGGCTCGGTGTGCTCGCCTCGCGCGGCCGCCGGGTGCTGGTGACCGACGCCGATCTGGCCACCCCGATCGAGGAACTGGCCGCACTGCACGACCGGCTGGACGAGGGCTACGCCGCCGCCATCGGATCCCGCGCCCACCACCCGGCGTCCGCCGAGGCGGTGCGCCGCCCTCCGCTGCGGCGGCTGCTCGGCGAGGCGGGCAACCGGGTCATCCGGGCGGTGGCGGTGCCCGGGGTCCGCGACACCCAGTGCGGCTTCAAGCTCTTCGAGGGCGACCGGGCGCGCGCGGTCTTCGGCCGGTCCCGGCTCGACGGCTGGTGCATCGATGTGGAGATCCTGCGGATGTTCCACGGCGCGCGCTGGCCGGTCGCCGAGGTGCCGGTCCGCTGGGCCCATCAGCCCGGTTCCAAGGTCCGCGCGCCGGACTACGCCCGGGTGCTGCTGGAGCTGGTGCGGCTGCGGGCGGCGGGCGCCCTGGAGCGGGTCCGGGCCGCCGACCGGGCGGTGGCGGCGGGCTATCTGCTGCTGTCCGTGGTGCTCTTCCACGGGCTGTGGCGCGACCCCCGGCACCGCTATCTCATCGACGGCGGACAGGACCAGAACCAGTGGGAGTGGTTCTTCGCGGTCACCGCCGACAACGTCTTCGCCCTCCGCGATCCGTTCTTCACCACGCTCCAGAACGTCCCGTCCGGTGTGAACCTCATGGCGAACACCACCATGCTGGGCCTGTCCATACCGCTCGCCCCCGTCACCGCCGTGTTCGGCCCGGCCATGACCTGGGCGCTGGTGCTGACCGCCGGACTCGCCGCGACCGCCGTCGCCTGGTACTGGCTGCTGCTGCGGCGCTTTGTGACCTCCCGGCGGGCCGCGGCGCTCGGCGGCGCGCTGTGCGCGTTCGCCCCGGCGATGGTCTCCCACGCCAACGCCCACCCCAACTTCGCGGTGCTGTTCATGATGCCGCTGATCGTGGACCGGCTGCTGCGGCTGTGCGAACCGGGCGGCCGTACGGTACGCGACGGGGTGATCCTCGGGCTGTTCCTCACCTACCAGGTCTTCCTGGGCGAGGAGGCGCTGCTGCTGGCCGCCCTCGGGCTGCTGTTCTTCGCGGTGGGCTACGCGGTCCTGCGCCCCGATGTGGCCCGCGCCGTCGGCGGTCCGCTGCTGCGCGGGCTCGCGGTCGCCGCGGGCGTCGCGCTGGTGCTGCTCGGCTATCCGCTGTACCGGCAGTTCTTCGGCGCCCAGTCCTACGTCAGTGTGTTGCACGGCCCGGCGGGCAACCCGCCCGGCGCACTGGTGGAGTTCGCCGGCCGTTCGCTCGGCGGCGATCCGGCCACCGCGGACGGGCTGGCCGTACGCGTCCTGGCGGGCGACGGCGGAGCGCCGCCCGCGAACCGGGTGCCGGGCACCGGCGCGGCGACATCGGACCGGGGCCCGAGCGAGAGCCCGAGCGGGTCGCCCACGGCGTCGCCGTCCGAATCCTCCACGGAGCCGACGCCGACGGACACCTGGACGGAGGCCCCGACGGACACCCCGAGCGGCTCCTCCGGAGCCTCAAACTCCGACGGTTCGGACAGCTCCGGCCTCTCCACCTCCAACGCTCCCTCCAGCACGGGCTGAGACCGGGTGCGGCGGCAGCGCGGTGGGCAGCGCTCTTCGCGCGGCGTACGCGGGGCACTACGCTGGGCCGACCACCGACCGTACGGATACGAGAGAGAGATCGCGTGGCATGTGACCTCTGGCTGGTCCCGCTCGTCGATGTGTTGTGCCACAGCCCCGACAATCCCTTCGCCGAGGAGATCGCCGCGTACGACAAGGCACTCGGTGAAGCCGGTCTGCCGCCCGTGCCCGTCTTCGGCTATATGCCCGGTCTGTCGGGGGATGTTGCCCCGGTCGCGGGCTTCGACTACGACGCGCTGCACTTTCTGCGCCGCGCCCATATGTTGCAGCTGTGCGGGCTCGCGGTGACGCCGGTGGACGAACTCGGCGGGGACTACGAGCAGTTGCTCGAGATGTTCGAGTCCACCGCCCAGCAGTCGCATCTGGTGTGGCACTACGACCACGCCGGTGCCTATGTCCCCGTCGACTTCCCGAGCCCGCTGTCCAACGACGAACTCCTGGAGGGCGGTGGCCCGCTGGGCTCCAGCCACGGGCTGCTGCGCGAACTGGAGGCGGTCGCCCCGGCGCTGGGCATCGACGCCGCCAACCCCCCGCCCGCTCCGGCGCCGCCGTCCCGGCCCACCAGCCTGGAGGAACCGGCCGTCCCGGTTCCGTACGAGGACAGCCCGTTCGCGCGGGAACGCCATGTGTGGCTGGGACTGCACGCGGCGGCGACCCGCAGTCTGGGACAGGGCTCGATGATCGTGTTCAGCTGAGCGGCCTCGCTGAAGTCCAGTGCGGTTCGGGTTGCGCCCCGAAGGGGCGCGGGCCTGTGTCGAGGTGCGGCTCCGCCGCGTGGGCGCGGCCGGCCACGACGCAGCCGCGGACGCATGACGGCACCTCGCGGCACTTCCCGCGGAGCGCTTGGCTCCGGCCGGAGTCAGCCGCGCGAGGCGCTCACCGGGGCGGCTCGGGTGGCCGCTGCCGCGGCATATTGGGCCGGGTGCTGGGCGGCAGCGGAAAACGGCTGGCAGGGCTCCCGCTGTCCGGGCGGGAGCCCTGGCCCACCAGCGCCTGGCTGAACAGCGGTGCGGAACCGGAGCCGAAGTCCACCATCCAGCCCGAGGTCTCGGTGCGCACCAGCTCGGACACGTCCTCGCAGAACCGCCGCAGCACGGTGAGGCACCGCTCCACGGCCTCGCTCGCGGTGCCCTCGGTCGGACCCAGCACCTCCCGTACGCTCTCCGACGCCCAGTCGAACTGCAACGCCTCCAGCCGCCGCTGCACGGCTTGCGCCGTGGCCATGTCCCGCATCCAGCCCGAGGTCAGCCCGAAGAACCGGTCGGCGCCGACGCAGGCGACCGCCAGCAGCAGTGCGAAGGCGCCCCAACCGGCGCCACGGCCGAGCACCCCGGCCAGATCCAGCAGCGGCAGCGCCGCCCCCACCACCGCCCCGGCCACGGCCCCCACCCGCAAGCCCTGCGCGGTCCGCCGCTTCCACAGCCGGTCGGCGAGATACCACTCGGCCACCCGCAGCGCACCCTCCTCGACCCACTGGTACACCTCGTCGAGGCGCTCCGCGGGCTCGCCCCAGTCGCCGTGTGGGAAGGGCCGACCGAGCAGGTCCCCCTGCTTCCTCGCACCCTCCTGCCGAGGGAGCCCCTCGGGCTGCATCTCCGGCTGACTCACCCGTGCACTCCCTCTGCGGCGGCGTCATTCCTGTCGCGCGGCTGATGCGCGGCCACCATTCCTACCGCCGAACGGCTGGCCACGCGGACCCGACCGCAGGATTTCCGCCCATTAGTGGTGGCACATCGGATATAGGCACCCCCACCCCCTCACTCGAAAGAGTGTCCCCGTCCCCGGGCGCCGCCCCTCACCAAGCGCCGCCCGGCGCCCGGCACCTCCTGAAACCCCCGCATCCGCCGGGTCCGTGCCCGCCGGGCCCGGCTCAGCCGCGGACGGTGAGCCCTGGCCGCCCGTCCATTGCCGCCGAGTCGCCCCGGGGCCGCCTCTTCGCGGGCGGTTCGCCCGCGAGCCGTGATCGATGAAGGCGGTGTGCGCCCCCGCGCGGCGGGCACGGACTGCCTAGGCCGTAGGGTGCATACCGTGAAGGTCCTCGTCATCGGCGGCGGCGCCCGCGAACATGCCCTGTGCCGCGCACTCTCCCTCGACCCCGACGTCACCGCACTGCACTGCGCCCCCGGCAACGCCGGTATCGCCGAGGTCGCCGAGCTGCACGCCGTCGACGCCCTCGACGGCGGTGCCGTCGCCGACCTCGCCACCGCGCTGGAAGCGGACCTGGTGGTCATCGGCCCCGAGGCCCCGCTGGTCGCGGGCGTGGCCGACGCGGTGCGCGGGCGCGGTATCCCCGCCTTCGGGCCGTCCGCGGAGGCCGCGCGGCTGGAGGGCTCCAAGGCGTTCGCCAAGGACGTGATGGCGTCCGCGGGCGTTCCCACCGCCCGCTCCTACGTCTGCACCACCGCCGCCGAGGTCGACGAGGCCCTCGACGCCTTCGGTGCCCCCTATGTCGTCAAGGACGACGGCCTGGCCGCGGGCAAGGGCGTCGTGGTGACCAGTGATGTCCAGGCCGCCCGCGAGCATGCGCTGGCCTGCGGCCGCGTGGTGATCGAGGAGTTCCTCGACGGCCCCGAGGTCTCCCTCTTCGCGATCACCGACGGCGAGAGTGTCGTCCCGCTCCAGCCCGCCCAGGACTTCAAGCGCGCCCACGACGGTGACGAGGGCCCGAACACCGGGGGCATGGGCGCGTACTCCCCGCTGCCCTGGGCCGACCCCAAGCTGGTGGACGAGGTCATGGCCTCCGTCCTCCAGCCCACCGTGGACGAGCTGCGCCGCCGTGGCACGCCCTTCTCCGGGCTGCTGTACGCGGGCCTGGCGATCACCTCGCGCGGGGTGCGCGTGATCGAGTTCAACGCGCGCTTCGGCGACCCCGAGACCCAGGTCGTGCTGGCCCGGCTGAAGACCCCGCTGGCCAGGGTGCTGCTGGCCGCCGCCACCGGGCGGCTGGCCGCCGAGCCCGCGCTGCGCTGGAGCGACGGCGCGGCCGTGACGGTCGTCGTCGCCTCGCACAACTACCCGGGTACGCCGCGCACGGGTGACCCGATCACCGGACTGGCGGACATCGCGGAGCAGGACGGCCCCGAGGCGTATGTGCTGCACGCGGGCACCAAGCAGGACGCCGCCTCCGGCGCCGTGGTGAGCGCGGGCGGCCGGGTGCTGTCCGTCACCGCGACCGGATCCGACTTGGTCACCGCGCGGGAGCGGGCGTACCGGGCGCTGGGCCGGATCGGTCTCGACGGCTCCCACCACCGCAGCGACATCGCCGCGCGGGCGGCTTCGGACGCCACGTCCGGCTGAGCGCGAACGGCCCTCGCAAGGCTCTCGCGAGGCTCTCGCGAGGCTCTCGCGAGGCTCTCGCGAGGGCCTCGTCAGGCTCTCGGACAGGGCGATCACAGCACGATCGAATTCGCAATCGCGGGGTTCCCGGTTTTACCCAAGGCCATTCCATTGGGTGAGCGCTTCCGCATCCTGCTGACGCACGCCCGGGCCCCAACTAATGTGCCGCTCAGGCGAGGTGCGGCAACTGGCCCACCGACATTGCGGTGTCGACGGCCGGTGCGAAAGTGGGGGTTGAAAGACAACGCCGCCGTCGTCCGCCGTTCACAGACCGGCTGGACCGTAGGGGGTGATGAGAACAGTGGCAGGTCCCGAAGCAGGTGCACTGGCGGCACGCGCCCGTGCCCTCGCGGTACTGCGGATCCGGAGCACCGCGCTCGCGGTCGCGCTCCTCCCGGCGGCCGCGGCCGTCGTGCTGCTGGCCGGCAGTGCCACGGGCCGTATCGGCGCGTCGCACGACGACGGCTGGACCGCGTTGCGCTGGACCGTGGTCGGCGGCGCCCTGCTGGTCCTGCTGCTGGCGGCGGCGGTGGCGGCCGTGATCGTCAGGGCCAGGCCCGCGTTCACCCCCACGGTGCCCATCGCCGAGGAGACCGCCCCGGATCTGTACCGGCTGGTCCGCGATCTGGCCGAGCGCATGGAGGTGCCCGCGCCCTCGGCGATAGCGCTGACCCCGGACTGCGACAGCTGGCTGGAGGACCGTACGCACCCGGCGTACGCCTCCCGCCGGGGGCGGCGGGACCGCGGCTCCCTCTCGGCCGACGGGACCCGGGCCGCACCCGGGGCGGGCCTGCCCGGGGTGCCGGGTCCGGCGGGCGACGACCGGCTCACGGACCGCCGTGAGCGGCGCGCCCCGCAGGCCCCGGTGCTGGTCATCGGCTCGCCGTTCCTGTGGTGGATGCGCGTCGCCGAGCTGCGGGCGCTGCTCGCGCCCGTGGTGGCGGGCACCGGCCCGTCGGTGCATCCCGACATAGCCGCCGCGCGGCGCTTCGTCCGGGGCCTGGACGCCGCCGTGGCCGTCGCCACCCGCGGCGGAGACACCGCGCCCGCCACCCCGTACGGACCGGGGCCCGGCCCCGGCCACGGCCCGCGGTCGGGCGGATCCGCGCCCGCCGCCGCGGCGGCGCTCGGCCGGGCGGTGCGCCGTCCCGCGTTCGCCTTCGTCGGCTGGGTCGCCCGGCTGCTGCTGCGCGGCTGCCGGGACCACGCCGCCCAGATGGAGCGCGCGGTCGCCGCGGCCGCCTCCGAGCGCGCCCAGGCGGTCGACTACGGTCTGCGGATCGTCGCCCAGGAGCAGGTGGGGCTGGCCTACGCGGGCTGGGACCGGCTGCTCACCCGGGTCGCCCTGCCCGCCTGGCGGATGGGCCGCTGGCCCTCCAGGCTGGACGCGGGCGTGGTCTCCGCCCTCACCGAGCTCTCCCGCCGGGACCGGCTGGCCGAGGGGTTCGCCTCCCGGCTGAGCGAGCGGCCCGCCTGCGATCTGCTGGAGGAGCCGGGGCTGATCGACGAGGCCACCTCGCTGCTCGCGGCCCGGCTCTTCCACGGCGGACCGGCGGAGCCGGGCCCCGACTGGTCCCCGGTGGACTGGGGGCAGTACCCGGAGGAGGTCGTCGACCGCAAGTGGCGGCTGGAGGCCGCCCGGCTGCACCGGGTCCTGGACGAGCGGGCCGCACCCGTGGCCACTCCGGCGGGGCCCGTGGGCCCGCCCGCTCCGCCCACGCTCGCGCGGGTCATCGAGCGCCTCACCACCGGCGGTGGCGGCGGCCGGGGAGCCGAGCCGGGCGCGGGGGAGCGCGCGGCGGACAGCGGCCCGGAGCTGGCGGCCCGGCTCAGCGTGGAGCTCGCCCGGGAGGAGGCCGTCCAGCAGGAGGCCAGCCGGGCGCAGCTGGCCCGTACGGCGGCGGAGGGCACCGGAGCGGGCGGCGGCGACCCGTGGATCGACGGATTCGCCCCGCTGTTCCCGCTCCAGCCGCCGCGCACCGGCCGTGAGCTGCTCGCCGACCATGTCACCGCGATGGTCTGCTGCGCGGCCGTGGACACCGCGGGCGCCAGCCCGGGGCTGGACTGGCTGGACGGGCCCGCGCTCCTGGTGGGCGGACGGCGCAGCGCGGATCTGGCGACTCGGGTGCTGAGCCTGGTCGAGGACGGGGACGCCGAGCCGCTGCGCGCCTGGCTGGGCGAGGTGGGCGTGCGACCGGAGAAACCGGTCCGCCTGGTGTGACGGGTGAGGGCGGCTGTCCTGGTTCGGCCGTCCGTTCCGGTTCCCGTCATCCGTTCGGTTCTCGTTCCAGCAAATTAGCGACTATGGGTGACGGAGTGGGTGCGTAATGTGATGTGCTGGGACCGGTCGCTGTCACCCGGCCCAGCGGACCAGCCCACCGGCCGGTCACCGACCGGCCACGCAGCCCGGCCCACAAGGCCGGACCGCGGTGGCGCGGTGCGCGAGGACAGCGAGGCGAGCTGCCGCCGGGGTACGCAGGGAGGGGAGCAGGGGATGGGGACGGACCAGATCCGGCGCTGGGAGTCGGGCGCACTGGCCCACGCGGTGACGGATCCTTTCGGCCAGGGCCCGCTGCCCTGGCTGCGCGGCAGCGAGAACTACTTCGACGACACCGGCCATGTGGTCCCGTGGTACGTGGACCACGTCCACAGCCCCGGCGCCATCGACCGGGCGATCGACCGGACCGCGCCGCGGGCCCGCGACCGCCGCGCCGCCCGGGTCCCCGGCCCTCGTAGCGCCGATGATGTCCACCGGCAGATCAAGGGCTTCACCTCCGCCTCCGCCGCGGCCCCCGGCGAAGCCATCGACTTCCGCATCACGGTCGACCCGCCGCAGCAGTTCAGCGTGGACGTCTACCGGATCGGCCACTACGGCGGCGACGGCGCCTCGAAGATCACCACCAGCCCGCGGCTGTCCGGCATCGTCCAGCCCGCCCCGCTCACCGCCGACCGCACCGTCTCCTGCCACCACTGGTGGCTGTCCTGGCGGCTCCAGATCCCCACGTACTGGAAGCTGGGCGCCTATGTCGCGGTGCTCACCACCGCCGACGGCTACCGCAGCCACATCCCCTTCACCGTCCGCGACACCCACCCCGCCGACCTGCTGCTGGTCCTCCCGGACTTCACCTGGCAGGCGTACAACCTCTATCCGGAGGACGGCCGCACCGGCGCCAGCCTCTACCACGCCTGGGACGAGCGGGGGCGGCTGCTGGGCGAGTCCGAGGCCGCGGTCACGGTCTCCTTCGACCGGCCGTACGCGGGCGCGGGGCTGCCGCTCCATGTGGGCCACGCCTACGACTTCATCCGCTGGGCCGAGCGCTACGGCTACGACCTCGCGTACGCCGAGACCCGCGATCTCCACGCGGGCGCCATCGACCCCACCCGCTACCGCGGACTGGTCTTCCCCGGCCATGACGAGTACTGGTCGGCGCCGCTGCGCCGCACCGTCGAAGGGGCCCGCGACAGCGGCACCTCGCTGGTCTTCCTTTCCGCCAACACCATGTACTGGCAGGTCGATCTTGCCCCCTCGCCCTCCGGTCCGGACCGCCTGCTGACCTGCCGCAAGCGCCGTGGCCCCGGCCGCTCCGCGCTGTGGCGCGAAACGGCGCCCGAACAGCAGCTGATCGGCATCCAGTACGCGGGCCGGGTGCCCGAACCGCGTCCGATGGTCGTGCGCAACGCGGGCCACTGGCTGTGGGAGGCCACCGGCGCCGAGGAGGGCGACGAACTGCCCGGTCTGGTCGCGGGCGAGGCCGACCGCTACTTCCCGCGCACCTCGCTGCCCGAGCACGACGGCCGGATCCTGCTGGCCCACTCCCCGTACCAGGACGCCGAGGGGGCCACCCGGCACCAGGAGACCTCCCTCTACCGGGCCCCCAGCGGCGCCCTGGTCTTCGCCTCCGGCACCTTCGCGTGGTCACCGGCGCTGGACCGGCCGGGTCACCGGGACGAGCGGGTGCAGCGCGCCACGGCCAATCTGCTGGACCGCATCTGCAAGCGGGTGTGAGGGGCGGGCCGGGTCCGGACATGGCCGTGACGTGCGGCAGAATCGAGGTGGCTTGGACAAAACCACCAGGAGGCAGCGTGTCCGGATTCGTCGAGAAGCCCGAGCCGGTGGAGGTCCCGGGCCTTGAGCACCTGCACACCGGCAAGGTGCGCGACCTCTACCGGAACGAGCGGGGCGAGCTGGTGATGGTCGCCAGCGACCGGATCTCCGCCTACGACTGGGTGCTGCCCACCGAGATCCCGGACAAGGGCCGGGTGCTGACCCAGATGTCCCTGTGGTGGTTCGATGTGCTGGCCGATCTGGCCCCCAACCATGTGCTCTCCACCGAGCTGCCCGCCGGGGCCCCCGCCGACTGGGAGGGCCGCACCCTCGTCTGCCGGTCGCTGGAGATGGTCCCGGTCGAATGCGTGGCCCGCGGCTATCTGACCGGCTCCGGGCTGGCCGAGTACCGCGAGACCCGCACGGTCTGCGGCCTCGCCCTCCCCGAGGGGCTGAGCGACGGCTCCGAGCTGCCCACCCCGATCTTCACCCCGGCCACCAAGGCCGAGGTCGGCGAGCACGACGAGAACGTGGCGTACGAGGAGGTCGCGCACCGGATCGGTGCCGAGCCCGCCGCCCAGCTGCGCCAGGCCACCCTCGCGATCTACGCCCGCGCCCGCGACATTGCCCGCGAGCGGGGCATCATCCTCGCCGACACCAAGTTCGAGTTCGGCTACGCGCCGGCGACGCTGGGCGCGGCGGGCGCGGAACCGGTCCTCGCCGATGAGGTGCTGACCCCGGACTCCTCCCGCTTCTGGCCCGTCGACAGGTGGCAGCCCGGCCGCCCCCAGCCGTCCTTCGACAAGCAGTTCGTCCGCGACTGGCTCACCTCTCCGGCCTCCGGCTGGGACCGCCGCGGCGAGCAGCCGCCGCCCCCGCTGCCGGAGGAGGTCGTGGAGCGGACACGGGCGAAGTACATCGAGGCGTATGAGCGGCTGACCGACAACCGCTGGTCGTAGCCGCCGCACGGAGAGCGTGGCCCGCCCACCGGGCGGGCCACGCACCGGACGGCGTGACGTGGAACACAGAAGGAGCCCCGGTCATATCGACCGGGGCCCCTTCTCACGGAGCGGACGACGAGGCTCGAACTCGCGACCTCAACCTTGGCAAGGTTGCGCTCTACCAACTGAGCTACGTCCGCATGCGCCGTACATGCCGTACGGCGCGCCTCTACTATAACCAAACCCCCGGCGACGGAACTACCTCGCCTCCGACGTGCTCATTTCTTGTTCCTGGACACGCTCAGCGCGATGGCCGCCACGATCACGATGGCGACGACCCAGATGATCACGGATGAGGCCGTCATGGCTGTCTCCTCCTCCCGTGTGCGGACCACGGCGCGGAAGCGGTGCGCCGCGGCCACCTCCAGCCTTACAGCCGGCCGCGCTCCCGTGCCAGCGGCGCCGCCGCACGACGCCCCGTCCGCCGCCAGATCCGTACCGTCTCCGCGGCCGTCAACTCGCCCCGCGCCACCTCGAAAACAGGTCAGGCCCCGGTCGATTCGACCGGGGCCTGACCTGAATGGAGCGGACGACGAGATTCGAACTCGCGACCCTCACCTTGGCAAGGTGATGCTCTACCAACTGAGCCACGTCCGCATGCCTCCGACCGGCTCTCACCGATCGGCGCGTGCATCACTCTACCTGATCCACTCCGGTGGAGCGGTGAGTGATGAGAGCGGGTGACAGGGATCGCACACTGCGCCTCCCCCTTGGAAAGGGGGCGCTCTACTACTGAGCTACACCCGCATGGTGTTGTCCTCGGGGATTCGCCTTTCGGCTCGGCCCCTCGGCGTGCTCCAGACTCTAGCGGATCACCCGGGGTGCTGTGCAACTCGGCCGAACGGGTCGGTCAGCGCGCGGCGTTGAACGCCTCGTAGACCTTCTTGGGGATCCGGCCCCGCGGCGGCACCTCCATGCCGTGCGACCGCGCCCAGGCGCGCACCGCGGCCGGGTCCGGGGCGACGGCGGTGCGGCGGTAGGTCTTCCCGGAGCGTGCGCGCTTGCGGCCGGCCTCCATGTACGGGGCCAGCATGTCGCGCAGTTTCTCCGCATTGCCTGCGTTGAGGTCGATCTCGTACGACCTGCCGTCGAGCCCGAACGCGACCGTTTCCTCGGCGTCCCCGCCGTCGATGTCGTCAGAGAGCGTGACTACTACGCGCTGCGCCACGGATATCGGTCCTTTCGGGCTGCATCGTTGCGTTGACGTGCAAAGATGACAGCTGTCCAGTTGTAAGCGAACAATGCTTTTTCATTTGTACAGGGGGCGACAATGCATTGTGAAGCCCCGGTAATTCCGTCCGCGTGTCATGTCGCAATCGGGACCATACGTTTTCGTCGGTTCTTTCCCCAGCAGTTGCCCTCGACGATGCTTAAACGTGACCGAAGGGTTCCCTGGTTCGCGCTATCTACTCGCGTAGAATTTTCCTCGGGGTAGGCTTGGGCCACCGCCTTACGCACCAGCACCACACCACCGGGAGTGCCAGTGGCACGCGTCGTAGTCGACGTCATGCTCAAGCCGGAGATCCTCGACCCCCAGGGCCAGGCGGTGCAGCGAGCACTGCCCCGCCTCGGCTTCGAGGGGATCGCCGACGTCCGTCAGGGCAAGCGCTTTGAACTCGAGGTGGAGGGCCCGGTCGACGATGCCGCCCTCGCCCGTATCCATGAGATCGCCGGAACGTTCCTCGCGAACACCGTGATCGAGGACTTCTCCGTGAAGGTCGAGGTCGGCGAGGGTGCCGACACCGCCGCCGTGAAGGCGGAGTCGTGACCGCACGCGTCGGAGTCATCACCTTTCCCGGCACGCTCGACGACCGCGACACCCAGCGCGCGGTCCGCGCCGCCGGTCTGGAGGCGGTGCCGCTGTGGCACCGGGACAAGGATCTGAAGCAGGTCGACGCGGTGATCCTGCCGGGCGGCTTCTCCTATGGCGACTATCTCCGCGCCGGAGCGATCTCCCGCTTCTCCCCGGTAATGGAGTCGGTCATCGGCCAGGCGAAGGCCGGTATGCCCGTCCTTGGCATCTGCAATGGCTTCCAGGTTCTCACCGAGACCCATCTGCTGCCCGGTGCGATGCTGCGGAACAACCATCTGCACTTCATCTGCCGCGACCAGAAGTTGCGAGTGGAAAACGCGGAGACCGCCTGGACCCGCTCCTACGAGCAGGGCCAGGAGATCAACATCCCGCTGAAGAACATCGACGGCCGCTATGTCGCCGATGAGCGGGTCCTCGATGAACTCGAGGCCGAGGGCCGGGTCGTCTTCCGCTATCAGGAGATGAACCCCAACGGTTCCCTGCGCGACATCGCCGGTATCTCCAATGCCGCGGGCAATGTCGTCGGTCTGATGCCCCATCCCGAGCACGCCGTGGAGCCGCTGATCGGCACCGGTCGTACCGACGGTCTCGGATTCTTCACCTCGATCCTCAAGAGGCTGGTCAGCGCATGACCCTGGATACCACCAAGCACGCGGCGCAGACCCCGGACGCCGAGCAGCCCTGGGCCGAGCTCGGCCTCAAGCAGGACGAGTACGAGCGCATCCGCGCCATCCTCGACCGCCGTCCCACCGGTGCCGAGCTCGCCATGTACTCCGTCATGTGGTCCGAGCACTGCTCGTACAAGAGCAGCAAGGTCCATCTGCGGCAGTTCGGCGACAAGGCCCCGGAGAACGACGCCCTGCTCGTCGGCATCGGCGAGAACGCGGGCGTGGTCGACGTCGGCCAGGGCTACGCGGTCACCTTCAAGGTCGAGTCGCACAACCACCCCTCGTACATCGAGCCCTACCAGGGCGCGGCCACCGGCATCGGCGGCATCGTCCGCGACATCCTCGCCATGGGCGCCCGTCCGGTCGCCGTCATGGACCCGCTGCGCTTCGGCGCCGCCGACCACCCCGACACCAAGCGGGTGCTGCCCGGTGTGGTCGCGGGCATCGGCGGCTACGGCAACTGCCTGGGTCTGCCCAACATCGGCGGCGAGGTGGTCTTCGACTCCTGCTACCAGGGCAACCCACTGGTCAACGCACTGTGCGTGGGTGTGATGAAGCACGAGGACATCCACCTCGCCAAGGCGTCCGGCGCGGGCAACAAGGTCATCCTCTACGGCGCCCGCACCGGCGGCGACGGCATCGGCGGCGTCTCCGTGCTGGCCTCCGAGACCTTTGATGACTCGAAGCCCGCCAAGCGCCCCGCCGTCCAGGTCGGCGACCCCTTCCAGGAGAAGCTGCTCATCGAGTGCACCCTGGAGATCTTCAAGGAGAACCTGGTCGAGGGCATCCAGGACCTCGGCGGCGCCGGGCTCTCCTGCGCCACCAGCGAGCTGGCCTCGGCCGGTTCCGGCGGGATGCGGGTCGACCTGGACACCGTTCCGCTGCGCGACTCCTCGCTCTCCCCCGAGGAGATCCTGATGAGCGAGTCGCAGGAGCGCATGTGCGCGATCGTGAAGCCGGAGCAGGCGGACCGCTTCCTGGAGATCTGCGAGAAGTGGGACGTCATCGCCACCGTGATCGGTGAGGTCACCGACGGCGAGCGGCTGGAGATCTACTGGCACGGCGAGCAGATCGTCGACGTCCCGCCGCGCACCGTCGCCCACGAGGGCCCGGTCTACGAGCGTCCCTACGCCCGCCCCGCGTGGCAGGACGCGCTCCAGGCCGACGACGCGGCCAAGCTGCCGCGCCCGGCGACCCCGGAGGAGCTGCGGGCGCAGGTGCTCCGGGTGATCTCCTCGCCCAACCAGGCGTCCAAGTCCTGGGTCACCGACCAGTACGACCGCTTTGTGCAGGGCAACACGGTGCTGGCGCAGCCCGAGGACTCCGGCATGGTCCGGGTGGACGAGGAGACCGGTCTCGGTGTCGCCGTCGCCACGGACGGCAACGGCCGCTACGCCAAGCTGGACCCGTACGCCGGGGCGCAGCTCGCGCTCGCCGAGTCGTACCGCAATGTGGCCGCGTCCGGCGCCAGGCCGCTGGCGATCTCCAACTGCCTCAACTTCGGCTCGCCGGAGGACCCCGCGGTCATGTGGCAGTTCGCGGAGGCCACCCGCGGTCTCGCGGACGGCTGCCAGACCCTGGGCACCCCGGTGACCGGCGGCAATGTCTCGCTGTACAACCAGACCGGCGAGGTGGCCATCCATCCGACCCCGGTGGTCGCCGTCCTCGGTGTGATCGACGATGTGGCCCGCCGCACCCCGATCGCCTTCGCGGAGGAGGGCCAGCTGCTCTACCTCCTCGGCGACACCGCGGAGGAGCTGGGCGGTTCGGCCTGGTCGCAGGTGATCCACGAGCACCTCGGCGGGATGCCGCCGACGGTGGACCTGGAGCGTGAGCGGCTGCTCGCCGAGATCCTGATCTCGGCCTCGCGCGACGGCATGGTGGACGCGGCGCACGACCTGTCCGACGGCGGTCTGATCCAGGCGCTCGCCGAGTCGTGTCTGCGCGGCGGCAAGGGCGCCCGGATCGTGGTCCCCGACGGGACCGACCCGTTTGTGCTGCTCTTCTCGGAGTCCGCGGGCCGGGCGGTGGTCTCGGTGCCGCGCAGCGAGGAGGTCCGCTTCAACGACATGTGCGGCGCCCGCGGCCTTCCCGCGGTCCGGATCGGCGTGGTGGACGGCGACGCGATCGACGTCCAGGGGCAGTTCTCGCTCCCGCTGGCCGAGCTCCGGGACGCCTACGAGGCGACGATCCCGGGCCTGCTGGCCTGACGGATCCCGTCGCGGGGCCCGTAACTGCCGGTACGGCCCCGTCCTCCCCAGGGAGGGCGGGGCCGTACGTCCGGCCGGTCACCCCAGCCAGTACGCGTCGAAGGCGTCGAGGTCCTCGACGCACTCCTCGATGTCGGAGATCTTTCCGCCGATGACGGTGATGTACTGAGCGCCCTTCATGGCGAAGCTGCGGCTGCCGTCAGCTTTCCGCGCGGTGTAGCGGTAACCGAAGATCACATGCCCCTGGCCGTCGGCCGTCAGCAGCTCGGGCTCGATTCCCTTGGTACTGCCGTCCGGCCTGCCCCAGTCGCGGTACAGCCGGAGGACGTCCTCCACGCCCTTGTGAGTGCCGGACAGCGGGTTACTGCCGGGCACGTGGTGGACGACGTCCGTGGTCATCATCGTGGCCAGGGTGTTCAGGTCGCCCCGGGTGAACGTGTCGAAAGCCTTGCGCACCAGGGCACAGTCCGGATGCTCGCCCATGGTGATTCACACCTTTCCTACGGATAGAGTCCCTTTCTTCCGTTCTCTTCCATCGTCTGCCAGACCCGCCGGGCTGTCCACGGCGCTCGATAGGCTCGACGCCATGCCGCCTCGCACCCGTGCCCGAGCCCGCGTCTACGACTCCGCCACGATCCGCGCCGCCCTGACCGCGCAGCTGGGCCATATCCGCCAGGCCGTCGCGGAGCTGGACGAGGAGCGGCTGGGCGCCCCCACCCGGCTCGGCGACTGGACCGCCCGTGAGCTGCTGACACATGTGGCGGCGACCGTGGACTCCGTTGCCCGGCTGCTGGCGGCGCCCGCGCCGCCCGCCCAGGAGGCCGGGGTGAACGACTACGCGGCCGCCGTCGCCTCGTTCGCCGGGGCGGTCGACGAGCGCACCCGCGCGGCGGCGCGGGACACGGATCCGCGGGTGCTGCTGGAGCGCGCCGAGGTCCGGTTCACCGAGACGGCCGCCGCGGCGCCGGGGGACCGGCTGCTGGCGGTGCCGGTGGGCGCCATGCGGCTCGACGACTATCTGGTGACCCGCTGTGTGGAGCTGGTGGTCCACTCCGACGACCTGGCGGCCGCCACCGGCACCCCCGTCCCATACGACCGCCAGGCGATGGCCGCCGCCGTCCGGATGCTGGCCGACGCCCTCGCGGCGAAGGCGCCCGGCGGGTCGGTCGAGGTCCGGATCCCGCCGTACGCGGTGGTCCAGTGCGTCGAGGGGCCCCGGCACACCCGCGGCACCCCGCCGAACGTCGTGGAGACCGACCCGCTCACCTGGGTGCGGCTGGCCACCGGCCGCACCGGCTGGGCCGAGGCGCTGGAGGCCGCCGAGGTGTCGGCCGGCGGTGAGCGCGCAGACCTCGCCGCCCACCTCCCGGTTCTGGCGTAGGCCTCCGCGGCGGCACCCCGGCCGGGGCGGGCGGCCGGGTTCGCGCCAGATGTGATCCATGCCCCACTCGCCCCTGCCCTCCGCCGTTGTCCCCCTGGTGGGACCGGGGTCCGGCGCCCCGCGGGAGGCGCCGTGGCATGTGACATAGGCCGCGGGGCAGGTCCCTCGTTCGGACGTGCTCGGGAACTGGCCTAGACTCGATGCCGTGCCACGTGGTGACGGACGACTCAGCCACGACCTGCTCCCCGGTGAGAAGGGCCCCCAGGACGCTTGCGGCGTCTTCGGAGTCTGGGCACCGGGTGAAGAGGTCGCCAAACTCACCTATTTCGGGCTGTATGCGCTGCAGCACCGCGGACAGGAGTCCGCGGGCATCGCAGTGAGCAACGGCTCCCAGATTCTCGTCTTCAAGGACATGGGCCTGGTCTCACAGGTCTTCGACGAGACCTCCCTCGGCTCCCTGCTGGGCCATATCGCGGTGGGCCACGCCCGCTACTCCACCACCGGAGCGTCGGTGTGGGAGAACGCGCAGCCGACGTTCCGGGCGACCGCCCACGGCTCCATCGCGCTCGGTCACAACGGCAATCTGGTCAACACCGCCGAGCTGGCCGAGATGGTCGCGGCTCTGCCCAAGGACGGCGGCCGGGCCACCCAGGTCGCGGCGACCAACGACACCGACCTCGTCACGGCCCTCCTCGCGGGCCAGGTCGACGAGGACGGCAAGCCGCTGACCGTCGAGCAGGCCGCCCCCATCGTCCTTCCCCGCGTCAAGGGCGCATTCAGCCTCGTCTTCATGGACGAGCAGACGCTCTACGCCGCCCGTGACCCGCAGGGCATCCGCCCGCTGGTCCTCGGCCGCCTGGAGCGCGGCTGGGTGGTGGCGTCCGAGTCCGCCGCGCTGGACATCGTGGGTGCGTCCTTCATCCGGGAGATCGAGCCCGGCGAGATGGTCGCCATCGACGAGAACGGGCTGCGCTCCACCACCTTCGCCGCCGCCCGCCCCAAGGGCTGTGTCTTCGAGTACGTCTACCTGGCCCGCCCCGACACCGACATCGCCGGGCGGAACGTCTACCTCTCCCGGGTCGAGATGGGCCGCAAGCTGGCCGCCGAGGCCCCGGCCGACGCCGACCTGGTCATAGCGACGCCCGAGTCCGGCACCCCCGCCGCCGTCGGCTACGCCGAGGCCAGCGGCATTCCCTACGGCTCCGGGCTGGTCAAGAACAGCTATGTGGGCCGGACCTTCATCCAGCCCTCGCAGACCATCCGCCAGCTCGGTATCCGGCTCAAGCTGAACCCCCTCAAGGAGGTCATCCGCGGCAAGCGCCTGGTGGTCGTCGACGACTCGATCGTCCGCGGCAACACCCAGCGCGCCCTGGTGCGGATGCTGCGCGAGGCCGGGGCCGCCGAGGTGCACATCCGCATCTCGTCCCCGCCCATCAAGTGGCCGTGCTTCTTCGGCATCGACTTCGCCACCCGCGCCGAGCTGATCGCCAACGGACTGTCGGTCGAGGAGATCGGCAAGTCGCTGGGCGCCGACTCGCTGGCGTACATCTCCATCGACGGCATGATCGAGGCGACCACCATCGCCAAGCCGAATCTGTGCCGTGCCTGCTTCGACGGCGAGTACCCGATGGACCTGCCGGATCCCGAGCTGCTCGGCAAGCATCTGCTGGAGTCCGAGACACAGGCCCCCAGCAGCGCCGACGCCGACGGTGTGCGGACGCTGACCGCCGGGATCGGCGGCGCCGACGCGCTCCGCCGCCCGTAGGGCTGCCCGCCTGCCATCCCCGATACGAAAGATCTCAACGCCATGTCCGAGTCCGGGTCCACCTACGCCGCCGCGGGCGTCGACATCGAGGCGGGCGACCGCGCCGTCGAGCTGATGAAGGAGTGGGTGAAGAAGGCGTCCCGGCCCGAGGTCGTGGGCGGCCTCGGCGGTTTCGCCGGGCTCTTCGACGCCTCCGCGCTGGCCCGCTACGAGCGCCCGCTGCTCGCCTCCGCCACCGACGGCGTGGGCACCAAGGTGGACATCGCGCGCCGGATGGGCGTCTACGACACCATCGGCCACGACCTGGTCGGCATGGTCGTCGACGACCTCGTCGTCTGCGGCGCCGAGCCGCTGTTCATGACCGACTACATCTGCGTCGGCAAGGTCTACCCCGAGCGGGTCGCGGCCATCGTCAAGGGCATCGCCGAGGGCTGTGCGCTGGCCGGCTGCGCCCTGGTGGGCGGCGAGACCGCCGAACACCCGGGGCTGCTGGCCGCCGATGACTTCGATGTCGCCGGCGCCGGTACGGGCGTGGTCGAGGCCGACCGGGTGCTGGGCGCGGATCGCATCCGAACGGGCGACGCGGTCATCGCCATGAAGTCCTCCGGACTTCACTCGAACGGGTACTCACTCGTCCGTCATGTGCTCTTCGACAAGGCCGGCTGGACGCTGGACCGCGAGGTGCCGGAGCTCGGCCGGACCCTGGGCGCGGAGCTGCTGGAGCCCACCCGGATCTACGCGCTGGACTGCCTGGCCCTGACCCGTACCACCGAGGTGCACGCCTTCTCGCACATCACCGGCGGCGGGCTCGCCAGCAACCTGGCCCGGGTGATCCCGGACGGGCTGCGTGCGGTGGTCGACCGTTCGACCTGGACCCCCGGCCCGGTGTTCCGGCTGGTCGGAGAGGCCGGATCGGTGGAGCGGCGGGAGCTGGAGAAGACCCTCAACATGGGCGTCGGCATGATGGCCGTGGTCCCCGCCGAGTCGGTGGATGTGGCACTGGCCACACTCGCGGACCGCGGGGTGGACGCCTGGGTCAGCGGCGAGATCGTCGACCGCACGGCCGAGGACCCCGAAGCGGTGACGCTGACCGGTGACTACGCGAGCTGAGCCGGCCCCGCGCGGGGCGCGGGCAGCACAGAAGCCGGTCCGAGGCGAGGGCCCCGGACCGGCGGAGGTGCGGCGAAATGCCGGACGCCTGGAACGAGTGGTTCAGGCGCGGCGACGCTGCGGGGACGGATCCGACTGTTCGTCGTCCTCGTCCTCATCGTCGTTGTACAGATCCGCGTACTGTGCGTACGGGTCGTCGTCCAGCTCATCGTCCTCGAACGGCTCGCCATTCGGCGGCTGGCTCGATGTCGATGCGCCCAGCTCCTCGGCCAGGCGTGAGAGGTCCGTCCCACCGCTGTTGTACTTCAGCTGGCGGGCGACCTTCGTCTGCTTGGCCTTGGCCCGGCCGCGCCCCATGGCTCGACCCCCTCAACGACGGGGCTCGACGGCCCCAGAGTCTTGACACGCGTTCACGTTCATCACTTAGAGCGGACTCTCCTGAGAGAGACCGGTCCGTAGGGCTTCAACGGTACCTGCTTCTGTGGCCATACGGTACGTCGCCCGCACGAGGTGCCACACGGCAGGACCGACGGGGAGCCCCTTCCCCGCTGGTCAGCTGCGATTTTAGCGTGTCCTGTGCGCCGACCCGCCGACAGGCCGTGAGGGATCTCTCCTCGACGGCTCCGCCGGGGCTCTCACGGCCCCGCGCGAAGCCGCCCGCAGGGGACCCGCACGGCCTGTCGGGGCGGTTCTCAGCGGCTTCTCAGCGCCTTCCCGGACCGTCAGCCGTTCGCCCGGCCCTCCGCCATCCGGTGCTCCGCCAGACGGTCGGCGGCCGCGGCGGGCGGAATGCCGTCGGTCTTGGCACGATCGAATATGGCCAAAGTCGTATCGAAGATCTTGGCCGCCTTGGCCTTCGCCCGGTCGAAGTCGAAACCGTGCAGTTCGTCCGCGACCTGGATCACGCCACCCGCGTTCACCACGTAGTCCGGTGCGTAGAGGATCCCGCGGTCGGCGAGGTCCTTCTCCACACCCGGGTGGGCGAGCTGGTTGTTGGCCGCGCCGCACACCACCTTCGCGGTCAGGGCGGGCACCGTGTCGTCGTCGAGCGCGCCGCCGAGCGCGCACGGGGCGTACACGTCGAGGTCCGCGCGGATCAGCGCGTCGGTGTCCGGGACGGCCTGGACCCGGGGGTGGCGGGCCAGCACCCGGTCGACCGACTCGCCGCGCACATCGGTCACCACGACCTCGGCACCGTCCTCGAGGAGGTGCTCCACCAGGTGGTGGCCGACCTTGCCGACGCCCGCGATGCCGACCCGGCGGCCGCGCAGCGTGGGCGCGCCCCAGGACGCCTGGGCGCTGGCCCGCATGCCCTGGAAGACGCCGAAGGCGGTGAGTACGGAGGAGTCGCCGGCGCCGCCGTTCTCCGGGGAGCGGCCGGTGGTCCAGGGGCACTCACGGGCCACCACGTCCATGTCGGAGACATAGGTGCCGACGTCGCAGGCGGTCACGTACCGGCCGCCGAGGGACGCCACGAAACGGCCGTAGGCCAGCAGCAGGGCCTCGCTCTTGGCCTCATCCGGATCGCCGAGGATCACGGCCTTGCCGCCGCCGTGGTCGAGACCGGCCAGCGCGTTCTTGTAGGACATGCCGCGCGAGAGGTTGAGCGCGTCGAGGACCGCCGCCTCCTCGGGGTGCTCCTCGGAGCTGTAGGCATGGAAACGGGTGCCGCCGAGGGCCGGGCCCAGGGCGGTCGAGTGGATGGCGATGACGGCCTTCAGACCGCTCTCCCGGTCCTGGCACAGCAGGACCTGCTCATGTCCGCCCAGGTCGGACCGGAACAGTATTGAGAGCGGGGACAGAGGGTTCGGCACGCGACTTACCGTCGGACCGTCGGCGCTGACGGTGTGACGTACGTCGGTCACGGTGGTGACTCCCATAGGTCGGGTAGGCGCCCTCCTTGCTGGTGGGGAGGGCCGATGGGCAAGAGGGTAAGCCCTGGGCACCCGACGGATCGCTCACGTCCCCGACGAGTCCACATGGTGGGCGTGGGACGATGCGGTCAGCCGGGTGCAGACAACTCCTGGTGGTGGCCTCAGCCTTGAGGGAGCGCGAGTGACCTTGGCGTCTTCGGTGATTGTCCCGTACGCGGCGTATCTGCGGGTCTATGAACCACTGGCCGCTTTTCCCGAGCCGGAGCGGTCGCACTGGGCGCGTTATGCCAAGCGGGACGACCTCCCCGGCGCGCAGGACGAGCTGCGCCGCTCGCTGGCCGATCTGCTGCCGGTGCCCCCGGTGCCGGTGCCCGTACACGAGAGCGCGGACGCCTTCGTGGCGGTCGTGGACGGTGTCACCTGCGTCTGCCCCTGGCGGACGCGGCTGCGGGGCTGGCTGGCGCTGGAGGAGCTGTCCGAGCAGCTTCCCGGGCCGCTGCTGGACGCGGTGCTGCCCCCGGTGGTGCGGCGCCAGGCGGCCTCCGACTACGAGCAGTGGCTGGAGCGCAACCCGGACGCCCGGCCGTGGATCCGCTCCGCGACCTGGCATGTCCCGGTGCGCTGGTTCGTGCTGTTCGCGGACGAGGAGCGGGAGTACACCAAGGGTGACGACGGACCGTGCTTGCGGTATCGCACTCCAATGGTCCAGGCCAGGCGGAGGGTGGCGCGTGGCCTTAAAGTATTGAAGGAATCCCTCGGCGAGGGACCGCTGATCGACGGCCTGGTGGACGTCGGCCGGTGGCTCGAGGAATTCCATCCGCGGTCACTGGTCGAGCTGGACTACGGCGGTCTGGTGCACGCGGTACCCGCCGGGCATCTGGAGGACGACCGCTCGGCCGCCGATGTGGCCGAGGGGCTCGCCGCGCTGCGCGAGGGGGACGGGGAGCGGGCGGGAAGCGTCTATGAGCGGCTGACCGACCGGTGGAGCGATGTACGCGGACGGCAGCACGCGAGCTGATCCGGGGCGTACAGGGGACGTAGGTCCCGATCCGGGCCATTGCCTCAATCGTGACCTAAAGCACTGACTTCGGGCCTTGCGGCAATCCCCCACCCTCGTGTCAAAATAGGACAAGGAGTCCGGGAAGGGCTCCTTCCGCCCAAGTAAGGGCGGATTCATCGGTATTGCACTCCTTGATGGGTCTGATGCCCCCTGATCCTGTTGTGACTGATCGTCACGGACGCGTGACTGTCCGTTATGGCATGGTCCATCGGGTTCCGTCGAGGTTGAACACCTGAGAGGGCAATTCCATCGGTTTGGCCGACGGGGCTGGACAGATGGTGTAGTTGTAGTGCCGAGGACAAGCCGTTCGTCCTATAACCGACTCGGCCCGCGTCTGCCATTTCGGGCAACGCGGGTCAAGGTGCAGAATTTAGAGGAAAGAACCGTGATGGTTCGGTTCTCCCGAGGAGGCCGCTCATGACCGCTCGCACCCCTGATGCCGAGCCGCTGCTGACCCCGGCTGAGGTTGCCACGATGTTCCGCGTGGACCCGAAGACGGTCACGCGCTGGGCGAAGGCAGGCAAGCTCACGTCCATCCGCACGCTCGGAGGGCATCGGCGCTACCGCGAAGCGGAGGTCCGTGCACTTCTGGCGGGCATCCCGCAGCAGCGCAGCGAGGCCTGAACAACCGCATAACCGGGCATTTCCGGGCCCCCCAGCCCGGCTTTCGCCTGTAAGGCTCCACACGACGGGTGCCTGCCCCAACAGGCCAATCACCGCTCGACATGGGTGCGTCGTCGATCGCGCTGGACTCCGCCGGGTCCAGCGCGATCTTTTTTGTGTCCGCTTCCGCCCTCGGGGCGTGGTTGCGGACGGGGGGATGATGGCCTCCCGCGGGGTGTCGCCGAACGTCGCCGCACAGCCCCGAAGGGTCGTGATCCGGGCCGGTCATGGCGGTCTCGGAGGGGCTCCGGCGGTGGCTCGGACCAAGGGTGCAATTGCACATATTAAATTGACCCATTGTGAGCCGGGCATAAGTTCCACTGCTCGGGAAACCCATTCGGTGACTCCCGTCACACCATTGGGTACTTGTTTCCGCCCTAACGGCTGCGGTAAAGCGCAACTGTGGTAAGGGCTTACCGAGTTGAGGGCGGAGCAGAGGGCTCCGGCTCCCGGCCGGATTCCCGCGCCGCCGGCTCCGCCGACGCCGACGGCTCCTCCCGGACCGTATCCCGTCCCTCACCGGCCGCCGTCGGCTCCATCGCCAGCAGCAGCAGCCGATGGCAGATCGGACAGTGCCGGGTCAGATGGCGATAGCCCGTGGCGGCCGCCAAATGGGCGCGCAGCAGCGCCCTGGTCTCATGTTTCGCGGACATCCCCATGCGCCGCACCTCCCGCGCACCCCACCACACACCTTCTTGTCTGGGTACCTCCGGCCGCGGGTGGCCGTCAAGATGCCAAAAGGCCCGGATCCACTGGGAATCCGGGCCTTCTGCGATGCGGTCCTGACGGGATTTGAACCCGCGGCCTCCACCTTGACAGGGTGGCGAGCACTCCAAACTGCTCCACAGGACCAACAGTGACGCTTACGGACGAGCCGTCTGCGCCGCGCTGCTGTGCGCTTGCGTCCCAGACTCTACAGCAGGTCAGGGGGTGCGGTCGAACTCGCGCCCGGCGGCCCCCGAAGAGCCCTGGGACGCCCTCCGGGAAACCCCTGTGTGCCGCTGTGGCCGGCTACGGGGCCGCCGCGTCGATCGCCTTCACGATCCGCTTGTCGGAGACCGGATAGGCGGTGTCGAGCGCATGCGCGAAGTAGCTCACCCGCAGCTCCTCGATCATCCAGCGGATCTCCAGCGCCTCCTGGGGCACCGGACGCCCGGCCGGGAACTGCTCCAGCAGCCAGGCGTACTCGTCCTGCATCTCGCGGACCTTCGCCATCCGGGTGCGGTCCCGCTCGGCGTTGCCCGCGAGCTGCTGGAGGCGCCGGTCCACGGCCACCAGATAGCGCATGAGGTCCGGGAGGCGGCGTACCCCGTGGGCGGTCACGAAGCCCGGCGTGATCAGCTGGGCGAGCTGCTCGCGGATGTCCTGGAGGGACGACAGCAGCACGGGGCTCGTGGTGGCCTTCAGCCGCCGTTCGCACGACTGCCAGGCCGCCAGCACCTCCTGGACCTTGCGGACGGTGTCCAGCGTGGCGTCCACCAGGTCGGCGCGCACCGCGTCGAAGAGCTTGCGGAAGGACTCCTCGTCCCACGCGGGGCCGCCCCGCGCGGTGATCAGCCGGTCGGCCGCCGCGGCCACACAGTCCTCGAAGAGGGCCTGCACACTGCCGTGCGGACTCGCCGAGAGCGCCAGCTTGGCCTGGTTGGACAGCTTGCCCTGGACGAACTTGGCCGGGCTGGACGGCAGCTGGAGCAGGATCAGCCGGCGCGTTCCGCGCCACATCGCCTCCCGCTGCTCGGCCTCGGTGTCGAACAGCCGCACCGCCACCGACGCGCCCTCGTCCACCAGCGCCGGATACGCCTTGACCGGCTGGCCGCCGCGGCGGGTCTCGAAGGTGCGTGGCAGGGCCCCGATCGTCCACTGGGTCAGCCCGCTGCGCTGTTCTGTGCCCACCGCCTGCTTCGAGGTCTCGAACGCCTTGGAGATCGCGGCCCGGGTCCTGGGCTTGAGCCGCTGCTTCAGCGCCTCCAGGTCCTTGTCCTCGGCCAGCTTGCGGCGCCGCTCGTCGACCACCCGGAAGGTGATCTTGAGATGTTCGGGGACCTTGGACCAGTCCCAGTCCTCCGGCTCGATCCGTACGCCCACCATCCGCTGGAGCTCCCGGCCGAGGGTCGCGGTCAGCGGCTCCTGGACGGGGAGAGCGCTTTCCAGGAAGCGCTTCGCGTAGTTCGGCGCCGGTACGTAGTTGCGCCGCACCGGCTTGGGCAGGGACCGGATCAGCTCGGTGGTGAGGTCCTCGCGCAGCCCCGGGATCTGCCAGTCGAAACCCTCCGCGGTGACCTGGTTGAGCACCTGGAGCGGAATGTGGACGGTCACGCCGTCCGCGTCCGCGCCCGGCTCGAACTGGTACGTCACCCGGAACGTGAGCTTGCCCTGCCGCCAGGAGTCGGGATAGGCGTCCTTGGTGATGTCCTGCGCCCGCTCGTTGATGAGCATCGACTTCTCGAAGTTGAGAAGCTCCGGCGCAGCCCCTCCTTCACGACACTTGTGCTTCCACCACGAGTCGAAGTGCGCGCCCGACACCACATGCTCGGGGATCCGCTGCTCGTAGAAGTCGAAGAGGGTCTCGTCGTCCACCAGGATGTCGCGGCGCCGGGCCCGGTGCTCCAGCTCCTCCACCTCGCCCAGCAGCTTCCGGTTGTCGTGGAAGAACTGGTGGTGGGTGCGCCAGTCGCCCTCGACCAGGGCGTTGCGGATGAACAGATCGCGACAGGTCTCCGGGTCGATCCGGCCGTAGTTGACCTTCCGCTGGGCGACGATCGGCACCCCGTAGAGCGTGACCCGCTCGTACGCCATCACCGCCGCCTGCTTCTGCTCCCAGTGCGGCTCACTGTAGGTGCGCTTGACCAAGTGCTCGGCGAGCGGCTCGATCCACTCCGGCTCGATCTTCGCGTTGACCCGCGCCCACAGCCGGGAGGTCTCCACCAGCTCGGCCGACATCACCCAGCGTGGCGGCTTCTTGAACAGCGCGGAGCCGGGGAAGACCGCGAACTTGGCGCTGCGCGCGCCCACATACTCGTTCTTCTCGGCGTCCTTGAGTCCGATGTGCGACAGCAGCCCGGACAGCAGCGAGGTGTGCACCCGGTCCGGCGCCGCGTCGTCTTCGGACAGATGGATGTCCATGGTTTTGGCCACGGTGCGCAACTGGCTGTAGATGTCCTGCCATTCACGTATCCGCAGGTAGTTGAGGAACTCCTGGCGGCACATCCGGCGGAACGCGGACGAGGACAGTTCCCGCTGCCGCTCCCTGATGTACTTCCACAGATGGAGGAAGGCCAGGAAGTCGCTCGACTCGTCCTTGAAGCGAGCGTGCTGCTGATCGGCCTGCTGCTGTTTGTCGGAGGGGCGCTCGCGCGGGTCCTGGATGGACAGCGCGGCCGCGATCACCATGACCTCGCGCACACAGCCGTTGCGGTCCGCCTCCAGCACCATCCGGGCCAGCCGCGGGTCCACGGGCAGCTGGGCCAGCTTGCGGCCGACCTTCGTCAGCCGCTTGCGCGGATCCTTCTGTGCGCCGTCCAGCGCGTGCAGCTCTTCCAGAAGCTGGACGCCGTCCTTGATGTTGCGCCGGTCCGGCGGGTCGATGAACGGGAACTTCTCGATGTCGCCGAGTCCGGCGGCGGTCATCTGGAGGATGACGGAGGCGAGGTTGGTCCGCAGGATCTCGGCGTCGGTGAACTCCGGGCGGGTGAGGAAGTCGTCCTCGGAGTACAGCCGGATGCAGATGCCGTCGCTGGTACGGCCGCAGCGGCCCTTGCGCTGATTGGCGCTGGCCTGCGACACCGGCTCGATCGGCAGCCGCTGGACCTTGGTGCGATGGCTGTAGCGGGAGATCCGGGCGGTGCCCGGGTCGATCACATAGCGGATGCCGGGGACGGTCAGCGAGGTCTCGGCGACATTCGTCGCCAGCACGATCCGTCTGCCGGTGTGCCGCTGGAAGACCCGGTGCTGCTCGGCATGGGACAGCCGGGCGTACAGCGGCAGCACCTCGGTCGCCCGGAGCTGCTTCTTGTTCAGCGCGTCGGCCGTGTCCCGGATCTCCCGCTCACCGGAGAGGAAGACCAGGACATCGCCAGGCCCCTCGGCCTGGAGCTCGTCGACCGCGTCGCAGATCGCGGTGATCTGGTCGCGGTCGCTGTCCTCGCCGCCCTCCTCCAGCAACGGCCGGTACCGCACCTCCACCGGATAGGTACGCCCGCTGACCTCGACGATCGGCGCGTCGCCGAAGTGGCGGGAGAAGCGCTCGGGATCGATGGTCGCGGAGGTGATCACGATCTTGAGATCGGGGCGGCGGGGGAGCAGCTGGGCGAGATAGCCGAGCAGGAAGTCGATGTTGAGGCTGCGCTCATGGGCCTCGTCGATGATGATCGTGTCGTACTGGCGCAGCTCGCGGTCGGTCTGGATCTCGGCGAGCAGAATGCCGTCGGTCATCAGCTTGACGTGGGTGTCCGGGCTCACCTGATCGGTGAACCGGACCTTCCAGCCGACCGACTCGCCCAGCGGTGACCCGATCTCCTCGGCGATGCGCTCGGCGACGGTACGGGCGGCGATACGACGCGGCTGCGTATGGCCGATCAGCCCCTTCACCCCCCGCCCCAGCTCCAGACAGATCTTGGGGATCTGGGTGGTTTTGCCGGAGCCGGTCTCACCCGCGACGATCACCACCTGGTGATCGCGCACGGCCGCCAGGATGTCGTCCCTCTTCTGGCTGACCGGCAGTTCTTCCGGATAGGTCACGTCCGGCACGGCGGCCCGGCGGCCCGCGACGCGCAGTTCGGCGTGCTCGACCTCCTGGACGATGTCACCGAGGACGGCGGCACGGGCCTCGGGCTTACGGATCCGGCGCGCGCCGTCGAGCCGGCGACCCAGCCGCTGCTGGTCACGCAGCATGAGCTCGGGGAGCCGCGCCAGCAGGGCGGACAGGGCGGGGGCAGGCGTGATGGACATACGGACCCCAGGATCTCACCTCGGGAAAACGGCTGGCGAACCATTTCCGATCGGGCCGTGTTGCGCCTTATGTCCGTGATGCACGCTTTAGCGTGAGCGCATGGCGGATGACACGGCGGACAGGGCGCCATCGGTCTGGGAGCGGTTCAAGCACTCGGCGTACCTCCCGGCCACCGTCATCGTGCTGATCATCGCGGCCGGCGCCGGTCTCTTCGCGGGCTCGTACACCTACGCGTTCGCCAACCCCACCCCGCGCCAGATCCCCACCGCGGTGATCCTCGGCGACCGGGGCACCGCCCCGCGGACGGAGTTCATCAACGGTATGGAGAAGGCCCTGGACGCCTCGCTCCGGCTGCATGCGTACCCCTCGTTCGGTGCGGCCCGCTGGGTCGTCGAGGAGCAGAAGGTCTTCGCGGTGCTGCGGATGCGCGGCCGCGGCGTCGAACTGGACCTCTCCGCCGCGGCGGGCGCGACCGTCGCCCAGGTGCTCGCCTCGGCCGCCGGGAAGGTGGGCCGGGAGGTCGGCGTACCGGTCCGGGTCAGGGACCTCAAGCCGCTGCAAGCAGGCGACCCGCGCGGTCTCGCCGTCTTCTACATCACGCTCGCCGCCGTGATCATCGGCTTCCTGGGCGCGATCCAGCTGAGTGTGAACGCCGCGGGGCTCGAACCGGCGGCCCGGATCGGCTTCATGATCGCGTACGCCGTGCTCGGCGGCTTCACCATCGCGGCGATCGTGGACTGGGGGTTGGGCACGCTGGACCTCCCGTTCGTGGAGTCCTGGGCGATCCTGGCCCTGACGATGTTCACCTCGGGCCTGGTCTTCTCGATGTTCAACGTCCTCTTCGGACGCTGGGCGCTCATCCCGACCTGGGGACTGATGGTGCTGCTGGGCAACCCCTCCTCGGGCGGCGCGGTCTCCTGGCCCCTGCTCCCGTCCCTCCTGGGCCGCATCGGCCGCTGGCTCCCGCCGGGCGCCTCGGTGAACGCCCAGCACACGGCCATCTACTTCGGCGACCACCAGCACGCGTTCCCGTTCCTGGTGCTGGCGGGGTGGTGTGTGCTCTCCGCGGCGATCTTCTGGGTCTGGCGCCATGGCCACCCGGGCAGTCGGCCGCCGAGGGCGACACCGGAGCATCCGACGCGGACGGCGTGACCAGCGGACGGCATGACAAAAAGATCCCCCTCTGCTGTCAGAGGGGGATCTTCACTGGAGCGCCGAGCAGGCCTTGCACCTACATCTCTCGTTTGGAGACGAGCATCTTTCCTTAGACGACCGACGCATCAAACCCCGCCCGCTGGGGCGGCGTTGCGAGATCAACTCTACCCCAACCTGATCATCGGAGGAAACTGGCGGGGAGAACCGATGCGGGCGGTCACAAATGCCACAGGGGCGCGGCGTACCGCTCGGGATGGGCGCCGATCAGCAGGGAGCGCAGGGCGGTGCGGTGATCACCGGGGACGCCGAGGGCTTCGGTGAGCCGGCGGAAGGTGGTGTGGGTGACCCCGCGGGCACGGGCCTCGTCCTCGAAGGATGCCAGCCGCCGCAGCGCCTCGTCGCGGTCGAGCGGCGCGGCGCCGCCTTCCCCGCCCAGCCGGGCGGCCTTGTCACGCTCGTAGTCGATCTCGGAGTAACCGAAGAGCTCCCGGCTGTACCGCTCGGCCTCGTCGAGGCTGGTGGTGGTCACGATGGCCTGGGCGAGCCGGTTGCGGCCGAAGGCGGCGTCGAGATCGGCCTCGTGGACGGCGGGGGACGCATCGGTGAGCGGCACCGCGAGACCGGCGTCCCGGATCTCGCAGAGCCCCCGTTCGCCCCGGGCGGCGGCCACGAGCATGGCGGTGGCCTCCGACGGATGCCACTCCATGACCGCGCGGACGGGGGAGACCTCCTCGGCCCCCAGGGTGTGGACCACCGGCCCCAGCCGCTCCCGCAGCACGGCCGGCGGAATCTCCCCGTCCAGCCCCGGCCCGGCGACCAGCAGCCGGATCCCGGCGTTGACCTGGGCACAGGCGGCGAGCGACAGCGCATCGCCGAGCGGACTCTGCAACGTCGGTTCGTCACCCCGCGCCAGGACGTCGCCGCCCACGTCCAGCAGATCGATGGAGTCCGGGGCCAGTTGCTCCACCAGCTCCTCGAGCTGCCGGATCATTCCCTCGACCCCGTGGTGCGGATCGATGAGGGCGAAGGTGTACGGAAGCTCCCGGGCGAGCCGCGGCAGCGTGGAACCGCCCGGCGGCGCGGGCACCGCCTCGGCGGGTACGGCGTACACACTCGGCGTCAGGCGCCGCAGCCCGGCGAAGTGGGCGGCGCCGCGCGGCCCGGGGAAGGGGTCGACGATCAGCCGGTCCCAGGAGTAGGTGAGGATCACGGCCGGTTCGCTGCCGGTGCGGTCCGTCCCGTCCGCCCCGTACAGCACGCTGTCGATCACGGCAGCGGCGACCGCGTCCCCGCCACCTCCGCCTGCCACCATCAGCCGCGTCACGCGGCCAGCGTACGGCGCGGCGCTCGATAGCGTCGTCCCCCGTGACCGCCGCCTCCCCGCCCTCCACCCGCCCGCACCAGCGCCCCAGCCGGACGGGAACGGTGATCACGTCCCTGATCCTGTGCCTGGGCCATACGGTGACCGGCTACCTGGAGCCGGGCCCGCATATCTGACGCCATGTCACCGTCATATCCGCGGGGCCGACTTCGGGGGCGAAAGGGTCTGATGGGGGCTCAGTACTCGGCTCTGGTTCCGGGTTGCACCCGTACGCTCCGCACGCTTCCCTCGTTCGTAGGATGCACATACTTTTATGCCTATTTTTCCGTGTGTCTGGTCACTCTTGTCACGGTATCGGTCCCGTCTGGGGACCCGTGACGAAAGGAAGACACACATGCGTGGAAGGCTCGTCATCGCTGTCGGCGCATTGACCATGGCTCTGACGTCGGGCGTCGCGTGGGGAGCACAGGACGACGGCGGCCAGGCGACCGGTTCCCACCGCACCAAGCCGCCCGTTTCCCACAAACACCCCCGCGCCCACGAGGGAGTGCCCGGATACCAGCGGGTCACGCTGCCCAACGCCAATGTCCCGAACTTCCAGCGGCGCACGGTGCACTGCCCCCCGGGGAAGAAGGTGCTCGGCGGCGGCGCCGAGGCGCGGGGCGACACGGCCATCCTCGTCGGCAGCTTCCCCACCGACGACGGAACCGGCTGGATCGGACTGGGGCGGCAGACCGCCACCGACAACGTGGGCATCAGCGTTTTCGTCATCTGCGCCAACGTCTGATCGACACGGCGTAACGGGCGCGGCGCACTGTTCCAGGGCCATGCCGGATCGCGCCGGTCACCGCCCGTATCGGGACGCCTCCGGGGTGCCCGTCGCTGCTTGCCGATGTCGGCGTACGGGGCACAGGTGGCACAGCGAGCACGCAAAAGACCCCGACAGATGATCCTGTCGGGGTCTCTCGCTGTTCTGCGGCAGTGGCTGGGGCCGGGGTCGAACCGGCGACCTTCCGCTTTTCAGGCGGACGCTCGTACCAACTGAGCTACCCAGCCGCAGCGGTCCTGACGGGATTTGAACCCGCGGCCTCCACCTTGACAGGGTGGCGAGCACTCCAAACTGCTCCACAGGACCTTGCGTGTACGAGCACGAGTCTCGCACAGGATGGCGTGCGCTCCCAACGGGATTTCTCTCGGTGGATTCGCATTCCCCGCGACCTTCGCATGAGGGGCTCTTTCGGGCTCCGCCGCGTCGATGTCGCTGGATCAGCGTATCAGACCTCGGGGCGTGTTCTGACCGCTCACAGCGTTGGGCGGGGGAGGGGCCGGAAAGGGTGTCCGAAGCGTGGATCAAGGCGGTCAGGGCGGATCATCGGGGCGGATCAGGGTGGATCAGGGGGGGAAACTCAGGGAAACACCAGGGTCGGAAACGCAAAAGCCGCAGGCCACCCCGCTAAGGGGTCTGACCTGCGGCGATATAGAGAATCTGTGCCCCCAACGGGATTCGAACCCGTGCTACCGCCTTGAAAGGGCGGCGTCCTGGGCCACTAGACGATGAGGGCCGATGGCTCACCTGGGCGCCTGGTGGCGCTTTCGGGGACGCGAGAAGCATATGGGATGCCGGGGAAGTTCGCCAAAACGGTTTACCCGGTGGCGGGTGGCGACGTCGCGCCCGGTGCGTTCTCGGCCGGGAGATGGCGGCTGACCTCAGCCTTCGACAGGCCGAGACCGCCGAGGTCGATCTCGTCCCACGCCTGGAGCCGATGGGTGTCCCGGTCCAGGTAGAGGACCGACGCCTGGACCTTGTCGGGGTCCCCGTCGTCCACCGCGCGCAGTCCGCTGCCGCCCGTGGAGCCCTCCGTCATCAGGCGGGTGCCACCCGGGAGGACCTCCGTACCGCGGTGGTGGAGATGGCCGGCGAGGGCGAGCGGGACGGTGCCGTCGGTCTCCCGGGCCGCGGCCGGGTTGTGGGTGAGGGCGATGTCCACGGGTGGGTCGCCCGCGGCCTTCCGGGCCCGGATCGCGTCGGCCAGCCGCCGGCCCGCGCGGTGCTCGGCCGGGTCACCGGAGGCGACGACCGAGCGGTCGGGGGTGAACTGGGGGTCGCCGATGCCCGCGATCCGCAGTCCGCCGACGGTGACCACCTTGCCGTCGTCGACGACATGAACCCCCTTGCGCTTGGCGATGTAGCGCTGGGTCGTCGCCGAGTCGTGGTTGCCGCGCACCCACACATAGGGCGCTCCGAGGGTCGCGATCGGGTCCAGGAACCCGTTCTCGGCGGCGGTGCCGTGATCCATCGTGTCGCCTGTGTCGACGATCACGTTGATCCTGTACTGCCGGACCAGCGACTCCACGATGTGCCAGGCGGCCGGGTTCAGATGGACGTCCGAAATATGCAGTACCCGCATGGTCGTCGGGTCGGGCTGGTACGCGGGAAGGGTCGAGGTGGCCTCGTACAGCTGCGTGACATTGGTCACCAGCCTGGCCAACTCCCGCTGGTAGACATCGAATTCCGTGACGATGCTGCGCGCGTTGCCGACCACCGACGGCGCGCTGGAGAGCAGCCCGGAGTAGCGCGGCTCCAGCACCGACTTCGGGTTCCAGGTGGCGTACGCGGCGGCGCCCGACGCGGCGAGCAGGGAGAGCGCGAGGCCCCCGGCGGCCAGCGCCCTGCGTGGCCGGCGGTAGACGGCCAGGCCCAGTGCGGTGGCGCCGAGGACAACGGCGACGCAGGAGCGCACCGCGAGGTCCAGGGTGCCCTGGGCGACATCGCTCGCCACTTCCTCCTGGAGGCCGGAGAGCCGTTCGGGGTGGTCGACGAGCGCCTCGGAACGGACCGGATCGAGCCGGTCCACATCGACGTCCAGCCGGACCGGGGCCTGATGGCTGTCGAGCTCGAGGGCGCCGAGCGGGGGCACATTGATCTTGGTGCCGCCGACGAGGGACGGCCGCAGCGCCATACGCGTGTCCATGGGGCCCACGGAGATGTGGACGCTGCCGACGACGAGCAGCCCCATCCACGCCCCGACGACGGTCACGACGGCCAGTCCAACGGCCCTGACCAGCGGCCGGGGGCGGGTCGCGGCGCCGCCGTCGTCCAGCCGTATGGAGCGGCTGGGGCGCTTGGGCCGGATGGGGCGTATGGAAGCGGATGAAGCGGTTGAACCGGAAGGGGACGGGGACGGTCGGCTGCGGTGGCGGCGGAAGGGGGAGGCGGCCGCAGCCCGTGCACGCTGAGCGGTGGCACGGAGCAGCCGGAGCGGTTCGCGGGCCATGGGGCCCGTATGCCCTGCCGCCCCGCGCCGCATTCCTGGACCGGTCCCCGTCCGGTTCCCGGGCCCGTTCCTGGGCCCGCTCCTGGAGCCGGAAGGTTTGCCGTTCGACGAAGTGGGCCATACACCGCGCCTTTCCGGGCCCGGCTGCCCGACAATGGCCACGTGTTGGAGATGACGCGCGAGGAGTTCGAGGAACTGGTCGCCGAGGCGCTGGACCGGATCCCGCCGGAGCTGACGCGGCTGATGGACAACGTCGCCGTGTTCGTGGAGGACGAGCCGGCGGCCGACGACCCCGAGCTGCTCGGGTTGTACGAGGGGACGCCGCTCACGGACCGGGGCGAGTGGTACGCGGGCGTACTGCCGGACCGGATCACCGTCTACCGGGGGCCGACGCTGCGTATGAGCGAGACACGGGAGGACGTGGTCCAGGAGACGGAGGTGACCGTCGTCCACGAGATCGCCCACCACTTCGGGATCGACGACGAACGGCTGCACGCTCTCGGCTACGGGTGATCTCCCACGAGCCGTGGGGCGCCCCTGGCCGTCGGCGCGGGCCCGCGTGCACCGCGTGCCACTCGCGTACCAGCCGTCTCGGACGCGTGTCCTGGGCGGGGCGGGGCCAGTTGGGCAGTGCGTCACAGCCCTGCGGCCTGGAGGTGTCCCGCGCATGCCCGGATCCCCCGCTCCACGCACCGACGACCCGTCCGCCCGGTCCCCCCGGACCCACCGTCCGGCGCGCGCCCGACATGGTGCGTCCCACGCCGGGCGTGCGCCGCGCTTGACGGCGCGCTGCGCGGCGGTGGTGAGCCTTGTGGTGGCGGCGATGACCCTGGGCGGTTGCATGAGCATCTCGGACGACCCCGAGCGGCCGGACAAGCACCGCAGCTCCCAGGAGAAGGGCGGGACGGACGAGTCCGGCGGCTCGGTGGTGCGCTCGGACGGCAAGGGTCACCTGTATCCGGACCGCGAGCGGGACGGGAAGGGGAAGAAGAAGGGCGAGAAGAAGGGCAAGAAGCGGAAGGGCGACGCGAGCGGGACGCCGTCGGCCGGCGCGTCGGACCCCGAGGAGTCGGCCACACCGGCGTCCAGGAAGAAGCACCGCTCGTCCCAGGACCGCCCGGACCCGTCCCCGCCGCCGCAGCCGGGCGGTGATGTGCCCTCCGGCCCGGCCCCGGAGCCCCACCCCACCACGGCGCCGCCGACCGCCTCGGACCCCAAGCCCACTCAGCCCGAGCCCACGTCCCCGCCCGCCTCCACGGACGCGCCCACGAGCTGATCCGGTGGGCCCTGGGCCGGGCCCGCGCCGCTGGAGCACCGGAGCGGCCCTGGGGATCCGGTGCAGAGCACACATGATGGGCGGTGGAGGGCAGATCGATCACAGGTGGAGCGAATTTGCTCTTGAGGGGTGGGAGTGCGTATGGTGGTAGATCGTTTGATCCCATTTGCCCGGCGCCTCATTGAAGTGCGCCGCGAGGCGCGTTCCTTCCCATCCTGTGGCTGACCGCATAGAGGCGGTTGTTTGCGACTCACACGGAGTTTGGGCGCGTGCCGAGACTCCGGAAGGTTTCGCATTTCGCATGTCCGTTTCCACTGATCACGCCGTCATGCCTGCCCACGACGAGCAGCCCGAGCAGCCCGTCCAGGCCGAGCAGGACCAGCCGCAGGACGAGAAGACCCCCGACATCACCTTCGCCGACCTCGGGCTCCCCGAGCAGATCGTCCGCAAGCTGGCCCAGAACGGTGTGACCACGCCCTTCCCGATCCAGGCCGCGACCATCCCCGACGCCATGGCCGGAAGCGACATCCTCGGCCGCGGCCGTACCGGCTCCGGCAAGACCCTCTCCTTCGGCCTTCCGCTGCTGACCACGCTGGCCGGCGGCCACACCGAGAAGAAGCGCCCGCGCGGTCTGATCCTCACCCCCACGCGCGAGCTCGCGATGCAGGTGAGCGACGCGCTCCAGCCGTACGGCGATGTCCTCGGCCTCCGGCTCAAGGTCGTCTGCGGCGGCACCTCGATGGGCAATCAGATCACCGCGCTGGAGCGCGGTGTCGACATCCTCGTCGCCACCCCGGGCCGACTGCGCGACATCATCGACCGCGGCGCCGCCTCTCTCGACAAGATCCAGGTCGCGGTTCTCGACGAGGCCGACCAGATGGCCGACATGGGCTTCCTGCCCGAGGTCACCGAGATCCTCGACCTGGTGCCCCAGGGCGGCCAGCGGCTGCTGTTCTCCGCGACGCTCGAGAACGAGATCGACACGCTGGTCAAGCGCTACCTGGTCAACCCGATCACCCACGAGGTCGACCCGTCCGCGGGCGCCGTCTCGACCATGACCCACCACGTGCTGGTGGTGAAGCCGAAGGACAAGGCCCCGGTCACCGCCGCCATCGCCGCGCGCAAGGGCCGCACCATCATCTTCGTCCGGACCCAGCTCGGCGCCGACCGCGTCGCCGAGCAGCTGTGCGACGCGGGCGTACGAGCCGACGCGCTGCACGGCGGTATGACCCAGGGCGCCCGCACCCGCACCCTGGCCGACTTCAAGGACGGGTACGTCAACGTCCTCGTCGCGACCGACGTGGCCGCGCGAGGCATCCACGTGGACGGCATCGACCTGGTGCTGAACGTGGACCCGGCCGGTGACCACAAGGACTATCTCCACCGCTCCGGCCGTACGGCCCGCGCGGGCCAGAGCGGCACGGTCGTGTCGCTCGCCCTGCCGCACCAGCGCCGCCAGATCTTCCGGCTGATGGAGGACGCGGGCGTGGACGCCTCCCGCCACATCGTGGGCGGGGCGGGCGCTTTCGACGAGGACGTGGCCCGGATCACCGGCGCCCGCTCGCTCACCGAGGTGCAGGCCGAAGCGGCCGCGAACTCCGCCAAGCAGGCCGAGCGCGAGGTCCAGGACCTCACCCGGCAGCTGGAGCGGGTCCAGCGGCGGGCGGCCGAGCTGCGCGAGGACGCCGACCGGCTGGCCGCGCGCGCGGCACGCGAACGCGGCGAGACCGTCGCCCCCGCGGCCACGGCCGGCGCCGAGACAGCCGAGGCGGCTGAGACAGCTCAGTCGGCTGGAGAGGCCGTGGAGGTCACCGCGACGGTTCCGGCGCAGCGCACGGCCGAGCCCGTGACCGTCCCGGCCGCCGAGGCCGCCGGTGCGGACGACACGCCGCGCCGGCCCTCGTACGACCGCCGTGACGACCGGGGCAACTTCGAGCGCCGGGACCGCCGTGACGACCGTGGTGGCCGGTCCTTCGAGCGCCGTGACGACCGTGGCGGCTTCGGCCGCGACCGGCGCGACGACCGCGGTGGCTTCAACCGCCGTGACGACCGTGGCGACCGGGGCGACCGTGGTTTCGGCCGGGACCGCCGTGACGACCGTGGTGGCCGGTCCTTCGAGCGGCGTGACGAGCGTGGTGGCCGGTCCTTCGAGCGGCGTGACGACCGTGGCGGCTTCGGCCGGGACCGCCGTGACGAGCGTGGCGGTTTCAACCGCCGTGACGACCGTGGTGGCCGCTCCTTCGAGCGCCGTGACGACCGGGGTGGCTTCAACCGGCGCGACGACCGCCGTGACGACCGTCCGGGCCGTCCCTTCGAGCGCCGGGACCACGCCCACCGCGGCGGGGACCGTCCGTTCAACCGGGACCGCCGTGACGAGCGCCCGGCGCGCCGTGACGATCACCGCGGCGGCACCGGCAGCCGGTCGTTCGACCGCCGCGCCGACAAGCCGCGCTGGAAGCGCAACGGCTGATCGGAACGGCTGACCCGGGCGCTCACCCGGAGCGGATGAGGGCCGTGCAACACCGTGCTGTTGCACGGCCCTTCGCTCCTGGACGGTATTGGCTCGGGTCTTGGCCCCCGGCCAAGCTATGCTGCGGGGGTGCGGGTCATTAGCTCAATTGGCAGAGCAGTGGACTTTTAATCCATTGGTTCAGGGTTCGAGCCCCTGATGACCCACTGACGAGGCCCGTGCCGGAGTATTCCGGCGCGGGCTTCAGCCGTGCCCGGCACCGTGCCGAGGGCGGAGACAGAAGCAGGGGGCCGAGCCGTGATGCCACCGATCTGCGCGGTGTGCCGGTCGCGGCCGGAGCGCGACAGCACCCGTTGGGGCGGATTCGACGTGGTGTATTTCCGCCCGACCGTGGAGTACCCCGACGACTGGGCCGGTCATCCGGAGAACGCCGAGTGGTTCTGTCCCACACATCTGCCCCTCACGGAGGGGCTGACGGATCTGACGGCCAACGAGGCACTGAAGCGGATCATGGCCCGTGCCTCGTCCCGGAGCGACGAGCAGACCCACGACGTGCAGACCCACGGCGCTCAGCCCCACGGCGATCAGCCCCGCTGAAGACGCCCCGCCGTACGCCTCCTTGGCCTCCTCGCGCGACCATCCCCCCGCCAAGAGCGCACAACTGACGGAATGTTCCCTGGTGCCCCCACGATCGGCCTATCGCGGACGTGCGAATTTCTGAAGGTCGTTCCGGACATCTGACGATCCATCCGGAAGGTCCTGAGATCTAGCCAGTGACCTGCGGTTTTGTCGCACTTCACAGGAGAGGCGGACAGGCTCCCGATGGCCGCTCCGGGCCCGTGGGCCCGCCGTTACCGCAGGTCGTGACCGCTCGTCCCGCGTCCGCGCGGATGCCGAACGCGGTGCCTCCCCACAGTCTGATGCTGCTGATCTCTGCTTGCTCGGCTTGCTCGGAACGCTTAAAGGAGACACCTCGTGCGACTCGTGACAACGACCCGCGGTTTCATCCCCGTCATCGCACTGGCGGTATCGGCGTGGGCGCTTTCCGTCCCCGCCTCCGCCGAGGAGAACCGGGGTGGGGGAGGGGGAGGCGGCAACGGATCGAGTCAGGTCCCCGTCTCCTGTGGGGACGTGGCGGCGCTGGTCGCCGCGGTGACCGCCGCCAACAACCAGCCGTCGGGCGGCACCGTCACCCTGGCCACGGGGTGCGTGTACACGCTGACGTCCGCGGCCACGACCGGTGCCAACGGCCCCGACGGACTGCCCATCATCACCGGGGACGTGACCATCACCGGCCTCGGGGCGACCATCCGGCGCAGCGCGTCGGCTCCGGACTTCCGTATCGCCGAGGTGGCCGCCGGGGGCAGCCTCACCGTCAGCGGCATCACGCTGGCCAACGGCCGTGCCGACGCGGGAGGCACCGCGGACGGCGGAGGCATCCTCGACCTCGGCAGGCTGACGACGAACCGGGCGACCATCACCGGTAGCACCGCGAGCGGTCTCGGCGGAGGTATCGAAGTCGCCTCGGGTGCCATCGCGAGACTCTCGGCCACGGATGTGACGCACAATACGGGCGGAGACGGCGGCGGTATTCACATCAATACCCAGGCCAACGCCACTATCGCCAGCGGAAACATTTCCGACAACACCGCGGTGAACACCGGTGGCGGTGTCGCGAACTACGGCCAGACGCTGATCAGCAGTGTCGCTGTGAAGAGAAACCGGACGACCAACTTCGAAGGCGGCGGAATCGCCACTGATGCTGGTCCCCTCACCATCAGCGGGAGCACGATTCAGCAGAACACCGCCGGGAGCTTCGGCGGTGGAATCGCCAATCTCGGCAGCACGCTGAACGTGTTGGGCACCACGGTGTCCAACAACACCGCCACCCTGAACGGTGGCGGGCTGTTCAATCACGCGGGTTCCGCCCAGCTGACCGGGGACTCCATCACGGGGAACACGGCCAATGGCGGCCCGGGCAACAACGGCGGTGGCATCTTCGTCGACGGCGGTACGGTGACGCTCAACGCGACCACCGTGACCGGCAACAACCCCGCGAACTGCCAGCCGTCCATCGGTACGTGCACGACCTGACCCACGGCCACGACCTGACCCACAGGAAAGTCCCCCGAAAGCCCAGGCGACCCTGGAAGCGATGCTTCCAGGGTCGCGGTGCGCTCGAGGGGAGAGCGGAAGGTCAGTGCTTGACCTTGTGGTTCTTGACCTTGGACTTGACCGTGACCTTGCCCTTGACGTGCTTCTTGCCCTTGCAGTCCTTCTTGGTCTTGTGGTCCTTCTTGCTCTTGTGGTCCTTGGTCTTGTGGTGCTTCTTGTCCTTGTGGTGCTTCTTTTCCTTGTGCTCCACCGGGGGCTCGACCGCGATGTTGGCGCAGTTGGGGCCGAGGTCGACGTCGCCGTTCGGGGCGAGCTCGGGGAGGCTGACCTCGGGGCCGATGTTGGAATCGCAGTCGTTGCTCTGCGACACGTTGTGGCGGTTGGTGAAGTTGACACAGTCCGCGTTGGGGTCGAAGTCCCCGCTGCTCTCGAGCAGGTCGAGATCGACATCGGGGCCGATGTTGGTGTCGCACTTGTTCGACTGGGTGACCCCGTCGTGGTGCGGGAACGGACCGTACGCACTCGCGCTACCTGCGCCACCGACGACAATCGTGCCCGCGGCCGCCGCGGCCATGAGAGCTACCTTCTTGCTGATCTGCATTGTGCTGGTGCCTCCATATCAGGTTCTCCGCGAATGATCCGCAGACACCTGATCAACGAGGTTTCCACGCAATAGGATCCGGGGTATAGGGGAGCGTCACCCATGCGCCACAGTAAAGGTATATTCAGTCGATGGAGGCCATGGAAATTCACATTTCCCGTTTCCTGCGCAGAAATGCGTGAACGCGACCCCCGGGACAAAGTAATCCCGGAGGTCGCGTTCATGACGAGAAGGCAGATCCGAAGAAGCGAGGACCGGAGAGGGCCGAGGGCTTCTCTGTCAACGGCTCTGTGTGCCGCCCGCCGTCTTCGCGGTGCTCGCCTTGTGCTTGGCTTTCCCGTTCGCGGAGTCGGTCCCGGCGAGGTTGGTGCAGTTCGTCTCTTGGGTGACCTCTCCGGCTCCGATCGTGATCGGGCCGAGGACCGAGGTCGTCTTGCAGTCGTTGGACTGCTTGGTCACGCCACCCGACTTACTGACGTTGACGCAATTGGTCCGCTGTGTGACATCGGATCCGGTCAGGTTGACCGTAACGGGGCCGATGACGGAGTGGGTCCGGCAGTGATTGCTCTGCTCGGAGACGCCGGACTCGCTGTAGTTGACACAATTGGTCTCGGTCGTGATGTCCGACGTCGCCAGCGTGACCCCGCCGATGACGGAACTCGTGTCACAGCGGTTCTTCTGGCTTCCTCCGCCGTTGGGGGCGGCGCGGTGGGCGGCGCTGTCGTCGGCAGCATCGGCTCCCCCCGCGCCGCCGATGAGCAGCACCCCCATGGCCGCTACAAGAAGTGCCGTCCTCTTGCGCATGTGCATAAAGAGCCTCCGAGTGGATTCTTGGCTGATCTCAGCGAACATCCGACAAACGACGGCGGTCGCTGAAAGCCATTTACGTGGCAGCGGCCCTGGAAGGGGAGTTTCCAGGGCCGCAGATCCCAACGGGGTACCCCGCAGTGTTCCCGCGGGGGCGGGAACACTGCGAGATGGTCAACGACTCAGTGACGGGTCGAGTCGTCGTCGATGGCGATGTTGGCGCACTTGCTGCCGATGTTGGTGTCACCCTCGGGAGCCAGGTCCGCGCCGCCGCCGATGTCGAGCGCCGTGCTCGTGTCGCAGTCGTTGCTCTGGGTAACCGACCCGCCGGCGTTGGTGAAGTTGATGCAGTCGGAGCCGATGTTGATGTCGCCCGTGGGAGCAAGGTCGAGACCGCCCGCGGCCTCGAGGCCGGTGCTCGTGTCGCACTTGTTGCTCTGAGTGACAGAGTCGCCGTTGTGGGCCATGGCACCGCCCGCACCGCCGATGACCAGGGCGCCGGCAGCAGCGGTCAGGAGAATTGCCTTCTTGCCGATGTTCACTTAATTCCTCCGTCTGGGGTTGCTCCGCGAATTCACGGACGTCTGACACAACGAAGCTCATCAGTTAAGGCTTCGGCTCACCACTCAGCTTCACCCGTCCGGCATAGTGCGACTTCTGTGGCGCGTGTTCCCCGTGATTCCCGCAATCGATACCGGGAGAAGCGGCATTTGGAGCAGTGTGGAGCTCCGGTGCCTCCTTATAAGGAAAGGCGGAGGCGGGCGGCCAGAGGAGCCGGAGGAGGGGAGTTCGGGGCGGGGCCGGACGGTTCGGCGTCCGGGGCCGGAGGGATCACGGGCGCGGTCCGCCGGTGCGACGCCCGGCACGGACGAGTGATACATCCGGGTCCGCGGACGCAGGGGTATGTGAGGCACAGTCACATCGACGGCTTCGCCGAACCGCAGCGCGGCCCGTGTTCGTGCCGCTACGCTAAGTGCGCGAAGCAGTCGCCCGGGGGCGCGGCGCATCCAAGGCCGGGAGGCGGGAGGACGGGACATGGGGCACTTACGAGCGGGCGGGACCCCCGCCGAGCTGATGGACGGGCTTCTCGCCCGCGCGCAGAACGGGTTCGAGATCGACGATGCGGTGCCGGCTCAGGCGCGCAGCGCCCAGATGCACCAGTCCGAGCTGCGTTCCTGCCGTCAGTGCAATGACCCCTCCGGTCCGCTGGGCTACAGCACGTACCGCCATGTCTTCCTGCTCCCCGACGGCAGCAGTCTGCTGTTGTGGGAGCTGGAGCACAGCTCCGGCCCGGACGACGGCCCCCATCACGAGCTCTACGCCGACGAGGATGCCCTCGCGCTGGCCGAGCGCCGTGTGCACGAGCGCATCGGCGGTGCCCGCTGGGAGGCGCTCGACGGGTTACCCCTCTGGCCGGAGCAGTTGCTGCACCAGGCGGCCGAGCCCCTGGAATCCCCCCGCACCTATGTGGCCGACAATTCGGCCGACCACGCCCGCCGTGTACTGCGCCGCGCCGAGAACCCCGACCGGCCGGGCGAGGAGACCGAGCGGCTGCTGGCGACCGCGTTCGCCCACGACATCGCCCTGGCTCCCAAGCCGCGCCGTCGCTCCGGCGGCCCCGACACCACCTGGTGCCGCTTCTACGAGCACGCCTTTCTGCTGGCCGGAGGGGACGAGATCGTGCTGTGGGAGCTGGAGCACAATCTGACCCACGACGGCCGGCTGGTGTGCGAGGTGTATCTCGACGAGGTGTCGGCGGAGCTGGCGGCGGACCGCCATGCCCGGGCGCTCGGCGTCGATCTCTGACCCTCGCTCCGCACCCCTGCCCTCCGGTCCGGACGTCCGCCCCTGGCCAAGCGGCCTCGCTGAAGTCCGGTGCGGTTCGGGTGCGCCCCGCAGGGGCGCGGGGCTGTGTCGATGTGCGGCTCCGCCGCGTGGGCGCGACCGGCCACGACGCAGCCGCGGACGCATGACGGCACCTCGCGGCACTTCCCGCGGAGCGCTGAGCAGGCCCGCCCCGGCCCCGGTCGTCGCCCGGCCTTCGCCCGGACCCGCGGAGGGAAGCCGCCCGGACCGCGTGCCGCCCGGACCGCGTAAGGAAGCCGCACGGAGCCGCCTGACGTCCGTAGCACGCCCCCGCCGCCCGCCCACCCACATGGACGACACCGATTCGCCTGGCGGCCCGTCAGCCGGAAGCCTGGAGTGACGGACGGCGGCCGCGAGGACCGGGCGCTCCGGCTGCGGACCAGGGAAAGCGGGAGAGACCGGTGCGGGTGCGAGGGAACGGGGCTCGTACGAGCGCCCGTACGGAGCGGGGTACGACCTGGGCGCGCCTGGCCCGGTCCCGTACGCGCCCCCGGACCCGCCTCCATATGCTCGTCGACACCCACGCCGCAAACGGACCCGCCGGGGCCACCGCGGGCACCGGGCCGGCCGACGAGTCGCCCAAGGGGACGTCAGGACGGCGGCTGGTGCGCTGGATCCCCGCGCTGCTGATCGTCGGCGGGGTCGTCTTCGACCTCAGTACCCCGGCCACCTACACGGCGGGCCCCTTCCTCGCCGCCGCCCCGCTCGTCGCCGCTCCGCTCTTCCGGCGCTCCTCATCAACCACCTCGTACGCCGCAGCGACCGGCGGCTGGCCTCGGCGCGCGGTGTCGCGGAGGCGGCCCAGCGCGCCGTCCTGCCCGTACCGCCCGCCCGGCTGGCCGGGCTGGACGTCGCGGCGCGTTATGTGGCCGCGGAGAAGTACGCCGCCATCGGCGGTGACCTGTACGCGGTGCAGGACACTCCGCACGGCGTACGTCTGGTCGTCGGCGACGTACGCGGCAAGGGGCTCCAGGCCGTGGAGTCGGTCGCGATCCTCATCGGCTCCTTCCGGGAGGCGGCGGAGCAGGAGACGACGCTGGAGGGGCTGGCGGGGCGGCTGGAGCGGGCGTTGCAGCGCGAGGGCGCGCGGCGGGCCGACCTCGAGGGGTTCGAAGGGTTCACCACGGCCGTGCTGGCCGAGATCCCGCGCGGCGACTCGACGCTTCGGGTGATCAATCGCGGCCATCCGCCACCGCTGCTCCTGGAGGACGGGGAGGGCGGCGAGGACGTCCGGCGCGGTCGGCCGGGCCAGGGCGGCCAGGGCGGCGGCTGCACGGTGCGCCGGGTGGAGCCGGCGGCATCGGCGCTGCCGCTGGGGATGGGGGAGCTGGGCGGCTGGCCGGACCGGGTGACGGAGCTGCGGTTCGCCGAGGGCGCGACCCTGCTGCTCTTCACGGACGGGGTGACGGAGGCGCGTGACCAGGAGGGTGTGTTCTACGACCCGGAGGACCGGCTGCGCGGTCAGCGCTTCGGCGGCCCGGGGGAACTGCTGGACGCGTTGGTGGCGGATGTCGAGCGGCACACGGGCGGCGGGACGTCGGACGACATGGCGCTGCTCGCGCTCCGCCGCCGCCCCACGGGTCCGGGCCGGGGGACCGGTAACGGCCAGGGCAAAGGCAATGGTGAGGGACTCGTGAAGGGCCCTGGCCACGCTCCGTAGCCGTGCATGCCCGCTGCGCATAACAATTGATGCACGATCAGCACTTCCAGGGTTTTGCTCATCACACCCTGGGGGGTTGACTCGCCCCCATCTGTCCGGTCTTGGTCGCTAAGTTCATGGCAAAGCTGCGTCGATTCCTCAGAACAGCTTGGAATCACATAGCGCTCTCTATTAACGTTCGATAACGCAGCGCGGTCGTCACAACCGTCGCCAGGACGGCACCGTGCGCCGTCGCCGAATCCCGTAACGCACTGCGGCAGCAGCACCACTGCACCACAAAAGCACCAAGGGAACCGGGGAACCACCACCTTGGGGTGAATCGGGTCGAACCTGACCCGTAGGAGACCTTCCTGCTCCGAACCCGTCAGCTAACCCGGTAGGCGAGAGGGAAGGAAAGGAGTGCGCCCCCGTGGCGTCCAACAGGTCTGTCCTGGACGAGGCTCCATACCGTGCGTCGGGCTTCGGTCCCGGCTCCGCCACCGCCTATGGCCCCGGGTTCGATGCCAGGGGAGGCACGAGGCCCGGTGGCGGATTCGCCACCGAGGGGGACTTCGCCGCCGACGGTGACGGCGAGGAGTACGCGGTGGACGACGTCTACGGCCCGGCGGGTCCGGATTTCGACGACGAGACCTGGGAGGAGTGGAACCCCACCGAGGAGTCCATCTCCCTGCGCGGCCGGCATCGCGTGGTGAAGCAGCGGGGCGGGACCATGGCGCGCAGCGGCGCCGTCCTCGGCGTCGGTGTCATCGCGGCGGTCGGCGCGGGCGGGATGGCGAGCGCCAAGGACCGTCCGGCGGCCCCCATATCCATGCCCGACCTCGCCCATGTCGCCAACGCGGTCGAGGACAAGCTCCCGGACGCCAAGGACATTCCCGGCATCGGTTCGCTGGTCTCCGACGACGACGATTCCGCGACCACCAGCGCGGCCCCCCTCTCTCAGGCCGGACTGACCTCCCAGGACGAGGCGAGCGGCACCACCGACGCCGGTGAGGCGCTGCGCGCCCGCATCCTCCAGCAGGCCGAGAACCAGCAGACCGCCGCCGACGAGGACGAGCGGACCGCCGCCGCGAAGGCCGCCGCCGCGAAGGCCAAGGCCGCCGCCCAGCAGGCCGCGGACAAGGCCGCCGAGGAGGCGGCGGAGCGGAAGGCCAAGGCCGCGGCGGCGAAGAAGGAAGCCGAGCGCAAGGCCAGGGAGGCCGCCGAGCGCAAGGCCGAGGCCGAGCGCCGCGCCAAGCTGGCCGCCGCGTACACCCTCCCCGTCGCCTCCTACACCCTCACCGCGGGTTTCGGCCAGGCCGGCGACATGTGGTCCGCCGACCACACCGGCCAGGACTTCGCCGCCCCGACCGGCACTCCCGCCAAGGCGGTGCACAGCGGCACCATCACCCAGGCGGGCTGGGCCGGTTCGTACGGCTACCGCATCGTGCTCAAGCTCGATGACGGCACCGAGATCTGGTACTGCCACCTGTCGTCCATGGTGGTCACCTCGGGCAAAGTGAGCACCGGTGATGTGATCGGCCGTGTCGGCGCCACCGGCAATGTGACCGGTCCGCACCTCCACCTCGAGGTGCGCCCCGGCGGCGGCTCCCCGATCGACCCGATGCCCTGGCTGCGCGACCACGGCATAAACCCCTGATACGCCTGCTCCCCTGATACTCCGGCGGCCCTGGCGCTCTCTCCCCCCTTGACGCCAGGGCCGCCGGTTGTGCGAGGAACGCGGGGGAGCGCCCCGGAACCCCCGGCACCTCCGCCCCCGGAACAAGGCCACCCGTAAGGGCGTTGAGGTAACGCATGGCTGACAACAAGCAGAAGATCGGTGACCTTTCCGTCTCCCCGCTCTCCCTCGGCGGGAACGTCTTCGGCTGGACCGCGGACGAGGCCGAGTCCTTCACGGTGCTCGACGCCTACGCCGCGGCGGGCGGCAACTTCATCGACACGGCCGATGTCTACTCGGTCTGGGCGCCCGGCAATCAGGGCGGCGAGTCCGAGACCATCCTCGGCAACTGGTTCGCCTCCCGCGGCAACCGCTCCGACATCGTCCTCGCCACCAAGGTCGGCGGCGGCCGCCCGGAGCCCCGCGGACTGTCCCCGGCCGCCATCAGGTCCGGTATCGAGGACTCCCTCCGGCGTTTGCGCACCGACTACATCGACCTCTACTACACCCACTACGACGACCCGTCGGTGTCGGTGGAGGAGATCGCCACCACCCTGGACGCACTGGTCCGGGAGGGCAAGGTCCGTGAGATCGGGGCCTCCAACGTCAGCGCCGAGCGGCTCGACTCCTTCCTGACCTTCTCCACCCAGGAGGGCCTGGCCCGTTACGCCGCCCTCCAGCCCCACTACAACCTGGTCTCACGCGACACCTTCGAGGGCGCGCTCGCCGATGTGGTCACCCGCCACGGTGTGGCGACCGTCCCTTATTACGCGCTCGCCACCGGTTTCCTCACCGGCAAGTACCGCCCCGGCAGCGCGGTCGACAGCTCGCGCTCCGCGGGCGCGGCCAAGCACCTGGAGACGGAGCGCGGGAAGAAGGTCCTCGCCGCCCTCGACGAGGTCGCCGCGCACCACGGCGCCGAGCTCGCCACGGTCGCCCTCGCCTGGCTCGCCGCCCAGCCCACGGTCGCCGCCCCGATCGCCAGCGCCCGCACCCTCACCCAACTCCCGCCCCTGTTGGCAGCGGCGGACCTCGACCTGACCCAGCAGGAGCTGGACCTGCTGACGACGGCTTCGGCCTGAGCCGAGCGCGGCGGGCGGAAACCGACTCCGCCCGCCGCGACCGAACGGGGACCCTACGAACGCCGGTCGGCGAGCGCCCAGGACGCGAGGGCGACCCCACCGGCGACGGCGAACACCGACGGCCAGGCCCCGACCTTCTTGGCAAGAGGGTGCGACCCGGCGAACGCGGCGACGTACATCCCGCTCAGCGCGGCCGCCGTCCCGTTCCCGGCCTTCTCCCGCCACCCCCGGGCGGCCACCACCCCAGCCGCCGCCAGCGCCACCCCACCCAGGGGCCGCTTCTTGGTCCACCGGGCCACCCCGTACCCACCGACCAACCCACCCGCGGCCACCACGCCCGCCGGAACTCCAGCCATCTCCAACCTCCACTCCGAGCTTCCTGAGCCCGACCCTACGCAGCCCTCACCCGCAACCGACCCGCACTCCACAATGACCGCGGTGAACTACACCTCAGCCCAGACGCCCGCCTCGCATGGCGGCGAGAAAGTCCCCCCAGGCCCGGTGCGAGAACGCCAGCACGGGTCCGCCCCGATCTTTGGAGTCCCGCACAGCCGTCTGTTCGTCCTCGAGACGCGCAGTCTCTACACAGTTGCCGCCAGCACCATTGCTGTAGCTGCTCTTGTGCCACATGAGAGGTGGTATCTCAGTCATCGGTCAGCCCTTACGTCGCCTGTCTGATCAGATCGGCCGATCGCTGAGGACTCAAGGACAAGGCACGGAGGTTGTCAAACGCCTTTGTGTATCGAGCAATGTCTTCCGGACGCTCAAGATACACAGCGTCCGTCAAGCCATCGCGGTACACGACATCGGGATCGCCCTGCTCTGGGAACTCCAAGATGGTGAACGCTCCGGCAGCGGGGTAGCTTCCAGCATCGAACGGCAGTACCTGGATGGTGATGTTCTTCAGCTCCCCCATCTTCAGGAGGAGCTCGAACTGGCCGCGCATGACCTTCGGGCTGCCGATCACATGTCGCAGCACACTTTCGTGCACGATGGCCCACAGGTCGGGCGGTGTGGTGCTGGTGAGCAGTTCTTGCCGCTCCAGCCGTACGCTGATCAAGCGCTCAACCTCGTCTGCATCTGAAGGAGGCGTGGCGAGGTGGAGTTCACGAGCATAGTCAGCCGTTTGAAGCAGACCGGGGACGAACTCGCACTCGTACGTCCGTAGCCCCGAGGCCGCCTGTTCGAGCCCAACGTAGACCGAGAACCAGTCGGGGACGGCATTGCCATAAGCATGCCACCAACCACGCATCTTCGATTGCTTGGCGAGGTCCTTGAGGAGTTCGCGAAGTTCATCCGACGTTCCGTAGAAGCGACAGAGTGCATCAACGTCCGATGGCTGTACACGACCCTGACCGGTCTCGAGGCGGTTGACCTTCGAACCGCTCCAGTCCAGTGCCTTGCCCACTTGATTGCACGTGAGCTGATGCTCCTCGCGGAGCTTCCTGAGCTCGATCGCCAGGCGGCGTCGTCGAGCGGTGGGTGATCCAGGCACGCGAACTCCTCCAGTTGTCAGGGTCGTTCAGTCTTGCGGGCGGCTGGGCCCTCGTCAGTCACTCGATCGAGCGAATCCGTATATGCACATTGCATGGAGGGATGTGCACTGCCATGCTTTCACATGGAGTAACTAAGCGCCATCGATTCATTGCAATCGGTGATCGAGTGATGGTCGAACAGCAAGGGGCTGACGCGCATGATGATCAAACAGTGCATGTCACGGAAGGCGTGGGACCTTCCCTTCCTCGCGGTACCCGGTGAAGTCGCTGCCCTGCGACGGATCGTGCGAACACACCTGGAGTTATGGGGGCTTTCTGATCACGTCGGTGCGGCACAGATCTGCGTGACCGAACTCGTCGCCAACGTCATCAGGCACGTAGGTGTCGGCACTCCGACGACCCTGGCTGTTGCCATGAACGACACTGACCTGCGTATCGAGGTTCACGACCCCGACAGGAGCGCGTTGCCCACGCTGCTGAGCGTGCCCAAGACGGCTGAGTCCGGTCGGGGGCTGACCTTGGTCACAGCGGTATCGGATCGATGGGGGGTGATCCCGACCGAGACCGGTAAGACCACCTGGTGCGAGCTTGGCACTGATCTCAGCCACACAGATGGCCATGTCGATAGCCCTCAAGTCCACCGTGCAGAGGCAGTACTTACGCTCTACGGCCAGGCAGGCTCCAGTGCGGCAGCGACGCGACTGGAGTTGGTAGGGGTCGAGGAGGCCGCGATCACTCTCATCGCGGACCTCCTCCACTGGTTCCGTGCGCATGGGCGGGACCCTGACACCGCATTGGACCGTGCACAGATGCATTTCGAGTCACGGGGCGATGCGGTCGGTTGAGCGAACGGGGAAGTTACCCCGCTGCGATGGCCGAGTAGGTCCAGACGTCGGCAGGCAGTTCTTGCTGTAGCCGCCAGACGATCCCCATGGGCTTACTGCCTTCGTGAGACTCGTACTCGGCGGGGCCGAGCAACATCCACGGCTGTGGGCCACCTATGTCTGTCTTCTTGTAGCGCCGGACGAAGAGCAGGACATGTGATCCGCGCTCCTTGTGATGCTGATAGCGCTGGCCCGTGGGTGACGCTTCCGACGTCTGGTTCTGTGACTCCCAGTGGAACCGCGCCGGGCTCATGGCGTAGTCCTTGTAGCGGGTCTGCGGTGAGAAGTCCTTGTCGTCCTTCTCCAGAGTGATCAGCAGTGCATCGGTTTGCACGTCCTCACACCACTTCACCCCCTCGCGAAAGTGTCCCGGTAGGAAGCCGTTGACGTCTGCCTGGCGAAGAGCGGGCAGGATCTCTTCGCGGCTATACGAAGCGTGGATGGTGAGTGGCACCCCACTGTGCTCGCCGAGGAGCGGAATGGGGTAGTGGTCGGTGTGCTCCGCGTTGCAGGCGAGGACTTGTCGCAGCTCGCTTCGGAATGCGCTCTGCTTGCGCAGGGAATCAAATCCATCCGCGTAGGTGGAGAATCCACCCCCGAGGGGCCAGATCGAGAAGAAGAGCATACGTGCGTACGCTTGCTCCGTCGCATTGAGTTCGTCGTAGTCAGGTGCATTGTCAGCCAGGATGCGCCGATACGCATGCACCCGCTGTGGGTCGTCCACGTGGAGAAATGCTGACACGCGCTTGAGGAGTTGCTCCTCGCCCTCGGGAGCATCTTGAGTGAGGAGGTTGGCCCGCCTCAGGAGGCGGGTCCATGAGTTGTTGGCACGGTAGAGCTCCTTCAACTCTCGGCGACTCTCTCGCAGATATGCGTCAAGACGCGGCTCAGCGTAGGCAGCGACCTCTTGGGTCAACTGCCGTACGTTGACGTTGATCTGGCTCCTGATGTTGTCCAGGATCCGCTGCTTCGATTTGCGGTCCAGGATGATCTGGCAGCCAGAAGGGAGCTGTGGGAAGTCACGCTCCATATGCTCGGTAAGCCGGTTGCGCGTGAAGTTGGTCAGCGCGCGGAACTGCTCTTCGAAGCGGAATTCCTTGCGGTGTTGGCCGATGAAGTCAAGGACCGTGAGCACGGCCTTGTCCGGTGTGCGGCGTAGGCCACGGCCAAGTTGCTGGAGGAACACGGTGGCGCTGGACGTGGGCCGCAGCAGGAGGAGCGTGTCCACATCGGGAATGTCAAGACCTTCGTTGAAGAGGTCAACGGAAAAGAGGATCTGCACCCGCCCATCGCGGAGTTCTGCAAGGGCCTGGGCGCGCTCTGTGGTGGGGGTGGACCCATCGAGGGCTTTGGCTTTGATGCCGGCCTGACAGAAGAAGTCCGCCATGAAGTGGGCGTGCGCCACAGTGACGCAGAACCCGAGTGCCCGCATGGCCCCAGGGTCCGTCACCTTCTCGGCCACGGCCCTCACGATGAGCCGGGCGCGGGCGTGGTTCCCCGTGTAGAGCTCGTTGAGCTCGCTTATGACATAGGACCCCTGCTTCCAGGTGAGTCCATCGAGGTCGGTGTTGTCGGCAATCCCGAAATAGTGGAAGGGGCTTAGGAGTTCGTTCTCCAATGCCTCCCAGAGTCGCATCTCCGCAGCGATATGGCCGTCGAAAAACTCATCTTGGACGTTTTTGCCGTCCATGCGCTCGGGTGTGGCGGTCAGGCCGAGGAGTTCGGTCGGCTTGAAGTGATCAATGATGCGTCGGTAGGTCGGTGAGACCCCATGATGAAACTCATCAATGACCACAATGTCGAAGTGATCGGGAGCGAAATGCTCTGGGGAGCGGGCATTGAGGGATTGGACGCTAGCGAAGACATGTGTCCAGTCATCGGGGACTTCGCCGCCCACCATGAGCTCGCCGAAATTCGCATCGTTCAGCACATGCTGGTACGTACGCAGTGACTGCTTCAGTATCTCCTGACGATGGGCCACGAAGAGAAGGCTTGGGCGCCGACCTCGGTTAGCTCTGACGAGAGACTGGTAGTCAAGGGCTGCCATGACCGTCTTGCCGGTGCCGGTTGCGGCGACGAGCAGGTTCCGGTGACGACCGTGGATCTCACGCTCGATGGCAAGTCGTTCGAGCATGTCTTGTTGGTGAGGATATGGGCGTACCTCAAGCCCGGCAAGACTGATGGTCTGGGTGTCGTTCTGCCGTTTCCCGCTAGCTAGTGAGAGGGCCTCGAGAAGCCGGGCGCCGTCGCTATCCGGGTCATATGCTTCAAAGGTGGGGTCACTCCAGTAGGAGTCAAACGTTGCCTCAAACTTCTTCATCACGGCGGGAGTCGCTATCGAGGAGAGTCGTACGTTCCATTCCAATCCATCGAGGAGAGCAGCCTTCGAAAGGTTGGAACTCCCCACATATGCGGTGTCATAGCCGCTGTTGCGACGGAAGAGCCATGCCTTCGCGTGGAGACGCGTGGACCGCACTTCGTAGTTGACCTTGACCTCGGCATGGAAATCCCTGACCAGCCGATCTAGCGCACGACGTTCGGTCGCCCCGATGTAGGTGGTGGTGATGACGCGGATCGGCACCCCTCGATCGCGAGCGGCCTTGAGTGGCTCTTCCAGAACACGGAGGCCATGCCATTTCACAAACGCGCACAGCAGATCCACGCGGTCAGCGGTGGCCAACTCGGCCCGTAGCTCAAAGCCGAGGTTGGGATCTTCGGGGGAGTTGGTGATGAGGGCCGTCTCGGAGAGCGGCGTTGCAGGGCGCACGCTGTAGACGCCGGGTGCCTCTTGCGCGGCGATGGCGATCAACTGCCGGGGTCCGTCCGCGATGAGGTCAACCCACTGCTTGGCTCCGGCCAGGGTGCTGATCGATTCGAGGATGCGGTTCGCAGCGATGAGTTGCTCATCGTGTGGCAGGGCCGTGAAGACCTGCTGGACGGTCTCTGCGATGTGTCGAGCCAACACATGGGGCGAGGAGTGCTCGCCGACCCCTTGCTCGATGATCTTCCAGCCGTCGGGATCTAACGCCTTGAGTTGGTGCTCGATGCGATCGGTAATGAGTCGCTCATAGAGGCCCGGTACGGGACTTGCGGGGTCTGTGAAGGCATCGGCCATGCAGCAGCTCCTCGTTCACTCATTCATGTGTCGTTCTATCAGCGATGTCCGACAGTCCTCAGGTAGATCGATGGGAGATCCTGTCGGGTGTGCACCCACCATGACCGTATGTGATCACTCAAGTTGCTGTCCGACCGTTCATGCATAGTTCTTGAGCATGGACATACGTGGTCTGCTCCTTGAGATTGCCCTCACCTATGACGCAGGGAAGGGGACGTCCTCAGGGGTGCGCGCGCAGGATCTGCTGCGTGCCGCAGGGGCTGAGTGGAAGCCCCTCCTGCCAGGAGGTTTTGAGGCGGAAGGCAACGGGGGAAGCGGCGGCGCTAGCCGGACACCCTGGATCGGCGTCTATGACCCGGCCATTACCCGGGACCCGAAGCAGGGGCTCTACCTTGCCTACATCTTTGCGGCCGACCTTGCGACGGTGACGCTGACTCTCCAACAGGGCGTGACGTCACTCAAGGGCAAGCTCGGCGAGGGGGAGAAGCGCCGCACCTATCTGCGGAGCAGGGCCGAGACATTGCAGCAGGGGCTCCCGAAGGGCCTGAGAGCAGGGTGGGAGGACTGCCCCGAGTTCAGGTGCAAGCTATCGCGGGCGCTGTCCTATGAAGCGGGAAGCGTGGCAGCTCGGACCTACAGCACGACCGCCATGCCGACGGAGACCAGTCTCCGTGAGGACCTGTGGTACATGGCCGAGCTCCTTCAGCACGCTGCCTCGGTAGAGAAGTTGCTCAAGGACGAGGAGACGTCGAAGGGGCTTCGTACGACCGGCTTTGTCTCTGATCCCGGTGCTGAGTTCGAGGGACTCGACGGCTTTCGTCCCAAGGACGGCGGTGACTATGTAGCGCATATCGCTCAGCGAACGATCACGGTCACGCGGGACCACGAGAACCTGATCGATGGCTTCGGTCGATACATCGAGCCGCGGGGATTCGTTCCGATCACCGAGAAGATGCACCCCAAGGACCTTGTGCTCCGGCGAGGCGGTACGGAGTGGCTGGTGGAGGCCAAGACCGTCAAGCGCGGCAACCCCACCAGGGCCGTGCGTGAGGCGCTGAGCCAGCTCTTTGAGTACAGGCATTTTCTCTACGCCCAGCAGGAGCGCCCAGAGCCATACCTGCTGGGGCTCTTCACCGAGGACATCGAGGCGTATGCGCCCTACCTCGAACAGCGCGGTATCGCGTCCATCTGGAAGACCGTGGAGGGATGGGCGGGTTCGCCCATGGCGGTGGGATGGGGAATGGTCGACGTGCAGTAACGATCCGTCGCACAACGGACTGTGGGCAGCTACCTTCGCCCGGAAGTAGCTGCCCACAGACGTCAGAGAACTCAACGCAGGGCGCTGAGCTTCTGCCAGGCCGCGTAGGAGAGGTTCCAGTCGCCGATGCCGTTGCCGGTGGCGACCGTTGCGCGGGTGGAGCCGGTGACCTCGACGAGGTCGCCGCGGGTGGCGCGGTCGTAGAACCACTTGCCGTCGGCTTCGGACATGCCGACGCAGCCGTGGGACTGGTTGGAGCGGCCGAAGTAGCCGCGGCCCTCGTTCCACGGGGCGGCGTGGGCGTAGGTGCCGGAGGTGGTGAGGTGGACGGCCCAGGGGACGTCCTTGTTGTAGGGGTCGGCTATGTCGACGGATTCGCTGGTCATACGGACCATGGGGGCCTTGTCGAGGACGACCATCTTGCCGTTCCAGGTGGGGTAGGCGGGCTGGCCACCGGAGATCGGGATGGACTTCTGCTGCTTGCCGTCCTCGAAGACGGTCATGGTGTGCTTGTTGAGGTCGACCTTGGAGACACGGGCCGTGCCGATGGTGAAGGTGCTGTTGACATCGCGGCGGAGATAACGGGAGTTGCCGGTGTCCACGCCGCTGAGGCGGGCGCGGAGGGTGACCTTGGTGCCCTTGTTCCAGTAGGTCTTGGGGCGCCAGTCGACGCGCTCGGTGCCGGTGAGCGGGTCCTTGGTCCAGCCCCAGGAGCCCTCGGTCTTGGGTGAGGTGGAGACGGAGAGCTGGCGCTCGACCGCGGCCTTGTCGGTGACCGGGTGGTCGAAGGCCACGGAGACCGGCTGGCCGACGCCGACGGTGGTGTTGTTGGAGGGGGTGACGGTGACGCCGTTGACCTGCTGGGCGGCGCGGGTGCGGAAGGTGGAGCGCTGGGTGGCGGTGCGGCCCGCGGCGTTGGTGGCGGTGGCCTCGACGGTGTAGGTGGTGCCCGGTGTCATGGGCCGGTTGGAGCGCCAGCTGTCCTTGCCGGAGGAGAGCGAGCCGGTCACCGAGACGGCCTGGGAGCCCGCACCGTCGGGGGTGATGCGGACCTTGGTGAGGGTGCCGTGGGAGGCGGTCACCTTGACCTTGGCGTTGGGGGCTATCGCGTCGGAGTCGCTGTTCGGGGTGATGGATATCCGGGCGGGCTTGGCCTTGGCCGGGTCCACCTTGTCGGACGAGCCGGAGCAGGCGGCGAGGAGGGCGACGGCGAGCGAGGGCACCGCGACGATGCGGAGTGAGCGTACGGAGATCAAAGCAAACCTCTTGTGGGTGTGGTGGGAAGTGTGAGTCGGCAACGCCGCTGCGCTTCGTCGCGGTTGTGCTCATGGGGACGGGGAGAAGCGGCGGATGCTGAGGGGGCGTGGCCTGGAGAACGGCGACCGCGGCGCCCGAGGGCGTCAGGGCGACCTGCGCGTGCTGCTGTGCGGCGCTGGAGTGCCGGGTGTGCGTGGCCACGGTCCGCCGGACGGAGATGTGCCCGGCGGGCCCGTGCTCGCCTTGAGACCGCGCCGGACGCACTGCTTCGTGAGCGTCTTCTCCGGAGCGGTGAAGACCTCCGTGGTCTGGCGCTCGCTCGTACCGGCGTTGGTCGTGTGGCGGGTGCCGCAGCCATGACGGCTCGACCGCTGCGAGCCGTGGGCACGGCTGCGCCGGGTCAGGGGCTTCGGGCCGTCCGGACGGCAGCCGGGCGAGAGGTCGAGCAGGGGGATCCGGCCCTGGTCGGTGGAGCCGACGGGCTTCCCGCGGCGCAGGGCATGGATCAGCGCCGCCCCGTCGGGGGCGAGATCGGGGAGATCGGCGGGCGGACCGTGCCGGAAAGTGGCCCGCATCCGGTTACGGGCGCGGGGCCAGGAGTTGATGGCAGGACGCAGGTCGCCTTCGGCGGTCAGCCGGTCCCAGCGCTGCCGGGCAGGAGCATCTCCGCTCGCCGCCGCATGGACCGCGGGCGCCGGCCGCTTCGCCGGGGCCGCGTAGAACTGGTCGACATCCGGATGCGCCGGTGGATGTGACGGTTGTGATCGATGTGTTGGTGCCCACATGTGTTCCCCGCGCCCCCCGCGTGCTCCCCGCTTCTACTAAGGAGCACGTTGAAAACGGGCGGAAGGTTACACATGACTTTGCGGACCCCCGGATCCATAGGGAAATGACCAGGTCGGACGCGCCTGCGGAACATACGGCGGAGGGGCGGTCTGCGGTGCGCCCGGCGGCGTTTGCCCGCTGTGCGGCGTCTGTCCGCTCTGCGGCTGCTGTGCCCCCGGAGGCTGCCCGCCGGGCTGCGCCCCGTACGGGGACTGGGCCCCGTACGCCGCCTGGGCTCCGTACGCCGCCTGCCCCGCGTACGTCTGCTGCCCCCCGTACCCGTATCCGTAGCTGGCAGCCCCGTACCCGCCCGCTCCGTACCCGCCGTACGGCGCCGTGGGCCAGAACGCCGGGGGCACCGCCCCCGGCACCGGCCGGGGGACCGGGCGCGGTCGTCGGATCGGCACCGCCAGAGCCGCGTGCGCCAGCGCCGGCTGTGCCGCCTCCCGCCGCTCCCAGAGGCGGTCCAGCAGTTGCTTCTCCTGGGCGGTGAAGTCCGGCCCCGCCATGCCCCGGTGGGCGCGCCGCCGCAGGAAGGCCAGGGAGGTCGCGTAGGCGGTGTACTCGGCGACCGTGCGGGCCGCCGCCGTGCCACCGGTGCGCCGTGCGAGGTCACGGGCTATGCCGCGGGCCCGTATCGACCCCAGGGCGACCGGCTCGGGCGGGGTGAGCCAGCCCGCCGCCTGATACGCGCTGAGCTGTTCCTGTATGGCGCGCAGTTCCTTGCCGCGGGACCAGATCGTGAGCCAGGTCAGCAGCCCGAAGACCGGGACCATGAACAGGAGGTAGACGGTGATGAAGCCGTACCCCCCGAGCGTCGCCGAGCCGTTCCACACGCCGTGCAGCACCATCGCCGCCAGCAGCGCCGCGATCGGCACCAGGGCGCGGCGGGCGCGCTGATGGCGGGCCGCCGCCGCGGCTATGCCGAAGCCCACACCGGTCATGGCGGTGAAGAGCGGATGCGCGAAGGGGGACACCACGCCGCGGATGAAGAAGGTCGCCGCGGTGGTGGACCGTATCCCGGAGTAGCCGAACTCCTGGTCACTGACGAAGGCCGAGCCGAGATAGAGGATGTTCTCGGTGAAGGCGAAGCCGGTGGCGGTGATTCCGGCGACGACGACACCGTCCATGATCCCGTTGAAGTCGCGGCGGCGGAAGAGGAAGAGCAGCAGCACGGCGGCCGCCTTGGCGCTCTCCTCCACGAACGGGGCGACGAGGGTGGCGCCCCAGGTGTTCGCGTCGGTCCGGCGGGAGGCGGACGAGGAATCGATGGTGGTCATCAGCCACTCGGTCGCGAAGCCGTTGGCGATCAGCGCGACCAGCGTCGCGGCGCATGCCCCCCAGGCGAACGCGAAGAGGAGGTTCCGCCAGGGTTTCGGCTCGACGCGGTCCACCCAGCGGAACGCCGCGATGATCAGCGGTACGGGCAGTACGGCGAGGCCGAGCCCCACCAGGAACCCCTTGGTGCCGGTCTGCTCGCGCACCAGCGCCAGGATGACCAGGCCGGAGACCGAGAGCAGCAGCACCAGCGCGGTGGCGCGCAGCGACTTGTTGTCCCAGAGGGTGCCGAGGCGGCCGTGCCTGCCCCACAGACGGCGGCGCGGTGGATGCGGCCAGCCCGCCGGGGCGGTCGCTCCGTCGAACCACGGCTGCTGACCGTACGGCGCGTCGTAGGCCGGGCCGTACGGCCTGTCGGCCGGCGCCGTCGGCGGCGCGGCCGGCGGCGGTCCGGGCGGCTGCTGAGGGGGCTGGGACTGATGATGCACTCAACCGACCCTAACGAAAGGGGGCGTGGCGGACTGGGGGATTATGCCCATCCCCTCGGGGTCGCTATGTGTCGTTGCGGCGGAAGATCAGGTCGTGGACCCGATGCCCCTTGTCCAGCCCCTGGCCTTCGAACTTGGTTCGCGGACGGAAGTCCGGGCGGGGGCTGTAGCCGCCGTCGGGCTGGGTGTTGTCGAAGGCGGGGCTCGCGGTGAGGACCTCGAGCATCTGCTCGGCGTACGGCTCCCAGTCGGTCGCGCAGTGCAGCAGCGCACCGGGCTTCAGCCGGGTGGCGGCGAGTTCGATGAACTCGGGCTGGACCAGTCGGCGCTTGTGGTGCCGCTTCTTCGGCCAGGGGTCGGGGAAGAAGATCCGCAGCCCGGAGAGGGCGGCGGGCGCCAGCATCTCGCGCAGCAGGATGATCGCGTCGCCGTTCGCGACCCGGATGTTGGTCAGGCCGTTCCGCTCGGCGAGCGCGAGCAGATTGCCCTGGCCGGGGGTGTGGACGTCGGCGGCGAGGATGCCGGTGCCGGGGTCGGCGGCGGCCATCTGCGCGGTGGCCTCGCCCATGCCGAAGCCGATCTCCAGCACGACGGGGAGGTCGGGGCGCGGCGCCCCCGCGGCGCCCTCGGACCCTTCGGCACCCGCGCTGCCCTCGGCGCCCCCGGTCGCTTTGGGGCTTCCGGTCCCCTCGGTGCGGAACAGCTCACCGAGGTCGATACGGCGCATTCCGTCGATGTCCAAGCCCCACTGCGGCCACAGGCGGCGCAGCGCCTCGCCCTGGCCGAGGGTGACACGGCCGCGACGGGGGCGGAAGGAACGGATCCGGCGCTCGTGGTGCGAGCCCGCGGGATCGGCGACGGGACCGCCGGGGAACATCGGCTCGCCGCGGTCGCGCGGCGTCGGCAGGGTGCGTGGCTGCGCGGGGGATTCGGGGGCAGTGGAGTTCTCGGACACAGTGCTTCCGATTCTACGGGCGGGGTACGACGGGGGTGGGGCTCGCGAGGACCGGCCCCCTGGGGCAGGTAGGTACCGCGCGGCCCCCTGCCGGCAGCCGCCGGGCGGCCCCTTTGGCAGACACCGCGCGGCCTCCAACGACAGGCGCCGGGGCACCGGGGCCGTTCAGCCATGGGGTCGGGGCGCGGCGAGTACCCCTCACGGGCCGGAACGGCACGTGTGCGCACCGCGCCTGAACGGCATGTGCGCGTCATCACATCGCCCCGGCCGTGGGGAAGCCCACAGCCCGTCGTCCCTCCGGGAGTGACGGCGGCACTCGGTCCCGTTACGTCACTACGGTCACCCCGCCCGCAGCGTGTCCAGCACCCGTCGGGCCACCTCGCGTCCGATCGGCAGTGAGGCCGTCGCCGCCGGGGAGGGGGCGTTGAGCACATGGACGACGCGGGGTGACTCCGAGATCAGGAAGTCGTCCACCAGGGTGCCGTCACGCAGCACCGCCTGGGCGCGCACTCCCGCCGGGGCCTCCGTCAGGTCGTCGGCGGTCACATCCGGCAGCAGCCGGCGGACGGCGTCGGTGAAGGCGCGCTTGGACAGCGAGCGGTGCAGCTCACCCGCTCCGTACCGCCAGTGGCGACGGGCTATCCGCCAGGAGCCCGGATAGGCCAGGGTGCCCGCCAGCTCCGCCGGGCGCACCGTGTGCCAGGCGTAGCCCTCCCGGGCGAGCGCGGGCACCGCGTTGGGCCCGATGTGGATGCCGCCGTCGATGCCGCGGGTGAGATGGACGCCGAGGAACGGGAACGCCGGGTCGGGTACGGGGTACACCAGGCCGTTGACCAGGGACGCGCGGTCGGGCACCAGCTCGTAGTACTCACCGCGGAAGGGCACGATCCGCATCCCGGGGTCGTCACCGGCCAGCCGGGCGACCCGGTCGCAGTGCAGCCCCGCGCAGTTGACCAGGGCGCGGGCGCGCAGCACCGTGCCGTCCGCCGTGCGCACCGCGACCGCCGAGGGGCGCCGCCCGATGGTGCGCACCTCGGCTCCGTACCGCACCGAGGCGCCCGCGTCCCGCGCGAGGCGGGCCAGCCGGGCCGCGACCGCCGCGAAGTCGCACACGCCCGTGGTGCCCACATGGATCGCCGCCAGACCGCGCACCCACGGCTCGTACTCCGTGATCTGGGCGGGGCCCAGCTCGCGCACCGGAATGCCGTTCTCCCGGCCGCGCTGGACCAGGGCGTGCAGCCGGGGCAGCTCCGACCGCTCGGTGGCGACGATCAGCTTGCCGGTCACCTCATGGGCGATGCCGTGCTCGGCGCAGAACTTCACCATCTCCGCCGCGCCGCGCACCGCGAACCGCGCCTTCAGCGAGTCCGGCCGGTAGTAGATCCCGCTGTGGATCACGCCGCTGTTCCGCCCGGTCTGGTGGCGAGCCGGACCGGCCTCCTTCTCCAGCACGGTCACCCGCGTGCCGGGCGCGGCACGCGTGAGCGCATACGCCGTCGACAGGCCGACGATGCCGCCCCCGATCACCAGTACGTCGCAGTCCAACGCCGTCACGTCATGCACCTCCCCAGACGCCGCACCGTCCAGTCACCCGACCGTCGATCCCTATCATGACCTGCGCCACCGACATCGGCCGGAAACCCCTGTCAGGGCCCCGGCCACGGCTCACGCCGGAGCCACCAGCAGCGGCCGGGCCTGCTCGCGCAGCTCGGCGACGCGTGGTTCGTCCCGAAATGCCTCGAGGCGGTTCATCAGGTCGCGTACGTACTCCGTGGTGCGGGCGGAGGAGATGCGGTTGGCGACCTCCACCGCGCGGGCGCCGGCGGCGCAGGCCGCGTCCAGGTTCCCGGACTCCAGTTCGGCCACGGCGGAGACGACGAGCCGCAGCCCGTGGGAGCGTACGAACTCCTCCGTCGGCCGGGCGAGTGCCTGCTCGGTGAAGCGCCGCACCTGGCGGGGCAGCCGGAGGTCGCGGTAGCACTCGGCGGCGTCGGCGGCGAACCGCTCCGCGCTGTAGAAGTCGAGCCAGGAGGGGTCGGGGTCGCCCGCCCGCGCCCGCTCCAGCCAGCCCTCGGCGGACTTCAGCGCCGCGCCGCAGGCGGGGCCGTCGCCGGACTTGGCCTGGGCACGGGCCTCGACGAGGCGGAAGAAGCTCATGGTGCGGGCGGTGGCCAGACCGCGATTGCGCTCCAGGGCGGCCTGGGCGAGGTCCACACCCTCGTCGGCGAAGCCCCTGTAGGTGGCCTGGAGGCTCATGGACGCCAGGACATACCCGCCCAGGGGGACATCGGCGGCGGCGCGCGCCAGGCGCAGCGCCTGGATGTAGTACCGCTGCGCGGCCTCCTGCTGGCCGGTGTCGAAGGCCATCCACCCGGCGAGCCGGGTCAGTTCGGCGGTGGCGCCGAAGAGCGAGCGGCCGACCTCGTCGCTGTACGAGCCGAGCAGCAGCGGCGCCGCGTCCACCCGCAGGCACTCGGGGACCATGGACGAACGCCAGTCACCACCGCCGTACTTGGAGTCCCAGCGGCGCGCGTCCTCGGCGGCCTCGCGCAGTTTGGTGACATCACTGTGGCCGACACGCTGCGGTAATGCCTCGGTGCTCGCGCCGTTGGTGGTGCTTGTCGCGGGTTCGGCGTCCTCGGGCTCGCGCGCCACCGAGCTGTCGGCGGGAGATATGAGCCAGCGGGACGCGGGTGTGGCGTATGCGCTGACGGCGAAGGAACCGGCCAGACTCTGCCAGATACCGACACCTCCGCGCCGACCCGCGAGATCCAGCCGGTACAACTCGGTCGCGGAGCGGACGGCCTGGCCGATGTCGCGCGGGAAGGCGAGCCCCACTTCGGGAGCCGGATCGGCATCGGCGAGACCGATCTCGTGCAGGGGGACGGGGCGGCCGAGTTTGCTGCCGATCGCAGCAGCAATCAGATGGGGCGCGGCGCCCTGGGGGACCATGCCCTTGGACACCCACCGCGCCACGGACGTCTTGTCGTAGCGAAGCGTCAGGCCACGCTGGGCGCCGAGGTCGTTGACTCTGCGCGCGAGCCCGGCATTGCTGATCCCAGCGAGGGCGAGAACGGTGCCGAGCTTTTCGTTCGGCCCGCGTGGCTCCCTGGACATGCGCACCCCTCGACAGCACCGACGGCCGCCCCGGCATAAGCACGGGGCATTCGTAAACCCAGCGTAGTTCGCCGCATCCCGACCGTTAAGAGGTGGTGTCCCGGATGGCGAGATTCTTGTACGAACGGGCGTGCAGGGCGGTTCGCGTGCTCCGGCTGTGTGTGGCTGTGCGCCCGTGTGTGCGCTCTGTCTCAGTCGCGGCCAGGACGTTTCGATGGGTCCTGCGTGGGTCGGCCCGCTGTACTGGATCCAGTGGGCTGGGGGACGCCGCCGCCTCATTCCCCGCGGGTGGCGGATTGGTCCGGGAGGCGAACAGCGCCTCCCGGACTGTCGTGTTGACCGACGGCGGGACGGGCGAGTGGAGGGTGAGCGACGAAGGACCGGGTCAGTACAGGGCATCCGCAAGGGCGTTGAGAGAGCCATCGCAACTTTGGCTGAATAGCGCCCATCGATGCCCACCGGTGTTCATCAGCAGCACCCGCCACGGTCCGTCATCGCGCGCCAACACCCGTCCCCGTCAACGACGTCCACCACGGACCGGGTTTCCCGTGTCGGGCCGCGGAGGGGGAGGCCCGACGCGGGACGGCCCTGTCCCGCACCGACCCGCATACCGGAAGCTGCTTTCCGTGGACGGCAGTTGAGGCCGCGATTGACTCCAGGGGCGCGCTCGTCACCGCACCGGGTCCGCGCTCGCGCTCGCGTGCCTTCGCACACTCGTCGGCGTCCTTGCGCTCTTGTACGGCTCAACCGTGGCAGCATGGGCCACGGCGGAACGGTGCGTCGCGACCGGCGGTGTTCCCTCATGGACTCCTCAGGGATGCCGGGGGAGGCCCTGACATGGGAAGCACACCGCGCGTGATCAACCCTGGTGATTCCTGCGGTCATCCGTGGTCACTGGACATCCAGGAGATCCGCGTAGTTGTCCGGTTCGATGCCGAAACCGTCAACATGCTGTGCATGATGGCACCTACTTCTTGGTTGCCCTGGATGCCCACAGCCTGTGGAGGCGGCGATGCGGTGGTTGGTGGGGTGGAGCAGTACCGCATCCGGCCCGGTCCCCCCGGAAGGCCGTGCGATCCAACCGGTCGGCGCCCACCTGCTGTGGGCCGACCCCGATCCGCTGTGGGCGGTCGGCGACTGGCGCCCCGACGAGGTGCGCGTCGTCCAGGCCGACCCCTTCACCCGGCTCGCCGTCTTCGGCTGCTGCGGCGCCTCCGACGAGGAGCTGCGGGTGGGCCTGTTCGCCGCCCGCGGCGGCGCCCTGCGCCATCTCACCGCCTGGCCCGGCAGTTACACCGCCGTCGCCCAGGTCGGCCGCCGCGTCACCATCGCCGGTGATCTGGCGGGCGCCCGGCCCGTCTTCCATACCGACTGGGCGGGCGGCACCGCCTACGCCACCGCCGCCCTCCCGCTCGCCGACCTCATCGAGGCGCAGCTCGACGTCAGTCACCTCGGCGCGCTCCTGGCCTGCCCCGACTCCCCGGAGGCTGTCGGCGAGAGCACGCCCTACAGAGGCGTCAGACGCGTCCCCCCGGGCCATGCGCTGATCCTGCGTGACGGCGCCCGCGACGTCACCGGCTACGAACCCACCGCCTCGCTCGCCGTCGCCGCGCCCCAACTCGACCAGGACAAGGCCGTGGACGGCGTCCGGGACGCCCTGGTGGAGGCGGTACGGGCCCGGCTCACCGCACCCCGCCACGCCCCCGAGACCGGCGGCCTCGACCCCGGCCCCGTCCCCGGCATGGGCCCGGCCGAACGCCGTGCCGCACGCGGCGGCCCGGCCCCCGGCATCGGCGCCGATCTGTCCGGAGGCAGTGCCTCCGCAACCCTCGCCCTGCTCGCCGCCGGACTCCCCGGGATGCCCGGCACTCTGCTCGGACACGGCACCGAGGCGGGCGAACGCCTCCTGGCCGTCACCTTCAACGACCTCGCCACGGCAGGCGGGGCCCGCGTCCGTGAGGCGGAGTTGGAGCGCGCCGGAACCATCGCCGCCAACCCGCGGCTGCACCATGTGGTCGTCGCCGCGGGCGAGGAAGCCCTGCCCTACGCCGCGCTCGACAGCGGCGCGCTCACCGACGAGCCCGGTCCCTCCCTCGTCATCGCCGAACGCCACCGGCGCCGGCTCGCCGCGGGCAGCGCCGACCATTTTGTCGGCCATGGTGCCCGCCAAGTGCTCGACGCCCACCCCGCGCGCCTCGCCGACCTGCTGCTCGACCGCCGCAGACGCCATCTGTTGCGTCCGGCGACCGCGCTCGCCAAGGCCGACGGGCCCTCGGCCCACTCCTTCTTCGTCCCGTTCACCGTGTACCGCGCGGCGCGCAGGCTGGCCCGTACGTCCTATAGGGAGGGCGTCGAGGAAGCCGCCGCGCGACTGCTGGAGCGCCGCTTCACCGATGACCAGGTGCCCGGTGGCCCCGGCGCCGTCTCCGCCTCCCTCGCCGCCCTCACCTGGTGCCGCCCCGGCCCCGCGGCCCGTTGGCTGACCGGAGAGGCACTGGCGGAAGTCTCTGTCCGGCTGGTGGAAGCGGCCGTGCGCCCCGTCCTGCTGCGCCGCCCGGGGGAGCGCCGCGCCGACGCCGCTCTCGCCCGCTACGCCGCGGATCACCGCGTCTTCGAGCAGGCGGCGGAGGTCCGCAGCCAGCGTCTGCACGCGCCCTTCCTCGACAACCAGGTCGTACGGGCCTGCCGCGCGCTCCCCGAAGCGCTTCGAGTGCAACCGGGGGCGCGCGCCGCCGTCCTGCGCGCGGTCCTCGACGGAACCGGCATCCGGGACCTCCCCACCGGGTGGGGCGCCACCTCCCACGCCGCCCACACCGCCGCCGTACGCACCGGTATGCGCACCTGGGTCGGCGATCTGCTGGCCCTCTTCGACGCGCCGCTGCTGGCCGACGCGGGCCTGATCGAGGCCCGCGTCGTCCGCAAGGCGCTGCGCGCCGCGTCCCAGGGCGAGCGGCTGCCCCTGGACGGCCTGGCCGAACTCGTCTCCACCGAGGTGTGGTTGCGGCGGCTGGTCTCCCGCCGCGGCACCTGCTGGACGGGCACGGCGGCCCCGCGACAGCGCGCGGTGGCGGGCGGAGTGCCGCGACCGAGCCTGTGACGGGCGGCGGGCGCCGCCCTCGGCAACCCCGGCCCTCGGCAACCCCGGCCCGCGGTGTCCTGGGGCAAGGGCCCGGCCCACGGCGTTCCGGCTGCCGATGCCGCCCGCCCTGCGGGTAATTGGGGTGCGGGGTCGGGGACCGGGGGTGTTGGGTGGGTGGTTTGGGTGCGAGGTGCGGGCACGGGTGGTGCGGGCGGTCCGGGCGGCCTTGCGGTTGAGCGGCTCAGCGGCCGTCGCGGCGTTCCCGTCCGGGCAACGGGCGGCTGCGACGCTGTGGCCCACCCCACATCGCCCGCGCACGCTCCCGCCCGTCATCCCGCTCCGCGATCGGCAACCTAGGAGAATGGCCCCCGTGCGGTATCTGATCCTCGGCACCAGCGAAGCGCGCGACGCACAGGGGAACACCCTGCCCCTCGGCGGTCCGCGGATCCGCGCGCTGCTCGCCGCGCTCGCCCTCCGCGCCGCACGCTCCGCACCGGTCCCGGTCGACGTCCTCATCGACGAGGTGTGGGCCGACGAACCCCCGCACGACGCGCCCGCCGCGCTCCAGGCGCTCGTCGGCCGGCTCCGCCGAGCCATCGGCAAGGACGCCGTCGCCTCCTCGCCCGGGGGCTATCGCCTCGTCACGGCCACCCCCCACGACGACGTCGACCTGCTGCGCTTCGAGCGGCTGACCCAGGACGGCGGACGTGCCCTGGACGCCGACGACTCCGGTACGGCCGCCACCGCCCTCCGTCAGGCGCTCGCCCTGTGGCGCGGCCCCGCCCTCGCGGACCTCCCGGACCGGGACGCGGTCGCCGCCCGTCCCGAGGCGCTCCGGCTGACCGCCCTGCGCCGCCGGATCGACGCCGACCTCGCGCTCGGCCATGCCGTGGACCTGATACCCGAGCTGCGGGAACTGGTCGCGGACCACCCGCTGGACGAAACGTTCCACGCGCAGCTGATCCGGGCACTGCGCGCGGGCGGTCACCATGCCGACGCCCTCACGGCGTACGAGCAGGTGCGCCGGGTCCTCGCCGACCGGCTCGGCACGGACCCGGGCGCGGAGCTGAAGGAGCTCCACCGGCAGTTGCTGCTCACGGACGGCAGACCCGGCGCCCGGCAATCCCGTGTCACGAGCAACGCCGAGCACGCACCGGGCGCCGACCGGCAGACCGAGGTCCCGCTGCCCGCCACACCCCCGCTGCCCGCCTCACCCCCGCGGTCGGCCCCATCCCCCGGCCACACCGCCCCGACGCCCCCGCAGAGCAACATCCGGGCCCGTCTCACCAGCTTTGTCGGCCGCGAGAGCGAGATCGGCGCCCTGCGCCAGGACCTGGGCGCCGCACGGCTTGTCACCCTCACCGGCCCCGGCGGGTCCGGTAAGACCCGGCTGTCCGAGGAGATCGCCGCGTCCACGGCGCACGGCTACCCGGACGGTGTGTGGGCGGCCGAACTCGCTCCCCTCGACCACCCCGCGGCCGTCCCCGGCGCCGTGCTGAGCGCGGTCGGCCGCCGTGAGACGGCGCTGCTCGCCTCCGGTCTGGAGGGCCGCACGAGCAGTCCGGACGGAACGGATCCCACCGGCCGCCTCGTCGAGTACTGCGCCGATCGCACCCTGCTGCTCCTGCTCGACAACTGCGAGCACGTCATCGACACCGCGGCGCGGCTCACCGAGACCCTGCTCGCGCACTGCCCGGGCGTGACCGTGCTCGCCACCAGCCGTGAGCCGCTGGGTGTGCCCGGCGAGGTCGTACGGCCCCTGGAACCGCTGCCTCCGATCCCCGCCCACCAGTTGTTCGTGGAACGCGCCGGAAGCGTACGTCCCGGATTCGACCCGGCGGCGGACCCGGCGACGGCGGAGGCGGTCGCCGAGATCTGCCGCCGCCTGGACGGACTGCCGCTCGCGATCGAACTGGCCGCGGCGCGGCTGCGGCTGCTCACCCCGCGCCAGATCGCCGACCGGCTCGATGACCGCTTCCGTCTGCTCACCAGCGGCAGCAGAACCGTCCTGCCGCGTCAGCAGACCCTCAGAGCGGTCGTCGACTGGTCCTGGGAGCTTCTGGATGAGCGGGAACGCACCGTGCTGCGCCGTGCCTCGGTCTTCGCGGGCGGATGGAGTCTGGCGGCGGCGGAGGCGGTGTGCGCGGACGCGCCGCCCGGCGCCGCCGAGCACGACACCGGCGCCGACGCCGTCGGCCACGACGCCGACACCGGCCTGGGCTCCGAGATCGGCGCGTACGCCGACGCACACGCCCCCTCGCGCTCCCATACACACCCCCGCGCAAAGATCGCGCCCCACGACGTTCTGGAACTGCTCGGGGCGCTGGCCGACAAGTCCCTTCTGGTCGTCGACCACCCCACGCACCCGACGGCCACCGATCCGTCCGTCCCGGCGGGCGAGACCCGCTACCGCATGCTGGAGACGATCCACGAATACGCGGCTGAGCGGGGTGTCGAGGACCCGGCAGCCCGCGCCGACCACGCCGCTGCCCTCACCCGTCACACCGCCTGGTTCCGGGACTTCGTCAGCGCCGCCGAGCCACGTCTGCGCTCGGCCGAACAACTGCCATGGCTGCGCCATGTCGAGACCGATCTCGACAACATCCGGGCTGCTCTTCAGCGTTCTCTGACCGCGCGCGACGAGGACAGTCTCTTCGCGATCCTTTTTGCCCTGGGCTGGTTCTGGTGGCTGCGCAACTACCGTGACGAGGGCGCTGCCTGGGCCTATGCCGCCCTGACCCTGGAGAACCTCCCGGACGGCGCGGACTTCCCGGACGGCGCGGACTTCCCGGGCGAGCGGAACGCCGCGGACGAACCGGCTCCGGACGGGGGCCCGAGCCCCGTCCCCGTCGCTGTCCCCGACGGCACGGACGGCATCGACGCGGCAGCCACCCGCTACTGGCAGTTCATGGACCTGCGGCTGCTCTACTTCTTCCTGCTCTCCGAGTACCGCGGACCGGAGATGCACGACGACGAGGCACGGCTCGGAGCCGAGCGGATCCGCGACGCCTACAGCGCCCACCCCGGCCCCCGGACCGCCCGTTTCCCTGGGATGCTGTGGCCGTTTGCCGGTTTTGTCCTCAATGGCCACGCCGCGGTGATGCCGCTGATGGACGACGTGGTGTCCAACTGCCGGGCGTACGGAGACGACTGGGCACTCGGTGTGACGCTCATGTTCCGCACCCATGTGGCGATCGATCTGCCCGGCGGTCTCGAGAACGCCGATGACTACTGGGCCGAGCTGCGCGAACTGAGCGCCCGCGTCGGCGACCGCTGGATGCTCGCCCAGGTGAAGGGCGCATTCGGTGAGATGGCCGGCATCCGCGGCCGGTTCGCCGAGGCACGAGCCGCCTACGAGGAGGCCCAGCGGCTCGCCCGTGAGATCGGCGCGCATACCGAGGTGCCGTTCCTCTACACCCGCCGCGCCGACCTCGCCGTGCAGGAGGGAGACCTCGACGGCGCGATCAAGCTGATCGACCGCTCCGAGGAGGAGGCGGAGCGCTGCGGCTCGGTGGATGTGCGGTCCTTCAACCACCTGCTGCGTGGCATCACGCACCTGATCCTCGGCGATGTGGCCGCGGCCAGGACCTGCTACGACAAGGCGATGCACTGGGCCGAGCGCGGCACTCCGCCACCGCAGTACTGGGTTGTCGCCGGTGGTCTGGGCGGCCGTATCCGCGCGGAGGAGGGTGATCTGCCCGGCGGACTGCGTACGCTGCGCGACGCCCTGGTCCGCGGTGCCGAGGCGCATTGCACGGAGGGGCTGATGGCCCAGCAGACCGAGCACGCGGCGGATGTCCTGACCGGCTGCGGACAGGAACGACTCGCCGCACGGCTGCTGGGAGCGGCCGACAGCTGGCGCGGCCGGCTGCCGCGCTCACCGCAGGGACGGGAGGAGACCGGCCGGACCGCGGCACGGGCCGCCGCGACGCTGGGCACGGAGACGGTGGAGGAACTGCGCGCGGATGGCGCGGCTCTGTCCGCCGAGCAGGTCGTCGCCCTGCTCGACGATGCCCTGGGCCACCTCGGCCACCCCGTGGACACCAGCCCTTCCGACGCCCCGGGCCGGGCCCCGGTCACCGGCTGAGGCGCACTTCGGCCACCGGCCGGGAACACCATCGGCCGCCGGGTCCGGGCGCGGCGGAATTTCCCGGTCGGCGCAGGCTTACGTTCACCCGTACGGGGAAGGCGTGGCGCACGAACCCGAAACCTATGGGCGAACGCGAGACCGTGCGGGCCCCCGACCGCCGGAACCGCCTCGCTCCCGCCGGACGCGGTGACCACACCGCGCACGGCAGTCGGCATTTCCACGGCAGACAGAGCAGACAGCAGACCCCACGCGGGGACCCCAACGCGAACGACCCCGCATCGCGCCGCCCCGTATGACGGCCGGGCACCGGTCGCCCGGCCGTCATACGCCTGAAGCACCGCCTGATGGACGCATCGCGTGGACCCCTCGCGGCCCTGCCGCGCCGCCGCTCCGTGTACCCGAGGCGGCCATGGCGTCACATCACCCGGCAGGGCGCGACCGCAGTCCGTCCAGCAGGATGTCCAGCAGCCGCGCCGACGCCGCGGCCTGGTGCGCCGCGTCCGGCAGCGAGGGCGCCGCCGTGGCGATGACCAGCAGCACATCCGCGACCGTCACATCCGGGCGCAGCTCGCCCGCGGCCCGCGCCCGCTCCACCAGCTGACCGACGACCTCGAGCAGCGCCGCCGCCCCCGCGTCGTCCGGCTCGCCCCGCGGTGCGGGTGGCTGCTCGACCAGCCGCAGCTCCGGCTGCGCGGTGGTGGCCGTGGTGGCCGTGGTGGCCGTGGTGGCTAAGGCCGCCTGCCGCTGCTGCGGCACCCGGATCTCGGTCTCCACATCGACCCCGACCCGCAGCACCTGCGGCGGCAGCAGCCGGCCCGCGCCGGACGCCACCGAGGTGCGCAGGAACCGGGCCAGCGCGGACCACGGCTCGTTCTCCTGCCCCAGCGCCGAGCGCGCCTGATCGGTCAGCCGGGCCGTCTCCTCCTCGGCTATCCGACGCACCAGCACGTCCTTGCTGGGGAACCGCCGGTAGACGGTCCCCACCCCGACCCGGGCCCGCCGCGCCACGTCCTCCATGGGAGCCCCGTATCCCAGCTCCCCGAAGACCTCGCGCGCCGCGCGTAGAACATGCTCGAGATTGCGCTGCGCATCCACGCGCAGCGGAGTGCTCCGGCCCCCGTTCCCGTCCGAAGAAGCGACGGCTGTGGACCATGACGAACCCTGAAGGTGCATAAGTGATCCCCCGGTAATGATGTCTCCCCCCGGAGACTCCCCGCCCAGTCTGCCGGGGCAGTCACAACCCCGACGAAGTACGAACATAGTTGAGCCCCGGTCAAGAAAGAAGGGGGTAGGTCCGGACAGACCGCCCCCCGGTCGGAGCAGCGAACCGCCATTTCCTGCCACTTCGCCCGCGCCCCGCCCCGCGCCCCTGTGCTGACCTGCGTACCTTTCGCACGCCCAGCCGAATTCCGGCCTCCGGTTGCATCCCGCCCTCCGGTCACACAATTCGTCGGGGCTGTGGACAAACTGCGGTTGTGCGTGCCTCATGGGAGGGTGAAGGAACCTGCGCGCATTCTCGTTGTCGGCGGTGGCTACGTCGGGATGTACACCGCGCTGCGCCTCCAGCGGAAGCTGAAGCGAGAGCTGAGGCAAGGCGACGTACAGGTCATCGTGGTCGACCCCGAGCCGTATATGACCTATCAGCCGTTCCTCCCCGAAGCGGCGGCCGGGTCCATCTCTCCGCGCCATGTTGTGGTGCCCCTGCGGCGTGTCCTGCCCGAGTGCAAGGTCGTCATCGGCGAGGCCACCGCGATCCACCACGGCAAACGCGTCGCGACCGTCAGAACCCTCGCCACCGAGGAGGAGGGCACCGGCTCGATCGAGATCCACTACGACGAGCTGGTTCTGGCCCCCGGATCCGTCTCCCGCGCCCTCCCGGTCCCCGGCCTCGCCGAGTTCGGCATCGGCTTCAAGACCGTCGAGGAGGCCATCGGCCTGCGCAACCATGTGCTGGAACAGCTGGACATCGCCTCCTCGACCCGGGATCCCGACGTCCGCGACGCGGCGCTGACCTTCGTGTTCGTCGGCGGCGGATACGCGGGCGTCGAGGCGCTCGGCGAGCTGGAGGACATGGCCCGGTTCGCCGTCCGCTACTACCACAACATCGCGCCCGAGGATCTGAAGTGGATCCTCGTGGAGGCCACCGGAAGGATCCTCCCCGAGGTCGGCGAGGAGATGGGCCAGTACGCGGTCCGCGAGCTGCGCAGCCGCAACATCGACGTACGCCTGGAGACCCGGCTCGACTCGTGCGAGAACCGTGTCGCCGTCCTGAGCGACGGCGCACGCTTCCCCACCCGCACCCTGGTGTGGACCGCGGGTGTCAAACCGCATCCGATCCTGGCCTCCACCGATCTGCCGCGGAACATGCGCGGCCGCCTCACCTGCACCGCGACACTCCAGGTGGACGGTGTGGACCATGCATGGGCGGCCGGGGACGCGGCGGCCGTCCCGGACCGTACGGCGGAGCAGCCCGGCACCGAGTGCGCCCCCAACGCGCAGCACGCCGTACGCCAGGCCAAGGTCCTGGCCGAGAACCTGATCGCCGCCATGCGGGGCCGGCCGCTCCAGGACTACGAGCACAAGTACGTCGGCTCGGTGGCGTCCCTGGGTCTCCACAGAGGTGTCGCGCATGTCTACGGGCGGAAGCTGAAGGGCTATCCGGCCTGGTTCATGCACCGCGTCTACCACCTCAGCCGGGTGCCGACCTTCAACCGTAAGGCACGCGTCCTGGCCGAGTGGATCCTGTCGGGGCTGTTCAAACGGGAGATCGTCTCGCTCGGGTCGCTGGAGAACCCGCGTGCCGAGTTCAAACTCGCCGCGGACACCGGTCGCCATCCCGAAGCCAGTTGATCCCTGCGAGCGGAGCCGGGAACTCCCCTCCCACGATCGGAGTCTGACGGATGTCAGTCCGGTCGGCCACACTGGACGTGTGACCATGGGTGGGCTCGTATCTGCAAAGAGTGACAATCGCGAGGATTCGGAAGTTTGCTGCATTCCCCCGGGGGCCGTCCCCCGTATCCGCACCCATCTCCCCGATCCCGCGCCGGCGCGCTGCTCAGCCACCACCCCGCGAGGTAATCCGCAGTGAACTTCACGCGCTGGAGCGCCCGGCTCCCCCGAACCCAGCGACGCACCGGGTCGCGCGCCGACCGCGGCGCGCGGCGCCCGCAGCCCGCGCCCACGCCGGGCGGCGGCTCCGTCCCCGCGGCCCGGGGCGAACGCGCCGAGCCCGCGGGGCGCGGCGAAGCGTCCCCCGCGGCGGTGGCCGCCCCGCAGGCCGAGGCCCCCGCCGCCGTCCCGACCCTCGACGGACTGTCCGTCCACGACATGCTCGGCCAGGTCCCGGCCCTGGTCGCGGTCGTCTACGGCCCCGACCACCGCATCGCCTACACCAACGACGCCTATGCCGACCTCTTCGGCCGCCGCACGCTCGGCGCGCCTGCCCGCCAGGCCCTGCCCGAGCTGAGGGAGCTGGGTCTGCTGACGCTCATGGACCAGGTCCTGCGCAGCGGCAAGCCCCGTACGGTCAAGTCCCGTCGGGTGCCCGCTGCCGAGTCCGGCGCCGCGCCGGGCTCCGAGCCGGAGGCGGCCGGCGGCGGGCGGTCGCGCCACGGCTACTACACCTTCACCTGCTCCCCGATCGAGATGGCGCTCCCGGCCACCACCGCCCCCGACCGGGCGCCGGTCGCCCAGCCGACCGGGGCCGCACCAGCCGACGGCACACCGGCGGTGGTCCGGACCGGCTCCGACACCACCACCCCGGAGGAGACCACCGCTCCCGAGGAGACCACCGCCCCGGCGACCCCCGTCCGCGGTGTCCTCGTCTTCGGCGCGGACGTCACCGACCAAGTCGAGGCCGCGGAGCGGCTGCGCGCCAGCGAGCGGCTCCAGCGCGAGGCCGCCGTCACTCTCCAGCGCAGCCTGCTCCCCCAGGAGCTGGAGCAGCCCGACGACCTCAGGATCGCCGCCACCTATCAGCCGGGCGGCACGGAAGCCGCCGTGGGCGGCGACTGGTACGACGTCATCACCCTCGGCGCCGGGCGCACCGCGCTGGTCATCGGCGATGTCATGGGCCGCGGTGTGCGAGCCGCCGCCGTCATGGGCCAGCTGCGCACCGCCGTCCGGGCGTACGCCCGGCTGGACCTGCCCCCGCACGAGGTGCTGCAACTCCTCGACGGCCTCGCCGCCGAGATCGACGCCAACCAGATCGCCACCTGCGTCTACGCCGTCCACGACCCCAATGAGGGCCGTCTCGTCTACGCCTCCGCGGGCCATCTGCCGATCCTGGTCCGCGACCCGGACGGCACCGTGCGCCGCGCCGCCGAGCCGACCGGCCCACCGCTCGGCACCGGAGGCTGGCTGCACACCTCCGGCTCCGTCCCGTTCGGCCCCGGAGCCGGCGCCGTCCTCTACACCGACGGTCTGGTCGAGCGCCGCGACAAGGACATCTACGACGGTGTCGCCGCGCTCGAGCGGGTCTTCGCGGGGGCGACCGGCACACCCCAGGTGACGTGCGACCGCCTGATCCGGGCGCTGGGTATCACCGCGGAGCACGACGACGACGTGGCGGTGCTGGTCCTCCAGCACCCCGCCCGCACCGGCCATGACGCGGAGCTCTTCCACAACGCGGCGCTGGAGCTGCTCGGCGGGGTGGAAGCCGCACCGCGCGCCCGCGCCTTCGCCTCCGGCGTCCTGGCCAGCTGGCGCTTCCCCACCGAATTGCGCGATCTGGGCGTGCTGGCCGTCAGCGAGCTGGTCGCCAACTCCCTCCAGCACGGCACCCCTCCGATGCGGCTGCGGCTGCGCCGCACCGACCGCCGCCTGATCATCGAGGTGACGGACGGGGATGATCATCTGCCGCGCCGCCGCCGGGCCGAACCGGTGGACGAGGCCGGGCGTGGGATCTCGATCGTCGCCACCATCGCCTCGTCCTGGGGCTGCCGCCGCACACTGGGCGGCGGCAAGGCGGTGTGGTGCGAATTCGCCCTTCCGACGGGTTAGCGCGAGGGACGGCGGACGAGAAGCGCCCTGGTGGGGAGCTCCCCACCAGGGCGCTGTCGAGGCCGTGGCCCGGCCGGAGCATCAGGCCGCGGCGGCCACCGTCTCGGACGGCTCCTTCGACTCGGTCGACTCCTTACGGGGCGCGGGCACCGCGGCACCGGCGACGATCCGCAGCGGATTGTCCTGCCGGGCGGAGAGCGCGCGGCCCAGCCGCACACCCAGCACCGTGACGCCGAGCGAGCAGAGGATCAGCGACGCGATATACGTCCCGTACAGACCGGCACCGGCCATCAGCCCGCCGACCGCCGGGCCGACCGCCAGCGCAAGCTGCTTCACCAGCGAGAACGCTGAGTTGTACTGCCCGAGCAGGGACGGCGGCGCCAGATCCGCGACCAGCGGAGCGACGGTGGGCGACAGCATCGACTCACCGAGCCCGAAGAGCGCGAACGCCGAGACGATCGCGGCGGTGCCCAGCACCTGGCTCCCCGGGACCAGCCCGGCGGCTCCGGCGACGACCCACGCGGCCGTCCACACCAGGCCGACCAGCGCGATCACCCGGCTGCGCCGCCGCCGCTCGACCAGCTTGAGCACGACGAACTGCGCCAGCACGATGACCGCCGTGTTCGCGGCCAGGGCGACACCCAGCATCGCCGGTGAGACATGGGCGACCTCCACCGCGAACGCCGCCAGCCCGGACTCGAACTGCCCGTAGCAGGCGAAGAACATCACAAACCCCAGCGCACACAGCTGCACCATGGCGCGGTCGCGGAGCAGGGCGCGCCAGCCGCCCTTGGCGTCCACGCTCTCGTCCGTCGGCACCGCGTCCTCGAAGACCGGCGCCTTCGCCAGCCGCACTGTGGCGACCGCCGCACCCAGCACCAGGAACATCAGCGCGTCGATCGCGAAGAGCCGCACAAAGCTGGACGGGGCGGAGGTGTCCACCAGCAGCCCGCCGAACAGCCCGCCGACGCCGAGGCCGAGGTTGCTGAGGAAGAACTGCATGGCGAACGCGCGCGAGCGGGTGACCGTCGTGGAGCACCACACGATCAGCGTGGCCAGGGCGGGCTGAATCACCGCCATACCCGCGCCGAGCACTCCGGCCGCGGCGAGGACCAGCGGCTCACTCGCGGCCAGCCCGAGCCCCATCGATCCGACGGCGGCGGCGACCGCACCCACGACGGCAACAGGCAGCGGTCCCCGCCGGTCGATCACCCGACCGGTGAAGGGCAGCACGACAAGCGCGGCCACCGCGAACGTGGCGAGCACCAGGCCCGCCGTATTCGCACCAAGATCCCGCACCTGCGCCACATAGACGAAGAGGAACGGAACTGTGAAGCCGTTGCCGAACGCGCTCAGCGCGTTGCCCAGCTGGATCCGGCGCAGCGCTGCGCCCATCGCGGTGGTCACACTCACCTACCTAGGTCGAAAAAGGGCCCACGGGGCCCAGGGATGTCGGATGAACAGGGATGAAGCACGGACAGTCGAAGCGTGAAGACTTCGAAGCTAAACTTCAATGCTTAAGAGTACACATCGAAGGACTTCAGCGCCAATGAGTTTCGTGCCATACTGCCCGGCATGCCTGAGACCCCCGAGCCGGACGACCTGCTGAGCCTCGAGGAGCAGATCGCGGTCTACCAGCGCGAATTCCAGGACCTGGACCCCCAGGTGGAGCAGGTGGTCAGCGCCCTCAGCCGACTCAACCGGCGGATGAACGTGGCCTACGGCCGCCAGTCCGCGACCCTCGGCATCAGCAACGCCGAGTGGGAGGTCCTCAAGGCCCTTGTCCTCTCCGGCCCCCCGTACCAGCTCGGCCCCGGCGACCTGGCCAAGCGGCTCGGGCTCACCCCCGCCGCCATGACCCACCGGATCGACCGCATGGTGAACGAGGGGCTTGTCACCCGTGAGCGTGATGAGAGCAATCGGGTCCGGGTCATCGTCGAGCTGACCGCCGACGGCCGGGAGAAGTGGCTGGAGGCAATGCGCCGGGCATCGGTCTTCGAGGAGGACCTGCTCCAGGACCTCTCGAGCGAGGAGAGGGGCGCTCTCGGCGAGATGCTCACCCGGGTGCTGCGCCGGGTGGAGGAGGCCCAACCCGACGCCGGCGGACGGCTGAACGACCTCGACTGAGGCAAACGGCCGACACGGGTTGACACTGCCCAGGCCGATCCGTAATGTTCTCCGAGCTGCCACGGAGCCGTAACGGTTCTCCGGTACGCACTCGAGCCGCACCGGCGGCAAACCACTACTGCACGGCCCCTCATCGGGATGGATTTCGGCATGCCGAAATTCGGATCGAAT